>JAIOPM010000029.1 GCA_021413885.1 Planctomycetota bacterium
ACGCGCTCGGCGTGACGCTCCACGAATGCCTGACCCTCGATCGTCCGTTCCACGGGCCGACGCGCGACGCGCTCTACCGCGCGATCCTCGCTGGAACGGCGGACGACGTGCGACGTTCGAACCCGGCGGTGTCCCGCGATCTCGCGGTCGTCGTCTCGACCGCGATCGCTCACGATCGTGCGCGACGCTACTCCGACGCCGCGCTGTTCGCGGCCGACCTCGAGGCGGTGGTCGCGCGTCGACCGATCGCGGCGCGGCCGCTCGGAGCGTTGGGACGCACGCTGAGTTGGGCGCGTCGCGAGCCGCGCCAAGCGACTCTCGTCGTCGCACTGATCGCGGCGGCGCTCGCACTCGCGGTGACCGGCGGTTGGTTGATCGCCTCGCGCGACGACGTCGCGGCCGGGCGCAGTGCGCAGCGTGATCGAGCGATCGATGACGCGCTGGTCGAAGGCTTCGACGAACTCGGAAGCGGACGCCACGCGCGCGCCGAAGCCGCGTTCGAGCGCGCGCTCGAGCTCGATCCCGCGAACCCCGAGGCCGCGGCCGGCCGCATCTTCGCGTTGCTGCGGAGGCCCGAGCACGACGCTGCGGTCGCGGCGTTGCGCGACGCACCGCGCTCGCCCGCTTTCGAACGCCTTCGGGCTATGGCGGCCGGCGTCCCGCCGACTCCGGGCGATCGCGGCTGGCGGAAGGCCGCGTCGTCGTTCGAGCTCTTCGTCGAAGGCGAACGTCTGCGCGCCGAGGGCGAGCGACATCCCGCCAGCGAGCGACCCGCGTGGATGCGTGCGGCGCGTGAACACCTCGACGAAGCGGTCGTCCGCTCGCCTCGAGCCCGCGCGTACTACCACCACCTCCGTGTGTTCGCCGCGTCGGATGCGGCGGACGAGCGCGAGACGCGCTCCGCCGTCGACGCGTTGGTTGCGTTGTGGCCGGATTCGCCGCGTGCGCTCTACGCCGCCGGTGCGTCGCTCGTCCACGTCGACCCGCGCGAAGCGCGCGAGCTGCTCCAACGCGCGACGACGTTGGATCCCACGCAGGCTCCGTGGTTCCAGAGTCTCGGGACCGCGCAACTGCTCCTCGGCGAGTTGGAGGAGGCCAAGGCGACGTTCGAACGCGCCCGACGGCTCGATCCGCTCGACGTGCACGTCCTCAACGGGCTCGGCGTCGCGGAGCTCAACGCCGGTTGCCTCGACGAAGCGCGCGCCGCGTTGTGGGAGGCGGTCGCCCTCGATCCGAACTACATCGAGGCGTGGGGCAACCTCGCGCAGATCGGCTCGATCGAGGACGATCCGGAGGCGACGGCCGCCGCGGCGCGACGCGTGATCGAGCTCGATCCCGGCCAAGTCGAGTACCGCACGTTCTGCGTGTGGGCGTTGCTCGTCCGCGGCGACGTCGAAGGCGGGCGGACGGAGCTCGAGATCGCGCTCGCCCAGGAACCGACGAACGCGGTCAATTGGCTGCGGCACGGGAAACTCCTCTTGATGGTCGGCGAGCCGCGGGACGCCGCGGAGTCGCTGGCGCGGGCGCGCAGCCTGGATCCGACGCTCGCCGAGCTGCCGGACCTCGACGCCGAGGCGAGCGCCCAGCTCGCCGCCGGCCGCTGAGCGGCGTCGCGTCCCCGTTTTCCGCGCTTTGCCGGTCTCGCGCGCCGGCGTTCGGAAGATCCATTCCGAGGGGCCGCCCGCAGGCTCCGACCGAGGCGACCGGACGCTCGCGTTCGTTCGATCGCCGCACGCTCTCCACGACCCCGCCTCAGCGAGGAATTCTCATGCTCGGCTGCTCCCTTCGTTCGATCGCACTCGGCCTGCTCTCGGCCGCCGTCCTCGGCTCCTTCGCGCCGGCGGCGAGCGCGCAGCTCACCGACATCACGCAGGCCCCGAACACGCTCAACGCCGGCATCAAGAAGTCGCTGACGCAGCAGATCGGCCTCGGCCGCGGCGACGTGTCGACGCCGAACTCGTCCGCGTTCCTGATCGAGCGCGATCCGTTCCGTGCGGTGGCGCGCGGGCGACAGCTCTTCCAGCGCAAGTTCACCGAAGGCCAAGGCCTCGGTCCGCGTCGCAACGACGGCGTCGGCGACATCGAGCACGATGCCGCGATCGGCGCCGGCCTCGCCGACAGTTGCGCCGCGTGTCACGCGCGGCCCTTCGGCTCCGCGGGCTTCGGCGGCAACGTGTTCACGCGGCCCGACAGCCGCGACGCGCCGCACTTGTTCGGTCTCGGACTGATCGAGATGCTCGGCGACGAGATCACGCAGGATCTGCGCGCGATCCGCGCGAACGCTTCGCAGCAAGCGGTGTCGTCCGGTTCGTCCGTGACGCTCGCGCTCGCGAGCAAAGGGATCGGCTACGGCTCGATCACCGCGTTCTCCGACGGCTCGTTCGACACGTCCGCGGTCAAGGGCATCGACGCCGACCTGCGCGTGCGGCCGTTCTTCGCTCAAGGCAAGACGATGTCGATGCGCGAGTTCATCGTCGGCGCGTTGAACGCCGAGATGGGGCTGCAAGCGGCGGATCCCGACACGCTCGCGGCTTCCCAGGGACAAGATGTCGTCACGCCGTCGGGGATGTTGCTCTCGGGCTCGCTCGATGCGATCGACGCGCCGCCCGCCGTGAGCGTCACCGACGATCCCGACTTCGACGGCGTCGTCGACGAAGTGCCGGTCAGCTTGGTCGACTCGCTCGAGTTCTACCTGCTCAACTACTTCAAGCCGGCGCTCGGGCCGCAGACGGCGGAGACCGCCCTCGGCGCGAAGACGTTCAAGCGCATCAGCTGCACCGAGTGCCACGTGCAGAGCCTGCGCATCACGCACGATCGCCGCGTCGCCGACGTCGAGACCAAGTTCGACGGCGTGCTCGGCAATGCGGTCTTCAATCAACTCTTCGCGACGGCGACGCCGAAGCACGACTCGATCGACGACCTCTCGGGCTATCCGACGCTCAAGCCGCCGCTCGGCGCCGCGTTCGAGGTGAAGAACGTCTTCGCCGACTTCCGTCGTCACGATCTCGGCGCGAACTTCCACGAGCGCAACTTCGACGGCACGGTGCAGACGCTCTTCATGACCGAGCCTTTGTGGGGCGTCGGCAGCACGCCGCCGTACGGACACGACGGACGCAGCGCGACGTTGACCGACGTGATCCTGCGTCACGGAGGCGAAGCGCAGGCGCAGCGCGATCGCTTCGTCGCGCTTTCGCAGAGCGAGCGCGATGCACTGCTCGCCTTCCTGAACACGCTCGTGCTCTTCGCGCCGCCGGACACCGCGTCGAACCTCGACCCCGCGAACTTCGGCGATCCGCAGTTCCCTCTGCACGGCCACGGCAGCATCGACTTGAGCGTTCTCTTCGCGGTGACGAGCGACAAGGAGTGATCGGCGACGGCGTGCCGTCGAACCGGAGTTCCGCCGAACTCATGCGAGCTTTCGATCCGCGCCACGGCGCCGGGTCGGAAGCTCGCGCTCTCAATGCCTGAAGTGACGGATGCCGGTGAAGACCATCGGCACGCCGTGCTTGTCGCACGCGGCGATCACCTCTTCGTCGCGCACGGAACCGCCCGGTTGAAGGATCGCGCGCACGCCGGCCGCAATCGCGTTCTCGACGCCGTCGGGGAAGGGGAAGAACGCGTCGGAGGCGAGCACCGCGCCTTGTGAACGCTCGCCCGCCTTGCGCGCCGCGATGTGAACGGCATCGACGCGGCTCATCTGACCGGCGCCGACGCCGACGACTTGCCTGCCTTGGACGAAGACGATCGCGTTCGACTTGACGTGCTTGCCGATCTGGGTCGCGAACGCGAGCGACTCGAGTTGCTCGCGCGTCGGTTGCGCCTGGGTGACGACCTTCATCGCGTCCGGACCTTCGGCGGCGAGGTCGCGGTCCTGCAGGAGGAAGCCGCCGATGATCTTCTTGACCTCGAGCTCGTTCGCGTCGCGCACGTTCGGCGCGAAGGGCTTCGAGACGAGCAGACGCACGCTCTTCCCCCACTTCGGCTTGTGCGTCAGGAGCTCGAGCGCTTGCGCATCGAAACCCGGCGCGAGGATGGCCTCGACGAAACGATTGCCGCCGACGAGGAACTCCGCGCACGCGAGATCGAGCGGGCGCGTGAACGCGAGCACCGACCCGAACGCCGACAGCGAATCGCCGTTCCAACCGCGTTCGAGCGCTTCCGCGATCGTCGCGGCCGCGGCGGCGCCGCACGGATTGTTGTGCTTGACGACGGCGACGAACGGCTCGTCGAACTCCTTCGCGAGCGCGAGCGCCGCGTCGAGGTCGACGATGTTGTTGTACGAGAGCGCCTTGCCGCCGAGGACTTCGCTGTTGGTGACGCTCGGTTCGCGCACGCCGCCGACGTTTGGCGACGCGTAGAGCGCCGCGGTCTGGTGCGGGTTCTCGCCGTAGCGCAATACCGCGGTGCGCGTGCCGGTGAACGCGGCGGTCGCGGGGAAGCGTTCCCTGGTGAGCCCGTCCTTGCGCTCCTGCTCGAACAGCCAATTCGCGATCGCCGCGTCGTAACGCGCGGTCAGCGAGAAGGCCTTGAGCGCGAGCTCGCGCCGGAACGCGTCGCTCAAACTCCCGCCGTGCTCCTTCAACTCCGCCAACACGCGCGGGTAGTCGTTCGGATCGGTGACGACGCCGACGAAGCGATGGTTCTTCGCCGAGGAGCGCACCATCGACGGACCGCCGATGTCGATCTGCTCGATCGCTTCGGCGCGCGAGACGCCGGCCTTCGCGACGGTCGACTCGAACGGGTAGAGGTTGACGACGACGAGGTCGATGCCTTGGATCGCATGCTCGCGCATCGAAGCGACGTGCGTCGGATCGTCGCGCAACGCGAGAATGCCACCGTGCACCTTCGGATGCAGCGTCTTCACGCGCCCGTGCATCATCTCGGGGAAGCCCGTGTAGTCGCTGACCTCGCGCGCGGCGACGCCGGCGTCGAGTAGGGCTTTGTACGTGCCGCCGGTCGAGAGGATCTCGACACCGGAAGCGACCAGAGAACGGACGAACTCGACCAGTCCGGTCTTGTCGGAGACCGAGACCAGCGCGCGGCGAACCTGATTGTGCATCGATCGTGCTCCCGGCCCACCCGGGCCTGACGAAGAAGGGCGCAGTGTAGCGCGCGGCTTCGGCCTGGCCAGGCTCGGCGCAGTGGAGCGCGAGCACGCCGCGACTGCTAGACTCGCCCGCCTTGCTCCGCTCGATGCGTCTTCGCGAACTCGTACCGGTCGTCGCGCTCGCGCTCTCCCTCGGCGCGTGCGGAAACAGCCGCCAAGCGGGGCCCCGCCGGCCGAACATCGTGTTCGTCGTGATCGACACGCTGCGCGCCGATCACGCGGATTCGGAACGCGGCAAAGCTCGCACGCCGGCGATCGATGCGCTCGCTCGCGACGGCGTCGCGTTCCCCAACGCGTTCGCGCACACGCCGACGACGTTGCCTTCGCACACAACGACGTTCTCGTCGCGGCTGCCGTTCGAGACCGGCGTGCGCACCAACGGTCAGCCGGTGCCGAAGGACTTGCCGTTGCTCGCCGGTTGGCTCGAGAAGAACGGCTACGCGACCGAAGCGGCGGTTTCGCTCGCGAGCATGTGGCCGACGACCGACGGGCGCGGGCTCGATCGCGGCTTCAAGCGCTACGACAAGGGGCGTTGGAGCGTCACGCGCGGCGACGATCTCAATCACACGCTCGACACCGCGCTCGACGAGCTCCCCGAGGAACAACCGTTCTTCCTGTTCGCGCACTACTCCGATCCGCACGAGCCGTACGACGCGCACGGCGCGACCGAGCGCTTCGCCGCGTTCCACCTCGACGGTCGCGACTTCGGCGGCGCGTGCACGTCGGAGACGTCGCAGACGCGGCGCGAGTTCATCCTGCCGCCGGGCGTCCACCAGTTGACGATCGCTTCGCCGGCCGCGTTCGAAGTGCGCAGCCTCGAGTTCACCGCGCCCGACGTCGACGTCAGTTGGACGTTCGCGAGCGGCACGCTCCACGAACCGATCAAGGGCGCGACCGTCAACATCACCAATCCCGCGCCGGGCAACGTCACGTGCACGGCCTCGATCTGGCTGCACGACGCGTTGCCCAACGACGAGGTTCCGCTGCGCTACCGCGGCGAAGTCGAGTACGCCGATCGTTGCCTCGGTGAGTTGCTCGGCGGACTCAAACGTCGCGGGCTGTACGACTCGAGCATCATCGTCGTCACCTCCGACCACGGCGAAGGTCTCGGCGAGCACGCGACCTGGGGCCACATCGTCCATCTGTACGACGAGCTGCTCCACGTGCCGCTCGTGATCAAGCTGCCGAGCACGCTGCCCGGCCGCGAAGGACTCGAAGGTGCGAAGCTCGACCTCGTGCGCTTGATCGACGTCGCGCCGACGTTGCTCGATCTCGTCGACTTGCCGCCGCTCGAAGGCCAACGCGGGACGTCGCTCTTGAAGTCCGGCGTCGATCGGCTGCTCGTCGGCCAGACGCAACTCACCGACGGTTCCGGCGAGCTCTTCTGCGTGCGCGACAAGCACTTCAAGATGATCTACGCGCCTGCGACCGATCACTGGGAGATGTACGACCTCGAGAAGGATCCGCTCGAGCTCGGCGACGTCTTCGCGACCGCCGGCCGCGAGCGCAACGACTGGCGCGACATGTTGCGCGCTCTCGCCGCGCGCACGCGCCGCGACGGCGAGCGTCAGATCGATCCCGAAACGCGCGCGCGGCTCGACGCGTTGGGCTACTAGCCGCGTTTCGCGGGCCGACGCGACGCGTCGGTTATGCTCGGGGTTCGATGACCGTCGTCGATACGTTCCAACGACCGCTGCGCAACCTGCGGCTCTCGGTGACCGATCGGTGCAACCTGCGTTGCGCCTATTGCATGCCCGAGGAGGAGTACGCGTGGCTGCCGCGCGCGAGCATCCTCGACTTCGAGGAAGTCGCGCGGCTCGTGACGGCGTTCACGGCGCTCGGCGTCGACAAGGTGCGGATCACCGGCGGCGAGCCGTTGTTGCGGCGCGAGCTCGCGACGCTGGTGCGCCTGCTCGCCGCGAATCCGAAGATCACGGACCTCGCGTTGACGACCAACGGCGTGTTGCTCGACGCGCAAGCGAGCGAACTGCGCGCCGCCGGCCTCGGACGCGTCACGGTCAGCCTCGACACGTTGAAGCCGGAGGTCTTCCGCGAACTCGCGCGACGCGACGACCTCGAACGCGTGAAGGCCGGCATCCGCGCGGCGAAGGCCGCGGGTTTTCCGAGCCTCAAGCTCGACGCCGTGATCCTCCGCGGCACCAACGACGGAGAACTCTGCGACCTGCTCGAGTACGCGCGCGGCGTCGGCGCCGAGTTGCGCTACATCGAATACATGGACGTCGGCGGCGCGACGCGTTGGAGCCAAGAGCACGTCGTGTCGCGCGCGGAGATGCTCGCTCGCATCGCGGACCGCTACGGCGCGATCGAGCCGCTGCGCGAAGCGTCGAGCGCTCCGGCCGAACGCTTCCGTCTGAAGGACGGCACCGTCTTCGGCATCATCGCGTCGACGACCGCGCCGTTCTGCGGCTCGTGCGATCGCAGTCGGTTGACCGCCGACGGGATGTGGTACCGCTGCCTCTACGCGACGCGCGGCACGAACTTGCGCGAGGCGTTGCGTTCCGGGCTCAGCGAGGAGCAGCTCAACGAATTGATCGGCTCGACCTGGCGCGTGCGCACCGACCGCGGCGCCGAAGAACGCCTCGCCGCCCACGAACGCGGAGCCCTGGCGCCGCGTGAAACGCTGGCCCAGGACCCGCACCTCGAGATGCACACGCGCGGTGGTTAGCTCTCCGCCGCTTGCTGCGCCGCGACGGCGCGCGAGGCGCCGAGGCCGCGCGCGAAAGCCGAGAGTTCGACCATCGACGCGACGACGAGCACGTGCTCGCGTCCGATCAAGTCGATCGCCGGCGCGCCGCGCCCGCCGAGCACGAGGTAGATGCCGCGTTCGCCCAGCTTGTTCGCGAGCTCGACCAACTCGTGCCGCGCGATCTCGCCGGGCTCTTCGAGGCTCAGCGCGCACATCACCAACTTCGGCCGATAGGTCTCGACCGCTTCGAGAACGGCGGAGAGCGGCGTGTCCGGTCCGAGATTGCGATCGTGCCAGCCGGCTTCGGCGAGAACGGCCGCCGACATCATCGCGGGCATCAAGTATGGATCGCCGCTCGGCGTGAAACCGAGCGCGGTCCACGCGTCGTCGGCGACCGGCGGCAAGAGCGAGCGCAGGTAGCTCAACGCCTGGATCGCGATGTCGGTCGCGCGGTGCTCGACCATGATCCCGCGTTCGCTGTGCTTCCACAGTTCGCCGACGTGCGTCATCGCGCCGCGGATCGGTCCGTCGGACAGCGCCGCGAAACCGACGCCGCCGAGATAGCGTTGGACGAGCCACGCACGCGCCGCGAGCGCGTTCTCGGCGAGCAGCAGTTGGAGGAACGGCTCGTTGGTCGGAGCGCTGGTCTCGGCCGGCACCGTCGGCACGCCGAGCAGCTCCGGTCGCGCGAGCTGCAGGCGCTGCGCGCGCACGAACCTGACCGCCTCGTGCAACGGAATGCGTCGGTGTCCGCCCGCCGTGCGCACCGCGACCAAGCGACCATCGTCGACCCACCGCTTCAGCGACGACTCGCTGACGCCGATCGCGTCCGCCAGATCCTTCGGGGAGAGGAACTCGCCGCTCTCGGCGGGCTGAACGTTTACTTGTGATTCGAGGACGGTCATGGGGTGTTGAGCTCCTGAAAGACGCCTTGCTGACGTCGCTGGGCGAGGTCGCGAGCGTTAGATCGGCACGAGGTCGACGTTGCGCGACAGATTAGTGCGCGCTTTGAACGTTTTCAGTGGGGAATTCCGAACCGGCCCTGAACCGGTCGCGCCGGCCGATCAGTCGTACGCTCGCGACCCGCGCTCGACCTGGTAGGCCGGCACGGCCTCGAGCTCGTCGGGCGTCAACGCGTACTGCTCGCAGACCAGGCTGAGCCGCCGCCCGTCGGACTCGACGCGCCCGACCGAGTGCAGCAGGTCGCCGCCGAAGTTCACGAGCAGATTCACCGCCGGCCGAACGCGGGCGAGCGTGCGCTTCTTGCGAGCGAGGACGAGCTCGCCGCCGACCAAGTCCGGCGGCACCACGACGTAGAGCACCGAGACGACCCGCGGCTCGGTGATCGTCGGGAAGTACGCGCGCAGACTGCGGTCGACGTGCGGGTCGACGCGCGAGCCGCGGCCGAGCAGCAGCGGGTTCAAGTAGAAGGCGTTGCAGTCGGCGTCGAGCACGCGCTCGAGGTACGGCGCGAAGAACGGGAACTCGCCGACGACGCGCGCGACTTCCGCGCGCCGGAACACGATCGAGAAACCGCGCGTGCCGATGAAGTCGCGGTTCAGATTGTTCGCGACGAAGTAGCGACTGGCGAGGATCTGTCTCTCGAGCGTGCGCAGGTACTGCGGCTCGAAAGCGTGCTCGACCGCCGTGTAGACGTTCATGTCGCCGCGGAGTCCAAAGGGCTCTCGTCGCGACGTCGACGCGTGAAGAGCCGGCCGAGGTCGTCGAAGTAGCTGTACACCACCGGCGTGACGATCAACGTGAGCAACAGCGAGAGGCTCTGCCCGCCGATGACGACGACCGCGACCGCGCGGCGTTCTTCCGCACCCGGACCGGAGCCGACCCACAGCGGCAACATGCCGGCGACCAACGCGAGCGTCGTCATGAGGATCGGCCGCAGACGATCGCGGTTCGCTTGCAGAATCGCTTCGAGACGCGGGAGCCCGCGCTCGCGCAGTTGGTTGGTGTGATCGATCTGCAAGATCGCGTTCTTCTTCACCACGCCGAAGAGCACCAGGATCCCGAGCGCCGAGTAGAGGTTGAGCGTGTTACCGCTCGCGTCGAGCGACCACAGCGCAAAAGGCACCGACAGCGGCAACGAGAACAGGATCGTCAGCGGGTGCACCAAGCTCTCGAACTGCGCCGCGAGGATGATGTACATCAGGACGACCGACAGCAGGAACGCCCACAGGAACTCCTGGAAGGTGCGCTCGAGTTCGCGCCCGCGCCCCGACACGCGCGTCGTGTAGACCGCCGGCAGATTCATCTTGTCGACGGCGCCGCGCAGCGCGGTCAGACGATCGGCGAGCGCGTACCCCGGCCCGACCGACGCGCGCACGGAGACTTGGCGTTGGCGATCGAGGCGATCGATGCGCGAGGCGCTGATCGCGGGCTTCAGCTCGACGAGGTTGTCGAGCCGCACGAGGCCGCCGCGGTTCGACGGGATCCAGAGCTCGGAGACGCGCTGCGATTCGTCGCGGTCCGACGGCTGCAAGCGCAACTGCACGTCGTACTCCTCGCCCAACGTGCGGTCGCGGAAGCGCGAGACGCGCTCCGCGCCGCCGACCATCAAGCGCAACGCGCCCGCGATGTCCTCGACGTCGACGCCGAGGTCCGCGGCGCGATCGCGGTCGATGAGCGCGCGCAGCTCGGGCTTCTCGAGCTTGAGCGTCGTGTCCGCGTCGACGATGCCGCCGAGCTCGCCGCACTGGACGCGCAACTGATCGCCGTACTTCGCGAGCTGCTCGAGATCCGGCCCGAGGATCGAGAAGTCGATCTCGAAGTTGCCGCCGCCGATGTTGAACGACGGCGCGTTGCGCACCGAGCAACGCAGGTCCTTGAACTTCGAGAGCCGCTTGCGCACGTCCACCATGACGTCGCGTTGGCTGTAGTTGTGCTCGAACGCCTTCTTCGGCTCGCCGTGGACGAGCGCGCGGAAGAAGCGCGGCAGGGAGAACAAACGCTCTTCGTGCGGCGCGATCCGCACGTACGCCGAACCGGAATTGACCTGGCCGAGGAAACTCCCGCCGACCGACGCCTGCACGAGCGTCACGCCGGGCGCGGCGGCGAGCTCGGCCTCGACTTGGCGCATCACGCCGTCCATCGCCGTGAGGCTCGTGCCCTCTGGCGCGGTGACGTTGACGTCGAACTCCGCCTCGTCGACGTCCGTCGGCGTGTATTCCTGCTTGACGTTCTGGTAGAGCGGCCGCGCCGAGTAGATCGTCGCGAGCGCGAGCAGCAACACGAGCCAACGCACGCGCATCGCGCCGCGCAGCAACTTGCCGTAACTGTTCTCGAGTCGCGCGTAGAAGCCGCCTCGTGACTTCGGCGCGGCATCGTGTGCATCCGCGACGCGCAGGAGTCGCGCGCTCATCATCGGCGTCAGCGTGAACGACACGAGCAAGCTGACCAACACCGCCGCGGCCGCCGTGATGCCGAACTGATAGAGGAAGCGGCCGGAGATGCTCGACATGAACGAGACCGGCACGAAGATCACCGCGAGCGACAGCGTCGTCGCCATCACGGCGAGCGCGATCTCGGCCGTGCCTTCGCGCGCGGCGTCGAACGGCTTCAGCTTCTTCTCCTCGAGGAAGCGGAAGATGTTCTCGAGGACGACGATCGCGTCGTCGATCACGATGCCGACCATCAGCACGAGCGCGAGCATCGTCACGCTGTTCAACGTGAACCCGAGCGCCTCCATGATCCCGAAGCTCGCGATCACCGAACACGGGATCGCGATCGCGGCGATGAGCGTCGAACGCCAACTCCGCATGAAGAGCAGCACGACCGAACTCGCGAGCACGCTGCCGAGGATCAAGTGCAGTCGGATCTCGTCTTGCGCCGCGTGGATGTAGCGCGACTGGTCGCGGATCACCTCGATGCGGACGTCGGGGTCGAGTTCGCCACGCAAGCGCTCGAGCTTCGCGCGCACGCCGTCGATCACCTCGATCGTGTTCGCGCCCGACTGGCGGCGCACCTCCATCAACACGCACGGCTTGCCGTCGAGCCGCGAGAGCGAACGCACCTCCTTCGTGCCGTCCTCGGCGCGGCCGAGATCGCGCACGCGGATCGGCGTGCCGTCGATCGACGCGACGACGAGATCGTCGAATTCGCTCGGCTCCCGGACGCGCCCCATCGTGCGCAACACGGACTCGCGCGTCGTGCCGGTGACGTTGCCGCCCGGCGTCTCGGCGTTCTGACGTTGCAGCGCGTCGCGCACGTCGGAGATCGAGATGCCGTACGCGCGCATGCGGCTCGCGTCGACCCACACGTTGATCGCGCGCGGCGTCGCGCCGACGATCGTGACTTCGCCGACGCCGGTCGAGCGCTCGATCTGCGGCTTGACGAGCTTGTCGGCGATCTCGGAGAGCTCGCGCAACGGACGCTCGGCCGACAACGCGAAGCTGACGACCGGCGTCTGATCGTTGTCGAACTTGCTGATGATCGGCGGATCGGCTTCGGGCGGCAGATCGCGCAACACGGTCGCGACGCGATCGCGCACGTCCTGCGCGGCGCCGTCGATCGAACGATCGAGCTGGAACGTCGCGACGACGACGCTGCGTCCGTCGGACGAGATCGAACGGAGCGTGTCGATGCCTTCGACGGTGTTGATCGCCTCCTCGATGCGTTGGCTGACCAACGTTTCGATCTCTTCCGGCGACGCGCCGGGCACCGTCGTGCGGACGTTGATCGTCGGCAAGTCGACCGCGGGGAAGCGATCGACGCCGAGGCGCATGTAGCTCGCGACGCCGATCACCACCAACGACGCGATCAGCATCGAGGCGAAGACCGGGCGACGGATGCAGACGTCGACGAGCTTCTGCACGCGCCGTCCTACTTCACGATCTCGACCGCGGCGCCGTTCTGCATGCCGCCGGGCGCGAGGACGACCACGTCGCCGGCCGCGAGGCCGGAGAGGATCTCGACGCGCGTCGCATCCCGTCGTCCGACGACGACGCGCTTCTCCTGCGCGCGCCCGTCGACGACCGCGAAGACCTTGTCGAGCCCGGCGAACGAGACCAACGTTTCCGGCGCGACCGCGAGCACGCGCGCGTCGGGCTCGACGACGATCTCGGCGCGAGCGAACGCACCGGCGCGCAGATGTCCGTTGGGATTCGGGAGCTCGGCCTCGACCGTCAACGTGCGTGTGCGCGAATCGATCGTCGGACTGAGACGCACGAGCCGCGCGTCGAGCGGCGCGCTCTCGCCGTCGAGCGTCACGCGCACGCGTTGATCGAGACGCACCGCGGAACCGTCGGCTTCACGCAGCTCGAGCCGCAGCCGCAACGGATCGTCGTCGACCAAGCGCGCGACCGCGGCGCCCGCCGCGAGGAAGTCGCCGGTGCCGACTTGCCGCGACGCGACCACGCCGTCGAACGGCGCGAGGATGCGCGCGTCGGCGAGCTGCTGCTTCGCGATCGAGAGCTCGACGCGCCGTTGCACGACCAACGCCGAACGGTTCTGCACGCTCTCGCGCGCGTCCTGCAAAGCGCTCTCGGCTTGCGCGAGCCGCGCACGCGACTTGTCGAGATCCGCTTGGGCCGAGACGCCGTTCTGTTGGAGCTCGATCAAGCGCCTGTTCTCGCGCCGCGCGTCGTCGAGCTCGGCCTGCGCCTTGCCGACCAACGCGGTCTTCGCGGGATCGACGACGTCGGTCTCCGCGTCGGCCGGGAGCCCGAGCAGCGCGCGCGCCGCCGCCAACGCCGCCTCCGCTTGCGCGACGCGCAGCTCGTAGTCGCGCGGATCGATCTCGGCGATCGCCGCGCCCTTCGCGACGCGCGCGCCGAAGTCGACCGCGATCGCGCCGACGCGTCCGGGCACTTTGGTCGAGAGCGTCGCGGACTCGAACTCCGCCAACTCGCCGGTGACGCGCAGCGTGCGCTCCCACGCGACTTCCTCGACGCGCGCGGCCTTCACCTGACGCGGCGCGGAAGCCGGAGCGCTCGCACCCGCCTTCACCGCCGAGCCGTCGGCGCCGGCATCCGTCGGCGCGCAAGCGACCGTGAATGCGACGGCGAGGGAACCGAGCAGGGAACTCTTCATCGTGGTGTCTCGTCCCGCATGATGGCGCACGGTTCGCGCCGCTGGAAGCAACGGGACCGATCCGCCTGGAACCCGGGCGCGCGCGTTCGGTCACGCAGCGTCGCACGATCCGACGTTTCGCGAACGTGCGTGCGAACCCGCACCGTTCGCTCATCCGTCGCCGTTCACGGACGACGGTGCGACGTTCCCGCGCGCAGGTTACGCTGCTGGCCTCGAAACTCGAGCTCGACGATGCACGCAGTCCTCCACCTGACACCGGCCGACGCTCGGCGCGTGCCGTGGAAGAACGGACGCGGCGCGACCGACGAGCTCGCGATCTTCCCCGAAGACGCATCGTTCGAACGCGGCGACTTCGCGTGGCGCATCTCGCGAGCGCGCGTCGAGGAGAGCGGCCCGTTCTCGCCCTTCGCGGGTTTCGACCGCATCTTGGTCGTCGTCGACGGCGAGGGTCTCGTGCTCGCGCACGGCGACGCGTCGCCGCGGGCGCGTCTGCGCAAGCTCGAGCCTTATCGCTTCGCCGGCGACTGGGAGACCAGCGGCGAACTCGTGCGCGGCCCGATCGGCGACTTCAACGTGATCACGCGGCGCGACCGAGCGCGCGCCGAAGTGCAGACGTTGCCGCTCGCGCGGCGCAGCGTGCGCGAACCGCTCTCGACCGCGCACACGTTCGTCCACGTCCTGGCGGGCGCGCTCTTCGCACGCGTCAGCGGCGAAGAGGAGCCCTTCGACCTCGTCGCGGGCGACAGTCTCTGGATCCGCGAGCCGCGCGCGAGCGACGAGCTCGAGCTGGTCGGCCGCGGCGACGCGACCGCGGCGCTGGTCGTGCGCATCGACGACGTCGCGCGCTGAGCTCGATCGGCCGCGTTCGAACGATTCGCTTCGCGCACGCGCGTGCATCCGGAGCGCGTCGATGTGCGAACATCGAACCATGAGTTCTTCGATCGCGTCGACGGCTCTCGCGAGCGTGTTGTTCGCGTTGCCGCTCCAAGCACCGGCCGCGAAGACGCGCTACGAGTACGCGTCGGACTTCGTGTCGTTCGTCGGGCGCGACGAACGCGGTCGCGTCGCGTTCGCGCTCGACACCAACCGCGGGCGCGACGGCGAGACGTTCCAAGCGGAGCACTTCGCGGTGCTCTACGACGAAGGCCGCGGTTGGATCGAGCTCGCGGGCAACGGCGAGTTCCCGAACGCCGACCGCAAGCTCGCCGAGATCGCGAGTTCGAAGACGTATGCCTACTCGGGCACGCCGACGACGGGCCTCGCGCTCGAGAGCAAAGCGAATGAACTGCGCCTCGTCATCGAGCCGATCACGCGTCACTCGCACCGCGAACGCAAAGGCGCGACGTTCGACACCGGCTCCGCCGCGGCAAAACTCGAATGGAAAGGCCGCACGTTGCTCGGACGCGCGATCCACGAAGGCTGCACGCTGCCCGATCGCAACTTGATCGCCGATCCCGACGCCGACTTCTTCGGCGACGGCTGGCACGGGCTCTACGCGCAGATCGACGGCGTCGGCGATCTACGTCTGCATTCGGCGGACGGCGACGTCGCGAAACTCGTGTTGCCGCACCAGGGGTTCCTCGTGCTCGACGGTGAAGCGCGCGCGACGAAGAAGCTCGCGTTCGAAGCCGTCGACTGGGAACAAGGCGGCGGTTTCTTCCGCTGGCCGAACGGTTGGAACGCGAACTGGAAGGATCACGACGCGGACGCGGCGCTCACGCTCCGCCTCGCCGATCGCAACGTCGTCGCCTCCTGGGTGGTCGGAGGTTTCGCCGTCGCGATCGCGAAGGGTGAGCTGACGCTCGGCGGGAAGAAGCACGAGGTTTGGGGCCTCGCGCAGATCATCCGCTGAACGTCAGCGCGCGAACGTCAGCGACTCGCGCGGTCGAAGTGCTTGCCGCCGCCCGAGCGTCGACCGCTCGAACGCGAACGTCCGCCGCCGCCGCCTTGGCTGCCTTGGCCGCGGTGACCTGAACGCGAACCGCCTTGGGCCGGAGCATGTCCGGCCGGTCGATGACCGTGCGGGCGATGTTCGGTGCGCGGCGCGTGCTCGCCGCGCGACGCATGCTCGGCGCGCGGAGCCGCCTCGGAGCGCTCCGAACGGTGACCGTCTTCGCGGATGCCGAGGCCGAAGCCTTCGCCCGTCGAGCGCGCGGCGGGACGTTCGTGAACGTGCGCCGGCGCCGGCCGAGAGCTCGGACCGCGCGACGGGCCGTGGCTCGGACGTTCGCGACGATCGCCGTGCATCGGACGCGAATGACGTGCGTCGCCGTGCTCGCGAGGCTCGCGACGTTCGGGACGCGCGGCGGCTTCCGCCGGTTGTTCCTCTGCGCCCTCGACGGCCGTCGCCGACTTCACGTGCCGCGGCGGCGCGCCTTCGATGTGGATCGGGCGACGGATCAGACGCTCGATGTCCTTGAGCCACGGACGTTCGCCGCGGCTGCAGAACGAGATCGCGATGCCGCTCGCTCCGGCGCGCGCGGTGCGGCCGATGCGGTGGACGTAGACCTCGGGCACGTTCGGCAAGTCGAAGTTGATCACGTGCGTGATGCCGTCGACGTCGATGCCGCGCGCCGCGATGTCGGTCGCGACCAAGTACGGAGTCTTCGCGGCGCGGAAGGCTTCGAGCGTGCGCTCGCGCTGATTCTGCGACTTGTTGCCGTGGATCGCGTCCGCGCGCAGGCCGGATTGCAGCAAGCGTTTGACGACGCGGTTCGCGCCGTGCTTGGTGCGCGTGAAGATCAGCGCGCGTTCGACCTCGGGGCGACTGAGGACGTCGACGAGGCGCTCGGGCTTGTCGGGTTGCTCGACGTACTGCACGACCTGCTCGACGGTGTCGACCGTCGAAGCGACCGGCGTGACGACGACGCGCGCGGGATCCTTGAGGAGCGCGTTCGCGAGCTTCGCGATCGGCGGCGGCATCGTCGCCGAGAAGAAGATCGTCTGACGCTTCGCGGGCAGGTGCTTGAGGATGCGTTCGACGTCGCGCTCGAAGCCGAGGTCGAGCATCTGGTCGGCTTCGTCGAGCACGAACACCTCGAGTGCGCCGAGGCGCACCGCGCGATCGTTCATCAAGTCGAGCAGACGTCCCGGCGTGGCGACGAGGATGTCGACGCCGCGCGCGAGCGCCGCCGCTTGCGGCGCCTTGCCGACGCCGCCGTACACGACGGCCGCGGTCAGGTGCAGGAACTTGCCGTACGTGACGAAGCTATCCTTCACCTGCAACGCGAGTTCGCGCGTCGGGGTCAGCACGAGCGCACGCGGCTCGCGCGGTTTGGCGCGCACCTTCGACGCGGAGAAGCGCTCGAGGATCGGCAGCGCGAAGGCCGCGGTCTTGCCGGTGCCGGTTTGCGCGCAGCCGAGCAGGTCCCGTCCGGCGAGCAGATCGGGAATCGAACGGGCTTGGATCGGGGTGGGTTGTGTGTAGTTCTCCGCGCGCAGGGCGCGCTGGATCGGCTCACACAGGCCGAGGTTTTCGAATTGGATCAAGGCAGTTTCTGACACGGGCTCTGGGCCCGTGCATGCGCGAGGCGGCTCGAAGCCGTCGCGCGCGGAGTTGAAGAGAAGAGGTCGCGCTGGGTCAGCGGAGCTGGTTGCCTACAAGGCGTGCGAGCCGAGGCTCGCGGGGCTCCGGAGACGGGCTCGGTCGCTTGGGCCGGCGCGAACGCCTGGCCCCGGACGGACCGATTCGAACCCGCAACAAGCCTTCTTAGCGCGCGACGCAAGCCGACCCTGTCTCCGGAATCGGCTCGGCGAGGAACCTCGTCTTGGAGACGAAGGTCACCATCGCTGTTCGAGGCCCAATACGTTATCGACCGCCGCGCGGAAGTCAACGAGCGAAGCTTCGATCGCCCGGCGAACGGCCGCGCCGCGGTCGGAAAGGCGTTCCGAGCGAGCACTCGACGCGCTCAGCGAATGCGCTCGCCCTCGACCGTCGTCGTCCGACTGCGCACGAAGCGCCAGTCGCCGTCTTGTTCGCGCAGCTCGCCTTCGACGCTTGCGCGCCACGCGGGAGCTTCACTCTCGCCGTTGCGCACGAAGAAGCGCGCTTCGAGGTTCGCGGTCGCGCTCGCGCTCGCGTCGGCGACGACGAGCTTCTCGACCGGGCACTCGACGCGATAGAGAAAGCGCTTGGTCACGGGATCGACCGCTTCGAAGAAGAGCTGCGCGGCCGCGGCGCGCAGCGTGTCGCGATCGACGCCGTACGTGTCGTCGAGGAAACTCGCGTCGAGCCCCGCGAGGATCGGATTCATGCGCGTGTGGTTGAAGCCCTCGACCATGTCGTCGATCACCCAACCGATGCGCGTCTCGTCGGAGGCGAGCGCGCGATAGAGCGCTCGACCACCGACGAAAACGACGACGGCGCCGATCGCAGCGAGCAGGATGCGTTTCATCGTGCGCTCATCCTGCGCTCCGTCGCGCCGCGATCAATGCTTCGCGAGCGCGCGCAATACCTCGTCGCGCGTCGCCACCAGCGACGGTCGACCGGGTTGGAGTTCCAGCGCGCGGTCGACGACCAACAAGCTCACCTCGAGATCGTTCTGGGCGGTGGTCGCGCTGAGAAGTCCCTGCCACATCGCCGGATCGTTCGGCCGCAACGCCGCCGCGATCTCGAATTCCAAGCGCGCGCGGTCGAGATCCTCGAGCTGGAGCGCCGAGAACCCGAGATGCCAGTGCACCGACGCTTGATACGGATCGAGTTCGGCGGCGACCGTCAGCAAGCGCGCGGCGAGCTCGAAGTCGTGCACGTCGAACTCGACTTGACCCAAGTTCGCCCACGGCTCGAGCATGTTGGGGTTCTTGGCGAGCGCTTCGCGCCAGGCGGCGCGCGCTTCGTCGGGGCAATCGCGCTCCGCGTACACCAGGCCGACCGTGTTCAGCGCCTCGGGATTGCCGGGCTCGAGCTCCAACGCGCGCAGCGTCGTGCTGAGCGCGCCGTCGTAGTCCTTCGCTCTAACGCGCAGCACCCCGATGTTCTGCAGCGCGGGCATGAAGGTCGGATCGAGCTCCAACGCCTGCCTGTAGAGCTTTTCCGCACGCGCGGGGTCCGACGGCGCGAGCGCGAAACCGGCCGCGAAGATCGCTTGCACGCTGTCCGGCCAAAGCGCGAGCACCGTCGCCGCGGTCGCGCGCGCCTCGCCCGCGTCGCCGACATCGGCAGCGGCGAGCGCCCGCTCGATGTGATAGAGCGAACGCGCGTCGCGTGATCGCAAGACGGCTTCGGTGAGCCGGTCGTACGCGCGACGCGCGACCGGCGCGCGGATCGAACGCGCCGTGCGTTGCGCGGCGAAGCGCAGCAGCTCGCCCTCGACGAAGAGTTCGAACGCGCTCGCGCGTTCGAGCTGCGCCGGATCGTCGTCGGCCGGCGGCGCGCCGTCGAGCGACGCGCGCAACGCATCGAACACGCGGCCTTCCGGAGCGGCGCGCAGACGCTCGGCCGCTTCCTTCGAGTCGTGTCGGTCGAGGCTGACCAACACGCGGCCGACGAGCGCTTCCTCATCGTCCGGCGCGCGCGCGAGGATCGCTTCGAACGAGCGATCGGCCTGCGCGTGACGGTCGAAGGCGAGTTCCTGGTACGCGGCGACGAGATCCTGTTCGAGCGCCTTCGCTGCGACCAACGTCTCTGCGGCACGCACGTCGGCGCGCGAGGCCCAATACACGCCGCCGACTAGCGCGAGCGACAACGCGACCAACACAAGCGACGCGACGAGCAGCGCCTGGCGCGGTTCGCGCCGCACCCACCGCGTCGCGCGACCGACCGCGCTGATCGGACGCGCCGCGATCGGACGGCCGAGCACCACGCGATCGAGTTCGGCCGCGAACTCGTCGGCGCTCGCGTAACGTCGCGCTCGATCGCGCTCCAACGCCGTCGCGACGACGATCGCGAGATCGCGCGGCACCGCAGGATCGGCGCGCGAGAGATCCGACGGCGCGTCGGACAAGATCGAACGATAGAGCGCATCGCGCGTCGGCCCGCGGAACGGCGGCGCGGACGCGAGGCACTCGTAGAGCGTGATGCCGAGCGCATACACGTCGGTCTGCGCGTCCGGCCGCGCGAGCCGTCCGTCGATCAACTCCGGCGCGAGGTAGATCGGCGTGCCGGGCGTCTCGCCGGTGCGCGTCAAGGAAGCGCCGTCGTTCTCCGTCGCCGTCGCGAGACCGAAGTCGAGCAACACCGGCTCGCCGTTCGGCGTCACCATCACGTTCGACGGCTTGACGTCGCGGTGGAGCACGCCGTGCGCGTGCGCGGCGGCGAGAGCTCGCGCGACGCGTCCGATGCACGTCGCGAGCGCGAGCACGCGTCCGCGCGGCGACGGCGGCGCGCCCGGCAACGCGATCACGCGTTCGCCGCGCGCGCGAGCTTCGGCGATCCGCGCGGCGAGGCTCGCTCCCTCGACGTAACGCATCGCGATCCACGGTTGTCCGCCGGCGACGCCCGCGCCGTAGAGCGTGCAGATGCCGGGATGGTCGAGGCGGCCCGCAATCTCGGCCTCGCGCTCGAAACGCGCGCGAGCCGTGCCGCTCGACACGAGCTCGAGCGGCAGACACTTCAGCGCGACGCGTCGGCCGAGCGGTGCCTCGATCGCTTCGAAGACGACGCCCATGCCGCCGTGACCGAGTTCGCGCACGACGCGGTACGCGCCGAGTTCGTCGCCGGGTCCGAGGGCGCGCGTGGAAGGAACCGGCAGCGCGCGTTCGAGCAACTCGAGCGACTCCAACGCGTCGCCGAGTTTCGCACCGAGGTGCGCTTGGCGTGTCGCGAACTCGCGTGCGCTCGTAGGTTCGCCCGCGCGCCGCGCCGCGACGAACGCTTCGATGGCGGCTTCGATCGTCGCGAAACGTTGCATCGCGTCAACCGCGCGGCTCGAGCGCGCGCAGCGCGGGACGCAGACGTTGCAGCGCGCGGGAGAAGCGTTTGCTCGCAGCCGCGGGCTCGATGCCGAGCTCGGCGGCGGCCTCTTCGTTCGACAGTTCCTCGAACTGGCGCAACACCAACACCTCGCGATCGAGCTCGTCGAGTTCGTCGAGCGCGCCCAGCACGATCGCCCGCGCTTCCTCGCGCGTCGCGGCCTGGCTCGGCGACGTCTGGCTCGCGGCGAAGAACTCGGCGACACTCGCGGTGCTGACGTTCGGCCGTTCGTCGGCGGCACCTCGCTCGCGCGCGGCGTCGCGCTTCTGCGTGCCGAGGTGCGTGCGGCGCGCGACGACCAACGCTTGGCCGGTCAAGAGCCGCAACCAGACGTGCAACGGATACGTCGAAGCCGCGAGCCACTCGTCGAAACGCCGCGTCGCCTCGAGCAACGCATCCTGCACGACGTCGCGCGGTTCGACGCGCCGGCGCAGCGCCGGTTCGAGGCGCAAGTCGACCATGCGGACGAGGCGAGGCTCGAGCTCGCGCAGCACTTGGGCGAGTGCGTCGCGATCGCCCGCGGCCACGCGCAGGAGCCGCTCGTCGGTCTCGTCGGGAAGCATCGCCGTCGACCTCGAATCATAGCCCCTCCGGGCGAACCCGAGCCGCAATCGCCGCCGGCGACGCAACCACGAGCTCGCGGCGGCGACCTTCGACTCGTACGCGGAGTTGCGACGCGCGGCCACGTCGCGCGATCCGCGTCTCGCGTTCAGTCGGGACAGTCGCAGCCGCCGTCGATCCAAGCCTTCATCGCGCGCACGAGTTCGTCGCGCGGGATCGACACCCGCTCGCGGCCGACGCCCGGGTGCCAGCCCCAACCGACCAACGGATCGTTCGCCATGTGCTCGAGCAACTGCGCCGGCGTGCGCTTGCCGTTGTGCTTCGGATCGCGCAACTGACGGCACAACTCCGACGACGTGCGGCCTTCGAAGACCAACGGTTCGTCGGCGCGCGGCAAGCGCCAGTTCGGCGCGCCCGGCGGCAAGTGCGCGCCGGCGAGATTGCTCTTCTGGTGACACGCCGCGCACTTCATCGCGAAGAGCCCGTTGCCGTCGGCACCGCGCTGCACGTTCTGCGCGTGGACGTGCGAGTCGTCGCCTTGCAGCGGCGCGTCGCCCGCCGGGTGACAGTTCACGCACCGCGGATGCTGGAGCACCTTGTAGACGGTCTGCCACGCGACGCGCGCTTCGGCCGAGCGCGCATCCGCGCCGGCCCACTTCGTCGTCGCGTTGCACTGCACCGCGACGACGACGACGGCGAGCACCGCGGCGCCCGACGCGCACCAACGAACCCAGGCTGCTTGCTTCATGGCGAGCTTCATGCCGTCAGATCCTCCCGACGGATCGGCAGGCGCCGGATCCGTTTCTTCGTCAGCGCGAAGAGCGCATTGCACAACGCAGGCGCGACCGGCGGAACACCGGGCTCGCCGACGCCGGACGACGGCTCGTGACTCCCGACGAGGATCACCTCGACGTCGGGCATCTCGTTGATGCGCAACATCGGATAGTCGTGGAAGTTCGATTGCTCGACGCAGCCGTCGCGCAAGGTGATCTCGCTGTAGAGCGCGGCGGTCAAGCCGAAGCCGACCGCGCCCTCGAGCTGCGCGACGATGCCGTCGGGATTGACGATGCGGCCGCAGTCGATCGCAGTCCAGGCCTTGTGCACGCGCGGTCGACCGTGCTCGAGCGAAACCTCGAGGACGGTCGCCACGAAGCTGTTGAACGAGCCGTGAACCGCGAGCCCGCGAGCGCGACCGGCGGGCAACGGCGTGCCCCACTGCGCCGCGCCCGCCGCGCGTTCGAGCACGGCGAGGTGACGCGGCTCTTTCGCGAGCAACCGTCGCCGCAACGCCAACGCATCCTCGCCGAGCGCGTGCGCGACCTCGTCGAGGAACGTCTCGACGACGAACGCGGTGTGCGAGTGCCCGACCGAGCGCCACCACAACGTCGGCACGCCGACCTGCGTCGTGTGCAGATCGACGTGCACCGCCGGGATCGCGTACGGCGTGTCGGCCGAGCCCTCGACCGACGTCCCGTCGATGCCGTCGTGGATGATGAAGGGCTCGAACGGCGTGCCGACGATGAAGGACTGACCGACGATCGTGTGCGCCCAACCGGCGAGCGCTCCGTTCGCGGCGAGCGCCGCGCGAATGCGGCTGTGCCACATCGGTCGGTAGTAGCCGCCGCGCAAATCGTCGGTACGCGTCCACACGAGCTTGATCGGCGCGCCGGTTTGCTTCGCGATCGCGACCGCTTCGACGATGTAGTCCGACGCCGGATTCGCGCGCCGGCCGAAGCCGCCGCCGAGGAACGTCGTGTGGAGCTTCACTTGTTCGGGTTTCAAGCCCGCGACCGCGCACGCAGCCGCGTGATCGACGGTTTGGAACTGCGTGCCCGCCCAGATCTCGCACGAGTCGGTGCGCAAGTCGACGACGCAGTTGAGCGGCTCCATCGGACAGTGCGCGAGGTACGGGAGCTCGTAGTCGGCCTCGAGCACCTGCTTCGCCGCCGCGAACGCGCCGTCGGGATCGCCGTCGTGACGCGCGGTCAAGCCCTTCGTGCGGGAGAGCGCGGCGTAGTCGGCGCGCAACTTCTCGCTCGACAGCCCCGCGTTCGCGCCGTCGTCCCATTCGATCTCGAGCGCGTCGCGTCCGAGCTTCGCCGCCCAGAAACCGCGCGCGACGACCGCGACGCCCGACGGAACTTCGACGACCTTGACGACGCCGGCGACGCGTAACGCGGCTGCGGAGTCGACGCGCTTCGCCTTGCCGCCGAAGACCGGCGGGTGCGCGACGACCGCGGTCAACATGCCGGGCACGCTGACGTCGAGGCCGAACGTCGCGGTGCCCGCGATTTTCGCGACGGTATCGAGACGCTTGGTCGAGCGCCCGATCAGACGGAAGTCCTTCGGGTCCTTGAGCGGCGCGTCCTTCGGAGCTTCGAGCTCGGCCGCGGCGTCGGCGAGTTCGCCGTACGTCGCGCTGTGTCCGCTCGCCGTGTGCGTGACCGTGGACTTCTCGGTGCGGCACTCGCTCGCGTCGACGTTCCAACGCTTCGCCGCGGCTTGGACGAGCATCGCGCGCGCGGCGGCGCCGGCCTTCCGCAACGGTTCGAACATGCCGCCGATGCTGGTGCTGCCGCCGGTCATCTGGATGCCGAAGCCCGGGTGCGCGTACACCGGATCGACCGGCGCGAACTCGAAGCCGACGCGGCGCCAATCGGCGTCGAGCTCTTCCGCGACCAGCATCGACAGCGACGTGCAGACGCCTTGGCCCATCTCGGCCTTGTTGATGATGACGGTGACCGCGCCGTCGGGCGCGATGCGCACGAAGGCGTTCGGGACGAAGTCCTTCGGGAGCGCGAGCGAGTTCGCCTCCGCGCTCGCCGGGAACCAGAACGCGACCAACAAGCCACCGCCGACCGCGGCCGACGCGCGCAGGAGGTCGCGACGTTCGAGAGTGCGACCGCTCATCGTCCGCCTCCCTTCGCGATCGCGGCCGCGCTGTGGATGGCACGGCGGATGCGCACGTACGTCGCGCAACGACACACGTTGCCCGACATGCACGCGTCGATGTCGGCGTCGCTCGGCGTCGCCTTCTCGGCGACGAGCACCGCGGCGCTCATGATCTGGCCGGTCTGGCACCAACCGCACTGCGGTACGTCCTCTTCGATCCACGCCTGCGAGAGCGCCTTGCCGACCGCGCTGCTCAGGCCCTCGATCGTCGTCACCTTGCGCCCCACCGCGGCGGCGATCGGCAGGACGCACGAGCGGACCGCTTCGCCGTCGACGTGCACGGTGCACGCGCCGCATTGCGCGGCGCCGCATCCGAACTTGGTGCCGGTGAGCTTCAGGTCGTCGCGGAGCACCCACAAGAGCGGTGTCGCTGCGTCGGCGTCGACCGAGACCCGCTTGCCGTTGACTTCGAGGTCCAGAGCCATGATCGCCTCCTGCTGCCGACGCGAAACCCGCGCTGCGGCGCGCAGGCACCTATACCACTTTTCCTCGCGCGACGAACCAACGCTCTTGCGCCAGAGTCGGTGCGTTCAGCGAAGCGGCGCGAGCAGCAAAGTCTCGGTCGCGTGCGACCGAATCACCGCCGAGATGCTCAACACTTCTCGTATTTCCAGTTGCGGCGCTTGCCCTCGGCCAGCCACGCGACGGCTTGCGCGATCCGCCGCGCGCGCGTGTCGTCGCCCTTCGCGTCGGCGACCCATTCGAGGTACTCGCGCTGTTGGCCCGGCGGAAAGCCCTCGAACGTCGCGAGCGCCTTCTTGTTCTTCGCGAGCGCGCCCTTCAGCTCCGGGTGCATCTTCACCGGCGCCTTCGGCCGCGTCTTCTTGCGCACGACCTTCACGCCCGCGTCGTTGAGCGCCATCGCCTTCTTCATGTAGCCGGCGAACTTCGCTTTCGACGGAAGGTCGGAGAGCTGGGTGATGCAACCGAAGCTCCCCATCGCTTCCTTCGCCTTGGGGTCGTCACCGACGACGAGCTCGTGCTTCCAGAAGCCGAAGGCGCAGTGCGCCTTGAACGACGCCATGCCGCAGAGCATGCCCTTGTACTCGAACGAAGGATGGCTCCACTTCAACGTCTCGACGGCGTCGGGGCACGTCGAGTGCACGAGCGCGCGCAGGTGCGCGAGGATCGGCCGAGCGAACTCGGCGGACTTGGCGATGTAGGCGTCGATGCGCGGGTCTTTTTTCGTCATCGTCGGGAGCTCCGGTGCCGGTCAATCTAGCGCCTCTGCCGCGCGCGCGGCGGAGGCGCGGACCGGCGCTGGGGCGCATTTGGAAACATCCGCGACTTTCCTGCAACTCCTCGACGCGCCGACGGGCAGTCCAAGTGTTCGATGCGCTCGTTGGATGAGGTCGGCGGTTCCTGCGGTCGCCGCGACACCCGACGAGCGAATCCCGCGCTCCCGCAATCAGCGACGCGCGGATAGGCTCGACCCGAGACTCCAACCAATGGTTCCACCATGATCCGCAAGTTCCTCGCAGTGTGTTCGACGCTCGGCTTGTCGTCCGTCCTCCTCGCCGGCGACTACCCTTCCGTTTCGGACTACCTCGCCTGGCCCAGCGATACACCCAACGGCCTGACGAAGTTCGTCGGCGGCAACGTCACGCCGGATGACTTCGACGACGCGTTCGCGTTGCACGGCACGTCGCTCTACCTCGTTCACGCACCGGCGATGTTCGCGCGGTGGGAGCTGCTCGCGAGCGGTGTGACCGACTTCGTCGTGGTGCCGCGAGGCGTGAACGGCATCGACGGCGCGCTGTTCAGCGACTCGAGCGGCCTGCGCCTCGCGAAGTGGCAGAGCGGCGCGGCGTCGGTCGCGCCGATCGCCGGAACGAGCGCGTGGGCGAACGCGGGCCAACTGTGCGCCGTCGATGACGGGTTCGGAGGAACCTCCGTCGCGGCGGTCGCCGCGGGCAACCGGGTCCGGCGCGGGAAGTGGGCGGCGAACGGCGCGTGGTCGAACGGCGTGACGACCACGGAAACGAGCGCGATCACCAGTCTCGCGCTCGCGAACTACTCGCCGACGGCGGGGACCGAACAAGCGTGCGTCGCCGGCAACACGCTGCGCATTCGCACCGAGACAGGCACGTTGCTCGCGAACACCGGCGTGGTGAACACCGTCGCGCACAAGGTCTTCCGCATCGCCGACGGCGGCCATGCGCTCGACAGCTTCCTGTACGTCGCGGCGTCGACCCTCGGCGCTCCCTACCAAGAAGTCCTGCAAGAGGTCTTCTACGACGGCGCGAGCCTGACGATCGAGACCGGCATATGGCTCGTGCGCAACGCCGTCACCAACCATCCGTGGGCGAAAGGCGAACGCTGCGTGACGATCCAAGCCGCCAACTACGGCGAGATCTTCCGCTTCA
>JAIOPM010000020.1 GCA_021413885.1 Planctomycetota bacterium
GTCGAAGTCGAGATGACGCTCAACGGCTTGCCCGAATCGGCCGACGGCGCCTTCCAAGGTCGCTTGATCATCAAGACCGGCCACCCGTCGAAGCCCGAGATCCAAGTGCTGTTCTCCGGCGTCTGCCGCCAAGCGGCGAAGACTCCGGCGGGCGGCTAGCTCGTCTCGCGCGCCGGCTCGGTCCGGTCGCGAAATTTCTAGACGCACCCGCGTCGGCCGAGGGCCGGCGCGGGTGCGCCTGCTTTCGGGCGTTGCTACCATCCCGCGCTCGCCCGGTTTTCCGTACCGAGGCGACGCGAGGGAGTTAGAGACGCGCGTGAGTCAGAACCTGGGCGAAGTGCTGGTGGCGCAGGGCGCACTCTCCGAGGCCCAACTGCGCGAGGCGATGGCCTTCCAGCGCAACGGCGGCATCCGCCTGTCCGACGCCCTGATCAAGCTCGGCTTCGCGGACGAAACCGCGGTGACGCGCGCGGTCGCCAAGGTCGAGAGCCTGCCGTTCGTCGATCTCGCGAAGGGCCGCCCGCCGCAAGCTCTGCTCGACCGCGTGCCCGCCGAATTCGCGCGCCAGCAAGGCATCCTGCCGGTCGCGGAGAAGAACGGACGCCTCGTGGTCGCCGTCGACGATCCGATGAAGCGGATCCTCGTCGACCAACTCTCTTTCATGCTCGGCGGCGAGGTCGCGTGCGCGCTCGCGGTGCCGAGCGCGTTGAAGGGCGCGATCGAGCGCTGCTACGGACCGAGCGCCGAGGAAGCGGTCGCCCAGAAGATGGGCGTCGCGGACGCGACCGACGCCGACGACGCGCCGATCGTGCGCCTCGTGCGGCGGATGTTCGACGACGCGCTCAACGCGCGCGCGAGCGACATCCACGTCGAGCCGTCGGCGACGCGCGTGCGCGTGCGCTTCCGCGTCGACGGCATGTTGCGCGACACCGCCGAGCACCCGCCGCATCTCCACGCGCCGCTGATCTCGCGCCTCAAGATCATGGCGTCGATGGACATCGCCGAGAAACGCAAGCCGCAGGACGGACGAATCGAGCTCGCGCTCCCCGGCCGTCCGATCGACGTGCGCGTCTCGATCCTGCCGACCAACCACGGCGAGACGATGGTGATGCGCTTGCTCGATCGCTCGAAGAGCCTGATCGGCCTCGCGGAACTCGGGCTCGGCGAACAGGACCACGCGGTCTTCAAGAAGTGGATCCAGCGGCCGAACGGGTTGGTGCTCGTCACCGGTCCGACCGGTTCGGGCAAGACGACGACGCTGTACGCGGCGCTCTCGGAGCTCAACCGCCCCGACGTCAAGATCCTGACCGCCGAGGATCCGGTCGAGTACCACATCCGCGGCATCAACCAAGTTCAGGTGCATCCGAAGATCGGGTTGTCGTTCGCGCGGATCCTGAAGGCGATGTTGCGCGCCGCGCCGAACATCATCCTGGTCGGCGAGATTCGCGACGTCGAGACGGCCGAGATCGCGATCCAGGCTTCGCTGACCGGACACTTGGTGTTCTCGACGCTGCACACCAACGACGCGCCGAGCGCGATCACGCGCATGGTCGACATGGGCGTCAAGCCGTTCCTCGTCGCGGGCTCGGTGCACGGCGTGATGGCGCAACGTCTGGTGCGCAAGGTGTGCAAGGAGTGCTCGGAGAACTACGTCGCGACGCCGGCGGAGCTCGCGACGCTCGGCCTCGATCCCGCGCTCGTCGGCGAAGCGACCGTCAAGCGCGCGCGCGGCTGTCGCGCGTGCGAAGGCTCGGGCTACCGCGGTCGACTCGGGCTCTTCGAGTTGCTCGAGATGAACGACGAGTTGCGCGAGCTCGCGTTCCGCGGCGTCGGCCTCGACGAGTTGCGCGCGCGCGCCCTCGCGGGCCAAGCGTTGCGACCGTTGCTCGTCGACGGCGCGCGCAAGGTGTTGCTGGGACAGACGACGACCGCCGAAGTGCTGCGCGTCGCGCGCGCCGCGGACGATTCGTGAACGGGACCTGAAAGGACGACGTGGACGTACAAGAGCTCTTGAACCTGACCATCCAGCGCGGCGCCTCGGACTTGCACCTGAGTCCGGGCCGGCCGCCGGTGCTGCGTCTCATGGGCGAGCTCGTCGATGCGAACGACACCGTCCTCGACGCGACCGCAACCGAAGGCATGTGCCGTTCGTTCACCGATGCGACGCACTGGGCGGAGCTCGAGCGCGTCGGCACGACCGACTTCGGTCTGCCGCACGCGAGCGGCAACCGCTTCCGCGTCAGCGTGCTGCGTCAACGCGGCCATCTCGCCGCGGTGTTGCGCCTGATCCCGAACAAACTCCTGAGCTTCGAGCAGATCGGTCTGCCCGAGAGTTGCCGCGATCTCCTGCGCCGGCCGCGCGGGCTCGTGCTCGTCACCGGTCCGACCGGTTCGGGCAAGACGACGACGCTCGCGACGATGATCGATTGGGTCAACACGAACCTCGACCGGCACATCGTCACGATCGAGGACCCGATCGAGTACTTCCACGCGCACAAGAAGAGCGTCGTGACGCAGCGTGAGCTCGGGCAAGACGTCCCCGACTTCCCCGAAGCGCTGCGCCGCGTGCTGCGTCAGGACCCCGACGTGATCCTGGTCGGCGAAATGCGCGACCTGCCGACGATCTCCGCGGCGATCACCGCGGCCGAGACCGGCCACTTGGTCTTCGCGACGCTGCACACGACAGGTTCCTCGCGCACGGTCGATCGCATCATCGATGCGTTCCCGGTCAACCAACAGGAACAGATCCGCGCGCAGCTCTCGGTCTCGATCATCGCGGTGATCAGCCAAGTGCTGATGCAGCGCAAGGACAAGAAGGGCCGCGTCGCCGCGTTCGAGGTGATGCTGATGAACCCGGCGATCGGCAACCTGATCCGCAAGAACGAGACGAACAAGATCCAGTCGACGATCCAGACGTCGCGCAGGCTCGGGATGATCACGCTCGACGACTACCTGCTCGATCTCCTGCGCAAGGACGCGATCACGCGCGAAGAGGCGTTGGACAAAGCGCAGGACGCCAAGGACCTCGAGGCGCGGCTGTGAGCGACGCGCCGCGTGCAGGCGGGGGACGCAAGCTCCTCGGTCAGATCCTGAAAGCGCGCGGCGTCGTGCGCGAAGGTCAGATCCAAGAAGCGCTCGCGGTCCAACGCAAGCAAGGCGGCTTGATCGGTCAGATCCTGGTCGAGAGCGGTGCGTGCAAGTCCGGCGACGTCGCGGCGGCGCTCGCGGAGCAAGCGGGGCTCACCGCGATCGACCTCTCGAAGATCAAGCCCGGCCCCGACGCGCTCGCGGCGCTCGACGCGAGCCTCGCGCACACGTACGGCGTGTTGCCGGTTTCGCTGCAAGGTCGCACGTTGACGGTCGCGATCGGCGATCCGTTGAACACGGCGCTGCTCGAGGACCTGCGCTTCACCACCGGGCTCGACGTCAAGGGCGTGATCGCCGACCCCCAGGTGATCAAGGCGAAGGTGCGCGAGTGCTACGGCGAGGAAGCGTCGCTGAAGGACGCGATCGCGCTCGCGGCGAAGTCGGTCGGCGGCGATGCGCAGAGCGCGGCGCAGAGCATGCCGGTGGTGCGGCTCCTCAACTCGATCCTGCACCAGGCGGTCAAGGACCGCGCGAGCGACATCCACTTCGAAGCCTTCGACGAGGACTTCCGGATCCGTTACCGCGTCGACGGAGCGTTGTACGAGATCGAAGCGCCGCCCTCGCACCTCGCCGTGCCGCTGGTCGCGCGGATCAAGGTCATGGCCGATCTCGACATCGCGGAGACGCGCATGCCCCAGGACGGGCGCATCGAGCTCTCGATCGACGGCCGGCCGGTCGACCTGCGCGTCGCGACGATCCCCGGCATCTCGGGCGAGGGCGCGGTGTTGCGCGTGCTCGATCGCAGCGCGGTGCAGCTCAACCTCGCGGCGCTAGGTCTCTCGCCGATCGAGGAGAACGCGCTGCGCGAGCTCACCGATCTACCGCACGGCATCATCCTGATCACCGGCCCGACCGGTTCGGGCAAGACGACGACGCTCTACGCGATGTTGTCCGAAGCGAACGATCCCGCGGTCAAGATCATCACCGCCGAGGATCCGGTCGAGTACGACATCGACGGCATCGTGCAGGTGCCGATCAACGACGACATCGGCGTGACGTACGCGCGCGTCTTGCGCACCGTGTTGCGCCAGGACCCCGACAAGATCCTGATCGGCGAGATCCGCGACCGCGAGACCGCGTCGGTCGCGGTCGAGGCGTCGCTCACCGGTCACACGGTCTTCGCGACGCTGCACACCAACGACGCGCCGAGCGCGGTGACGCGGCTCGTCGACATCGGCGTCGAGCCGTTCCTGATCTCGGCGACGCTCGAGGCGGTGATCGCGCAACGGCTAGTGCGCAAGGTGTGCGCGAACTGCAAGGTGGCGTACACGCCGGACGAAGACCTGCTGCGCGAGCTCGGCGCCGACGCGCGCGGACTCGAGAACTCGACCTTCTATTTCGGCAAGGGCTGCGACGCTTGCCACCACACCGGCTACCGCGGCCGCACCGGCATCTTCGAGATCGTCAAGGCCGACACCGCGTTGCGCCGCGCGATCCTCGAGGCCTCGTCGACGCAGGATCTCCGCCAAGCCGCGTTGGCATCCGGCATGACGACGTTGCGCCAGAGCGGCGTGCGCGCGGTCGCCGAAGGTCGCACCACGGTCGAGGAAGTGCTGCGCGAGACCACGCTGTGAACCTTTCGATCCCCGACGCGCTCCGCTAACCTCCCCCCGAACTCGACGTTCCCTCGATGGCCAAGAAGATCCAGCGCTCCGCCCCGGTCGCCGCCGCGAAGACGGAGATCCGCGAGCGCGGCGCGGGCCCGTCGGGCGGCGAGCCGCGCAAGCGCTACCGCGGTCGCGTCGCGTCGCAGACGATCACCGATTTCACGACGCAGCTCGCGACGCTGACCGACGCGGGCATCCCGATCGTCAAGGCGTTGACGATCCTCGAAGGACAGACGCGGCCCGGGCCGTTCAAGACGATCCTCGGCGATCTCGTCGAGGACGTGTCGGCGGGCACGCCGTTGTCGGAGTCGCTCGCGAAGCACGAGCGCAGTTTCGATCGCCTCTACACGAGCATGGTGCGCGCCGGCGAAGCGGGCGGCGTGCTCGGTCGGATCCTGACGCGCCTCGCGGCGTTCCGCGAGAAGGCGGCCGGCGTCCGCGCGAAGATCACGCAGGCGTTGATCTATCCGATCGTCGTGTCGCTGGTCGCGATCGCGGTCGTCACGACGATGATCATCGTCGTCGTCCCGAAGTTCGAGGAGATCTTCAAGCAGTCCGGCGGCGAGCTCCCGCGCATCACGCGCATCCTGCTCGACACCAGCCGCTTCGCCGCCGATCGCTGGTACCTGGTGATCGGCGTGCCGATCCTCGCGGTGTTCGGTCACCTGACGTTGATGCGCCGCAACCGCGGGTACCGGTACCAGGTGCACAAGCTCCTGCTGCGCATCCCGCTGGTCGGCACCGTGCTCTCGAAGTCGTTGATCTCCGCGTTCGCGCGCACGTTCGGCACGTTGATCGAAGCCGGCGTGCCGCACCTCGACGCGCTCGCGATCGTGCGCGACTCGACCGCCAACGAAGTCCTCGCCGAGGGCGTCGATCAGATCCGCACCACCGTGCGCGAAGGCGAAGGCATCGCGCGACCGATGGGCGAGAGCGGGGTGTTCGACGACCTCGTGGTCAACATGGTCGACGTCGGCGAAGCGACCGGCGAGCTCGACAAGATGCTGATCAAGGTCGCCGACGCGTACGACGTGCAGGTCGACCGTCGCACGCAGGCGATGTTGACCGTGCTCGAACCGATGTTGATCCTGATCATGGCCGGGATCGTCGGCTTCATCGTCGTGGCGCTCTTCATGCCGCTGCTCGAGATCATGAGCACGCTCGGAGAAGCATGAACGGGCGTCGCGGCGGTTCGCTCCCGCTGCGACTCAATTGAATCTCTCCCTGCGCAAGCGCGTCCTGTTGTTGCTCATCGCGATCAACGCGGTGGTGGCCGGGCTCTTGTTCGGGTACTTCACGCCGGAAGTCGCGAAGAGCTACGAGGCCGGCGCGCTCTCGGTCGGCGAGGACCTCGTCTACACGATCCGCGGCACGATCGATCCGAAGGGCAGCGTCAACGTCGCGCGCATCCTCGCGTGGCCGAACTGGTCGCAGTTCGCCGACGCGATCCTCGTCGACTCGAACTTCGAGCGCACGACGAACGGCTGGCGGCCGCGCGGCGTCGCGCTGAATCCGCTCGGCGCGTCGGAGCGGCGCGGCGATTTCGATCTCGCGTCGATCCACGCGGCGCTCGCGCACGCCGCGAGCGACGGCCAAGTCGTGCCGGCGGTCGCCGGCGGTCGCGTCGTGCCGATCCAACATCCGGGCGGAACGTGGGGCGCGTGTTGGTACCGCGTGCGCACCGGACGGAGCACGCTCGACCTCCTGCTGCGCTACTTCCTGCCCGGCTTCGTGCTGTCGACGTTGTTGATCTCGGCGGGGACGTACTTCGTGCTCTCGCGCTACGTCATCGATCCGGTCGAGCGCCTCGCCGGCGCCGCGCGCGCGGTCGCGGGCGGCGACTTCTCGGTGCGGCTCGCGAATCCGCCGGCGCGCGACGAGCTCGGCGAACTCTTCGGCACGTTCAACGCGATGACCGGCCAGGTCGAGGGCTTCAACCGCAGGCTCGCGGCCGAAGTCGCGCGCGCGCGCGCGGAGGCCGAGCAAGCGACCTCCGCCGCGATGAAGGAACGGCGGCTCGCGGCGATGGGCGAACTCGCGGCCGGCATCGCGCACGAGATCAACAATCCGCTCGGCGGTCTGCAGAACGCCGTCGAAGTGTTGGCGGAGGAACGCCTCGTTCCGGAGAAGCGCGCGCAGTACTTCAAGCTGCTCTCCGACGGCCTCGAGCGCATTCGCCTGACCGTCGGCCGCCTGTTGCGTTTCACGCCGCGCACCGGACAAGCGGCCGAGTTCTCGCTCGCCGAGCCGGTGCAGGACGCGTTGCAGTTGATCACGTACCGCGCGTCGCGTTCGGGAGTTCGCGTAGTGCTCGCCGACGGCGCGCGGCGCGGCGACGCCGACGCGATCACCGCGCGTTGGGCGACGTTGCCGCCGATGGTCGGCGAACGCCACGAGATCGCGCAAGGCGTGCTCAACCTGTTGGTCAACGCGCTCGACGCGCTCGAGGATTCCGAGCGCACCGACAAGGAGCTCGAGGTCGGCCTCGCGCTCGAAGGCGAACGCCTGCGCCTAGACGTCGCCGACAACGGTCCGGGCGCGCCGGCGGAAGCGCTCGCTCGCGCCGCCGATCTGTTCTTCACCACGAAAGCGCCGGGCAAGGGCACCGGGCTCGGTCTCGCGATCGTGCACGGCATCGCGACGAACCACGCGGGCGAGCTGCGGCTCACCAGCGCGCCTGGCCAAGGCTTCCGCGCAACGCTCTACTTCCCGATCGCGCGCCGCGGGCGCGCCGCGCCGTGATCCACGCTTCGCCCGTCCTGCTCGGCGTCCTCGGGCTCCTGCTCGTCTGTTCGGCGACGGCGAGCGCGTCCGAGACCGCGCTCTTCAGCCTCTCCGACAAGGAACGGCGCAAGGCCGGCGAGCGCGTCGAGCACTTGATGCGCGACTCGCGCGGGCTCTTGATCACGATCCTCTCGACGAACCTGTTCGTCAACCTGCTGTTCTTCGCGTTCGCGAGCAACATCGACGTCGGCGAGGAGACGTGGAAGGAGGTCGTGCGCGATCTCTGCGTCGTGTTCGCCGTGCTGACGATCGGCGAGGTGATGCCGAAGACGATCGCGCTGCGCGCGCGCGTGCCGATCGCGCGGCTCGCGGCGGTGCCGTTCGGCGCGCTCGTCGCCGCGATGCGTCCGGTGGTGCGTTTGGTCGCGTGGGCGACCGAAGTCAGTCACCGCGCGCTCGGCGAAGCGGGCCGCGAGGAAGCCGGGATCCGTCCGGAGGATCTCGAGACCGCGCTCGAGAAGAGCGTCGAACGCGGCCTGCTCCACGACTCGGAGGCCGAGATCCTCTCCGGCATCGTCGGGCTGCAGAACGTCCGCGTGCGCGAGATCATGACGCCGCGCGTCGACGTGCTCTTCCTCGATCGCAACGCTTCCGATCGCCGCGCGATCGTCGCGAAGGCGCTCGAACGCAAGGAGCCGTGGATCATCGTCGTCGACGAGCATCCCGACAAAGTGCTCGGCCGCGTGCGCTTGCGCGATCTCTTGAAGGACCCGGACCGTCCGCTCGACGAGATCCTCACCGCGGTGCGTTTCGTGCCCGAGGTCGCGAGCGCGCTCGCCGCGTTGCACGACCTGCGCGACTCGCACGTCGCTCAAGCGGTCGCGGTCGACGAGTGGGGCGGCACCGCGGGGCTGGTCACGCTCGAGAACATCATGGAAGAAGTGGTCGGCGACCTGCGCGTCGAAGGCGAGACGGCCGAGCGCGCGGTCGTGCCGCTCGGGCCGGGACGTTTCCGCGTCGTCGGCAGTTTGCCGATCCGCGAGTGGAACGAGCACTTCGGCCGCCGCGTCGTCGCGACGGAGTTCGAGACGGTCGCGGGTCTCGTCGGCGCGTTGCTCGGCCGCATTCCGCGCGTCGGCGACGAAGTGCGGATCGGCGGGCTCGTGCTGTCGGTGCATCGCACCAGCCGTCGGCGCATCGAAGCCGTCGACATCTGCGTCGAAGGCACGTCGGCGACCGCCGAGGAGGCGCGGCCGTGACGACGCTCCTCTTGTGCGGCGTGTTGTTCCTGTGCGTCGTGATCTCGGCGGTGCTCTCGGGCGCGGAGACCGGGCTCTACTCGCTGTCGCGCACGCGCGTCGAGGCGGAAGCGCGCGCCGGCTCCGGCCCCGCGCGGCGCATCGAGTTCCTGTTGCGCGACGACGCGCGGCTCTTGATCACCTTGCTCTTCGCGACCGCGTTGGTCGACGAGGCCGCGACCTCCGCGGGCCTCGCGCTCTTCGCGCCGCTCGGGCTCGGCGAACATTGGCGCGAGATCGTCGTGTCGCTCGCGTTGACTCCGCTCCTGCTCTTCTTCGGCGGCATCCTGCCGAAGGATCTCTTCCGCCGACGGCCGCACGCGTTGGTCGGCCGGATCGCGCAGCCGGTCGCGGCGATCAGCGTCCTGCTGTTCCCGTTCGTGTGGCCGTTGCGCGTCGCGGTCGCCGGTCTCTTCCGCGCGTTGAACCTCCACGAGCACGAACTCGCGCGCGTCACCGGGCGCGAGGCGGTGATCGAGCTCCTGCGCGAACGCGACGAGGATCTGACGCCTGAGCTCGAACGCATGGCGCGCAAGGTCCTCGAGCTGCGCTCGGTCCCGGTCGAGCACGTGATGGTGCCGTGGAAGAAGGTCGAGACCCTGCTCGCCGACGCGGACGCCGTCGCGGCTCGGGAGCGGCTCGAACGCACCGGTTTCTCGCGCCTGCCCGTCGTCGAAGCCGGCGGCGCTGTCCTCGGCTACGTCCACCAGCTCGAAGTCCTCGCCGCCGGCACCGCGGTTCCGGCGAGCGAACACCTCCGCCCGCTGACCGCCTTGCCCCTGGGCCTGTCGATCGATCGCGCCCTCGCCCGGCTGCGCAAGAGCGGCCAACGCATGGCGGTGGTCGGGACGTTGGCGCGGCCGCAGGGCTTGGTGACGCTCAAGGACTTGGTCGAGGAGATCTCGGGCGAGCTCTACCGTTGGTGAGCGTCCTTTTGGCAACCGACCCGCCTCGGTAGGATAGGCGCCCTAGGGTCGCGCGCCGTTTCGCGTCGACGACCGTCCTCGCATGCAACGCAACAACCTCTACGACTCCCACGGTTGGCTCCTCGCCGCCGGCGCGGTGCTCGCCGCGATCGGACTGTGGCGTCAACCGGTCCAAGGCACGGGCGGCGGGACGACGCCGCCGTTGCCGCAGGACGAGCAGACGTTCCCGGCGATCGCGATGGCCGCGACCGCGGACTCGAACAACCGCATGATCGCGGTGACCGGCACCGACATCACCGGTGCGTCGATCCTCTACGTGATCGACACGGTCAGCTACCAACTCGCCGTCTACCAAGCGGTCGGCGGCAGCGAGAGCAGCCAGGGCCTCAAGCTCGTCGGCGCACGCCGCATCGACCTCGACTTCAAGGTCGACGGCTACAAGGACCGCTCTCAGTTCCCGTACAAGAAGCTGCGCGACGAGTTCCAGAAGCAGGGCCTGCTCAGCGGCTCCGCGCCGAAGAGCGGCGCGACCGTTCCGGGCGACCCCGCCAATCAGTGACCTCTCGGTCGCCTTTCCATTCGCCTCGCGCTTCCCCTCCCACGCCCCCAACCCGCCGACCAGGAGATCCCGAACGTGGCCGAAAAGGAGTTCTACAGTTTCGAAGAAGCCTTGAAGGAACTGCGCCTCAAGGAAGAGGAGCTGAAGCGCCTGGTCTCCGAGGGCGAGATCCGCGCCTTCCGCGAGGGCGAGACGATGAAGCTGCGCAAGGCCGACGTCGAGAGCCTGCGCCAGGAACTCTCCGGCGGTGAAGTGGTCGAGCTCGGCGGCACCACCGAGGAACTCGTCTTCGAGGACGACACCGAGATGGACGCCGGCATGAAGACCGAGGAGATCTCGGAAGCCGACACGATCCTCGACGATGACGTCGAAGCCGTGCCCGAGGTCGCCCTCGACGAGGAAGCCGCCGAGGTCGCGGCCGAGGAAGCCGAGGAAGAAGACGAGCGCGTGGCGGTCGCGGTCGCCGAGGCCGACGAAGGCGTGCCCGAAGGGATGTTCGTTCGCTCGCTGGTGCTGATCACGACGCTCGTCCTCTTGCTGACGACGCCGGTGGTCGCCGCGCTCGCGACCGGTGCCCACACCGACCTCGCCGACGGAATCGCGCGCCTGCTCGGCGCGATGAAGTAGCGCCGCCGGGACACGGCGAAGCGTCGCGAGAAAGTCGCATCTCGTCTTTGGAGCGAGCGTGCCCCGCCGCTAATCTCTGCTTCGAGTTCGCGCGCCCCTCGGACGTTTCGACGTCGCGGGAGCGGCAAGCGAGCCGAATCTAGTTCGCGTGCTCGCGCGGTTTGCGTGCACGAATTCTCGAGTTCCGGGGAGTTGGGGGAGCCCCGTTCACCCCCAAGTAAGGTTCGTGAGGGATGTTCGATCAACAACTCCGCGGCGCGCGCCGATCCGCGTTCGCGTCCGCCTGTTTCGCTGCTGCCCTGATTTCCGGTGCGTGCGTTTCGCAAGACAAGTACGACCAGACTCAGCTCGCCGCCAAGCACTACCAGAAGACGTCGTTCGACTACGAACGTCAGATCGCGGCGCTCGAGACCGAGGTCGCGAGCCTGCGCCGTCAGATGAAGGCCGGCGACATGAACGTCACCAACGCCAGCGCGGATCTCGACGAGCGTCTGCGTTCGTTGAACGAGAAGATCGCCGAGCTCGGCGCGAACCCCGGCGACATCACGAAGTTCCGCGTCGACGGCGGCTACGTGTACCAAGTCAAGGAAGCGATCCTGTTCGCGCTCGGCTCGGCCGACCTCAGCGCGGAAGGTCAGAAGGCGTTGATCGAAACGGTCGCGCCCGACATCAACAGCCGTCCGTACGCGAAGATCTTCGTGCGCGGTCACACCGACAGCGTGCCGGTGAAGAAGCCCGAGACGCTCGCCAAGTTTCCGCACGGCAACCTGCAGCTCTCGGCCGCGCGCGCGGTCGAAGTCGCCGCGTTGCTGACCGAGAAGGGCACCGTCGACAAGGATCGCGTCGTCGTGATGGGCTTCGGTCCGTCCGAACCGATCGCGAAGAACGACAACGCCGAGAACCGTCAGAAGAATCGCCGCGTCGAGATCTTCGTCTCCGACCAGGGCGCCGAGCCCGTGTCGGCGAAGAAGCCCGCCGAAGCGAGCGCCGGGGCGAGCACCGAGCTGACGGACGACGTCAAGTAGACGTCGGCCGCGCCGACGACTCGATGACTCGCGAGCGTTTCGCCCGCGATCGCAACACACGCCGCGTTCTCGATTCGTCGAGGACGCGGCGTGTGATCGTTCTCGCGCTCGCGTTCTTCGCCGTCGCGTGCGAGCGCGGCGGCGGCGAAGGCACCGCGGCGCTCGACGAACTCGATCGACTCGCGTTCGTGCCGACGGGCCGCGTTCCGGCGGCGGGCGCGAGCGTCGACGATGATCTGTTGGTCGACGTCTTCGAGGTGACGCGCGAGGAATGGCGCACGTTCCTCGCGGCGACGCAATTCGACGCGGACGACGATTGGAAGGCGAAGCTCGCGACCTGGCCGCAGGAAACCGCCCGTTGGCCTGCGAGCTGGATGACGCGCGACGAGGCGCTGCGCTTCGCGTCGTCGCGCGGGATGCGCCTGCCGACGTCGGTCGAGTGGCTCGCGCTCGCCGCCGGTCCGCAAGGTCGTCTCTATCCGTGGGGCGACACGCGCTTCGACTCCGTCGCGAACACGTTGGAGCTCGGGCTGCTGCGTCCCGTCGCGGTCGGCTCGTTCGAATCCGGTCGCACGCCCGCCGGTGTGTATGACGTCGTCGGCAACGTGTGGGAGTGGTGCTCGGATGCGTTGCCGTCGCTTTCGGTCGACGGCGGGAAGAGCTGCGTGTTCGGCGGCTCGTACCTGTACTACGCGCGGCCGATCTACAGCCACACCGGTTCGGAGTACTACGCGCTCGCGCTCGAGCCCGCGTCGCGCGCCGACGACATCGGCGTGCGTCTCGTCGTGTCGGCGCGCGAGTACCTGTGGCGCCGCGCGTCGAGTTGGGGCGACGGCGCGAGCGTGCGCGCGCGGTTGCAGCGCGTCGGCGAACGCTTCGGTCCGTCGGCGCTCCCGTTGCTCGACGAACTCGCGGCGCGACCCGGCGCGCCGAGCGTGTTCTCCGCGTTGATCGCAGGCGCGCGACCGTGAGCTCCGACGAACTCCGACGTCCGCTGTGGAGCGCGATCGAGCGCGAGCTGCTCGGCGGCGGCTTCCATCCGTCGCGTCGTCTCGGTCAGAACTTCCTGCGCGAACCGCGCGCGGTCGCAGCGGTCGTCGCGGCGGCGGAGCTCGACCCCGGCGCGCGCGTCGTCGAGATCGGGCCGGGCTACGGCGTGCTCTCGTGGGAACTCGCGGCGCGCGGCGCGGAACTCATCGCGGTCGAGATCGATCCGCGGCTCGCGGAGATCGTCGAGGAACTGCTCGCGCCTTTTCCGAACGCGCGCGTGCTGCGCGGCGACGCGCTCGCGGGCAAACACGAACTCGCGCCGCTGTGGACCGACGCGATCGCGAGTTGGAGCGCTTGGTCGCTGGTCGCGAACCTGCCGTACTCGATCGCGTCGCCGGTGATCGCGTTGGTCGCGCGGCTTCCGGTTCCGCCGCGGCGGATCGTCGTCACCGTGCAGCTCGAGGTCGCGGAGCGCCTGCTCGCGCCGCCGGGCGGAGGCGACTACGGACCGTTGTCGGTGCGCGTCGAGCTCGCGTACCGCGGCGTGCTCGTCCGCAAGCTCTCGCCGGGTTCGTTCTCGCCGCAGCCCGACGTCGACAGCGCGATCGTGCGCCTCGACCTGCGCGACGATCGGCCGACGGGCGACGACTGGCCGGCGCTCGACCGGTTGGTCGACACGCTCTTCCAACAGCGGCGGAAAGCGGTCGGCGGCGTCCTGCGCAAGGCTGTTGGGTCGGCCGAGACCACGACCGAGCTCCTCGCCGCCCACGGGATCGAGCCCGACCTGCGGCCCGAGCGCCTGGCGCCCGAAGCCCTGCTCCGGCTGGCTCGGGACCCGCGCTGGAAGGCCGTGGCGGGCGGCGAATGACGGCCCTCGCCGACGGGCGCCGCCGACCTTTTCGATGGCAGCGGAAGGGGCCCTGAGCTATAAGCGCGGGCTTTCCTGCGCCTCCTCGAACGCTCGACGACCGGTGCGACCAGCCAGGGGTACTCTTGCCTGCGTCAGGTGCCGTTTTCTTTGGAAACGATCGTCCCCGTTCCAGGCGGCGCGAGCGTTCCTCTTTAAGTAGAGGGGTACTTTTTCTTCTCTCGGGGGCAGTTGGCCCTCACACGCCCACCGCCGCTGTCCCCGTGAACGACGACCTCCGCCGAGCCATCGACGAAATCAAGCTGCGCACGTCCGTCGAGGACGTCGTGCGCGAGCGGGTTCCGTCGCTCCGCAAACGCGGACGCCTGTGGGAGGCCTGTTGCCCCTTCCACGAGGAGAAGACGCCGTCCTTCAAGGTGGATCCGCAGCGGGGGACCTGGCACTGCTTCGGTGCGTGCGCGACCGGCGGCGACGCGATTCGGTTCGTCGAGCGCTCGCAGAACGTCGACTTCATCGAAGCCCTGCGGTACCTGGCCGCACGTTCGGGCGTGACGTTGCCCGACCGACGGACCGAGCGCGACCGCGCCGAGGACGTCGAGCGCGAGCAAGTTTACGGCGCTCTTGCCCGTGCTTCCGATTTCTACCGGCGCGCGCTCCACACGCCGCAAGGCGCGCCGGCGCTCGACTACCTGCGGTCGCGCGGACTCGAGCGCGCGACGATCGACGCCTTCGGCGTCGGCTACGCGCCCGCCGGCGGCGAAGTGTTGAGCGAACGCGCGCGCAGCGCCGGCGTCGGCGAGGAGTGGCTGATCCGTGCCGGCCTCGCGCGCAAGGACGAACGCGGCCGCATCTACGACTTCTTCCGCGATCGCCTGATGATCCCGATCCGCGACCTGAAGGGCCGCGTGGTCGGATTCGGCGGTCGGCGTCTGTCCGACGGCGATCCGCGCAACCCGAAGTACGTCAATACCTCCGAGACCGAGATCTTCCACAAGGGCCGGCTGATCTACGCCCTCGATCTCGCGTTGGAACACGTGCGCCGTAGCGGGCACTTGATGTTGGTCGAGGGCTACACCGACGTGATGGCCGCCCACCAGGTCGGGCTGCGGACCGTGGTCGCCGTGCTCGGCACCGCGACGACGGACGAGCACGCGGGCTTGGTCCGCAAGAGCGGCGCGCGGCGCGTGTCGCTCGTGTTCGACGGCGACGAGGCGGGGCGCAAGGCGACGTACAAGGCGCTGGCCGGTCTGCTCTCGCTCGAGGTCGAGATCGACGTCGTGCGCATTCCGGGCGACGAGGATCCGTGCGATCTCCTGATCCGCGAGGGAGCCGCGCCGATGGAGGCGCTGCTCGCACAGCCGACGCCGTGGTTCGACTTCGTCGTCGCGGGGTTGCTCGAGCTCGCGCCGACGCAGCGCGCGCGGGCGATCGATGCGGCGCTCGAGCTCGTCGCGCGGCTGCCGCGTGCGCTCGATCGCGACGCGCACCTCGCGTTGCTCGCCGAACGCCTCGGGTTCCCGCTGGACGGCGTGCGCATGCAGTTCGAGACGCTGCCGACGCGGGCGCGCGAGCGTCAGCGCGCCGCGGTCGCCGCGCCCGTACCCGAAGCCGTTCGCGACGCTGAACCGGTGCGTTCGCGCGACGACGAGCTCGTGCGCCGCGCGTTCGGCGAACTCGCCGGCGTCGCGATGCTCGAGGCGCGCTTCGCGCGCGAACTCGCGCCGCTGGTCGAACTCTGCCGCGACGCCGACGAACACACGCTGCTCGCCGCGATCGCGCGCGTGGCCGCGGGTCTCGGCCCCGAACTCGATCCGGAACGTCCTGTGGAGTTCCCGGTTCAAGCCCTCTATACGGAACTCGGCGAGCACCCCGCGCGGTTGCTCGTGATGTCGCTGCTCGATCACGCCGAGCGCGCCGAGGACCGAGACACGCTGTTCGAAGAGGCGCGAGCCTACGTCGAACGAGCCCAAGACAAACGTCGCATCGAGTCCGAGCGTCGACTGCTCGGCAAGGGCGACGATGGTGAGCGCATGGCGGAGCTGTACGAACGCTTCCGCCGGATCAAGGTTCCGCGTACTGACCCGACAACGGTCACGCACGCGGAATCACACACGGAAACCCAAACGGGACGACGCTGACGATGTCCGATCGCATCGAAGACACGATCAAGAGCTTGATCGAAGAGGGACGCCGCAAGGGGTTCCTCACCTACGTGGAGATGAACGCCCTCTTGGAGGACCAGTTCGTCCCGCCGGACCGCATGGACCAGGTCTTCGTTTCCCTCGAGGAAGCGGGGGTCGAGGTCGTCGACGATTCCGAAGCCGCCGAGTCCGAAGCCGCCGTGGCGGACGAGGACGCCGAGGACTTGCCGGTCGCCGAGACCGACAACGTCGCCGAGGAGGAAGACGAGGCTCCCGAGCCCGTGTTCACGCGTGGCGTGTTGCCGGAGAAGATCGACGACCCGGTCCGCATGTACCTGACGCAGATGGGCGAGATCCCGCTGCTCACGCGCGAGCAAGAGATCTACCTCGCGAAGACCATCGAGATCACGCGCAAGCGCTTCCGCAAGAAAGCGATCGGCTGCGGTCTCTGCATGGACTCCGCGCTGAAGACGCTCGATCAAGTCGAGCGCGGTGAACTCGCGTTCGACCGCACGTTGAAGGTCAACCCGAATCCGAAGCCCGACGACGATCCGAAGATCGTCGAGACGCTGGGCAAGAACTTTCTCGCGAAGCGTCTGCCGGTCAACCTGGTGACGATTCGCGTGCTGCTGAAGCGCGTGCGCGAGGAGTACCAACCGCTCTTCGATCCGAAGCTGCCGCGTGCGAAGCGCACCGAGCAGATGCGCAAGGTCCAGGAGCTGCGTCGCAAGCTCGTGATCCTGATCGAGGAGTGCCACCTCCAGGTCAAGAAGGTCCGCCCCTACACGGACTTGATGGAGCTCCAATACCGCGAGACGCGCGCGATCGAGCGCAAGCTCGGCCAGCTCCGGGCCCAGAAGAAGACCGGCCCGGTGTTGAAGGAACTCCAGGATCGCTTGTGCGAGCTCGAGCTCGGCGCCCTCGAAAGCGCCGACCGTCTCAAGCGCCGCGTCGACCAGACGCGTCTGCACTTCGCCGAGTACGAGGAAGCCAAGCGGCAACTCTCGAGCGGCAACCTGCGTCTCGTCGTCTCGATCGCGAAGAAGTACCGCAACCGCGGACTCTCGTTCCTCGACCTCATCCAGGAAGGCAACACCGGCCTGATGAAGGCGGTCGAGAAGTACGAGTACCGCCGCGGCTACAAGTTCTCGACGTACGCGACGTGGTGGATCCGCCAAGCGATCACGCGCTCGATCGCCGATCAAGCGCGCACGATCCGCATCCCGGTCCACATGATCGAGACGATGTCGAAGCTCCGCAACGTGACGAAGAAGCTGCTCCAGGCGAAGGGCCGCGAACCCTCGATCGAGGAAGTGGCCGAGGCCACCGGCATCTCCGTCGACGAGGCGAAGCGCGTCGTCAAGATCTCGAAGCACCCGATCTCGCTCGACCGACCGATCGGCGACAGCGACGACAGCTACTTCGGTGACTTCATCGAGGACGAATCGGCCGAGAGCCCGGTCCAGGCCGCGGGTCACGAGATGTTGAAGGAGCGCATCGAAGAGGTGCTCTCGACTCTTACCTTCCGAGAGAGGGAGATCGTCAAACTCCGCTACGGCATCGGCGACGGCTACACCTACACCCTCGAAGAGGTCGGCCGGATCTTCCGCGTCACGCGCGAGCGTGTGCGCCAGATCGAGGCCAAGGCGGTGCGCAAGCTCCGTCACCCGGTCCGCGCGCGCCAACTCGCGAGCTTCATCGACGGCGTGGTCATTCCCGACGACGCCGACGCCTCGATGCCGCTCTAACGCGCTTCCCTTACCCGTGTTCGAACGCCCGGTCCCTGTGGCCGGGCGTTCGCGTTTCATGCGGTCCGCGCGAAGACCAGGGCGGCGCTGCATGGTGCCGCGACCCGATCCGCGCTAGACTCCGCGGCTCTCCTCCCAGCCTTCGCGCGCGCTCATGCAGGACACGATCAGGGCTCTTCGAGCACTCCAGGAACTCGACACCGACATCTATCGGCTCAAGGCCGAGCTCAAGCGCCTGCCCGAGGAACGTGCGAACCGGCGTAAAGAGATCGATCAGATGCTGGCGCGGTCCGAGACCCTGCAGAAGTCGGCCCGGGAACTGCGCGCCAAGGTCAAGGAGATCGAGGACACGACCAGCAAGGAGCGCCAGCGCATCCGCAAGCTGGAGACCGAGGCCGCCAATTCGCGCGGCGACGGCGCGATGCTCGCGGCGTACCAGCACGAGATCAAGACGCTGAAGCGCAGCATCTCCGCGGCCGAGGAGTCGGGCCTCGAGCTCGTCACTCAAGCGGGCACGGTCGACGCCGACCTGACGAAGCAACGCTCGACGATCGAGGAAGCCGAGAAGGTCTTCGCCGAGTTTTCCGGCAACGTCGAGCGCGAGACCGCGGTCGCGCGACAAGAACTCGACCGCCTGCTCGCGGAGCGCAAGCGCCGCATGAGCACCGACGTCGCGCCGGAATCGCTCGGACTTTACGAACGTCTGCTGCTCGCTCGCGCGGGCGTCGCGCTCGCGGAACTCGACGGTCGCATCTGTCAGGTTTGCTTCATGGAGGTTCCGACGAACCTCTACGTGCGAGTCACGCGCGGGATGGCGTTGAACCAATGCCCGTCGTGCGATCGCATCCTCTACCAGAGGAACGTGTGAGAGCGGTCGCGCTCGGCGTGCTCGCGCTCGGCGCGTGTCGCGCCGCCGCGCCGGTCGTCGCGCCTCGCGTCGCCGCAGCTCGCGCCGAGCCTGCGCTCGCCGTCGCGAAGGTCGAAGCTCCGACGCTCGTGATCCACGCCGCTCACGCGGTCGACGTCGTCGCCGGCAAGCTCGACGACGACGTCTACGTCAGCGTGCGCGAAGGCAAGATCGTCGCGCTCGCCGTGCATCCCGCGCGCGCGCCCGAAGGCCAACAGGTCGAACTCGGCGACGCGACGTTGGTGCCCGGCTTCTTCGATTGCCACGTCCACCTGACGGGCACGCTCGAAGGCGACTACGTGAACCGTTCGGTGCACGAGACCGCGATCGATTCGGCGTTGCGCGGCGTGCGCTTCGCGAAGCTCACGCTCGCCGCCGGCTTCACCACGGTCCGCAATGTCGGCTCCGAGGCTTTCTCGGACGTCGCGTTGTCGAAGGCGATCGAGCGCGGCGACGTGCTCGGCCCCGAGATCATCCCTTGCGGCCACTCGATCGGCATTACCGGCGGCCACGCGGACGAGACCGGTTTCCGTCCCGGCATCCTCGAGTCCGGCCCCGAGGCCGGCATCGCGGACGGACCGGACGCGTGCCGTCTCGCGGTGCGCCTACAGCTCAAGTACGGCGCGAAGGCGATCAAGTGTGTCGCGACCGCCGGCGTGTTGTCGTTCGAGGATTCGGTCGGCGCGCAGCAGCTCTCCGACGAAGAGCTCGTCGCGATCGTCGACGAAGCCCACCGTCACGGCGTCGCGGTCGCGGCTCACGCGCACGGCGCGCAAGGCATCCTCGCGGCGGTGAAGGCCGGCGTCGATTCGATCGAACACGGCAGCATGCTCACGCCCGAATCGATCGCGCTGATGAAGTCGAAGGGGACGTTTCTCGTGCCGACCGCGTACTTGCGCCGGCGCGTCGACTACGACCACCTCGCTCCGCAGCAACGCGCGAAGGCCGAAGCGATCTTCCCGCTCGCCGAGCAGAGCCTGCGCGACGCGATCGCAGCTCGAGTGCGCATCGCGTACGGCACCGACGCGGCCGTGTATCCGCACGGCGAGAACGCGCGCGAGTTCGCAGTGCTCGTCGAGGCGGGGATGACGCCGCTCGCTGCGTTGCGCGCGGCGACCGTCGACGCGGCCGAGCTCTGTCGCAAGACCGATCGCGGTTCGATCACGGTCGGCCTGCGCGCCGACCTCGTCGCCGTCCCCGGCGATCCGTTGAAGGACGTGCACGTCCTCGAGCACGCGACCTGGGTGATGAAGGCCGGCGAAGTCGCGGTCGACGCGCGGCACTGAGTCGACTTCGCGAGCGCGACGCGCTCCGCCTTCCGTTCGTTCCTCGTCGCGCGGAAGCGTGACTGTCGGCACCCCGCCCGACTAAAGGCGCGCGCATCGAGAGCCGTCTGCGGTCGGCAGGCCGCTCTTCTTCTTCGCGAGGTTCGATCGTGATTCGACAACGTGTCTTGCTTGCATGCGCGCTCTTGGCAACCGTCGCGCGCGCTCAAAGTCCGCTCTACACCTTCAACGGCGCCGGCAGCGCCGTTGCCGCGGCGGGCGACGTCGACTTGGACGGCGTTCCCGACCTGTTGGTCGCGGCCGCCGGGATCAACGGGTACGTCGGCCACGTCGAGCTCCACTCGGGTTCGACCGGCTCGTTGCTGCTCACGCTGAGCGGCCTGTCCGCCGACGACGGCTTCGGCCGCGCGCTCGCGAGCGAGCGCGACCTCGACGGCGACGGACGCCCCGACATCGTCGTCGGTGCTCCCGGCCCGCAGAGCCTTCCCTCGGTCCAGGCCTTTTCGAGCGGCACCGGGCTCGTACTCTGGACGCAGTCGGGCTCCTTCGGCTCGAGCTTCGGAAATGCGGTCGCGCTCGGCGGCGATCTCGACGGCGACGGCGTCGGCGACGTCCTGATCGGCGTGCCCGACGGCGGCCTCTTGACCGAGGGCGAAGTCCTTGCCGTGTCCGGCGCTTCGGGCGCAACGTTGCGCAGTCACCAGGGCGTCGGCGGACCGTTGGGAGACTTCGGCTTCGCGGTGGTCTTCCTCGGCGACGTCGACGGCGATTCGATCGCGGACTACGCGGTCGGCGACACGCGCCTGCAGTTGGCGGTGGCGGGCCCCGGCGAAGTCGTGCTGTTCTCCGGCGCGACCGGCGGCGTGTTGCGCACGCTCACCGGCGCGAAGGCCGTCGATTGCTTCGGCGCTTCGCTCGCGAATGCCGGCGACGTCGACGGCGACGGTTTGGACGAACTCGTGATCGGCGCCTGCGGCGAGTTCCACTCCACGTTCACGACCGGCAGCGTGCTGCTCTTCTCCGCGGCGACCGGAGCGCTCCTTCACAAGACCCAAGCGATGCCGGCGCAGGTGATGTTCGGCGCGAGCGTCGCGGGCGTCGGCGACTACGACGGCGACGGCGTGCGCGACTACGCCGGACACAACGTGTGGCAGGGCGTGGGCGGTGTGCTGAAGAGCTTCGGCCGGGCGCGCGTGCTCTCCGGCGCGACCGGACTCGACATCGGCTTGACCGGACTCGGCTACCAAGGTCCGATCGCATCGGTTGGCGACGTCGACGGCGATTCGATTCCGGACCTTCTGGTCGGCGGCGCGCCCGCGGGCGCGGGACAGACGAGCTCAGCGCTGTTCCTCGGCCGGGATCATGCCCCGGTCGTGTACTGCACCGCGAAGACCAGCTCGAAGGGCTGCGTTCCGATCTCGACCGCGACGCACGGCGTTGGCGCGAGCATCGGACAGGGCATCACCGTCTCGGCGACCGCGGTGCCGAAGAAGAAGAACGCGATCCTCTTCTGGAGCGTCAGCTCCGGGCAGCAGCCGTTCGCCGGCGGCTGGATGTGCGTCGGTGCGCCGAAGTTTGCGGCGAAGGTGCTGCATACCGGCGGTTCGGCGGGGGATTGCAGCGGCTCGCTCGCCTACACCTTCACTTCGGCGCAGGCGGTCGCGCACTCGCTCCAGCCGGGTGCGACGGTCCACACGCAGTTCTGGATCCGCGACCAGGGCTTCGCGGCGCCGCAGAACTTGGCGTTGAGCGCGGGTGTGCAATTCGACTATTGGCCCTGACGGAAACTCGGCGGAGCCCGTCGGTCAGCGGTTCGCGTGCTCGGTCGCGACTTCCTCGGATTCGCCGGGGCCGTGGCAGATCTCGCAGCTCTCCGCTCCCGACGGGCTCGTGTTCGCATCGATGTGCGCGACCGCCGCGTTCGAATCGTGGCAGGTCGCGCACGCCGCGCGCCACGCGCGGACCGGCGCGACTTGTTGCGTGGGATGATCGCGGTTCGTCGGTTCGAACCACGCAGTGTTCTGCGAGCCGTGGCACTTCGTGCACTGCGCGGTGCGATCGGGCAACGCGGGGTAGAGGAACTGCGCGTAGCTCTTCGTCTCGAAGTCGTTCGGGTACGGCGCCGTGCCTTCGCCCACGACGGTGAACGTGTTCGCGTGGACGAGCTCCGAGCCGCGGTGGATCTCGTGCAACAGCGTGCGGAAGTTCACGGTCCGGCCGGTCGTCGCGGGCGCGTTCGCCGACACCCAGTTCGGACGATCCTCGGCGCCCGCCGAGCCGTGGCACGTCAAACACGCTTCGAAGCCGTGCCATTTTCCGCCGTGGTAGACGAGGTCCTTGTGGCACGCGAGGCAGCTCGCGCCGGAATCGATCAGCGAGTAGGGCTCGAGCGCGCCGGCCGAACCGATGCGGAAGTCGAGCGAACTCGCCGGCGGCGCGAACGTGTAGAAGTTGTCCTCGCCGGCGATGCCGAGGTCGAGATCGCAACGCGCGGAGAGCACGACTCGATACGTCCCGTCGACCAGATCCTTGCCGCGCCATTCGCCCCACGACTCGTCGAGCGCCGGTGAATCGTTCTCCGCGACCGGGTACGCGTCGGGCACGACGAAGTCGGTGGTGTAGTCGACGACCACCGTGTTGCCGGCGCCGAACTCGACGAGCTCGGTGATCGTTCCTTGCGCGGCGTCGAGTGCGTAGTGCACGCCCGCGTTCTTGGTGACGAGCGTGACGCGCTTCGCCGTCGCTCCGGCACCGTGTAGGACGCTCGTCGACGCGCGGTACGCGCTCGAAGCCGGCGATCCGAACCACAGTCGGTTGCCGTCGACCGCTTGCACGCGGAAGTACTCCTCGCGCAACGCGACGCCGTCGTCGAGCACGACGAAATCGTCGCGCGCGAAGCCGGTCGCATCGACGAGATCGACGAAGTTCTGCGGCGCGCGCGCGTCGGCGCTCAACGCGCCGACGACGCCGGTCGCGGTGCGCACGCGCACGACCGTCGCGCCTCCCGAAACGTCCCAGTGCGGCGTCTTCTCGGTCGCGAAGACGTCGCCGTTCGACGCGGTCGAGCGACCGACGAACTCGAGCTGCACGCGCTCGGGCGCGGCGATCGTGAACGGCGACGAGCCGCTCAACGCCGCGGGCGGGAGCGAGCTCTCCAACAACAGATTGGAATTCCACGACGGCCCGGAGAGCGCGACGTCGATTCCGTCGAGGCGATTGAGCGGGAAACTCGCCCCCGCGTCGTCGCGCAGCTCGAACGCGAGCTCGACCTTCTCGCCCGCTTCGATCACGCCGTCGCCGTCAGAACCCGCGCCTTCCGCCACCGACTGCAAGTCGACGTGCAAACCGGGAAACGTCGAGAAGTCGAGGAACGTCGTGCCGGTGAACGCGGGGTCGAGCAACGGATGTAGGTGTCCGTCCTTCACCGAGAGCGCGCTGAAGAACGCACCACCGGTCGCTTCGTGGCAGAAGATGCAGCCCGCGTCGTCGGTCTGTGCCGCCATCACTTGTCCGTTGACGTCGTAGTCGCGCGTGAAGTCGACGTCGTCGTGGCACGCCGCGCACGCCTTGCGCGTCGGCTGCGCGTAGACCAACGTGCCTTGGGCGGGAGCTTCGAGCGGTCCGGTGTCGTCGGGATCGCCGTGGCACGCGGTGCACGTCGCGAGTCCGGTGCGAAGGACATCCTCGGTCGCGCGATCTTGCGCGGAGAGGTTGGAGTAGCCGAGGTCCTTCGGCAACGGGATCACGCGGCCGGGGAAGAGCGTGTGGCCGAGGCTGGAGTAATCGCGCACTCCGTTCACTGCATCGGCGAGCAAGTACGGTTTCGACGGCGCGCCGTAGCCGAGCTTCCCGTTGCCCTGCACGAACACGCCGTTGACCGACGGCAAGTGCCGCGCGTTGTGGATGCGGTGGAACATCACGCGCGAATCGATCGTGACGTCCGGCGTTCCGGCGGCGAGCGACGGATCATTCGCATCCTCGGCGCCCGAGGTGTGACAGAGCACGCACATCGCGATCGTCCGGCGCGTGCCTTGGTGCGCTTCGAGCGCGGTGTGGCACGCGTCGCAGTTCGCTTGCTGCGTGACCTCGCGGTGGAGGAGCTGCGGCGCGCCGCCGAAGCGGAAGTCCGCGGTCGCTTCGCCGACGTCGTGATGCACGACGCCGTCGACGGTGTAGTTCCAGACGAACGAGAGGCCGAGCGTGTAGGTGCCTGCGAGCAACGCTTGGCCCGCGAGCTCGCCCGCCTCGGCGCCGAAGCTCGCGGTGTCGTTGTAGGGCGCGAGGTAGGTGCTCGGCAGCTGGGTCGTGAACGCATAGCCGAACGAACCGTCCACGTGGGCGTTCGCGCGCGCGACGACGTCGGTCTGCTCACCGAGCACGCGTTGGTAGTTGAAGCTCGGGCCGCTGACCAACGCGCTCGACGCGACCATCTCCGCGAGGCCCCACGGCGAACCGTTGGTCTTCGCGAGCGTGAACGCGACGCGCACTTCGTCACCGCTCCGGAACGAACCGTCGGCGCCGCTCGCGCCTTCGACGGAAACGATCGCGACGCGCACGCCCGGCGGCGCGTCGCCACGGGCGAGCACGGTGCTCGCCGGGGTCGGCGGAAGCGGCGGCTCCGGTGTGCTCAAACCTCCCGAGCCGCACGCGGCGAGGCTCGCGAGCAGCACGAGCGTCGCGAAGCAATCAGTGGTGACACGCATTGCAATCGTCTCCCTTGTCCACGTGCGGCAACGGCGCGGAAACACCGTGGCATTGGCGGCAATTCATCGCCGGCGTGTGCCACGCGGGCTTCGGGACGGCGAGCTCGTGACTCGGCGTCGTCGCATGGCACGTTGCACAACCTTCGGCCTTGAGCGGGAAGTGACACGCGATGCAGTGTTGGCTGCGCGTGCCGCCGAACAGTCCGGTGTGCGAGAGCGGCCGCGTCTCCTCGTGACATTGCGCGCACGAGTCCGGCGTGTGGCATGCCGCGCAACTCGCGCGGTCCTCGGCGGCGAACAGCCCGTGCCCGCGCAGGCGGAAGAAACCGTCGTGGTTCTTCGGCGCTTGGATGCGATGGCAATCGGCGCAGCTCGCTTGCGCGTGGCAGAGGCTGCACGAGTCGGCGGTCGCGAGTTCGTGAGCGAGCGCGCGTCTCCCGTGTCGCTCGATCCAGTCGTGCGCATGGTTCGCCGGCGCGACGTCGGCGCGCAACTCGCGGTGGCACGTCGAGCAAGCGTTGGCGAGCGAGCGCTCGGCGTGGCACGCGGTGCAGCGCGCCATGTCGACCGCGATCGACGCGTCGACGACGCGGTTGTCGTCGATACCGTCGTGGCAACTCGCGCACGCGACGTCGGCCTTGACGTGTTGCTTGTGCGAGAAGATCGGTTCGGCGCCGATGCGACTCGCGTGCGCCGCGCGGAACTGCTGCGCGTCGAAAAGCGTCGCGACTTGGCTTTCGGGCGCTTTCTCGGCGTCGAGTTCGTCGTGGCACGCCTGGCACGTATCGGGCGAGGGCATGCCCGGATCGTCGGCGACCGCGGCGCTCTCGTGACAGATGATGCAGTCGAGTTTCTCCTCGCCGACGTGGCGCGCGTGGCTGAACGCGAAGCGGCGCTCCGGCCCGAGCGCACGGATCAACGCGCAGCCCGCGACGACGAGGAGGAAGAACGCGGCCGCGAGCGACCACGTCCAACGCGCGCGAGTTCCGTTCAGAAGCGCCACGTGACCCCCAGTCTCACCTGTTCGCTGGTGCCGAGGTCATGGTCCTCGACTTCGCCGCGCAAGTCGAACGCGAGCTCCTTCGTGCGCCGCCAACGCAACGACACGTAGTAGGTGCGCACGTCGTTCTGTTCGTCGCCGAGGAACGGATCGAAGCGGTAGAGTGCGAACGCGCTGCCGACGCCGACGTCGATGCTGCTCTCGAAGCGCTTCGAGAGATCGACGCCCCACGAGTCGACGCCGGAACCGCCGCCTTGCCAACGCTCCGCCGTCAACGCGAGCGTCGTCTTCCCCGGCAGCGCCTCGCGCCACGTCGCGGTCGCGTACGCGCGCGCGAAGTCGCGGTTGAACGGGCCTTCGTCGCCTGGATCGTTCACGGCGCGCAGGCTCGCGCCGACGACCGCGTTGAACACCGCGCCGAAGTCCTTCGACAACGACACGCGCAATTCCTCGAAGGGAAAGAGCGTCAGGAGTTGCGCGAAGAACGGATCGAGCTCGAGCGCTTCCTCCTGCGTCGTCGCCAGCAACCGATAGTACGTCGCGTTCCAACTGAAGCCCGACGCCGCATCGGTGCCGTACGCGGAGACGGTGACGTCGCGATCGTGATCGTCGAGGCGCGTGACGCGCGTCTGCCAACGCAGGTTCTTGTTCACTTCCTCGTCGAGCGAGAGCCCGACGAGATCGTTGCCGCCGTCGAAGCCCGCGCGCTCGTCCTCGACGTGCATCCAGTCGGCGCGCAGGACGCTGCCGCGCCACGGGTGCAGCGATGCGAAGCCGCCGAGCAAACGATCGCCGCGCTCCGAGCCTTCGTAGAGGTGCACGGGCAAACCGCCGTACAGTCCCGCGGTCCAACGGCGCGAGCCGCGCTCCGCGAGCTCCGCGTACGCGCCGTCGAACCACGCGACGATCGGCGCGTCGTACAGGAACTGGCGACCGAAACGGATCCGCGCGAGCGGCCCGACGCGCTGCACTTCCGCGTACGCGTCGTAGAGCGCGAGGTCGAGCCGTCCATTCTGCGCGTCGCTCAAGCTCGCGAAGAACGTCGAGTTCGCGTCTGCGCCGTCGAGATCCCACGCCGCGCGAGCCGAGAGGTGGCCGCTCCACCGATCGCGCGTCGAGTCGCCGACGTCGAGTACCAGCACCTGATACAGATCGAGATCGTCGTTGCCGCCGTGCGCGCGTCCGATCGCGTGCGTCTCGAGGCGGCCGTGGATCCAGTCGCGCTGCTCTGCCCTCGCGCTGACGGCGGGAGTTCCATCGCTCGCGATCGCTTCGGAATTCACCGCCTCGCTCGTGCGACACGAAGCAACGCAAACGACGACCACGGCGCCCGCCCAACCAGCTCGTACGTCGGCGGAGTGCATGGGGGAGTCGAGGGATCCGCGCGCCGCCGCTCCGTCTCGCCGTTCCCGCGGAGTCGAACGCAGCGGGAGCATCTTAGGTGGAAGCGTCGATCCGCGCGGCCTCGTCGCTTCGCTCCGGAATCCGGACCGGAGGCTCGAACGAGACCATTACGGACGCGCGGCTGCCGCTCGCGCGGAACCTTGACGCGTGCCGCGGCGTTCGAGTTCCGCTTCGAGCAGCGTGCGCACGTCGTTCTTGTGGACCGTCCATTTCGGCGCGAGCAATTCGTCGTCGGACGCGTCGGCGGTGATGCGGTGGAGAACCTGTTCTTCACCGAGCTCCTCGACGAAGTCCGTGAGCCACGCCACATACGTCCCTACGTCAAGCGTCTCGACGCGCCCTTCGCGCCACCACTTCTCGAGAATCGTGCGGCGCAGCACCATCAAGTGGTGCGCCTTGACGCCGTCGACGCCGCTCGCGGCGAGCGTGCGCGCCGTGCGCCGCGCTCCCTCGCGTCCGTCGCCTGGCAGTCCGAGGATCGCGTGGCCGACGGTGCCGAGTCCGCGCGCTTTCGCACGCCGCACCGCGTCCTCGAAGTCCGCGACGGTGTGCAGCCGATTGATCGCGACCAACAGCGCGTCGTCGGCGACCTCGAGCCCGAGCTCGACCCACACCGGCACGCGTCGATTCCATTCGGCGAGCAACGTGAGCGCGTCGTCACTCAACGTGTCGGGCCGCGTCGCGATCGAAAGCGCGACGATGCGTGAACCCAGATGGGGCAGCGTGACGTAGAGAACTTCTTGGAGCCGCTCGATCGACACGTACGTGTTCGAGTAGCTCTGGAAGTACGCGATCGCCTTCGCGTCCGCGCCGCGCCGCGCGACGCGCGCGAGTCCGAGTTCGAGCTGGCGCGCGAGCTCGTCGCCGCGCTTCCACGCTCCGGTGCCGGAACCTTCGACGTCGCAGTAGACGCAACCGCCGCGGCCCTTCGCGCCGTCGCGGTTCGGACAACTCGAACCCGCATCGAGCGCGACGCGATGGACCGGCGCGCCGAACGTCTCGAGCAGCCACGGGGCGAGCGCGCGGTAGCGGGTCGGTCGATCCATGGCGCGATCGTAGCGCACGTCGCGGCAGAGCGGCGCGTTCACGCGGCCGCTAAGCTCTCGCGCTCTCTCGTCATGCACATCCAACCGATCGTCATCGGCACCGCCGGCCACATCGACCACGGCAAGTCGAGCTTGGTGCGCGCGTTGACGGGCGTCGATCCCGATCGTTTGAAGGAGGAGCAGGAGCGCGGGATGACGATCGATCTCGGCTATGCGCCGCTGGCGTTGCCCGACGGACGCACGGTCGGTCTGATCGACGTGCCCGGCCACGAACGCTTCGTGCGCAACATGGTCGCGGGTGCGACGGGCGTCGACGTCGTCGTGCTCGTCGTCGCCGCCGACGACGGCGTGATGCCGCAGACGCGCGAGCACCTGCACATCCTGCAATTGCTCGGCGTGCGGCGCGGTTTCGTCGCGCTCAACAAGATCGATCTCGTCGAGGCCGAGCTCGTCGACATCGCGGAAGACGATGTGCGCACGGCGACGAAGGGCACGTTCCTCGAAGGCTGCGCGATCGTGCGCGTGTCGGCGACGAAAGGCGTCGGGCTCGACGCGGTGAAGCAGGAGCTCTTTCGCCTCGCGGCCGCGACCGAGCCGCGTTCCGCCGCAGGCGTTTTTCGCATGCCGATCCAACGCGTGTTCTCCGCGCGCGGCTTCGGCACCGTCGTCACCGGCGTGCCGGTCAGCGGCTCGATCGAAGTCGGCGCGACGCTCGAAGTGCAACCCGGGAACTTGCGCGGCAAAGTGCGCGGGCTGCAAGCGTACGGCGAGACCGTGACGTCCGCGCGCGCCGGACATCGCACTGCGCTCAACCTCGCCGACGTCGCGCACGAGTCGGTCGCGCGCGGCTCGGTCGTCGCGGCGCCCGGTTTCTTCGCGCCGCTCGCGATGGTCGGCGCGCGGCTCGACGTGCTGGCGGATCTCGACCGCGCGGTGACGCATCGCATGGGCATTCGCCTGCACACCGGGACCGCGGATCCGACCGGTGAGGTGATCCTGCTCGATCAGGAGCGACTTGTTCCAGGCGCGAGCGGTCTGGTGCAGTTGCGGCTCGACGAACCGGTCGTGTGCGCGCCGGGCGATCCGTTCATCCTGCGGCTCGCGTCGCCGTCGCTGACGCTCGGCGGCGGCGTGATCCTCGAGGAGTCGAAGCATCGCCTGAAGCGCTTCAAGGGTTTCGTGCTCGAGGAACTCGCGCATCAGGAGCGCAGCCTCGATTCGCCGCTGGAACTCGCCGAGTCGATCCTGTTGCGCGCCGGCGCGACGCCGCTCGCGACCGTCGAAGTCGCGCGCGCGATCAAGCGCGAGGTCGACGAGACCAAGCGTCTGCTCGAGACCCTCGCGACGTCGAAGCGCGTCCGCGCGCTCGGCGCGAGCGGCACGTGGATGCACGTCGAACGGCTCGAAGCCGAACTCGCCCGCGTGCGCGCCGCGGTCGCGACGTGGTTCGCAACGAACGCGCACCGTCAGGTCGTCGAGATCGCGGAGTTGCGTCGCGCGCTCGACGTCACCGCCGACGAGCTCGCGCCGTTGCTCGAGGAAGAAGCGCGCCGCGGCGGTTGGACGCTCGAGTCCGGCGGCTTCCTGCGTCCGAAGGGCGTCGCGCGCGCTGTCGACGACAAGGCGCGCGCGGGCGTCGAGCGCGTGTTCGCCGCGTTGCTTGCCGCCGGCGTGCAGACGCCGTCGCGGGCCGAGCTCGTGACGCGCCTCGCCGTGAAGCCCGCCGAACTGCAGAAGGCTCTGGAGCTCCTGATCGACGAAGGCCGCGTCAAGCGCATCGAGAAGGACTACTTCCTCACGCGCGAATCGATCGAGTCGGTGAAGGCCGCGATCGTCGCCAACTGCGCGAAGCACGGCCACCTCGAGATCCCAGCGCTGCGCGACCAATTGGCGACCTCGCGCAAGTTCCTGATCCCGCTGCTCGAGTGGTTCGACACGCAGGGAGTGACGATCCGTCAGGGAGCGAACCGCGTCTTGCGCCGCAAGTAACGACTCCTTGAGGAGTGCGTCGTCTCGGACGGCAATCGCAGCTCGGAGTCGCTGACGCCACTGGGTCGCTGCCGGCGCAGTAAGCGCAACGGGCACACTCCGTCGACTCGACACGATTCGAGCGGCGGCGCCGTCGTTACTACGGGATTATGAAATGCAGCGACCGTGGGCCAATCGCTACGCGATCACAAAGGCGTAACGCCGACGCGCGTCGCGCGATGCACGCTCGACTTCGACCGCTGGAGCTCGCGTGCTCGAGGCATACACGAACGAACGACGTTCGGGTCTCGAGTCTCGAGCTCGACGGCAAAGGAGCTGTATCCAATGACCCTCAGAATGAACTACGCCGGACGACTCACCAGTCGCTTGTCTTGCCTGCTCGTGCCGGCCGCCATGAGCATCACACCCGTGACGGTGACGGTGGCGCCGGCCAACCCGTGCAAGACGTCGGCCGCCGAGACGTTGAACTCGTGCAAGAAGGGCGCGGCGTCGGACTATTACCTCGCACGCGCGATGTGCACCAATCTTCCGGCGGCCGAGAAGAGCGTGTGTCAGTCGGACGCTCTGGCTGCGTATCAGGACGCGCTCGAGCTCTGTGATGATCAGTTCGACGAGCGCCTCCAGGTCTGCAACGACTTGGGCGGTGCGATCTACGACCCGGACATCGTGCCGGCCAGTTTCTCTTCCGTGCTCGGAAACCCGTACTTGGCCTTCGTGCCGGGGCGTACGCTCGTCTACGAGGAAGTCACCGCCGCCGGAATCGAGCACATCGAGGTCACGGTCACCGGCAACACGAAAGTGATTCTCGGCGTGACGTGCGCCGAGGTGCACGACATCGTCACGCTCAATGGCGAGCCGCTCGAGGACACGCTCGACTGGTACGCGCAGAAGTCGAACGGCGATGTGTGGTACTTCGGCGAACTCTCAGTGAGTTTCGACAATGGCGAGATCTCCGATTTGCACGGTACGTGGCGCGGCGGCATCGACGGCGCCAAGCCCGGCATTGCGATGAAGGGCTCGCCTCATCCCGGCGACATCTATCGCCAGGAGTTCTTGATCGGGACTGCCGAGGACATCGCCGAAGTCGAGAGTCTCGACTCGGCTGCGGTCGTGCCCTACGGCTCGTTCCCGCATTGTCTGCGCACGGCGGAGTACACCCCGTCGACGCCGGGTGCGGAGGAACTCAAGTACTATGCGCCCGGCATCGGACTCGTGCTGGTCCGGAATCTCCAGACCGGTGAGCGCACCGAACTGATCGCGATCAAGTAGCGAGGGACACGTGCCACGCGTGGGGTTCGACATCGCTCGCGCAAGGTCGCGACGATGTCGAACGCAATCGACGGTCGTCGTGCCCGCAAGCGTCGGCGCCTACGCTTGCGGGCCGACGCCTTCGATCGGTTGGCGCAGCAGGACGAGCAGCACGCAACCGTCGCGCGAGCTCGGCGTGTGCGCGCTGCCCGGCGCATGACGAACGTACGAGCCCTTGCCGTACGTCGCTCCTCCGTCCTCGAGCGAACCTTCGAGGACGAAGTACTGCTCGCCCGCCGGATGACGATGCGCGCCGTACGTGGCTCCCGGCGCGAACGACAACAACACCGTCGACTCGCCCGTCACGGCGTCGAAGAAGAGCTTCTTCCACCTCACTCCCGCGTGCGGCGTGGCGCGCCACGGCACCGCGTCGGAGAGCGCGGGGAGGATCAGCGGCTTCACGGCACGCTCTCGAGATAGCGCAACGCACCGAGCCAGCCGAGGCGCGCGCACCAGCCCATGTTCCACGGCTCCTTGTCGGTCGTGTTCTCCGGCGTGTCGCCCGCGGAGTGGTAGTAGTTGTCGTAGTCGACCGAGACCTTGTCGCGCTCGCGCCACGACTCGCCGACGACGCCGGGCGTGCGCGGATGATCCTCGGGCTCGCCCCAGGCGCTGGTGAACATCGTCAACGCGGGACGCGCGTTGTCCTTGCAGTACTTCGAGCCGCTGAACACGTACGAGTCGGTTCCGCCGAGGCTCTTGTTGGTCGCCCACTTCTCGGGGAAGCCCGCGTCGCCCTTGTGTTCGGCGAGCACCGCGAGCAACGTGCGCACCAGCGCGACGTTCGCCGGCAAGTCGTCGGGCTCGAGGTTCAACTGATCGGCGCCGGAGCCGAAACCCGCCTGATCGAAGTTGATCACGCCGAGCAAACCGCCTTCGCTCGGCACGCGCGCTTCGAGGAACTCGCGCGTCGACGCGATTTCCGAGCCCCACACGGCGAAACGGATCTCGTGGGTCGGCGGCGCGAGCTTACGCTCGCGAATCGCCAGCGCCCACGCGCGCGCGATCTCGACGACGACCGCTTCGCCGCTCGCGTTGTCGTCCGCGCCCGGACCGCCGGCGTCGGAATCGCCGTGCGCGCAGAAGAGGAGGTAGTCGTCCTTCCACGCGCCGGTCGACTTCGCTCCCGGCAAGCGCGCGACGACCGTGCGCGCGCGCGACTTCACGATCGCGGCGTCGAGCTCGTACTCGAGTTCGACCGCCGTGTCGGCGCCGAGCCACTCGCGCAGCGCCTTGCCCTCGTCCTTCGAGAGCCCGAACACGATCGTCGGGTTCGCGTCGCCGGCCTTGAGATGGTTGACGACCGGATACGAGCCGTCGCGCGTCGTGTTGCCGTCGACCAACGCGATGCGCGGCGTCGGCCCGTCCTTCTTGAGCGCGAAGCGATCGGTCAGCCACGCGCCGTCGGCGGTCGGCGCGAGCGCGAGCTTCAGGCGACCGCTCCCGCTCGGCGAGTAGCCCCACGGCCACGCGCGCGCGAGCTCGAACGCTTGCACCTCGCCGGCGCGGTGCGCGCGGACCGCGAAACGTTTTTCGGCGTGACACCAGCGCTCGCCGTCCTCGATCACTTTCACGTCGAGGCCGCCGGAGCGCAGCATCTCCTCGAGCGCCGCCGACGCGAGCTTGCCCGATTCCGTTCCGCCCATGCGCGGTCCGAGCGCCACCAACGAACGCACGCGCGCCTGCATCGCACTCTCCGACACGCGCGCGGCGAGTTCGCGTTCGAGCGCAAGACGTTCCGGCGGAGTCGTCGCGACCGCCTGCAATCCGACCGATAGGAGCAGTTCGAGCAGCATGCGTTCCAGTCTGCGCGCACACCGCAGAGCTCGGAAAGATCTTCTCGGGCGCTTTCGGTTGTCGACGGTGAAGAATGCGTGACGTCGCGGCCGATGAACCCGCGACTCCCGAGCACGATCGGCGCGCGACCCCCCGTGGTCGTCGTCGGACTCGTCGTGCCGGTGCGTCCGAACCTATGGGGAAACACCAAGCACACGGCAAGCCTCAGCGCGACCTTCCGGACGACGGCCCGGTCGGCAACCGTCCCGCCAACAACGCGCGCATCTCCACCCCGGGCAGCGTCGTCGAAGGCCTGCAGCACGGCGGCGTCAACGCCGGCGACTTCCTCGGCCTCAACGACGACATGGCGTCCTCGACGCCGATGCAAGCCGCGCCGATTCCGACGGCGGAGCCCGCGGGAGCGAGCTGGCTCTTCCAACAACCGGAACCCGAACCGGTGGTGTTGATCGGCGACGAAGACGTTGCCGACGAACCGACGTCCGAGCCGGTCGCGGAAATCGAGTACCAGGAGCCCGAGCCGCCGGTGCGCAAGTCGGTGCGCAAGCTGAAGCCCGCGATGCTCGTCGGCGGCGCCGCCGTCGTCGTCGGCATGATCGGCTTCGCGGCGTGGAGCGCGCTGAGCGCGTCGCACTCGAACAAGGACGCGGATCACGCGCCGAAAGTCGTCGACGCTTCCGCGCTTCCGCCGGCGACGAAGTTCGCGCTGCCGCAACCTTCGGCCGCGTCGAAGTATCCCGGTCGTCGTTCTATCGCGGGCGACGGCTCCGAGCCGCAGCCGGTGGCCGACGTGTCGGTCGCTTCCGCGTGGGAATTGCCGGCTCCGGAACCGGACCCGGTGCAGGTCGAGCCGAGCTTCGAGCCGACGTCCGCGCCGTCCGACGCGACGGTCGCCGAAGTGCCGAGCGACGAGACGCTGTCGACCGACACGCCGTCGCCGACGCAATGGATCGACACGCCGGTCGATCAGTCGTTCGCGCCCGAACTCGAACCCGCGGCCGCGGATCAACCGGTGCTCGAAGAGGAAGACTCCGCCGAGGAGGTTCCGGTGATCGACACCGGCAGCGCTTCGTTGCCGCACGCTTCCGCGCCGAGCAGTGACGGCTTCGTCGTCGAGACCGTGCACGCATCGCAGCAAGTGTCAGCGCCTGTCGTCGCGGACGACGAAGTCGTCGCGACGAGCCCGTCTCGCCCGCTCGTGATCGTCGGCGCGCCGCTCCCGGAAGCGAGCGCTGCGTCGACGGCGATCGCCGAGCACGTGGAGTCGCCGTCGACGACGTCGCCGATCGAAGTCGTCGCCGAGACGAATCCCGCGGCTGCGGTCAAGCCGTCGCCGGAGCACGTCGTCGAGCTCGCGCCCGCGCCGGCCGTCGATGCGAAGACCGAACCGGAGCCCGCGCACGTCAAGCCGCCGCTGATCATCGTGCTGCCTTCGCCGCTGAAGCACGCGACGCCGAACGACGTGCCTGCGATGCCGAGCGCGCAGCCGAGCTCGACCGAAGCCGTCCACGATGTCGTCGCGTCGAACGTCGAACCGAGCCACGCGTCGGTCGAGCACGACGTGGTCGCGAACTCCGTCGAAACACCGGCACCCGCGCCGAGCGACAAGCCGGTTGCGTCCAAGCCGGAAGCCGCGCCGGCGACGCCGCCGAGCACTCAGCCCGCCGCGCCGATCGTCGTCGACACCGCGAAGCCCGCGGGCGACGGCACGCCGAAAGTCGAGCCGGTGGTCGTCAAGGCGACCGACGTTCCGGCGTCGAGCGTCGAAGGCTCCGTCGTGATCACGCCGACGACGCCGGTGGTCGCGCCGAAAGTCGAGAAGACGACCGACGCCGGCGGCTTGCGCAAGGCGAGCGCCGTCGACATGGCGAGCATCTGGACCGACACCGCGATCCCGTTCGACGCGATCGCGGGCGACAAGCGCATCCTGACGCCGAGCGTCGGGCGCGTGCGCGTGCTCTTGGTCGAGAAGCAAGTGTTCGAAGGCTTGCTGTACTCGGTCGGTCAGAACCAGGTCACGATCCAGACCGACCTCGGTCGCATCGGCATCACCGGCGAGCGCATCCAGAAGATGGAGCGCATCGAGGTCGCGAAGGCCGATCCCGCGAAGGACGCGGCGGACACCGTGCGCATCAAGACGCCGGGCGGCATCGTCGTCGGCAAGATCCTCTCGACCGACGGCGGGCAGACGATCGTGATGACGTCGGACGGCGCGCGCGTCACGTTCGCGTCGAAGGACATCCAGATCCAATCCGGATCGAAGGTCGGCATCAAGCCGTAGTTGGGTGACGGGCCGCAGCCGGCCCGTCGGCAGGAGCAGGTTGCGATGGGGACGAGGCTCGCCGCACGCGCGGTGAGCCTCGCACGCTTTAGGTGCTCGTCGTCACGCACCGCGGGAATCCGGCGGCGTTCGCGGAACGCGCGAAACCGACGCGGTCGGATGCAGTAGGTCGGTGACGCGGACTAGACTGAGTGCCGCTCGCCCACGCCACTCCATGTCGATCGCGAAGCCCCTCGGAACTCTGTTCGCCGCGCTGTCGGCGCTGCTGCTCGTCGCGTCGGTCTTCGGCGCGCCGCAGTCGGACCCGATCGCCGACTTCAAGAAGTACTACAAGGAGTACGCGCGGGAATACCAACGCGCCGGCAAGGACGACAAGCAGCGGCGCGCCGCCGTCGTCACGATCCGCGAGACGGTGTTGACCCTGAAGGGCGTCGATTCGCCCGAGGTCGTCGACGCGATCCTGCCGACGTTGAAGTTCGAGGAACCGGACATCCACTCGGCGGTGGTCACGGTGCTCTCAGGCTTCAAGAGCGAGGCGTCGATCGCGCACCTGCTCGAGGTGATGGTCGCGGAGAAGCACGAGCCGACGCTGGTCGCGTGCCTGCAAGCGTTCCAGGCCGCGAAGTACAAGGCGTCCGCGGCGTCGTTGAACAAGCTGCGCGAGAGCCGCAGTTGGGAGGTCCGTCGCGCCGCCGTGCAGGCGCTGGCGGCTAGCGGCGAGGCCGACGCGGCGAAATGGATCGCCGAGGCGACGCGCGACGAGGAGCCGGCGGTGCGCTTCACGGCGATGGACCTGCTGACGACGTTGAAGTCGAAGCTGGTGATCCCCGCCGCGATCGCCGCGCTCGACGATCCTGTGTGGCAAGTGCGCGCGAGCGCGATCCGCGCGATCTCGGTGGTGCGCAGCGTCGACGCGATCGAACCGTTGATCAAGCGCCTCGAGCTCGAGAAGGGTCGCCTCGCGCCCGACGTGATCGAAGCGCTCTCTCGTCACCTCGGCCGCGAGTTCGGCGACGACGTCAAGCAATGGCGCGCGTACTGGGACAACCTCAAGGACGGCTACATCCTGATGAGCGAGGATCAGGTGCGCGAGCTGCGCAAGGGCCTCGGCCCGCGCACCGGCGTCGATCCCAACGCGCGTCACGGCGGCGCCGACGACGCCGATCACGAGACCAAGGCGGTCTCGTACCACGACATCCAGACGCCGAGCATCTCGATCATCTTCGTGATCGACGTCTCGGGCTCGATGGAGAACTTGGTGATCGAGAAGGATCGCTTCGCCGAGGGCAACTACCCCTCGATGATGCGCATCGACATCTGCAAGACCGAGCTCGCGCGCACGATCGATCGCCTCGAGCCGAACGTGCGCTTCAACATCCTCTCGTTCGCCACCGACGTGAAGCCGTGGAAGAAGGACCTCGTCGAAGCGTCGCCCGCGAACAAGACCGCCGCGCGTGATTGGGTGTTGCGCCTCGAAGCGATCGGCGGCAACTCGAAGGACGATCTCGCGCGCGTCGGCTTGACCGGCTCGGCCGGACTCGATGGGGGACAGACCAACACGTTCGGCGCGTTGATGGCGGCGCTCGGCGTGCCGCCGCGCGGCGTGACCGACGACCACTACGCGGTCAAGGTCGACACGGTCTTCTTCCTGTCCGACGGCCGGCCGTCGACCGGCGACTACGTCGACACCGACGACATCCTGCGCGAGGTGTTGCGCGTCAACGAGCTCCGCAAGGTCGTCCTGCACACGATCGCGATCGGCGAATTCCAGAAGGACTTCATGAAGGCCCTCGCCGAGAAGAACGGCGGGATCTTCGTCGATCTGGGGCGCTGACCGAGCGTTTTTCGGGCCGGCGCGTCGTCAGGGTTGACGCGGTAGCCGCGCTCGCCTATCGTTCTTCGCTCACGCCGTCGGGGCGTGGCTCAGCTTGGCTAGAGCGCTGCGTTCGGGACGCAGAGGTCGTAGGTTCAAATCCTATCGCCCCGACCACTCCCTCCCCCTCCTGCACGTCGCGTAGCGCGACGCGGTCGAGGCGAGAGGTCGAGTTGCGCGCTCTCGAGCCGTGATCGCGCGCCGCGTTACCCGAACGAAGCGCGCAACCGGCGGATGTTCCGCGCTACGGACCGTCGCTCGATCGTCGACGCGACTCCGCGTGAACGAGCGGTCGGCGCGGGAGTTGCCTTCGCGCGGCGCTCGTTCGTTCGACCGCACCACACGAACTCCATCACACCGCAGATGCCCGCCACGACTCGCCTCTCGTTCGTCGTTCCTGCTCTCTCGGTCTCGATCTTCGCCGCGCTGGTCGCTTGCGCCGTGACCCAGCCGGATCACTATCCGGCGCCCGCGGCGCCGCTGTCGTCCCTCGACGGAACCGGCTACCAGACCGCGAACCACGTTCAGTTGCCGAAGACCGCCCCCGAGGAGCTCTCCGGCCTCCACAACGTCTATCACCTCAGCGCGAACATCGTCTCGGGCTCCGAACCGCACGGCGAAGCGGCGTTCAAGGAACTCCAGTCGCTCGGCGTGAAGACGATCCTGTCCGTCGACGGCAAGGTCCCCGACGCCGACCTCGCGCAGCAGTACGGGATGACGTACGTCCACGTCCCGATCCAATACAAGGGCATGTCGGACGACGAGGTGTTGAAGATCACCAAGACGTTCCGCGAGAAGTCCGGTCCGTTCTACGTGCACTGCTTCCACGGCAAGCACCGCGGTCCGGCGGCGGCGGAGATCGGCCGCGTCGCGATCGACGGTATTTCGCGCGAGCAGGCGCTCGCCGAGATGCGCCAGTGGTGCGGCACCGCGGAGTCGTACGAAGGTCTCTATCGCGACGTCGCGCAAGTGCGTCTTCCGAGCGAAGCCGAGACGCGCGCGTTCCATTGGGACTTTCCGGCGGCGCATCCGTTCGACGGCTTCCGCGGCGGAATGGTCGAAGTGTCGCGCGCCGACGACAACCTGAAGACGTTGTCGAAGTCGAAGTGGCAACCGAGCGCCGAGCATCCGGACGCCGACGCGGTCAACGAGGCGACCAAGCTCGTGTCGGCGCTCGAGCGCAGCGCGAAGCTCGACGAAGTCGCCGCGGAACCCGACGACTTCCGCGCGTGGCTCGCCGACTCGATCGCGCAGAGCGCGGCGTTGCGTGACGCGCTCACGCCCGGCGCGTCGAGCGATGTCACGGACAAGGCGTACAAGACGCTGACCGCGACCTGCACCGCCTGCCACGCCAAGTACCGCAACTGAAGTCGGCGCTCGCCGATCGGCGGGCTCGCGCGGAGCTCGACGGGCTCCGAACGAGGCCGTCCGGCGTTCGGGGGGACGTGCGCGGCGCGGCGCGCGCGGAAGAATCTCGAAAAGGCGGTTCCGTCGCCCCGCTCGATCGTGCATGCTTCTCCTGTCGCCGCGAGCTCGCAGGTTCCGGCGATCCCTGGACGCAACGTCCCCCGCGCCCCCGAGTGGGTCGGCGGTGAGCCGACTGAGGCTCTGAGGAAGCGCCTTCGAGGCAAGCGCGTTTCCGACGCACGTCGAGCGTCCTGCGGAAGGTTTTGGCATTCGCGCGAGTTCTCTCTCGCCGCGCCGATTCGGCGCTGACGAGGATTTCTGGCTCGCGCGGATCCGGGACTGTTCGACCTGCGCTCGGCGCCGCCGACGGCCGTGAGCTTCCCATGCGCTTCCACGCGCGAGCTCCGCGGTCGACGAGTGCGCTCGAGCCGATCTCTCTCGAGGTCCAACTTGACCGAACCCAATCAGCAGAGCGGCGGACAACCTCACGACGTGCCCTTCGGCGCCATGATCTTCGGCGAAGGTGCGTCGTCGAAAGGCCGCGAGGCCGGGCCCCAAGGCGCGGCCGGCGACCGGCCCGACTGGCGACGTTCCGACAACCGGCGCGGCCACGGCCGGCGCGGCGGACGACGTCGTCGTCGCCAAGGGAGCGACGGCGGTCCGGAAGGCGGGCCCGAAGGCTCGAGCCCCGACACCGCCAACGCGCCCGAGCCGAACGGCGGCGAACCGCGCGCAGAAGGCGGAGGCTCGGACCCTCGCGGCGCAGTGCGCGAAGATCCGCGCGGTCGACCGCGCAACGATCGTCCGCACGACTCGCATTCCAACGCGCCGCGCGCGCCGGCCGACAACGCTGCGGCGAACCGCGTCGACTCCGGTGAACGCAACGGCGGAGAGCGCGCTCCCGGCGGCGGCGAACGCACCGATTGGAACGGCGGACCGCCGCGCGGCGGCAACCAGTACAGCGACGAGCGCCAAGGTCGACGCCGTCGACGTCGTCGCGGCCGCGGCGGTCGCGGCGATTGGAACAACGGCGGTGAACGCCAAGCTGCGCCGAACGTCTCCGTGGCCGACGGCGGTGCCGAACCGCGCACGCTCGAAGAGCGGCCGCGCGACGATCGTCCGCGAGAGGATCGTCCGCGAGAGGATCGCCCTCGTGATGACCGGCCTCGCGATGATCGGGGCCAAGGCGCGCCGCAACGCCGCGCTCCCGCGGAGCCGCTGGCTCCCGCGAGCGGCGTGCTGACGCTCGAGAAAGGCAACTTCGGTTTCCTGCGCAAGCTCGAGAACGACCTGCTGCGTTCGAACGACGACGTCTTCGTCGCGCAGAACTTGGTGCTGCGTCACAAGCTGCGCGAGGGCTCGATGATCGAAGGCCCGGTCGCTCGCGGCGGCGGACAGAGCAAGTACCAACTGCTCGACGTGCGCACGGTCGACGGTCAACCTCCGCGCGACGTCGCGAACTTGGTCGCGTTCAAGCGCTTGACCAGCATCGACCCCGACTTCCACTATGCGGTCGGCGATCCGACGGGCGACGTCAACCTCAAGATCCTCGACCTGCTCTGTCCGATCGGCCGCGGCACGCGCGGCTTGCTCGTCGCGCCTCCGCGCTCGGGCAAGACGATCCTGATGCGCAAGTTCGCGAAGGCGATCGAGGAGCACTATCCGGAAGTCGAGCTGATGGTGCTGCTCGTCGACGAGCGTCCCGAAGAAGCGACCGAGTGGAAGCGTTCGGTCGAACGCGGCCACGTCTTCGTCAGCACCAACGACGAAATGGCCGAGCGCCATTGTCAGTTGGCCGAGGCCGTCCAAGCGCGCGCGATCCGTCTCGTCGAACTCGGGAAGGACGTCGTCCTGCTGCTCGATTCGATCACACGCCTCGCACGCGCCTACAACAGCGCGCAATCCGGTTCCGGCCGCACGATGTCCGGCGGTCTCGACACGCGCACGATGGAGAAGCCCAAGGCGTTCTTCGGCTCGGCGCGCAACACCGAGAGCGCCGGTTCGCTGACGATCCTCGGCACGACGTTGGTCGACACCGGTTCGCGCATGGACCAGGTGATCTTCGAGGAGTTCAAGGGCACCGGCAACATGGAGCTCGTGCTCTCACGCCGTCTCGCCGACCGCCGCATCTTCCCCGCGATCGACGTCGAGAAATCCGGCACGCGCAAGGAGGAGAAGCTCATCTCTGCCCGACGCCTGAAGCAGATCCACATCCTGCGCCGCGTGCTCGCGAAGATGAATCCGGTCGAGGCGATGGAGCTCCTGATCACCAAACTCGAGGACGCCGAGAAGACGGACGACTTCCTCAAGCGCTTCGAGGTCGACCCCGAGGCGTGAGGTGAGTTTCAAGGCGATCTTCGGCGCGCTGCTCGTCCTCTGCCTGTTGCCGTTCGCGCTTCGGCTCGTGCCGATCGCGCACGGCGCGCCGCGCAACTACGTGCCCGACACGCACGTAGTCAAGAACGCGCTCGGCATGGCGAAGGACAAGGACCTGATCCCGCCGGTCGGCAAGTACTCGTCGTATCCGTACCTCGTGCCGTACATGCTGCTGCCGGTCTACGCCGGTGAGTACGTGGTCGGACGAGCGCTCGGCTCGTGGCACTCGACGCAGGAGTTCAAGGTGCGCGCGCTCGACGAGCCCGCGCTCGTGCAACTTCCGGCGCGCGTGTTGATCGCGATCTTCGGCGCGCTTTCGGCGTTCGCCGCGTTCGCCGCGGCGCGAGCGCTCGGTCTGCGCGAAGGCGCGTGGGCGGCGGCGTTCCTGATCGGCACGTCGCTGTTGCACGTGCAGCTCTCGACGCACGAACGGCCATGGGTGCCGGTGGTGTTCTTCGGGTTGCTCGCGGTCGCCGCGGCGGCGAAGCACGCGCAGGAAGGTCGCGTCGCGACGTTGGTCGTCGCCGCGGTCTGCGGCGCGCTCGCGTTCGCGTGCCATCAGTCGGGGCTCGTCTTCCTCGGCCTCGCGGGACTCGCGTGGTTCTGCGCGCCGGGCGAGCGCGATCGCGCCGGCTTGCGTCGACGGATCCTGCGCGGCGTGATCGCCGTCGTCGCGTTCGTCGTCGTCGCACTGGTCGTCGGACATCCGTACTACCTGCGCTACGGCCGGGTGCCAACCGAGTTCGTCGTCGGCGGCGACCAAGCAGCGGACAAGTTCTCCGTCGGCGGACAAGCGGTGCGTTTCGGTGTGTCCTGGAATTCCGTCGAGCACCTCGCCGTCTCCTTCTTCGCGTACGACCCTGCGTTGGTCGTGCTCGGACTCGTCGGCCTCTTCCTCTGGCCGCGCGAACGACGGTGGGTCGCGGTGTTCGTGTTCACGCTCGCGTCGGGATTCTTCTTCCTGACCAACCCGAGCGACCACGTGCGCTATCTGCTGCCGGTCGGCGCGCTGTTCGCACTCTTCGCGGGACGCGCGGTCGAGCTCGGTTGGCGGCGCCCAGTCGTGCGTGCGTTGCTCTGCGTGCTGCTCGCGGTTCCGATCGTCCAGGCCGCGCGCTTCGACGTCGTCCTGCGGCGCGAAGACACCCGCGCGGAGGCCGAGCGTCGGCTCGCGCAACTGCCCGTCGGCGCGCGCGTCGCGATCGATCACTACGGGCCCGCGGTCGATCTCGATCGCGCGTCGCTCGAACGTCTCGCAGCGTTGCGCGAGCTGCGCCAACGCGAAGCGAATCGCCTCGAGTTCCTGAAGCTCGACGCGTACCCCAAGGACCGTCTCGGCCTCGACGCGTACTTCGTCGAGGATCTGTGCGGCGTCGATCCGTCGACGGGCAGGTGGGGCGTGAAGCAGGAGCTCGCGTCCCGCGGCGCGACGCCGCGCGAACTCTTCGCGGCGCTCGGCGTGACGCACGTCCTGTTGGTCGACCGCGGCGAACGCGACGGCGCGGGCTCGCGCCTCGTCGAAGTCGCGCGCGACGGCCGCGAACTCTGGCGCGTGAATCCGAGCGGCACGACGGGCTCACCGACCGAAGCGTTCCTGCCGACCGAGATGCTCTTTCCGCTGACGGCGCTCTGGAGCGTCGAGCGTCCGGGTCCCGACTTGCGCTTGGTCGAACTCGCCGCGACGCGCTGACGCAAGAACCGCGTGCACTCCGCCAGGAGAGCACGCGGTCACATCCAAGCCTTCCCTAGCGACACATCCTCGATCCATCCGCCGAAGGATCGGAACATGGTCACGCCGCCGCATCGGGTGAGAGACGAGGGAAACGGGTTGATGCGGAGGCGCGACCGCAGCTGACACGCCGCGACCCGCGAATCGGGTCCAAGAAATTGCGCGCGCGTGAGCGACGGTTTCCCGCGGAGCCAGGGCGCGCGGAGGGGGTTAGAGTGAAGGCAGGATCGTCACTTGGGCCCCGGAACCGGAAACGACGAGCCTGGCATGCAGCAGGACGACGCACGGAATCGCGCGGAGTCGCCCGTGGGTTCGCCGGAAGCGTTGCTCGCGCACTCCTCTTTCGTCCGTTCGTTGGCGTCGCGTCTGGTCTACGACCGCGACGACGCCGAGGACGTCGCCCAAGAAACCCTGGTGTCCTACCTCCGTGCTCGCCCCGACGCTTCGCGGCCGTTGAAGGGTTGGTTCCGTCGAGTGATCCAGAATCACGTGCTGCAGCGTTCCCGCGGCGCGGGTCGGCGTGGAGCTCGCGAGCGCGCGGTCGCGCGACCCGAAGGCACGCCCGCGACCGACGAGATCGTCGAACGCGAGAACACGCGGCGCGCGGTGATCGACGCGCTGGTCGAACTGCGCGAGCCGTATCGCGCGACGTTGCTGCTGCGCTTCTACGAGGACTTGGCGCCCGCTCAAGTCGCCGCGCGGCTCGGCGTGCCGGTCGAGACCGTGCGCACGCGGCTCAAACGCGGCCTCGCGTTGTTGCGCGAGCGCCTCGACGCGCGCCCCGGCGGTCGCGACGCGTGGAGCGTTGCGCTGTTGCCGATCGCGCTGCCGCCGGGCGCGTCGATCGGCATCGGCGAGCCGCTGATCGATGGCGTGCGCGGCGCGTGGCGCGGCAAGGCGACCGCGTTCGTCGGCGTCGCGTTGATCGTGTGGTTCATCGCGGCGTGGATGCGGCGCGCGCCCGAAGCGCTCGACACCGCGCGCCTCGCGCCGGACGCCGCGTCGTCGAACGTCGCGGGCCTCGACGCGCCCGAGTTCGATTCTCGCGTCGCGGCGGCCGGCGGTGCGCGCTTCGCCGTGTCGCCGCGCGAGATGCTCGAGAACTGGTCGGTCGAGGTCGTGCGCGACGTCGATCGCCGTCCGTTGGTCGGGCTCGAAGTCCGCGTGCGCGTCGCGGGCGCCGAGCCCGCGGTCGCGGTCACCGACTCGGTCGGCAAGCTCGCGCTCGCGGTGCCGGTCGGTCGCGCCGTGGCGCTCGCGACCGACGGCTCGAACGAGGCGCTCGCGGGCGAGTTCGCGTTGCCCGCGACTTCGACCGCGCTCGAGCACGACGCTCCGCCGCGCGCGTTCCAGTGGTCGCTCGCCGCCGCGTCGGCGGTTGCGGGCCGCGTCGTCGACGCCGCCGGCACCGCGCTCGCGGGCGCGACAGTAACGCTCTTCCACGGCGTGCACCCGTTCATCGAAGGCGGCGCGCCGATCGACGCCGCGGGACGCGCGGTCACCGATGCGTTCGGGCGTTTCGTATTCCACGGGCTGCCGAAGTCGTTCTCGCTGCACGCCGAGCACGGCGACGACGTCGCGCAAGCGTGCCTCTCGGCGGAGCTCGAGCAACCGACCGACGTCGTCGACGTCGAGTTGCGCGTCGCGCCGGCGTGGCGCGTGCGCGGACGAGTCGTCGATCGCGAAGGCCGCGCGCTCGCGGGCGCGACGATCGATGCGCTCAACGACGACCGACGCGGTCGCGGACGTTCGACGGGACAAGCGGGCGTCAGCTATCGGGTGCTCGTCCGCCAACGCGCGCGTTCCGCCGCCGACGGCACGTTCGAGTTCGCGCGGCTGCCCGCGATCCGGCACACGCTCGGCGTCGAACTCGACGGTTTCGATCCGCGGCGACTTCCGCTCGAAGGACCGCAGGACGACTTGCTCTTCGAACTCGAGCGCAGCGCGAACCTCGCGGTGCGCGTGCTCGATCCGGGCGGAGCGCCGCTCGTCGGCGCGAACGTGCGTTTGTTCGGTCCGTCGCGCGAGCCGCGCGTCGAGACCACGACCGACGCCGAGGGCCGCGCGCGTTTCGCGGTTCCGGGCGATGCGACCGTTTTCCTGCGCGTGTCGGCGGCGGGCTTTGCTTCGCGTCTCGACTTGCCGTTCGCGATGCGCGCAACGAAGACGGAGCGCGAGCTCGTGCTCGAGCCCGCCGTTTCGATCCGCGGCCGCGTCGTCGAGGCGAACGGCGAGGCGCTCGCCGCGTGGGGCGTGACCGCGCGCTTGCCGAGCTCCGAACTCGCGGCGTGGAACGACGTGTGGGCGCCGAAGTTCGACGACGCGCAGGTGTTCGCGAGCGCCGAGACCGATTCGACCGGCGAGTTCGTGCTCGACGGACTCGACGGGCGCGAGTACGAGCTCGCGGCGACTCCCGTCGATTCGAAGGCGGTCGAGGGCCTCGCGCGCGTCGCCGGCGGACAGAGCGGCGTCGAGCTCGTCGTCGGCGGGCGCGGCGGCGACACGACGACGTTCATCGGTCGCGTGGTCGAGCGCGTCGGCGGCGCGCCGATCGCCGCGTTCTCGCTGACCGCGCAACGTCAAGGCCAGGGCGGCTCGCGCTCCGCCGCGGCGCGCGATTTCCGCGCGAGCGACGGAACGTTCCGACTCTTCGGCGGTCGCCCCGGCCATTGGTGGGTCTGGGTGCGCGCCGACGGTTACGCGCCGCGCTTCGTTCCCGCGCGCGACTACGCGGCGGGCGAGCAAGCGCTCGAACTCCAACTCGATCGCGCGGTCGATCTCGACGTGCGCGTCGTCGACGCCGGCGGTCGCGCGGTACACGGCGCGCGCGTGATCTGCCGCGGCGACGACGGTCGACCGGTGCCGACGATGATCAGTCCGAACTACTGGCTGAACTCGGTGCCGTGCGACGCGCGCGGCGAGGCGGGATTGGTCGGGCTCCCGGCGCGGCCGCTCGAGATCGACGTGCGCGTGATGGAAGTCGACGAGCTCTTCACGTTCCGGATCGATCCGACGTCGGCATCCGCGGGAGCCGTCGAACTCGCGTTGCCGCTCGATCTCGGCGCGGCGCGCAGGTCGGTCGAACTCGCGCTCGTCGCGGGAACGACGAACGCGCCCACGTTCGCGCTCTCCGCGCCGGAAGCGAACGCGACGCCGTGGCTCGGCCGCTGCGGCGTGCGCGTCCAGGGTCACGACGGCCGTGTCGTCGCGAGTTTCGCGGGGCGTGCCGACGGCGAAGGCTTCCGCTTCGAGAAGCCGTTCCTCTACTCGGTGATCCGCATCGAGGGCGGCACGCAGACGTCGCAGCTCTTCGAGAATGTGATCGACGCCGACCCGACCGGCGCGCGCGACGGGCCCGAGGTCCTCGGGCCGGGGCGGTTGCGCTTCACGATCCCGCTCGACGCGACGCGGCTCGAGCTCGCGCGCGACGGCGCCGCGCCGTTCACGTTCGACCTCGGCGGCGTCGGTTCCGCCGAGACGCTCGCCGTCACGCTCGCCCTGCCGCGCTAGAGCTCTCCGCGCGCGTTCGCCGCGAGGTAGTAGAAGAGCGCGAGCGCCGTGAAGCCGTCCGCGATCTCGCCGGACGCGAGCAGCGCGCGCACGTCGCGCTCGGTGAAGCGCCGCACCGCGATCTGTTCGCTGCGTTCGGGCGCGGGCCCGTGGCTGCCGTCGCAATCGAGCGCGACGAACGCGTGCGCGTAGTGGGGGCTGATGCCGTTGAGCGGATAGAAGCCGGGCAAGCGCACCAAACGCGCCGTCGTGCAGCCGGCTTCCTCGGCGAGCTCGCGCAACGCCGCCGCTTCCGGCGTCTCGTTCGGAGCGATCCGCCCCGCGGGAACTTCCCAGTGCGTCTTGCCGTGCACGTAGCGGTATTGCCAGAGCAGCGCGAGGTCGCCGCCCTCGAAGACCGGCACGACGACGACCGCGTCGTCGACTTCGAAGACGTGATAGTCCTGCTCGTGACCGTCGTGGAGCCGGATCCAATCCTTGCGCAGCCCGCACCAACGCGAGTCGTAGATCCGTTCGCTCTTCAGTCGCTCGAAGGGAAGGAACGGCGGCGGCGTGGACTCGCTCGGCTCGGCGCTCATGGACGGAGGCTCTGGCTGGCGCGTTCAGTGCGCCGCGTCCGGCCAGAGCGAGCGCCAGTCGCGTGTCCGTTGCGGCGCGCGGCCGGCCAGGCGCTCGAGCATCGTCGGCGAGACGTGCAGGTCCTCGAGGGCGGTCTCGGAGAGGACGTGGCCGCACGCTTCGACGATCGAGTCGCAATCGATGTGTTGGTAGCGGTAGACCTGGTCGGGTCGGCCGCACTTCGAGAACTTGCGGACGGCGAGCGTCTGCTGCTTGACGCCGACGATCGAGCCCAAGTTGTCGAGCAAGCCCGCCTCGCCGTCGCAGACCGCGACGATCGGGACGCGCCGGCCGGCGATCGAGACCAACGATGCGTCGTCGTCGGTCGCGCCCGCGGTCGCGTGCAGGTCGCCGTCGATCGCGAGCGACTCGAGTAAGTGTCGGTAGCCATCCTGCTCGCCGAGGATGCCGAGCAACAGATCGGGCGACGACACGACGATCACGTTGGCGAAGACGCCGCGCTCGGAGAGAACCTTCGACGCTTCGAGCGCTTCGGTCGTCGGCGAACCGAGCGAGAAGAGGTGCACGACGTTGTCGCCGGGCTCGTAGCCCGCGTAACCGCGCCAATCGACCAAGTAGTACGCGCCGGCGAGCGAATCGCGGCGCACGCGCTGCAGCAGCTCGGCGTCGCTCTTCGTCGCGAGCGTGCTCTCGTCGATCGCGGTGCCCGCCTCGAACGTCGCGCCCTTCGGCTGCAACGGCGCGGTCACGGCTCCGTCCACCTTCGACGCGGCGTGCGTGCGCACGTGGTCGAGCAGCAGCTTCTGCGGAATGCCGCGCGTCACCGCGCGGATCACGACGCCGCGGCGACCTTCGTTGCGGTCCTCCATGTGACGCGTGATCGCGTCGGCGAGGATCCAATCGACTTCGATCGCGAAGAGCGGCTCCCACGTGATCAGGTTCGGGATCTGGATGTCGCTCTTCCACGAATGCTGCGCGCCTTCGGGAGAGAGCGTCACGCCGCTCGGCGTGCCCATCACGACGAACTCGGCGCCCCAGTAGAGGTTGTAGTAGAGCTGGTCGAGCGCGCGTTTGATGAAGAAGTCGTACACGGTCATGATCGGGAAGAACGGCAGGCCCGTGTAGTGGGCCATCTTCCCGAACGCCGCGACGGCGCTCATGCAGTTGGCTTCGGCGATCTCGAAACGGATGTGGCGCGTCCAGACTTCCTCGTGCGTGACGAGTTGCGGGTGGCGCGCGTCGACGTCGAGTTCTTCGTCGAGCTCCTCGGTGACGTCCGGCCCGTAGATGCGGCTGTCCATCGCCGGCGAGATGTTGGTCGACGTGCCGACGTCCGGCGAGAGCGTCAACACGAAGTCCGCGGCGGTCTTCCAACGTTGTTCGTCGGCGGAGAGCGCCTTGCCTCCGGTCGCGGTCTCGGGCCCGCCTTCGTCGGCGGTGCCGATGCGCACCAGCTTCGCCGCGATCTGGCCCCACATCCATTGCGTGTGCGCGACGGGGAAGAGCGACAGATCGATGTCGAGCGTCTCGGGCAGGCCGCCGTCCTTCTCGATCGCCGCGCGGATCCAGTCGCGGTTCTCGGCGCGCAGGCGCGAATGTTCCTCGATGCCTTCGCGGAAGAGTTCGCGGCGTTGCGCGAGCCAGCGCGCTTCTTGCGTGTCGTCGGCGAAGAGCGCGAACGGATCGTCGAGCGGGACGCCGGCCTTGCCGAGCAACGCCTCGATCTCCTTCTTCGACGGCAGCGCCGAGTGGTTGGACGGATTCGCCTCGCACTCGAGGTTCCAGCCCTTGATCGTGTGCGCGATGATCAACGTCGGCCGCGCGCCTTCCTTGCGCGCTTCGGTCAGTGCGTCGATCACGGTCGCCATGTCATGGCCTCCGACGTCGCGGAAGAGCCGCACGACGTCGGCATCGCTCATCCGCGCGAAGAGCGGCGCGCAGCGCGGCACGTGTTGGCTCCCGCGACGGCGCATGTCCGACGGATCGCGCGCGAGCAGCAGCATCTGGAACTCGTAGTCGGAGAGCGCGCCTTCGAAGAGCTCGCGCAGTGCGTCGCCGTCGGGCTCGTGGAACCATTGCTTGCGGTACGAACCGTGGCGCACTTGGATCACGCGCCAACCGTTCGCGGCGGCGGTGCGCTCGATGCGATCGCAGTCGGCGCCGCGTAACGTGCGCTCGTTCGGGATCCGGGTGCCGTCGAGGTTCTGGCGGTTGTAGTCGACGATCCACGTCACGTTCGAGAGGTCGCGCTCGGCGACGTCGGGCAAGCACTCGAGCAACGAACCTTCGCGGAACTCCGAGTCGCCGATCAACGACCAGAAGTGCGCGTTCTCCGGCACGCGCCAACCGTGGTCCTTCGCGTAGCGGTAGGCGAGCGCGAGGTAGACCGACACCACCGGCGGGATGCCGACCGAACCCGACGGCAGGAAGTGGAACGAGTCCGGATCCGTGCGCGCGTGGTAGCTCTGGAAGACTTCCGGGTCGTCGGGTGATGCGAACTTGCGCAGCGTGTGCATGACGCGCTTCTGTTCGGCGACGTCGAAGTAGCTCCCGTCCTCGCGCCGGAAGAGCCGCATCAGATGGTGCAGCGCGTGATCGACCGGCGACGCGTGTGGCTTGCAGCAGACGTAGTCCTGCGGCTCGCGCACGACGAGGTGCAACGCGGCGAGCACGTGCATCGAACTCGCGCACGACGCCGGATGTCCGCCGACTTTCGGATCGCCGGGCCGCTTGTCCTTGCGGTTGTTGGCGACGTGGATCATGTGCTGCATCTGCGCGAACGCGCGCGCGGTGATGCGCTCGAGGACCGGCAACGAAGCGGCTGTGGTGGGCGAGGTCTTCATCAGCTCGGCGAGGGCTCCGGCTTCACCGTCGTCGTGCGGTGGCCGTTGGGGGGAGACGTCGTGGAAGGTGGCTTGGCCCTCGGTCGGAGTCGGCATGGCGTTGGAGGTCGGGGGAACGGGCGCGGCGCGTGCGCCCAACCGTGCGCCCAAGTCGGCGCGCCGCGAACCGCTGGGCGGGCTGTCGGAACGATGCGAGTTCGAAGACACCTCGTCTACCGCATCGGAGCGGGGCACACTAACCCATTCATTCGCGCACGCAAGGTTGCAAGTGTGTCACCGAAACGCGCTCGTACGCCCTTGTTCGGGGATTCCGAGCCCATGCTCGCCGCATCCGACGGAGGTCCTTGGGCGCGCGTTCGCGGCCGCGGTCGGTGGGCCTGGCGCCGCTTTGGAGCTTTCTCCGACGGCCGCATACCATTGGATCGCAGCGACTCCGCGCAGTTCGAAATCCGCGTCCGACGCGGGGAAGGGATGCCGATGAGTCCGTCGAGCGAGTCCGGCCACCTCCAGGCCGAGATCGAGCGCTTGCGCGCCCGGGAGCGCGAGTGGTTCGCGGTCGCCGAATCGGCGATCGCGCGCGAGCGTCGCGCGCTCGAGTTCGCTCGTGCCCTCGCGCAACTGTCGCGCAGCTCGACGCTCGAGACGCACGGCCTGCGGCCGGCGTTGCTCGAGGTGCTCCAGTACTCCGCGGGCGCGCTCGATGCGTCGCGCGTCGGTGTGTGGGTCTACGACGAGACGCGGCGGCGGCTCGAGTGCCTGGTGTTGGTCGATCGCTCGCGCCAACGCGAGGAGACCGGGCAGAAGCTCGACGCCGACACGTACCCGGGTTACTTCGCGGCGCTCGAGCAGGAGCGCGTGATCGCCGCCGGCGAAGCGCGTTCCGATCCGCGCACGCGCGAGCTCGGCGCGAGCTATCTCGAGCCGCTCGGCCTCGCCGCGCTGCTCGACGCTCCGGTGCGCGTGTTCGGCCGCGCGGTCGGCGTCGTGTGCCACGAGTTCGACACGCCGCGCGACTTCAGCACGGAGGTGCAGACGTTCGCGGCGACCGTCGCCGATTTCGTCGCGCTCGCGCTCGAACGGCGTCAACGGCGCGAAGCCGAGGAGATCGCGAGCGCGAGCGAAGCCAAGTACCGGCACCTCGTCGAATCGTTGCCCGCGGTGATCTATTCGTTCCAACCGCGCGGTCTCGTCCTCGACTACGTCAGCCCGCAGATCGAGGCGTTGACCGGCGAAGCGCCGGAGCGTCATCTCGCCGACGGCTCCCTGTGGTGGCGTTCGATCCATCCCGACGAGCGCGACGCGGTGCGCGCGCGCATCGCGTCCGCGGCGGCGCGCGGCGTGCCGTCGTCGCTCGAGTATCGGCTCGCGCCGCGCGACGGCGCGACGCGTTGGGTTCGCGATTCGTTCCGCGTCGTGCGTAACGCCGAGGGCGCGCCGATCGCGCTCCAAGGGATGCTCGAGGACATCACCGAGCGCAAGCTCGAAGGCCTCGCCCGCGCCGAGCACGAACGTCGCTTCCAGACCCTGCTCGAATCCGTCGAGGCGCTCGCGGTGTCGCTCGATCGCGCCGGGACGGTGACGTTCGTCAACGAGTTCTTCTTGAAGCTCGTGAAGCTCGAGCGTGACGAGATCGTCGGCCGCGATTGGTTCGACGTGATGCTCCCGGCGGACGAACGCGAGCGCGTGCGCGCGCTGTTCCTCGACGACACGCGGCGCGGCACGGTGGTCGACCGCTACGAGAACCACATCGTCGCCGCCGATGGAGAACTGCGTTTGATCCTGTGGAGCAACACGACCTTGCGCGACACGTCGGGTGAAGTGATCGGCACCGCGAGCCTCGGCATCGACTTGACCGACAAGGCGCTCGTGCAAGAGGAACGCTTGCAGGCGCAGAAGAAGGAGAGCCTCGGACGCATGGCCGCCGGCGTCGCGCACGACTTCAACAACTTGCTGACGGTCATTCTCGGCGGGCTCGAGTCCGCGTTGATGGGCGCGTCGATCGCCGACGACTCGCGCCAGGATCTCGAACGCGCGTTGCTCGCCGCGTCGCGCGCGAAGGACGTCACCGGTTCGCTGCTCGCGTACGCCCGCAAGCGCGCGTTGGTCGAGCGCGTGTTCGAGGTCGATCCGTTGCTCCGCGAGTCGCTGCGCATCCTGCGTTCGCTCGCCGGGCCGACGATTCGCATCGACGCGGACCTGCGCGCCGACGGCGCGTCCGTGCGCGCGGATCCGGCGTTGCTCGAACAAGTGTTGATCAACCTCGGCGTCAACGCGCGCGACGCGGTCGGCGGTCACGGCAGCGTGCGCTTCGCGAGCGAGGTCGTGCTCGTCGATCGCGCCCACGTCAACGCGCCGAAATCGCTCGAGCCCGGTCCGTACGTCCGTATCTCGATCAGCGACGACGGTCGCGGCATCCCGCCCGAAGCGCTGCCGCGGATCTTCGATCCGTTCTTCACGACCAAGGGCGAAGGCGCGGGCGTCGGGCTCGGACTCTCGTCCGCGCTCGGCACCGTGCAGCAAGCGAAGGGCGACATCGAGGTCGAGAGCCGCGTCGGTCGCGGCACGACGTTTCGTCTCTTCCTGCCGCGCGTCGAAGCGCTCGCGGGTCTCGCTCCCGTCGGGACTGCGTCGTTCGTCTCGCCGTCGGGCGGCGAACGCGTGCTGCTCGTCGAGGATCAAGAGCTGGTGCGCCAGTTCATCTCGTCCGCGCTGGCGCACTTCGGCTACTCGGTGCGCGCGGCGGAGAACTTCGACCAAGCGCTCGCGATCGCGCGCGAAGCGCCGGACGCGATCGACGTCGTCGTCACCGACCTCGACATCCCGGGCGGCAACGGGATCGAGCTCGCGCGGCGGCTCCAAGCGATCCTGTCGAACGCCGGCGTGCTCTTGATCTCCGGTTTCGGCGACGTCGCCGAGCGCGCCGCGTCGATCCCCGGCGTCGCGTTCCTCGCGAAACCGTTCACACCGCTCGAACTCGCGAGCCGCATCCGCGAGCTCGTCGCGGAACGCTAAGAACTTCCGCGCGCTCAACCGCGCTGCGTCGACGTCGGATCGATGCGCGTGCCGGCGAGCACGTCGTCGATGCGCTGCTCTACGTCCTTGTCGGGCTCGCGTTGCGCGGCCGCGCGCAGCGTCGGCTCGACCTCGGAATTCCAGCGTTCCTTGCCCCACGCGTCGAGCGCGCGGAGCGCCATGTGCCGGTTGCTCAGCACCGGACTCGCAAGACCCGCGCGAATCAATTCCCAGCCTTCGCTCGGGAAGCGGCGCAACTCCTGGAGGACGCTGCCCAACAGCGCGTGTTCTGCGAAGCGCGGACCCAACCCGAGCTTGGTGTCGGGACCCGTCGCGATCCGGTCGAGCGCAATGCGTTCGTTCGCGATCGCGAGCACGCGCCGGAACCGCTCGCGATCGTCCGTGAGACACATCTCGGACCACGACCACGCATCGAGCTCCGCGCGACGCTCGATGCGTGCGACGTGGTACGGCCAAGCGTCGATGCCGAGCACTCTCGCCGCGCGCGTGGCGACTGCGTGGTCCGCCGCGACGTCGGCCTCGAGCGCCGCGATCACCTTCGCGCGTGATCGAGGCTCGTCCAACAGAGCATCGCAGCGCGCGCGTAGAGTCGCCCGCAGTTCCTGCGTCCAGCCCAGCTCGGGAAGAGCGGTCCAGTCCGGATTCTCGTCGTCGAGGATCTCCCGGATGCTCGAGACGGCGATGACGTCGGCGAGCGTCGGTGCTCGCCGCGCGACGTGACCGAGGAACACGCGCACGACCTCCGCGCCGTCCGCGTACTCGTTGAAACCCGGAGCGGGCCCGCTGACGCCGAGGGTCAAGGCGCCGAGGATCTCGCCGGCGCCGCGGATCAACTCGTCGTCCGCCGTCTCCGCCCGCAATTCGTCGAGCAAGCCTCCGGTCTCGGCGCACACGAGCGCGGTGTACTCGTTCATGACGTCGTTGCGATAGCCCTCGCGCAGGAGCCACGCCTTGATCTCCGGATCGCGCGTGCCCTTCAAGCGCTCGACGGCTTGCACGCGTCCCCAACCGGTGACGTGGCGCGCGACGTCCCACACCGCTCGCTCGGGTTCTTCCGCCGTCCGAAGCATCGCGACCACGGCGTAGACGGTGAATTCGTCGTGCAGAGCGAGCGTGCGGAGCACCGCTTGCCCGCTTTTTGCGTGCGCCACTCCGAGGAGCGCCATGGCGAATTTGACGGTCTCGCGCTCGGGCGCGTTCAGCGCGAGCCACTTCGCCAGAGCGAAGAGTCTCTTCGCGTCGAGATCGCGCGCGGCGACGATCCGTTCGAGCAACGCATCGACACACTCGAGCGCGCGGCCGTTCGACAGCAAGGCGTGCAATTCGCGGAGCGCTTCGGGCGAGCGCGAGTCGATCGCCGGCTTCAGCGCGCGATGGATCGCTTCCGCCCGCTGCGTGCGCTGGTCCCCGTTGGCGTGATGTCCCATCACGCCGTCGATCGCGCCAGGCATCCAACCGAACTTGTCTTCGCTCGGCTTCGGCTCGTCGGGGAGGTCGAAGCCCGCCTGCGTCAGGCGCTGGGTCGCCGCGTCGACGTGGCTCACGATGTGGTCGTAGAGCGCGGGACGATCGCCCCACGGCCGCACGAAATCCGCGCGCTGCGAACGGTCGCGCCGGAACCAACCGAACGGGTCGAAGCTCAAGTCGCGCTGCTCTCCGGATCCCAGCTTGGCCTGGAGACGCGCGCGCGGCCAGCGCGAATCTCGCGGCTCGAACGCTAGGCGTCGAGCGCTTCTCGATAGAGCGCGAGGTACGCGGCGCGCATGCGCACCGCGTCGAAGCGCGTCTCGGTCTCGGCGCGGTTCGCGGTCCCGAGTTCGCGCGCGAGGCTCGGCGACTTCGCGAGTTCGACGAGACTCGCGGCGAGCGCGCTCTCGACGTCGGCCCCGAGCGCGTGGACCAAGCGCCGATTCGGCGTCGACACCATCGCGGCGATGTCGCCGACGTCAGTAGAGACGACGGGCAGGCCGCACGCCATCGCTTCGAGCAACGCGAGCGGTTGCTGCTCGGTATCCGACGAGATCGCGAACGCGTCGAACGTCCGGTAGTGCGCGCGCGGATCGGCGTAGTAGCCGACGAAGTGCACTCGCCCGCGCAGCGCGTCGCGGCGCGCGAGCTCTTCGAGTTTCACCCGCTCCGGCCCGTCGCCGAGCACCACCGCGTGCACGTCGACGTCGCAGCTCGCGCGTTCGAGCGCCGCGAGCAACCGCGCGACGTTCTTCTCCTGACGCAGATGCCCGACCGCGCCGACGACGAACGCGCCGTCCCGGATCCCGAGCTCGCGCCGCAACGCGACGTTCTTCGACGACGGAGCGAAACGCGCGAGATCGATGCCGTTCGGGATGAAACGCACGAGGTCGTGGGCGAGGCCGTAGCGGTCGAGCGCGAGACGCTCGAGTTTCGCGCTGATGACGACGACCGCGTGCAGACCCGGCAGGATCAAGCGTCGCAACCACACGCGCCGCGACTTCAGACCGCTCGCTTCGTCGGGGTTGAAACCGTCCTCGTGATGGATGCACGGCCGCGACGCGAGCTTCGCCGCGATCACCGCGTCGAGCGCGCCGAAGTTGTACGTCAGCACCAAATCCGGCGCTTCGCGGTGGAGGATGTGCCGCACGCGCAGCACGGTCGCCGGCGTGCCGGCCTTCGGCGGCGCGTCGAGCACGTTCAGATTCACGTCGCTCGCCACGAGCTCGCGCGCCTTGACGTTGCCGTCGAGCGCGAGCACCGAGTGACGGAACTCAGCGCCGAACGCGTTCATCAAGCCGGCGGTGCGCACCTGCGGACCGGCGGCCGCGAAGGTGGCGAAGACGTGCAAGAGATGGGGGGCTCTCGCACGCGCAGCGTTCATGAAGTGGGCTTCCCGTGGGAGCGCACGGCGAGGTCGAGGAAACGCTCGCGATCTTCGACCGGCTTCCAGCCGAGCACTTCGCGCGCGAGGTTCGACGTCAGCGTCGGGCGCAGCTCGCGGCTCTTCAAGTCGCGCCATGACGGGAAGGCGGCGTCCTTGCGGCGGCCGGCCTTCTTCACGAGCCACTTGCCGACTTCGAGCGTCTGCGAGAACGCAAGCGACCGCGGATGGAATTCGAGCCTGCGTCCGGTCGCGCGCACGAACTCCGCGACGACTTCTCGAGCGCAGAGTCCGGTGTTCGCGGAGAGGTTCAACGTCTTTCCGTCGAGCTCGTCGCCTGAGTGCGCGACCGTGCGCGCCAACGCTTCGGCGACGTCCTCGACGTAGATCAGCGGCAGCGGCGTCTCGCCGTGGCCCCAACCGACGCAGTGGTTGTCGCGCACCCAGAGGCCGAGGCCGGAGTGCTGCATCGCGGTGCCCGGGCCGAGCACGACGGCGGGGCGCACGATCACGAGCTTCAGCCCCTTCTCCTTCGCGACCTTCGACAACGCGACTTCCGCCGCGATCTTGCCGCGCGCGTAGAGCGAACGCGCGTCGGGCCGCGGATCGGCGGGCACGTCGTCGGCGATCGTCGCGCCGGCGTCGCCGCCGCAGTAGAGCGCGGCGCACGACGAGACGTAGACGAAGCGTTGCACGCCGTGCGCTGCGCACGCTTCGGCGATCGCGCGCGAGCCGCGCACCATCGCGCGTTCGACCGCTTCCCAACTCGAACCGTTGCCGGTCGCGAGCTGCACGACGCAACGCGCGCCCTTGAACGCTTCTGCGAGGCTCGCTGCGTTCTCGAGATCGCCGAGGATCAAACGCAGCTTGCCGCTCGCCGCCGCGCGCGCGATCGTCGGCGGCAGCGAGTGCGTGCGGCGCACGATCACGGTCACCGGGAAGCCGCGGTCGAGCAGTCGTTGCACCGTCGGTTGTCCGATGAAGCCCGTGCCGCCGATCACGACGACTTCGCCGGGACGCGCGGCGCCGCCGACTTCGAGCTTCGGTTGGCCCGCGTTCTCCGACGCGATGCCGCGCGCGGTCGCTTCGCACCAATCGAGCACTTCGGCGCCGTCTTCGGCGGTCGCGGGCAGTCGCTCGCCGGCGCGCAACGCGCGATGGAACGCTTGGATCGAACCGCGCATGCCGGCGAAGAACGCGTCTTCGCGTCGGCCGAGGCCGAGCGTCTGCCGCAAGTAGAACCCGAGGCCGCGACGCGCGCTCTTCTTGAAGTCGCCGCCGCGCTTCGAGCCCGCGAGGAAGCTGTTCCAGAAGTCGAGCCACAACGTCTTCGCTTCCGACGCGATCAAATTGTGGAAGAGGTCGGCTTCGATCTCGCCGTCGGAGCCGAGCACCTCGATCGTGCTGCGCGTGAAGCTCTGGCCGAACGCGAGGTAGACCTCGGCGCTCGCGTTCGCGCTCTGCGCGGCGACGAGCCAACGATCGTGGAAGACTTGGCCGGGGTTGAGCTCGCGCGACGAGAGCAACGTCGTCTGCGCTCCCTTCACCGGACCGATCAGCGCGTGCAACTGCGCGAACGGGTGCGGCGCTTGTTCGAACACGATGTTGCGCGGCGCGCGGAACATCCAGTGCGAGAAGTCGCCGGCGTCGAGCTGACGCAACGGCACCGAGAGGCAGACGCGGACGTGCTCGACGCGGCCGACCTCGCCGTTCTTCACGCGCTCGAGCAACTCGGCAAACGCCGGATGGTGCACCGCGTTGTGGTTGACCGCGAGCGGCGCGTGCTTCGCGCGCGCCAACTCGCCGAGCATCCGCGCATCGGCCGAGCTGAGCGCGAGCGGCTTCTCGATGAACACGCCGATGCCGAGCTCCAAGAGCTCCTTCGCGACCGCGACGTGCAACGCCGGCGGCACAAGCACGTGGGCGACGTCCACCTGTAGAGCGGCGAGCTCCGCGACGGACTTCACCGCCTTGGCGACGCCGAAGCGCCGCGCGGCGCGCTCGGCCTTGACCAGGTCGAGGTCGCAGACGGCGACCACTTCGACGGCTTCGGTCGCGGCGAGGATCTCGAGGTGGAAGTCGGCGATGAAACCGGTGCCGACGACGGCGACGCGGGTCTTCGGACCGAGCGGGCGGGAGCGGGGAGTCACGTGGGGCGACGACTTGGGGCCGGAGGCGGACGGGGCGGCGGTGGGCATGGGGAGATTTCGAGCGCGACCATGGTAGGTCCGCGCGCGAGCCGCTCAATCGCGAGCGGCGAGCGGAACCCCGCCCGAGACGCCTCATCGGCTCAAGGCGACCTCGTTCCCGAGCGCTCGTAGCGTCGGCCGCGGACGTCGGTCGACCGACGGCTCCGGGTTCGGGGACGAAATTCCGGGGCCGGATTCAGGTCGTCGTCGCCCGCATCCGAACAACGCGCCATCTCCTCCTTCTTTGGGCCCGGCGTTCGCCTCGTGCGGGCGTCCGGGCCCTCTTTCGTCGAGCGCGGCGACCAGCGCGCTCTTTTTCGTCGCGACGTCGCGGGATACACTCGGCCCTTTCCACCGCGCCGCTCTGGTCGCACAGCAGCCCTCCGCGCGGTCGAGCCAGGGCGACGGGTGGGGGAGAAGCCCCATGCCGCACGAGATGCCCTTCGGCCTGACCTTCGACGATGTCCTGCTCGTCCCGCGCCACTCCGACGTGATGCCGCGGGACGTGGACGTGAGCTCGCGTTTCTCGCGCAACGTTGCGTTGAACATCCCGCTGGTCTCGGCGGCGATGGACACCGTGACCGAAGCGGAGCTCGCCGTCGCGCTCGCTCGCGAAGGCGGGATCGGCGTGATCCACCGCAACCTGACGATCGAAGGTCAGATCCGCGAGGTCGAGAAGGTGAAGCGCTCGGCCAACGGCGTGATCCTCGATCCGGTGACGCTGCCGCCGACGGCGCGCATCGGCGAAGCGCGCGAGATCATGCGCAAGCACAACATCTCGGGCCTGCCGATCGTCGAAGGCGAATTCGTCGTCGGCATCCTCACGAGCCGCGACTGCAAGTTCGAGGCGAGCGACGACGTGCCGGTCGCGCGTTTGATGACCCGCGAGAACCTCGTGACCGCGCCGCCGGGGACGTCGCTCGAATCCGCGCGCAATCAGCTGCACAAGCACAAGGTCGAGAAGCTCCTGATCGTCGACGACGCGATGCGTCTGCGCGGCCTGATCACGATGAAGGACCTGAAGATGCTCTCGGCGTTCCCGCGCTCGGCGCGCGACACGCGCGGGCGTCTGCGCGTCGGCGCCGCGGTCGG
>JAIOPM010000037.1 GCA_021413885.1 Planctomycetota bacterium
GTGATCGTCGACGAGATCCACGCGCTCGCACGCGACAAGCGCGGCGCGCATCTCGCCCTGTCGCTCGAACGACTCGATGCGCTGTGCCGCGACAACGGAGGTGTGTCGCCGCAACGCATCGGTCTCTCGGCCACCCAACGCCCCCTCGCGGCCGTCGCGCAGTTGCTCGTCGGCGTCGGACGGCCGTGCGAGCTCGTCGATGCCGGCCACCTGCGCGCGATGCAATTGTCGGCCGTGCTGCCCGACACGCCGCTCTCCGCCGTGTGCAGCCACGAACAATGGGGTGAACTGTACGTCAAGATGGCGGCGTCGATCCGCGCGCAGCGCACGACGCTCGTGTTCGTCGGCACACGCAAGCAAGCCGAACGGCTGGCGGCGCGCCTGTCCGAGGAACTCGGACGCGACAAGGTCGCATGCCACCACGGAAGCCTGTCGAAGGAGACGCGACTCGCCGCAGAGCAACGGTTGAAGCAGGGCGATCTCTCCGTGCTCGTAGCCACGGCATCGCTCGAGCTCGGCATCGACATCGGTGACGTCGACCTCGTGATGCAGGTCGGTAGCCCGCGTTCGATCGCGACGTTCCTCCAGCGTGCGGGCCGCGCGGGTCACGGCGTCGCGCGCACACCCAAGGCCGATCTCTATCCGCTCACGCTCGACGAAGCGGTCGAAGCGATCGCGCTGCTGCACGCCATCCGGCATGGACGGCTCGATCGCACGCCCGAAGTGCGACCGGCGCTGGACATCCTGGCCCAGCAGATCGTCGCCGCGTGCACGGGTGGCGAATGGCGCGAGGACGACCTCTTCGAGTGCTTCCGCCGCGCACATCCCTATCGCGAACTGACGCGCGCGGACTTCGATGCCGTCGTGTCGATGCACACCCGGGGACGGAACGCACTCCTCCACCGCGATGGTGTCGCAGGCCGCGTGATGGCGACGAAGCGCGCGCGCATGTCGGCGATCATGTCGGGCGGCGCGATTCCCGACAACGCCGACTACAAGGTGTTGCTCGAGCCCGAGGACACGGTCGTCGGAACGTTGCACGAGGATTTCGCGATCGAAGCGAGCCGCGGCGACGTGTTCCAACTGGGCAATGCTTCGTGGCAGATCCTGAAGATCGAGCCTGGCATCGTCCGCGTCTCGGACGCCGCCGGCGCACCGCCCACCGTCCCGTTCTGGATCGGCGAGGCTCCCACGCGCACGCGCGAACTCGCGCACGACATCGGCCGTGTGCGCGAAGCGGCGCACGATCCGGAGTGGTCCGTGCGCGAGGCCGGCGCACCGCGCGAGCTCGCGCTGGAGGTCGCGCGCTACCTCACCGAGGGACGCGCAGCGCTGGGCTGCGTCCCGACGCAGGATCGCCTGGTGCTCGAGCGATTCTTCGACGAGAGCGGCGGACAACAACTCGTGCTGCACAGCCTCTTCGGCGGACGCATCAACCGCGCGCTCGGCCTCGCGCTGCGCAAGCGCTTCTGTCGCGGCTTCGGGTTCGAGCTGCAAGCGGCCGCGAACGAGGAAGCGCTCGTGTTGTCGCTCGGCAACCAGCACAGCTTCGAGCTCGCGGGAGTGTTCCGCTATCTCGACAGCCGTTCGGCGCGCGAACTCCTGATCCAGGCGCTCTTGGCTGCGCCGATGTTCATCACGCGCTGGCGTTGGAACGTCGGACGCGCGCTGCTCCTGCCGCGTGTACGCAGTGGGCGCCGAGTGCCGCCGCCGATCCAACGCATGCGCGCGGAGGACATGCTCGCGGACGCGTTCCCGCAAGCGATCGCGTGCGGCGAGACGCTCCCAGCCGGTGACATCGAAGTGCCGGGCGATCATCCGATCGTGACCCAGACGATCGAGGACTGTCTCCACGAAGCGATGGACATCGACGGCTTCCTCGAGGTGTTGCGCCGCATCGAGTCGGGTGACATCGATACGATCGCGATCGATCGACCCGAACCGTCGGCGTTCGCGCACGGCATCCTCACGTCGCAGCCGTACACGTTTCTGGACGACGCGCCGATCGAGGAGCGTCGCACGCAAGCCGTGCAGCGGCGCCGCTCGTTCGACGCCAAGAGCGGCGACCCGCTCGGTGAACTCGACCCGTCCGCGATCCAACGCGTGCGCGACGAGGCCTGGCCCGAACCGCAGAGCGCGGAGGAGCTGCACGAAGCGCTGTCGTGGATGGGCTTCGCGACCGACGCCGAGGCCGCCGAGTGGTCGACGTGGATCGGCGAACTCGCGCGCGACGGACGCGTCGAGCACGTCGGCGCGCGTTGGTTCGCCGCGGAGGCTCCGCGCACGGGCAAGGAAGTGCTGCGCGGCCGGCTCGAGGCGCTCGGACCCGTCGATGACGACGATCCATTGATCCGCGAGTTCGCCGGTGAGGTCCGCGAACTCGAATCCGAGGGAGCGGTGCTCGCCGCGCGCTTTTCAGGGAAGCCGGGTTGGTGCCAACGTCACTTGCTCGCGCGCATCCATCGGTACACGCTCGATCGACTGCGGCGCGAAATCGAGGCCGTGAGCGCCGCCGACTTCCTGCGTTTCCTGTGCCACTGGCAGCACGCGATCCCGGAACGGCGGCTCGACGGACCGCGCGGTCTGTTCACGGTGATCGAACAACTCGCAGGCTTCCAAGCGCCGGCGGAAGCGTGGGAGCGCCACATCTTGCCGGCGCGCGTGCGCGGATATCAGAGCGCGTGGCTCGACGGGCTGGCGCTGTCGGGCGAGATCGCGTGGGGACGACTGTGGGGCTGCGGCAGCAGCGCGGCGCGCACGATTCCGGTCGCGTTGATTCCGCGTGCCGCGAGCGGTGCATGGTTCGGGCTCGCCGGCGCGCGCGATACGGCTGCTCTCGGAGGCGACGCGCAACGCGTCCATGACCTGCTCGTGGCGCGCGGTGCGAGCTTCCACGCCGACCTGCTGCGCGCGAGTCGCTCGTTGCCGAGCCAACTCGAAGCGGCGCTGTGCGAGCTCGTCGCTGCCGGACTCGTCACGGGTGACGCGTTCAGCGCGTTGCGCAACCTGTTCACGCAGCGTCGCCACGGCCGTCGACGCGCGGAGCCCGCCGCACCGACCGGACGATGGAGTCTCGTGCGCACGGCGCCGAGCGCAGTGGGCTCGGTCGCGACCGACGACGCGACGGACCCGATCGAACTCGTCGCGCGCACTCTGCTGGCCCGCACCGGCGTCGTGTTCCGCCGCACGTTCCTGCGCGAGAAGATCCCGGTCGCGTGGCGCGATCTGCTCGCGGTGTACCGTCGCCTCGAGGCGCGCGGCGAGATCCACGGTGGTCGGTTCGTCGCCGGCTTCCACGGCGAGCAGTACGCGCTGAAGGATGCCGTGAGTGCGCTGCGCGTGTGTCGCAAGGCGCCGCAAGGCATCGAGGTGCGCGTGATCGCAGCGGATCCGCTCAACTACGCGGGGATCTTGACGCCCGAAGAGCGGGTCGCGTCCAACGCGCAGCGCAAGGTGATCGTCGCACCGCCGCCGCTCTCGACGCTGGCGTAGCGCGTCAGGGCATCTTCTTCGCGCGAGCCGCGAGGTGCGCTTCGCGATCCTTCGCGTGTTCGGGGTGATACCGCCCGAGCAAGAGGCCGTGATTCACATCGCCGAAGAATGCCGAGTTCGCTTGCATCGCGAGCGGCCGCGACGGATCGGAGGCCGAAGTCGCGATTTGATTCACGAGCGCGCCGACCAACATGCCGGCCAACCCGTTCTGATTGCCGTCGTTCGAACTGTGACTCGCCGTGTGCGCGCCGTGCCACAGCACCTCGCCGCTCTTCACGTCGACGAGCCGGCCCTCGATCGCGACCGTCGTGCTCGAATCGAACACTTGATAGCTCGTCCCCCACTTCTTCACCGTCATGTAGAGCACGGCATCGGCGCCGAAGACCTCGTCGATCTTCTGCAACGACACCTGGTGCATCTCCGTCGGTGTCGGCAGCCCGTTCTCGCGCATCATCGCGTCGACCATCGCGACCGGGAACACGTAGTACCCCTGCTCCGCGAGCGGTCGCGTGACCGTCGACAGGTACGAATAGGACGCATCGACCTCGGGCGATTCGTCGAGCGGCGGCAGCACGAGGATCGATCCGGGCATGTGATCGAGGTACTTGTCGTAATCGAACTGCGTCGCCGGACCCGTCTCGCAACCGCTGAGCCCGAAGACCATCAGCGCGAGAGCGCCGAGCACGCGCACGTGGAGGATCTTCATGTCTTCATCCTTCTCAGCACGCCGTCGATGAACACTTGACTCTCGGGATAGGCGGCCTTCTCGGCCTCGAACTCCATCCGCGCCGAATCGGGATTGCCCGAGAGGTAGTACAGATACCCGAGGTACGCGTGCACGCCCGGCGCTGCACGGCGGCCCTCGGCGAGATCGCGTTCGACCTCGGCCGAAAGACCACGGATCTCCTCGGGCACGTTGGTCTTGTCCGGATCCTCGAGCAGCCGATGGACCGAATCTTCGTAGCGGCCCCAGTGATAAAGCGTCTTCGGCGCTTCGCACGCGCACAGCGTGATGAGACACACGGCGAGCACGCACGCGAGCTTCGTGCAGCGCACGACTACTTCTTCTTCACGGGCGACCACGCGCCGCTCTCGAGACCTTCGACGAGCTTGTTCACGGCTTCGGTGATCGACAGGTTCAGCACCTTTCCGTTCAGCGTCGAGTCGTACCCGTTCGACGATCCGAAGCCGAGCACCTCGCGCTCGGCCAGCTCGTATTCGCCCGCGCCCTGCACCGAGTACACGACCTGCGATGTCGCGACGTCGACGACGTTGAGCGACACGACCGAGTATGCCTGCTGCTTCTTGCCGCGCCCGGCGATGCCGAACAACTGCTCGTCCCCCGTCGTCTTGCGGCCGAACTCGGTGACTTCACCGGTGATCACGACCTCGGCTCCGGTCAGCGTCTGGGCGTTGCCGGCGATCTGGCTCTCCTTCTGGATCTCGTCCATGTTGTCGCGGTCGACGAGATTGAACCGATTGGCTTGAGACAAGTGCGTCTTCAGGATCGTCTTCGCCTGAGTGCCGAGGCGATCGGGCCCCTCCGAAAAGATCCCGCGCATGTACGGCGACGAGTTCGCGAACTTGCCGATCGAGAGCGCGTACTTCGGACCGCTGTACGCGGTCTGGTAGCTCGCGACCGTCTCCTTCTGCACGCTGCGGTGGCTCTCTTGGCTCTTGCAACTCGCAGCAGCGATCAGCAGCAGACTGCACGACGCGACGAGCTGGCGGCTGATCCGCATCCCTGACTTCTTCATGTCACTCCCTCACTTCGGACCTCGGATGACGAATGCCCACGGCACTCAGATTCGTCAAAGTCTAGGGTTGGTCGGTCCGCGCGTCACTTCCGCTTCCACGTCACGCCGCTCTGCCCGTCTTCGAGCACGATCCCACGCGCCAACAGTTCATCGCGGATGCGATCGGACTCTTTGAAATCCTTGGCCTTGCGCGCCGCCTGTCGCTGCTCGATCAACGTTTCGATCTCGGCGTCGATCGTCGCGGCCTCGGTCTGGATGCAACCGAGCACCGAGTTCGCGCGGCGCTCGACGAACTGGAGCGCGACAGCGGCCGCCGAGATGCCGAGGCGACCCTCCAACACGTGCGTGCGCAGCTTGAACAGCGCGGCGAGCGCGCGCGGCGTGTTCAGGTCGTCGTCCATCGCCGCTTCGAACTCGGCCTTCACGTCGGCGAAGGATTCGAGCCCGTCGTCGGCGCTCGGACTGGCGCCCTCGCCGTGGAGCGCGCGCCGCAACCGCACGACCATGTCGTCGAGGCCTTCGAGCGCACTCGTCGATTCGCGCATGATGTCCCAGGTGAAATTGAGCGGCTGCCGGTAGTGCCCGCGGATCAATGCGAACCGCAGCGCACGCGCGCTGAAGCCTTTCGCCTGCACGTCGTCGAGGCTGTACACGTTGCCGAGGCTCTTGCTCATCTTGCCGCCGTCGACCTGCAAGAACTTCGCGTGCATCCAATAGGTGGCGAACGGCACGCCCGTGAAGCCCTCGCTCTGCGCGATCTCGCATTCGTGGTGCGGGAAGATGTTGTCTTCGCCGCCGGTGTGGATGTCGATGCGATCGCCGAGGTGCTTGCGCGCCATCGCCGAGCACTCGATGTGCCAACCGGGGAAACCGTTGGGCCCGAAGCGCGTCGCCCACTTCATCACGTGCGCCGGATCGCTCTTCCAGAGCGCGAAGTCCTCGGGGTTGTGCTTCTCCTCGCGCACCGCGATGCGCGCGCCGGCCGCGAGGTCCTCGACGCGGTTGCCGGAGAGCCGCCCGTAGCGCGGGAAGCTCTTCACGTCGAAGTAGACGTCGCCGCCGACCACGTACGCGTGACCCTTCGCGATCAGGCCGTCGATGATCTCGAGCATCTCGGGGATGTGCTCGCTCGCCTTCGGATAGACCTTCGCCTTCCGCACGCCGAGGGCATCGAGGTCGGCGAAGAACTGCGCCGCGATCTTGCGGGAGATCGCCCACGGATCGAGCTTCTCCTTGCGCGCCTGCTTCTCGAGCTTGTCCTCGCCGTCGTCGGCGTCGTCGGTCAAGTGGCCGACGTCGGTGATGTTCATCACCTGCTCGACGCGAAACCCCGAGTACTCGAGCCAACGCCGCAGCGTGTCCGCGAACAAGAACGCGCGGTAGTTGCCGACGTGCGGACGGCTGTAGACCGTCGGGCCGCAGTTGTACATGCGCACCACACCGGGCTCGAGGGAGCGAAAGGGCTCCTTGGTGCGAGTGAGCGAGTTGTGGACGGCGAACGCCATGGGTTCCTCGTTCCGCGGAATCGAGACGGCGGATTCTAACGGCGCGCGCGATGCGAAACAGCGGCCCGAGCGGAAGCGGTCGGGCGCTATTCTGTCGCCCCATGTCGGAGCGTACGCCTTCGATCGAACTCGCCGGCCTGATCGGCAGCGGAGCGACGGGTTCGGTGCACCGAGGCCGTCTGCTCGAGCCGTTCGATCAGCTGCCCGCGGGAACCGAGGTCGCGGTCAAGCGTCTGCACGCCGCCCTCTGCCGCGACGCGCGCGCGAGAGAACGGTTCCGCACCGAAGCGCTCGCCGGCTTGCGCGTGCGGCACCCCCACTTGGTGCGCGTGCTGCACTTCGACGACGGCGACGAGCCGCGGATCGTGATGACGCTGGTCGGCGGCACCACGCTCGAACGCGCGCTCGCGGAAAAGGGCCCGCTGCCCGAGCCTCAACTGCGCACCGTCGCGGCGCAGATCGCGGGAGCTCTCGCGGCCCTGCACGCGAAGGGCTGGACGCACAACGACGTCAAGCCCGAGAACTTGCGTTGGGACGAAGCGGGCCGCGCCGTGTTGATGGACCTCGGCTTCGCGCGGCGCGCGGCGAAAGCGTCGGGGAAGCGCGAGGACCTCGAGCTCGCCCACGCGGACGGCGTCAACCCCGGCAGCCTCGCGTACCTCGCGCCGGAACGCGCGCGCGGCGAAGCGGGCAGTCCCGCGAGCGACGTGTTCGCGCTCGGCGTCGCGCTCTACGAGCTCGCGACCGCGCGCCATCCGTTCGCGCCCGACGCGTCCGAGGCCGAAGCGTCGGAGGCGTTGCACGAAGAGGTCGGCTTCTCGAGCGCGGCGTTGCTGCGCAAGTCGATCGACGTGCCGGGCGCGGATCGTCTGCTCGCGGCGATGGCGACCGCGCGCTACGTGCCGCCGTCGCGGCTCGTGCCGCAGCTGTCGCCGTTCTTCGACGCGTCGCTCGAGGAACTGCTGCGCCGCGATCCGGCCGGGCGACCGAACGCGGCGGAAGTCGCCAAGCGTTTCGCGGAGAACGAAGCGAGCGCGTGGTGGCGCGCGCAGCTCGACCTCGGCCCCGGTTCGCGCCGCGGCGTGATGGGCTCGCCGGACGCGTCGCACTTCCTGCCGTTGGTCGGGCGCGATGCGGAGCTCGAGACACTCGACCGACTCTGGCACGACGTCGCGCGTTCGAAGGCGGACGGCGGACGCGGACGAGTGCTGTGGGTGCGCGGCGCGTTCGGCTCGGGCAAGTCGCGGCTCGTCGGAGAGTTCGGAGCTCGCGCGCGACGTTCGCTCGAACCGCCGCTCTACCTCTACACGCGTTGCACGCTCGACGAGGACGTGCGGCCGTGCGCCGCGATCCTGCGTCTCTTGCAGCGTTACCTGCAATTGCCGCCCGGCGCGCGCGCGGGCGAACGCGAACGCGGTTGGCTCGGACGCATCGTGCCGCCGAAGGAAGCGGCGACGTTGGCGGACGCGCTCGGCGCGGACTTCGACGGCACGAGCGCGACCGCGTTGACCGCGGCGTTGACGCGTTGGCTCGGTGCGCTCGGACGCGGCGCGCCGCTGGTGATCTTCATCGACGACCTCAACTTCGCCGGCGAAGGCACGCTCGACGTGCTCGCGCGCGTGTCGGACGAGCTCGCGGGGTCGCGCACGCTCGTGATCCTCGGTTGGCGCGAGGGCGAAGACGCCGTCTCGGCGCCGGAGGTCACGCACTTGCGCGAGCGTCTGCTCTCGAAGTCGTTGGACCAAGAGCTGATCCTCGGCCCGATCGACGAAGAGGCGATCCAGTCGCTCGTGATGGCGCTCTTCCACCACACCGCGCCGCGCTTGCGCATCGCCGAAATCTTGTACGCGCGCAGTCGCGGCAGTCCGGGGCTCGTCGGCGAGATCCTGCGCGGCCTCGTCGAACACGGGAGCATGCAACCGTACTCCGCGGACGACCGACGTTGGGTGTTGACGATCGCGCCCGACGAATTGCCGCTGCCCGAGTCGTTGCAGCAGATGATCGGCGAGCGCTACCAGAAGTTGCCGCCCGAGGACCGCGCGTGGCTCGGGCGCCTCGCGGTCGTCGGCGGACGCATCGACCCGGAGTACCTGCTGCGCGCGTTCCAACCGGTGACGCGCGCGGAGATCGATTCGATCCTCGCGAAGTTGGTGCGCGCGGAGTGGCTCGTGCCCGCGGGCGGACGCTACCGCTTCGCGCGACCCGCGTTGCGCGAGGCAGTGTACCGCGGCCTCGGCGAAGCGCGGAAGCGTCGACTCCATGCGCTCGCGGCCGCCGCGCTCGCGCCGTTGCGCGGCAAGCGGATGTCGCTCGAAGACGCGTTCCAGCGCGCGTTCCACCTGCGAGCCGCCGCGGAGCACGCGGCGCTCTTGCGTTTGCTCGGCCCGTTGATCGCCGCGCTCGAGCGCCGCGGACAGCCGCAACGCGTGCACTCGCTCGCGCGTTGGGGGCTCGACGCGCTCGATGCGTTGGCGCACACGAAGCCGCGCGATCGTCTGCGCATTCGCTTCCTCGAAGCCGCGGCCGACGCGTCCGATCGCCTCGCGATCCGCACCGAGCAGCGCCAATGGCTCGATCAACTCTCCGGACTCGATCTCTCGCCGGACGAGGACACGGAGTCGCTCGCGCGCGTGTACTTGCTTCACGGCCGCTACGCGGTCGCGACCGGACAGTACGGTCTCGCGCGCGGCATGTTGCGCAACGCGGTCGAGCTCGCGCGCCGGCGCGAGGACTGTCAGGAGATCGAGAGCGAATCGCTGCGGCGTCTGTCGGCCGTGCAGGCGCATGTCGGCGAGCTCGGCGACGCGCGGCGCCTCGCGCAGGAAGCTCTCGCGCGTTCGGTGCACGAACCGCAACGCGCGGTTGCGTGGCTGAACCTCGGCGTGATCGAGTTGCTCGAGGACGATCTCGAGGAATCGTTGCGCGCCGCGCGCCGCGCGCTCGAACACATGCGCGCCGCGCCTGAATGGCAATTGCCCGGCGTGCTCGCGGCGGCGCACATGCTGCGCGGTCGCGCGTACCGCTTGGTCGGGATGCTCGGACGCGCGCTCGGCTCGATGGACCGCGCCGTGAAGCTCGCGGAGCAAGCCGGCGAACGACGGCTCGAGATGGAGGCGACGGCGCGCATGGGCGGTCTGTTGCTCGAGGCGAATCGGCCCGAGGAAGCGGAAGCGCGCCTGCGCGACGCGTTATTGATCGCGAACGAGATCGAGGATCGTCGCGGCCAGGCGCTCGCCGGGCTATGGCTCGCGATCCTGCTCGCCGAACGCAACGATCCGGAGTCCGAGCGCCTGCTCGCGCGGGTCGCCGGGCTCGCGGGCGAGATCGGTCTTTCGCGCGTCGAGGCGCTCGCGCGCGCGATCGAGGCGCGCACGCATCTGCAGCACGGCGCGAAAGGCGCCGCGGAGCAAGCGGCGGCGCGCGCGAGGGAACTCCTCGATCGTCACGGATCCGAACTCGCCGATCGCATCGTCATCGTCGGCACGCAGGCGCTGGTGCTCGCCGCCCTCGGACGCGCGGCCGAAGCGCGCGAGCGCGTGAAGGAGCTCCGCACCCGTCTGCGCGTCGAAGGGCGGCGCCTCGCGACGGCGTCGCTGCGCCGCAGCCATCGCCTCGCGAGCACTCGGTTGCTCGAGGAGGTCCTCTCCTCGGACGGGTACATCTACCCCCGCGCGGAGGTGCGCCCCGACGCGCGCGACGACGACCGAGCCGAGTGACCGGCCGGGACCCGACGGAGCCCGCCCCGTCGAGCGCCGACTCGTTCCCCGTTTTCTCGCTAGCTATTGAGATCCGATCTCATCTATGATCGGCGCCCTCGACGCACGAGAACCATGCTGAACCTACTGCTCTGCCCCGCGTTCCAAGCCACCTCCGCCGCACCCCAAGACCTATCGACGCGCTTGACGCGGGTCGAGCGCGAGCTCGCGAAGCTCGGTGAGGCCTCGATGCCGCTGTCGAAGTCGCTCGCCGAAGCCGCCTCCGGCGAGCCGTGGTACGAGCGGTTCACCGTCGGCGGCTACGGCGAGATCCACTACAACCAGCCGCAGAGCGGCGGCAACCAGATCGACATCCACCGCTTCGTCCTGTACCTCGGGTACCGGTTCGACGATTGGATCTCGCTGCACTCCGAGACGGAGATCGAGCACGCGTTCGTCGAGGAAGGCAACGGCGAGATCGTGCTCGAGCAGATGTACGTCGAGTTCGCGCTCGACGCGGACCTGTCGGTGCGCGTCGGGCGAGTGCTCGCCCCGCTCGGGATCATCAACCAGCGCCACGAACCGCCGACCTTCCAGAGCGTCGAACGTCCGGCGGTCGAGACCGTGATCCTGCCGTCGACGTGGACGTTGGACGGCGTCGGCGTCGCGGGACGTTTCTCGCCGAGCCTCTCGTATCAGGCCTATTTGACCAATGGGCTCGACGGCGCGGGCTTCTCGGCACTCGACGGCCTCCGCGGCGGCCGGCAGGAAGAGCGGCCCGGCGTGACGCACGCGTCGCTCTCGGGCCGTTTGGACTGGTTCCCGCTCGACAGCCTCGAGCACGATCTGCGCCTCGGATTGGGTGCTTTCGGCGGCGACGTCGACAACGGTGACGAAGGTACGGCGCCGGGCGTCGATGCCGACGTGGTCGTCGTCGCCGGCGACTTCGACTACGGCTGGAAGGACCTCGAGTTCCGCGGCGTGTACGCGTGGGAAGACATCGATGGAGCGGCGGAGCTCTCGAACGTCACCGGCGAGACCGTGGCGTCGCGCATCGAGGGCTGGTACCTGGAAAGCGCGTGGCGCTGTCTGCCGGAACGCTGGAAGACCGGACGCCTCGCCGAGGCGGAAGGGCGACTCTTCGTGCGCTACGAGGACTTCGACACGCAGGCAGAAGTGCCGACGGGCTTCGCCGCAAACCCCGCCGGCGATCGCAACCAATGGGTGTTCGGCGTGAGCTTCCATCCGAACCCTTCCGTGGTGCTCAAGGCCGACCTCGAGGTGCGCGACGACGCAGCCGGCGCGGCCGTGCCCGAACGATTCAACCTCGGCATCGGTTGGAGCTTCTGATGGAGCGAGAGAGTTCGCGCGGAGGTGGAATCGGGTGGCGGCGCCTGTTCGCGACCGCGGCCGCAGTCGGAATCGCCGTGATCGCGACCACCTCGCGCGGCTTCGCGCGCGGCGACTACCTCACCCGCGAACAGGCGTTGGCGCTCGCGTTCCCGAGCGCGAAGACGATCGAGGTTCGGGAAGCGAAGTTCGACGCGGCTGCGGTCGCGTCGCTCCAACCGGAACTGCGGCGCAAGTCGGTGCCGGCCCAATTGAGCTTCTACGAGGCGCGCGACGAACACGGCGCCACCCGCGGATACGCGATCGTGCGCGACGTGCTCGGGAAGAGTGAGCCGATCACCTACCTGTCGGCCTTCGACGGCGCGCGGCGCGTGCAAGCGATCGAGATCCTCTCCTATCGCGAATCCCACGGCGGTGAAGTGGGACGCGAGGCTTTCCGCAGGCAGTTCGTCGGCAAGGACCGAGAAGCGAAGCTCGCGCTCGGAGGCGACATTCGCAATGTGTCGGGCGCGACGATCTCTTGCCGCGCGATCACCGATGCGGTGCACGACGACTTGCTGTTGCTCGATGCCGCAGTGCGGAGCACGCCGACACTCGTCGAGTCCCGAGCGCCGGAGTCGCGGCCGACGACCGGCGACGCCGAGATTCGGCGTGCGCGCGTCTGCATGGGAACCAGCCTCGAAATCAGCGTTGCCGACGTTGCGCCGGAGATTGCCGACCCCGCGATCGAGGCGGCGTTCGCCGAGGGAGCGCGTCTCGACGGCTTGTTGAGTCACTACCGCGACGACAGCGACATTTCGCGCCTCAATCGCGCCGCCGGCGGCGAGCGCATCGCGGTCTCGAGCGAAACACTCGAGGTCCTTGCGGAGAGCATTCGCCTCGCGCGAGCGACGCAAGGAGCCTTCGATCCCTGCCTCGGGGCGGCGTGCGATCTGTGGACTGCGGCGGCGCGCTCGCAACAGTGGCCGGATGAAGTCGAGATCGGTCGGGCAAGGGAGATTTCCGGCGTCCGCTATCTCGAGCTCAGTCCGGCGGAGTCGACTGCAAGACTCGCCAAGGCGGGTGTGCGACTGGATCTCGGCGGTATCGGCAAGGGGTATGCGCTCGATCGGATGGGTGCTGTGCTGCGACGCAATGGCGTCGCGTGCGCGCTGCTCAACTTCGGCGGGCAGATCCTTGCCCTCGATCCACCGCGAGGAACCGAGGGTTGGAACGTCGATGTTGCCGCATCTTGGGACCGACGGGTCGTCGTCGCGCGCCTGCGGATCGCGCGGGCATCGGTCGCCACCAGCTCGGACGCCGAGCGCGGCGGTACGATCGGGACACGGCCGGTCTCCCACATCGTGGTGCCCTCGACCGCTCTACCCGCCTCGGCCACAGCTTCGGTGACCATCTACGCGAGATCCGCGCTCGACGCCGACGCATGGTCGACTGCCGCGTTCGTGCTCGGCCCCGATGCCGAGCGACTTACGGAGGACCAAGGGATCGGAGCCTTCTGGATTCAGACGGATCGACGACTCCTCAGCAACTCGGTATACGCGTCCATCGCCTGCGACGCTGGCGGAGATCGTGCGCCTGAACGGTAGACGCGCACTCGCATTCACGGGCGCGATGTCCGCGGCCAGCGGGATTGCGCTCGTGTGGATTCGACTCTTCTGCGACCCCGCCGACGAGTTCTCGACCGTTCGACATCCCGCAGAAGCGTGGATACTACTCGCACATCGCTGGAGCGCGCCACTGGCCATAGCCGCGATAGGGTGGACGGTCGGGGACCACGCTGCGGTGCAACTCCAGCGCGCGGTCTCCGAGAAGGCGACGGGGGTGCCGGTGCTCGTTCTACTTGGCGCCGTCATCGCGAGCGGGACAGCCCTGCAGACTCTCGATCTCGGCAACGCTCGAACGGCGTTCACTTGGCTCCACGTTGGCCTCAACACGGCCACCGCCGTGGTGATCGTGGCGCATGTGCTCGCCGCGCGACGGCGGACGACCCGCTGAACGAACGTGATTGAGGCTCGCGGGCTCTGCGGACGCGCGAGAGGAGTCCAAACGAAAAAGGGCCTCTCCGCAACGGAGAGGCCCTTTGAGAAAAACCCGGCGACAACCTACTTTCTCACGTATGCAATATCATCGGCGATTCCTGCTTGACGACCGTGTTCGGGATGGGAACGGGTATGACCAGGAATCTATGGTCACCGGGAGTACGAGCGGGACGCATGAGGCGATCCCGCTATGTAAGAAGGTGAATCGGGGGAAGTGGCCAAGGAACCAAACAATGCGTTCCTTCTTCCTTGCCGCCGCAGAGCGGCGACGTGGAAAAAGGTGGTTAAGCCGATCGTCCGATTAGTACCGGTAAGCTCAACGTGTTGCCACGCTTACACCGCCGGCCTATCAACCTAGTAGTCTCCTAGGGGACTGATAGGGATGATTCGTTTAGGAGAAGGCTTCGCGCTTAGATGCATTCAGCGCTTATCCGTTCCGGTCATAGCTACCCAGCTGTACCACTAGCGTGATAACTGGAGCACCAGAGGACCGTCCTCCCCAATCCTCTCGTACTAGGGGAAAACCTCCGCAATCATCCTACACCCACGCCAGATAGGGACCGACCTGTCTCACGACGGTCTAAACCCAGCTCGCGTACCGCTTTAATTGGCGAACAGCCAAACCCTTGGGACCTCCTTCAGCCCCAGGATGCGATGAGCCGACATCGAGGTGCCAAACCGCCTCGTCGATATGAACTCTTGGAGGCGATCAGCCTGTTATCCCCGGAGTACCTTTTATCTGATGAGCGACGGCCCTTCCACTCGGAATCCGCCGGATCACTAGGACCAACTTTCGTTTCTGCTTGAGCTATTTCTCTCGCAGTCAGGCGCACTTCTACCCTTACGCTCGACGCGCGATTGCCGACCGCGCTGAGTGCACCATCGTGCTCCTCCGTTACTCTTTTGGAGGAGACCGCCCCAGCCAAACTACCCACCTGACACTGTTCGAAACCCGGATTCACGGTGTTTCGTTAGGAACCTATCAGGACGAGAGTGGTATTTCACTGACGACTCCACCCGGCCCGGAAGCCAGGATTCAACGTCTCCCACCTATGCTACGCACGTCATAACAAGCCCCAATATCAGGCTATAGTGAAGGTTCACGGGGTCTTTCCGTCTTGGCGCGGGAACGTGGCATCTTCACCACGGCTACAAGTTCGCCGAGTCTGCTGTTGAGACAGAGCCCAACTCGTTACGCGATTCATGCGGGTCGGAACTTACCCGACAAGGAACTTCGCTACCTTAGGACCGTCATAGTTACGGCCGCCATTCACTGGGGCTTCGATTCGGAGCTTCGCTTGCGCTAACCCCTCCTCTTAACCTTCCAGCATTGGGCAGGCGTCAGTCTGTATACATCGTCGTTCGGACTTAGCACAGACCTGTGTTTTTAGTAAACAGTCGATTGGGCCAATTCTCTGCGACCCTCAGAAGCTTCAGCCGCGAAGGCCTCTACCTCGAAGGGCTCCCCTTATCCCGAAGTTACGGGGTTAATTTGCCGAGTTCCTTAACAGCAGTTCTCTCGAGCGCCTTAGGATATTCACCTCACCCACCTGTGTCGGTTTAGGTACGGACACCGAGACCACTCCCTAGAGGATTTTCTTGGCGGTCTATCTGGTCGCTTCGTCGTGAGACTCGACATCACCTCCGGATTTATGCCTGCGGATTTACCTACAGGCCGTCCTCGGGCTTGTACGCACTGAGCTAACAGTGCGACGACTTTCCTTTCCGCGTCCCCCCTTCGGTGGTAACGCAATCTCGGTGGTACAGGAATATTAGCCTGTCTTCCATCGACTACGCCTTTCGGCCTCGTCTTAGGGTCCGACTAACCCTGGGCGGATTTACCGGGCCCAGGAACCCATAGGTTTACGGCGAACAGGATTCTCACCTGTTTTCTCGCTACTTATTCCTGCATAATCACTTCCAGAGCGTCCAGTTGTCGTTACCGTCAACCTTCATCCGCTTGGAACGCTCCCCTACCCAAGCATTGAGTCAACGACTCAATACATGTCGAAGCTTCGGTTGCGCGCTTGAGCCCCGTTCATTTTCGGCGCAGGACCTCTCGATCAGTGAGCTGTTACGCACTCTTTAAATGATGGCTGCTTCTAAGCCAACATCCTGACTGTCTTAGAGATCCCACTTCCTTTTCTACACTTAGCACGCATTAGGGACCTTAGCTGTCGATCTGGGCTGTTTCCCTCTCGACCACGAACCTTATCGCTCGTAGTCTGACTCCCTGGGTAAAACCAACGGTATTCGGAGTTTGATTGGGTAAGGTAGCCCGAAGGCCCCTTATCCCATTCAGTCGCTCTACCCCCGTCGATCAATTTACCAGAGGCTAGCCCAAAAGCTATTTCGGGGAGAACCAGCTATTTGCAAGTTTGATAAGCCTTTCACTCCTAACCACAAGTCATCAGAACGGTTTTCAACCCATACCTGTTCGGTCCTCCACGGATTGTTACATCCGCTTCAACCTGCTCATGGTTAGATCACTTGCTTTCGGGTCTGCTCCATCTGACTTGAGCCGCGCTATTCACACTCGGTTTCCCTTCGGCTGCGGACCTGAGGTCCTTAACCTTGCCAGATAAAGCAACTCGCAGGATCATTATGCAAAAGGCACGCCGTCAGCCATTGCCCCGAAGGGCCATAGGCCTCCGACAGCTCGTAAGTGTATGGTTTCAGGTACTATTTCACTCCCCTAACAGGGGTACTTTTCACCTTTCGCTCGCGCTACTATTACGCTATCGGTCGTCCAGTAGTACTTAGCCTTGGGGGGTGGTCCCCCCGAATTCACACCAGGTTTCTCGTGTCTGGTGCTACTTGGGATCGCCACGGAAGACTCATCTCTGTCGACTAAGGGGCTTTCACCCTCTGCGGCCGGCCTTCCCATGCCGTTCATCTAGAGATGAGTTTGGTAACTTCCTCGGTCCTTTACGGAGGACCTGTGGATCCCACGACCCCGATGCAGCAACGCCCGTAAGCTTGGCACTGCACCGGTTTGGGCTGGTCCCCGTTCGCTCGCCGCTACTAGGGGAGTCGAGGTTTCTTTCTGTTCCTGTGGGTACTGAGATGTTTCAGTTCCCCACGTTCCCGTCGCTTGCGCGACGTCGAAAAATGATTTTCGACCGGTTTCCCGATCTCGGAAATCTTCGGATCAAAGCCTGCTAGGCGGCTCCCCGAAGCTTATCGCAGCTTGGCCACGTCCTTCTTAGGCTCTGGACACCAAGGCATCCACCATACACTCTTCGTAGCTTAACCACGCTCTTACTTGTTTCCGTAATTGCCACTTCATTCCCGATTCACCTTGTTTTCAAAGAGCGTTCGACGCGAAACGCGTCGAAGCGTGACCCTTGCCGATCCATCTATTCCCTCGAGGCTCGCGCACCCGACGCGCACCTGGTGGAGGCGACGGGACTCGAACCCACGACCGCCTGGTTGCAAACCAGGTGCTCTACCAGCTGAGCTACGCCCCCGGTAGACCGCGACTGCGGCCTCCGATACAAGCTCATGGTGGGCCTGACTGGACTTGAACCAGAGACCTCCCGCTTATCAGGCGGACGCTCTAACCAACTGAGCTACAGGCCCCGAGGTCCTCTGAGCCCCGGTATTCCTGTCGCCAGGGCTCGAGGTGAGCGATGGATCGATGATCAAAAAAGAGTGGCCCTATTCACCGTGCAAAGCAGCCTATGCTTCGCCACGCGACACGAGGTCGCGCGTCTAACATTATCCGTTAGAAAGGAGGTGATCCAGCCGCAGGTTCCCCTACGGCTACCTTGTTACGACTTAGTCCCAATCACGGAGCTTGCTTTAGGCGCCGCCATCCTTACGGTTTGGCAGAACGACTTCGAGCACTCCCCGCTTTCGTGGCTTGACGGGCGGTGTGTACAAGGCTCAGGAACATATTCACCGCGCCATGGCTGATGCGCGATTACTAGCGATTCCAGCTTCATGAAGGCGAGTTGCAGCCTTCAATCCGAACTGACGCCAGCTTTTGGGATTGCCTCCACCTCGCGGTCTTGGAACCCTTTGTACTGGCGATTGTAGCACGTGTGTCGCCCTGGACATAAGGGCCATGATGACTTGACGTCGTCCCCGCCTTCCTCCGTTTTAACAACGGCAGTCTCACTAGAGTCCCCGGCATTACCCGCTGGCAACTAATGATAAGGGTTTCGCTCGTTACGGGACTTAACCCAACATCTCACGACACGAGCTGACGACAGCCATGCAACACCTGTGCACGTTCCGACCCCGAAGGGCTGTTATTCCGCTTTCACAGAACTAATCCGTGCATGTCAAGCCCAGGTAAGGTTCTTCGCGTTGCTTCGAATTAAACCACATGCTCCACCGCTTGTGTGAGCCCCCGTCAATTCCTTTGAGTTTTACCCTTGCGAGCGTACTCCCCAGGCGGGGCACTTAACACATTAGCTACGGCAAGGAGGACCATAGGAATCCCCCTTACCAAGTGCCCATCGTTTACGGCTAGGACTACCGGGGTATCTAATCCCGTTTGCTACCCTAGCTTTCGCACCTCAGCGTCAGTGACGGTCCAGTGAGCCGCTTTCGCCACCGGTGTTCCTCCAGATATCTACGCATTTCACCGCTCCACCTGGAGTTCCGCTCACCCCTACCGTTCTCAAGCCGACCAGTATCAGACGCAGTTCCTCGGTTGAGCCGGGGGATTTCACATCTGACTTAGTCAGCCGCCTACGTGCGCTTTATGCCCAGTGATTCCGAACAACGTTTGCAACCTCTGTCTTACCGCGGCTGCTGGCACAGAGTTAGCCGTTGCTTCCTCTCGCTTTAGTCAACCCTTGCGGGGTTCCTATAGCGTGACAGCAGTTTACAACCCGAAGGCCTTCATCCTGCACGCGGTGTCGCTCCGTCAGGCTTTCGCCCATTGCGGAAGATCCTCGACTGCAGCCTCCCGTAGGAGTCTGGGCAGTGTCTCAGTCCCAGTGTGCCCGACCATCCTCTCAGACCGGGTACCCGTCATAGCCTTGGTGGGCCATTACCCCGCCAACTAGCTGATAGGCCGCAACCTCCTCCCCGAGCAGCTTACGCCATTTACCCGCATCGAGATGCCTCGACGCAGGGCCATCTGGTATTAGCCCGCCTTTCAGCAGGTTATCCCAGTCTCAGGGGCAGATTGGTTACGTGTTACTCACCCTTTCGCCGCTTTACTCAGCTTGCGCCTTTCACGCTCGACTTGCATGCCTAATCCACACCGCTAACGTTCGTTCTGAGCCAGGATCAAACCCTTCACTTGAGTTTGTCTGGTTCGTTGGAAAAAAAATTTGTCGCGTCGCGCCGGCTAAGGCGCGCCACGACTCCGCTCGCACGGTTTCAAGGGCCACCCTTGTTTTCAAAGAGCACCAAGGCCCGAAGGCCTCGGTTGTTCGATCCTGTCAGCGGCTGTTGCAACCGCTTAGGTGACCTTTAGACACGCTTTCGACGCGCATCCGCCGTTCACCAGGGGTCGCAGAGGATAGGGCCTGAAGGACCCGTGTCAATGCTCGCGCGGAAAAAGCGGCCGCCGCGTCCACGCCATCCGCAAGTCAGTACTAGTAAGGAACTTGCGATCACATCGAAGTCGCATCTTTGGTCGCTAAAACGTGCTGCGGGCCGCGCGACCTAGGCGGGCAAGGCCCCAGTTTGGCGCCTCTAGACCGGGCCCACGGCGGCCGGCTCTCACCCGCACGCCCCTTCAGGGCTGAACCTGGATCTGCGCGCCCTCGGGCAGGATGTCGAACAGGAGCTCGGCATCGACGTTCCGCAGCCGCACGCAGCCCTGGCTGACGCGCCCGCCGACGCCGGCCTCCACGTTGGTTCCGTGGAACCCGATCGACGTTTTTTGGCCGTCGCGCAGCCACGGAATCCACCGCGTGCCCAACGGGTTCTCGGGATCGCCGAACGGGATCGGCTTGCCGCCCTCGGGGAACCACATCGGGTTCTTCTGCTTCGGGCCGACCGTGTACGTGCCGATCGGGGTGTCGTGGCCGTCGCGGCCGACGCCGATCTCGAACGCGGCGGCGACGTCCTCGCCGAGCTGATAGAGCATCCAACGCGACGACACGTCGACCAGCACGCTCGCGCGATCCGTCGGGACGCGCAGCACGTCGCCGGGCTTGATCGCCGTCTCGCTCTTCAACTGGTTGGCCTGCTCGAGCAAGCCCGTGCAGATCAAGAGGTCGGCGCGGTCCTTCAGCACGCGCTTGCGGATAGCCGTCAGGCTGTCGCCCGCCTTCACCGTGACGTTGAACGCTGGCCAACCACCGCGGGCATTCCAGCGATGGCTGCGTTGCGCCTGCGCCAAAGGCTGATTCCAGCGCGCCAGCGTCGCGGGATCGCCTTCCCAGGGCGCGCCGAGCTCGTCGCGCATCAACGACGAGAACAATTTCGCCGCGACCGCGGGCTCGTTGCGCGCGAGGGCCTCGCGGCCTTCACGTTCGCGGAGGACCATGTCCATCGCATGGGCGAGCGGCTGATCGGCGCCGTACGCCGCGGGCGCGGCACGCTTGCCCGAGCCGCCGATCGCCGACGCGAGCACTTCGCGTTCACCGGCGGAGAGTTCGTCCTCGTCGAGGTCGCTCGCGAGCTTGCGCGCTTCCGCAGTAGAGCCCTGCGCCGCCAGCGAAAGTGCCAAAACGAGCGAGCGACGATCCGCCTGGAGGTTCGCGCCGTCGCGCGCGAGCCACGTCTTCAGATCGGCGGGCGTCAAGTGCACCAACGCCGCGGCGAGCGCGACGTCTTCGGCCCCACGCGCCGTACGCGGCGCGCGAGCCGGATCTCGAGGCGCCGCGACGGGCGGTGTCGTCGGATTGGTCGCCGCATTCGCTCCGCCGGCCGCGCCGGCGTCGTTCATCGGCACGAATCCGGCCGGGCCCTCGCTCGCTTCGACGTTTCCGTCGTGCCCGCAGGCGGACGCCACGACCCACAGGAAAGCGCCCCAACTCAGCCGCGCCGACGTGCGCATCTGCCCCTCGTTCTTTCGCTCGTTTCGTGCCTGAACTCGATGCCTTGGACCGGGCGCGGATGATAGCCGTGCGACGCACGCCGACGCGCGGAAACGTCGCAATCCAGGCGCAAGCTCGACGCGCGAACTCACGTCGCCGAGCGACGCGAGCTCGTCACATCCAGAGCGAGCGGAACGGGGGGCCCCGGTGATGCCGTGCCGCGTGGATCCCGGAACCCGTTGGATCCAGGGTGGGCCCGACTGGGCAACGAGTGCCGTGAAGAATGGGCCCGTGGAATGGCTTGTAGGCTCCGGAGGATTGACGCAGGTTCACCTGCACCTCCAGGGTTACCCCCGCACGGAAACTAACACCGCGCGGCGCGCGCGACAACCGCGTCAAACGACGCGTTCGAGGCTCGCGCTGAGCGTGCGTCCGTCGCCGAGATCCCACCGCGCGACGTCGTCGCCGACGAGCTCCGCCGCCGCGCACTCGAGCGCGACCGCGAGCGTCTCCGCGGCGACGAGTTCGCGGAATCCGCCTTGCGCCGACGCGGCGCCGACCGCCGCGCGCACGTCGGCGTCGGCGGTGAAGAGCGTCAGCCGCACGCGATCCTCGACCTCGAGCCCGCGCTCCTTGCGCAGCGCGTTCAGGCGACTGACCGCTTCGCGCGCGAGGCCTTCGCGCACGAGCGGGGTGTCGAGCGCCGTGTCGAGCCACAACACGAAACGTCCGTCGGTCTCGACCGGGAACTCGGCGCGGCTCTCGACGCTGACCAAAACGTCCTCGGGCGCCAGTTCGAGGGCTGAACCCTCGACATCGATCGCGACGCTCTTCCCGTCGCGCAGCGCGCTCAACCGTTCGCCGTCGAGGACCGCAATCGCCGCCGCCGCGGCCTTCATGCGACCGCCGATCTTCTTGCCGAGGACCTTGAAGTTCGCTTTGGCCGTCAGCCGCACCAACTTGCCGTCGTCCGCCGCGAGGCTCCCCCACTGCTTCACGTTCAGTTCATCGAGCACTTGCTCGCCCGCGAAGCGCGTCGCGAGCAACCGCAGCGCCTCCGCGTCCGACGCCCGCACGTGCAGCGCACGCAGCGGCTGACGCGTCTTCATCCCGACCTTCTCGCGCAGCGCGCGGCCCATCACGACGAGTTCCTCGACGAGCTGCATGCTGCGCTCGAGGTCGCGGTCGACGAGCTTCGTATTCGCCTGCGGGAAGAGTTGCACGTGCACCGAGCCCGCGCCCGGCGCGAGCCGTTGCCACAACATCTCGGAGAGGAACGGCGCGAGCGGCGCCATCGTCAGCGCGACCGTGTGCAACGCGTCGTGCAGCGTCTTGAACGCCGCGAGCTTGTCCGCGCCGACGTCGCCCTTCCAGAAGCGGCGACGGTTGCGGCGGATGTACCAGTTGGAGAGCTCGTCGACGACGAACGTCTCGATCGCGCGCGCGGCCGCGGTGAGATCGAAGTTGTCGAAACGATCGCGCACCTCGACACACAGACTCTGCGTGCGCGACACGAGCCAACGATCGATCTCCGGCCGTGCGGCGACTTCCGGAATAGCCTTCGAATTCGGGTCGAAACCGTCGATTCGGGCGTACTCGCGGAAGAACTGGTAGCTGTTGATCAACGCGCGGAAGAAACGCCCGCGCACTTCGGAGAGACCCGCGGGATCGAACTTCTTCGGCAGCCACGGCGCCGCGCTCGCGAGCAAGTACCAACGCACCGCATCGGTGCCGTGCTCGTCGATCACCTTCCACGGATCGATCACGTTGCCGAGGCGCTTCGACATCTTGACGCCGTCCTTGTCGAGGACGAGGCCGTTGACGAGGCACGTCTTGTAGGCGGGACCGTCGGGAAGCTTCGCGTCGGGGAGCGTCGTCGCGAACGCGCCGATCGCGTGCAGCGTGTAGAACCAACCGCGCGTCTGGTCGAGGCCTTCGCAGATGTACGAGGCCGGGAATTGATCGTGGACCTTCGCGTCGCTGCCCGCGACGTGCGGCCAACCGTATTGCGCGAACGGCATCGCGCCGGAGTCGAACCAACAGTCGAGCACTGCAGGCGTGCGGCGCATCGTGCTCTTGCACTGCGGGCACGGAATCTCGATCTGATCGACCGACGGCTTGTGGTGATCGAAGTCCTTCGGGAGCGCGCCGCAGAGTTTCTTCAGCTCCTCCGAGCCGCCGACCGCGAGCTCGTGCCCGTTTTCGCAAACCCAGAACGGCAGCGGCGTGCCCCAATAACGGTCGCGCGAGATGTTCCAGTCGATGTTGTTCTCGAGCCACTCGCCGAAACGCTTCTCGATCTCGTCGGGCACCCAACGCACGTGCGCGTTCGCGTCGAGCATGCGTTGCTTCAACTGCGTGGTGCGGATGTACCAGGCCGGGGTCGCGAAATAGAAGAGCGGCGTGCTGCAGCGCCAACAGTGCGGATAGCTGTGACTCTCGCGCGACTTCTTGAAGACGAGTCCGCGCGCCTTTAGGTCCTCCATCAACGCGTCGTCGGCTTCCTTGAAGAAGGTGCCGCGTTTCACCGGACCGACGTCAACAACGAAGCGTCCCTCCGGACCGACAGCTTGCAGCACGCTCAAGCGATTGCGCTGCGCCGTCGCCCAGTCATCTGCACCGTAGCTCGGAGCCTGATGCACGATCCCGGTGCCGTCGTCCATGGTCACGTACTCCGCGGCCCAGACGCGGTGCGACGCATCGCCGTGGGGCCTCCATGCACCCGGATCAGCCTCTGGCACGTGGGCTTCAAAGAGCGGCGCGTATCGGACGCCTTCGAGTTCCCTTCCAGGCTTGCGCTCAAGCTCCTCGTACTCGCCCAGCATCGCCTTCGCGCGCGCTTCCGCGACCCAGACGATCTCGTATTGAGCAGAGCTGCTGGGCGCTCCCTTGGCGGCCGGGAGTAGGACGCGAGCACGCACGTATTCGCGGTCAGGGTGAACGGCGAGTGCAATGTTCGAAGGCAGCGTCCACGGCGTCGTGGTCCATGCCAGAAACGAATCCGGCTGCTCGGCCTGCACACCGAGACCGAGTGACCATCGCGTGGCAAACCGAAACCGCACGACGACACTCGGGTCCTGGACGTCTTTGTACACGCCCGGTTGTCCGAGCTCGTGTGAGGACAGTCCCGTCCCACACCGCCCGCAATACGGCAACACGCGTTTTCCGCGGTAGATCAGGCCATTCTCGTGCATCCGCGCGAGCAGGTTCCAGACCGACTCGACGTACGGCGCCTCGTACGTCACATACGGATGCTCGTAGTCGAGCCAATAGCCGATACGCTCCGAAAGCTTCTCCCACTCTTCGCGATACTTCCAAACCGACTCGCGGCACTTCTGATTGAAGGCAGCGACGCCGTAGCTCTCGATCCCCGGCTTGCCGTTGATGCCGAGCGCCTTCTCGACCTCGAGTTCGACCGGCAGACCGTGCGTGTCCCAACCGGCCTTGCGCTCGACGCGAGACCCAAGCATCGAGTGATAACGACAAACGGCGTCCTTCAACGTCCGCGCGAGCACATGGTGGATTCCGGGCCGCCCATTGGCGGTCGGCGGACCCTCCCAGAAGACGAACGCCTTCTTCCCCTCGCGCGACGTCTGCAAGTGCTCGAACGTCTTCTCGCGGCGCCAGAGTTCGAGGATCTCGAGTTCCGCCTTCGACGGCGCGGACGACAGCGTCTCGGGGAGCGGCGCGAAACGCGCCGACGACGGTACGGCGTTCGACATGGGCCGATGTTCTACCAAGGCGCGCGCGAGCTTTCTCGCGCGTCCGACACGGCTACCAGGTCTGCGCGCGAATCGCGGTCGAGATGCGCTCGGCGAGTTCGAGCGCCTGGAGTCCGTCGGCGCCGGTCACCTCCGGCGTCGTGCCGGTGCGCACGCAACGCAGGAACGAATCGAGTTCGGCCTGCAGCGGACGTTCGGACTGACCGAGCTCGAGCTCGACCACCTCGATCATGTCGTTCTTGACGAGATCGGGACGCTCGGCGAGCACGCTCGGATCGAGGTGCTTGAGCTCGGCCTTGCCTTGCTCGAAGCGCGGCCCCTTCTTGACCATCAGCCCGTAGTTCTTCGTGAAGTCGAGGCTGACGTAGCTCTCGCTCGAGAACATCCGGAAGCGGCGCATCGGCGCGAGCGACACGCGGCTCGCCGTGACGTTCGCGCGCGCGCCGTCCTGGAAGACGAGACGCACGGACGCGAGGTCCTCGCGCTCGGTCAGGATCGCGCCGCCGGCGGCGTCGAAGCTCTCGACCGCGCTCGGCACGAGGTGCAGGATCAAGTCGAGGTCGTGGATCATCAAGTCGTGCACGACGCCGATGTCCATCGAGCGGAACGAGAACGGCGCGAGGCGGTGGCACTCGATGAAGCGCGGCGCGAGCTTCAACGCCGCGATCTTGCGCAGGCCCGGTTGGAAGCGCTCGACGTGACCGATCGCGAGCGCTGCGTCACCTTGCTTCGCGGCGGCGAGCATGCGCGCGCCCTCGGCGGGCGTCGCCGCGATCGGCTTCTCGACGAGGCACGCGAGTCCGCGTTCGAGCAACGGCACCGCGACATCGCAATGGTGCGTCGTCGGCACCGCGATCGACACCGCATCGAGGTCGCGCGGCAGTTCGGCCGCGGTCGCGAACGCGGCGACGCCGAGCTCGCTCGCGAGCGCCTTCGCGCGCGCGAGGTCGTTGTCGACCAACGCGACGAGCTCCGCGCCCGGGTTGTCCTTGTAGATGCGCGCGTGGAACTTGCCGAGGTGACCGACGCCGATCACCGCGACGCGCAGACGTTCGCGCGGACGAGCGGTCGCCATCAGACCCGGACCTCTCCGAGAATGCGCTCGGCACCGAGCTTGGCGAACTGCTCGCGCAAACTCTCGCGGTGACGACCCTTGCGGCCGGCTTCGGTGTTCTCGAGCGCGTCGACGAGCTGCAGGACGACGGGCCGCGACGTCGCGTCGGCCCGGAGTTCGCCGAGCGTGCGGCTGCGCGGTTCGCCGGAGCGATAGATGACGCGGAACGCGTGCTTCAGCGCTTCGACGTCTTCCTTCGAGAAGCCCGCGCGCTCGAGGCCGACTTGGTTGACGTTGCGCACGCGCGCTTGGTGACCCTCGTACACCATGAACGGCGGCACGTCCTGGTTGATGCGCGTCATGCCGCCGATGTACGCGAAATCGCCGATCGTGACGAAGTGGTGCGCGGCGCACGCGCCGGAGATGTTCGCGCCCTTGCCGACGTAGACGTGGCCGGCGAGCAACGCGCAGTTCGCGAGGATCACGCGATCGTTGACCTCGCAATCGTGCGCGACGTGCGAACACGCCATCAACAAGCAGTCGCTGCCGACGCGCGTCAGCCCGCCGCCCTTGACCGTGCCGCGGTTGATCGTCACGAACTCGCGGATCGTGTTGCGGTCGCCGATGCGGAGCTCGGTCGGCTGGTTCTTGTAGGAAAGATCCTGCGGGGGCCCGCCGAGGTTCGCCTGGCCGACGATCAGGTTGTCCGTGCCGATCGTCGTCACGCCGTCGACGACGACGTGCGGACCGAGCTTGGTGCGATCGCCGATCTTCGCGCGCGCGCCGACGAAGCAGTACGGGCCGACCTCGACGTCGAGCCCGAGCTCGGCGCCCGGTTCGACGACCGCCGACGGGTGGATGTTGCTGGCCATGGTGATTCCGATCCTTCGAGCGACGCGCTACGCGTCGATCAACGTGAACATGAGTTGCGCTTCGCACACGACGCGTCCGGCGACCATGCCGACGGCGCGCACTTGTCCGGTCTGACCCTTGAGCCGCACGGTCTCGACCTCGAGGCGGAGCTGATCGCCGGGCACGACCGCGCCGCGCAGCTTGACCTTGTCGATCGACCACAGGACCGCGAGCTTGCCCGTGTTCTCGAGCTTGCGCAGCAAGAGCACGCCGGCGAGCTGCGCCATCGCCTCGAGCTGCAGGACGCCCGGCATCAACGGCTGATCGGGGAAGTGGCCCTGGAAGTACGGCTCGTTGATCGTGACGTTCTTGATCGCGACCGCGCGTTGGTAGCCCTCGATCTCGATCACGCGATCGATCAGGAGGAACGGGTAGCGGTGCGGCAGCATCCGCAGGATCTCGCGCACGTCGAGGCCCGATTCGCGCGTGACGAGACCGCCGGTCTCGGCCTGTTGCATCAGATCGAGCAGATGCCGCACGAGCTCCGCGTTGGTCGCGTGCCCCGAGCGCGTCGCGATGATGTGCGCGTGCAGATCGGAGCCGAGCAACGCGAGGTCGCCGAGCAGGTCGAGCATCTTGTGGCGCACGGGCTCGCCCTGCATGCGCATCACGGTCGACGGATCGCCGAGCACGACGGTGTTGTCGCGCGTCGCGCCCTTGCCGAAGCCCGCGAGCTGCAGTTTCTCGACCTGCGACGCGAGACAGAACGTCCGCGCCGGCGCGATGTCGCGCGCGAACGTCTCCTGATCGATCTCGAGCTGCACCGAGCCGCCTTCGACGCCGGGCTCGTCGAACGACGCGATGTACTGCAACGTCAACATCGGATGCTCGCTCGGCAGCGCGACCAACGTCGCCTTTCCGTCGCGCACGTACACCGGTTGCTCGAGGCGGAAGACCTTCGCCGCCGCGCGTTGTTCGACGACGCCGGCGCGTTGGAAGAGTTCGAGGAACTCCTTCGCGGACCCGTCCATGCCCGGCATCTCCTGGCCGTTCATCTCGACGGTCAGGTTGTCGATGCCCATCGCGACGCAGACGGCGAGCAGGTGCTCGACCGTGTCGACTTGCGCGCCGCCGCGTTCGAGCCGCGTGCGCAGATCGGCGGCGACGCGGTACTGGATCCGCGCGGGGATCGGCGGCGCGTCGGCGAGGTCCGTGCGGACGAACTCGATGCCCGTGTCCTGCGGCGCGGGCAACACGCGGATCTTGGTCTCGGTGCCGGAGTGGAGTCCGACGCCGCTGAACTCGACCGCGGTGCGAAGCGTGCGTTGGTTGCGCGTCATGCGCTGCGTTCCTTCTTCTCCGAGCTTCGCGCGCCCTCGAGCGCGGCGAGCCGTGTTTCGAGTTCCGCGATGCGCGCGAGGAGCTTGGGCAGCTTCTCGATCAGCGCGTAGTGCTTGAAGACCTCGCGCTTCGGCCGCGCCGGCGTGCCGAACAAGTCGACGCCGCTCGGCACTTCGCCGATCACGCCGGACTGTCCGCCGATACGCACGCCGTCGCCGAGCACCAGGTGCCCGCCGACGCCGGCCTGTCCGCCGATCATCGCGGAACGTCCGATGCGCGTGGAGCCCGCGACGCCGACTTGGGCCGCGAACATCGAGCCCGCGCCGACTTCGACGTTGTGCGCGATGTGGATCAGGTTGTCGAGCTTGGTGCCGCGCCCGATCCGCGTCACGCCGAAGCGCGCGCGGTCGATCGTCGTGTTCGCGCCGATCTCGACGTCGTCCTCGACGACGACGGTGCCCGACTGCGGGATCTTGGTCCACGGTTCGCCGAGGCGCTTCGGCGGCTCGAAGCCGAAACCATCGGCGCCGAGCACCGCGCCGGAGTGGACGACGCAACGCGCTCCGACTTGCACGCCGGAGTAGAGCACCGCGTTCGCGTGGAGCTCGGTGCCTTCGCCGATGCGGCAATCGGGTCCGATCACGACGCCCGGATGCACCACGACGTTGGGCCCGAGTTCCGCGCGCGCGCCGACGACCGCGAGCTCGCCGATCGCGACGCCGACGCCGAGACGCGCGACGGTCGAGACCGACGCGCGCGGGTGAACGCCCGGCGCAGGACGCGGACGTTCGGTCGCGAAGAGCGCGCAGATCTTGGTGAACGCGGCGTTCGGGTCGTCGCTCTCGAGCCACGCGAGGTCGGAGCGCGCGATGCGCAGTCCGGTCGGCACCACCGCCGCCGCGGCGCGCGTCGTCGCGAGACCGTCCGCCCAACTCGCGTCGACGCAGAACGTGACGTGGCGCTCGCCCGCATCCGCGAGCGCGGCGGTGCCGTCGACCGTGCGGCCCGGATCGCCCACGAGGCGGGCGCCGGCGATCGCAGCGAGTTCGGAAAGGGTGTGCGTGGCCATGGAGAAGCCCCGAAATTCGGGGTCAGGCGTCCTACGGAGCGAACCGGCCTGGGACTCCCTTGGCGAAGGAGTCCGGAGGGCAAGAGGTGTAAGGCCCTCGGCTGTCGCTGTCAAATCGAGGCGGCTCGCGCCGCCAAAGGCTCAACGCAAACCGATCGAGAACGAGAACGTGCGCCGCACGTCGCCGTCCTGGATGTCGATCGGGAAGCCGAAGTTGAGCGTCAGCGGCAGCGGGTACGCAAGCCCGACGCCGAAGCCGATCGACGTGCGCATCTCGCCGAGATCGAGCGAGTACGGATCGGGGTCGAACACGCCCCAGTCGAAGAACACCGTCGCGCGCAGCGTCTCGATCTGACGGTACGTCCCGGGCTGCGTGATCTTGAAGAGCGGGTACTGGTACTCGACCGTGCCGGCCAAGTACGTCTCGCCGCCGAGCGGGAATCCGGACGCCTTGTCGGACGGCCCGACGCCGCGGTACTCGAAGCCGCGCAGGATGTTGGTGCCCCCGCCTTGGTAGCGTTCGGTGTACGGCACGTCGCTCGTGTCGCCGTATTCGTCGGACAGACCGAAGTCGAGTCCGACGTGGATGCCGGGCACGACCTCGACTTCAGGCTCGCCGAGCGGGAAGTAGCCGTCGGCGGAGAACTCGGTTTGCACGAAGTCGGCATCGCCGCCGAACGCGCCGCCGTAGAGCTTGCTGTTCGCGCGCACCCAATAGCCGCGGCGCGGGCTGAGCAAGTTGTCGACGTCGCGCCAACTCGCGTCGGCGACCAGACCTTGGAACGCTTGGTCGCCCAACTTCTCCTGCGCGGCGAGCGTCGGCGGCACGCCGTCGGAGTCGATGTCGGTGACGTCGACCAGGTTGTACTTGAAGCCGAGCCCGACGGAGAAGTCGTGCGTGAAGCGCCGGCGCAGACGCACCGCGCCCTCGAAGCGATCTTCGTCGTGCGTGTCGTAGATGCGCAGTCGCTTCTGGAAGTCGAGGTCGAGCCCGATCGGCTGACGGTAGAGGTTGAAGATGTCGGGCTCGTAGAAGTTGACGCCGTAGCGCTGCACCACGGTGCCGGGCGAGAGCTCGATCGAGAGCTTCTGCCCCGCGCCGTGGAACGCTTCCTTGTCGTACGTCTCGGTCAACGCGCGCCACGGCGCCGACGGCGCGTCGGCGATGTCGAAGTTGCGCATCGAGAGCTGCAACAGCCCGAACAAGCCTTCGTTCGAGTCGACGCCGCCCGTGATGTTGAAGTTGACGACGCGACCTTCCTCGACGACGAACTCGAGGTCCCACAGATCGGTCTCGCCGGGCACCGCGCGGAAGCGGTACGTCGGATCCCTGTGCTGCTCCGGGTTCATGTCGTCGTTGAAGAACCCGGTGCCTTGGATGCGCGCGAGCGATTTCTGGATCTCGTCGAGGTCCGCGATCTCGCCCGGATAGACGGAGAGCTCGGTACGCAACACGCGGTCGCGCGTGTGCGTCGTGCCGGCGAAGCGGATCTCGTGCAGACGCACCGGACGACCTTGGACGACGCGGTACATGACCGCGACGGTCTTGGTCGCTTGGTCGAAGACGAGGTCGGGATCGAGGAACGTCCAGTTGACGCGGCGCGACAGACTCGGGTGTTGGATGCGGCCGGTCGAGCCGTAGCGCTTGCGCAGCTCGAGGCGATCGTGCGCCTTGACGCGTTCCTCCCACACGATGCCGGGGCGCGCGTCGCACAACGCCGAGAGCTCGGCCTCGGGGAACACGAGCTCGGCGGGGACCACGCGCTCGTCGTCATCGCGGCCGTCGGGGTTCTCCCACTCGAACGCGCGGATCGCGACCGTCGACACGCGCCAACGCGGGCCCTCGTCGACGCGGATGTGGATCGTGACGCGGTTGCGCTCTTCGTTGAACTCGGTACCGGTGACTTCGACCACCGCGTCGAGCCAACCACGATCGCGGTAGACGTTGCGCATCGCGACGAGGTCGGAGTCGAGCACTTCCTTGACGTAGGGCTCGCCCTTCCAGTTGGTGAAGTGCGGCCCGTCGAGCTCGCGCTTCGACAGCGCCGACACGCCGTCCTTCCAGAACCCGAAGCCAGTGTCGGGCATCGAGTCGTTGCCGGTGATGACGACGTCGGAGACGCGCACCTTCGGCCCCTCGCGGATCTCGAAGATCACGTCGGCGGGGACGTCGAGCTCGCTCGACTCGCCGCCCTTGGTGACGATGTCGACGTCGGCCCAGTAGAAGCCCTCGGCGTGGTAGCCCTCGATCAGGCGTTGGCGCACGCGCGGAGCTTGGTGCAGGTAGACCTGCTTCGAGTCGTCGAGGCCGGCCCACTTGATCAACGTCGCGTCGTCGATGCCGTCGTTGCCGACGAAGCGCGGCTCGAGGTCGGCGGGCAACTCGACGACTTCGAGCACGAGCTCGACGCCGTCGACGACTTCGCTCGCGGATACCTTCGCGCGGACGTGGAAGGACTGCCAGAGCGTCTTGATCCCGCGATCGACGGTGACGCGATCGAGCTGCGTGCCGACGCGTTGGCCGAGGGCTTCGATCAGGCGCTCGACGGTGTAACGCTTCGCGCCCAGAACCTCGATCTTGCGCACGATCGGGATCGTCGGCGCTTCTTGCGTGCTCGGCGCGGGAGGACCTTGAACGCCTTGTGTCGGGTCCTGCGGAACGACTTGGCCGACCGCGTGAGCGACCAGCGCGAGCGTCAACCCGATCGATGCGACGACGCGGAGGAGTCGGCGCCCGCTCGTTCGTCGTCGGGGCACTCGCACCTCAGCCCAAGATCGGTTCGGAGATCGTCAACGCCGGGTTCTCGAAGCGCGTGTACTCCGAGAAGAAATGCAGTTGGACTTCGCCGGTCGGTCCGTTGCGGTGCTTGGCGACGATCACGAACGCCTTGTTCTTCAGCTCGGGGTCGTCGCGCTTGTAGTACTCGGGGCGGTGAAGCAGGAGCACGATGTCGGCGTCCTGCTCGATCGAGCCCGACTCGCGCAAGTCCGACAACTGCGGGATCTTGTCCTCGCGCAACTCGACTTGCCGCGACAACTGCGACAGCGCGATCACCGGCACGTTGAGCTCGCGCGCGAGCGCCTTGAGCGAGCGCGAGATCGCGCTGATCTCGATCTGCCGGCTCTCGGACCGCGGGTGCGACATCAGCTGCAGGTAGTCGACGACCACCATGTCGAGACCGATCTGCGCCTTGATGCGTCGCGCGCGGCCGCGCAGCGTCATCGCCGACAAGCCCGGCGAGTCGTCGATGAAGATGTTGGTGAGGTTGAGCTCGCCCGCGGCTTCGCTGAGTGCGGGGAAATCGTGATCGGGGATGTTGCCGGTGCGCATCCGGAACTGGTCGACGCGCGCGCGGCTGAAGAGCATGCGGCTCGCGATCTGCTGGCGCCCCATCTCGAGGCTGAAGAACAGGATCGACGGCGGCCGACCGAGGCCTTCGGGTTGGCTGAACGCGGCGGACTCGATGATGTTGAGAGCGAGCGCGGTCTTGCCCATCGACGGCCGCGCGGCGAGCACCACCAAGTCGCCGGCGTTGAACCCGAAGAGGATGCGGTCGAGCTCGGTGAAGCCCGACGTCAGACCCGTGAGGCCGCGACGTTGCGCTTGGCTCTCGATGCGCTTGAACGTCTCGACGAGCACGTTGCGGATCGGATCCGCTTGATCGGTCGAGCCTTGGCGCGCGACCTGGAAGATGCGGTTCTCCGATTCGTCGAGCAACGCGCGCATCGAGTCGGGATCGGGGCGCGTCTGGTGCGCCTCTTCGACGATCGTCGTCGCTTCTTCGATCAAGCGCCGACGCGTCGACTCCTGCTGCACGATGCGCGCGTGGTGCGCGAGGTGCGCGGTCGTCGTCACCGCGTCGGAGACTTGGATCAGGTATTCGTTGCCGCCGAAGGCTTCGAACTTACCCTGCGACTCGAGCACTTGACCGACGGTCAGGAAGTCGACCGGCAGACCCTTGTTCGAGATCGAGACCAGCGCTTCGAACAGAACGCGATGGCGCTTCGAGTAGAACGAGTCGGGATTGATGATCTCCGCGATCTCGGGGATGCGATCCGGCGCGAGCAAGAGCCCACCGAGCACGGCGCGCTCGGCTTCCTCATTGTGCGGCGGTCGACGCGCGATCCCCTTCTCCTCCGTCATGTCCTTCCTCGCGGCAGAGGATACACGATCGACCTCGACCGACGAAGCGAGGACGAACGCGGCGACGACTTCGAAGCGGAGAACGAGCGAGCCCGCGCGACGGCATGCGTCGCGCGGGCTCGCGTGGAGAACTCGTGTGGACGGTGACTATCCGGCGTCGCCCATCTCGGCTTCGACCACGACGGTGACGTCCGCGGTGCGTTCGCCGTGGACGTGCACCTTGACCGCGTGCTTGCCGACGGTCTTCAGCGGCGCGTCGAGACGCACGTGCTTCTCCTCGGTCGGGTGACCGGCCTTGGAGAGCAACTCGGCGATCTGCCCGGCGTTGACCGAACCGTACAGGTGACCCTGCGCGTCGGCCTTGGCCTTGGTGGTCACCGTGACGGCGGCGAGCACGGCGACGAGCTTGTCGATCTCGGCGCTGCGCAACACCTCTTCGGCGTCGAGCTTCGCGCGACGGCGCGTCATCTGCTTCTTGTTGTCGTCGTTGGCGATCGCCGCGAGGCTGTGCGGAAACAAGTAGTTCCGTGCGTAGCCCGCGGAGACGTGGACGACGTCACCGCACTTGCCCAGGTATTGGACGTGCTCGCGCAGGAGCACTTCGACTTTCTTGGCCATGGTGGAGACCTCAGTTGACGAAGGGCAGCAGGGCCATGTGGCGGGAGCGCTTGATCGATTCCTTGAGCTGACGCTGGCACTGGGTGCAGAAGCCGCTGCGCTTGCGCGAGAGGATCTGGGCCTGCGGCGTCAGGAACTTCTGGAGATACGTGATCTCCTTGTAGTCGATCTTCGGATCGTCGCAGTTGCGAGTCGCGATCGGCGGCGGCGGAGTGCGCGAGGACTTGGAGAATTCACCCATGACTCAAACCTCCGTGTTCGCTTCCGCGGGAACTTCTTCGATCGCCTCGGCCACGGGCTCCTCGACCTGAACCACGACTTCTTCGCTCGCCGGAACTTCGTCGTCCTGGGGCGGCGGCGGGACGGTGAAGCCGTCCGCAAGTTCGGCCTTCGACAGCTCGATCTCGGCGTCGGTCACCGCTTCGGCGCGCAAGATCAGGTAGCGCAGCACACGCTCTTCGAGTTCGAAGTCGTGGCGAGTCGGCGCGATCGCGTCGGGCGCGGCCTTGAAGAAGGTGAGCAAGTACGTTCCGCGACGACGGCCGCGGATCGGGTAGGCGAGCTTGCGCTCGTCCCAACGGCGGACGGTGACGACTTCGCCGCCGTGCTTCTTGATGAGGTCGACGACGAGGTTCTTCGCCGTCTTCCAGTCCGCACGCACCACCTGGTTGTCCAGGAGGAACATGCCTTCGTAGAGATTCATGAGTGCTTGTGTCTCCTGGTCGAGGAGGTTCGAGAGGATTCGCGGGGCGTCCCTAGGGAGCCTCGGAGCCCTGATTCCAGCGGCTGTGGAACCGCGTCATGGTCGAGGCGAGGTCGCCTTGCACGAGCCAGTCGAGCAGCGCATCCGCGGCGTTCGCCGCCGCGATCTCCGCTTCGACCAGCGCGTCCTTGGTGAACTTCGTCAAGACGTGGCGCGCCGCATCGGTCCTCGGTCGGCCGATCCCCACGCGCAATCGCGGGAAGCGGTCGGAGCCGAGCTCCATCACGATGGATTCCATCCCCTTGTGTCCGGCGGTTCCGCCGTGCGGGCGGATGCGCAACGTTCCGAGCGGGAGGTCGAGCTCGTCGTAGACGACGAACACGTTCTCGATCGGCACGCCGAACCGGCGGACCAACGGGGCCACCGCCTTGCCGGACAGGTTCATGAAGGTCGCGGGCTTCACCAGGAGCGCGTCACCCCCACCGATCTTGTCGGCGGGCGACTCGGCCCACAGGAAGTTCGCGGACCCTTCGTGGCCCGGGAGCTTGGCGGCGGATTGAAAGATCGACTTCTCTCGCGTCGCCAGATGCTCGACCACATGGAAGCCGATGTTGTGCGGCGTCCACTCGTACTCCGGTCCGGGGTTACCGAGGCCGACGACGAGCTTCTTCATGGCTCTGCCCAGCGAGGACAAGAAAAGGCCCGCTCGGACGAGGGTTGCTCGTTCGAGCGGGCCGAGGATTGTACGGACGACCTTCGACGACGCAAGGTCGCGTCGTGAAGGCGTGACCCGGGACTACTTCTTGTCCCCGCCCTTCTTGTCGCCGCCCGGGGCCTTCTTGTCGCCCGCCGGAGCACCCTTCGCCGCGCCCGCCGCAGCCGGAGCACCCGCCGCCGGTGCGGCACCCGCCGCCGGAGCCGTGCCCGCCGCCGCCGTGCCTTCGGCCGTCGCCGCGGCTTCGACCGTCGGTTCGGGTCCGAGGTCGACCTTGAGTTCGCTGATGCGCGCGACCAACGTTTCTTGCGACGTCACGAGTTCGACGTTCGCGGGGATCTTCAACGCGCTCGCGAAGACGGAAGCGCCGATCTCGAGGTCCGCGACCGAGACCTCGACCTCGTCGGGGATGTCGAGCGGCAACGCGCGCACCGTGACGTGCGTGATCAAGTGGTTGAGCACGCCCTTCGAGTGGCCGACGAACGAGATCTCGACTTCGACGTCGGTCTTCTTCGTCAGGTCGACGCGGCGGAACTCGATGTGGTCGACGCGCTCGCCGAACACGTTCCAGTCGAGGTGTTGAACGAGCGCGGTCTCGGCCTTGCCGCCGAGCTGGATCTCGTACACGTGCTGGTGCTGGCGGCGAATGGCGAGGAACTCGGCCTCGTCGATCGACAGATCGACGTGCGGCTTGCCTTCCTGCACTTCGATCATCGCGGGGATGCGGCCTTCGGCGCGCAGGGCGCGCGCGGTGCGCGTGCCGAGCGTCTTGCGCGGCTCGGCCTTCAGGATGCCAACGTTCTTGTTGCTCATGGCGATCGTTCTCCGGTCGTTGTCGGTGTGTTCAGTCGAAGAGCGAGCTGACCGACTCGCTCCGGTGGATGTTGAGGATCGCGCGCGCGAGGAGCGGCGCGATCGAGACGACTTCGACGCGTTCCGGCAGCTTCTCGCGGCGCGGGATCGAGTCGGTGATCAGGACGCGGTCGGCGGGGCAACCGGCGAGACGCTCGATCGCCGGTCCGCAGAAGACCGCGTGCGAAACCGCGATCACGATCTTCTGCGCGCCGTGGTCGCGCACGATGCGCGCGGCCTCGGTGATCGAACCGCCGGTCGAGATCATGTCGTCGATGATGATCACGTTGCGGCCTTCGACTTCGCCGATGACGTGCTCGACCGCGATCTCGGCGCCGGAGATGCGGCGCTTGTCGACGATCGCGAGGTCCGCGCCGAGCGACTTGGCCCACGAGCGCGCCATCTTGATGCCGCCGACGTCGGGCGAGATCACGACCGGGTTGCCGAGATCGATGCGCTTCGCCGCTTCGAGCAATACGGGCTTCGCGTAGAGGTGATCGACCGGGATGTCGAAGAATCCTTGGATCTGCGCCGCGTGCATGTCGACGGCGAGCACGCGATTGGCGCCGGCGCTGACCAGCGTGTTGGCGACGACCTTCGCGCTGATCGGCACGCGCCCTTCGTCCTTGCGATCCTTACGCGCGTAACCGTAGTACGGCATCACCGCGGTGATCCGACCGGCGCTCGCGCGGCGCAGCGTGTCGATCAGGAGCAGCAGCTCGCACCAATTCTCGTTGACCGGCGGGCACGTCGGATGGAGGACGAACACGTCGCCGCCGCGGATGTCGTCGTGGATCTTGATGTCGATCTCGCCGTCGGGGAATCGGCCGACGTGGGCGTTCGCGAGCGGGAGATCGAGCGATCGGCTGATCGCCTTCGACAACTCCGGGTGCGCGGTGCCCGAGATCAGGATCAGACGCTCGTTGTAAGTCACGGTCATTTCCTAGAGCGCCGCGGGAGTGGGCCCGCCGTTCGGTTTCTCGAGCTTCTTCGCGGGCACGCCGATCCACGTTTCGCCCGCCGGGATGTCGGAGCCGCGCTTGACCACCGCGCCGGCGCCGGTGGTCGCCCCGCGGCCGACGTGCACCGGAGCGACGAGGACCGTGCCCGAGCCGACGAACGCGCCGTCTTCGACCACGCAGCGATGCTTGTGCTTGCCGTCGTAGTTCGCGAACACGGTGCCCGCGCCGATGTTGACCTTGACGCCGAGGTCCGCGTCGCCGACGTACGCGAGGTGCTTCGCCTTCGAGCGCGGCCCGAAGTGCGAGTTCTTCACCTCGACGAAGTTGCCGACCGCCGCGCCGTCCTCGAGCACGGCGCCGCCGCGCAAATGCGCGAAAGGACCCACTTCGCAGTCCTCGCCGATCACGACGCCCGAGCGGATCACGCTGCACGGCAGGACGTGCGTGCGCGCGCCGATCTTCACGCCCCAATCGACGTACGTGGTCGACGGATCCTCGATCCACACGCCGCGGAGCATGTGCTCCTCGAGCACACGCCGCTGCAACACCGCGCGCGCCTCGGCGAGGTGCACCAAGGTGTTGACGCCGATCGCCTCGCGGTCGTCGTCGAGCACCAGGGCTTCGACGCGCTTCGAGTCCGCGACCAGACGCGCGACGACGTCGGTGAGGTAGTACTCCTTCTGCGCGTTGTCGTTCGAGAGCAGCGGCAGGTGCCGCACCAGCTCGCGACCGGCGAACGCATAGACGCCGAGGTTGACCTCGCGCACCGCGAGTTCATCCGGCGTCGCGTCCTTCTGTTCGACGATGCGCAGCACCGCACCATCCGCGCGCCGCACGACGCGTCCGAAGCCGCGCGGGTCGGCCGGCTTCGCGGTCAACATCGCGGCGCCGCCGCCGGTCGCCGCTTGGGCTTCGACCAGGCGTTCGAGGCTCGCGCGCGTGAGCAGCGGCATGTCGCCGTAGAGCACGACCACCACGCCGGGATCGGGCCCGAGTTCCGGCAAGCAGCACTGCAACGCGTGGCCGGTTCCGTTCTGCGGCTCTTGGCGGACGAAGCGGATGCGATCGGCGCCTTCGAACCCCGCTGCGGCTTGCTGCACTTCGTCGGCGCCGTGGCCGACGACGACGATCACGCGCTTCGGCTCGAGCCCGAGCGCCTGGTCGACGACCCACGCCAACAGCGAGCGCCCGACCAGCGGCGCGAGCACCTTCGGCGCGCCCGTCTTCATCCGGGTCCCCTGCCCCGCGGCGAGGATCACGACGGTATCGGGCCGGGGCATGGAACGGGCTCGGACGGTGGATGGAAGGAGGCGCAGAGACCGAGAAAGGGCCGAAAGTTGTAGAAGCGCGGCCTCGGATTGTCAATCGCGCGACGCGGGCACCTGCCGTGAGCGGCGGGCCGCGCACGGAGGCCGAAGACGTTCGAGCTTCACCCGCGACCCGACGGCGGTCGATCGAAGCCCCATGCTCGTCCGCCACGCGATGACCCGGGGCGTCTTCACCGTCCGAGAGACCGAGGACTGCCGCGAGGTGCTCGACACCTTCCGTCGCGACCGCATCCGCCGAGCGCCGGTGGTGCGCGGCGAGGAACTGGTCGGCATCGTCAGCGAGCGCGACCTCCTGCGCGTCGTGCCGAACTCCATCGCGTTGCTCGAATGCGCGGTCGAGCGCGGGATCGATGCCCCGAAGATCGCGACCGCGATGACCAAGTCGGTTCTGACGGTCTCGCCCGACCTCCACCTCGAGGACGCCGCGAACCTGATGCACCTGCGCCGCATCGGCGGACTGCCGGTGGTCGACGGCAAGACGATCGTCGGCATGTTGACCGAAACGGACATCTTCCGCGCGTTCGTCGCGCTGTGGCACGACGAAGCGACGGTGCGCGTGACGCTCGCGCCGCCGAAGGGCGATGCACGTCAGCGTCCGGCCGACGAACCGTTGCGCATCGCGCTCGACCTCGGCCTCGACGTGATGGGCCTCAACACGTTCCGCGCGCCGGGCGGCGTGCGGCTGACGTCGTTGCGCGTCCGCGGCGCGCGCGCCGGCGACTTGCCGGAACGCCTCGCCGCGAAGGGCTGGAACCTGATCGAGGTCGAACGCCGCGGCGCGCAACGCGTCGCGTGACTCACCCGCCGTTCTTGAGAACGTCGCGCGCGATCACCAAGCGCTGGATCTCGCTCGTGCCTTCGTAGATGCGCGTGACGCGAGCATCGCGGTAGAGCTTCTCGATCACGAACTCCGCCGAGTAACCCATGCCGCCGTGGATCTGTACCGCGCGGTCGACGATGCGGTCGAGCGCTTCGCTCGCGAAGAGTTTCGCGATCGCGGACTCGCGCGAGAAGCGCTGACCCGCATCGCACAACCACGCCGTGCGGTAGACCATGCTCTCCATCGCGTAGATCTCGGCGGCGCTGTCCGCGAGCATCCACTGGATCGCCTGGAGCTCCGCGATCGGCTTGCCGAACGCGATGCGCTCCTTCGAGTACGAAACGGAGAGCGCATGCGCCTCGCGCGCGCAACCGAGGCAATTCGCCGCGAGCGCGAGCCTTCCGCGGTCGAGCGTCCCCATCGCGATCTTGAAGCCGTCACCGACCGCGCCGAGGCGTTGAGCGTCGGCGACGCGCACGTCGTCGAACGCGAGCGTCACGGTGCTCGAACCGCGCTGCCCCATCTTCTCCTCGCGCTTGCCGACGGCGAAACCCTTCGAGTTGCTCGGCACGAGGAACGCGGTGATGCCGCCGGACGCGCCGCGCGCCTTGTCGGTCACCGCGTAGACGGTGACGATGTCGGCGCTGTCGCCGTTGGTGATCCAGACCTTCTCGCCGCGCAGGATCCAATCGGCGCCGTCGCGCACGGCCGTGGTCGTCATCGCGCCGGGATCGGAGCCCGCGTTCGCCTCCGACAACGCGTACGCGCCGAGCACGCGACCCTGCGCCATCTGCGGCAGGAAGCGTTGCTTCTGCTCCTCGGTGCCGCCGACGACGACCGACATCGCGCCGATCGAAGCGTGCGCGCCGTACGTCACCGCCACGGAGAAATCACCGCGCGTGAGCTCCTCCATCACGACGCAGAGCCCCATCTCGCCGAGGCCGGTGCCGCCGTACTCCTCGGGGATCGCGACGCCCATCAGGCCGAGCTCGGACATCTCGTCGATCAGCGCGCGCGGCACGCAATGGTTGCGCTCGATGTCGGCGGAGATCGGACGCACGCTGTTGTCGGTGAACTCGCGCGCGAGGTCTCGGACCATCCGCAACTCGTCGCTGAACTCGAAGTCCATGTTCCTCGGCTGACGTCAGGGTGAAGGTTGGGCGTTCACGGTCGGCGCGCGCGGGGCGAAAAAGCTCCCCCTCCATCGGCCGACGCGTGCGAATCCCGGAGCGCCGACCGCTCTCTCGGGCTCGCCGGTACCGCCCGCGGTCGATCGGCGGCGTCTTGCGCGAGGAGTTTGCGGCCTAGGGCGAGAACCCGCGCGGTGCTCCCGGGTTCCATTCGGCGCCTGTGGACGCGAGATGGAGGGCGGTAGCATAGCTCCCCGCGCCGGGCGCAACCCCAACGGAAGTTCTCATGACGCGTTTCCTCTTGATCGGTGCAGCGCTCTTCGTGCTCATCGCCGGCGTGGTGTTCTTCGCGATGGCCGACGCACGCAAGGACGCCTCGGGCCGGCCGTCCGACGTCGCGGCATCGACCAAGACGGCGTCGGGACACGCGAACGATTCGTCCGCACTGCCCGACGTCCGCGTCGAAGCGCTGCAACGCTCGGTCGACGCGCTCTCGATGCAGGTCAGTCAACTCAGCGCCGACGTCCAAGCGCTGCGCGAGCGCTCGTCCGACCGCACGCCAGCGACGACCGCGTCGCTGGTCGCGCCCGCGCTCGACGACGCCGGCGTCCAAGCGCGCCAGTTGAGCGACTCGGAGCGCGAGCAAGTGCGCGACGTCCTCGCGCAGGAGTTCAAGCGCCAGGAAGACGAACGTGCGACGCAACGCGCGAAGCGCGAACAGGACGCCGCCGAACGCCGCGCCGACAGCATCGCGAAGAAGCTCGACCTCGCCGCGAAGGACACCGCGCGCCTCTCGGAAATCCTGGTCGCCGAGAACGAGAAGCGCCGCGGCCTCTTCGAGAACATCCAGGACTCGGGCTTCGACCGCGAGCAGATGCGCACGACGATGACCGAGCTGCAGAACTGGAAGAAGGACGAGCTGACCAAGGCGTTCGGCAGCGCGCTCGCCGACCAGATCTCCGACCTCGACCAACCGCGCCGCGGCGGCTTCGGCGGCGACTTCGGCCCGGATGGCGGCGGCGGTCGCAACGGCGGCAATCGCGGCCAACGCAGCACGACTCAAACCACCGGCGGCGGCGGCCAAGACTGACGACGGATGACGACACCGATCCTGCGGGCGATGTCGCTCGCGACCGGTTGGTTCGCCGACCGCAAGCTGCCGCGAGCGTTGCGGGCTCCTCTCTATCGCGCTTACAGCCGCGCGTACTCCGTCGATCTCTCCGAGGTGCGTCTCGACCTCGCCGATCACCCGAGCTTCTGCGCGTTCTTCGTGCGCCGTCTCAAGGACGGCGCGCGTTCGTTCCCGAGCGACGCGCGCGTGTTGCCTTCGCCATGCGACGGCACGTTCCAAGCGTTCGGCCCGATCGAGAACGGTTCGATCCTGCAGGCGAAGGGTCGCCCGTACGCGGTCGAAGAGCTGCTCGGCCTCGCACCGGGCGAACACGATCTGAGCGGCGGCCACGCGTGGACGGTCTACCTCTCGCCGCGCGACTACCATCGCGTGCACTCGCCGGTCGCCGGCCGACTCGAAGAGGTGCGTTGGTTCGACGGCGCGCGCTACTCGGTGGCGCCGAAGGTGCTCGAGCGGCGCGAGAAAGTGTTGTCGATCAACGAGCGCGCGGTGCTGCGCCTCGCGACCGAGCACGGACCGCTGTGGCTCGTGATGGTCGGCGCTCTCAACGTCGGCCGGATCCGCGTCGTCGGCGTCGAGAACGAGACGCCCGGCGCGCCGCGGCGTTTCGGGCGCGGTGAAGAGCTCGCGCGCTTCGAGATGGGCTCGACCGTCGTGTTGGTCGCGCCGCGCGGCGGTCCGAAACCGCTCGCGTCGCTCGCGCTCGGCCGCGCCGTGCGCATGGGCGAACCGATCGGCCGCGTCGACTGACTTTCCGCGGGCCGACGCGGAGACTACGCTCCGCCGCCATGTCGCTCACCGACCTCGAACGGCGCTTGGTGCGGCTCTTCGCGGCGTGCGTGCTCGGGCGTTTCGACGAAGTCGCGCGTCTGCGCCGCGCGGCGCCCGCGGGCGAACCGAATCGAGCGTGGCGCGAGACGCTGCTCCAAGTCCACGTCTTCGCGGGCTTCCCGCGCCAGGTCGAAGCGTACGGCGTGCTCGCGGCGGAAGGCGGACTCGGCGAGCTCGGGAGCGACGAGATCCTCGGCGAACGCGACCAGCACGCGCGCGGTCGAGCGCTCTTCGAACGCATCTATCGCAACGACGCCGACAAGGTCCGCTCGTTCCTGGTCGCCGGTCATCCCGACTTCGCGGATTGGATCGAGGGCCACGCGTACGGTCGCATCCTCGCGCGGCCGGGGCTCGAGCCGGCGCAGCGCGAGTTGCTCGCGGTCGCGGCGTTGACGGTGCTCGGTCAGGAGCGCCAACTCGCGAGCCACGTGCGCGGAGCCGTGCGCTGCGGCGCGACGCAGGGCGCGGTGCTCCTCACGCTCGAGACGATCGCCGATCTCGCGACACCGGAACGCGCGGAGACCGCACGCACGATCGCGGCGCACTTCGGCGCGCGCGAGTGAACGTCAACGCGCCGCGAACGCGACGGTGACGCGGATCAAGCGCACCGCTTCGAGCGAACGCACCGCGATCTCGGCGTTGGCGGCGGTTTCGGCGGGCCGCAAACCGCTCTCCTGACCGAGCGGTTTGCCGTCGAGCGTCACTTCGATCCGCCCGCGCTTGTGGGTCAAACGCACGCGCAAGACGTGGATCGCGTCGCTCTTCAGCACTTCGAATTCGCGGCCGCGGCGACCGAAGACCTCGTCGACGAGCTCGCGCAGATCGCCGCTCGACGCGCGCCAACGTCCCGGCCCGCCGGGCAGTTGCGCGCCCGCGAGCGCGACGTGCCAACCGGCGACGGTGACGACGCAGAGGCGCGCGGGGCCGGAGCTCTTCGGTTGCTCGAACTCGATCTCGCACTCGACCTCGCGGTCGAAGTTGGCGAACGGAGCGAGCGAAACGTGGGGCCAACGCTCGGCGTTGAAGAGGTCGTCGCGCGCGCGCAGGTCGCTCGCGCGCCAACCGTCGGCCGCGAGGATCCAATCGCCGGCGCTGAACGCGACATCGGCCGTGCTGCTCATCCGCCACGTCACGCGCGCGCGGCCGTCGATCAGCGACAGTTCCGCGCCGCCGAAACGTTCCGCGAGCGTGCCGACGTCGACCGGCGCGGCCGGCGCGACGAGCTCCGCGCGCCACGCCTCGAGCTCGGGCCGCAAGCCGCGCACATAGTCGAGATCGCCGAGCCGCGTCAGCAGATCGTCGATGCGCTTGACGACCAGATCCTTGTCGTGCTCGGCGGTGCGCGTGCGCGAGATCAGGTTGTAGAGCGTCTTCGCTTCGGTGGAGCGCGCGCTGCGCTCCTCCGCGAACGACGTCGCCGATTGACGCAGGCGCTGTTCGATCTCGGCGACGAGCGCGGGGAATTCCTCGCGCGGCAACGCACCGGAGCGCAACGCCGCGAGCGCGCCTTGCACGTCGCCTTCTCGATAGCGGAAGAGCAGGCGCAGGAAGCGCTTCTTCGGATCGTCGCGTTCGCCCGCGACCGGTACCAGGCCCGCGAGCCGCTCGACCGCGTCGGTGCCGAGCAGCGCCGCCTTCGGATCGTCGAGCGCGCGCAACGCGAGCCGACGCTCGTTCGCCGTCGCGCCCGCGCGGAATCCGAAACCCTGGCCGATCGGATCCTCGGCGGCCGTGACGACGCCCTCGGTCTGGATCGTGCCGATCAAGAGCGCGAGCGTCTTGCCTTTCGAACCGCGCACTTCGTCCGCGGCGCGGCGCAGGACTTCGTCGAGCAAGTCGGCCCATTGCACTTCGAGCTCGATCCGCGGCGCGATGCGCGCGGTCCAAGGCTCGTTGCGTCCCGACTCCCAACGGCGGCGGACCAACGCGTAGTCGCGCGCCTTCCACGCTTCGGAGACTTCGCGGTCGGTGATGAACGCCCACGTCTGCGCGTCCTCTTCCTCGATGCGGCTCTGGATCTCGGCGAGGGCATGCATGCGCGCGTCGAGCTCGTCGAGCGCGCCGCGCGAGACCTCGTCGACGAACTCCGTCCGCGCGAGACCGCGCGCTTCGAGCTCGGCGGCGAACAAACTCGCGAGGGCCGCATCCGCCGCGCCTTCGAAGTCGCGCGCGCGCACGCGAGCCTCGATCTCGGCGGCTCGCGCGTCGACCAGGGCCTCGAGCTCACCGTCGAGCGTGCGCCAACGCTCGTCGAGGTCCGCGATCAACGGCGCGAACGCCGCGACGACTTCCTGCGCGACGCGGGCCGCGTCGTCGACCGACAGACGCCGCGGCGCGCGCGTGAGTTCGGCTTGGAACGCGTCGCGGGCGCGCAAGGCCTCGACACGCGCGCTCGCGAACGCCGAACGAGAGAGAAAGTCGGCGAGCGACGGCGACACGCGCTCGGCGACGAGCTTGCGCGCCGCGGCGACGTCGGTCGAAGCCTCGAGCGCGACGCGAGCAGCGATCCGCGAACGGCATTCGTCGTCGCGCAGACGCTCGAAGAGTTCCGCGAGTTGTCCCGCGCTCGGCGCGAAACTGGCGCGCAGTCGCGCCTCGAGTTCGCCGCGCGACGCGAGCGACGCGGCGCGCACGTAGTCGCGCGCGTTCAACGCGGCGTCGACCTCGGCGCGCCACGCGGTGCCGAACGCGTCGACCGCGTTGTGGTACGCGCCGACGAGTCCGGCGACGACCTCGTCGTAGCGCGCGCGGTAGCGCTCGGGCACCGGCTGCAGTTGGCGCACTTCGGTGATGGCCGACGCGAGCTCACTGTCCGCGCGGCGACCTTTCGCGGCGATGCGTTCGAGTTCGGGCCACGGCTCGAGCCGCGCGCTGTCGCTCGCACTGGAGTTCGCCGGCGTCGTCGTGTCGTCGGGCCACCAGATCGCCCACGCGGAAACGCCGAGGATCAGCGCCGCCGCCGACGCCCACAGCCAACGCCGCGAACGACCGTCGTCGCCCGCGACCGGATCGAGCATCGACGCGCGGATCTTGACGTCGCGGCGTTCGCGCAGGAGCTCCAAGTCCGCGAGCAACTCCTTCGGCGTCTGGTAGCGGCGTTCGGGCGCGCGCGACAGACACTTGCGCAGCACCAGCGCGTGACCGCGCGACAGGTTCGGCGCGAGCTCGTTCGGATCCTGCACGCGCGAGTAGAGGACGCCGGAGAGGATCTCGGCGACGCTCGCGCCCTCGAACGGCGGACGACCGCACACCGCGTGATAGAAAGTTGCGCCGAGCGACCAGATGTCGGAGCGGATGTCGACGGTCGCGGGATTGCGCGCCTGTTCCGGACTGATGTAGTGCGGCGTCCCCATCGTCCCGCCGTGGCGCGTGATCGCGGGATCGTCCTCGACGAGCGCGAGCCCGAGGTCGACCAAGTGCGGCCAGCCTTCGCCGTCGACCAGGATGTTCGCGGGCTTGATGTCGCGGTGGACGACGCCGTGCTCGTGCGCGTGCTGCAACGCTTCGACCAACGGGATCAAGAGCCGCAACGCTTCCCGTTCGGTGAGACGACCTTTCGTGCGCAGTCGTTGCGCGAGCGACTCGCCTTCGACGAGCTCCATCGCGTACCACCAACGCCCGCGCGTCTCGCCCATGTCGATCGCGCTGACGATCGAAGGATGCGTGAGCCGAGCCGTGGTGCGCGCTTCGCGTTGCAGCCGCCGGATCGCGTTGCCCTTGCCCGCGAGCTCGGGGTGCAGGATCTTGAGCGCCACCGCGCGATCGACCGCGAGTTGCTTCGCGCGATACACGACTCCGGTCGAACCGCGACCGATCACGCCTTCGATGCGATAGCCCGGAATCTCCGGCAAGGATTCGCGAGGTCGACTCTGCGGTTCGAAAGTCATCGGTAGCGACGCCGAGCGCTGGGTCCAGACTAGCGCGCCCGATCGGGAAGTCAGGTCGCGGCTCCGAATGCAGGCTCTACCGCTGCGCCGCACGAGAGCTACCGGGAGTTGACCGCGGCCGAACAACGACGTGTCGCGCGACCGCTAGACTGCGCCGCCCCTCGTGGAGAACTCCAAGATGAATGTGACCGTTCGACTTTCTTGCGCGTTGCTCGGCCTCGTTGCTTGCTCGGCGCCTTCGACGAGAACGGCGGCGGCGAGCGCGCCGCTCGTGTTGCCCGGGCCCGGCGACGGCAAGCGTGCGTTCGAGATCGCGGACTTCTATCGCTGCGCGGTCGCCAGCGCGCCGAGAGTTTCCGCGGACGGCGCGAATGCGGTGGTCGCGGTGCGCAAGTACGAGCTCGAGGCCGGCAAGAGTTGGTCGGAGCTCTGGCTCGTCCCGACCGGCGGCGGCGACGCGCGCCAGATGACCGCGCAAGGTCACAACGACACCGATCCGCGCTTCACGCCGGACGGGCGCTCGATCCTCTTCGTGTCCGATCGCAGCGGCTCGAGCCAACTCTGGACGATCGCGCTCGACGGCGGCGAGCCCGCGCAGCTCACCGATTTCGGGCCGGGCGTCGAAGGCCCGGTGCTGTCGGCCGACGGCCGTTGGATCGCGGTGACGTCCGACGTCTTCCCCGAGTGCGGCATCGACGTCGAGTGCAACGCGAAGAACTCCGACGGACAGGAGAGCGGCAAACTCAAGGTCCACGTCGCCGACACGTTGCTCTATCGCCACTGGACCGCATGGCGCGACGGTCGGCGCGCGCACGTGCTCCTCGTCGACGCGAAGAGCGGGAAGGTCGTGAAGGACCTGACGCCCGGCGATTTCGAGAGCCCGGTGTTCTCGCTCGGCGATCGCGGCTATGCGTTCTCGCCGGACGGCAAGGAAGTGTGCTTCGTCTCCAACCGCGAGCGCGATCAGGCTTCGACGACCAACGCGGATTTGTGGACCGTGCAGGTCGAAGGCGACGTCAAGAGCCCGAAGAATCTCACCGCGGCGAACAAAGCGTTCGACGGCGCGCCGCTCTACTCGCCGGACGGCAAGTACATCGCGTTCCTCAGCCAATCGAAGCCGGGCTACGAGTCCGACTTGAAGCGGCTCGCGCTCTACTACCGCGAGAGCGGTGCGATCCGCTACCTCACCGATCGCACGGTCTTCGACGACATGATCGACGACTTGCGTTGGACGGCGGACTCGGGTGCGCTGGTCTTCCAAGCGCAGCAACACGGACGCACGCCGCTCTACTTGGTCTCGCTCGACGGCAGCGCGCCGAAGAAATTGCTCGAGGATTCCTTCCTCGCCGGTTGGGACCTCGCGGGCTCGAAGCCTGGCATCGTCTACACGCGCCGCTCGATCGATTCGCCGACGGAGGTCTTCGTCGCGCGCGCGCCGGAGTCGCCGCGCACGCAACTCACCCACTTCAACGACGCGGTGAAGGCCGAGGTCGACATCCGTCCGCCGCTCGAGCTCTGGCTGCACGGCGACGGCGACTACGAAGTGCACTGCTTCGTCGTCACGCCCCACGGCTTCGATCCGAAGAAGAAGTACCCGCTGATCCTCAACGTCCACGGCGGTCCGCAATCGCAATGGGCCGACGCGTTCCGCGGCGATTGGCAGGTCTATCCCGGCAAGGGCTACGTCGTCGCGTTCTGCAATCCGACCGGCTCGACCGGTTACGGCCAGGACTTCACCGACGCGATCCAGAAGGACTGGGGCGGGCGCGTCTACCGCGAGCTGATGAAGGCGGTCGATCAGCTCGACGACCTGCCGTGGGTCGACTCCGAACGCATCGGCATGATGGGCTGGTCGTACGGCGGCTACATGGCGATGTGGATGCAGGGCCACACGAACCGCTTCACGTGCATCGCTTCGATGATGGGCGTCTACAACCTCGGCGCGATGCACGGCGCAACGGAGGAGCTGTGGTTCCCCGAGAGCGACCTCGGCGGCACGCCGTGGGAGAGCGACGAGTACGAGCGTTGGTCGCCCAATCGCTTCGTGAAGAACTACAAGACACCCGCGCTCGTCATCACCGGCGAGAAGGACTACCGCGTCGCGTACACGCAGAGCCTCGAGTACTACACGCACCTGCAGAAGATGGGCGTGCCGTCGCGCTTGATCGTCTACCCGAACGCAGGCCACTGGCCGTCGTGGTACGAGATGGCGTTCTACTACGACGCGCACCTCGACTTCTTCGCGAAGTGGCTCGGCGGCGAGAAGGCGCCGTACGACGTGACGGAATTCAGCCGCAACTTGGCGTTCACGAAGCGCTAGTGGGCGGGTGCATCGGTGGCTCTTCGCATCCTTAGTCTCGAGTTCGCTCGGCGCGCAGGCTCCGAGCCCTGACGTCGGGATCTTCCGCCACCGCGAAGAACTGACCGAGCTCACGTTCCGCGACACCGAAGGGCGTCCGGTCGTGTCCGACGAGCAAGTCGGGCTCATCGAGCGCGAGATCGAGAGCGGACTCGGCGTGCCCGCCGGTTGGCGCGTCGTGTTGCGGCGCATTCGAGACGACGGCTCGCGCGACGTGCTGTCGACGCTCTCGCAGACCGAGGACGCCGAGCTCCTCAACGCATGCCTCGTCGATCCCGCGGGTCGCGAGCTGGAGGTCAGTACTTCGCTCGACTTGCGCTGGGTGCGCCTCGGCAACGTGGTGTTGCTCGGCGAAGGCGGCGTGACCAACTTCACCCGCGAGCAGCCGGCGAAACGCGCGGCGTGGTTCCCGCTGCGCTCGATCCCGATCCTGCTCGAGACGCTCGAACACGAACTCGCCCGCGGTCTGCCCGCCGACTGCGTGGTCGAAAGCGTCAGCCTGGAGTCCGCGCAACCGTTGAGCGATCCGCCTTCGGTGCGCGCCTACGTTTGGTTCACGGACGATCCGACCTCGCGATCGAGCTTCGGCGCCGCCGGCGTGCTCGCGTTGCCGAGAGCGGCGGGTCACGCGGCGGGTTTCGCGTTCACGGGCTCCCAGGTTTGCGGCGACTCGGTGATCGGGCCCATCAACGACACGACGACGTTCAGGGACAGCCTCGAGCACCAGCTCGAGATCCACGACACGCTCGCGCTCTGCACGGCGTGGAGCACGCGCGTGTTCCCCGACGCCGGCAGCGGAGGCTTCTGGATTCAATTCTCCGAACGACGGCGGTCGCCGTGGAATCAGTACGGGTACTCCCTGTATGCCCGTGCAGCCGCGCTCCAACCGGACGGATCGGACCCTCGCTTCGCGATCGGCGGCGTCGAACTTTCGTCGGACGGATTGCGCGCGGTGCTCGACGCTCTTTCGTCCGAGTACGACCCTGCTTGCGCGGTGCCGTTGATGGTGTATGGCTGCCCCGAGCTCCATGAAATCCACGCGGTCTTCTGCGACCTCCCGCTCTACGGCGTGTGCTCGGTGCGCGCGCCCGCTCTGCGACTCGTGCTGGATGAAGACGGCGATTCGCTGCTTGGCGTCGCTCGCGTCGCAGTTCGCGCGGCGTATCGGATACCTGCGAGCGACTACGACCAGTGGACCGCCGAGTTCGCCGATGGATGCCGCAGCGACCTGTGGATCCCGAGGCCGGTGATGTGCTCGCTTGGTGACGACCGGGCGCCGCACGGAACGTTCGACGAGCACGAACTCGGCTTCGTCGGAGGGCTGGTCCGCTCGAGCCTGTTCGGCCGCTAAGGCCGCGGTCAGCGCGACCGGGCCAAGCGTCGATCGAGCTCGAACGGCGTGAACGCCGGCGCGGAGCAGCGGCCCTCGGCGCACGCGAACGCGGCGGCGCGGTCGAGACTCGGGTACTCGACGTCGGGATTGGGGAGCGGGCCTTCGGCGGGATCGAACCACTCGATGCGGCGGAAGGTCGCAGCGCGGGCGAGCGCGGCGCGGAAGAGCGCCTTCGCCGCGGGATCGGACTTCGAACCGACGATCGTGACGTGCAGCGGTTCGCCGGAGAGTTCGCTCTCGACGAGCAACTTCGCCGCGGTCGGGAAGCGCAGCGCGACGTCGGGCGTCGTGAGCCAACGCAACGCATGCTCCGCGCGCTCGCGGTGCGCGTCGCCGCCGGCGTAGCGCGAGAGACGCGTCTCGAAGCGCGCGACGGCGACGTTCTCGTCGCGTTGCGGCGCTTGCGCGAGGCCGACGGTCGTCTCGATCGCCGTCGTCTCGAAGCCCGCGTCGCTCCGGAAGCGCGTCGCGAGGAACTCGGACGCGGCGAGCGCTCGCTCGAGCCACGCTCGCTCCGCCGTGACTTCGTAGAGCGCGAGGAACGCCTGCCCCATGTTCAACGTGTCGCCGAGGTACGGCCCGCCGACGTCGCGTTCGTCGTGACGGAAACCGCCGCCGTCGAGCGAACGCTCGGCGACGATCCAGTTCGCGGCGCGCACGGCGGCGGCGAGCGCGTCTTCGTCGCCCAGGCTCGCGTACGTCTGACACAACGCGCGGATGAACGCGCCGTTCTCGCGTGAGTAGACGTGGCCGTCGACGCGCGGCACGCCGAGCGCTCGACGCCCGGCATCGTCGAGCGCGAAGTACTCGGCCGCATGTTCGCCCTGCACGAGATCGGCGTCCTGACTCGTGAAGAACGCACCGTCCGGACTCGTCAGGAAGTCGCGCAGGAAACGCACCGTCGCGCGCGCCGCTTCCGCGTGGCGCGGCGACTTCCACGCCGCGTACGCGAGCGAGTAGAGGCGCAGGTTCTCCGCCTGCACCCACGCGATCTTCTCGAAGTGCGGCTCGGTCCAAGCTCCGTCGGTCGAGTACTGATAGAAACCGCCCCACGCGGGATCGAGCAACGCGAGCTCCGCATCGAACGTCTGCTGCGCCTTCGTCTTCGCGTCTTCGTCGCCGCCGAGCGCGAGAGCGAGCGCGTACTCGACATTGGTCGGATCGAGGTACTTGTGCCCCGTCCCCCAACCGCCGTGTTCGGCGTCGTAGCCGCGTTCGAAGCGCGCGCGCAGCTCGGCGTCGAGTTCGCTCGCGTCGCTCGGAGCACTCGACGTCGCATCGCGCCCGACTCCGGTGACCGACGGCCCCGGCGTCGGATCGGCGACGACCGCGGCGAGAAACGCACGCATCGGCGCCGGCGGGACGTAGCCGGCGCGCTTGACGAGCTCGCCGCCGCGCGCATCGAAGATCACGGTCGCCGGCCAACCGTAGTCCTCGTAGCGATTCGAGAGGTCGGGCCGCGCATCCTGGTCGACGCGCACGCAGACGAAATGCAGGGCGAGCAGGCGTGAGACCTCGGGATCGCGGTACGTCGTCTCCTCCATCACGTGGCACCAGTGGCACCACACCGCGGCGAGGTCGAGCAAGACGAGACGGTCCTCCGCGCGCGCACGCTCGAACACTGCGGGCGACCAGTCTTCCCACTGCACGGGAGGCGCGACGGATTCGACACGCGCGGAGGTTTGGCAAGCGGCGAGCAACGCGAGCGCGACGAGAGCTTGGAGTCGTTTCACGTCACCTGCTACGCCGCGCGCGCCGGATTGGATGCACTCAGCCGGATGCACTCGACACGTCAACGTCGCGAACGGAACCAATCCTTCCACGCCTTGTTGGCCGCCACGAGGCCTTCACCGGTCGCTGCGCGCAGCGCGGCGTCGTACGTCGCGAGACGTTTCTTCACGTCGCGCTCGACGCGCTCGGGCGAACGCGGTTGGCCCTTGCGCAACTCGCCGTGGAACTTGCCGAGCGCTCCCGGCCCCTTCGATTCGATCCACTCGAGGATCGCCATGCCGGTGCCGAGTTCGACGAGGCCGAGATCGGCGGAGTCGCAGAGGCTGAGCTTCTCGAGCGTCGGCAACGCGCTCGAATCGAGCGCTCCGAGCACCGCCGCGCGCCACCCGCCGTGCCGGAAGTTGGTCCAGTCGAACTCGACCACGCTCGCGACCTTGCCCGAGCTCGTGCCGCCCTCGACGGCCTCGCGCTTCGAACGACACGCGACGACGTTGGTGCCGAGCACCTCGAACTCGAGCCAACACGCGAGCGACTCGTCGTACCACGGCGGCAAGAGGCGCCCGTCGTAGCGATCGCGGTTGACGAGCAAGTGCCCCCAGTGGTGCACGCAGTGTCCCGTGAGCTCGTCCTCGTTGCGGAAACCGAGGCGCGCCGACGACAACGCGTACGGATCGAACCAGTAGAAGCCGTGCGCGCGCGCGGTCGCTTCGCCCCAACCCGGCGGCAACGTCGGCGAGAGCGCGGCGAAGTGCACGACCGAATCGACGTACGGCCGATCGTCGCGCGCGAAGCAGTAGAACTCGGCCATGCGACCGCCGAGCAACGCGAGCCCCGCTTCGACGCCGAACGCCGCGTCGAACTTCGCGCGGCCGCGGCCGAGCTGCGCCGCGATGTTGGTCAGGAAGGGCTCGGGCCACGGACCCGCGACGCAGAGTTGCTCGGTCCACGCGACGGCGAGCTTCTCCCCGCACGCCTTCTGCGCCGCGAGCACGTCGCGTCGCGCCAACGCTTCGGCGCGCGGAATCCAACGGCCCTCGAATTCTTCGAGGCCTTGCGCGCGCAGCGCGTCGGCCTTCGGCATCCAACGACCGCTCCACAGCACCAGACCTTGGTCGAGCTTCGACTTCTCGTCGGCGGTGACCCAACGACCTTCGTAGCGCGCGAAGCCGGCCGCGAGTTTCTCCGCCTCCTCGTCGGCGGCCGCACGCTTCGACTTCTCGTCGGGCGTCAGCCAGACGTCCTTGTACTTCACGAACCCGAGCGCGGTGTTCGCGCCCGCGTGGTTCGGATCGAGCGCGACCGCCTTCTTGTATGCGTCCTTCGCGAACGACTTCAACTTCTGCGTCTCGGCCCACGCGCCGAGCTCGTAGAAATCGTCGGCGGTCTTCGCGGCGGCCTCGCGCTCCTTGAAGACCTCGCGCGGAGTCTTGCCCAGCTTGACGTCGACGACGTCCGCGCGCGCGTACTCGACCTTGCCGGTCGGCGTCTCGACGGTGATCGTCGTCGCGGTCTCGCGCACCACGGTCCCTTCGACGCGGCGGCCGTCCTTCAGGATCAGCGTGTCGCCGGACGCGATGGAGGCGAGCACGGCGAGCGCGAAGCAGACGACGCTCGTCGTCGCGAAGCGTCGTCGTCCTGCCCGCGCGACCATCGACGGAGAGCGTATCGCCCGCCGCCGAACTCGCCTACTCCGCGGAACCCGCGGGCTCGGGCTCGTCGACCGCGTCGTCGTCGCGGCCGGCGCCGAGGCCGTACTTGTCGAGCTTGCGCTGCAGCGCGAAACGGCTGATGCCGAGCAACTGGGCCGCCTTGCTCTTGTTGCCGTTCGCCTGCTTGAGCGCCGCTTCGATCGAACGGCGTTCGAGGTCGGCGACCGCTTCGCGGATGTTCGCGGTCGGATCGAGCGCGGATGCGCCGTGCGGCGTCGTGCCGGCGATCGGCCGGCGCTCGAGCACGGGCGCGGAGAGATGCTCGAGGCGCACTTCGTCGCCCGCGAGCACGATCAAGCGGCGCATCTCGTTCTCGAGCTCGCGCACGTTGCCCGGCCAGTCGTACGCGCAGAGCCCGGCGACGACTTCGCGCGGCAGGATCGGCACCGGACGGCTCGCGTCGCGGGCGGCGCGCGCGAGCAGCGCCTCGGCGAGCAACGGGATGTCCTCGCGGCGTTCGCGCAGCGGCGGAAGGATCACCGAGAGCACGTTGACACGATAGAAGAGGTCCTCGCGGAACTTGCTCTCGCGCACCAGGAGCTCGAGGTCGCGGTGGCTCGCCGCGATGATGCGCACGTCGACCTTGATCTGCTGGTCGGAGCCGAGCATGCGGAACTCGCCTTCCTGCAGCACGCGCAAGAGCTTTTTCTGCATCTCGACGCTCATGTCGCCGATCTCGTCGAGGAAGAGCGTGCCGCCGTCCGCCTGTTCGAGCAGACCTTTCTTCGCGCGGTGCGCGCCGGTGAACGCGCCGCGGGCGTGGCCGAAGAGCTCGCTCTCGAGCAACGTGTCGGGCAACGCCGCACAGTTCTCGCTGACGAACGGCTTGTCCTTGCGCGAGCCGTTGTAGTGGATTGCGCGCGCGATCAGTTCCTTGCCGGTGCCGCTCTCGCCGTGGATCAGGACGGGCAGCTCGGACTGGATGATGCGATCGAGTTGGTGGAAGACGCGGCGCATGCCTTCCGACGCGCCCACGATCGCGCCGTAGTCGTAGCGGCCGCGTTCGCGCGACAGTTCGGCGCGCACGACGGCGAGTTCGGTGTCGCGGTCGCGGACCTTGCGGCCCAATTGCTCGTTGAGGAGCTCGATCTGGCGCGAGGACACCGAGAGCTTGGTGTTGCGCTCGACGAGCTCGGCGACCAACCGCGCGTTGCGCAGCGCGATCGACGCGAGGTCGGCGAACAGGCGCAGGAGCTCGAGATCGTCCTCGCCGAACGCGGACTGCTGCAGGCGGTTGTCGACGTAGAGCACGCCCTCGGTGCGCCCGTCGACGGCGATCGGCGTGCACATCACCGAGCGCAGCTTCAGGTCCTCGACGCTGGCCATGCCGCTGAAGCGATCGTCGCGGCCGGCGTCGACGGAGATCAGAGCTTCGCCGGACTCGACCACGCTGCGCGCGATGCCGAGCGAGAGCCGCGTCGCCGGCACCGGGATGTCCTCGCGATCGAAGCTGCGCGCGATGCGCACCTTCATCGTCGTCGTGTCGGGCTTGGCCTTCGGATCGCTCGCGTTGTTCGCGTCGGCGAGCAGCAGGAAGCCGCGCTCGGCGCCGACCAACGCGATCGCGCTGTCGACGATCGAACGCAGGAGCCGCGCGAGGTCGGTCTCGCGCAACAGGTCGCGTGCGACGCGCGCGAACACGCGCAGGTTCTCGCGCTCGCGTTGCGCGTCGCCCGAGAGCGTCGCCATGCCGGAGCCCTCGCGACTGAAGTCGAGGCGATGCGTGTCGCCCGCGTCGGTCGACTCCGAGAGGAAGACCTGCATGTGCGCCTTGCCGACGCCGAGCCGATCGCCGTTCGCGAGCAACTTGCGCTTCACCTTCTCGCCGTTGACCTGCGTGCCGTTCGACGACTCGAGGTCGATGATCCACGGGCCCTCGGGCCCTTGTTCGATGCGGCAGTGGTGGCGCGACACCAGGTTGGATTGGAGGCGGATCTCGTTGTCCACCGCGCGGCCGACGCGCACCACCGGACTCTCGATGGTGAGCTCGGTTCGCGTGCCGTCCTCGACGACGATGACCTTCATGGGTATAGGGGGCAGGTAGAAGGGTCTGGACGCGACGATCGTGTGAAAGCGCACACGCGCCCCTTCCTACCGGGCACTCGACTGTTCGGTAACCGCACGCCTCCGTCAAAGCCCGCGAGAGTCGACCGCCATGAGCTCCAAACCCTGGTACGGCAACGGATTACGCTTCGAATGCACGCAGTGCGGGCGCTGCTGCAAGAACCACGGTCAGTACACCTTCGTGAACCTGAGCGAGCGCGACCTCGAGCGCATCCCGAAGTTCCTCGGCCTGACGCGGAGCGCGTTCCTCGAGAAGTTCTGCGACGTCAACCCGGGCTTCTTTCCGTCTTTGAAGTTCGACGAAGCGGCGTGCCCTTTCCTCGACGAGCACAACCACTGCCGCGTCTATCCGGTGCGACCGAAGCAGTGCGAGACCTGGCCGTTCTGGACCGAGAACCTCGAGCCCGAAGTGTGGTCCGGCGAGGTGAAGGAGTGTTGCCCCGGGATCGACCAAGGGCCGCTCTACGACCAGGCGGAGATCGAGCGACGGGCCAAGGCGACGGACGAGGACTTCCGTTGAACGTCCCGGCGGCGCTGCGCGCGCTCGCCGTCGCGCCGCTCCAGCAAGACGGCGAACCGTGCGTCGGGTTGAGCGACGTGCTCGGCATTGCGCCGAACGACGGACGCTTCGCGTGCGTGCTGCGCCGCGACGAGTGGGCGATCGCGCGGCGCTTCGACGGCGTGCTCGACGCGAACGAGATCGCCGCGCGAGCGAGCGCCGAACTCGGCGTCGCGCTCGAGGTCGAGTTCGTGACGGCGATCGAAGAGCGTCTCGCGCGCGGTCTCCTGCTCGACGACGCAGCTTTCCGCGACGCGCGTGAACACGCGCTCGACGAAGACCGAGCGCTGCGCGAACGTCCGCCGATCGGCGTCGGTCGCGACTACCCGGCCGACGCGTTCGAACTGCGCGCGTCGATCGGCGGCATGGTCGCCGACGACTGGGACATGCCGCCGCCCGAGGCGTGCTTCGCCGCATGGACCGCCGAGGCGAGCCTGCGCGTCGCGCGCGCGGTGCACGGCCGGACGTGGGCGGCGTTACGGCATTTCGTCGCCGATTTCGATCGAGCGCTCGTCCTCGCGCCGTTGCGCGCGCCGCTCGCCGAGGTGTTGATCGCGCTCGAGAAACCGCTCGCGACGCCGCTCGGCGCGGTCGCTCCGGACGCGCGGTTGCTCGCCGAGCTCGGGCCCGCGTCCGCGGAGTCGCAACTGGCGCTGCGCACGTCGCTCGCGCTCGAACGTCAGGCGCTCTTCCTGCGCGTGCTGCTGCGCGACAAGCCCGCGGCGTTCGCGTTGCTCCGCGCGCCGAACGAGCCAGCGGAACGCGAACTCGTGCTCGCCCGACTCGCAAGCACACTCTCCGTGCCGCGCACGCTGCTCGTCGTCGCAGCCGATCTCGCGGAGGAGCACCGCGCCCTCGCCGGCCCGAGCCACGGCGCGAGCTCCGACCGCGCGCCGACGCGCTTGCGTCCGACCTCGACCGCGCCGCGCGACAACCTGTGGGTCGTCGACGCCGACCTCGATCGTTCGCGCGACCACGATCGCGAGTTCGTCGACGCCGCGACGCGCGTCGACGGCCCAGCGTTGTCCGCCCTCGCCGCTTCCGAGCACGCTCCCCACCGCCGCGACTCGATCGCCGTCGTCGACCTCGCGCTCGCCGCCCTGGCCCGCGTCCAACCGACCGCGCGCGGCTCCCTGCTGGGCTACGCGCAGGCGAACGACCGCGGCACGTTGGTCTCGAGCGCCAGCGTCTTGTTTCACTGAACGGAGCGCGCAGAATGTCGCGGCGGTGTCGGGCGCGCTTGCCGCCGGCGCACGAACCGCGGCTCGCGAATCGGCACGATCCGTCGACAGCGGATGCGCGAACGCGCGAGCCTTTCTCCCGAGAGAGGACCAGCCATGCACGTCATCCGCCGTTTCGCGAGCGTCCGTCCGCGCATTCTCACGCTGCTGTTCGCTTGCTGGGTGGGCGCGTGCCGGCAAGTCGAGACGGCGGCGACAACTCCGAGCGCGTCGCGAGCTGTCGCGTTGGCGCCGGCGACGCCGGTTCCCACCTTCATTCGTGTGTCGGGCACGGTCGAGGTCGTGGGGCGCCAAGCGGTGATCCGACCGGCCGTCGAATGGATGCCGAAAGCGGCCAGCGCGACGTATCCGGGCTACAGCAGGATCTTCGGCTGGGTCGTCTCGCCGAACGCGGGGTACCCGTGCAGCGCGACGAGCATCGACGACGGAACGCTGTTCGAAACGGAAGAGAGCTTCCCGTTCGGCAAGTGGTACGCCAACGAGGAGGGGCGCGCCTACACGCTGCCCTACTCGGTCGGTCAAGTCGTGTTGCTGGTCGACACACAGGTGCAAGTCGGCGGCGACGTCCGACACGTTTGGAACCTCGCGACGTGTCCGATCTCGGCGTCGAAGCCGCTCCAGTCCGTCGAGTTCGCGTCGGTGCTCGCACTCGATCAGGCGATCCAGTCGTTCGCCGCCGACGGCGTCATCAGCATTCGAGAGATCCAGTCGACCGGCACGATCCGCTTCAAGCCGCCGCCCGACGACGATGACGACGGCGTCGTGGAGTACGACACCCGCTACGTGGCGCCGAAGCCGAAGCTGCACAGGAACCACGTGGTCGGTCGACCGGGCGGGTTCCTGTGGCTTGGGAAAGTTCGAGTCGACGCGTGGTACATCGACGAAGACGGATACCTGCTGCGCGCCTCCAAACAACCGGTCATCGGTCCGAAGGACGTCGACTTCGGCCCGGACCTCTATCTCTACCCGGGCGGCAAGAACGACTTCTTCGCGATGCCGGCGACGGCGATCGCGGTGTTCCCCGTGATGCAGATCGATCTCCTCCAGGACCCCGCGCATCCGACGCCGAAACCGCTGCTCTTCACCCAGTTGGACTTCGACCTCATCGGAGTCGCCCGCTGTTCGGTGACGTGCCTGCGAAGCGAACTCGAGAAGGTCGGCCAGGAATACGAGTACGTCGTCGACATGCAGCGCTTGGGCCTCTTCGACGCGAAGCGCTCGGCGTCCGACTGATCGATCGCACTCAGCGTCCGTCGTCGAGCCCGACGTAGATGAACGGCGCCCAGTCGTAGGGCTGCGGCTCGCGGCGCGCGGGCGATTCGTCGGCCGACGTTGCGCGCGCCACGGAGGCTCGGCGGCACAGGCGTTTCGCTTCCCACAGCGCTTCGCTCGCGGGCAAACCGCGATCGAGGAGCGCGTCGTAGAACGCGCACATCGTCCGCTCGGTCGCGGTGTCGTCGACCGCCCACAAGCTCGCGATCACCGAGCGCGAGTGCGCGACGAGGAACGCATACGCGAGCGACTGCACGCCGTCGCCGCGGAGGATCTTGCCGCGCGCTGAATCGCAAGCGGCGAGCACGACGAGGTCCGCCGACATCGCCAACGCGGCGAGCTCGTTCGCCGAAACGAGGCCGCCGAACTCGGGCTCGTAGGCGAACGCGACGCCGCTCGCGCGCGGGTCGCGCGGGTCGACGATGCCGTGGACGGCGAGGTGCAGGATCGACGCCGATTGCGCCAAGCGTGCGAACTCCTCGCGCGTCGCAGACGTCCCGACGCGCAGCTCGAGCGCTGGGCTCGAGACGCGTTCGGAGTTCCGCGACTCGACGAGAGCGAGCGCGTCAGACAGGTCCGTATCGCGCTGTCCGCGCGTCCGTGCAACCGCGTGCGCCGTGCAAAGAACCTCCGCTCGCGAGCGGTCGAGCGCGGGCAAACGCGGCGCATCCGCGGAGTCGCGACCGCTTCGATAGTCGGGATCGCCGAAGAGCACCGCGGGCCCGGCGCTCGCCGCCGGCGCGTGCACGCTTCGATCGACCAGCAGCGCACACGACGGCGCGTACGAGACGCGCAGTCGATCGAGCACGAATTCGACGTCGTCGAAGCTCGGCGGCGCGCCGTCCGGCGTACGCACGCCGCGCACGAGTGCGTCGAACGGCAACGCGCTGAGTTCGCCGGTCGGCACGATCGTCAACGTCTTCGTGCGCTCGTACCGCAGCTCCAACCACGGAGCGAGCAACGCGCGGTAGAGCCGTGAACCGGTTTCGGCGATGCGAGACGGCGGAATGAGCTCGTTGCGCTTCGACACGTATCCGAGGAACTCGCGCAAGTCCGCGTCGAGCGCGCGCCGCGGTCCGAGATCGAACCGCTCGACGAGGTCGCCGTCGCGCACGTAGACGAACAGGCGCTCGCGACCGGCGCTGAACTCGGCGAGCAGCCGCCCGTCGCGGAAGCTGCGCGCGAGCTCCGCCTCCGAACTCGACGCCTCCGCCGAACCGATGCCCGCCGACAACCCCTCCGCCAACACGCGCGCCTTGTAGTGTTCGGCGCCGGACCAACCGTCGCGCAACACGGCCTCGCGCGAACGCAGGCCGAGCGAGAACTCGAGCGTCACCGCGTCCTCGATCAACTCGCCCCACTCGTAGAACTGCGAGCGCACGCCGACTTGGACGCGCCGATCGAGGACGTCGAGGTCGTCGCGCTCGAGCAACTCGGCCGCGCGTCGACGCGCCGCGCCGAACGCGGCGAGATCGCGCCGCGCGAGCGCCGCACGCGCGACGACGAGCAACGCATGTCCGGCGTGCTCGGGCAAGCCCTGCGCGACCAGCCGATCGGCCGCCGCCGACGCCGACTCGCCGACGCCTTCGACTCGACCTCGATCGAGCGCGCAGTGCGCCAGTCCTGTCTCCGCGTTCGCAGCGTACGCGGCGTCCGCGTTCGCCCGCGCGAACTCGAGCTGGCGGCGATGGAAGCCCTCGGCTTCCGCGACGTGCCCGCCGAGCCGCGCGATGCGGCCGAGGTTGTTGAGCGCGCCGAGCTCGTCCTCGACGCTCGCGGACTGCCGCGCGCCGGCGAGCGCGTTCTCGGCCCAACTCCGCGCGGCCGCGAGGTCGCCGTCGATCTCGCACAGCGCGGAGAGCGTCAGCGCCGTCGCCGAGTCGTAGAGCGAGCATTCGTTGTCGAACACCGCGCGAGCGTGGCGCCACACGTCCGCCGACTCGCCGGTGCGAAACGCGAGCTTCGCGAACAGCTGGTCGCGCGCGGCGCGCAGCTGAGGCTCGAGATCTTCGAGCGCGAGTCGCTCCCATTTCGCGGCGAGCGCGTCGAGCTCCGCGCTTGCCGTCGCATAGCGGCCGAGATCGAGATCGACTTGGCACTCGAGCAACACGCCTTCCACCTCGCTGACCGGATCGTCGTCCGACGAACGCGCGAGGTTCGCGTAGACCTGCGCCGCGTCGCGCGGACGACCGATCGCCTCGTAGTGCGCGCCGAGATACTGCAGGGCCTCGCTGCGCGCGTGGGATTCGCACGCGCCGAGCGCGGTCAGTGCGTTCGCTTCGTCTTGTCGCGCCAAGTCGCGTTCCCCGGCCGCGCGCGCGTCACGCGAAGCGGCGAGCAAGTGAAGGACGCGGACCGCCGCTCGCCCTTCCGCATCGGCGAGCGCCGCGCGTTCGAGCTCCGCCCGTCGCGCCTCCGACGGCGCGTTGCGTCGGCGCAGTGCGCTCGCCAACGCATCGAGCAGTCGCCCGTGAGCGCCTTGCGCAGCGCCGACGCGTCCCTCTGCGTCGCGGAACAGACGCCACAGTTCGGCAGGCTCGCTCCGGAACGCGGCGACGCTCAGGCGCGCGGCTTCGAGCTTCGAGGGCACGCTCGGCTTCGCACAGTGCGGGGCGACGCGCGCCGCGTTCGCGAGCGCCTGGTTCGCCGCTGCTTCGTCGACCGACGCGCGCGCCGCGCCGAGCCAGGCATCGAGCGCCTTGTCCCAGTCTTTCGCGGCTTCGAAGCCTCGAGCGACGTCGGCCGGAGTCTCCGCGTTCGACGGTTCCGGCAGCGCGGACACGGCGGTGGGCGTCGAGCGCTCGACGGACGTCGCGACCGAGCGGCACGAGCCGATCGCCGCGACGCACGCGAGCAGGATCGAAGCCGCGACGAGTCGAGCGCGCATGGACCGCGCGGGAGCCTACTCGACGCGTGTCACGTCGACCGAACCGCCGGTCGCGAGCGTCGACGGCGACCACGAATCGGCCGCTCGAGCCTTGACGGCGACGCGAGCCTCGGTTCAAACGTCCGTTTCAAACGAACGTTCGACCGTGACCACCCCCTCCACCGACACCCGCGCCCGCCTGCTCGATGCCGCCGAGCGCGCCTTCTCGGACAAGGGCTTCGACGGCGCGGCGTTGCGCGAGATCACCACCGAGGCCAAGGCCAACCTCGCCGCGGTGCACTACCACTTCGGGTCGAAGGAAGAACTCTTCCTCGCGGTGGTCGCGCGGCGGATCGAGCCGCTCAACCGCGAGCGGCTCGCGTTGCTCGACGCCGCGGAGGCGAAGGCCGGCGCGCGCGCACCGGCGCTCGAGGACGTGATCGAAGCGTTGGTCGCGCCGATGTTGCGGCTCGCGCGCGACGAAGCGCGCGGCGGCGCGGCGTTCGTGCGTTTGTTCGGCCGCTTGCAGAACGAGCCCGAAGCGATTTGGCGGCGCATCCTCGGCGGACCGCTCGCCGAAGTGCGCGCGCGTTTCAGCGCGGCGCTCGCGCGTGCGTTGCCGGAGCTCGATCGCGGCGAGCTCGCGTGGCGCATGCACTTCGCGATCGGCGCGTTGTGCAACGTGATCGTCGATCGCCAGCGCCTCGAGCTGCTCTCCGACGGACAACAGAGTTCCGAGGACGTCGAAGGCGCGATCGCGCATCTCGTCCCGTTCCTCGCGGCGGCGTTCCGCGCGCGCACGCGGCCCTCGCCCGCCCAGACCCGGAGCGCGCGCCGATGATCCGCGTCGCGCTCAAGATGTTGATCGGTGATCGCGCGAAGTACATCGGCATCCTGATCGGCATCACGTTCGCCTCGTTCCTGATCACGCAGCAGTCCGCGATCTTCACCGGGATCATGGCGCGCAGCTTCGGCAGCATCACCGACCTGCCTTCGGCCGACGTCTGGGTGATGGACCCGAAGGTCCAGTACATCGACGACTTGAAGCCGCTCTCCGACACACAGCTCTTCCGCGTGCGCGGCGTCGACGGCGTCGATTGGGCGGTGCCGCTCTATAAGGGCTTGCTCAAGGCGCGCCTCTCGAACGGCACGTTCCAGACGGTCGCCGTGCTCGGCGTCGACGACGGGACGTTGATCGGCGGGCCCTCGCGGATGGTACAGGGCGAGCTCGCCGACCTGCGCAATGCGGATGCGCTGATCGTCGACGAGGTCGGCGCGAAGACCAAGCTCGCCCAGCCGCTCCCCGACGGCACGTCGCGGCCGCTGGTCGTCGGCGACACGCTCGAACTCAACGATCACCGCGGCGTCGTCGTCGGCATCTGCAAGACGACGCGCACGTTCCAATCGCAACCGGTCGTCTACACCACGTTCACGCGCGCGACGACGTTCGCGCCGCGCGAGCGCAAGTTGCTGTCGTTCGTCCTCGTCCACGCGAAGGCCGGCGTTTCGCCCGAGCAGCTCTGCGCGCGCATCCGCCACGTCACCGGTCTCGCCGCGTACACGTCGAGCGACTTCAAGTGGCTGACCGTCGGCTACTACATGAAGAACACCGGCATCGCGGTCAACTTCGGCATGTCGGTGCTGCTCGGTCTGTTGATCGGAACGATCATCGCGGGGCAGACGTTCTTCAACTTCACGCTCGACAACCTGCGCCACTTCGGCGCGTTGAAGGCGATGGGCGCGTCGAGCTGGACGCTCGTGCGGATGATCCTCGTCCAAGCGGCGCTCGCGGGTTCCGTCGGTTGGGGCCTCGGCGTCGGCGGCGCCGCGATCATCGGGCGTCTCACGAAGAACACCGAGCTCGCGTTCCTGATGCCGTGGCAATTGCTCGCGATCAGCGGCACCGCGGTGATCCTGATCTCGCTGCTCTCCGCGACGCTCGCGATCTGGAAAGTGATCCGCCTCGAACCGGCGATCGTGTTCAAGGGGTGACGATGCAGACGCTCGCCGAAACCGCGGTTCGCCTGAAGCACGTCGAGAAGAGCTACGGCCTCGGCGAAGCGCGCGTCCCCGCGTTGCGCGGCGTCGATCTCGACGTCGGCGTCGGCGAGCTCTTGATGCTGGTCGGCCCGTCGGGCTGCGGCAAGACGACGTTGATCTCGGTGGTCGCCGGCATCCTCGATCAGGACGCCGGCTCGTGCGAAGTCTTCGGCCGCGAGATCAACCGCATGCGCTCCGGCGAGAAGACGCGCTTCCGCGGCCGCACCGTCGGCTTCGTCTTCCAACAGTTCAACTTGCTGCCGGCGTTGACCGCGCGCGAGAACGTCGCGATCCCGCTGCTGCTCGGCCGCGTCGCGTACGCGGAGGCGCAGGACCGCGCGCAGACGATGCTCGAACGCGTCGGTCTCGGCAGCCGGAGCAAGGCGCTGCCCTCCCAACTCTCCGGCGGCCAGCAACAACGCGTCGCGATCGCGCGCGCTCTCGTGCACGAACCGCGGCTCGTCGTCTGCGACGAACCGACCAGTTCGCTCGACCAACAAACCGGTCAGCAGATCGTCGAGCTCCTGCGCGAGGTCGCGCTCTCCGGTTCACGCGCGCTGATCGTCGTCACCCACGACTCGCGCATCTTCCGTTTCGCCGACCGCATCGCGGTGATGAACGACGGGCTGATCACGCGCGTCGTGCGTTCCGCGGACGAACTCGAACACCCGGCGCCTCCCCGAAAGGACGAGCCATGATCGTCAAGTACTTGATCCCCCTGGCCGCCGTCGCCGGCGTCGTGCTCGCGACGCGCACCGTGATCGAAGCCGGGCAAACGCCCGTGATCCCGCCCCCGCCGATCGAGCCGGCGCGCGCGCCGTTCGAGTCGTACATCGCCGCCGCGGGCATCGTCGAAGCGTCGAGCGAGAACCTCGCGATCGCCACCAACGTCGCCGGCGTGATCACGCGCGTCGAAGCGCACGTCGGCCTGCGCGTGAAGGCCGGCGAGCTGCTGTTCGCGATCGACGACCGCACGCTGCGTTCCGAACTCGCCGGGGCACGCGCCGCGGTCGCGGCGGCGCAGGCGCGCGTCGAGCGTCTCCACGCGCTGCCGCGCGTCGAGGACCTGCGCACCGCCGAGGCGAAGCTCGTCGAGTCGGACGCGGCGCTCGCGGAGGCGAAGGACCAACTCGAACTCGCTCGCTCGGTCGCCGATCCGCGCGCGATCAGCCGCGAGGAATTGAACCGTCGCCGTTCCGCCGTCGACGTCGCGCAGGCGCGCCGCGGAGCTTCCGAAGCGCAAGTCGATTGGCAGAAGACCGGCGCGTGGAAGCCCGACCTCGCCGTCGCCGAAGCCGAGCTGGCGGCCGAACTCGCGCGCCAGCAATCGGTCGAGACCGAGCTCGCGCGCCTCGAAGTCCGCGCACCGATCGACGCGACGATCCTGCAGGTCAACGCGCGCCCCGGCGAGTACGCGCCGACCGGCGTGCTCGCGCGGCCGCTGGTGCTGCTCGGCGACACCGCCGTGCTGCACGTGCGCGCCGATGTCGACGAGAACGACGCGTGGCGCTTCGAGCCGAAGTCGAAGGCGTTCGCGTACCTGCGCGGCAACCGCGAGCGTTCCGCCGCGATCGAGTTCGTGCGCGTCGAGCCCTACGTGCTGCCCAAGCGCTCGCTGACCGGCGATTCGACCGAGCGCGTCGACACGCGCGTGCTGCAGGTGCTCTACCGCTTCGACCCGGCCGCGATGAAGGCGTACGTCGGTCAACAAGTCGATGTCTTCGTCGAGGCGCCGTCGGTGGTGATGCAGGGCGCGCGATGAAGCTCGCGGCGAGTCCCGTCCTGCTCGCGATGGCGTTCGCGGCGTGCAGCGCGCCGCCGTCGGGCGCGCCGCGCGACGCCGCGCCGTTGCCGACGAGCTTCAGCGCGACGTCCGCGTCGGCTTCGACGGACGCGCCCGTGAACACCGCCGACCTCGCGCGTTTCTGGTCGGCGTTCGGCGACGCGCGGCTCGAGCGCCTGATCCAACGCGCGCTCGACGGCAACCTCGACCTCGCGCGCGCCGCGGCTCGCGTGCGCGAAGCGCGCGCGCGACTCGGGGTAGAGGACGCGGCGGACGCGCCGACGCTCGATGCGAACGGCAGCTACACGCGTTCGCGCCGCAGCCGCAACTCGACCAACGGCGCGCCGTTCTTCGGACAGCGCGACACCGACCTCTTCGACGTCGGTTTCGACGCGCGTTGGGAACTCGACCTCTTCGGCGCGATCGACGCGCGCGTCGATGCGGCGCGAGCGGATCTCGCCGCAGCCCGCGTCGGACGCGACGCCGTGCGCGTGACGCTCGCCGCGGAAGTCGCGCGCAACTACGTCGAGCTCGCCGGCGCGCGCGCGCGTCTCGCCGTCGCGCGAGCGAGCGTCGCGATCCAAGAGGACACCGCCGGCCTGGTGCGCGAACGCGAACGCGCGGGCCTCGCGAATTCCCTCGACGCCGCGCGCGCCGACGCGTTGGTCGCGACCAGCCGAGCGACGTTGCCGGCGTTCGAGTCGGCGGCGGCCGAGCGCGTGCACCGTCTGTCGCTCTTGATCGGCGCCGCGCCGCGCGAGCTCGAAGCGGAACTCGCCGACACGCCGATCATCCCGCTGCCGAACGCGCGGTTGGTCGTCGACGCGCCGCTCGCGGTCCTGTCGCGCCGGCCCGACCTCGCTCGAGCCGAACTCGAACTCGCGGCCGCCGACGCGCGCGTCGCCGCAGCGCGCGCGGATCTGTGGCCGCGGTTGTCGCTCGGCGCGAGCCTCGGTTTCGTCTCCAACGACGCGGACACGTTGCTGCGCGGTTCGTCGATCGCGGGCTCGGTCGGGCCGTCGTTGGTCGCGCCGATCTTCGAAGGCGGACGCCTGCGCGCCGCGGTCGAAGCCGCCGACGCGCGCGCCGACGACGCGTGGCTCGCGTGGCGAGCGAGCGCGTTGACGGCGCTCGCCGAAGTCGAGGACTCGCTCTCGTCGCTGTCGGCCGCGTCGACGCGCGAACGCGCGCTCGCGGACGCCGTCCTACAACAATCGCGCGCCGCGTCGATCGCGCGCGACCTCTACACCGCCGGACTCGTCGACTTCCTGAGCGTCGTCGACGCCGAACGCGCGCGCTTCGCCGCGGAGGACCAACTCGCCGAGAACCGCACCGCGCTGTCGGTGCGCTTCATCGCGCTCGCGAAGAGCCTCGGCGGCGGTTGGGACGCGAACGCTCCGCAGTAGCCGCGCGGCTCAGCGACCTTCGTAGCGCGGCTTGCGTTTCTCGGCGAACGCCGCCAGAGCCTCGAGACGATCCTGCGTCGGGAGGACGAGCTCGTAGCAACGCGCTTCCGTCTCCAACGCTTCGTCGAGCGGCTGCTCGGTCCCGAGGTCGATCGCGCGTTTCGCGGCGCGCACCGCGACTGGGCCGTTCTCGGCGATCGCCGCCGCGACCTCGAGCGCGCGTTCGAGGAGCTTGCCTTCCGGCGCGATTTCGTTGACCAAGCCGTAGCGCTCGGCGCGTGCGCTATCGATCTTCTTCGCGGTGAGGATGAGTTCTTTCGCTCGCGCCTTGCCGATCAGTCGCGGAAGACGTTGGGTTCCGCCCGCACCCGGCAGGATCGCGAGCGACGTCTCGGTGAGTCCGAGTTGCGCGTGCGGCGCCGCGATGCGCAGGTCGCACGCGAGCAAGAGTTCGGTCCCGCCGCCGAACGCGAAACCGTTGATCGCACCGATCGTCGGCTGCGGCAAGGCCTCCAAGTCGTCCATCGTGCGTCGAATGTTCTTCACGAACAGCGGAACGCGATCGAGCGGCATGTCCTTGCGCTCCTTCAAATCAGCGCCGGCGCAGAATGCTTTTTCTCCCGCTCCGGTGAGCACAATCGCACGCACCGACAAGTCGTTCGAGAGTTCGAAGAACAAAGTGCGCAGACGTTTGAGCGTCGCGAACGAAAGACAGTTCATCACCTCCGGTCGCCGGATCGTCAGCAAGACGATGTCGCCGCGGCGTTCGCTCGCGACGAGCTCTGGACGATCGGGAACGTCGGACGGAAAATCGGCGTGCGGGTCGAGCATGGTGCGAGACTCTAGCGAGCGAACGAAACTCGCGAAACTCGATATGAGGTCTGAACTATTCAGCGAGCTCCCGCATCGCCGCGTGGTGATCGACGCGGGCTCCTCCTGCCGAGATCGATTGCACGCGTCGAAGCGTGCTCGATGACCTCGACCGTAACGAAGAAAAGGACCGGCTACCGATATGCGATTGACGATGAAGATCCTGTTGTGCCTCGGAACCGCTTCGGTGTTCGTGACGCCGGCGCTCTCCCAATCGACGACGCGCGTCAACCTCGGACGCGGCGGAATCGAAGCGAACGACGAGAGCTACTACGACGCGCTCTCCGCCGACGGCCGCTTCGTCGCGTACTACAGCGACGCGTCCAACCTGGTCGCGCACGACCTCAATGCGACCGGCGACGTGTTCGTCCGCGATCTGCGGAGCAACTTCAACGTGCGCGTGAGCGTCGCCTCGGACGGCACCGAGGGTGACGGCGAAAGTTCCGTTCCCGCGCTCTCGACGGACGGCCGCTTCGTCGCGTACGAGAGCTACGCCTCCAACTTGATCGCCGGCGACACCAACGCCGAGCAGGACGTATTCGTCCACGACCTCGCGACGCACGTGACGCGCCGCGTCAGCGTCGCATCGAACGGCGCGCAGGCCACGGGCCGCAGCTTCGGCGCCGCGCTCTCCGCCGACGGTCGCTACGTCGTGTTCCAGAGCTTCGCCGCGAACCTCGTCGCCGGCGATACCAACGGCGAGTGCGACGTCTTCGTTCGCGACCGCGTGACTCGGTCCACGACGCGCGTGAGCGTCGGCACCGGCGGGATCGAAGCGAACGCCGACAGCTTCGGCGGCGCGACGATCTCCGCGGACGGCACGCGCGTCGCGTTCGGGAGCAACGCGACCAACTTCGTCCCCGGCGCGACGTTCCAGGGCGTCTATCTGCGCGACTTGGTCTCCGGCACGACCACGTGCGTCAGCATGGACCTGCAAGGTCTGCCCGCCGGCGGCGGCTCGCCCGCGATCTCGGGCAACGGCAAGGTCGTCGTGTACCAGAGCGGCAGCTCGCAACTCGTCGCCGGCGACTCGAACGGCGTCGCCGACATCTTCGCGTACGACGTGCCCGCGGGCGTCACGACGTTGGTCAGCGTCGACTCGAACGGCGGCCTGGCGAACGGCCTCAGCTCGTACCTCTCGGTTTCGTTCGACGGCAGCGCGGTTGCGTTCGGCAGCGCGGCGACGAACCTCGTCGCGGCGGACACCAACGCCGACAAGGACATCTTCTTGCGCGACCGCAACACCGGCACGACGACGCGCGTCAGCGTCGACTCCGCGCTCCTCCAGTGCGACGGACATTGCAGCACTCCCGCGATCTCGGCGGACGGCCGCTTCGTCGCCTTCTACAGCGGCGCGACCAACCTGGTGCCGGGCGACACCAACGGCGAGCTCGACATCTTCGTGCACAAGCGCTGGTAGCCCGGATCGGCCGACGAACTCGCGCTCAACGCCGCGGATCGCGGGGTTCGAGCGCGAGCTCGTCGAAGCTCTCGACCGAGCCCCACTCCGACGGCGAGACGAGGTGCGGCTCTGCGGCGGTCGAGCGCACTTCGAACTGGAGCGGCGAGCTCCATTGGCGGCAGTCGAGGGCGAACAGAGCGAGAACGGCAAGACGGCCCAGCCACGCGAGCGGAGTGGAGAGGCTCGGACGGAACGCGAGCGCGCGGCTCACGGCTTCGTCGAGCGTCAACGCGCCAAGGAACGCAAATACGAACCCGATCGAGACCGCCTGGCGCGCGTAACCGTAGAACGCGAGCGTCACGCTGAGCTTGTAGAGCAACGCGACGACGAAGAGCGCGCCGACGCGGCGGCGTCGGGCGACGAAGAGGCCGACGACGAGGACGAGCGCGAACGCGGCGCGCACGAGCGGTGCGTTCGTCGGCACGGTCAAGTCGACGGGCCTGCGCACGCCGCTCGGTCCGTACGGCAAGTCGTACGCGCCGAAGCCGAGCGTCGCGCCGTCGACGAAACGCGCGAGCTTCGCGGCGAGGAGCTTCGCGCTGCGCGCCGGATCGCTCGCGAGCTCGTCGAAGCCGACCTTCCAACCGTGCTCGAGCAGACGCAAGTGGCTCGGCCGCGCGAACGAGAACGTCGGATCGGGAGCGCGCCCGTCGAGCAGACCCGCGCGCGAAAAGCCGCCGTCGCTCGAAGGATGGTTGGCGAGCGCGAAGTCGAGCGGACCTTTCCACGTCACCAGCGTCCACTCAGGGATGGGCTCCGGCGTGGAACCCCACTCGGCGAAGAACGCGCGTACGTCGTCGACGTCGACCTCGCGGTCGCCGGCGGCGAGGCGGAGGTTACTCAGGTAGCGCGCGTTCGGCTCGCGCGCGAACGCGGGCAACGCTTCGAGCTCGGCGCGGGCCTCCGCGCTCCACGGCGGCGAGTACGTCTCCCACGCGATCGACGGCGCGTCGCGGTTGAAGCGCGCGGTCGCGCGATGGGCCGCGAGCGACCACGGAGCGCACGTCGCGATGAGCGCGACTGCGGTGAGCGACAGCCCGACGAGCGCGCCTCGGCGTCGTTCGAGCACGGGCCATGCGCGGGAGAGAGCCCACGCGCTCGCGAGGACGACGAAGAGCACGTGCTCCGCGCGCAGCAAGCTCGCCGCGCCGTGGACGATCCCGAGCGCGACCGACAAGGCGATCGTCGGCCGCTCGACCCAACGCAGCGTCGCCGCGATCGAGACGAGCAGGAGCAGCGCGTACGGCGCTTCGTTGTTGAGCGACGTCGCGAGCTGGTAGTCGCCGAACGCGAACGCGGCGAGCACGGCCGCGATCCGACCGACACGCGCTCCCGCGAACGACTCCGCGACGACGTAGAGCAACGCAACGCCGGCGGACGACAACGCGCACCACAGAACCTTCGCCGCGAAGAACGAGAGCCCGAGCGCGTGCAACACGTAGGCGACACCGGGCGCGCGCAACGGCAGATCGAACTCGAAGCTCTCGCCGCGTCCGAGCGCCGCGGCCCACCGCGCCCACACCGGCGCGTCGCCTTCGTAGCGCATCGAGTGCGGCCACGTCGCGTCCGACGACGAAGTCAGGAACGCGAGGCGCAACGCGAACGCGAGCACGAAGAAGAAACCGGCGACGGCCCAACGTCGACGCGGCGCTTCGCGCGCGGCCGAAGACGAGAACGCCGTGACGTCCATCGCTAGGCGAGCAACGCCGCGGCGGCGGCGGCGAGGCGCGCGGGCTCGATCTCGGTCATGCAACGATGCCGGGTCGCGCCTTCGAGCGGACAGAGTTCACGGTGACACGGCCCGCACGGCACGAGCGTGCGCACGAGCACGGTGCGCTCGAGATGCTCCGCGGTGTGGCGCGGATCGGTCGGACCGGCGACGACGACGAGCTTCGCGCCGACGGCGTTCGCGACGTGGCGCGGACCGCTGTCGGTGGTGACGACGAGCTCGGCGAGCCGAGCGAGCGCGGCGAACTCGAGCAAGTCCGGCGGCGGGTGCACGGGCGCGAAGCTCGCGCGCGGCGCGAGCCGGCGCTCGACGTCCGCGACCACGGCTTCCTCGCCGGGCCCGCACACGAGCACGAGTTCGAACGCGTGACGCGCACCGATCGCCGCCAGCGTCGCGGCGAAGAGCTCCGCCGGGAAACCCTTGGCCGACTGCGGCCGCGCGCCGACGTTGGCGAGCACGAACGGACGACCGGGAGCGAGTCCGAGCGCCGCGAGCCGCGCGCGCACGCGTTCGACGACTTCCGCAGGCGGCTCGATGCGCGGGCGCGTGTCGCGCACCGCGACGCCGAGCAACCCGATGAGCTCGCGCGCGCTCGCGCCGACCGGTCGCGGCAGCCAGCGCGGAAAACGTCCGGCGACGCCGAGTTCGAGCGGCGTCGCGCCGACTTCGCGCGCCGGCGTGACGGCCGCGGTGAGCAAGAGCGAACGTCCGTCGCGCGCGAAGCCGATCCGCCGCGGGATCCGTGCGCGCCACGCGGCGAGCGCGCTGCGGAACGAGCCCGTCAACAGCAACGCGACGTCGTGGCCGCGCCATTCCGGTCCCGGTTCGCCGTCCTCGAGTGCGACGCAGCGCGCGCGCGTCGCTTCCGGCCCGAGCAACGGGAAGTAGCGCCGCGGCGCGACGAGCGTGACGCGCTCGCCGAAGCGCTCGACCAACGCGCGCGCCACCGGCTCGCACGCGACGAAGTCGCCGAGCCACGACGGCAGGAGCACGAGCAGTCGCTCGCGCGAGTTCAGCGCGCCGCGCACGCCGCGACCTCGTCGAGCAAGCGCTCCGCCGCGGCGACGACGCGTTCGACGCCGATCTCGGTCATGCAGCGGTGATGGCCGAGCGGGCAGACGCGTTCGAGACACGGCGCGCATTCGAGGTCGTCGACGCGGACGATGCTCGCACGCTCGAGCGACGTCGCGGTGAGCTCGGGGAAGTTCGGCCCCATCACGCACACGCAGGGCACGTCGAACGCGGCGGCGTACCAACGCGGACCGGAATCACCGACGAGCATCAGGCTCGACTCGGCGACCAACGCGCGCAGCGTCGCGAGGTCCCGCGGCGTCGAGGCGAGCGAGAGTGCGCCGGTGCGCGACGCCTTGGCGACCGCGTCCATCAACGGCTCTTCGCCCGGGCCGCCGCTGATCACCGCGGCGAGGCCGCGGCGTTCGCGCAGAGCATCGAGCGCCGCGGCGAAACGCTCGATCGGCCACAACTTCGCCGCGCCGAACGCCGCGCCCGGCGAGCAGACGACGAAACGCGCGCCGCGTTCGAGGCCGAGGCTCGCGAGCGTCGCGCGGATGTGCGTGCGTGCTTCGGCGTCGACGTAGAGCCGCGGATGGAGCGACGGCACCGCGATCCCGAGCAAACCCGCGACGTCGCGCAGCAAGTGCGCGGTCGGGATCGGCACGCGCCGTCCGTCGCGGCTCGGAGGCACAACGGCGTGCGTCAGCAACATGCGACGACCGGAGAGCGCGCTGCCCGCGCGGATCGGCACGCCGGCGCGGAACGCGCGCCACGCGGCGCCGAAGGAGTTCGAGAGCAACAGAATCGCGTCGGGTTTCTCGCGGCGCAGGAACTCGAGTTCCGCGTGCGCGTCGTCGAGCGCGATCAGCGACGACTCGGCCACGATGCCCTCGACGACTTTCCCGAGCGGTCGACGCAACAAGACGCTGACGCGTTCGAATCGCGGATCCGCGAGCGCCGCGGCGAGCACCGGTGTCGCCATCACGAGATCGCCGACCCAGTTCGGCGCGCGGATCGCGAGGTGGCGCGGGCTCGCGGAGTTCATGCGCGTGACGGCCGACCGCCGTCGGGATCAACGTGGCGCGGCGCGTGAGAGGCGAGGCGCGCGCGCTTCGACTCGATCGCGGCGAGCAGAGCTTCGAGGCCGAGGCTCGCGCCGCGCGCTTCGACGTAGTGCGCGACGAACTCGCGCCATTCGCGGTCGCCGACTGCGCTCGGCCGCGAATGCGCGAGAGCCGCAAGGTCCTTCACGAACCAACGCTCGCGCGGTGCGCGTTCGCGACGAACGCGTCCGCAATCGAGCAACACGAACGACGAAGACGCGCGGCGCTCGCGCGGCAGCACGACGTGTTGGAAGTAGAGGTCGCGGTGGTAGAACCCGGCGCGGTGCAGTCGCGCGACGAGTTCCGCAAGTTCGACGAGCCACGCGCGTCGCCGCTCGCTCGACGCTTCCGCCAGCGCACTGCCCAAGTCCGCGTCGTGCGCGACGCGCTCCATCACCAACACCGAGCGCACGCCGACACCGAACGCGCGCGCATCGACATGCGCCGCGATCGCCCGCGGCACCGGGAAGCCGGCGGCCGCGAGCTCGGCCAAGTTCTCCGCCTCGATCGTCGCCGGCGCGCGCACGCGACCGCGATGGAGCCGCTCGTGCCACCACTCGCGCGCGTCGATCCCGACGCTGCGCTTCACGACGAACGCGCCGTCGTCGGGGACGAAGAAGGTCTCGCGGCCGGGCACGCGGCGCAGAAAAGACCGCGGACGCCGGTTCCAGAGCGCGTCGAACCACTCCCGAGCGCCGAACCCGTCGGGCGGCGCGGTCGGGAAGGTCGGGGCGGGAAGCGCGGCGAGACCGTCCCAATGCGTCCACGGCGCCTCGACCCGGCTGCTCGCGCGCTCGTCCGACCGCGGCGCGACGATCGGTGTCGAGCTCTTCACGGGCCCCATCCCACCAGCCTCGCTCCCCCCCTGCAACCCGTGCGGAACCGCCTCGCGCGCGCTCGAAACCCCGGCGCCTCAAAATTCCCCGCGACGAAGCATTCCCCCCGCGCCCCTCGACGGATCCAATATTCGCCCCTCCGACGCGGACGGCCCCCGACGGGGCGGCGGCGAAGGGCCCTCGACCTCCCACACCCGAACAGCCGGCACCCCGCGCGGGATCCGGCGCCCCCCATGTCCTCCGGAACCGCCGTCGCCTTGACCAAGTCGCAATCGGACGAACTGAACCCCTTCATGGCGATGTCGAAACGCTTCGACGCCGCCGCGGACCATCTCGGTCTCGACGAGGGCTTGCGCGAAGTGCTGCGCACGCCCGACCGCGAGGTGACGGTCGCCATCCCGATCACGATGGACAGCGGGAAGCTGAAGGTCTTCATCGGCTACCGGGTGCAGCACAACTTCTCGCGCGGTCCGTGCAAGGGAGGCATCCGCTTCGCGCCGGACGTCAACCTCGACGAGGTGCGCGCGCTCGCCGCGTGGATGACGTGGAAGTGTTCCGTCGTCGACCTGCCGTTCGGCGGCGGCAAGGGCGGAGTGATCTGCGATCCGCGCACGATGTCGATGGGCGAGCTCGAGCGCATGACGCGCCGCTACACCGCCGCGATCATGGACGTGATCGGCCCCGACCGCGACGTGCCCGCGCCCGACGTCAACACCAACGAACAGACGATGGCGTGGATCATGGACACCTACTCCATGCACGTGCGCGCCACGTCGACGGCGATCGTCACGGGCAAGCCGCTCGCGCTCGGCGGCAGCAAGGGCCGCACGGAAGCGACCGGCCGCGGCGTGATGATCGCGGTGCGCGAGGCCTTGAAGAAGCTCGGCCTCAACGTCGCCAACCCGCGCGTCGTCGTCCAAGGCTCGGGCAACGTCGGCGGCATCGGCGCGCGTCTGCTCCAGCAGCAAGGCTTCAAGATCGTGTCGCTCTCCGACATCGACACCGCGATCTACAAGGCCGACGGCTTGAACGTCGTCGACGTGCTCGACTTCATCAAGAAGAACAAGACGTTGCGCGGTTATCCGAACGTGCAGCACATCACGCGCGAGGAGCAGCTGCTGCTCGACTGCGAGATCCTCGTGCCCGCCGCGACCGAGAACCAGATCACGTCGGCGAACGCCGACAAGATCAAGGCCAAGCTGATCGTCGAAGGCGCGAACGGTCCGACGACCGCCGCGGCCGACGCGATCCTCGAATCGAAGGGCGTGCTCGTCGTCCCCGACATCCTCGCGAACGCGGGCGGTGTCACCGTTTCCTACTTCGAGTGGGTGCAGGACCGCGCCGCGTACTTCTGGAGCGAGGCCGAGGTCAACCAGAAGCTCGAGACCGTGATGGTCCACTCCTTCGCCGAGGTCGACGAGACCGCGAAGAAGTTCAAGTGCTCCCTGCGCATCGGCGCGTACATCCTCGCGATCGATCGCGTGGCGAACACGTACCGGTTGCGCGGCACGTACGCCTGAGTTCGAGCGGTGCGCGCAGCGACGCCGGCGCCTCGCGCGTCGGCGTCTTCGTTTGCGGAGGCGGAGTCGCGTGCTCGGCGTCGACCGCAATCCGCTAGATTGAACGCGTGAGTGCAGTGATCTCGGAACTCGTCGCGCGCGTCCGCGCGATCTACGCCGGTTGCGCGGCGTACCAGGACAGCGGCGTGGTGACGACGGTCTTCCTCCGCGATCGACCGAAGCAGGTGAGCAGCACGGTGACCAAGCCGTTTCGGACCGCGTTCGTGCGGCCCGATCGCTTTCGGTTCGAGTTCGCGCAAGAAGGCGTCAGGCGTTGGAACGAGCAGCAGCGCCTGACGGTCGTCTGGAACGAGCTCGGCGTGCGCTCGAACTGGACGGTGAAGCCGGGCGTCGAGACGCACGCGTCGATCGGCGCGCCGCTCGTCGCCGCGAACGGCGTTTCGGGCGGCTCGGCGCGCAACGTCGTCGGGCTGCTGCTCCCCGGCGTCGAAACCGGTGATCCGTTGGCGAACGCGGAACACGGCGAGCTCCTGCGCGCCGCGTCGGAGGACGGACGCGAGTGCCACGTGCTGCGCTACTCGCCGGACGTCGCGCAACCGCCGCGCACGGTCTGGATCGACGCGCGCGAATTCCTGATCCGCCGCGTCGACGACACGCAGGTGTTCGACGCGGCGTGGTACGAGGCGCAACGCGCGCGACATGCAGAGCTGTTGAAGGGCGACCTCAGCGAAGAGCAACGCGCGATGCTCGAGCACATGCTCGCGCAGAGCCCCGGTTCGCAGCAGCCCTTCCGCACCGAGACGACGACGCACTGCAAGCCGAGCCTGGACGCGCCGGACGCGAGCGTCTTCGCGACGCCGGCGGAATGGGCGACGGATACGAAGAGCGCGTGACTTCGAGCGTCGCTCAGCGCGACTTCGGCGTGAGCGTGCGCAGCGCGCGGCGCACGATGTAGACCGTCGCGGGCGACTTGGAGCGCTTCGTCCAACGCGCGCACATGGCGCGCGACCACTCGGGCCGAGTCTTCGACGCGTCGTTGAGCCAATTCGCGACCGCGTTCTGCACGTAGCGACTCGGGTCGGCGCGCACCGGATCGAGCAAAGGCTCGGCGAGTTCGGGCTCGAGCTTCAAACGCTCGATGTGCGCCGTCCACACGCCGCGCGGCCGCGTCGCCTCGATCGCGGTGCGCCGCACGTTCGCATCGGCGTCGCGCACCCATGGGGCGAGCAGCGCGAGCCCGCGTTCGAGTTCGCGCGCGACGTGCGGCCGCAACGCGAACCACGCGAGCTCGCGCACACCCGAATGCGGATCGGCGGCGAAGCGTTGCGTGCGCTCGACGCGCTCCGCGAGATCGAGGTGGGGCTCGTCGGCGAGCCAACTCGCCGCGAACTCGCGCGCGACGTCGCTGCGGTGGCTCGCGAGGCGTTCGAAGTGCTTCGTCCTCGCGGGCGACGCGCCCGCGACTTCGCGGAGCGCGCGCCCCGCGCCGGAGACGCGCTGCATCACGCCGAGCTCGGAATACGGCGCGAAACGGCGCGCGAGTTCCTTGCCGTCGAGGCCGAGTTCGTCGCCGACGTGGAGCACGAGCGCCCGCGTCGAGAGCGCCAACCACTCGACCAAGTTCTTGGTCTCGAGCTCGCCGCGTTCGAGCGCGCGCTTGACGCCGCTCGGCACCTCGCGCACGGTGCGCGCGGGCTTGCGCTCGGCGAGCGAACGCTTCATCGCGCCGCGCGCGACTTCCACGCGTCCCACGCGAAGCGCCCCGCGATCCCGACCAACGTCACGGCGAGCAACATGCGCGCGATCTCGTCCCAACCGGAACGGTGCACCGCGACGACGCCCGCGACGCCCGCGAGCAAGCCGACGAACCCGAGCGACGTCGCCGCGCCGCGCTCGATCTTGCCCTCGCGCCAATACATCCACGCGAGTTGCGCGCTGGTCACCGTCGACATCGCGGTGCTGCACGCGCGCGCGGTCAGGTAGTCGACGTCGGCGAGGCCGAGGTAGAGCGCCGGGACGACGATCAAGCCTCCGCCGATGCCGAAGAGCGGCGAGACGAAACCGCCGACGAAGCCGAAGAGCACGACCAGCGCCATCTCGCCTGGCCCCAAGTTCAACGCGAGCACACCGCGCGCGAAGCCCGGGTTCGCCGGCGTCGCGAACACCTTGAGGCCGACGCCGATCAGCAGGATCACGAACAGGATGCGCAGCGTGTTCCCCGCCAAGCGATCGACCAACACCTTGCCGAGCCGCGCGCCGAAGAATGCGCCGAGGCAGAGCAGCGCGACGATCAACAGATCGAGCGCCGAATCCGCGCGCATCGCTTCCGCGACCGTGCCCGCCAACGTCATCGCCATCACGATCGGCAACGACGTCGCGATCGCGGTCTTGAGCGGGGCGCCGAGCAGGAAGTGCAGGATCGGAACCGCGTAGAGACCGCCGCCGATCCCGCAGACGGTGCTGACGAACGCCGCGCCGAACCAGAGCAGCAGGACGGCCGGCGACGCGCGACGGGCGGAGTTCGCGTCCATCACGTCTCGCCGCGCGCGCGGCGCAGGAGTTCGCTCGAGCTGTGGTCCTTCGCGTCGCCGCAGATCGCGATCTCGATCCTGAGCTCGCGATCGATCGCAGCTTCGGGCACTGAGTCGATCGTGTAGTCGCTGCCCTTCGCGTGGACGTCGGGACGGAGCACTCGCAGCGTCGCCTCGAGCGTACGCTCGCCGAAACTGGTCACGTAGTCGACGCAGCGCAGCGCGGCGACGAGCTCGGCGCGTTCCGCGAGACTCGCGAGCGGACGACTCGGTCCCTTGAGCTCGCGCACGCTCGCGTCGGTGTTGAGCGCGACGACCAAGACGTCGCCGCGGCTCTTCGCGTCCTCGAGGTAACGCACGTGGCCGACGTGGACGAGATCGAAGCAGCCGTTGGCGAGCACGATGCGACGCGCGCCGTTCGCACGCAGACGCGCGAGCTCCAGCGCCAACTCCGCGCGGTCCCGCAACGCGGCGCCGCTCACAGCGGCTCGACCCCGAAGAGCCGCACCGGGCTCGGCGAAACGGCGAGCGCCGCGCGCAACTCTTCGCGCGAGCACACCGCGCAACCGCTCGCCATCACGACGACGCCCGACGCCGCGTTCGCGAGCCGCATCGCGGCCGCCGCGGACTCGCCCGACGCGAGCGCGAGCGCGAACACCGCCGCCGCCGTGTCGCCGGCGCCGGTCGGATCGGTGACGTTGCCGCCGCCGCTCGCGTCGACGCTCGCGCCTTCCTCGGGCAAGCCTTCGCCGAAGAGCGCCATGCCGAGATTGCCGCGCGTGACGAGCAGCCAACGCATCGGCACGCGGGCGAGCAACTCGCGCGCGCTCGCGGCGAGCACGCGCACATCGGCGAGCTCGTCGGTCTCGCGCCGCGTGAAGCGCGCGACCTCGCCGACGTTCGGCGTCAGCGCCGTCAACGCGCCGAAACCGTCGAGCGTCGCGCGCGGATCGAGCACGACGACCTTGCCGAGCCGCGCGTACTCGCCCGCGACGCGCGCGAGCTCGACGTCGATCGAACCGTACTCGTAGTCGGAGAGCACCAACGCGTCGAAATCGTTCGCGCGCGAGAGCAAGCGTTCGCACACACCGGCGCGGACCTCGCGCGGCGCGGGCGCCGCCGGCTCGCGATCGATGCGCAGGACCTGTTGCAGGTTGCGGCGCGGCTCGGCGGCGACGATGCGCGTCTTGGTCGGCGTCAGCCAACCGGCGACCGACACGAGACCGCTCGCGTCGATCGCGTCGTTCTCGAGCAGCTCGACGAGCTCCCTCCCGCGCCCGTCGCGCCCGACCACGCCGAAGATCGACGTCGGTGCGCCGAGCGACTTCAAGTTGCGCGCGACGTTCGCCGCGCCGCCGGCGCCGACGTATTCGTTCGCGTGGCGCAACACCATCACCGGTGCTTCGCGCGAGAGCGACCGCGGTTCGCACACGACGTAGTGATCGGCGATCGAGTCGCCGACGACCGCGACGCGCAAGTTCGAGAAGTCCGGGAGCCCGTGGAACGACATCGCGCGCTCAGCAGACTTCGTCGGCCGCCGCGGCGAGCGCGAGGTCGCGCAAGCGATCAGGGATCGGCTTCGCGGCCGCGGTGTTCCACTCGATGCCCTGTTCCTCGGCGAGGTAGAAGTCCGAGCGCACGCCCATGAACGCGTTGTAGCGGATCGAGTAGTGGAGCTCGGCGGCGCGCGACGCTTCGAGCGCGAGCTCGCGATCGACGTCGCGCACGGTCGGCTTGAACGCGGCCCATTCGGTCTCGTCCATCGCCAAGACCTGCTCGACCCACGGCCGATAACGCGCCGAAGCCGGCGCGGCACGGAAGCGATCCATGCGGCTCGTGACGAACCACGGCATGCAGGTCGCGAGCTTGTCGATGAAGAGGTTCTCTTCGCTCCCGAAGTCGAGGCAACTCGACTCGGTGAAGTCGGTGAGCTTCAGTTCCTGCTCGGGCCGGATGTAGCCGCCCTGCAACGCGAGGCGATGACTCTCGGTCCCGGGGAACGGGAAGAAGAGCGACGTGCGAAAACGTCCGATCCCCGACTTCGCGAGCAAATCGACCGTTTGCCAGCGTTCCTCGTGCGTCTCGTAGGGCAGGCCGACCATCAGGAAACCCGACGTGTGCAGGCCGTTCTTCTCGGCGGCTTCGACGGTCTTGAGGATGTCGGTGTCGGTCATGAAGCGCTGGAGCACTTCCTTGCGGACACGCGGCGAACCGGACTCGATGCCGAGCTTCAGGATCTTGCAGCCCGCTTCGCCCAGCGCCTTCGCGACGCGCGGATCGAGACGCTTGACGTGACTGTTGACGACGAACGGCACGTCGATCTTCGCTTCGCGGTACGCGTCGGCGATCGCGATCGCGTGCGGCGCGCTCTGCGTGAAGAGGTCGTCGTCGAAGATGAACGTGCCGATGCCGCGGTAGCGCGCGAGCACCCACTGGATCTCCTCGACCAACTTCGCGGGCGGGCGATAGCGGAAGAACCCGAGGTCGGGCACCGGGCGCTCGAGCTCGTCGTGGTAGCGATCGACGATCTTGTGGTTGAGGCAATACGTGCAGCGGTACGGACAACCGCGCGACGAGAGCAGGCCGAACCAACCGTGCTTCTGGTCGGTGATGCGTTGCACGTCGAAGAGCTCGTAGTCGGGGATCGGCAGCTCCGCGAGATTCGGGAACTCGCCGACCTTGTTGTGGATCCAACGGTCGCTCGCGACCGGCGCGACTTCGCGTTCGGGTCGAGCGCCGTCCTTCCACGAGAGAAAATTGGGGACGTCGCTCGGACGTTCGCCGCGCTCGATGCGCTCGATCAGCGCGAGCAACGCGTCCTCGCACTCGCCGACGCCGACGTGATCCCACACGCCTTCGGCCATCGTCTCTTCCGGCACCATCGTCGGGTGCACGCCGCCGACGACGAGCGGCGGGAGCTCGCGCCCTTCCTCCGCCGCGCGACGGCGCAGGAAGCGCGCGATCTCCACCGCGGCGCGGTACTGCTGCGTCAAACAGGAGAAGCCGATCGCTCCCGGCCCCCACTCGACGATTTCGCGCCAGAGGTCCTCGTGCGTCGGCACCGGCGGCAGGTTCTCGTTCAGGTTGACGAGCCGCGTCTCGTGGCCCGCCTGCTTCAGCACCGCCGACAGCGACGCGAGTCCGTGATTGAACCCCATCTGCGTGTAGAGGTTCGGGTAGACGAAGAGGACGCGCATCGAGGAACGCAGAATAGCCGAGCGGGTCACGGTGCAGAAGTCGACGCGCTCGCACCGCCTACGCGCGACGAAAACCCGCCTCGGGTGGCCCGTTTCGCCGGGTGTCGGCATCCTAGGGACACCGTCCGAGCGTGGTTCGACCGCGACGACGGCCACTTCCCCACCTCGAGGACTCCATGACCCGCAACTCGCAGTTCATCGCCGCTCTGACCGTCGTCTCGTCGCTCGCAACCGCTCGTGTGAACGCGCAAGCGCCGACCGAGCTCGCGAGCCAGAGCTCCGCCGGCCTCCAGGGCGACACCGCGACCTCGGCCCAACTCGGCATCAGCCTTTCCGACGACGGACGCTTCGTCGCCTTCGCGAGCGCGGCGACCACGCTCGACCCCGGCGACGTCAACGGCATGATCGACGTCTTCGTGCGCGATCGGCTGCTCGGCACCACGGAGCTCGTCAGCGTCTCCACCGGCGGAACCCAGGGCGACGCTGCGAGCACGAATCCGAGCCTCAGCGACGACGGACGCTTCGTCGCGTTCGACTCGGGCGCCGCCAATCTCGTCGCGGGTGACACCAACGGCTTCGCCGACGTGTTCGTCCGCGATCGCCTGAACGGAACGACGGTGCGGATCTCGGTGCCGCAGGCGGGCGGCGAGGGCAACGGCTTCAGCTCCGTGCCGTCGATCTCGGGCGACGGACGCTTCGTGTCGTTCGTCAGCGCCGCGACGAATCTCGTCGCGGGCGACACCAACGCGAATCCGGACATCTTCGTCAGCGAGCTCGCGACCGGCGTGATCGTCCGCGCGAGCGTGGGCTCCGGCGGTCTCCAAGGCAATTCCGACAGCTACCAGTCCGCGCTTTCCGACGACGGCTCGACGATCGCGTTCGTCTCTCGCTCCAGCAACCTCTGCGCGAACGACGTCAACGCCACGTTCGACGTCTTCCTCCGCGACCTCGTCGCCGGCACCACGACGTTGGCGAGTCCGGCACCTGGCGGAGGAACGCCGAGCAGCGGGGCGGGCGGCAGCCTCGCGTTCTCCGGCGACGGCCAGTTCGTCGCGTTCACCAGCGGCTCGAGCGACCTCGGCATCCCGCAGTTCACCAACGAGATCTTCGTGTTCGAGCGCGCGACCGGGACCCTCTCGATCGCGTCGAAGAGCTACATGGGCGTCAACTCGGGCGGCGGCTTCACGCGCATGGCCGTGTCGGACGACGGACGCATGCTCGTGTTCTCGACCAACTCCCAGAAGCTCGTCAACCTCGACTTCGGTCCCAACGACGACGTGTTCCTCGTCGATCGCGCGAACGGCGAAGTCACCCGAGCTTCGATGAGCGTGATCGGCACCGGCGGCACCGGCGCGTCGGTGTATCCGACGATTTCCGGTGACGGACGGTGGATCGCGTTCTCGAGCTACGCCTACGACATGGTCAACGCCGACGGCAACGGCGTGCAGGACGTGTTCGTCCACGACCGCACGCAGACGCAGCCGGTCGCGTTCTGCGCGGGCAAGGTCAGCGGCCAGGGTTGCCATCCGATCATCGCGTCGAACGGTTTGCCGTCGCTGTCGCAGGCGAGCGGTTTCACGATCGAAGGCCTCTCGATCAAGCGCAACGTGCCCGGGCTCCTGTTCTACGGCTCGACGCCGAGCAAGGCGCCGTTCATGGGCGGCACGTTGTGCGTCACGCCGCCGCTCAAGCGCTGCAACGTGCTCTTCGCCGGCGGTTCGACCAACTGCACCGGACACTTCACGCTCGACTTCAACGCGTGGATCGCGGGCGGACATGCGCCCTCGGTCGCTGCGGGCGACGTCGTCTACGCGCAGTACTGGTACCGCGACTCGCTGAGCGCGCCGTTCTTCGTCGGCTTCACCGACGCGCTGCGCTTCGTCGTCTATCCGTAGCGCGCGAAGGTCAGCAGCTCGGCTTGTCGAGCTTCGCGCGTTCGATGATCGAACTCGTCGAGCGCCCCGCGAGCAGCGGCGCGAGATGCACCTGACCGCCGTGCTTCTCGACCCACTCGCGACCGACGACGCCCTTGCCCTCCCAGTCCTGACCTTTGACCAGGACGTGGGGCGTGATGCGCTCGATGATCTTCGCCGGCGTGTCTTCGCCGAACGGCACGACCGCGTCGACCATCTCGAGCGCGGCGAGCACCGCGAGCCGATCGGAGATCGTGTTGACCGGGCGCGTCGGCCCCTTGAGGCGCCGCACCGACGCGTCGTCGTTGAGGCCGACGATCAGCACGTCGCCCTTCGAACGCGCGAAGCGCAAGTAGTCGACGTGACCGGCATGCAGGATGTCGAAGCAGCCGTTGGTGAAGACGATGCGCTGCTCCTTCGCGCGCCATTGGCTGACGACCGATTCGACGTCCGCGGGCGCCAGGATCTTGCCGTGGTGCTCGAGCGTTTCGCCGAGCATCGTCAAGAGCTCCTCGCGCGTCGTCGACGCCGCGCCGCGCTTGCCGACGACGATGCCCGCAGCTTGGTTCGCGAGGTGCACGGCGGTCGCGAGCGGTAGACCAGCGCCGAGGCACAACGCGAGGTGCGAGATCACCGTGTCGCCGGCGCCGGTGACGTCGAACACGGCACGCGCCATCGTCGGAACGCGGGCGCTCTCGCCCGTGCTCTTGACGCGGTAGTACATGCCGTCGGGACCGAGCGTGATCACCGCGGCGTCGAGCGCGGCGACCGCGATCAACTCTTCGGCGACCTTGGGCACGTCGTCGAGGCTCGTGATCCGGCGACCGACGGCTTCCTCGGCTTCCTTGCGGTTCGGCGTCACCAACGTCGCGCCGCGGTAGCGCGAGTAGTCGTTGCCCTTCGGGTCGACGAGCACCGGCACGCCGCACGCGCGCGCGATCGCGATCGTCGCGGTGATCAGCTCGTTGACCAGGAGCCCCTTGCCGTAGTCGGAGAGGATCACGGCCTGCGCCGCCTGGACACGCGCGGGCAGCTCGGCGAGCAGACGCTCGAGCAACGGCTGCGGAATCGGATGCGTCTTCTCCCAATCGACGCGCAGCATCTGGTGGATGCCGCTGACCATGCGCGTCTTCTCGATCGTCGGACGGTCGGGATCGACGACGCACGCGCCGGTCTCGACGCCGATCTCCTCGAGCATGCCGCGCAAGCGCCGACCACGCGAGTCGTCGCCGAGCATGCCGATCACCTCGACCGCGGCTTCCATCGAGCGCAGGTTCGCGGCGACGTTGCCCGCGCCGCCGAGACGCTCGTCGGTGACGCGCGCGTTGAGCACCGGGATCGGCGCTTCCGGCGAGATGCGCGACACTTCGCCCGCGACGTAGCTGTCGAGGATCAGGTCGCCGATCACCAGGATGCGGGGATGCGCGAGCGTCGTCAGCGCGCGGCGCAGTTCACGTCCGTTCATGTTCGTCAGCGCCAGTAGCCGTCTTGGTTCTTGAGCACGCCGACGTACGCCGCGACGCCTTGCTCGAGCGTCGAGAACTCGACGTCGCAGCCGGTCTTGCGCAACGCACCGAGGTCCGCGCGCGTGAAGCGTTGGTACTTGCCCTCGAGGTCCTTCGGGAACGGCACTTCGGCGATGCGCGCGCCGGCGTAGTGCTTCTTCACTTCGTCGGCGAGCGTGCGGAAGCTCTCCGCGCGGCCCGAGCCGCAGTTGAAGATGCCGCTGCGCTCGGGGTGGTCGAGGAACCACAAGTTGACGTCGACGGTGTCGCCGACCCAGACGAAGTCGCGGCGGAAACGCTCGGAGCCCTCGAAGATCTCGAGCTTCTGCGTCGCGCGGATCTGGTGGTGGAACTTGGAGATCACCGAGGCCATGCGGCCCTTGTGGTTCTCTTGCGGCCCGTACACGTTGAAGTAGCGCAAGCCCACGATCTGCGACTTCGCGGTCGGCAAGACGGTGCGCACGTGGCGGTCGAAGAGGAACTTCGAGAACGCGTAGACGTTGAGCGGGTACTCGCAGCGCGGCTCCTCGACGAAGCCGTGATCGCCGTCGCCGTACAACGCCGCGGACGACGCGTACAGGAACGGACAACGCCCGGCGGCGAACGCGAGCAGCTTCTTCGAGTACTCGGTGTTGACTAGCAACATCAAGCGCCCGTTCTTCTCCATCGTGTCCGAGCACGCGCCCTGGTGCAGGATCGCGTCGATCTTCTGCCACGGCGGAGTCCCCTCGAGGCGCGACAGGAAGTCGCGGTAGTCGACGAACTCCTGGAACTGGAGCGAGTTCAGGTTGCGGTGTTTGTCGCCCTGCTCGAGGTCGTCGACGATGACGATTTCGGTGATGCCGCGGCGATTGAGACCACGGACGAGGTTCGAGCCGACGAAGCCGGCGCCTCCGGTGACGATGTACATCCTGGTGTTCCGTTGACCTGGCGAGGGGAAGCGTCCGTGAAGGACGCGGCGAAGCGCACATTCGAACGCACGGACGTCGCGCTTCCAAGTCGGGGGAGGATCGGAATCGACTCGCCGACCCGCGAGTCTCAAGACGAGCCGCCCTACGAACCGCTTTGGGAGCCCTGCGCCGGGGAGGCGGGCGCGTCCGCCGCGGGCGTTTTTTTCCGGTAGCGGTCGTGCAGCCAGAAGTACTGCTCGGGTCGGCGGAGGATCAAGCGCTCGAGCTCGCGGTTGACGATGGTCATCACCTGGACCGGGTCGAGGCCGTCGAGTTCCTCGGGGCGGATCACGCGCGTGAAGACGAGCTCGTACTGATACGGCTTCTCGGTCAGCCAACAACCGAAGAAGACCAACGGCGCGCCGACGCGTCGCATCATCACCGCGGCGCCGCGCTCGCACTTCGCGCGGCGACCGAACAGCGGCGCGACCACGTACTTCTTGCGGGCGCGTTGGTCGAGGAAGAGCATCACGCTGCCGCCGCCTTGGATCACCGTCGGGATGTCGCGCGCCGCGCCGTGACGCGGCAAGAGGCGGACGTGGTGACGCTCGCGCATCGCCTGGAAGTGGCGCGAGAGCGGCCGATTGCGCGGCGGCCGCGAGACGACGTAGAAGGGCTTGAAGCCGAGCCACGGCAGCGCGCCGCCGCCCGCTTCCCAATCGCCGGCGTGGGCGGTGACCAGGAACGCGCCGCGGCGCGACGCGATCAATTCGCGCACGTCGTCGGGCATCTCGACCTTGTAGTGCGCGAGCGGCGAACCGACGCCCATCACGCGCTCGAAGCGCGAGTTGCGCAGCGCGAGCGTGATCACGTGACGCCACGCCGAACGCACGAGGTGATCGACGCGGCGCGGATCGGCGTTCGGCCCGAGCGCCTGACCGATGTACTCGCGCGCGGCGCGCGTCCTGTCGCGCTGCACCGACGACGCGAGCACCGCGGTGACGTTGACGAACGCGCGTTGCGCCGCGCCGGGCAGCGCGCCGAACGTGCCGAGCACCGCGCGGAAGAGCCCGTACTCGACGTGCGCGACCCAACCGTCGCGGTCGCCGAGCACCGGCTGACTCGCGACCGGCCACGCGCTCTCCGCGAGCCCGAGTTCGCTCTCAGCCATGCAGCCCCTCGTGCAGCGCACGTCGCACGGTCTCCGAACGCGTCGCAGGCAATGCATCGAGCAGCGCGTCGAGCACCTGCTCGCCCGCGACGAACTCGAGCTCGATCGAGAGCACCCACACCTGCGCGCCGAGCGGCCGCAACTTGACCGCGTCCTTCGCGGTCGTGATCACGCGCGGCGCGGAACCGAGACCTTCGAGATCGCTCGACGACCACGCGTGGTGATCGGGCAGACGTCGGTGCGCGTCGACGATGGCCCCGAGCGAACGCACGCTGCGCTCGAACGCCGTCGGGTGCGCGATGCCGGAGATCAGCGTCGCGTGTTCGCCGCACAACGCATCGAGCGGCTGCCTCGAACCATCCGGCGCGAGCCACGCGCGCGGACGGTGCACGCTCTCGATCAACGCCTTGCCGGGCGCCCAACGCTCGAGTTCGCGCTTGGTCTCGGCGAGCGCGGCGCCGTCCGTCTGATCCACGCGCGTCAGCACCAGCGCATCGGCCCGCGACAACGCGCTCGGCGGTTCGCGCAACAACCCGCGCGGCAGGAACGCGCGCACCGGCGCGCCGTCCTTCGCTTCGAGCCCCCACGGCCGCGTCGCGTCGACCAACACGAGATCGAGGTCGCGCGCGAGTCGTCGATGTTGGAAGCCGTCGTCGAGCACGATCACGTCGACGCCGCCGTCGACCAGCTTCTGCCCGCCGCGCACGCGATCGGGATCGCAGACGTGGGCGACACCGGGCACCAGTTCCGCGAGCAACGCCGCCTCGTCGTTCGCGTCGCCGACCTTCGCGCCGTAGCCGCGCGAAAGAACTCCGGCGCGCCGACCGCGGCGTTCGAGTTCACGCACGAGCCACGCGACCATCGGCGTCTTGCCGGTCCCTCCGGCGGTCAGATTGCCGACGCTGAGCACCGTCGCGTCGAGCCGGGCGCTGGGCAAGAGCCCGAGATCGTAGAGCGCTCCGCGTGCGCGCGAGGCGACACCGAACAACGCAGCGGGCACGCGCAGGAGTTCGACGGCCCCGCCACGACGCGCGAGTCGGTCTTCGATCCGTTCCGGAGGACTCGCGCCGGAGAGCTCGGCCATGGTGCGATGCTCGCGCGCGGCGAGACCGGAGTCCACAGCGGAGCGTGACGAACGAGTGCTCGCGGAGACCGCGACCGATCAGAGCGTCGGCGGCGGCGTGTTCTGCTCTTCGTCGGGGATGAGCTCGATCAGACCGCGCTCCATCTCGAGGAAGGCGACCTTGATCGGGTTGCGCTCACGGGTCTCGATCAGCGGCGCGGCGCCGCGGATCAGCTCGCGCACGCGCTTCTGCAGCAACGCCGTCTTGTGGAAGGAACCTGAGACCGACTTCTGGAGTCGCTGCGGGAGGGTGAGTTCCATCGAGTGATCGAGAGTGGGTTGGGAAAGCGGCTCTCGGGCGCAGCCGAAGAGACTGAGCAAACGCCCGCCGGGCGGACGATCGCGAGCTCGGTGTTATACCCGCTTGTCGCAGCCGACTCAACCGGCCGGAGCCTCGCCGAGGGCGTTCGACGCCGGGGCGACGAGGTCGGCGCGGGCCGCGGGAGGAAAGGCGTCGTCGAACGCGCGCTGGAACGGCAGGTAGGTCCGGCGCACGCGCATCAGACGCTCGGGATCGGCCTCGCGGGCGGCGAGGCGGCGCAGCAGCAGGCCTTCGTCCGCCTCGAGGACGATCACGCGCTCGAGGGCCGCGCGCAGCCGCGGGTGCATCAGGAAGAGCCCCTGGACGACGAGCAACCCGTCCCCCGTCGCCGCGCCGGATTTCGTCGCGACCGGTTCGCCACGGCGATGCGGTTGGATCACGTTGTCGATCAGGCCGTCGAGGTCGAACGCGGCCTGCACGTGCTCGAGCACGGCGCCGTCGCCTTCGAGAGTCGGCGCGCGCAGGAAGTCGTCGAAGTCGACGACCGCGCAGGGAATGCCGCGCGCGATGAGCAGACGTCGAACGTCGCGCGCGAACAAACTCTTGCCCGCCGCCGAACGACCGGTGATGCCGAGCGTGCGACACGCGAGTCGCCGCGCGGTCGCATCGAGCACACGCGCGCGGACGAGCAACGACTCGATCCACCGCGCGCGCCGTTCGAGCAACGGCACCAGCGCCGGCAGATCGTCGATCTGCGCCTCGAACTCGATCGCTTCGTCCTTCGTGGCGAGACCCTGCGCGAGGTGCACGTGCGGCATCCCGTTCGCGTGCGCGGCTTCGGAGTCGGGCGAACGATCGCCGACCATCACCGCGGAGCGCGTGCCGAACGTCTCGAGGAGATCGCGCACCATGTCGCTCTTCGTGTGCACGCGCGGCGAGTCGAGGCAGCGCGCGGCGTCGACGAGTTCACCGAGGCCGAGCTCTTCCTGCATGCGCCGCAAGTAGCCCTCGGCGCAATTGCTCGCGATGCCGAGCTTCAAGCCGCGCTTGCGCAACTCGACCAGCACGTCGCGCGCGCCGGGCATCAACGCCGCTTGGCCGCCGCGGACCGCGCGTTCTTCCTCTTCGACGCAACGCGCCATCACCAACGCGCGCTGCGCCGCGTCGAGATCCGGAAAGACGCGTGCGAAGCCGACCGTGAGCGGGAACCCGACCATCGAGAGCCACGCCTCGGCGCCGGGGATTTCGCGCGCGAGTCCGAGTTCCTCGAACGCGCGCCGCGCGCCGGCTCGCGCCGCCGCGACCCAGAATCCGCCGGTCGCCGCGAGCGTGCCGTCGAGATCGAAGATCACGGCGTCGAAGAGGATCGGCGTCGGCATGGCGGCGCACCAGGGTAGCGGCGAAGCCCGGGAGCGACAGTCCGGCGAGGGAACGGCTTACAGGCCAGCCGCGACCGCGTCTTCCGCGACGAGCAACAGCGCGTCGTCGCCCGTGTACGCGCGTTCACGCAAAGAAGCCTCGGTTCCCTTGATGCCGTGCGTGCCGCCGCCGGCGACCGCGCGCGCGACGAGTTCGTCCTTCGCGAGCGGCGTGCGCTCGGGCGGGAGAGCCGCGTTCGGATCGCCGTAGACCACGTACAAACCGGCCGCCGCTTGCCACGCGTAACGCACGCCGAGGCGTAGACCGTCGGCGTCGAGGTACGGCGCGAGCAAGCGCAACGCGCTCGGCGCGGTGATCGAATGCACGAACGCGATGCGGCGATCCGGGTTGCGCAGGTAGAGCCGCGCGAATGCGGAGCTCATCTGCGCGAGCGTCGCAAGCGCGTCGCTCGGCTCGATCCGGCCCGCGACGCCGGCGAACGACGGCGTGTCGGAGAGCGAAGCGAGTCCGGCGACGAGGTTGCCGCTCGGCGGTTCGCGTTTCGGCCGGCGCGTCTCGAGCTTCGCGAGCGCCGCGGCGACGTTCACCTCCGGCGCCTTCGATCGGTCCCACGGCAACGCTTGGTACGTCGCGGCCCAGTACGCGAGGCCGCACGCGAGTTCGCGCAGCCGGCTCGGAGTCGCGCGGACGCCGAGCGCTCGCGCGACGTGCGCCGTCCGGATCACACCGTGCGTCGCGGCGCCGGCGAGGCCAGGCACGAGCCGCGGCAGCCAACGCGCGAGCACGTCGCGCCAGGGACTCTCCGCGAGCTCGTTCTCGAAGAACGCGCGCCAATCCGCGAGACGCGCGGGGTCGCCGAGCGCGGCGCGCCACGCGTCGGGCTCGATCCGCGTCGGAGTTCCGGTCCACGGCTCGTGCGCCTGCAAATTCGCGTCGAGCCAGCCGGCGACGCGCTCGCCGTGACCCAACGTGCACAACACCTCCGCGACCATCGGCGCGTGGTTCGACGTGTGGACCTTCGCGTCGGGAAAACGCGCGGCGATGCGCTCGTAGGCTTCGTCGAGCGCGTCGGTCGAACGCTCGGGCGCGCGCGCGTCCGCGCAAGCCGACGCACCGCTCGCGAAGAGCCCGAGCCCGACCGCGGAAGCTCCGGCGGCGAGCAACGCGCGGCGCGAGCTGTCGACGTCGTCCTTCGAGTCGTTCATCCGCGCTAGGCCTCGCACGCGATTGTGCAGCGGCGAGTTCGCACGGCGCGACGGCGACGCCGCAACGCTTCGGTAAGGGCCCGCGCGCCGAGCGAACGCGCGCCGCGGCGACGCGGCATTCCCGTGCGTCCTCCGGTGCCCTATCCTGTGGGGCTTCGATGCTCCTCTCTCTCCTCTTGGCGGCGGCGACGTTCGGCGACGACGCGAGCGAAGCCCCGACCCGGGCGCTCGCGCGCGAACTTTCGGGCTTCACGCGCCTCGCCGGCACTTCGGGTTCGCGCGTCGGCGCGGTCTGGGCCGCGCGCGAGTTGGAACGCGCGGGCTTCACGGTCGAGCTCGACGAGCGCGAGATCGTGCTCAGCTACCCGCGCTCGGTCCGCGTCGCGCTCTTCGACGATGCGAGCGTCCTCGCGCCCGCGATGCAACGCGGCGACCGCTTCGATCCCAACGCGCGTCCGACCGGCGACGTGCCGCTTTACAACGGTTGGGCGAAGAGCGCGAAGTTGCGCGCCGCGGTGGTCGACGCGGGCTACGGCTTGCGCGCGGACTTCGAGCGCTTGAAGGCCGCCGGCATCGACGTGACGGGTCGCGTGGTGCTCGCGCGCTACGGCCACGCGTACCGCGGCGTGAAACCGGAACTCGCGGCCGAGTACGGCGCAATCGCGGTGCTGCTCTGGACTCCGAGCGACGACGACGGCGCCGGCAAGGGCGAGGTCTGGCCGTACGGACCGTGGAAGCCCGACCGCGACGCGCAACGCGGCTCGATCCTCTCGATGGCGCGCACGCCGGGCGATCCGTCGACGCCCGGCTTCGCTTCGGCGCGACCGGGCGCTGGTCAGAAGCGCGTGCTCGGCGCCGAACTCGACGCGTTGTTGCCGACGATCCCGTGCCTGCCGATCGGCGCGCGCGAAGCGGACTGGTTGCGCGCGCACCTCGCGTTCGACCCCGACGGCAAGACGCCGCTCGGGCCGGGCCCGGCGGAAGTCGCGCTCGAGCTCGACGCGCCGCGCGAGCTGCGCACGATCGTCAACGTCGTCGCAACGCTCTCAGGGGTTGGCGACGAACTCGTGCTCGCCGGCGCGCACCGCGACGCGTGGGTCCGCGGCATGAACGACGACGGCTCGGGCGTCGTGACGTTGATCCGCGCCGCGCAACATCTCGGAGCGCGCGTGAAGAACGGCTGGAAGCCGACAGCAACCGTGCGCATCGCGCTGTGGGACGCCGAGGAGTTCGGCTTGATCGGCAGCACCGAGTACGGCGAAGGTCACGCCGAGGAACTCGCGCGCCATGCGCGGCTCTACATCAACACCGACTCCGGTTGCAGCGGCACGACGTTCGGCGCCGACGGCTCGCCGGGGCTCATCGAGTTGCTGCACCGCGCGCTCGAACGCGTCGACGATCCGAGCGCGCCGACGCCGCGCAATCTCTGGCAGCAGTGGACCGAGAAGAACCCGACGCCCGAGTTGGGCTTTCCGGGCTCGGGCTCGGACTTCGCGGTATTCCTCCACCATCTTTCGGTGCCGGTGGTCGACATCGGCTTCGGCGGCGCGAGCGGCGGCCAGTACCACACGCGCTTCGACGACTTCGGACAGGTCGATCGCTTCCTCGATCCGGGTTGGAAAGGCCATGAACTCGCGGGAACGTTCCTCGCCGAGTTGCTCAGGGCGGCCGCGGACGAACCGGCGCGCATCTTCGATCCGAGCGAAGCGGCGCGAGCCCTCGCCGGCGCCGCGCGCGGACAGAAGCAGGTCGCGTGGCTCGGGCCGGAACGCGCGGAGCGTTTGGCCGTCGCGTTCGACGGACTCGCCGCGCGTCCGCAAGCCGACGCGGCGCGGCACTTCTACGCGCGCTTCGCGTTCGAGCCCGGGCTCCCCGGTCGCACGTGGTTCAAGAATCGCCTATGGGCGCCGGGCCTCGAGACAGGGTACAGCTCCGAGCTCTTCCCGAGCCTGACCGAAGCCGCGCGGCGCGGCGCGAACGACCTCGACCGGGAACTCGACGACTTGATCGGCGTGGCGCGCGGTCTCACCTCCGAGCGCTGAGCCGGTGAAGCACCTCGCGCGTCAGTTCCGGCGCTTCCTGCTCTACAAGCGCACGCTCGCGCTCGGGCTCCTCTGCATCCCGATCTCCAGCGCGGCGGATCTGTGGTTGACGATCCTGGTCGGCGACGCGCTCGACGACTTGCGCACCGCGTCGAACGCCGACTTCTTGAAGGGGCTCTTCTTCCTGATGCTCGGCGTCGCGTTCGTGCGCGGCGTGTTCCGCTTCTACCAACGTTGGTGGATCGTCGGCGTGTCGCGTTACGTCGAGAACGATTTGAAGCAGGCGTTGTTCGACAAGCTGCTCGCACTGCCGCTCTCGTTCCACCACAAGAATCGCTCAGGCGATCTCGTCAGCCGCATCACGTCCGACGTCGAGAACATCCGCATGTTCCTCGGGCCGGGCTTGATGTACACGCTCGGCGCGATGTGCATGTTGCCGCTCGCGATCGGCACGATGGTCACGCTCAACGCGCCGCTCGCGTCGGCGGTCGTCGTGCCGTTGCTCGTGATGGGCTGCGGCATGTGGTTGCTCTCGCCGCGTTTGCAGAAGCACTCGCTCGCGGTGCAGGAGTCGATCTCCGACATCAGCCAGCGCGCGCAAGAGACGTTCGCCGGGATCCGCATCGTCAAGGGCTACGCGCGCGAGGAGCAACAGACCGCGAAGTTCGACGCCGCTTCGCGTGAGACGTACCGGCATCAAGTCGAGCTCGCGAAGGCCCGCGGCTTCTCCAGCGCGATCACCTGGGGCTCGAAGGACTTCACCTACCTGCCGATCCTGCTGATCGGCGGTTGGTCGATGATCGATCGCGGCTTCGAGGCCGGCGACCTCTTCAAGTTCGTCGACCTGACGTTCAAGGTCTTCTGGCCGATCATCGCGGTCGGTTGGTTGGCGGGCGTGTTCCCGCGGGCGAAGGTCAGCGCGCAACGCGTCCAGGAGTTGCTCGACGCGCCGCTCGAGATCGACGATCCGGCGGCGCCGCGCGAACTCGCGAACGTGCGCGGCCACTTCCGACTCACCGATGTCGCGTTCACGTACCCCGGCGCGGCGCGGCCGACGCTCGAGCGCATCACGTTCGAAGTGCGGCCCGGTGAAGTCGTCGGCATCGTCGGCGCGACCGGCTCGGGCAAGAGCACGTTGCTCAACCTCTTCGCGCGTCTCTACGACGCGGACGGTCGCCTCGAACTCGACGGCGTGCCGGTGAAGGAACTGCGCCTCGCCACGTTGCGCGGCGCGGTCGGTTACGTCCCACAGGACAGCTTCCTCTTCAGCGCGACGTGGCGCGAGAACGTCGGCTTCGGCTCTGAACGGCCGCTCGACGACGCGGAGCTCGCGCGCCTCGCCGAACTCGCGTGCATGACCGACGAGGTCGCGCGCTTCCCGAACGGCTACGACCAGACGATCGGCGAGCGAGGCGTGACGTTGTCGGGCGGCCAGCGTCAGCGCACGTGCATCGCGCGCGCTCTCGCGAAGGATCCGACGGTGTTGATCCTCGACGACTCGCTCTCCGCGGTCGACACCGAGACCGAGACCGCGCTCGTGCGCCACCTGAAGAGCGCCGGCCGCGGCCGCACGGTGATCCTCTCGGCGCACCGCTTGTCGACCGTGCGCCACGCGGATCGCATCGTCGTGCTCGACGGCGGACGCATCCAAGCGATCGGCACGCACGACGAACTCGTCGCGCGCGACGGTTGGTACTCCTCGACGTGGGCGCGCCAACAGGCGCAAGAGGAGCTCGCCGAACTGTGACCGCCTGGCGCAAACCGACGGTCGAGCCCGAGGACCACCTGGACGAGATCCCGGTGCCGAAGTCGTTCGACGGTTCGCTCTTCAAGCGGCTGATCGCCGAAGCACGGCCGCACGCGCGGCTCTTCGTCGGCGCGTACGCGGTGTTGCTCGGGCTCTTCCTGCTCGAGCTCGCGGGTCCGTGGATCCTGCGCGGTGCGATCGACGGGCCGGTGACGCAAGCGCTCGCACTGCGCGAGCGCCACGCCGATGCGTTCGAGTCGAAGGGCTTCGTGCGCGAACTCTGGATCTGGGCGAGCCTCTACGTCGGTTGCGCGCTCGCGACGTTGATCTTCCGCTACCTCGAGGTCGCGCACATCACGCGCACCGGGCAAGCGGTGATCGCCGATCTGCGCGCGCGGCTCTTCCGTCACATCCAGTCGCTCGACCTCGCGTGGTTCGACAAGCGCCCGACCGGACAACTCGTGACGCGCGTCACCAGCGACGTCGAGAACCTGAGCGAGATGGTGACCACGGGCTTGTGCACGCTCGCGTTCGACGTGGTCAAGGTCGTGGTCGCGGTCGCGATCCTCTTCTTCCTCCATTGGAAGCTCGCGCTGCTGGTCAGCATCTCGCTGCCGGTGTTGATCGGCGTCAGCCTCTTCTTCCGCGGCGGCGCGCGCGACGCGCACCGTCTCGTCCGCGCTCGGCTCGCGCGCACCAACGGCTACTTGCAGGAAGTGCTGTCGGGGATCCGCGTCGTGCAAGTCTTCCGCCGCGAGGAGCGCGTGTCGGGGCGCTTCGCGTCGCTGCTCGCGCGCTACCTCGAAGCGAACATGCGCACGATCTTCCTGTTCGCGCTCGCGCTGCCCGCGCTCGACTTCGTCGTCAACGCGATCCAAGGCGCGACCGTGTGGACCGGCGGCATCGAGATCCTGGGGCAACGCATGTCCTACGGACTCTTCCTGCAGTTCTGGTTCTACGTCAAGCTGCTGACCAACCCGCTCCAGGAACTCGGCGAACGCTACAACGTCCTGCAGTCCGCGTTCGCGTCGGCGGAGCGCGTCTTCGGCGTGATCGACACCAAGCCGACGTTGCTCCCGAGCGCGCCGAACGTCGCTCGCGCGAACGCGGCGCCGCCGGAACCGTTTCGCGGCCACGTGCGCTTCGAGAACGTCAGCTTCTCCTACGTCGAAGGCGTCGAGGTCCTCTCCGACGTCACGTTCGAGATCCCGCCCGGCGCGACGGTCGCCGTCGTCGGCGCGACCGGAGCCGGGAAGTCGACGTTGGTCAACCTGCTGCTGCGTTTCTACGAGCCGACGAGCGGACGGATCACCGTCGACGGCATCGATCTGCGCGAGTGGGACCTCGGCGTCCTCCGCCGACGATTCGGACTCGTGTTGCAGGAAGACTTCCTCTTCGCGGGCACCGTGCGCGAGAATCTCGTGATGGGCCGCGACGAGATCGACGACGAAGTGCTCGCCGAGGCGCTCGAAGCGTCGCGCGCCGAGCGCGTCGTCGCGTCGTTGAGCGGCGGCCTCGACTCGCCCGTCGCCGAACGCGGCGCGACGCTCTCGACCGGCGAACGCCAGTTGCTCGCGATCGCGCGCGCGCTCGCCGGAAGGCCGGAGCTCGTCATCCTCGACGAAGCGACCGCCAGCGTCGACTCGACGACCGAAGCGCGCATCGAAGAAGCCCAACAGAGCCTGCTCTCCGAGCGTAGTGCTCTCGTGATCGCCCACCGGCTGTCGACCGTGCGCCGCGCCGATCAGATCCTGGTGATGCACCGCGGGCGCATCCGCGAACGCGGTCGCCATCAGGAGCTCCTGCGGCAACGCGGGATCTACGCTCGCCTCCACACCCTCCAATTCGCCGAAGCCTGACGCGATGCCCATGCTCGAAAGCCGTTTCACTCGTTTGCTCGTCGTCTGCGGGGCGTGGTTCGCGTTCGGCGCTTTCGCTCGCGCCGCGGGCTCCGACGAAATCGCCCTGCGCATCAAGTGGGGCGACCAGACGTCGACCGTGACGCGCGACGAGTTCGCGAACTGGGCGTTGCTCTGGCGCGGCGAGTACATCGCGCAGGACTTCGCGCGCGCGCGCGGCCTCGCGCAGGTCGCAGAGCAAGCGGGCGTGCGGATCACGCAGGCGGAAGTCGAAGCCGCCCTCGACGCGGAACTCGCCGAGCGGATCGAGGGCGCGTTCAGCGGCAGCCGCGGCGATTGGCTCGCCGAGCTCGATCAATCCGATCGCACCGAGGCCGGTTACCGCGCGATGCGCCGTCTGCAGATCCGCGAGGAGCTCTTCGTGCAGCGCATGGTCGGCGACAAACGCAAGGACGATCCGCTCGCGTTGGAGCGCGCGTTCGAGCTGCGGTACGGGCGCGGCGGGCGCCGGCTCGAGCTCGACGTGATTCGCATCGACGTCGTCGCGCAGATCGCGGAAGGCGTCGACAACGTCGAACGGCTGCGTCTCGAGGAACTGGCGCGCCGCGCCGGCTTCGAGCGCGCGAAAGCGCTCGCCGACCAAGCGCACGCGGGCGCCGATTTCGCCGAGCTCGCGCGCAAGAACTCCGACGACGCGAAGACGCGCGGCGCGGGCGGCCGCGTCGAAGGCTTCTTCGAACCGCGCTTCTGGCCCGACGCCGCGCTCGACGCGCTCGCCGCGCTCCAGGAAGGCGCGATCTCGGAGCCGATCTTCGCGGTCGGCGATTGGTTCGTCGTGCGCGCGCGCCGCGTCGTCGTCACGCGCATCGACGAGGTGCGCGACGAGCTCAAGGCGATCATCGCGCGTACGCGGCCGTCGACCGACGAAGTCGCGGCGTACGCGAGCTCGCTGCAGATCGACGCGGCGGTGACGCTAGAGCCCGCGCTGTGGAACACCCGCGAGCGCTCGCCGAACGACATCGTGTTCCGCGTCGGCGGCGCCCCGGTGACGCGCGCGGAGTTCATCGCGTACGCGATGCCCTCGCGCGCCGAGAGCATGGAGGCCTCGTTCCTCGAGCAGTGGTGGGTCGCCGAGAAGGCGCGCCGCGCCGGCGTCGTCGTCGACGACGCGCAGATCCAGTCGCGCGTCGACGCGGACCTCGAGCAACGCATTCGCGACCTGTACCTCGGCAACCGCGAGAAGTGGTTGCAGGAACTCAAGCGCCAAGGCCGGACCGAGGAGAGCTACCAACGCGAACAACGCGTCAAGGCGCGGATCGATCTGCTCGGCGACCTCACGCTCGCGAAGGAGCGCGTGCCGACCGAAGCCGACCTGCGGCGCGCGTGGGAAGCGCGCTACGGCAAGGACGGACGCAAGGTCGAGGTGCGCATGCTCGCGAAGCGCTTCGACCTGCCGGTGTTCCATGAAGAGGTGCCGCGCGAGCGCTACGACGAACTCGTACGCGCGAAGCGTGCCGAGGTGCGCGAGAAGCTGCTCGCGTTGCGCCGCCGCGCGTTGGCCGGCGAGGACTTCGCGAAGCTGGCGGCGGCCGAGAGCGACGACGTCGAGACCAAGGCGACCGGCGGCGCGTTCCCGGGCGGTTGGCGCGACGGGCGTTGGTCGTTCGAACTCGCGACCACGGTGCGCGCTCTCTCCGTCGGCCAGATCACCGAACCGCTCGAGACCCCGGAGACGTTCGCGATCTTCCGCCTCGAGAGCGAAGTCGTGACGCCGTTCGAGAAGGTGCGCGCGGAGATCGAGAAGGCGCTGCACGCCGATCGGCCGGCTCCCGCGGAACGCGCGAGCTGGATCAACGTCGGCATGCGCGAGCTGTCGGTGACGGTCGAGCCCGGCCTCTATCGCTGAGCCGCGGCGCGGACCTCGCGCGCGAGCCGCACGAGTTCCTCGTCGTCCGGCGTGCGCGTCGCCAACGCCTCGAGCAGCCCCGCGGCCTCGACCAGCCCGGCGCGTCGACGCGTCGCGTCCGCGTCCCCCATCGCGCGATTCGCGAGCGAGACGGCGAGACGCCGTGCGACGTCGGGATCCTCGGGATCGAAGTCGCGCGCGACGCGGTAGTCGCGCTCGGCGGCGGCGAAGTCGCCTTGGAATTGACGGATCGCGCCGCGCAACTTGGTCAGACGGAAGCGCTCTTGGGGATCGGCGCGCGCTTCGACGGCGTCGAGCGACGCGACGATGCGGTCGAGTTCCGTTCGCGCGCGCGCCGCGTCGGCCGCCGCGGACTTCGGTTCGTCCAGCACGCGCCGCGCGAGGCGCCACTCGATGTCGGCGAGCAGCAACGCCGCGCGCGGCGTGCCGGGATAGCGCACGGCGAGCGCCTCGCCGAGCGAACGCGCGCGCACCAGATCGCCGCCGTCGGAGATCAGGATCGTCGCGAGGTTGTAGTCGCGCTCGTCGAGGTCGCGCTGACGCGCGCCCGAGTCGAACGTCGGCACCAGCACGAGCGGCGCGGCGACCAACACGCACGCGAACACGAGGCCGCGTCGCACCGCGTCGCGCGTGAAGACGTGGACGAGCCAACCGCCCGCGAAGACCGCGAGCAGCGGCACGAGCACCAGCCGCGCGCGCTCGCTCATCACCGTCAACACGATCGTGCCGAGGTAGAGCGCGAACAGCGCGAGCGACGACCACGGGCTCGCGCGTCGCCGCAACCACGCAGCGGCGAGCATTCCTCCGACGCCCAACGTTCCGACGAGTCCGAAACCGAGCAGCGGCGCGCGCAGCAACGGCACCCACGCCGCATCCCACTCGAGGAAGTGGTTGTCCGGTACTTCGTACGTACCGAGCGCGAGCCTGAACTTGCGCCACAACGCCCGCAGATGGAACGCGGGCTGCGCGGCCATCGAGCGCAGCGTCTCGCTCGCCCAGAACGAACTCGTCTCGGCCGCGTCGAGCGCACGTCCGCTCCGGCGCTCCGCCTCGTGGCGCCAATCGGCCGCTTCGTACTTCGGGATGCCGCGCACCCAATCGAATTCCTTCGCGACGCCGTACGGGTTGTCGAGGTTGTTGCCGCCGTAGAAGTTGGTCCCCGCGCCGCTGGTGGTCAGCACGAAGCGTCCGCCGACGACTTGGTTGCGCCGCGCGACCGGCAGCAGCACGCACGCCGCGCCGACGCCGACCAAGAGCGCGCCGACCACACCGCGGCGCCACGCGCGCTCGGTGCAGAACTCGACGACCACCGGCCACGCGACGAAGCACGGGATCAACACGAGCATGTTGCCGCGCAACAGCGCGCCGAACGCCGCGAGCGCACCGACGCTCCACCACGTCGCGGGTCGCTTCGAGTCGCTCGCGCTCGCGAGCGTCCACGCGAAGCCGACGAACAACGGCAGGAACACGTTCTCCTTCAACAGCAACACCGGGAACCACACCGCCGCTCGGTGCAACGCGAAGAGCGCCGCGGCGCAGAGTCCGGCGCCCGGGCCGAAGAGCCTGCGCGCCAAGCCCGCGACCAGCAGCGTCGTCAACGCGCCGAGCACGACCTGCGCGCGACGAGCGCACTCGCGCTGGTGCGTCGGATCGCCGCCGACCGCGGCGTACAACGCCCCGAGCGCGTACGGATACCCGGGCTCCTGGAAGAAGATGTCGCGGCCGAGCCACTCGCCCGACGCGATCTCGCGCGCCCAACGGTCGTAGCTCTGCTCGTCGATCACCGGCCGATCGGCGAGCGGGTGCGAGCGCTCGTACTGCGCCACCACGGTCCAGCGTACGCCGAACGCCAACGCGACGATCAGGGCCAGCAGCGCGCTCTCGAGCTTCTTCGACACGTGCGAGAGGATGCCGCGTCGCGGCGCCGCGCTCAACGGCGCGCGGTGCGCCACGCGTCGGAGAGCGACTCCCGGCGTTCCGCGCGCGACGCGCGCACGATCACCGCGAGGAGTTTCGCGAGGCGGCGGCCGACCGGGCTCGCGAGAAACGCGAGCAGGAGGACCGCGACCGCGGCCGCGACGCGCGGTCCGCCGAACGAGTACGCCGCGAGCGGCGCGAGCACGAGGCCGAACGCGACCAACCACGGTGCCGCGAGCGGCAGCCGGCGATAGCACGCGAAGTGCAGACGATCGACGAGCCCGGCCCGTGTCGCGCGCTCGACCACGCGCGGATCGCCGACGCATTGCACGTACGCGCGCGCGCGGCGGAGCTCTTGCGCTCTGCGCGCTTCGCCCGCGGGAGCCTTGACCTCGAGGAACCGCGCGGAGGGAACGAGTTCGATCCGCGCGCCGGGCCGCAGTGCCTGCATGCGCAGGTCGATGTCGTCCGCGGCGAGGCCGGGCGTCGGGCGCAGCTCGAGCGCGCGACGCCACGCGAGCAACTGACCGTGAACGCTGAGGAGGCGTCCGCTCTTCGATTCGAGCGCGCGCACGAGCGCCGTCCAACGGTCGTACGTCCCGCCGTCGTCGACCGCCGCGCGCGCGTCGGGCGCAGCGCCGTCGGCCGCGAGCTCGCGCACGAAGCGCTGCGCGCCGCACGCCAGCGCGAGCCGAGGCTCGCGCTCGAACGCCGCCGCGAGCGCGACCAACGCGCCGCGTTCGCAGATCACGTCCGCGTCGGTCAGCACGACGAGCTCGACATCGGACCCGAGTTCCGCGAGGCCGCTCGCGATCGCGCCGGCTTTGCCGGGGGAGAGCGTGTTCGCAACGACGCGCACCTCGACGTCCGAGCGCTCGGCGAAAAGTCGCGCCGCTGCACGCCGCGCGAGTTCCGCGGTCCCGTCGCGCGAGCCGTCGTCGATCACGACCACACGCTGCACGGCGGGCGACGCGGGCCAGTCGAGGCGCGCGAGGTTGGCGAGCTTGCGCTCGACGACGGCGGCCTCGTCGCGGCACGGCACGAGGACGCCAAGCACGCCGCGCGTCATCGCCCCACGCTCTTCGCGATCAAACGCGGCCAGTTCTTCGGATCGAAGAGCACGTTGTCCGCCTGCGCGCACTCCCACGTGCACTTGCAGCGCGTGGAGACGATCTCGCGCCGCAGGTCGACGGCGGCCTTCGACTGCCACAGACGCTCGAGGTCCCACTCGACGTCGTTCAGGTTGCCGATCTCGCGCCCGAGGATCTCGCACGGATGCACCGCGCCGCTCTCGAAGATCACCGCGGAGAGTTCCGCGGCGGTGCACGGCGTGAAGCCGCTGTCGTCGCCGCGCGCTTGGCGTTCGACGCGTTCGTACATCAGCTCGTCGCGCGCGACGGCGAGCTTGGCGAGCGGGAAGTCGAAGTACGGCAAGCGACGTTCGCGCACCAAGCGCGTCTTGGTCGCGACGAGCTCGCGGTAGCGATCGGGATCGACGACCAGGAGGTGCGTCTCCATCGCGGTCCCGCGCGCGAGGTTGAGCGTCACGTTGTCGGGGTGCAGCTCGTCGACGAGTTCCTCGAGGTGCGCGGCGAGGATGTGCTGGTTCTCCGACGTCAGCGTCACCAGGATGCCGACGCCGAGGCGCGCGTGACGCGTCTGCTGCTCCTTCAAGCGCCGCACGGTCGCCTTCGAGCGCGCGTGACCGCCGGGCACCTGGCGGATCGAATCGTGGATCGCCTCGGGGCCGTCGAACGACACCGACACCGACAGGTAGAGGTCGGGGTTCTCGGCGAGGATGCGCTCGATCGCGTCGTGCATCCGGTCCTCGACCAAGCCGTTGGTCGGGATCGCGAGGTGGCGCAGACCGTGGCGGCCGAACGCGAGCGCGAGGTCGGCGACATCGGCGCGCAGGAAGGGCTCGCCGCCGCCGAAGCTCACCCACAGCAGCGGCCCCATGCGCGCGGCGGAGTCGGCGAGGCGCTGGACCTGTTCGACGCTCGGGCCGGGAACCGCAGCGGCGACCTCGCGCCAGTGGAAGCAGTGGCGGCACCGCGCATTGCAGCGACCGGTGACGAACAGCGTCAGGTGCAGCGGCGGGCCGGAGCGCTTCAGGACGCGCGCGGCGAAAGGCAGATAGCGCAGAGCGTTCACGGCGACCTGTCAGTCTATGCGATCGGCGCGCGCCGACGGCCGAGCTCGCGACTCGGTCCGTGAAAAGGACGGCGGCGCCGCGCTCCTAGGAGCGCGACGCCGCCGCGAAAGCAAAGTCAGCGAGTTCGCGCTATTGGATCGTGAACTCGATGCCTTCGGTCAGGCCCGTGTTGTTCGGGGCGGCGATGCCGTTGTCGCGCGACCAGTACTGGCCGTCGACCTTGACGCCGGCGATCAGCGCCGGGTTCACACCCGAGAACATGTAGGCGTTGAAGTCGAACGTGTACTGACCCGAGCAGTCGTTCGGCGGAGGATTGCCGTTCGAGCCCTGGACAGCCGTACGCTTGGTCGGCGGCTTGATGCAGAGCAGTCCGCCTTGGAAGGCGGCCGCCTGACGGCCGGCAAGCGAGTAGAAGAACAGGCCCGACTTGTTGTTGAGCACGTTCGTCGCGAGCACGTTGAAGCCAGTCGGCGCGCCGGCGGTCGGAGTGCCGGTGAAGCCGATCTGCGGGTAGCAACCCTTGCTGTTGACCTTCGCGGTGCAGTACACCGCGACACCACCCGCGCCGCCGGCCGTGAAGCAACGGTCGAAGGAGCTCGACGTGTTGCCGTAACGGTCGCTCGACTCGACGTGGTAGCAGATGTCGCCCGAGGTCGCGCCCGGGATCTCACCGCGGAACACGTTGGAACCCGCCCACTTCATCGGCACCGAGGTGTAGGGGCCGGCGTTGACGCTGTACTTCAGCGTGTGGGTCTCTTGCGCAGTGATGTAGAACGACTCGTTGTCGTAGATCAGCGCGCGGATGACCGTCGGGTTCGCACCGACCAGACGCGACGCAGCAGCTTCGACCTTGAAGATGCGCGGCGCGTGCGTGTCGATCGTGTTGGTGCTGTTCTTGAGGAAGTTGTTGGCACCGCCGCCATCCTCGGCCGTCATGATGTCTTGGTCGCCGTCGTTGTCGACGTCGGCCGAGGCCGCCGCGAGCGATTGCTCGCCGTTGCTCGGGACGACCGTGCCGGCCGGCGCGAACGACAGCGTGTAGCTCGGTGCGCCGCTGTTGATGTACATGCGGTTGACGCTGGCGAACGCGGCGATGAAGCAGTCGAGGTCGCCGTCGTTGTCGTAGTCCATCCACTCGGGCTCGTTGTCGTCGTTGCTCGAGCTGGTCTGCGCGACGGGAGCCGAGAACACACCGCTGCCGTTGTTCTTGTAGTAGGCGTCGGTGAAGTTCAGCCAGTTGAGGCCGTAGATGTCGAGGTCACCGTCGTTGTCCATGTCACCGAGCTCCTGCTCGTAGTGACCGCCGCCGGTCGACCAGCCCGCGGGCAGGCTCGAGTTCGCGGTATCGCGGAAGGACAGCGTGCCGCCGTTCTCCTGGAAACGGTTGGTGAAGATACGCGGCTGTTCGTTGCGCGCGCCTTGGAGGATGTCGAGGTCGAAGTCGCCATCGAGGTCGCCGAGCTCGATGCCGAGCGGGGTGTCGGCGATGTCGCAGAACGTACCCGTGGTGTTGGTGGTCGACTGGGACATCGTGCCTTCGCACCAGAGGCCGGGGTTGCCGTTGGCGATCGTCTGTCCGCTCAGCTGGAAGCCGCTCGGGTTGAATTCGCTGAAGAAACCGTTGCCGTCATTCAGGAACATGCGCGAGGGCACGTTGCCTGCAAACGTCCCGCCGTACGTCGAGTGGGCCAGGTCCATGTCGCCGTCGTTGTCGAGGTCGCCGAACGCGCAGAAGCACGACCAGTCGATGAAGCCTCCGCTGCCGACGACGAAACTCGGCGCAACCGAAGAGCCGGCACCGCCGAGGCCGACCCACCGGGTCGACGTCTGGTCGGTGTACACGCCGAGCGTGCCGCCCTGCGCATTGCCCATGTTGACCCACCAACGGTTCGACTGGTTGGAGTTGGTCGACGTGTTGGAGATGTAGAGGTCGGCGTCACCGTCGTTGTCGATGTCGACGAACTCGACGTCACGGCTGTCGTCGGAGACGACAGGGAACATCGTCGAGGTCGTGTCGGTGAAGAAGCCGACCGTTCCGCCTTGCGCGCCACCGTTGTTGCGCCACATGCGGTTCTGGTCGTTGCAACAGTCGCCGCCGTCGGCGAACGCGGCGTCGAAGTCACCGTCACCGTCGACGTCGTCGAAGTTGACGCTCTCGGTGAAGGAGTTGTTGAAGGGGTTTCCCGAGGGGATTTGGCCCGGCGTGTTGATGAGGACCTGCGCCGACGCTTGCGTGGCGAGGCCGATCACACCGAGTGCCGAGCCGAAGGCGAGGCGACGAAAGTGGACGTGCATGGTGTTTGAACGGGTGCTTTTGGACTTGAGGGACACCGGCCGCCGCGAGTAGGCGACCCTAGTCATCCCCTTGGATTGGCGGACGAGGAACGTACGAGCACAGGCCTCGCGCAAAGCTCAGGATGACCTCGCGCAGCCGGTTCCACTCTACTCGACGCGGTCGATCTCGTTGCGCTCCAGCTAGAAATCCTGGCTGACTCGGAATTCCTCACGAAGCTCTTGCCGGGCATCGAGGGCGTGAATCGACGCGCTGTTCATCCGGCCTTTCGAACATGAAAGGACCGACACCGGCCGCCGTCCCGGCGAAAGCCGTCTACGCGCGCTTCGGGAGCTGCCGCAGCACCGCCGCCGCGATCCGTTCGGGGGTGATCGAGCTCACGTCCGCGTCGGGCTTGTAGGAACAATAGTCCGGCGCGGTGCTGACCACCTTCTCGCCGAGGCCGTAGAGCTCGATCTCCGCCGCCGACGTCGGTGCGAAGAAAACGACGGTGCGGACCTCGCGCGCGAGCGCGACGTGCAGGGCGAGCGAGTCGCTGGTCACCAACAGGTCGCACTTCGACACCAGGGCCGCGAACTCGAGCAACCCGTTGTCGCAGCCCCCATCGACCAGGCTGACCGACTGACCGAGAGCCTCGACGATCGCGCGATTGCGTTCGACTTCACCCGGCCCGCCGAGCAGGAGGAACGTGACCTTGCCCGACAACTCGCGATCGAGACGCCGCGCGAGCTCCGCCGTCTTCTCGACCGTCAACGTCTTCGAATGCCAACGTCCGCCGGCACCGGTGTTGAGCCCGATCACCGTGCCGCGCGCGAGCAACTTGGTGCGCGCCGCGAAGCCGTCGCCGAATCGCCGCGCGGCCTCGTCGATCTCGAGCGTCGGCTTGCCGATGCCGATGCCGAGCATCTCCGCGAAGATCGCCGGATGGCTCTTCCGGTTCTCGACCTTCAAGCGATCCGCGCGCGTCTTGCCGTGCACGGAGAGCAAACCCATGTCGAACCACGGCCCGACGTCCGCGGTGTACGCGCGGCGCCCGTAACCGTCGAGGAACGCACCCGAGAGGCGTTTCGCCGTCAACGCGGACGCGAGGCGGCACAGCGGCTCCTCGTCGTCGAACGAGAGCAAACGATCCCACGTCGTCAGCTTCAGACGTTCGAGCGTGCGCTCGACTTCCTCGGGCGACTTCGTGTCGAGCGCGATGACTTCCGCGACGCGCCGGTTCAAGCGCAAGAGGTCGACCGCGCTCGGCGCGGTCAACCACGTGACGCGGCAATCGGCGTAGCGCTCGCAGAGTCCCGGCAGGATCGCCGTGGTGCGCAACACGTCGCCGAGGGCACCGGTCTTGACGATCAGGATCGAGGTCACGTCGCGTGGGCTTCGTTCGGTGGAGGCGTCGTCAGGATAGCGCGGGGTCGCGGCGAAACCCTTTTCGGGTCGCGAAGCCGCGCGCCTCAAGCCGGCTATCCGCCGCTGATCGCGAGCACGAGATCGAGCCGATCGCCGGCGCGCACTTCGCTGTTCGGTTCGAGCCTGCGGCCGTCGCGGTAGACCGCGGGCACCGGTTCGGCGCCGACACAGAGCTCGGGACCGTCCGGCCGCGACGCTTGGAGGATCCCGAGCACGGCGAGGACGTCGCTCGGCAGGTCGAGTTCGACCTCGCACTCCGTTCCATAGCTCGCGGCGAGCCTGCCGCCCGAGCGGACGTGAACCCGGCCGAGACGCGTGGCGCGGGCCGTGCGCGCGACGGCGATCGGCTCGCTCTCACGGCTCCAGCGCTCGGCGCGGACGAACGCGGGCTCGCCGCCGAACGGAGGCGACGAAACACGTCCGCGCAGCTCACGGTATTCGTCGAGCATCCCGGGCAGCTCGAGTCGCTCGCGCGCCCACGCCGGACGATCGACGTCGACGTCGGCGCCCCAACGAGTTTCGAGCGCGCGCACGAGCGCGAGCATCCGATCGCCGCCGTCGAGCAACGCCCAACCCGGCGACGACGTTTGATGCTCGAGCCACGCACGCGGCGCGATCGTCGTCGCGAGTTCGTCGAGCGTCGCCGTTCCGTCGAGCAGCAGCGCGCCGGCCGAGAACGCGCAGAAACCGGTCGCGTCGAGGGCCGCGGCGAGGTTCTCGTGCCACCACACGAGGCGCCCTTTGCCGACGCTCGAGTCCGGATCTTCGGCGCCCGGCGGAAGCGCGAGCGGAGCGACGAGCTCGAGCAAACGTCGCCGCGCACCCGCGTCGCCCGCGAGGAACGAGAACGTGCGCATCGGATCCGGGCCGCGCGCCGACACGCATTGGCCGAGCAACGAAGCGAGGCTGCGTTCGCGGCGCACAGCTTGGCCGCGCGCCGTCGTCGCGACGAGGCCGAGCTCGCGCGCGAACGCCGCCGCGCCGCGTGCGAGCCGACTCCCAAGTCCGCGCGAGGCGACGACGTCCTCGACGCAGCCGAGCAACGCGTCGCGCGCGCCGAACGCCGGTGCTTCGTCGAGCCGTCCGAGTTCGCGCGCCTGCGCCGCGAGCGCGAGCGCCGCGCCGAGTTCCTTCGCGTCGACGCCGATCCGATCGCACGCGGCGAGCAACGCGAGCGCATCCTCGCCGCGCTCGAGCCCGAGCTGGAAGCCGAGCGCGTGGCCGCCCGAGAACCGCGCGCCGCGCCGTTCGCCGAACGCGCCTTCGAGCACGACGCCGCACGGCGTCGGGCAACCGCGACAACCGTGGGCCGCGCGCGACGCGGCTTCGATCGAGCTCGTGAAGCGCCGAGCTTCCTCGCGCGTCACCGGCGAGCTCCCGCCGCGCGCGAAGAGTTCGCCGCGCGCCGCGAGCGACTCCGCGAGCTCGAACGTGCCGCCCTCCGCGCGCGCCGCGAGCCGAGGCGACGCGAGCAACAGCCGCACGAGCTCGAGGTCGGCGACGGTCTCGACCGCGGGTGCGGCGACGGCGATCGCCTTGAGTCCGCGCGCGCCGAGCACCGCGCCGAGGCCGCCGCGTCCGACGTAATGCGCGACGCTCGTCGCGCCCGCTCCCGACGAACACGCGGCGAGGTTCGCGATCGCTGCGCCGCGTTCGCCGGCGACGCCGATCGAGAGCGTGGCGCAGAGCCCGAGCCGCGCCTGCAACGCGGCGTGGACGGCGCGCGGCTCGAGCCCGGCGAGATCGCGGTGTTCCTCGACTCGCGCACCGTGCCCGTCGAGCACCAACACGTTCGCCCCCGCGCGACCGCCGAGCACGAACGCATCCGCGAGGCTCGCGAGCCGGCGCGCGAGGTCGCTGCCGACCTGGCCGTCGGCGACGAGCCCGGAGAGCGGCGAACGCGAGAGCACGGTCGCGCGCGACGCTGTCTGCAGCCCGCGCCGCACGCCTTCGCCGACCGCGAGGACGAACGGCACGTCCGCACCGTCGCGGCGCCACAGCTCGACCAACGCGAGCGCTTCGCCGCCGCCGCGGCCGAGCGCGTCGAGTTCCGGATCGGCGTCGACGAACTCGCGCCGGAACTCGCTCCACGGCCGCGGCTCGCCCGGCGCGAGCCGGTCGAGGTCGAGCTCGATCACCGTCGGTCGCGCGCGTTCGATCGCCATGGGTTCAACCCGGGTGAGTGTAGGGCGTTACGCGCCGCGACACGTCGTACGCTGCGCGCGTCGCCAAGGAAGCGCTCGTCTCGACGTATCGGGATCGCGCGCGGCCCCTTGTGGACGCAGCCGGCCACCACCAAGATCTTCGCCCCAACGGCCCCAGAGTGTTCGGCTCCTTCCACATCGGTCGCTTGTTCGGCATCCAAGTGCGCGTGCACTGGATGTTCATCGCGATGGTCGTGCTGCTCGCGGCCGGCACGCCGGATCAACCGTGGTACGTGACGGTGTTCGGCATCGCGCTGGCGTTCACGTGCGTGTTGCTGCACGAGCTCGGACACTCGCTGGTCGCGAAGCGTTTCGGCATCAAGGTCTACGACATCACGCTCTGGCCGCTCGGCGGCATGGCGCGGATGGATCACATCCCGGAGATCCCGAAGGTCGAGGCCGCGGTCGCGATCGCCGGCCCGGCGGTCAACTTCGTCCTCGCGACGGTGGCGGGACTGATCTTCGGCGCGAGCAGCCTGCTGACGTGGTTCGACTCCGGCTGGCGCGACTGGCTCGCGCGCAGCGACTGGATCGTCACGTTCACCGGCCTCTTCGTCTTCTACAACCTCGCGCTCGGCGTCTTCAATCTCGTCCCGGCGTTCCCGATGGACGGCGGCCGCGTGTTGCGCGCGGTGCTCGGCGCGTTCCGCGACTGGGTGCGCGCGACCGAGATCGCGGTGACGGTCGGACGCGTCATCGCGTTCGCGATGTTCGCGTTCGGCGCCTACACGATGGTGGCGCACGGCTTCACCAGCTTCGCGGTCTCGTTGATGCTCGTCGCGCTGTTCATCGGTTGGGCGGGAGCCCGTGAACTCTGGGCGGTGCGCCTGCGCCACGGACAGTTCCCGTTCGGCAACTTCCGCGGACGCTTCGGCGGCGTGCAGTTCCAGTTCGGCGGCGCCGGCGCGCCGGCGGCGGAACCGACGCGTCCCGCCGCGCCGCGGCCCGAGCCGTTGCCGAACGACCCGGGCGATCCGTCGACCGGCGCGCGGCGGCCGCTCGTCGAGTGGAAGGCCGACGGCTTCGGCAGCGGGCGCATCGACGACAGCGCGGTCGCGCGCCTCGAACGCTTCCGCGGTCGGATCACCGACCGCGACGAACCGGCCGAGTAGCTCTCCGCGCGTCTGGACTCGCCGTCGCTTTGTAGGTCGAATGGCGACCGATGGAGAGCGGTTCGATCCGACCGGAAGCGTGGAGTCGGCGCGAGTTCACGGGCTGGGTGACCTGCGCGGCGGCGCTGGCGGCGTTCGCGCCTCGCGCGGCAGCGCGTGAAGCAGCGGAGCCGCCGTTCCGGATCTCGCTCGCGGAGTGGTCGCTGAACCGCGCGCTCTTCGGCGGCACGCTCACGAACCTCGACTTCCCGCGCGTCGCCGCCGAGGAGTACGACATCCACGCGGTCGAGTACGTCAACACCTTCTTCAAGGACAAGGCGACCGACTTCGCGTACTTGCGCGAGCTCGAGAAGCGCTGCAAGGACCACGGCGTCGAGAGCCGCTTGATCATGATCGACGCCGAGGGCTCGCTCGGCGATGCGGACGCGAGTTCGCGCGCTCAGGCGATCGAGAACCACCTGCGTTGGATCGCGGCGGCGTCGTTCCTCGGCTGCATGGCGATCCGTGTCAACGCGTACGGCGAAGGCGCGCCCGACGAAGTGGCGAAGCGCGTCGCCGATTCGCTCCACCATCTCGCGACCTACGCCGACGCGTACAAGCTCGACGTGATCGTCGAGAACCACGGCGGCACGTCGTCGGACGGAGCGTGGCTCGCGGGCGTGATGAAGCTCGCCGCCCATCCGCGCGTCGGCACGTTGCCCGACTTCGGCAACTTCCATCTCGCCGAGGGCCGCGACTACGACCGCTACAAAGGCGTCGGCGAAATGATGCCGTTCGCGCGCGCGGTCAGCGCCAAGTCGTACGACTTCGACGAGAAGGGCGAAGAGACGGCGATCGACTATCACCGCATGCTGAAGATCGTCCTCGACGGCGGCTACCGGAGTTTCCTCGGGCTCGAGTACGAGGGCTCGCGGCTCTCGGAGCACGACGGCATCCTCGCGACGAAGAAGCTCGTCCTGCGCGTGCGCGAGGAACTCGCTTGATCGGGCTCGTCGGTCTGGTACTCGCTCTCCCGCTGCAAGCTCCCGCGACTCCGTACGCTCCGCACGTCGAGGAAGCGACCGAGGAGACGCGCAAGTCGGTGGACCAACTCCACCTCGCCGACGGACTCGAAGCGACGCTGTGGGCGGCCGAGCCGCTGCTCGCGAACCCGGTCTGCCTCTACGTGACGAACCACGGCGACGTGTACGTCGCGGAGACGTTCCGCCACTACGCGGGCGTCACCGACATGCGCGACCACATGGACTGGCTCGACGACGAGCTCGCCGCGCGCACGGTCGCCGATCGCGTCGAGATGTTCCGCAAGCACGCCGACGACTTCTCGTGGTTCACCAAGGATTCGGACCGCGTGCGGTTGCTGCGCGACACCGATCACGACGGCAAGGCCGACGCCGCGACCGTCTTCGCCGACGACTTCTTCGATCCGGCGTCGGGGATCGGCGCGGGTCTGCTCGAACGCCGCGGCGACGTCTACTTCACCGACATCCCGGATCTGTGGCTCTTGCGCGACGCCGACGGCGACGGACGAGCCGACGTCAAGAACCGGCTCTCGACCGGCTACGGCGTCCACGTCGCGTACCTCGGTCACGACCTCCACGGTCTGCGCGTCGGGCCTGACGGCAAGCTCTACTTCTCGTCCGGCGATCGCGGTCTGCGCGTCGAGACGCCGAACGGCGTGATCGATTCGAGTTCGACCGGCGCGGTGCTGCGCTGCAACTTGGACGGCAGCGGGCTCGAGCTCTACGCGACCGGCCTGCGCAATCCGCAAGAGCTCGCGTTCGACGAGTTCGGCAACCTCTTCACCGGCGACAACAACTCCGACGGCGGCGATCAAGCGCGTTGGGTCTACGTCGTCGAGGGCGGCGACTCCGGTTGGCGCTTCCACTATCAACACCTCACCGAGCCGTGGCTGCGCGGTCCGTGGAACGACGAAGAGCTGTGGAAGCCTCACTTCGCCGGTCAGGCCGCCTACATCGTTCCGCCGATCGCGAACGTCGCGCACGGGCCGTCGGGGTTGACGTACTACCCGGGCACCGGACTCGACGACGCGTGGAAGAACCGCTTCTTCCTGGTCGACTTCGAAGGCGATCCGCGTTCGTCGGGCGTGCTGTCGTTCGGCGTCGAGCCGCGCGGCGCGGGCTTCGCGTTGAAGGGCGACGTGAAGGAGTCGGTGTGGAACGTCTGCGCGACCGACGTCGACTTCGGACCGGACGGCGCGCTCTACGTCACCGACTGGACGTTCGGTTGGCAGAAGACCGGCAAAGGTCGCATCTACCGCGTGCAGTCGAAGAACGCGGCGGCGTCGCCCGCGATCGCGGAGACGCGCGAGCTGCTCGCCTCGGACTTCACCGCGAAGTCGCCGATCGAACTCGGCACGTTGCTCGCGCACGCCGATCAGCGCGTGCGGCTCGAAGCCGAGCTCGAACTCGCGTCCAGAGGCGAAGCGGGCCACGAGATCCTCGCCAGCGCCGTGAAGGGCACGGTGTCGCTGCTCGCGCGTCTGCACGCGATCTGGGGCCTCGGCATCGTCGCGCGCGGCGACGGTCGCGCCGCCGACGAAGTGCGCGCGCTGTTGACCGACGAGGACGCGGAAGTGCGCGCGCAAGCGGCGCGGGTGCTCGGCGACTTGCGCGACGGGAAGAGCACCCAACTCCTGACCGCGCTGCTCGCCGATCCGTCGACGCGCGTGCGTTCGTTCGCGGCGCTCGCTCTCGCGCGCCTCGGGGCGAGTTCGGCGGTCGAAGCCTTGTTCTCGCTCGTGCGCGAAACGGCGGAGAGCGATCCGTGGCTGCGTCACGCCGCGATCGAAGGTCTCGCGCGCTGCGCGGACGAAGTGCGGCTCGCGTCCGCGGTCGACGACGCGTCGGTCGACGCGCGTGTCGCGGCGGTCGTCGCGTTGCGGCGCAAGTCGAGCGCGACGGTCGCGCGCTTCCTCGGCGACACCGACGCGCGCGTCGTCACCGAAGCGGCCCGCGCGATCTACGATCTCGGGCTCGTCGGCGGACTCGACGATCTCGCCGATCTGATCGCCAGCCCGCGAATCGAAGGCAACGCGCTGGTGCGCCGCGTGTTGCACGCCAACTATCGTCTCGGCGGCAGCGATCGGCCGAAACGCCTCGCCGAGTTCGCGCTGCGCGACGGCGGATCGGAGAAGCTGCGCGTCGAAGCGCTCTCGCTGCTCGAACGTTGGCTCGAGCCCGAGGGCCGCGACCTGTTGACCGGCCAATGGCGTCCGCTCGAGAAGCGCGAGAGCGATCGCGCGCGCCTCGTCGATCTCGTTGCCTGGCTCGAGAAGCGCGGCATCGCGTCGAAGCCGGAAGCGCTGCGCATCGCGTGGACGAGGCTGGTCGAGCGCTATCGCGTCGAGAGTTCGTCCGACGTGCTCGCGCGTTGGGCGGCGGAAGCCGCGGTGCCCGCGTCGCTGCGCGCGGCGTCGTTGAAGGCGTTGGCAAGCCTCGGCGACGACAGCGCGCTCACCGTGTTGCGCGACGCGGTGCTCGACGGCGACGGCGAAGTTCGCTCGGCGGCGATCGCGGGACTGCAACGTCTCGCTCCCGGCGAAGCGCTGCCGATCCTGCGCACCGCGTTGGTCAGCACCGATCCGCGCGAGCTGCGCGTCGCGTTCGCCGGGCTCGCGAAGCTCGACGATCCCGCGGCGGAAGCGCTGCTCGCGGAGACTCTGACGAAGCTCGACCACGGCTTGGTCCCCGACGAAGTCGCGCTCGACCTCGCGCAATCCGCGGCGAAGAAAGGCGGCGCGCTCGCCGAACGCGTGAAGGCGCGCGACCAAGCGCGGCGCGACGTCGATCCGTCGCTCGCGCCGTTCCTCGACTCGTTGCACGGCGGCGATCCCGAACTCGGCCGCGCGCTCTACCGCGAGAAGACCGAACTCTCGTGCATCAAGTGCCACCGCATCCAAGACGGCGGCGAGGGCGGCAACGTCGGACCGTTGCTCGGCGGACTCGGCAATCGCTCGACGCGGCTCGCGCTCCTCGAATCGGTCGTCGAGCCCAACCGCAAGATCGCGCGCGGCTACGACGCGACGCAGTTCGTCACCACCGACGACCAGTTGCTCGAAGGACGGATCCTGTCGGAGACGCCGGATGCGATCCGCGTGCTCGACTCCGAAGGGCGGGATCACGAGCTCCATCCCTCCGACGTCGCGGTCCGTCGCCCCGCGCTCTCGGCGATGCCCGCCGGTCTCGCCGCGCACCTGAGCCCGAACGAGATGCGCGACCTGATCGCGTACCTCGCCGGACTGTGATGCGGGTCGAGCGTCTGCGCGGACTCGCCGCGGCGCCGCGCGCGACCGGTTCGGTGGTCGTGATCGACGTGTTGCGCGCGTTCACGACCGCGGCCTTCGCGCTCGCGGGCGGAGCGCGCGAGATCCGGCTCGTCGAGACGATCGAGGAAGCGTTCGCGCGGCGCGCGCTCGATCCGTCGAGTTTGCTGGTCGGCGAAGTGCAGGGCCGTCCGATCCCGGGCTTCGACTTCGGCAACTCGCCGGAAGCGCTCGAACGCGCCGACGTCGTCGGTCGCACGATCGTGTTGCGCTCGTCGAGCGGCACGCAAGGCGTCGCGCGCGCCGTGAACTCGACGCGGACGTTCCTCGGCTCGTTCGTCGTCGCGTCGGCGACCGCGCGAGCGCTCGAACGACTCGGCGACGACGTCGCGTTGCTCGCGATGGGTTGGGCCGGCGACGGTGAAGGCGAGGAGGACGACGCGTGCGGTGACTGGCTCGCGGCGCGGCTCGCTCGCGCGGAGTTCGATGTCGCCGCGTGCCTCGCGCGTGCGCGAGCGAGTCGCGCGGCGCGCAACGGTTTCGATCCGTCGATCGACTGGATCACGCCCGGCGACGTCGAACGCGCGCTCGCACTCGACCGCTTCGATTTCGCGATGCCGGTGCGGCGCGAGCAGGGCGCGTTGATCGCGCGCGCCGAGCGTTAGGCGCTCAACGCCGTTTGCACGCGCCGTTCGCTGCCTCGCAGAACGCGCACTCGGTCATCGTTTCGTACGCGCCCGAGACGCCGTTCGCCTTGTACAGCTCGAGCAGTTGCAGCGCCGCCTTGCGACGCACCGCCATCTCGTCGGCCCACTCCGCGCGCTCCGCGTCGGTCGGGCGCTTCGACTCGAGGTGGACGCGCATCCAGCGCTCGACGAGCTCGCGGATCGCCGCGCGACGCACCGACGCGTCGTCGGAGAGCAAGCGCCGCTCGACCTCGTCGGGCAAACCGCTGCCGAACGTGTCGGCGGCGACCTTCCTGGCGTAGAAGCCGGGCCGTGCGAGGTACGCGCGCATGGCGTCGAACGCCGGCATGCAGATGTTGCAGCTGTAGACGAAATCGCGCGGCCAGCCGCTCTTCGGATCGAGCGCGGTGAGCTTTGTCACGACCTCGTTCGACACGCCGTCGTGGTAGAGGCCGGTGAGTACCGCGAGGAAGAGCTCTTCGGTGTAGCTCGGCCGCAGTTGCGGCGGGACGTACGAGAACTCGTCGGGCGGCGTCGCGGGATCCTGGCGCGGAACCGCGAGCGCCGCGAGCGAACCCGCGGCGAGGAAGAGCACGAGTGCGAAAGGGCGTTGCATCGCGAGAAGTCTCCGTGAGGTCCAGAGCCTAGAGTTTGCACGCGCCGTTCGCGGCGTCGCACATCGAGCAGCTCTTACGCTTCGCGAAGATACCGGGGCGTTCGCTCGCCCGCAGTTGCTCGAGCGTCGCCATCCCCTTCTTGCGCCACGCCTCCATCGCGCGCGCCCATGCGGCGCGGTCGTCGTAGGTGAGTTTGCGGTCGTCGAGGTGACGGCGAATCCAGCCTTGCACGAGCCGACCCGAGACTTGGAAGCGTTGCTCGGCGTCGCCGCGGACGAGAGCGTCCTCGTCGGCGCCCGCGAGGCCGGAGCCGAACGCGCTCTTCGTGCTCATGGCCGGCCGCGCTCGGTACGCGCGGAACGCGTCGAACGCAGGCGTGCAGATCGGACAACCCTTGACGAAGTTGGCCGGCAGCTCGCTCTCGCGATCGACCTCGAGCACCGCGTCGACCGCCGCATCGGAAACGCCGTCGGCGTAGAGACCTTCGAGCACCGCGAAGAAGAGCTCGCGACCGCCCTCCGCCCCGACTTTCGCGTCGGCTTCCGCCACGCGTCGACATTCGTCGCCGCCGGGCAGCGGGAGCCAAGCGAGGGTCGTGAGCGACGCGGCGAGCGCGAACGAGGCGAGGGCGAGCTTGTGCATGAGACTCTCCGTGGGTCTAGGGGTGCGGAGTCGAAGACGCTCGACCGAGAGCGGTGTTATCCACGCGATCGCGCCGCTAGAGTCCCGCGCTCGTCATGGCGCCTTTCGCGATTCCCCGCGCGTGAGCTCCGCGCTCCCGAAACCGTCGCGCGGAGCGGCGATCGCCGCGCTCGTCGCGCTCTGCCTGATCTGGGGCAGCACGTGGCTCGTGATCGCCGACGGCTTGAAGAGTCTGCCGCCGTTGACTTCACTCGCGGCGCGTTCGTTGGTCGCGGCCGCCGTGATGAGCGTCGCGGCGCGCTGGCTCCTGCGCTTCGATCGCGGCGAGGCGCCGCCGTGGAAGCTCGCGCTCGCGGTCGGGTCCCTGCAACTCGGCCTCTCGTACGTCGTCGTCTACGTGACCGAGACCGAGCTCGCGTCCGGCCTCACGAGTTTGTTGTGGGCGATGTTCCCGCTCTTCGTCGCGATCGGGTCGCACTTCTTCCTCGCGGGCGAGCGTTTGCGGCCCGCGCAGGTGAGCGGCCTCGTCGTCGGGTTCGTCGGCGTCGGCGTACTCGTGTTCAAAGTGCTCGGCGCGATCGACAGGACCGCGATCCTGTTCGGACTGCTGCTGTTGACGAGCCCATTGATCTCGACCGTGTCGACGATCGTCGCGAAGCGTCACTCGGCGCGCGTGAGCTCCGTTCTCTTGAACCGCAACGCGCTCGTCGTCGCGGCGACGTTGCACCTGCTCCTCGCGCTCGTCTTCGAGCACGACGCGCACGCCGATTGGACGCCGCGCGCGATCACGAGCGTCCTCTACCTCGCCGTCTTCGGCACCGCGATCGCGTTCGGCCTCTACTTCTGGCTGCTGCGCACGATCCCGGCGAACCAGATGAGCCTGATCTCATACGTCAACCCGGCGGTCGCGCTGTTCCTCGGCTGGTCGGTCGGCAAGGAACCTGTCACGGCGTGGACGCTCGCGGGGAGCGGCTTGATCCTCGCGGGCGTGTTCCTCGTCGTGCGGGCAAGGCGCTGACCGCTTGCGTCAGCGCTCGCCGTTACAGCGAGAGCACAAGACGGCGTGCGGCTGCTTAGTCGGCACCTGACGCCCCAGTAGAATCAAGACGCACGATGAAGCTCGACGATCGGATCGGTCGCCGCGTGCGCATCGCGCGGAACCTGCCTCGATACCCACTCGGCGACCTCGGGTGGATTGGGCGCACGGGCATCACGTTGAGTTGGGAGACCGGACCGGACGGACACACAACGCACTGGCTCGTCGGGCCAGACGGCACAGAGACGTCGATCGCCGCCGAAGCGATGGTGTGGGGTCAAAGCCTTGTCGACTGCGAGGCGAGTGAAAGCGCGCGCGCACTCGTCGCCTCGCGCAGGCGGCCCAAGCGCGTCCGGTCGGATCTCGAATGCTTCGACGAGCCCGAAGACACGCACAGCATCGCGCGGCACAGTGAGCCCGAAACGAGCTGGCTCCCAGGGAACAGCTCGCTGCTCGACTCGCTCGTCCGCGATGGTGCGGAGCGTTTCGAGCTGCCTTCCAAGGAAACGTGCCTCGTCCCCCGCGTACGCACCACGTTCACGCCCTGGCCCCATCCGATCACCATCAACACATTTGGCAACAAGCCCGTGCTCGATGCATCCGGTGAGCAGACGTTCGCAGAGGTTGCGTTCATCCGCCGCTTTCAGGCCGCGGGTTGGCAGGCGCGATGGCTGGAGACGTACTGCGCGCCGGCTTCATGGCCGCTAGAACTCGACCGGTGGCATCCCGCCGGCATCAAGTCACGACAGATCGCCCCGATCGACGATCCGCGTGTCGTCGCGGGGCTACGAAAGATCATCGAGCACAACGACGGCCGGTGCGCCGGATGTTGGGACACCGTCGCGTGGCGCCGCGACGAGATCGTGTTCGGCGAGCTCAAGCACAAGGGGAAGGATCGAATGCGCGACACGCAACGACGCTGGTTGGACGCAGCGTTGCGTGCCGGATTCACTGTCACGCATTTCCTCGTGGTCGAATGGAGCGAGACGATCGCGAGCTGACGCACCCAGACACACTGAGCGTCAAGACGACGGCTCACCCGGTTCGAAACGCTCTGCGCATTCGGCCGACGCAGGCCGGAGCTCCGCCCTCCTACAGATTGCCGAGACTGATCGCGCCCGTCGGACAATTTCGCGCGCACGCATGGTCGCGCGTGCACTCGTAGTTCGACGGCTTGCGGACCGTGGCCTTCTCACCGCGCGCGGAGAACGCGTCGGTCGCGCACACCGACTCGCACAGACCGCAGCCGATGCACGCGGTCGGGTCGATGCGGACACTGACGAAGTCGCGCGGCGTCACCGGACAAGCGAGGCCTTCCTTCGGTTCGCAGCGCACGAGATCACGGGTCGCCGAGTGCGAGGTCAGAACCTTGATCGCTTCCTCTTCACCGCGCCGCACGATGTCGGCGACGTCCTGGAAGTCGAAGCGCGCGAGGTGGCCGACCTTCGGCTGGATCAGCGCCGTGCGGTAGTCCATCTGCATGTGGAGCTGCTGCTCGGTGATCACTTCCTCGGCGATCTCGAACGCGCGGAAGAGCGTCTGCGCGACGCGACTCTTGTAGTTCGGCGTCTTGAAGGTCGCCTTGACCGACAGATCGACCGCGATGATCAGCTCGGGCCGCAACGTCTTCGCGAAACGCAGCGGCACCGAATCGACCATGCCGCCGTCCATGTAGTGGTAGCCGTCGCGCTCGTACGGTTCGAAGACTCCGGGCAGCGCGCACGACGAGTACACCGCCTCGACCAACGGGATGTCGGTGAAGCCAGGCGTGCCCCAGAAGACCGAGCCGCCGGTCTCGAGCCGCACCGCGTTGCAGAAGAACGGCACGCGCGTCTCGCCGAACTTCACGCGCGGGAGGATGCGCTCGAGCTTCTTCCTGAAGTGATCGCCCGCGTACATCGAGGGCGCACGCATGCCCTTGAGCAGGAACTTGACGACGTTGAGCTTGAAGTAGTCCTGGCGCTGGATCTCCGAGATCATCGACTCCATCTGCGTCAGCGAGTAGCCGCCGGCCGCCATCGCGCCGACGAGCGAGCCGATGCTCGTGCCGACGATCGCGTCGTAGTGGAGTCCGAGCGTGTCGAGCGCGCGCAGCACGCCGACGTGCGCCATGCCGCGCATCCCGCCGCCGCCGAGCACGAGCACCGTCCGCGGACGCGCGGGTGGGTTCGCGCGAGGCGAGAGGCTCGGGGCGTCGAGTTCGAGCATGGGAGCGCTCGGGGATCGACCGACGATGCTCGCGACCTTCAGGACGGCGCCACGTAAGTGGCCGCGAGTTCTTGAGTTCGGGACGGGCGACCGTCACCTTGGGCGATCACTCGGGACGCCACCACGCGCGCCCGATGAAACCTGCGATGAGACGACTCGGCGACTGGCACGCCTTGGAACGCGCCCCGACGGCGGAACTCCGGGCTCTGCAGAACGCGAGGCTCGCGCGCTTCGTGCGGGAGGAGCTCTACCCGTTCTCCCCCCACTACCGGCGCGTGTTCGACGAACAGCGGATCATGCCGGAGTCGATCCGCACCGTCGACGACCTGCGCCGTCTGCCGTTCACGACCAAGCAAGACTTGCTTGCCGCGCAGATCGATCCGGCGCGGCGCCTCGACTTCGTGTTGCAACCTTCCCAAGAGAAGATCCGCGCGCACTGGCCGCTCGGGAAGAAGCTCGCGGTGCTGCTCGGCGGCGAGCGCAAGCGCGAGGAATTGCGCTTCGCGTACACGCCGAACTTCGTCACGTTCACCACCGGGCGTTCGAGCGATCCGGTGTCGTTCACGTACACGCCGCACGATCTCGACGTGCTCGGCGAAGCGATCGCGCGCATGTTCGACATCGGCGTGGTCAACGCGCTCGACGAGCGGCTCATCAACTTGATGCCGTTCGCGCCGCACCTCGCGTTCTGGGCGGTGACGCTCGGCGGTTTCACCACCGGCCGCATGATCCTGCCGACCGGCGGCGGCAAGGTGATGGGCACCGACGGCAACCTGCGGATGATCGAGCGCGCGAAGCCGACGTGCCTCGTCGGCGTGCCGGGTTTCGTCTACCACCTGATGCGTCAAGCGCACGAGGAGAAGCGCGACCTCTCGAAGGTCCGCACCGTCGTGCTCGGCGCGGAAAAGGTTCCGCCGGGGCTCAAGGCGAAGATGGTCGAGCACCTCGAGGCGTGCGGCGCGAAGAACGTGCGCATCCTCGGCACGTACGGTTTCACCGAAGCGCGCATGGCGTTCGTCGAGTGCCCGACGTCGATCGATACGTCGAGCGGCTACCACGTCCAACCCGATCTCGGGCTCTTCGAGGTCGTCGATCCGAAGTCCGGCGAGCCCGTCGCCGAGGGCGCGGACGGCGAGCTCGTCTACTCCGGCATCTCGGGCCACGGCACGTGCGTCGTCCGCTATCGCACCGGTGACCTCGCGATCGGCGGACAGACGTGGGCGCCGTGTCCGCACTGCGGTCGCACGTTGCCGCGCATCGCGAGCGAGTTGAAGCGCACCAGCGAGCAACACGCGCTCAGCCTGACGAAGATCAAGGGCACGCTGGTCGACCTCGCGCAGATGGGCGTCGTGCTCGCGTCGATGCCCGAGATCGAGGAGTGGCAAGCGGTGATCTCGAAGAAGAACGACGATCCGCTGGAGCTCGACGAGCTCGAGATCCGCGTCGCGCCGCGCCACGGCGTTTCCGCGGAAGCGCTGACCGCGAAGGTGCGCAAGGAGATCCTCGCCGCGAACGAGATCGCGCCGACGCGCGTGCAAGTGCTCCCGCTCGACGAGCTGTTGCGCAACCTCGGCATGGAGACGGAGCTCAAGGAGAAGCGCTTCCTCGACAAGCGTCCGAAATGACCGCTTCCTCCGATCCCTCGCGGACCGCCGTGATCGCCGTCGGCTTGCGCACGCCGCAAGCGAAGGCCGGAGGCCTCTTCGCGAAGGAGGACGCCGCCCACCTCGGCGGAGTCGTCGCGCGCGAAGTGCTCGCACGAGCGGGCGTCGGCGCGGCGGAAGTCGACGAGGTGATCGTCGGTTGCGTCGGGCCGCCGCACGATCAAGCGAACGTCGCGCGCGTGCTCGCGCTGCGCGCCGGCGTTTCGAAACACGTTCCCGCGTTCACCGTCGCACGCAATTGCGCGAGCGGCATCGAGGCGTTGTCGCAAGCCGTCCTGCGCATCGAAGCCGGCGTCGGCTCGTGCTACCTCGCGGTCGGCGTCGAGGTGATGAGCCGCTACCCGCTGATCGTCGGCGAGAAGATGACCGGTGTCTTCGACCGTCTCTCGCGCGCGAGGTCGCTGCCGGAGAAGCTGTCGGCGCTCTCGAGCTTCCGGCCGAGTTTCCTCGCGCCGCGCGTCGCGTTGCTCGAAGGTCTCACCGATCCGACGTGCGGGTTGATCATGGGCCGCACCGCCGAGCTCATCGCGCGCGAGTTCGCGATCTCGCGCCGCGACGCCGACGAGTACGCGTTGCGCAGCCACCAACTCGCGGTCAAGGCGCGCGACTCGGGCCGCTTCGCGCGCGAGATCCTTCCGCTCGTGCCGCTCGGCGCGAAGGACGGCTCCGCGTCGCTCGAACACGACGACGGCATCCGCGACGGGCAGACGCTCGATGCGTTGGGCAAGCTGAAGCCGTACTTCGAGAAGCCCGACGGCGTCGTCACCGTCGGAAACTCGTGCGGCATCACCGACGGGGCGACGGCGCTCGTCGTCACCAGCGAGAAGCGGGCGCAAGAGCTGCGCCTCGCGCCGATCGCGCGCATCCGCGCGATCGTGTTCGCCGGGCTCGATCCCGAGCGCATGGGCCTCGGCCCGGTCTACGCGACGGCGAAGGCGTTCGAGCGCGCGGGCTGCACGCTCGCCGACATCGGCCCGATCGAGATCAACGAAGCGTTCGCGGTGCAGGTGCTCGCGTGCGCGAAGGCGTTCGCGTCGAAGAGCTTCGCGGAGCGCGAGCTCGGTCGCTCGTCCGCCCTCGGCGAGCTCGACCTCGCGCGCACCAATCCGAACGGCGGCGCGATCGCGCTCGGCCATCCGGTCGGCGCGAGCGGCGCGCGCATCGCGTTGTCCGCGGCGAAGGAATTCGGAGCCGGCGGACGCGACCTCGCGCTCGCGACGATGTGCATCGGCGGCGGCCAAGGCGCCGCGGTGATCCTGGAGCGCATGGCATGACCCTCCTCGATTCGTTGCCGCTCGCGCAGGACGCGCCGCCGCCGGGAGCGTGCGTGCGCATCGAGCGTCCGGAAGCCGGCCTCGCGGTCGTGATCCTCGATCCGCCGCATCGCAAGTTGCCGGTGTTCGACTTGCCGTTGATCCGCGACCTCACGCTCGCGCTCGACCGACTCGAAGGCGACAAGGACGTGCGCGCCGTGGTCTTCACCGGCCGCGATCCGCTGACGTTCGTCGCGGGCGCGGACATCGACGTGATCGCAGCGGTCACCGACGAAGCGGTCGCGCACGAGCTCGGGCGCCTCGGCCAACTGCTCTTCGAGCGCATCGCGAAGCTGCGCGTGCCGACGGTCGCCGCGGTCGGCGGCGCGGTGCCCGGCGGAGCGTGCGAACTCTGCCTCGCGACGCAAGCGATCGTGCTCTCCGAACATCCGAACTCGCGCATCGGTCTGCCGGAAGTCCGCCTCGGCATCCTGCCGGGTTGGGGCGGAAGTCAGCGCTTGCCGCGCCGCATCGGCACGCCCGCGGCGCTCGGCGCGATTCTCACCGGCAAACTCTACACGCCGCGCGAAGCGTTGCGTCTCGGACTGGTCGATCGTCTGTGCGCGCCGGAGAACCTGCTGCGCGTCGCGAGCGACCTGGCGCTCGGCCGCGAGTCGAAGCGCGTCTTCAAGAAGCCGCTGTTCGTCAAGCTCGTCGACGGGAACGCCGTCGCGCGCGCGTTCGTCGAACGCAAGGTGCGCAAGGACGTGTTGCGCGAGACGCACGGTCACTACCCGGCTCCGCTCGCGGCGCTCGAGCTCGCTTTGCGCGCGACGTCGACGCCGATCGAGACCGGGCTCGAGCTCGAGGCCCGCGCGCTCGCGAAGCTCGCGATCTCGCCCGAGTGCAAGAACCTGGTGACGATCTTCCGGCTGTCCGAGGAAGCGAAGAAGACGCGCGTCCTCGCCGACGGCACCGAAGCGAAGTCGCTCGCGCGCATCGGCGTGATCGGCGCCGGCGTGATGGGCGCGGGCATCGCGCGCCTCGCGGCGGAGAAGGGCGTCGCCGCGCGGCTCTCCGACGTCGCACGCGCGCCGCTCGACGCGACGCTGTTCGCGCATCGCAAGGAAATCGGTCGGCGGCTCGCGAAGCGCCGGATCCTGAAACACGAAGCGGATCAAGCGCTCGATCGCCTCGAGCTCACCACCGAACTCTTCGGCTTCGATCGCTGCGACCTCGTCGTCGAGGCGGTCGTCGAACGGCTCGACGTCAAGCAAGAGGTGCTCGCACGTCTCGCCGAACGCATGGCGCCCGACGCGATCCTCGCGACCAACACGTCGTCGCTCTCGGTCGACGCGCTCGCCGCGAAACTCCCCCATCCCGAACGCGTCGTCGGGATGCACTTCTTCAATCCCGTCGGCCAGATGCCGTTGGTCGAAGTCGTGCGCGGCAAACGCAGCGCCGATTGGGCGGTCGCGGCCGTCGCGAAGCTCGCGCTCAAGCTCGGCAAGACGCCGGTGATCACCACCGACGTCGCGGGCTTCCTCGTCAACCGTCTGCTCGGGCCGTACCTCGACGAAGCGGTGCGGCTCTTCGAAGTCGGCGTCGACATCGAGCGCATCGACGGACTCTTGCGCGACTTCGGCATGCCGATGGGGCCGCTCGAGTTGCTCGACGAAGTCGGCTTCGACGTCGCGGCGCACGCGGCGGTCTCGCTCGGTTCGGCGTACGGCGCGCGCATGCAGTCGAGCCACGTGATCCGCCGCGCGCTCGAAGTCGGCATCAAGGGCAAGAAGAACGGCAAGGGCTTCTACCTGCACGGCGTCGACGCGAAGACCGGTCGCGCGAAACGCGGCGCGCCGAACCCGGAGATCAACCGCTTCCGCGAGCCGAGCGCGCGCAAGATGGATCACTCGGACTCGAGCGTCCTCGATCAGCTCTTGTTCTCGATGCTCAACGAAGCCGCGCGGTGTCTCGAGGAAGGCGTCGTCGTCGGCGCGCGCGAACTCGACCTCGCGAGCGTCTTCGGCATGGGCTTCGCGCCGTTCCGCGGCGGCTTGTTGCGCTGGGCCGATACGGTCGGAGCCCGCGACATCGTCGCGCGACTGCGGCGCATCGCCGGCGCGCCGGACGTGCTGGCGCGCGTCGAGGGCTCGGCGCGCTTCCAACCGGCGCAGCTCTTGACCGCGCTGGGCGAGCACGGCGGCCGCTTCCACGCCGACTGACGTCGTACGGAGCCAGCCTCAACTCGGCCGTTTTCGCGGGAGGGAAGCGCTTGCAGCAACTCCGCGGTTGCGGCCCGCGAAAACGGCCGAGTTGAGGCTGGCTCCGTACTCCTCATGGCACGACGTCGAGCGTGACCGGCCCCGCGACGCCCGGCTGAACGTCGAACGCGAGCGCAGCAAAGGTCAACGTATGCCCGACCCACGGCGCGAGTGTCGCGGTTCTCGGCGCGAACACCGCGAGCGCGCGGCCCGAACCGTCGAGCTGTCCCGCGGTGTTCTGGAACTCGAGCGAGTTCGCGCGCGAGCGCGAGACCGCGAAGAACGCGTCGACGTTGAGCGGCAACGTCTTGCCCTGGAACACCGTGCCCGGGATCGAGCCCGACGCGCTCGCGAGGATGCCGTACTTCGCGCCGGCGGCCGACGCGCCGAAGTCGAGCGTCAACGGTGCTTGCGCCGGATCGGTCGCCGACAACGTGTCTTGACCGCAGTGCAGCGACGCGGCCGGATCGACACGCACGACGATGTCGGGTTGCAACGCGACGTCCTTGCCGTTCTCCGTCACGATCACGCGCCACGTATCGATTCCCGGCGTCGTGCCCGCGCGGATCGCGAGGTCGTACGTTCCGTCGCCGTGGTCGACGAACGCGCCCGGCACGGAAACCGGCGTCGGCGTGTTGAGAGGCTCGACGCGCAGCACATGTCCGCCGTGGACGATCGGCGCGCGCTCGAGGTCGGCGAACGCGAACGAGACGTTCAACGTGGTGACTCCATCGGCGGGCAGCGACACCGCGCTCGCTCGCACGGTCGAGTTCACTTGATCGACGAGCCCCGCCATCGACGCGCGCCACACGAGGTAACCCTCCTCGAGCTGGCGCACCGGATCGGGATCCGGGATCTGGCCGAGCACGTTGAGGTCGAGGAAGTACGTGCCGGTCGCGCAGCCCATGCCCTTGTTGCACACGCCGAGCGAATCGCCGATGCGCGCGATGATCATGAAGCCCGAGTGCGCCGACTTCTTGAACACCGGCGGCGGACAACCGCAACTGGTCGGCGCTTGTGGCTTGCACGAGCAACGTCCGTCGCCGCCCCACGCGCGCGCGGACTTCATCGCGGCAAGACAACGTTCCGAGAGATCGCCTTGCGTCGCGAGGAAGACTTCCTCGGCGGAGAAGACGACTTCGTCGCCGGTGAGCACGTTGCCCTGGATCGCCCAGCGCAAATCGCCGGCGCTGCCGAAGCGGCTCGGCTTCGCCTTGCCCGCGCCGGTGCCGGTGAACGTCACCGACGGGTCGGCGAGGTTGACGATGCCGTACTGACGCGTCTGGTGTTGGAGATCGGTCGCCGCGAGTTGGTCGAGGATCTCCTGCGGCGAGAGGCCGGCGAGCAGGCCGGTTTGGATCAGCTTGCGGTTCTTGCCGCTGACGTCGACGAACGACTGCGCGGCCGCGACGCCGACGCCGGGGACGACGACCGGGAGCAAACGCTCGAGATCGCCGGTCAAGCACGTCGCCGACGCGACGCAGACTTCTCCTGTGCGCACGTTGACCGCGACGATCGACCACGTCGCGAGCGCGCGCTCCGAAACGGCGGCGACGGCGACGAGTGTGAGCACGCAACGCGCGAAAAGTCCGTGGGGCTTCATGCCGTCATGCTACCCCTCCGCGCCGGAGTACGGAGCCAGCCTCAACTCGGCCGTTTTCGCGGGAGGGAAGCGCTTGCAGCAACTCCGCGGGTGGGGCCCGCGAAAACGGCCGAGTTGAGGCTGGCTCCGTACCGCTCAACCGCCGCGCAAAGCCGCTTCGAGCGCGGTCGCGCGATCGGTCTTCTCGTCGCGGTACTTGACGATCAACGCGCACGCGACGTGCAGGCCCCGGTGGTTGGCCCACATGTCGCCGATCGGCTTCACGCCGAGAGCACGACTGCCCGGCACGACCACGGCGCGCTCGGGGATCTCGAGCGGCGCTTCGCGCGTGCCGCGCAGCTCGCGCTCGTGGACGACGTCGTACACGATCGTGCCCGACGTCAGGATCGTGCCCGCGGCGAGCACCGCGCCCGCGCGGATCAGGATGCCCTCGTACACGCCGCAGTTGCCGCCGATGAAGACGTCGTCCTCCACGATCACGGGACGAGCGTTGACGGGCTCGAGCACGCCGCCGAGTTGCGCCGCCGCGGAGAGATGCACGCGTTTACCTACGTGCGCGCACGAGCCGACCAGCGCGTGGCTGTCGATCATCGTGCCCTCGTCGACGAAGGCACCGACGTTGACGTACATCGGCGGCATGCAGACGACGCCGCGCGCGACGAACGCGCCGCGCCGCACCGACGAACCGCCGGGGACGAGCCGCACGCCGCGCTCGACGTCGAACGCCTGCACGCCGAACGCCTGCTTGTCGACGAACGGGAAGACGTCGCGTTGCACGCCGTGTTCGGCGAGCGGCGAACTCTTGAAGATCGCGAGGATCGCCTCCTTCACCCACGCGTTGACGCGCCACGCGCCGCTCGCGTCGCGCTCGACGGCGCGCACTTCGCCGCGTTCGAGGGCGGCGAGCAGTGCTTCGCCTTGCAGACGCGCGCTCATGATGCGTCCAACTTCGCGAGCAGTTCGCGCGCCGTCTTCGCGTACGTCGCGACGGCGAGTTCGAGCGAGCGCTTCGACAGCCGCTCGTGATTGGTGTGCGCGTCGAGGATCCGGCCGGGGCCGTAGAGCAACGGCCGGCCCCACTTACCGAGGTGCGGCGCGTCGGTGCCGAACGCGACCGGGATCGGCGTCTCGCCCGCGGGGACGTGGAACTCGGTCGGGCCGTAGTTCTTCATCACGAGCTCGAGCTCGACATGTTCGGACAAGCACTCGCGGATGCGGCGTTCACTGGTCTCCGGCGCCTCGACCGCGCGCAACAGCAACGTCGCGCTCGCGCGATCGGCGACGACGTTCGCCGCGACACCGCCCTCGAGCGTGCCGAGGTTCAACGTGCCGGGGCCGAGCAACGGATGGTGTCCGAAGTTCGTCGCGAGCAAACGCGATGCGGCGTGGACGAGCTCGTGGATCGCGCTCGGCCCGACGTTCTGCGAACTGTGCCCCGCGACGCCGTGGGCGACGAGCCGCGCCTTGAAGACGCCCTTGTGCGCGCCGACGAAACGGTTTTCGGTCGGCTCGCCGACGATCGTGAACGCGGGGCGCCACGGATCCGCGAGGCGCGCGTTCGCGGCGGCGGCGCCGGCGCTGTCGGTTTCCTCGCCGACGGTGAAGAGGAAGCCGATGCGATCTTCGCCCTCGGCGAGCAACTCTTCCGCCGCCGCGAGCATCGCGACCGCCGGACCTTTCGCGTCGCACGAACCGCGGCCGTGGACGAACTCGTCGTCCTCGCGCGAACCGAACCAGGGCGGGACGGTGTCGAGGTGCGTGCAGAAGACGACGCGCGGCTCGCCTGCGCGCGCGAGGACGTTGAAGCGGCCTTCGGCAACGATCTGACGCTCGACCGCGAAGCCCTTCGTTTCGAGCGCGCGAGAAAGCGCGTCGGCGTAGTGGTTCTCGGAGCCCGTGACCGACGGGATCTCCACCCAGTCGCGCAAGCTCCGGATCCAGGTCTGCATCAGCGCTCGCGGATCAAATGTGCGGACGCGTCAGGTTCTGCACGCCGTTCTTCGTCACCGCGACGTTGTCCTCGATGCGCACGCCGCCGAACGGCGTCAGGCGATCGATCGTCTTCCAGTCGAAGAGCTCGCGATCCGGGCCGCTGCGCGGTTCGCGCAACAGCATCGGGACGAAGTAGACGCCGGGCTCGATCGTGAACACCTGGCGCTCCTCGACCTTGCGCGTCGTGCGGAGGTACGGGTACTGCGTCGGCGGAGCCTTCGTGCCTCCGACCGGTTCCGTTTGGCGACCGCCGACGTCGTGGACTTGGATGCCGAGGAAATGTCCGACGCCGTGCGGGAAGAACGGACGCGTGACGCCGCGTTCGACCGCCTCCATGCCGCCGAGCTTCGTGAGCCCAAGCGTCTTCAGGAGATCGGCGATCTCGCGGTGCGCGGCGACGTGCAAATCGAGATACGGGATGCCGGGCTTCGCCAGCGCGCACAGCCGCTGTTGGAGCGCGTCGACGCCGCACTGCAGCTCGCGGAACGTCTCGTCGGCCTTCGTGGTCGTCCACGTGCGCGTGATGTCCGAGCCGTAGCCCAAGTGCGGCGCGCCGACGTCGATCAAGAGCGTGCGACCGTTCTTCACCGGCCGCTTCGACTGGTAGTGGAGCGTCGCGCCCTTCTCGTCGAGCGCGACGATCGATTCGTACGGGAGCTCGCGTTCGACGCAGCCGACCGCTTCGAGATACAGATGGTGGATCTCGAGCTCGCTCGCGCCGTTCTCGAACGCCTTGCGCGCCGCGTGGTGGCCCTTCGCCGCGCGCTCGGTCGCTTGTCCGAGGCACGCGATCTCGTACGCGCTCTTGTACGCGCGTTCCCAGTCGAGCCGCGCGAGCAACTTCGGCGGGTTGATCGCCGCCGCGGCGAAGCCCGCGGCCTTCGCGGCCTCGACGTGTTCGCCGACGTACGCGGTGCGCGGCGTGACCGAGAAGCTCTTCCACGCCTTCGCTGCTTCGCCGACTTCGACGAAGTCGTACTCGTTCCTCCAGAACGGATCGCCGAGCGGCGCTTGCTCGTACCAGTAGTCCTCGGGCGCGACGCGGACGAGCTTGGGCTTCTTGGCCACGGCGACGACCAACAGATGGTCCGGCCCCGCGAGCGGCACCCAATGCGCGAAGTGCGGCGTGCTCTTGAACGGCGCATCCTGATCGTCGGAGTAATAGGTGAACGGCTTGCCGCTCGAGATCACGAGCGCCTCGAAGCCCTCGGCGGCAAGCGCCGCTTCGGTGGTCTTCTGCCGTTCGCGAACGTGGGCGGGGTAATGCGTCGAAACCATGGAACTCACTTCACTCCGTGCATGCCGCGGTTGATCCAGCGCGAGCAGAGGAGCAACGCGCCGCCGACGACGACTCCGACGAGACAGACGTAGTTGAACACCGTGCCGTACGCGTGCGCCTTCTCCAGCGCCGTCGAGACCTTGCCCGCTTCCTGCGCGGCGCGCGTCGAGAACTCGCTCGCGATGTAGTTGCCGCACGCGATCGCCAGGAACCACGCGCCCATCACCATGCCCGTCACTTTCTCGGGGGCGAGCTTCGTGACCATGGAGAGCCCGACCGGCGACAGACAGAGCTCGCCGCACGTGTGCACGAAGTAGAGCCCGAGCAGGAAGTACCAGTAGACGTTGCCCTCGGCGGTCGCGCCGCTGATGCCGAGGTTGAGGACGGCGAAGCCGAGCCCCATGAGCACGAGGCCGATGCCGAACTTCGCCGGGATCGACGGGTTGAGCCCGCGACGGTCGAGCGCGATCCAGAGCCCCGTGAAGATCGGCCCGAGCAGAACGATGAACGCGGAGTTCACCGACTGCCACCACTCGAAGGGCATACTCCAGGTTCCGATCCGCAGGGGAATGAGCCGCTCCTTCGCGAAGAAGTTGAGCGAGTTCCCCGCTTGCTCGAAGCCCGACCAGAAGACGACGTTCAGGAAGAGCAGGACCACCAGCACCAACATGCGTGCTCGTACGACCTTGTCCTGCTTCATCGCGAGCGAGATCAGGAAGAGCTCCATCAGGACGAAAGTCGCGTACAGGCCGTACGCGAGCACGTCCTCGTTCCAGCTCAGGAGGAAGTACACGCCGGGAATAACGAGCGCGCCGCCCAGCACGACCTGCACGATCGGGCCGATGCCTTGCTTACCCGCCGGCGCGAGGCCGTGGCCTTGGAGCTGATTGCGGCCGAGCCCGAAGCACACCAGGCCGAGCAACATGCACGCGCCCGCCAACATGAAGCCGTAGCGGTAGTCGGGCACCGCCGCGACGTAGTTCGCCGTGTCGGCCGGGTCGCCGATCGCCGGCACACCCATCTTGTAAGAAATCCACGTGCACGCGAGTGGCGCGAGCAACGCGCCGATGTTGATGCCCATGTAGAAGATCGTGAACGCACTGTCGCGCCGCGAGTCGTTCTGCTTGTAGAGCTTGCCGACGAGAGTCGAGATGTTCGGCTTGAACATCCCGTTGCCGACGATGAGCGCGGCGAGCCCCATGAAGAACATCGGCTTGGACGGGCTCATCAACATGAACTCGCCCGCGGCCATGAAGAGCCCGCCGACGATGATCGTGCGTCGGTAGCCGAGCACACGGTCGGCGATCGTGCCGCCGAAGATCCCGAGCGCGTACACGAGCGCCGTGAACCCGCCGTAGCTCGCCGACGCAGCGGCCGCCGCTCCGTCCTTGTCCAGGTGCGCGAAGAACTGCTCCGCGATGTAGATCGCGAGCAGCGCGCGCATCCCGTAGTAGCAGAAGCGCTCCCACAGCTCGGCGAAGAAGAGGACGAACAACCCTCGGGGATGCCCGAGCAGCGTCGGCTCGTTGACGTCGGACTGCGGAACGGCGGCGGACTGAGCCATGGGACCTCGTCGAGACGCGGGAAGGGAGGAGACAGGGGGTGCGGGAATCCTACGGACCCCGGGGCTCGCCGCCAGCCTCTTTCCATCGCGTCTTCAGGAGGCTTACGCTCTTCCGGTGTCGAGCCCCTTCTCCATTCGCGTCGCGCGCGACGACGATCATGCGCGCTTCACGCGCTTCTTTGCGGAGCTCGGAGTCCATGATCCGGTGCCGGGGTTCGAACGTTGGAAGAGCGCGATGGCTCCGACGACGTTCTTCGTCGAGCGTGACGGACGAGCGGTCGGGTATGCGTGGTACGAGGTGTTCGGCCGCGACGGTTACGTGCGCCACGTCGTCGTCGATGCCGAGGTGCGGCGCGCGGGAGTCGGACGCGCGCTGATGCACGAGCTAGAGACGCGCTTGCGCGCCGCCGGTTGCGATCGGTGGCGCCTGAATGTGAAGCGCGACAACGCGGCGGCGATCGGGCTCTATCGCGCCTTTGGCATGGACGTCGAGCACCCGACCACCGTCGTGCGCGTGCCGTGGAGTTCGGTCGCGACTCTGCCGCGCGCCGCGTACACGATCGAGGCGCGCGAGGCCGAATCGCGCGAGGACCGCGCGCTCGAAGCGAGCTTCGATCTTCCGTCGGGACGCCTCGCGAGCTCGCGCGCGACATCGAACGTGCGCGTGCTGCGTTTGGTCGATCACCACGACGCCGCGAATCCGAAGGTCGGTATCGCGTGTTTCGATCCGGCGTTCCCGGGTTGTTTTCCGTTCAAGGTCGCGCGGCCGGAGTTCGCGCACACGTTGCTGGTCGCGCTCGCGCCGTTCGCGCCGCCGGACAAGACGTGGATTCAGCTCGTGGTCGAGGACGACGTGCCGCTCGCGAAGTTGCTGCTCGCGCGCGGTGCGGAGCTCGTCTTCGAGATCTTGCACTTCTCGGGCGCGTTGCCGACGGACGAAGCCCTTTCGCCGTAACCGAGCGAACGCCGAGCGTCTCTACCTCCGGACGCGCCGTTGACGCGCGCGGCCATGACGTGCAACACTCTCTATCAGACCCGACCTGGCTGCTCGTCGAGATCCAAGCACCTCCCTCCTCGCGGAGCGGAGCACCACGCGCGGCCGGGTCACCTTCCTTCCCTCCGGAGATCGCGTCGTGCAGTGGAAGTACGCGATCCTGATCGACGAGGGTTTCGTGTGGGCGAAGACGGACCGCGCCGAACGCCGATCGCGCAAGACGTCCAGGCGCTCTGCGAACGCATCGCGGGCGCTCCGGAACTCGCCGGTGGTCGCCTGCTTCGCATCTACTGGTACGACGCACCACCCGCCGACGGAGTGCGCGTTCACCCGATCGACGGCAGTCGCCTGGACCTCTCCTCCACCGCTCGCTATCGGGATTCTCGTGCGGCGCACGAATCGCTCGAGACCTGCTCCGACTTCGCTTTGCGGATGGGCGAGGTCCTGGTCCGAGGCTGGCAGCTACGTGCCCACGCACTGCACGACGTGGTTCGCACACGACGAGCGTTGCAAGCCGACGACTTGACGCCGCTGATCGTCCAGAAGGGCGTCGATCTACGCATCGGTCTCGACATCGCGCGACTCTCGTTGCGCGGATTGGTCGAAACGCTCGTCGTCGTCACCGGCGACAGCGACCTCGTCCCCGCGTTCCGATTCGCGCGACGGGAAGGTGTACGCGTGCTACTCGTGCACCTCGGCGCTCCGGTACGGCGAGATCTGAAGGTCCACGCCGACGTCGTCCTGACGCCGGCGTGACCCGTCGTCCTCAGATGTCCGCGAGCGTCGCCTTGCGGCCTGCGTTCTGTTCTTTCAACCAACCCATCAGCGGCTCGAAGTAGCGCAGCATCGGTTGAGCGGTCAGTTCGGAACCGGTCTTGTCCTTCAAGAGCTGCTTCCAATCGACGCTCGCGCCCGGGGCGAGGATCGACTTCAGGAACGCGCCGACTTCCTTGCGGCCGTAGTAGTTCGTGTCGCGCGGATCCTCGTGCAGGATCTCGCGCGCGATGTGATCGTGCAGCTGGAAGAGCAACACGAACGACAACGCGTAGTCGTAGTAGCCGGCGGGATCGTCGTTGATGTGCGTCTTGGTCGCGGCGTCGCAGTACTCCTCGCCGCGCACCGACGGCGGCGCGATGCCCTGGTACTTCGCGGCCAACTCCCACCAACGTTCGTTCCACTTCGAGGCCGGCAGCTCGTCGTGATAGAGCTCCTTCTCGAAGTAGAACATCGTCCCGGTCGACCACGGGATGAAGACGACGTAGTTGAGGGCCTCCTTCAACAGGAGCTGCATCTTGTCCGGCTTCGGTCCGCTCATCTCGAGCCCGACGGCTTCGACGAACCGCGGCTGCTGCGCCGCGAGCCCCATCAACGAACCGACCGCTTCGTGGTACGCGCGGTTCGCGCCTTCGCGCAACAGCGGCGGCACTTCGGGCCGCGAATACGAGATGTAGTAGTAGATGTGGCCGAGCTCGTGGTGCGTCGTCTCGTACCACTCGGTGTTCGGCTCGACGCTCATCAGCGAGCGCACGTCCTCCGCGAGATCGATGTGCCACGCGCTGGCGTGCGTGTTCTTCTTGAAGCCCGCGTCGGTCGCGACCGGATAGAGCGACGAACGCTCCCAGAACGTCTTCGGCAACGACGGGAACCCGAGGCTGACGTAGAAGCGCTCGGCCTGCTCGATGCACCACTCCTTGCCGCGGGTCTTGAGCGGCGCGTCGAGATCGAAGCCCGGCACCTGCACGAGCGCATCCCACTGTTGCCCCCAACGGTTCGGCAGCCAGTGCGCCGGAATCAGGTCGGGCACCGGTTGGCCGTAGCGTTTCGCGAGCTCGTACCGCGTCCACGTGTGCAGCTCGCGGAACAGCGGCCGCAGATCGCGGTTGATCGCGTCGATCGTGCGCGCGAGCTCGTCGGTGGTCATGCCGTACTCGCTCGCCATGTAGCTGAAGAAGTCGTGGTAGCCGAGCGGCCGCACGCACGCGTTGCGCAGGCGCTGGAGCTCGATCAAACCCGGACGCAACCCCTTGCCGACTTCCTTCGACGCCTCCCAGAGCTTGCGGCGCTTCGCGAGGTCGGTCTCTTCACGCAAGCCGTCGTCGATGACGTTCGGCGTGATCTCCTCGCCGTCGAGCGCGAACTTGAAGTCGTAGAGCGCCTTGGTCTGCGCGGTCTCGGCGGCGATCCGTTGCTTGACGACGTCGGCGACCGTCTGCGGATTGCCGCCGGCCTTGAAGAGCACCGCGTGCAGTTGCCGCGCTTGCAGGTCGGTCAACGCCTGCTCGTGCGCGAGGTAGCGCCGCGCGGTCTCGATGTTCGTCGCCGATCCGGTGAACGCCGCGAGCGCTTCGTCCGCCGCTTGCACGCGCTTGTCGTTCGAATCGTCGCCGGTGACGATGTGCGTCTGCGCGAGCCACTGAGCTTCCGCCGACGCGGTCGCGAGCTCGCGATAGCGCACGTTGTACGCGTCGAGGTAGGCCTGGACTTCCGTCCGCAGCGCCGGATCGGCCACCGGCGAAGACTGACAGGCGGCGAAGAACGCGAGCGCGACGCTCGCGACGAAGATCGTGGACTTGGAGCTCATGGGGCGCAGAGTCTAGCGACGCGGCGCGCGCTTGGCAGACCTCAATCGAGCGCGGTGAGGCTCGCGATGCCGTCCGCGAGCGTCTTGCGCACCATGCGCGCGAGCAGCGGCCGCGCGACCGACGCCAACGCCGCGTCGCGCATCCAACGCAAGGCCGGGTTCTCGATCTGGCCCCAACGTCCCGCGCGGCGCGAGTCGCGGGCAACGCGCTCGACGCGCGCACGCCGAGCTCGCGCGTAGCTCGCGAGCGCTTCCGCCGTCGCGCCGCGCCGTTCGATCGCCCGCGCGACCACGAGCGCATCCTCGAGCCCGACGCACGCGCCTTGTCCGAGGTTCGGCGTCATCGCGTGGGCCGCGTCGCCGGCGAGCGCGACGCGACCGCGCGCGAGTTCGGCGGGCCGTGCGAGCTCGATCACGTCGTGGCGCAGGACGTTCTGCTCGGGCGTCGACTCGATGAGCTCGCGAATCGGCGCGTGCCAGCCGCCGAAGTGCGCGAGCAACGTCTCGCGCCGCCGCGTGTCGCTCGAATCGCGCGGCGCGTCGAGCGCGGCGAACCAGTAGACGTTCTCCGCGTCGAGGCGCAGCGCACCGAAGCGTTTCGCCGCGCCCCACGTCTCGAACGCGAGGCCGGAAGGCACGAGCTCGCGCGAGAACGCCTGCACCGCGCGGTACGCGACGTAGCCGGAGTAGACGGGCTCCTCGCCGCCGAGCACGGCCCGCACGCGCGAACGCACGCCGTCGGCGCCGATCACGAGCGCGGCGCGTTCGCGCCGACCGCCGCCGAACTCGAGCTCGACGCCGCCCGAGCCCTCGCGCACGTTCACGAGCTCGGCACCGAACTCGATCGGCGCCGAACACGCGCGCAGCAGTTCCTCCTGCAACACGCCGCGGTGCACGGCGATGCACGGCGCGCCGAACTCGCGCGCGAGGCCCACGAACTCGAATGCCGCGAGCACGCTGCCGTCGACGCGCCGCGTTTCACCGCGCACGAGCGGGTCGGCGCGCGCGATCAGGCGCTCCGCGACCCCGAGTTCGCGCAGCACGCACAACGCGTTCGACCAGAGCGTGATGCCCGCGCCGAGCGCATCGAGTCGCTCCGCGCGCTCGAACACGCGCACGTCGAAGCCGCGCTTCGCGAGCGCGATCGCCGCGGCGAGGCCGGTGCTGCCGGCGCCGATGATGGCGATCGGGATCGCGATCGTGCCGCGCTCGCTCAACTCGTCGCGGTCAACGTCACCAGCTTCGCGCCGCCGCTGACCGCTTCGCGTTCGCGCACATGGACCTGCTTGACGACGCCGTCGGCGGGTGCCGTCATCTCGTTCTGCATCTTCATCGCTTCGAGGATCAAGAGCGGCTGGTCCTTCGCGACCGAGTCGCCTTCCTTGACCAGCAACCTCACGACGATGCCGGGCATCGTCGCCTTGACGACGCCGCCGCCCTTCGCTTGCGCGCGTTCCGCGGCGTGCGCGGCGCGTTCGCGTTCGTCCTCGATCTCGACGGCGTACAGGTGACCGGCGATCGTCGCGGAGAGCGTGTGCTCGTCGCCTTCGATCGAGAGACCGAAGCTCTTGCCTTCGCAGAGCAGCGCGACCTGACCGAGGTTGTCGGCCTCTTGGTAGTCGATCTCGAGCGCCTTCCCGTCGACCGCGACGCGCAGGACGCCGAGGCGTTCGACGACGTCGACTTGGTGCTCCTTGCCGTTGACGGTGATGTAGTACTTCACGGGCGCACCTCGGTCGTCGCGTCTGCGGCCGCCGCGTCCGCGAACGGGCGATGCGGCGGATAGCTCGATTGCCTTCCGCGACTGCGCGTCGCCCACGCGCGACGGCTCGACGCGTCGGTGCCGAGCGCCTTGCGTTGCGACGAGAAGTGGCGATGGATCGCCGCGGCGGCGGCGACGATCACGTCCTCGCCCTCGAGCGGCTTCGAGAGATCGATCGTCGCGAGGAAGTGCGTGTCGAAGTTGCCTTGTTGGAAGCGTTCGTCCTCGAGCACGCGCAATGCCGCCGGCGCGCTGGTGCGCACGCCGCCGACGTTGAGCTCCTGCAGCGCGCGCCGCATCCGCGCGATCGCGCCGGCGCGATCCGGCGCCCACACGATCAACTTCGCGAGCATCGGATCGTAGTTGAGGCTGACTTCCATGCCGCGGTAGAGCGCGGCGTCGAGGCGCACCCACGGACCGCCCGGCGCGCGCAGGTTCCGGATCGTGCCGATCGAGGGCACGAAGTTGTTGAACGGATCCTCGGCGTTGATGCGGACCTCGATCGACCAACCGCGCGGCTGGATGTCCTTCTGCTCGTAGCCGAGCTTCTCCCCCGCCGCGACGCGCAACTGTTCGCGCACGAGGTCGACGCCGTAGACCATCTCGGTCACCGGGTGCTCGACCTGCAAGCGCGTGTTCATCTCGAGGAAGAAGACCTCGCCCTTCGAGTAGAGGAACTCGACCGTGCCCGCGTTCTCGTAACCAACCGCTTTGCCCGCGGCGATCGCGATCGCGCCCATCTTCGCGCGCAGCTCCGGCGTGACCACGACCGACGGCGCTTCCTCGATCAGCTTCTGGTGACGGCGTTGGATCGAGCACTCGCGCTCGCCGAAGTGCACGCCGTTGCCGTGACGATCGAACATGAGCTGGATCTCGATGTGCCGCGGCTCGTCGAGGTAGCGCTCCATGTACAGCGACCCGTCGCGGAACGACGCGAGCGCTTCGCCGGCGGCGGTGCGGAACGCGCTCGCCATGTCGGCCTTCGAGCGCACGATGCGCATCCCCTTGCCGCCGCCGCCGGCCGCGGCCTTCAGCATGATCGGATAACCGATCGTCTCGGCCGCCGCGAGCGCCGCGTCGACGTCCGCGACCGGATCGGTCAGGCCCGGAACGACCGGCACGTTCGCGCGCTTCATGTTGCGCCGGCTGGTGATCTTGTCGCCCATGCCGCGGATCGCGGCGGGCGGCGGACCGATCCACACGAGACCGGCGTTGGTGACGCGCTCGGCGAACTCCGCGTTCTCGGAGAGGAAGCCGTAGCCCGGGTGGATCGCTTCCGCGCCGGACGACTGCGCCGCGGCGAGCACCTTGTCCATGTCGAGGTAGCTCTCGCGCGGCAACGCGCCGCCGAGCGCGACCGCGCTGTGGGCCATGCGCGTGTGGAGCGCCTTGCGATCGACGTCGCTGAAGACGGCGACCGACTCGATGCCCATCTCGCGGCAGGTGCGGATCACTCGAAGAGCGATCTCGCCGCGGTTGGCGATCAGGATGCGTCGGAACATGGGGCCTCGTGGGAAAGGGCGCGGAGTGTAGCAGCGGTCGCGCGACGCGCGAGACGGCGACGCGCGCTCACGCACTCGAACGCGGCTCGCGCGGACGCGCCGCGCGGCGACCGACATGGGCGCCGAGCACGCCGCCGAGCACTGCACCGGTGTGGGTCCCGTCGATCCCGAGCGCGCGCGTGACGAGCACGCCGACGACCGACCCGAGCACCGCGCCGAGGATCATCCAACCGAAAGACTTCGCGGTCACGTCGAGCTCCTCCGACGAACGCTACTCGCCGGCCGCGCGCAGTTCGAGGGCGAGCACGCGGTACTTGCCGCCGCGCCGTCCCGGCCGCAGCAGCAACGCGCCGTTCAAGTCGGGCGTCGAGAGCGCGAGGTAGACCTCGTTGAGACCGGGATGCAGACCGACCGGCATCGCGCGCCGCCGCGCCCAACTCGGCTCGGCGTGCGTCTGGAACATCAAGTGGAGATCGGTCTCCCACGGGCTGTCGATCGAGAGGTGCAGGTACGGCGTCTTCCCGGGCGGCGGCTCGAAGCGCGGCAACAGCACGGTGTCGCTCGCGCCCGGCGTCCAGATCCACGTCGCGCCGTCGCGCGGCTCGACCAACGCGCCTTCCTGCGGCACGAGCGGCGGTTGGTTCTTCACCGGATCGAACGAGAGCAGGATCTCGCTCGCCGCGTCGAAGTCGCTCTTCACGTCCTGGATCCGCGGATCGAGCGTCGGCGACGTCAACAGGAAGAAGCGATCGCCGAACAGGAAGAGCACGAGGTCGGGCTTCCAACTCTCGACGAGATCGATGTCGAAGTCGCTGCGCCAGATCCAGAGCACTTCGCGGAAGTGCTCCGAGAGGAACGGCCGCAGACGCTCCGCGTTCGAGTCGTGGAAGACGAGGATGCGCGGTTCGTCGCCGCGCGCGCCGTCGAGCCGATCCTGATCGCTGCGCGGGTTGTCGGGCAAGCCGCCGAGCGCGACCGCGTGCCGCGGCGCCGTCGGGACGAGCACCTTGATCGACTGCAGCATCACGTGATCGAGGTAGAAGCGCTTCGCCCACGTGTCGCCTTGGCGCGGCGCGGGCATCGACTTGAAGTTGCTCTTCGGCTCGGGCGAGAGCGACGGGAAGTGCTCGTGCAGCTTCGCCATGATCTCGCCGTACGCGCGGAACGCGCCGCGATCGCAGAAGTGCGTGCCGAGCGGGAACCACGCGGGATCGTCGGGCGTGTCGGCCTGCTTCTCGGCGAGCTGGCCTTCCTTCACGTAGACGACGTCGGCGTTCCACGACGGATCGAGCTTCGCCAGCACTTGCTCGAGCCGCGAGGGCCCGAGGATCTTCACCCACTCGGGCGCCTCCTCGGGGTAGACGAGCAGTTTGCTCGGCACGAACGCGTAGAGCTGCTTGATGCCGCGCGCTTCGAGCCACGCGCGCCGCGCGCCGAGGAGCTTCACCCACGCGTCGACCTCTTGCGTCGAGAGCGGCGACGCGCCGCGGTCGCACGCGATGTTCTCGTTGCCGTCGAAGAAGACCCAACCGTGCTTGCCGCGCAGGACTTCGGGCGTCGGCGACGAACGCAGTCCGTACCAGTACGTGTAGCTGCGCATCCCGATCAGCAGGTCGCGCAGGCCGAAGAAGTCCTTCCACCAACTCTCGACGCGCACCGGCAACGTCGCGACCGATTCGAGCGTCGGCTCGAGCGTCGGCACCGGCGCCGGCGTGCGCAGCTCGACCGTCGGCGTCCGCGCTTCCATCGGCCGCACGCACATGTCGATCACCGGAGCGACGAGGCTCGCGACGAACAACACGATCAGGACGATGTCGTGCTTCGGCGTGGAGGTGCGGCCCGCGGTGCTCATCAGAAACGGAAGTACACGAAGGGGTTGAACGTCGAGCCCGCGAGCTCGGCCGCGGAGAACCAGAAGAGCAGGAACAGCGCGGCGGTGCGCGCGACTTGCAACGCTTGCGCGCGCGGCGAACGCGCGCTCGAAGCGATCACTCCGTCGCGCCACGCGGCCAAGCGGCTCGCGTACGGCAACGCGAAGAAGACGCCGGCGACCAGCGCGCACCAATGCACCGGCTGCATGTGGCGACCGATCGGGTGCAACACACTCGAGAACTCGCCCGCGCCGCCGAGCGCGCCGAGGAACCAACCGGCATGCGCGAGATCGCGGCAGTTGAACAGCACCCAACTGACGACCAACACGCCGAGCACGTAGAGGTGCGGCAACACCGGCCACTCGAGCACGCGCGCGAACGCGGGCCGACGCTCGAGCACCAACAACACGCCGTGCAGGAAACCGAAGATCAGGAAGTTCCAGCTCGCTCCGTGCCACAAACCGCACAGCGTGAACGTCAGGATCAAGTTGAACGACGCGCGCCACGCCGCGACGCGGTTGCCGCCGAGCGAGATGTAGAGGTAGTCGCGGAACCACGTCGAGAGCGAGATGTGCCACCGCCGCCAGAACTCGGTGATCGAGCGCGACACGAACGGCATGTCGAAGTTCTCGCGGAACCTGAACCCGACCATGTGGCCGAGCCCGATCGCCATGTCGGAGTAGCCCGAGAAGTCGTAGAAGAGGTGGAGGCAGTAACAGGTGATCCCGATCCACGCCAGCTCGGTCGTCAGCTCGCCCGCTCCGAGCGCGAAGATGCGGTCGACGGGCACGAAGCACACGTTCGCGATCAGACACTTCTTGCCGAGCCCGACGACGAAACGCCGCACGCCGTACGCGAAACCGTCGAGCGTCACCTTGCGCGTCGAGAGTTGCGGCGCGATGTCCTTGTAGCGCAGGATCGGCCCGGCGATCAGCTGCGGGAACAGCGACAGATAGAGCGCGAAGCCGACCGGATTCTGCTGCGCGTCGCTGTCGCGCCGGTAGATGTCGATGACGTAGCTGAGCGCGTGGAACGTGAAGAACGAGATGCCGATCGGCAGCCGGATCGCGCCCGCCTGCGTGATCAGGTTCGTCGTCACGAACTCCGAGTCGCCGAGCAAGATCCCGGCGCGCGGCAGCGGCCCGTCGATCACGCCGAGCGCGTGGAGCGCGAGCCCGAGCTGCTCCCACACGAAGTCGGCGTACTTGAAGTAGCCGAGCAGCCCGAGGTTGAAGACGACGGCGAGCGCGACCACCGCTTTCGCGCGACTCGGTCGATCGCGCAGACGCTGCACCGACAGGCCGAACACCCAGTTCGCGCCGATCGACAGCAACATGAAGAGCGCGAAGATCGGCTCGCCCCAACCATAGAAGAGCAAGCTCGCGCCGAGCAGCCACGCATTGCGCCACCGGGTCGGCAGCGCGAAGTTCCCCGCGAGGACCAGCGGCAGGAAGAGGAACAGGAAGATCGGCGAGCTGAACAGCACTGCGGTTCATCTTACCGACGCCGACCGACGCTTCCTCAGGGCGCTTCGCGCGCAAAAGAAGTTCCGCCGCTCACTCGCCGATCGAGATCGGACGCTCGGGTTGCAGCTCGAGCAAGGCGCGCACGCGTTCGAGATCGACCGAACCGCGGGGGTCGAGCAACAGCTCGGGCCGCGCGGCGAGCGCCGCATCCGCGAGCGGCAACGACCGCGCCGCGATCCGACCGCGCAGCACCGCGGTACGCCGCTCGAGCGACGCGAGCGGATCGTAGTCGGCGACATCGCCGCCGAGCGCGAGCAACGCGCGCCGCGCCAGCGTGCGGATCGCCGGATAGCCGTCGCCGAGGACGATCTCGAGCTGCGCCTTCGCCCACGCCTTGCCGCGTTCGTCGAGCGCGGAGTCCGCGCGGCCGAACGCCTTCGCGTAGACCGCGCGCTGCACCGCGTCGCCGGCGTCGAGCGACACCAACGCCTCGGCGACGTCGAGCGGTCCACGGTCCGGGCGCGAGCGCGGCGCGCGGTGCTCGCTCCCCCACCACTTCGCCGCGGCGTCGGCGGCCCACGCCGCGGTGCGATCGAGATGGCACAGCGTGCACGCGTTCGGTCGACCGCCCTCGACGTCGCGCGCGACGTCCGGCGACTCGATGCGGTGGCTGCGATGGATCTCGACGACGCCGTAGACGATCGACGGCATGTGGCATTCGAGACAGCGCGAACCGCTCGAGTCGAGCGCGTGATGCGTGTGCGCCGCGACGTCGGCCGCGATCTCGGCGTGGCATTGCGTGCACGCCGCGTCGCCGCGCATCTCGGGCTCGACCATGCCCTTCGGATCGCCGGAGTGCATGCGATGGCACGAGCTGCACGTCAGCTCGCCGTCCTTCGCGCACGGCGATTGGGTGAGGCCGAGGTATTCGTACGCGGTCAGCCGCGCGGTGCCGTCGTTCCAGAAGCGGCGGCGGAAGAGCTCCGGATTGCGCGCGTCGAGCGTCGGCGTCTCGCGCGTGATCGGGCTGACGTGACCGGCGAGCTCGTCGTCGGGCCGGAACGTCGGACCGCTCGCGAGGAACGTCCACAACTTCTCCTGCGGATCGGGCAAACGCTGCGAATGGCATTGACCGCAGACCGCGTTCGCGCGCTCCTGCGGCAACTCGCGTGGATCGACGATCGCGCCGACGTCGGCGAGTCCGAGCCCGACGACGAACTTCGCGAGCGCGCCGCGCAACTTGCCGACGTGCTCCGCGCCCGGACCGTGGCAACTCTCGCACGCGATGCCGAGCTCCTCGACCTTCGACTCGAAACGATGCGGCTCCGCGGGCCGCCGTTCGCTCGCGCCGACGAGCCGCGGCATCGGCCCGGTGTTGTGGCAGAAGATGCAGTTCTCGTTCCACGTCGCGACGTGCGCGCCCCAGTCGTCGGAGTCGGGCTCGAGGAAGAGCGCGTTCAAGTGCGACCAACGCGCTTCGTCGACGTGCCACACGAGCGGCAGACGGCGCAGCGCATCGGGGCCCGAGCCGACGCGCTCGAAGTACTGTTGGTAGCGCCGCGACCCGACGCACAACGCGACCTCGGCGGTGCGCGCGCTCTCGACGCCGAACGACGGGAGCTCGAAGTAGAAGCGTCCGTCGCGTTCGAACGGCCGCGCGCGGGCGCCGAAGAGCTCGACCTCGACGCCGTCGAAACGACCGAGCACGCTCGCGCGCGTCGGCATCTGCGTCATCGTCGAGTGGTACGTGCGCCGCCAACTCGCGTAGCGATCGGCGTGGCAACCGCGGCAAGCGCCTGAGCCCTCGAAGTCGCGCGCTCGTTCGACGAGCGCGTTCTCCGGCGCCGCGCGTCGCGGATCGAGGCCGACCGCGAGCGCGAGCAACGCACACGCGACGAGAACGACGACGACGCGAGTGCGAACCACGGCGCGGCGAGGATAGCGCGCGCCGGGAGGACTCAGGGGCACAAGAGGATCGAGAGTCGGCGTTGGTAGTCGACGACGAGCGGATGCTCGAACCCGAGCACCTCGAACACCTCGACCAACGCCTTGCGCGGCGCGCCGCCTTGGAACTTCAGGTCGCGCTGCGCGGCGCTCCACAGGAGCTCGAGACCACGCTCCGCCTCGCCCGCGGCGACCAAGGCCTTGCCGTACTCGAGCTGGAGCGCGAGGTCGCCGGGCGCGAGCGCGAACTGCGCCGCGAGGCCGTCGAGCGCGCTCTTCTTGTTCGCGAACTCGAGGCGTTGGGTCAGCGACTTGCCTTCGTCGCTCGCGCGCTCCTCGTCGGTGAGCTTCGCCTCGACCAAGCGCGCTTCCTCGACCTTTCCGACGTCGATCAAGAGCTTCGCGATCAGCAAGCGCGCGTTGCCGTCGTCGTGCTTCTCGCGCAGGTGCTCGCGCAGCAGCGCGATCGCTTCGTCGCGCTTGCCGGCCTCGTCGAGCTTCTTCGCCTCGACCAACACGTCGACCGCCGGCGCGCCAAGGTGCTTCTCGAGGAACTTCTTCACTTGCGGCTCGGGCAACGCGCCCATGAAGCCGTCGACCGGCCGCCCGCCCTTCATCAACACCACCGTCGGAACGCTTTGGATCCGGAAGGCGTCGCCGAGCTCGGGGTTCTTGTCGATGTCGATCTTCGCGAGCACGACACGACCTCCGGAGTCCTTCACCACCTTCTCGAGGATCGGCCCGAGCGTCTTGCACGGCGCGCACCACGTCGCCCAGAAGTCGACGAGCACCGGCGTCGCGTGCGAGCGCTCGACGACGTCGCGCTCGAAGTTCTCCAGTTGGACGTCGAAGGCGGCGGCTGTGGTTTCCATGGTTCTCTCCTCAGGGGTCTCGAAGCGCGCGACGCGCGCGCTCGATCCGCGTCGGCGGAACGAACTCGCGCGTCGTCGTCGCGAAGCGGCTCTCAGTGCTTCTTGCCGCCGCCTTCGCCTTCGCCTTCTTCTTGCTTGTACTTGTCGTGGCCCTCGTTCTTGAGGCCCATCAGCTTGTTCTTGATGATCGTGTCGGCGTCCTTGTACTTGCCGTCGAGGATCGCGACTTCGGCATCGCACGCGAGCTTGAGCACTTCGATCAACGTCTTGCGGTAGCCGACGACGAACTCAGGTCGCTTCTTCTCCTCGACGGTCGCCGCCTTCTCCGGCGTCGCGGCCTTCGCAGCGACCACGGCGCGCTCGAACTTGGTCAACGCTTCGAGAGCAGCGTCGCGGTTCTCGGCGGTGACGCCGCGACCGAGCACCTTCATCGCGCCGTTCATCTCGCGCATCGAGCCTTCGAGCTCTTCGTCGATGGCGGTGACGACGGCGGCGTTCGCTGCGGCGCGCGCACTCTGGAGTGAACTCCAGGCAGCGACCGACACGACACCGGACGCGAGCAGCAGGACGGTGAGGACACGGCCGGAACGGGGACGCGCGAAGAGCATCGAGAACGGACTCCTGAAAAGGGACGTGGGTGAACGACCTCGGCTACGGCGTCGAACGACCCGGCGCGAGGGCGGAAGGTAGTAACACGGCTCACCCCGCTACGTCTCGCGGGTTCGAGGCTCGTCACGCGCGCCGCCGTCGCCCTAGGCGCCGCCCGCGTCAAGGACCGGAAAGCGGTTCCGGCGACGGTCGAACGCCCTCCGCAGCCGCCCCGACGGCACCTCGAAAGCAGCCCCACGCGGCTGTTTCATGGAATGCGCTTTTTGCCTGAGCCCCTGCGCCGGTGCACGCCGAAAGCGTGCCGGGGCCGGAGCGACATCATGCAACAACCTTGGAAGATCTCGGCGCGTAGGGCGCGCGGCGCGCGCACTCGCGCGGCCCGGCGCGCCGGCCTGACGTTGATCGAGGTCACGGTCGCGTGCTCCGTGGTCGCCACCGTCCTGCTCGCGGCGGCGAGCGGGTTCACGAGCAGCCTGAAGTCGGTCGGCCAGTCGAAGGCGATCAGCCGCGCGTCGGTCTACCTCGGGAGCGTGATGGAAGACTTGTCGGCGCTCGACTACGACGCGTTGCTCGCGAAGAACGGCTCCCAGTACTTCGACCACACCAACGCGACCGACTCGAAGTACTCGGTCTCGTTGGTCGTGTTCCCCGCGCAACTCGATCTCCTGCAGCTGCGCGCGACGCTGACCGATCTGCAGACCGGCAACACGCTCGGCACGTTGACGACGCAGAGGAGCCGCCGATGACGCAGCGGATCGCGGCTCGCGCGCGGCGCGGCGGCTACACCTTGATCGAGACCGCCGCGGCGGTCGCGGTGTTCATGGTGGTCTGGTACTCGCTCGGACTCGCGCTGAAGATGGGCAACGAGTCCCAACGCGCGGTGTCGCGCATCGCGGAGGAGAGCCGCGCCCTGCGCAAATCGATCAGCGAGCTGACCGACGAACTGCGCACGAGCACCGACTCGTCGGTCGTGACCGCGACGCTCGCGGACGGCAACGACTCGGTCAGCTTCATGGTGCCGATCGACGTCGCGGGCGTCGCAGACTGGGGCGTGTACGACAAGCGCCTCGGCCCGCTCCCCGCCGATCGCAACCGTCCCGACTGGCGCATCCGCTACACGGTCGCTTCGGTCGACGTCGGCGCCGGCGTGATCGAGAAGCAACTGGTTCGCGAGGTCGTCGACGACCTCGGCGCCGTGCGACGTCAGGACACATTGGCGCGCGGGCTCCGGCCCGGCGTCGGCGCTCAGCCAGGCTTCCGAGTGACGAAGAACGGCGCGGTGTGGGAGCTCACCCTCTCGACGGTCGGGACCGCGGGCGTGAGCAAGGGCGAACACGAGGTATTCCATGTGCGAACACGCAACGACGATTGAACGCGCGAACCAGAGGCACGGACGACGGGGGACGGCACTCGTCAGCTCGCTGATCGTGTTCATCGGCATCGCCGGACTGCTCTACGCGTCCGCCGCGGTCGCGCACGTCGAGGTCAAGGATTCGCGCCACGCGGTCGACGACGTGCGCACGGCGGAACTCGCGAACGCGGGCATCGAACGCGGGCTGCTGCTCCTGCGCCAAACGGCGGCGAGCGCAGGCACGCAGAATCCGCTCGGTCCGTTGACCGGGCTCTTCGCCGCGAGCCCGACGATCACGCCGATCTCCGCGCAAGCGGTGATGGACGGCGCGTCGAAGGTCGGCGCGTACACGGTTTCGCTGACGACGCTCGAGCAGACGACGTCGAGCATCACGATCGCGATCCAAGCAACCGGCTACCTGCCCGACGCGCCGGCGAACCTCGGTCCGAACGAACAGGTCAAGTCGTGGCGCGCGGTGCAGACCAACGTGCGTTACCAACTCGCGCCGAGCAAAGTCTTCGACTACGGCTACTTCATCAACAACTGGGGCTGGTTCTACGGCGACACGATCTACTGCAACGGCAACGCGCGCAGCAACGGTCAGTTCGACGCCGCGGGGTACCAACCGACCGTCACGGGTCAACCGCTCTTCGACGCATCGGCTTTCAACGGTACGAGCGTGACGCTGTCGGGCTACGCCGACGACAACAACGACGGCTTGAGCGACGGCGGCGACGGCGGCGTCTTCGCGGGGTGGGACATCATCGGCGCGCAGAACATGCACGGCAACGGCGGCAAGGCGTCGAACCAGCACGAGTTCGACGGCCCGATCACGATGCCGAACCTCTCCGACCTCTCGAACTACGAGAGCGCCGCGAAGGCCCAGAACGCGAGTATCCAGATCGCGGGCACGACGATGGCGAACGCCGTCTACGGCGACGAGCCCGGCGAGAAGCAGAACCTCTACCTCGTCGGCACCGCGTTGAACCCGATCGTGCTCAACGGTCCGGTGGTCGTACGCGGCGACCTCGTGATCAGCGGCTACGTCACCGGCCAAGGCGCGATCTACTCCGGCGGCAACGTCTACGTGCCGAACTCGGTGATCTACAAGGATCCGCCGACGACGGCGCGCCCGGCCGACAACAGCCAAGCGACGACCGAAGCGTGGATGACGGCGAACTGGAACAAGGACTTCATGGGGCTCTTCGCGAAAGAGAACATCGTCGTCGGCGATTGCACCGATCCGACGTGGCAGGCGTACGTCGGTTGGTGGATGGGCTCGTCGATGAACAAGTCCAAGGAAGACGCCGGCGAGGACGGCATCCCGAACACCAAGGCCGGCAAGGACGGCATCCTCGGCACCGTCGACGACGATCTGCTCGAGGACGACGGCGTCTTCACGGTCGATCACTACACCTCCGACGACGCGGATCTCGGACTGATCCCAGCGGGCAAGTCGGTCGGTGATGCGATTCCGGGCACCGGCGAGGACATCGACGGCGACGGCGTGTTCGACGACACGAGCACGCTCGCGAACGTCACGCTCGCGAAGGCGCTCAACACCACCAACTTCGGCGGCAACATGCCGGTCGCGGGGATTCCGTCGTACAACAGCATCGCGAGCGTCTACGCGAATCGCTTGGACGCGGTGCTCTACACCAACCACTCATTCTGCTGGCTGGTGCTCGGCGGCGCCGATGCGCTGATCAACGGAGCGCTGGTCAGCCGCAACGAGAACATCATCTACGGCACGCCGGCGATGCAGGCGAACTACGACTGTCGCTTGATCGGCGGCAACACGGGCAAGGCGGCGTCGATGCTGCCGCAGACGCTGCAACAGCCCGAGATCCTGCGCTGGACGTCGCTCGACTTCGACCCGAACCGGCATCTGGTCACGCCGTGAGACGAACTTCGTCGAGCGCAAGCCGCGCGCGTGCAGCGCTGCTCGCCGTCTTCGTGCTCGCCGCGTCCGCCGCGGCGCAGGACGCGCCGACGACGCAGGAGTTGCCGCCGACGACGGCGCAACGTCGGCCTTCGTCCCACGACGAGTCCGTGCTGCGCGAGCGCAATCGTGAGCGACTGCACCCCGGTGATCCGCTGGCGCTAGGCGGGTCCGCCGGCACGGCGAACGACGCGCACGACGATTCGCCGGCGAGCGACCGCGTGATCGCCTACGTCGACCAGACCGAGGCGTACCGCCGCAAGCTCGCGATGTACGAGGAGCACGCGCACTTCACCTCTCCGGTGACGCGCGACTACGCGGCCGAACGGAAAGCGGATCCTGCCGCCGCGCCCGCGGTCCGGGCCGTCAAGCCCGCGGAGGTCGCGGTGCCGACGAAGTCGTGGGCGCCGCTGTGGTTCGGGCTCGGCGCGATCCTCTGCGCGTTGATCGTCCGCCGCGTCTCGCCGCGGATCGACGCGCGCGCGGCGCACAACGCGCAGCGTTCGGCGAGCTGACGAACCCGAGAGCGTTCGCCGACGGCGGCCGAGCGGCGCATTCCTGTCGCGCGGTCGGTACGCTGCTCTCGAGCTCGAGCTCGCCGACTCTTCGCCCATGTCCGCCGCTCCCGTGTCCGCGCGTTCGACGCCTTGGCTCGCCGTCGCGCTGCTCGCGATCGTCGCGCTCTGCCTGCGGCTTTCCGCGCTCGACTCGGGCCTGCCCCAGCGGCCCGATCCCGACAGCATCGTCTTCCACGATCAGGTCGAGCACCTCGAACGCAACGATCCGCATCCCGAACGCGATCTGACGTTCGGCTTCTATCCGCTGCTCGTCGCACGGATCACCGCGTTGGTCTTCGAGCCCGCGCCGACGACTCCGCCGGCGCGCGATCTCGACCTGCACCTCGCTCGCGCGTCGAGCGCGCACCTCCACCTGCGCATCGTCGTCGCGGTGTTGTCGGTGCTCGCGGTGCCGGGGACCTTTCTGCTCGCGCGCCGATTCCTGTCGAGCCTCGGCGCGTTGGTCGCCGCGATGTGCATGGCGACGAGCACGCTGAACCTCTGGTTCGCGGTGCAAGCGCGGCCGCACGCGGTGTCGTCGGCGCTCGCGTTGCTCGCGGTGCTCGCCGCGTTGAACTTGCGGCGGCGACGGGATTGGGTGGCGTGGGCGTGGACCGGGCTCGCGTTCGGACTGGCGATCGGTTCGCTCGAGAGCGGCGTGCTCGTGCTCGGCTCGTTCGCGGCGGCGCTCCTGCTGCGCGAGGCGCCGACGACGAATTCGAAACCGGCGGGCGTGCTCGGCGCGGCGCTCGCCGTCGGCCTCGTCGCGCTCTGCGTGTTCGCGTTCTATCCGTTCCTGTTCGCGGCGAGCGAGGGACGCGACGCGGCGCGAATCGCGTTCGACGGCAACGAGCTCGACCTCTTCGGCCACGTGATCTATCTTCGCCAGTTCGACGGTCGAGGGTTCGCGACGATCGCGGCGGCGCTGCGCGACTATGACCCGTGGCTCGCGTTGCTCGGGCTCGTGGGCGGCCTGCTCGCACTCGCGCGACTGCGCGTTCGCGTCGAAGGTCGTCCGTGGAAGGACCTCGTCGTCGTGCTCGCGTTCGTCGTGCCGTACTTGTTGGTGTTCGGCGCGTACCAGCGGACGTACCAACGCTTCGTCCTTCCTCTGTTACCGTTCGTCGTGTTGCTCGCCGCCTACGCCGTCGAGCGCGCGGTCGCCGCCGTGCGCGAGCGACGGTTCGCGCCGGCGCTGGCGCTCGCGTTGGTCGCGCCGCAGATCGCGCTCGCCGTCGGCGTCAACGCCGCGCGGCGCGCACCCGACACAGTCACCCGCGCGTCGACGTGGATCGCGGAACACCTCGAGCCCGGCGCCGATCGCATCCTGTGGATGCCGACGTTCGATCTGCGGCTCCCCTACTCGCTCGCTGCGCAGCGGGAGAGCGGCGAGTCGTTCGACACGCCGAAGCGTCCGTGGTTCCGCTACCAACTCGGACTTGCGATCGACGAGCGTCCGACGCCAACGTGGAACGTCGTCGCGCTGCCGCTTGCGACCGACGAACAACGCGCTCACGCGGAACGCGATCCGGCGGGCTACCTGCGCGAGCTGCACGCCGACTACGCGGTGATCGAGGTCTACGAAGCGGGCCGTCCGCCGCCGGCGCTCCGCGCGGTGCGCCTCGGGCTCCTTTCGATCGCGGACCGCGTGCAACGCTTCTCCCCCGAAGTCCACGACTCGGAGGACGCGTTGCCTTTGGTCGGCCAGGACGACGAGTTCCCGCGCACGCACGTGTGGGCGTGGCGCGCGGCGCGCGCGCGTTGCCTCGGGCCGGTGATCGAGATCTGGAAGTTGCGCGACGGCGCGCGCGCGCGATGAACGCCGAGCGCGTGATCGGTCGCCGCGAACTCGCCCTCGTCGCCGCGCTCGGCGTGACCGTGGTCGTCGTCTACGCGCTCGCGTTCCTCGGTTTCTTCCCCGATCCGCCGGGCACGTGGGGCCACGACTTCTCGTACTTCCTGCCGCGGCTGCTCGCCGGCGCCGATTGGCGCGCGGAGAACGGACTCGGCGCGGTGCCGTGGTTCAGCCCGGCGTTCGGTGCCGGCCTGCCGTTCTACGCGAGCCCCGGAAACTCGTACGTGTCGGTGCCGCAAGCGCTAGCGTTCGTCGTCGGACCGCTCGACGCGGTGCGGTGGAGCCTCTACCTATTCGTCGCGGTCGGCTTCGTGTCGATGTGGTCGCTGCTACGCATCACGTTCAAGCTCAGCGCGGGACCTGCGCTCTTCGGCGCGGTCGCGTTCGCGTTCAACGGCTGCTTCACCAGCCGGATGTTGATCGGGCACCTCGGCTTCCACTCGATCATGTTGTTGCCGGCGCTCGCGCACTTCTGCCTCGCGCCGTTGCCGACTTCGAAGAGCGCGCGGCGGCGGCGCATCGTTCGTGACGCGTGCCTCGGCGGCGTGCTCTTCGCGTACACCTTCCAGTCGGGGAATTTCTACGCGATCCCGCCGGCGCTGTTGATGATCGCGGCGCTCGCGGTGTTGTGCGTGCTCGCGGGGAGGAACCTCGAAGCGGTCTTCACGCGCGTCGTCGGCGCCGGCGTCGTCGCGCTCGCCTTGTGCGCGGCGAAGCTCGTCGCCGGGCTCGCCTACCTCTCGGGTTTTCCGCGCACGGGCTACGCGTTGCCGGGAGCGCGCAATGCCTGGGACGCGACGCGCCTCGCGTTCCTCTCGGTCTTCTGCGACCCGCCGTTCGTCGAAGCGCGCGAACGACTCGTCGATCAGCCGTTCGCGCTCGAGCGCCACGAGTGGGAGTACGGCGTCACGTGGATCCCGCTCGTGTTGATCGTCGCGGGGTGCGCGACGTGGCTCGTGCGTCGAGCGCGCGGGAGCGTGCGCGAGGAGCGGAGGACGTGGCCCCTGCTCGTCTTGCTCGCGGTGTTGCTCGCGGTGCCGATCGCGCTGAACGTCCACGGCGAGACGTGGACGCCGTTCTTGAAGAGCGTGCCGATCCTCGGCAGTTCGAGCAGCCTGGTGCGCTGGTTCGTCGCGTTCGTGCCGCTCGCGATCGTCGCGGCGGCGCTGGCATGCGAGCGCTTGCCGCTCGGACGTCACGTCGCGACGGTCGCGCTCGTCGCGGGGCTCGCAACGGTGCTGGTCTCTCTCAGCGCCGATCGCTTCCACTATCGAGCCGGCGGCTACTCGCCGGCGCCGATCGCCGAGGCGTGGAACGAGCTCGACGCGACCGGCCGCGCGCGCGCGATCACGTCCGTCGTCGACACAGAGGTCGAGGGCGATCCGAACGCGCTGGCGTTCGCGCGCGACGATGCGCTCGTTCGCGGCGAATCGCAGCGCCGACCTTACGAGCCGATGTTCGGCTACTTCCTCGAGTGGATGCCGAAGTCCGCGGTTGTCGCCGGCCCCGCGCTCGCGGAGTCCGGCGGCGAGCTCAATTTCCAACATCCGTTCGCGTTCGTGTACCCGCGCGAACTCGGCCGCGAGCCCGGCGCGCGCTTCCGCGCCGACGAGCGCGCGCAGCTCGAACGCTTCCTCGCGTACGGACCGCTCGACGTCCCGTGGCCCGCGCGGCAACGCATCGCGAACGCGCTCAACGTCGCGGCGCTGTTCGCCGTCGCGGCGTTGCTCGCGGCGACGTTCCTCGGCGCGAGGCGCGACGCACGCTAGTCACGCGTGCTCGACGCTCAGTGCGTCGCGCAGACCGCCGGCTTCGAGTACGCCGGGTTCTCGAACGTCTCGTTGAAATTCCAGTTGTTGCCGTCGACGCACGTGCGACACGGCGTCAGGTCGCGCAAGCAACCAGTGCGGCGCCGCAAGTCCTGCGCGCGCGGTCCGTGATAGAGCGTGTCGAGCGAATCGACCAGGATGCTGCCGAGCGCCAGGTCGATGTTGGTGTCGAGGTTGCACGGGCTCGCCACGCCGCGCCAATCGATCATCAGGAAGCGCAGTTCCCACACGTTGCAACGATTCGCGCGGACCAACGGATCCGCAGTCTTGCCGCCGTAGCTCAGCACTTGCTTCGCCAAGATGTAGTCACGCGGCCCGAGCTTTTTCTCCCACCGCTCGACGAAGCGCTGCTTCTCGTCGCCTTCGTTGTGCGAGCTCTTCACGAACACGAGCCGGGTCGGTCGATGGTCGGGACGCGCGAGCCACTCCTCGACCTTCGCGTTGACGGCGGCCATGCGCTCACCGTCGGCGACGACGCGGCCCTCGAGATCGCGAACTTGCCCGGGGCGCGCGCGATCGAAGACCTCGGGCGTCACCGCATCGAGCGACAAACGCACGAGATCGACGCCGGTCTCGACCCACGCGTCCATCATCTCGCGCGTCAGGAACGACACGTTGGTGTTGAGGTCGAGCGCGAAGCGACGGTGCTTCAACGCGCGCATGTACTCGACGTAGCGCCTATGGAGCGTCTGCTCGCCGAAGAAGCCGATCTCGAGCGTGTCGGCGACGCGCTGGCACTCGTCGACCGCGCGTTCGAACACGTTCGGCGCGAGCATGCCGAGCTTGCGATCGTAGGGCGCGCCCGCCGGCGTCGGCTCGGCCTCGCGCCAGGCCTGCGGACAGAACGGACACGCGAAGTTGCAGAGGTTCGTGAACTCGAGCGAGACTCGCAGGCGCTCGTGCGGCGCAAAGTCGCGTGAACGAGGCAGGTGCGCGAAGTCCATGCGGGTTCGGCATCGGCCCCTTCGCGCCGGACCTGAAGCGCGCGAGCCCGCGCCGCACGCGCTCGATTCCCCAATTCGGCCCGAACCCGTCGCGCTCGCCCCAGCCGCCGTCCGGGCCCGTCGAAAGAACGGTCGACCGCAGGCGCCGTGGCCCGCGGAGTCCGCACTGCGTCGACACCGGCACGAGGAAACATCGCGTGAGAATCGCCGTCCTGATCGCGTCCAAGAATCGTCCCGAACGCGTCGACGCGCTCGCTGCCCGTCTGCAGCAATCGTCGGTGCTTCCGTACGACCTCTACGTCGTCGAATGCGGCACCGAGCGCGAGAAGTTCTCCGCGCACTCGAACCTCTGGGTCGCCGAAGGACACAGCGAGGCCTACGCGAAAGGCATCGCGTTGCAGGCGGCGGAGCTTGCAGGCAAGTACGACTACTACTTCGTGCTCTCGAACGCGATCGAGCTCGACGCGGACGGCGATCCGCTCGGGCGCTTGATCGAGCAGATGGAGAGCGAGCCGCGCATGGCGATCCTCGCTCCGACGACGAACGACGGACGCTACCCGGGTTCCGCGCGCATGCAGCCGAGCGGCTGGCACGCGGTCGCGACGTGCGAGGACCTCGGCTACCTCGTGCGCGCCTCGGCGATCGCGGAGGTCGGCTTCCTCGATCCGACGCTCGAACACCGCGGCGGCGGCATCGACGAATACGCCTATCGGCTCTACTCACGCGCGTGGTTCCTCGCGTACTCCGACGAAGTCACGTGTCGTCGCGCGACCGATCTGCCGATGGCCGCAGTTCCGCGGCGCGCGCTGCAGTCCGCGCTCGACGGCTTCCGCAAGGTGCACGGCGAGCGTTGGCACGAAGTCTTCTGGGCCGCGACGCGCCGCCACGAGATCGAGATCGACACGTTCTCCATGCATGCCGAGCGCTGGGAGCAAGAGCTCGAGCTCGGGCTTGCCGAGCCGCGCGCAACACTCGAGTTCGGCATCGCGACGAACGCCGCGTTCCGCGTCTTCGCGTGGCCGGATTGGCGCGACGCGCACGAGGTCGAGCAGCTGCTCGAACGCTTCGCGCGGCCGTTGGTCGGGCGCAACGACGCGTGCCTCTGCCTGCGTCGCGATCCGAACCGCGATCCGATTCCGGCCGACGTGCTCGCGACGCTCGGCGCCGCGCACGCGCGCGTTCTCGGCGCCGACGCCGCGATCGAAGTGCTGATCGTCGACGACGCGCTCGACGCGTCGGCTTGGCCGGAGCTCGAACGCGCGATCACGGTCGCCGTCGCGCTGCCGTCGTCGTCGAGCGGCGAACGCGCCGCGCTCTACGCCGCGCTCGGCCGCAAGGTCGCGCACACGGTCGACGCGCTCCGCACTCACTTCAGCGGCGCGACGCAGGTGCCCGAGATCGCGCCGGCGCTGCCGCGCTACGGGAAGGACGCGCTCTCGGAAGTCGATTGGCCGATCGTCGAAGCGATCAAGGCGTTGCACCCGTGGTTCTATCCGGTGGTGCTCGGCAACTTGAAGGTGACGCCGGGCGTCGGCTCCCACGTCGCGGCGGATTTCCTCGAGCATCGCACCGCGTGCCGCACGAGGTTGCTCGTCGACGAAGTCGCGAACCGCATCGAGCTGCGCGGCAAGTCGGTGCTCGAGCTCGCGTGCAACTGCGCGTTCTGGTCGGCGCGTTACGCCGAACGCGGCGCGACGCGCGTCGTCGGGCTCGAAGGTCGCGAGGAGTACGTGCGTCAGGCCGAGCTCTACTGGTCGACCAATCGCTTCCTGCCGGCCGGCGCGTACGAATTCCTACGCGGCAACATCTCGGACGCGAGCGCGTGGCAAGCGCTGCGCGAGCGCGCGCCGTTCGACGTCACGCTGTGCGCCGGGATCCTCTACCACGTCCCGAACTACCGCGAGATCCTGCGCTGGGCCGCCGAAGTCACGAGCGACGTCCTGATCGTCGACACGCGCGTCTCCGACGCGGACGAGACGCCGATCGAGGAGCCGGGCGAGCTCTTCTTCAACGCGATCCGCGAGACGCGCGTCAAGATCGTGCCGAACCGTGCGCGGCTGCTCACCCACTTGCGCGAGCTCGGCTTCGCCGCGGAAGTGTTGCCGGTCGGTTTCCCGGCGTCGCTCGGCGTCGACGACGTCGACAGCTACGCCGACGGTCGCGCGGTGACGATCCTCGCGCGCCGCGTCGCGGTGCCGACGCAGCTCGAACACGCGCCGCGCGCTTCGAGCTCGCCGGTCTGAGCGCTCGCGTCGAACGACACGCGCGTACCGGACGCTGACTCACCTCTGACGCGCGGTGGCGACGCCGGCGTCTACGCTGCACGCCGGCGACCGCGTGTCGGCGCCGAGAGAGGTCCGACTTGCAGCGATCGATTCGAAACGCGTTGATCTGCGCGGCGTTCGTGCTCGCGAGCGGGGGCCCAGCGACGGCGACGCAACGCGTCGAGCTCGCGCGCGCCCTCGGCGACGCGGGCGACGAGCACGGCGTCGGCCTTGCGCCGCTCGACGCGGGTTGCGTCGTGTCGGGCTGGGTCGCGCTCGACGCGCACGTCGAAGCGGGCCTCCTCGAACGCCTCGATCTCCGCGGCGACGTCGTGTGGCGCCGCACGTTCCCCGGCGGCGACGACGCGGCGTTGTGGTCGGTCGCCGAACTCCCGAGCGGCGGCTTCGTCGCGGCCGGTTGGTCGAAGAGCGCGCGCGGCGACCTCGACGCGTTCTGCGTGCGCACGAGCGCGACGGGCGACCTGCTGTGGACGCGTTCCTACGAAGCTCCGGGCGACGAACGACTGTGGTCGCTCGACGTCACGAGCGACGGCTTCGTCGCGGCCGGCGAGACCGCGGCCTCGGGCCGTTCGTGTGCCTTCGTGCTGCGCCTCGGACTCGACGGCATCGAGCGCGAACGCCGCACCCACGGCGAGGCGGAAGTCGAGCGTGTGTTCGCGGTCCGCGCACAGAACGACGGCGGCTACGTGCTCGCCGGACTCGCGGGCAGCGGCCCGCCCGAAGGCCCCGGCTTCGACGCGCGGATCGCGGCGTACGACGCAGGCGGTCGACGAACGTGGAAGCGCGACTTCGGCGGCGCGGGTTTCGACGTCGCGCACGACGTCGAGCGCGCGGCCGACGGCACGTTGCGCGTCGTCGGCTACACCGACGTCGGCGGCGAGCACGGGATCGACGCGTTCTTGCTCACGCTCGCGAAGGACGGCTCGGTCGTCAGCACACACACGTACGGCGGGCCGCGCGACGATCGCGTCGTGCACTGCGCGTTGCTCGCCGACGGCCGCGCCGCGTTGATCGGCTACACGCGCTCCGCCGACGACTGGGACATCGTCGTGCGCCTCGTCGATTCGACCGGCGCATCGACGTGGGAGCAGCGCTTCGGCGGCGACGAGCCCGAGCTCGGTCGCTCGATCGCCGCGGCGCCCGACGGCAAGGTGTGGGTCGTCGGGCATTCGCGGAGTTATGGGCCGCGCGAGCGATTGCTGCTGTTGCGATTCGCCGTCGACTGACGCGGCCTCAACGCTTCGTGCTCGCGTCGCCGTCGAACTCCTTGCGCGTCGTCGATTGTTCGCGGCCGACGCGGCCGACCACGATCTCGGCGCGGCCGAAACTCTCGGGCCGCACCGGCGCGCCGTGGTGCCCGCGCAGCAACGCGAGTTGCCCGACGTGCGTCAACGCGTCGGCGATCGGCCCCTGGAAGATCTGCGTCGCGGGATGGCCGAGCGGAGCGGACGTCGCGAGCCGTTGGTCGAGGCGCGCGAGCGCGGCGAAGAAGCGCTCGACGTCGCGGTTCCAGTCGCCGGCGCTCGCGGCCTTCCAGGCCCAGCGGCCGTCCGCCAACTCGTTCGACCACTCGAGCAGGTCCCCGAGATGGCCGACGAGCTCCGACGGCGTGCGCGACGACGGACCGAGACGCAGCTCGGCGAAACCCGCCGGCGGATCACGCAGCACTTTCTCCGCGCGGTACGCGAGCGTCGCCAACGTGTGGCGCAGGAAGAGCGTGTCGTCCATGCCGCGGGCTCGCGCTACTTCGCCAGGATCTTCTTCTGGTTGGCGAGGATCGTGTTCTGGTTCGCGAGGATCTTGGCGAGGCCGGCGACGATCGCCTTCTGGTTCTTCAGGATCGCGCCTTGGTTCTTGAGGATGGTCGCTTGGTTGCCGAGCGTCGCTTGTTGGGCCATGGTTCGCTTTCGCGGGCTGGAGTTCGGTCGTTGCGTTCGAGTGAGCGCGCAACGATAGCGAATCGGCGAGCGAGCTACACCGGACGCAGCGCGCGTTCGCACGCGTCGGCGGCTTCGGCCGCGGTCGCCCACGCGATCGTCACGCCCATGCGTCCGTGGCCGTAGTGATGGACGATGCGCCGATCGGGGCCGACGTCCTCGACCTCCAAACGGATGTCCTCGAAGACGTTCGCCACGCCGCGGGCCGGACGCCGCGCGGCGCGCGCTTGGAGGATCGTCGTCGCGAGCTCGCGCCAACGCGGATGGCCGTCGAGGCGCAGCAGGTTGCGCGCGCGCTCGACGACGGCGCGCAGCGAAGTCTCGTCGGTGCCCTCGCGTTCGCGCACTTCGTCGAACGTGCCGCCGACGACCAAGCGATCGGCGTAGCGGAAGACGTACGCGACGAGGCCTCCCGGCGCGTCGTCGTGGAGGCTGTACTCGAGGCCGATGTCGTTCGGCACGTGCAGCACTTGTCCGTGCATCGAACGCACCAACGGATCGCGCGCGAGCACCGCGGCGCCGACGCCCGAGCAGTTGACGACGCGCGTGTGGCCGAGGTCTAAGAGCTCGTCGAGCTTCGCCACGTCGCGTTGGATCAACGAGCCGCCGAGACGCTGGAACTCCGCGCGCAGCCACGGGAGATAGCGAAGCATGTCGACGTGCGGTCGCACGGTGTCGATGATCGCGGTGAAGGGCTCGCGCCGCGGCAGATCCTTCGCGTGGAGCAATTCGCCGAGCCACGGCTCGGCCTTGCGCGGCGCGTAGAAGTACTCACGCAGCTTGCCGACGCCGACGCCGGACTCCGGATGCGACGCCGCGACGGCGCAGAGTCGCGCGTAGGCCGCGGTCGTCCAACGCCGGAAACGCTCGGGCGCCGGCCCGGGATACGGCGTGAACATCGCGGGCGCGACCGATGACGCCGGCGGCGAGTCGACGTCGCGCGTGTAGAGGCGCACGGGCGAGCCGCGGCCAAGCAGCTCGACCGCCGTCGTCAACCCGACGACGCCCGACCCGACGACGGCGATCTCGCGCTCGTGTGCGTTCACGCCGCGATCTTACGGATCGGACGCGCCGCGGTCTCGCGGCGACACCGCTCGACGTCTACGGCGCGATGCCGAAGCCGATCGCGTTCGACAGCGCGGAGAGGAACGGATCGTTGATGTCGCGGCTCCAATACTGCGCGAACACCATGGTGCCCGGGACGAGCCCGGCATCGACGCCCGATTGGATACGAGCGCGGAAGTCGTACGCGTACGAGCCGGTGCAATCGAGTCCGGTCGGCGACCCGCCCGCGTTCTGCGGCGCCGTGCGCTTGGTCGGGAGCTTGACGCAGTGGAAGCCGCCCTGGAACGCGATCGGCTTCGCGGCGTAGCCGTAGAAGAGCAGGCCGGACTTCTTGTTGAGCTCGTTGGTTGCGCCGATCGTGAACGCCGACGCGCTCGTCGCGCTCGCGGTTCCGGTCGCGTAGATCGACGGCGCGCAACCCAGCGAGTTCACCTTGGCGGTGCAGTACGTCGTCGGCGCCGGCGCGTACGTCGGGTCATATGGGAAGAGGCCGATGTCGTGGCGTGAACCGTCGGCATCGAGCGGGCTCGTCGGATTGCCGGCGTCGATGCACGGCGAACCGGAGTTCGGCCGGTAGTCGCCGCCGACGATGTCCCACAGCTTCGGATCGGCAAACACGTTTCCCGCGCCGGTGACGAAGTGCCCATTGGTCGCGAGGCCGGCGCAGTAGGTGATCCCGTCCTGGAAAGAGTCGTTCGTGTCTTGGTGGACGTTGCCCCAGATCACGCTGTCCGTGACGTGCATGGCGACATCGAAGCCGCCGATCGAAACGCCCGTGAAGTTGTTGGTGATGACGGAGTCGTAGATCCAGCCCTCGAGGTTGACGCGGACACCGGTCGAGTGCGTGTTGTCGCGAACGACGCACCGCCGCAGCGTCGAGTCGTTGAGATTGATCGTGTGTTGCTCGGACCAATTCGCGAGTCCGAACACCGTGAAGCCCTCGAGCAGCAACTCGTCGGAGACCGGGGTTCCGTTCAGGTTGAAGAGCCCGATCGCATGGGTGGGCCGCAGCTCGGTCACGAGGGCGCCGCCGGTCGAACGAATGTGGAGGTGCTTGGTCACCGTCAGGTCGCCGACGTACACGCCAGGCGCTACGAGCAGCTCGTCGCCGTGCACCGTCGTCGCCTGATCGTGGGCGTATTGGATGCTCGCGTACGGACTCGCGAGCGTGCCGAGCCCCGGCGGCGTCGCGTGGACGTCGACGTACCAGGTGTTGCCTCCGACGGCGGGCGTAACGAAAGAGGCGAGCGCGAGAACGGCGAGAAAGCGCATGGGGGCTCCTGCGGATGAAGGAGGCGAGAGGAACGCGAGTCTAGCTCGCCGCGCACGCCATGGAGGGTTCGAGCGAGCTCGAAAAAACCGCGCGTCAGATCACGAAACGCACGTCGGGATGCTTGACGAGCGCGTCGAACACCGCGAGGCGATGCGCTTCGTCGCGGACGAGCACGTCGAGCTCGAGCGACCGGTACTTGCCGCCGGAACTTTGCAGCGCGAGGACGAGCGTGTGCTCGGTCCGGCCGAGGACCTCCTCCGCCGCCGCGCGCAACCGGACCTCGTCGGCGCCGATCACACGGTAGGACCAACGGCACGGATACGTGATCTCGGGGCGGCGTCCGTCGTCGAAGAGCTCGGTCATCGTGGACGGAATTCTAGCGCGGCGCGCGAGCACGAACTCCGGTGCAGGCTCACTCGGTGTAGCCGAGCTGCTCGAGCGCAGCGCGTTCCGAGGGCGAGAGGTCGCGGTCGCGCCGCGCGCTCGCGCCGTTCTTCAGTCGAAACGCCTGCAGGAACACCGAGTGACCGTGCGCGCGTTCGCCGCGGCGCAGCGTCGCGGGGTCGAGCTCCCCCGGATCCCGG
>JAIOPM010000021.1 GCA_021413885.1 Planctomycetota bacterium
ACGGACGGCGGTGTCGTGGCGCGGCGTCGAGTCGGAGTTTGCGTTCGGTTGGGGCATCGACGCAGCATATCGCCGCCGGATGGGTCGATCCATCCGGATGCGACAAATGGAGCCCTCCAGTGACCATGTGGACCCCCACCATCGCCGTGAGCGAAACCGGCGACTCCGCGCGATCGAGTGCACCGCTCTTCGTCCGCATCGCGCAAGCGGTGTCCGACGACGTGCTCCGCGGACGCCTGAAGCAAGGCGCGCGCCTGCCGGGCGCGCGGTCGCTCGCAGCGACGCTCGGCGTGAGCCGCGACACCGTGACCGCGGCGTACAACGAACTGCGCGCGCAGGGATGGGTTGAGACGAAGAGCGCTCGAGGTGTGTTCGTCACGACGTCGATCCCGGACGCCCGGCCCCGTCGGATCGCGCAGACCCGCCGCATGCGAACCGGGATTCCGGAGGCACCGGGCTTCCGCATGGACGGTGCCGAAGCGACGTCCGGCGACTCGGACGCCGATCCGATCGCCATCCGTCAACGGCGGTCGGCAGAGCAGGCGCGGGCCGGGAAGCCGCTCAACTTGGCGTGGGGCGTTCCGGATCTCCGCGAGTTCCCGGTGGCCGAGTACGCCCGGGCCCTGCGGAGGCAACTCCGTGTCGCCGGACGCTCCGTGCTCGGCTACGGCGACGCGCAGGGCCACGCGCGACTCCGCGAGGAGTTGGCGTCGATGCTGTCCGCGCGGCGCGGACTCGCTGCCACGCCGGCCGACATCGTGGTCGTGCGCGGCAGCCAGATGGGACTCGCCCTCGTCGCGCGCACCCTGGTGACGCCCGGTGACGTGATTGCCGTCGAAGCTCTGGGATACCGCCCCGCGTGGGCTGCGTTCGAAGCCGCGGGAGCGCGACTGCTCCACGTTCCGATCGACGGAGACGGCCTCGATGTGGACGCGCTCGAACGGCACCTGAAGACCCGCGGCGTGCGAGCCGTGTACGTGACCCCGCACCATCAATACCCAACCACCGCAACGCTGTCGCCCGAGCGGCGTCTGCGACTCCTCGACGCCGCGCGGCGCCATCGATTCGCGATCATCGAGGACGACTACGACCACGAGGTGCACTACGACGGGCGGCCGATCCTGCCGCTCGCAAGCATCGACCGGGAGGGACTCGTGGTCTATGTCGGGACGATGTCGAAGACGCTCGCGCCGTCGCTCCGAATCGGCTATGTCGTCGCACCGCGGCAGTTGACAGCGCGCATCGCGGCGCTGCGACGCGACCTCGACCGACAGGGCGACCTCGCCGTCGAGGCCGCCGTCGCGGATCTCATGGCAGACGGCACCCTGCGGCGCCACGTCTTCCGGACGCAGCGCCTCTATCGCCAGCGACGAGACGCGATCGTGCACGCCCTCGGCGCGAAACTGCCCGGCGCGCTCACGTTCAACGTGCCGTCGGGCGGAATGGCGCTCTGGGCCAACGCGACGCCCGCGATCGACGTGGACGCCTGGTCCGAGCGCGTCGCGCGCCGCGGAGTTCTCCTCCGGACCGGCCGGACCTACATGAAGGACCTGCGACCGCTCGCGAGTCTCCGACTCAGCTTCGCGGCCCTGCGAGAAGACGAGTTGCGCGAAGCCGTGCGCCACATGGCGGCGTGTGTGTGAGCGGACGCGCGCGCTCCCAGCGCTTCCGCGGACGTCCAACAAGGCTCGACTTGATCGACGGGTGCCGCTGACCGCGCCGACGTCGAGCGACGACTTCGCGGTTCACGGACGTGCGAGATGTCCTGTCGTCCCACGGGGCAACTCTGCGTCGCCGGGACGGTCGTCACCGCCACTGTCGCACACGTCATCGTGACGAACTCGACCTCGAAGTTCGCCCCGCCCGCGCGGACGTGGACACCGGTGCTGACGTCGCCCGCTTCGAGGCCGATTGCGGCGACGTCGCTCGTCAGAACGACGCAGTCGTGTTCGCGGACCGCGACGCCTCAAGAGGATATCCTTCGCACTCCACCGACTCCTCGGTCGCGGGAAGACCTCATGACCGTGTTCACGTTCCATCTTGCGAAGACGACGCTTGGCACCGCCGCCAGCGCGCTCTATCGCCCGCCGACCGGGCTAGACGTCGCCGGGCTTCGCCACGCCGAGTGCATGACACGGATGACGCTCGGTGCACCGATCCTGTCGGCGGCGCGGATGCAGCTCCGTCAACTCTCGATGTTTGCCGCGTGGGAGAGCCACGACGCCATCGACGCGTTCCTGGATCGGACGAGCCTGGGCCGTGCGTTCGCTGCCGGCTGGCATGTCCGCATGGAGTTCCAGCGCCGCTGGGGTCACGTCAGCGAGTTCGACGAACTGGCGGATAGTTTCGGCGAACAGGATGCCGCCGGGCCGGTGGTGGCGGTGACGTTGGCGCGGATGAGACTGACCCAAGTGCCGCGCTTCATCCGGTGGGGCAAGCCCGTCGAAGAACTGGTCCGAGACCACCCCGGCGCCACCTTCGCGATGGCGGCCATGAGGCTGCCGCGCACCGTCTCGACCTTCTCCGTGTGGACCTCACAACGGGAGATGCTCGACATGGTCCGCGGCCACAGCGACGTGCCTCGCCCTGAGCGTCACGCCGCGGCGATGGCCGAGCGCCAGCGCAAGGACTTCCACTTCGAGTTCACGACACTCCGATTCCGGCCGATCGCCGAGTACGGAAGTTGGGAGGGGCGGACCCGGATCGTTCCCTCGTGAAGCAGCGGGGTGCTGCGCGGCGAGCGGACGACATCACAGCAGACAGACGTCGAACAGCGAGCACTCCGCGTGCTACCCCATGTGCCTGGCCTTCTCTCGCGACGTCCGCGCAAGCGATTCGTCGAGAATCGGCGATGTAACCTTTGGGGCCTCTCGCACGACCTTACTGGTAGGCGCTCCGATCCGGGGCGCTCCTACCTGGAGGAACTCGCGATGGTCTGCGCCGGCGGAAGTGGGCGATCGGGTGCGAGAGGATCCGACGCCAGGAATCTCATCAGCGTGGTGATCGACCTGCCGGACCACGGTCGGCCGCTGGGTTCCGACGTAAGCGATCACTTGGCGCCCTACCTGGGGCGCGCCGAGCACACGCTGCGAACGGCGCCGGGCGGTCCCGCGCCGTCGGACGTGAACATCGTCTGGCCTTCGGCCGAACGACCGTGGACGACGGCCTACACAGTCGGGGCATCGTCCCGGCCCATGACGGTCCCACCTGAGAAGCGATCGCACTGCTCGCCGTACGTCGAGCTCCTCCTTCGGCTGCCGCCTTCCTGGGCGCCCGAACAGGTGTGCCCCTTCTGCGATCCTCCCAGGTCCGAGCGCCATCCGCTCGCCGATCCGCGGACGGCGTGGCCGTTCGAATGGCTCGCGCAGCTTGCACGGGTGCCGCACCTCGAGAGGTCGTTCCTGGGACCCGGCCACGTCGTCGAGTACGCGGACGAGGCGCCGCGAGAACACGGTCTTCCGTTCTCCGGCTTCTACTTCGACCCCGGATGGGACGAAGCGGGCGACCGCGCGATCCCACCGCTCGTGCGGCAGGGCGGTGCGCGCGTCGAGTTCCTCGGAGTCGTCCCGCTGCACGCCGCGGAGCTGCGGGCGTTCCGCGACGGTCGCGGCGCCGACGTGGTGCGCCGCCTCGATGCGACGCGGGTCACCGACCTCCTCGTCCCGGACCGCCCTTCGTGCGTCCCGGCACGGGAGGTGTGAAGGCTCGCGAAGCGCGCTCGAGGTCAGCCGACGCCCGTTCGCCGGAAGGCACGCCCCGCGTTGTTGACCGTCGTTGCCGCCGCGTGGGCTGCGCGCCATGCCGACAGTCTTGAGGAGCGGTCCATACCGCGTCTACACCTGGAGCCACGAGCCTGACGAGCCGCCGCACATGCACGTAGATCGCGACGATCTGTCGGCGAAGTTCTGGCTCCGGCCCGTCGCGCTCGCCACGAACTACGGCTTCCGGGGCGTCGAACTTCGGCGGATTCAGCGTATGCTTGAGGAGCACGAGCAGGCGCTCGTGGAGGCTTGGCATGAGTACCATGGACGCTAGACCCGGCGAGAAGGTGCGCGACGTCCGCGTCACGCGCGATCTCCTGACCGTCGATCTCCTCGACGGCCGGACGATCTCCGTCCCGCTCGCGTGGTATCCGCGTCTCCTGAAGGCAACAGCCACCCAGCGCGCGAACTGGAAGGTCTGCGGCGGCGGCTTCGGCATCCACTGGCCCGACGTGGACGAGGATCTGAGCGTCGAGGGGTTGCTGCGAGGGGCGCCGGCGTCGCGGCGGAACGTCGCCACAACCTGATGGACCACGCCTGAACCCAGTGTCCGAGCTTCGCTCTACTCACGAGATCCTGCGTGCGCTGTGCGCTGTCCGTTTCGGTTGCTTCCAGGATCTCTGAATCGACCTGTCCTATCGGACGACGGGTCGGACGAACGTCGAGTTCGCGCTGCGGGGGATCGCGGACGACACTGACGTGCTGGTCGCAGTGAGCGTCGATCTTCAGCGCAACGACGGGTTGGACATCGGATGGGCGTTGGTCCGCCACGGTGGCGTTGCGGGGTCGCGGGCGAGTGCGTGACGCGATCGTCTCCGATAGTTTCCCGTTTGGACTTACTAAACGCCAAACTGTCGGCGTATGGCTGACCGCACCTTCTGGATCGGGCAGATCGAAGAGGCCTTCCGGTCGCGGTCGGTCCTCTGGCTCTCCGGCGTTCGCCGGGCCGGCAAGACGATGCTCGCGCAGAGTCTCCCGGGTGCCGAGTACCTCGACTGCGAGCTGCCGCGCGTGCGGCGCGGCATCGAGGACGACCCGCAGGCGTTCCTGGAATCGATGGGTTCCAGGACTGTCGTCCTCGACGAGATCCACCGCCTCGCGAATCCCTCCGAAGTGCTCAAGATCGCGGCCGACCACTTCCCGAAGACGCGCGTGCTCGCGACCGGGTCGTCCACGCTCGGCGCGTCGGCGAAGTTCCGGGACACGCTCGCGGGACGCAAACGCGAGCTCTGGCTCACGCCGATGATCTCGGCCGACCTCGCCGACTTCGGCAGGGTGGATCTCGGGCGCCGCCTGCACCACGGCGGGCTGCCGCCGATGTTCCTCGCCGAGAAGTTCCCCGAGCGCGACATCGCGGAGTGGTTCGACGCCTACTGGGCGAAGGACATCCAGGCGCTCTTCCGCCTTGAGCGCCGCACGGCGTTTCTGCGTCTCGCGGAACTCCTGATGGTGCAGAGCGGGGGCATCTTCGAGGCGTCGAAGTTCGCGCGGCCCTGCGAGGTGAGCCGGTCCACCGTCTCGAACTACCTGGCTGTCCTCGAGGCCACGTTCCTCGTCCACGTCGTGCGCCCGTTCAGTTCGCAATCCGCCGCCGAAATCGTGGCGGCGCCGAAGGTCTACGCGTTCGACACCGGGTTCGTCTGCGCGATGCGCGGGTGGGACCGCCTCCGTCCCGACGACATGGGAACGCTCTGGGAGCACTACGTTCTCAACGAGATCGTAGCCCGCACGCAGTCGCGCCGCGTCCTCTACTGGCGCGACAAGCAAGGGCACGAAGTGGACTTCGTGTTGGCGCGGCGCGGCGGCGCGCCGGCGGCGCTGGAGTGCAAGCGCTCGTCGAAGGACTTCGACGCGACCGGCCTGCGCTCGTTCCGCGGCCGCTACCCGGACGGCGACAACCTCGTCGTCTGCTCGGACGTGACGCGGGCATTCACGCGCACGTTCGGCGACGTGAGCGTGCGGTTCGTCGGGCTGCTCGGACTCGTGGAGTGGCTCGCCGGGCGCAGGTGAGGGGCGGGGCCGCGACGTCACTTCCCGTCTCCGGGAGACGCGGCGGCGCCGACGACGTCCTGTGCATCGCGGAGGAGGCCCTCGTCCTCGGCGGTCAGTGTGTGGTCTGTCCTCGCGGCGAGCTCGCGCAGACGCGCGAGATCCGTCACCGCCACCGTCGAGCCATTCCTCGTGACGAACTCAAACTCGCAGGCCGCGATCGTCGTGGACAAATGCATCGCGGACTGTCGGTTCCGGAAACTCTGGCCGCATGGATTCCGGAAACTCTGGCCGCCCGCTGACGCCTGCTGATGCCGCAGGATCTCGCTCCAAGCCGAAGCCGCCGAAGGGGCGGCGGGCAGGTAGGAGCGGAGCGTGTGGGACGCAATGAAGCGGCACGAGATCGGTGTGCTCGCGCGGGCCGGGGTGCCCACGCAACGGATCGCGGCGACCACGGACGTGCCGGCGCGGTCGGTGCGCCGGATCGTGGGCGCGATGGCCGATGACGATGCCACGACGCGGGAGGGCAGCGAGACGCCGCCGGCGCCACGTCGCCTCGGCCGGCCGAGTAAGGTCGATGCGTACCGCCCGCTGATCGCCGAGATCCTCACCGCCGAGCCCGCGCTCCCGACGATGGAGATCCTCTTCCGCGTCCGGGCTCGCGGCTACGACGGCGGCAAGAGCCCGCTCTATGACCTAGTCGCGTCGATGCGCTCGCCGGCCAAGCCGCTGCTCGTGCGCTTCGAGGGGCTGCCGGGCGAATTCAGCCAGAACGACTTCGGCGAAGTGATCGTGCGGTACACGTCGGGAGTGAGGGAGAAGCTCCACTTCTTCGCGGCGCGCCTGAAGTACTCGCGCTGGGTCTACGTGCACGTCGTGCCGGACCAGAAGGTCGAGTCGCTCGTGCGCGCACTGCTGCTTTCCTTCGAGAGCTTCGGCGGCGTGCCGCTCGTCGGCGTCTTCGACAACCCCAAGACCGTCGTCATCAGCCGCGTCGGCGACACGATCCAGTGGAACAAGACCTTCGGCCAAGCGGCCCTCGACTACCGCTTCGGGCCCGAGCTCTGCACGCCTGCGCGCGGTCAGGAGAAGGGCGCCGTCGAGAACCTCGTCGGCTTCGTGAAGGGCAGCTTCTTCAAGGTCCGGCGCTTCATCGACAAGGAGGACATCCTCCAGCAGCTCGAGGCCTGGATGCACGAGGTCAACTTCGCCCGCTGCCGATCCCGCCCAGGGACTACGCGCTGTGCTTCCCCTCGATGGTCGGGCCGACAGCGATGGTCGACTTCCAGGGCCATCGCTACGCGATGCCGCCCGAGTCGATCGGCTTCCCCGCGACGATCTACGTCACGCAGGACAAGGTCCGGATCGAGGCGAGGAAGTACCGGACCGTGCATGACCGCCACCCCACGCCGTCCGGCACGAGCTACCTGCCCGGCCAGCGCGCCGCGCTGCTCGCCACGGTCTCGGGCAGGAGGGGGCGCCTCTACTTCAAGCGCCAGCAGATCCTCGCCCTCGGCAGCAACGCCGAGCAGCTCCTCACCGAGATCGTCCACCTGCACCCGCGGACCTGGTCCGCGGAGGTCGAGATCCTCTTCGATCTGCTCGAGCGCTTCGGCGAGGAGCAGATGGTCCGCGCTCTCGAATCCGCTGTGGCGCGGCGGCTCTTCGGTGCCCACTTCGTCCAGGGAATCCTCCAGAGGGGTGTCGCATGACCTCGTCCTCGATCGACCTCGACGGGCTTCTGCGCCGTCTGCATCTCCCCACGATCCGGCGCCTCTACGGCGAGCTCGCAACCCGTGCCGAGGACGAAGAGATGAGCTACCGCGACTTCCTCGCGACGCTGATCGCCGAGGAGGTCGCACACCGCGGCGAGACGCGCATCCAGCGCTCCGTCCGCGCCGCGCACTTCCCCTTCCTCGCGACGATCGAGGACTTCGACTTCACCTTCCAGACCTCGGTGCGCATGCAACTCCTCGGGAGTTTCCTCGGCCCCGAACTGCTCTCCGAAGGCCGCTCGCTGATCCTCTGCGGTCCCACGGGACTCGGCAAGACCCACCTCGCAATCGCCATCGCCTACCGCGCGATCCAGAACGGCGCGACCGCGCTCTTCCGCGAAGCGAACACGCTCGTCCACGAACTCTCCGAGGCGTCCCGCGAAGGCCGCTTCGCCGCGGCGATGGAGCCCTACCTCCACGCCGGAGTCCTGGTCGTCGATGAGATCGGCTACCTCGCCGCACCCGCCGACGCAGCCAACGTCCTCTTCCAGGTCGTCAACCAGCGCTACCTCAAGAAGCGCCCCATGATCTTCACCACCAACAAGCCGCTCGCCGCTTGGGCCGTCGTCCTCCACGACGCAGACCTCGCCGAGGCAATCATCGATCGCGTCCTCGCCCGCGGCCGATTCCTCGAACTGCGCGGCGCGTCCTATCGCACTCGCCACCTCAAGCCCCGCGATCTCGACCGTCGCTCGCTCGACGACCGGGCGGGGGCGCGAGCCGCGGACGGGCAGGCGGGTGGAAAGGTCGGGGCCCTACGGACAGCCCAAGAGCTTTCCACGCGCCACAGCCCGTCCGTGGCTCCTGACCCCGCCCCGCACCCCGCGACAACCTCACGCGCGGACCAGCCCGCCGACCACGACGGCACGGCCGCACTTTCCGGAACGAAGCGGCCAAGATTTCCGGAACCCACA
>JAIOPM010000018.1 GCA_021413885.1 Planctomycetota bacterium
CATCAACGCGACCGCCGCGGTCTTCAACGCGCCGGACAGGAACACGAGCGCGTCGTGCCCCGCGAGCGCCGAGAACTTGTTCGGCGCGGTCTTGAACGGCAGCGCGGTCTCCGCGGCGATCTTCTTCGCGGCGAGCTTCGCGTAGTCGGGATGACTGTTGAGCCCGGTGCCGACCGCGGTGCCGCCGAGCGCGACTTCGTACACGCCGACCAACGTGCTCTCGAGCGCGCGCCGGGCGTCCTTCAGTTGTTGCACGTAGCCCGAGAATTCCTGGCCGACCGTCAACGGCGTCGCGTCTTGCAAGTGCGTGCGACCGATCTTGACGACCTTCTTCCAGCGCTTCGATTTCTCCGCGAGCTCGGCCTCGAGCGCCGCGAGCGCAGGGATCAAACGCTTCGCGCACTCTTCCCCCGCCGCGACGTGCATCGCGGTCGGGAATGCGTCGTTCGACGATTGACCGCGGTTGACGTGGTCGTTCGGGTGGATCGGCTTCTTCGAGCCGAGTTCGCCGCCGAGCAACTGGATCGCGCGGTTCGAGATCACCTCGTTCGCGTTCATGTTCGACTGCGTGCCCGAACCGGTCTGCCAGACGACGAGAGGGAAATGCTCGTCCCACTTGCCCGCGATCACTTCGTCGCACGCTTGGAGCAACGCCTTCTGCTCCTTCTTGCCGAGCATCGCGAGCTCGCCGAGTTCCGCGTTCGCGAGCGCCGCGCTCTTCTTGACGATCCCGAGCGCGCGGATCATCGGCCGCGTGAACGTGTGGCCGCCGATCTTGAAGTTCTGCTTCGAGCGTTGGGTCTGCGCGCCCCACAAACGGTCGTTCGGGACTTCGATCGGGCCGAAAGAATCGAGTTCGGTGCGGGTGGCGTTCATCGGTCGTGGGCTCCTGGGTCGAGACGTGCGAACGCGGCAGGCTAGCCGACGGCCGCGCGGCGATTCAACTCTTGCGAGCGACGCGCTTCTTCGCCTTCGCCTTGCGCGCGGGCTTCGACTTCGCCGCAGCACGAGCATCGAGCTCCGCAACTCGCAGCTTCGAAGCGATCAGGCGATAGCTGCGCAGGACGAGATCTTCGAGCATCCCCCACTCGATCCCGAGGTCGACGCGCGCGCTCGTCCAACCATGTTTGCCGACGTACGGCGACACGAAGAAGCGCGGGTCGGAACACAGCGCGAGTTGATCGGGCTTCGTTTGCTTGGTGCCGAGGCTCGGTCGACCCTCGTAGTGCCCGAACGCCGCGAAGATCTTCGCGTCGACGCGGAAGTTCGGGTGGCCCCACGTCGGCGTCTCGGTCGCGCCGGGCAGCGCGAGGCAGAACTTGCGCACCTTCGCGAGCACGGCGCGGACCGCGCGCGAATCGGAACTCTCGTCGTACTGACTCATGCGCGCATCCTAGCGCGCGCGAGATCACGGTCCGTCGTAGCAACCGGCTTCGACGGTGCCGACGCGCGCGGCGCCGGTCAGGTCGTCGGCGACTTCGAAGAGCGGATCGCCGCTCGCGAGGATCGCGCTCGCCCCCGAGAGCGTCGCGTCGCGTTGGCTCGCGTCCCACGCCACCCCGTTGAAGTCGGCGAGTCCGTTGCCGACGGTCCAACCGCTGCTCGCACCGCCGACCGAACCGACGACGACGTTGCCGGAGAACGTCACGCCGCTCGACCCGCCGCCGAACGCGATCGACTGCGACGTCTGGCTGTAGACGACGTTGTTCGCGAAGACCATTCCGGGGCGGCCGCTCCAGTTGGAGAGCTGTGCGCCCTTGCCCGGATTGACGATCGTGTTGTGCACGAACGTCAGGTCGCGTACCTGGCCTTGGTGATCGTGGCTGCCGAAGCCGTTCGCTCCGTGCATCAACAAGTTGTTGCGCACGATCGCCTCGCCTTGGACCTGCATCACGTTGTCGCCGGAGTTCCAGCAGATGTTCTTCTCGACCAAGTTGAACGCGTTGCCGCCGGTGCCGTAGAGCAGGATGCACGGGTACGGCGTGTCGTGGACCAAGTTCTCGGCGACCCAGTTGCCGAACGAGCCTTGCTTGATCTCGATGCCGTCGCCTTGCGTGCCGCCGGTGTCGTGCACGTGATTGAGCGCAACGACCGAATCGCTCATCACCCACAACCCGTTGTTGGCGCCGAGGTAGAAGCCTTCGCCGGTGCCGAGCGTGTGATCGACTTCGTTGCGCGTCAGGTAGAGACGCGCGGTGTCCGCGGTGTTCGCAGTGACACCCGCTTCGTCCGTGTGATGGACGTGGCAGCGATCGAGCCAGAAGTCCTGCACCGAGTAGAGGCGGATGCCGGCGCTGCCGCCGGTGATCTCGAGCCCACGCATGCAGACGAACTTCGTGACGTGCGACACGCCGACGTTGATCGCGTTCTGCGAAGCGTTCGGTCGCGTGATCACCGGCGACTCGCCGGCCTTCGCGACGATCCAGATCGGGTTGGCCTGCGTGCCCTGGAGATCGACGCCGAAGTAGGAGTTGGTCGAGTACGTGCCCGTGCCGAGCTCGAGGCGATCACCCGGTTGCAGCGCCGCGATCGTCGCCTTCAGGTTCGCGCCGTTCTGGATCTGCGTGAGACCGTTGTCGTAGTCGAACGAGATCGTCGTGAGGCTCGCGACGTTCGCCCACGGCGGATCGTAGAGGCTCGACGAGGAGCTAGGGCTGGCCTCGATCTCGTCCGACGGAGCGCTCTCCGCCGCGGAGTCCGTCGCCGTCACGACGTAGAAGTAGTCGTCGCCGTTGATCAGTCCCTGGTGGACGAACGGGCTCGCGACGTCGTCGACGTGCGCCGCTGTCGCGACGTCGACGTTCGGCGCCGTCGACCAGTAGAGCGTGTAGCTCTGCGCGCCGGAGCTCGGCGCCCACGCGACCGAGACCGACGCATCGCCGGCGTTCGCCACGATCCACGCGGGCGCCGCGAGCGAGCTCGAGCTCCCGCCCGACGAAGCTCCCGCACCGCACGAAGCGATCACGAGCAACACGAGCCCCGCCAGCGCGCACCACAGCTCCGCCGGCCGAGCGTTCTCCCCGGAACGACTCATCGGACACCACTCCCTGCCGCCACCCCGGCGGCTCCACTCCGGGAGCGCTGTCGGCAGGCGCGGAGTCGGTTCTGGAGCCGGAGTCGCTGTGTCGCTGACCGACGGTGTCCGCTCGCTTGCGGCTCAGCCCCTCCGGGCGCCGGCAGGGACCTCAGTCGAAGGCGCGCAGGTGATTGAAGTTCAGAACGTCGACGCCGCGCCGGCCTAGCTCCTCCGCGAGCCTCGAACCGTCGTCACGACGGCGACACCCACTTCGGACAATCGAAGGATCGCCGCGTCCGTGAGCCCGAGGCGCGCGTGGCACGCGTCCTTGGTAGCGTCGCCGGACGCGATGAAGCGTTCGTCGCTGAACTCGGCGAACTGGGCGAGCTCGTTCGACACTCGCTCGAGCCGCTCGTCGCTCAGCCCCTGCCGAACGCGATTGCTCACCTCGGTGAGGATGTTCGGCGTCGTCAGCAACTGCTCGAAACGAGACAGGAACTCCGTCAACAGCTCGAAATCGGATGCGGTGAATTCGGCGGTGCGTTTGTGCTTCGCGATCCACGCGGGATCCGCGGATCCAATGCCGTGGAGCACCACCAGATTCGAGTCGACGAGCACGTCCATGTACGCGAACCCGTCGCCTACTCGTTCTCGCGTAACACCATGCCCTTGACCTCGCCGGTCGAGGCATCGACTCGAACCACCTTGTAGTGACGACGAGGAGCCACCTTGCCTTGCCAGAGTGCGGGAACTTCGTTCGCAAGAGCGAACCCGAACGTGACCCGCCACTCGCGTACGTCGTCGCTGAGTTGCACCTCCTCGAGCAACAGATTGAGGAGCTTCTCGTCGGCGTACACGCCCTCGAAGAACGCCCGCGCCGCCTTGATGGCCGCCTGCAACGGAATTCTCGTCATGGCCATTCTCGCGGTACCTCACGTACCAACCTAGACGCTCAAAGCAACGCGAGGTTGCGCAGCAGCTCGAGATCCTTCTGGATCGCGCCCGCCGTCTTCTGCATCTGGATGCGTGAATCGGTGTCGAGCGGGATCTCGAGGATCTTCTCGACGCCTTCTTTGCCGAGCACCGCGGGCACGCCCATGTAGAGGCCTTCGAAACCGTACTGCCCGTTCAAGAAACACGCGCACGGGAGCACGCGCTTCTCGTCGTTCAACATCGCGCGCGCCATCGCCACTGACGCCGACGCCGGCGCGAAGAAGGCCGAGCCCGTCTTCAAGAGATTGACGATCTCCGCTCCGCCGTTGCGCGTGCGGTCGGCCATCGCGGCGATCTTGTCCTTCGCGACGAGGTGCGCGAGCGTCACGCCGTTGACCGTGCAGAACTGCGGCATCGGCACCATCGAATCGCCGTGCGCGCCGAGCACCATCGCGTCGATGTCTTGCACGTGCGCGCCGGTCGCCTCGGAGATGAACCAGCAGAAGCGCGCACTGTCGAGCACGCCGGCCATGCCGATGACGCGCTTCGGCGGCAGACCGCTCTTGACACGCATCAGGTGCACCATCGTGTCGAGCGGATTGGTGACGACGATCACGATCGCCTCGGGCGAGAAGTCGCGGATGTAGCGCGCGACCTCGACGATGATCTTGCCGTTGGTCTCGAGGAGATCGGAGCGGCTCATCCCCGGCTTGCGCGGCAAACCGGCGGTGACGATGAAGAGGTCCGAGCCGCGCGTGTCCTTCGGATCGGTGGTGCCGACGATGCGCGACGAGTAGCCTTCGATCGCCGCCATCTGGTTCAAGTCGAGCGCGATGCCTTTCGCTCGCCCCTCGTTGACGTCGATGACGACGATCTCGCTCGCGAGTTCCTTCTGCGCGCAGAGCTGCGCGGCGGTCATGCCGACGTAGCCCGCTCCGACGACGGTGATCTTGCGGTTCTGGATGGACATGGTTGCGTGGGACTTCGTTCAAACGCCGACGGTTTCGAGCGCGCGCACGATGGCTTGGCCCATCTCGCGCGTGCCAACCGCGGTCGGATCGTTGCGGTCGTTCTTCAGGTCGTAGGTCACCGATTTGCCTTCGCGGATCACGTTGGCGACGGCGCGTTGCAAGCGCGCGGCGGCGCGAGCTTCGCCGAGGTGCTCGAGCATCAACACGCCCGAGAGGATCATCGCGGTCGGATTGACCTTGTTCAGACCCTTGTACTTCGGCGCCGAACCGTGCGTCGCCTCGAAGATCGCGACGCCGTCGTCGCCGAGGTTCGCGCCGGGCGCGACGCCGAGTCCGCCGACGAGCCCGGCGCACAGGTCGCTGAGGATGTCGCCGTAGAGATTGGGGAGCACGAGCACGTCGTAGTCCTCCGGCCGCTGCACGAGCTGCATGCACATGTTGTCGACGATGCGATCCTCGAACGCGACGTCGGGGTAGCGCACGGCGACGTTGCGCGCGGTGTGCAGGAAGAGGCCGTCGGTGTGCTTCTGGATGTTCGACTTGTGGACGGCGGTCAACTTCTTGCGCCCGTGCTTGCGCGCATACTCGAACGCGGCTTGCACGATGCGCTCGGAGCCGAAGACGCTGATCGGCTTGATCGAGATGCCGGAGTCCTGGCGGATCGTCTTGCCGGAGAGCTTCGACAAGTGCGCGATCAGCTCGAGCGTCTTCGGATCGCCGCGTTCGAACTCGATGCCGGCGTACAGGTCCTCGGTGTTCTCGCGGAAGATCACGAGGTCGATGTTCTCGTAGCGCGAACGCACGCCCGCGTAGCTCTTGCATGGCCGCACGCACGCGTAGAGGTCGAACTCACGGCGCAACGCGACGTTGACCGAGCGGAAGCCCGAGCCGACCGGCGTCGTGATCGGCGCCTTGAGGCAGGTCTTCGTGCGCTTGATCGAATCGAGCACGCGCTGCGGCAACGGCGTGCCTTCGCGCTGCATCACGTCGACGCCGGCCTCGACCTCGGTCCATTCGAAGGCCACTCCCGTCGCGTCGAGCACTTCGCGCGTCGCGCGCGCGAGTTCGGGTCCCGTTCCATCACCGAGGATGAGTGTGACCGGATGCTTCATGGTGTCCCGATGCGGAGGGCCGTGGCGCGGGTGCGAGCGGATGGGCGAGCCGCTGCGCTCGTCGAAGGGCCGCGGAGTTTACGCACGGCCCGCGCGCGCGGCAACGCGCGCGGTGCTCCCGTTCAGGACGTCGAGCCGTTCTCGCGCGCCTTCTTCCACCAGTCTTGCCAGGCCTTGATGCGCCGTTGGCGTTCGGCGGTGTCGTCGCTCTGCGAGTCGAACGGCAGGTCCTTCTTCGTCAGCTTGCGCAACGCCAAGTAGGACTCCTCGCGCACCGGCGCGCGTTCGTCGCCGAGAGCGGCGATCAGACCATCGACCGCCTTCGTCGAGCCGAGGTTGCCGAGCTCGCGCGCCGCCATCATCCGCACGAACGCGTCCTGGTCCTGGAGGATCGGCACCAGGTATTCGACGACGGCGACGTCGCCGGTCGCGGCGAGTTCCTGCACCGCCGACCAACGGACTCCGAGGTCGGGGCTCTTCAGCTTCTGCACGATCGGGAACCACTTCGGTTGCACGACCGCGGGAGTTTCGACGACCGGCGCGGCCGCCGCGACGGGAGCGCGTTGCCGTTCCTCGAGGCTCGTGACCTTGGTCGACAACGCTCCGAGTTCGTCGCGCGCCGCGACCGAGAGCTCGCGCAGCGCGTCGAAGTCGCGCGGCGAAACCGCGGCGCCGAGACGCGTTTCCACCGACGCCAACTTCGCACGCACGGAGTCGAGGTCGGCCGAGAGCTTGAGCGCTTCGTCCTCGGACGCGCGCTTCGCTTCCGAGGCGACGCGTTGCACCTCGGCGCGCGCTGCGACCAAGCCTTGATCGAGAGCCGCGCGCGCCGCGCGTTCGGCGTCGAGCGCGGAACGCGTCGAGTCGAGGCGGCGTTCGAGATCGAGTCGTTCCGCCGCGCGGCCGGCTTCGTCGAAGCGGCGATCGCGCTCGCGCTGCCAACGCACCCACACCACGCCTCCGATCGCGACGAAGAGTGCGAGCACGGCGACGAGCACACCGCTCGCGCCCGAACCTTCGCGCGTTCGCTCGACGGGCCGCGGAACGGCGACCGGAGGCGGCGCGAAGCTCGGCGACACCGGAGCACGTTCGTTCGCGACCGACATCGCGCGATCGCAGCTTGCGCAGATCAGACGATCCTTGTGGCGCACCACGCGGCCGGCGTCCAAAGCGCTCTGGGGAATCGACTCGCTGCAGAGGGCGCAGAAGTGCAAGGTGATTCCCCCGCCGTGGTCGTGGTCTTGCTCGCTCATCGAAAATCCCCTGACTCCCATCGGCTCTTGCGCCGCTCCTCGGCAGCTCCCCGGCCGACTCGACGGCGTCCGAGCTTCGCGAGAGCCTGCCGCTTCGTCGAGTAGGAGCGCCCGTCAACCGCCTCGCGACCCTTTGTCCCGCCGACGCTTGCGACTAGAGTCTAGCTAGTCGCGTTCCAAGGCCCCAACTACCGTCGTGCAGCCCGATCGACTCGTCCTCCCCGCTCCGTTGCGCGCCGACCTCGAACAGTCGGGCCTCGCGTTCTTGGCGGAGTTCTACGCCGCCGCCGTGCGGCATCGCCCGGACAACCTGGAAGCTCTGGCCGAGCTCGCCCACGCCTACACGCGCCTCGGACGCGTCGCCGAGGGTCTGGCGGTCGATCGGCGCTTGGCGGAGCTCGAGCCCGACAACCCGACGGTCCACTACAACCTCGCCTGTTCGTTGGCGCTCGCCGACGAGAGCGAAGCAGCTCTCGACGCGTTGGAGCGCGCGGTCGACCTGGGCTACACCGACGCCGACTTCCTCAGCACCGACGACGACCTCAAGAGCGTCCGCGACGACGCGCGCTTCGTGCGCCTCGTCGAACGTCTGCGTCATCCGGCCTGAACGCGGCCGAGCGCGCTCAAGGGTTCTTCGCGAGGATGCCTTCGCCCTCGCGGCGCGAAAGCCACTCGCTCCACTTCTTCGCGGCGGCTTCGCGTTCGAGCTCGTTCGCGTGCGGGTCGTAGCCGAACTTCTCGCCGGTCGCGTCGTTGAGCGCTTGCGCGCAGAGCGTGCGCGTCAACACTTCGCTCGAGCTCAGACCGCGGATCAACACGCGGACCTCGCTCCAGTCGCCGAGGCGCGTCAACGTGCGCGCGCGCTCGAACTCGATCATCGGATCGAGCGGCTTCGGCCACGGCAGGTCGCGCAAGGGCTCGACCAAGCGCTTGTCGCCGGTCGCGCCGAGGGCGGCGAGCGCCGAACCCGCGACGTCCGGCGAAGGATCGCACGCGAGTTGGAGCAGCTTCCCGTACGCCGGTTCGCCCGCGCGCGAGAACCACGCGATCATCTCGACACGCTCGACGCCGTGCGTCCACGGCAGACGCTTCGCCTGGTCGTCGATCTGATCGGCGAGCACCGGCGACGGCTCGAGCCACGGACTGTCGCTGACCTGGCGCGGCGTGCGCTCCGTCGTCGACGTCACGCAACCACCGAGGCACGCGGACAGCACGAACACACCCAGGATCTTCGAACGCTGGAACGACATGGAGAGCTCCTCTTTCGTTTCGCGGCGCGACGGTTCCGGACGCGCACGCCCCCGGACTATCGGCGGAAAGCTCTTCCGCCTTGATCCTCTAGGCCCGTCCGGAAAGCCGCAGGACCGCGCCCGCGAACACCGCCGCGAGACCGCCGGCGAGCAGCTTCCAAGCCCACGGATGGGGTCCGCCGCCCCGATCGTCGCTTCCGCCCGTCGAGCCGGTCGGTCCCGCGGCCGGGAGCGACGGCGGCCACGTCCCAGGCTCGCTCGCGAACTCCGGCCGCGTCGGTTGGACCACCGTCGTGCTCCACAACAATGCGCCGCGCGCGCCGACGCGCAGCGCGCACGGGCCGGGCTTCAGCGACTCGAGCTGCCGCCGCGGCGCGCGGCGCACGGTGCGCGGATCGGATCCGTCGCGACCGTCGGCCGGCGCGAGGTGGATCGACAACGGCGTCGCCGCGGGATCGTCGAGCGGCGAAAGATGCGCGATGAGTTCGGCGGGCCACGCGGCGGGCACGTTCTCGAGCTCGAGGCCGTCCGGACCGAGCCGAGCGCGAGGTCGAGCGCGCGTGTGTTCGTGCGCGCCGCGCGCGAGCGAGTCGACCGCGGTCGCGAGCAGCACGCGCCACGCCGAGAAGTCCGCGGTCCAACGCTCGTCGGGCGCCGCGGCCGCGGCGAAGGTTGTGCCGAGCCCGACGCGCGCGACCGCGACCAACGGCTCGCCTTCCGCGTCGACGACCAACGCCTTCGCCATCGCACCGGTGCGCGCGCGCACGCGGCGGGCGAGCGGCGCGAGCGTCCGCGGCAACGACTCGGCGAGCAGCGCCTCGAAACTCTCGGGGCCGAGATCGCCCGAGCTGCGCGCGAGCGCGGCGATCGGGCCGTCCTCGACGAGGTCGCGCTTCGCGCTTTCGTGCGCGAACACGCGGGCGAGATCCTCCGGTCGTTCCGCGTGCACCGCCGCTTCGCCGGGGAGGAGCAACGCGTCGAGGATCGGCGTCGCGCCGTCCGCGCCGAGCGCGCACACGACGAGCCGCGCGCCGGTCGCAGCGAGTTCGGCTCGCGCGCGACGAGCCGCGCGCTCATCGGCGCCGGCTTCGTCGCGTCCGTCGCTGACCAGGAAGACCAACGCGCGATCGGCGGCGCGCGAGCGTTGCGTCGCGAGCTCCGAGAGCGCGCCGACGATCGCGGTCGGACCGGACGGCGCGCGTGCGTCGAGCAGCGCGCGGACTTCGCGTTCGCGCGCGTCGCTCTCGCGCGCACCGAGCGTGAACACCGCTCCGAGTTTGTCGGTGAAGAAGCGCACTTCGACGCGTTCGTCGTCGCCGGCCGCGCGTGCGAGCTCGATCGCGCCCGCGCGCGCCGCGCGTTCGGCGTCGCCGGCCATGCTGCCCGAACCGTCGATCAGGACGACGATCGAGCGCGGCCGCGCATCCTCTTGCACGAGTTGCAACGGCAAGAGCGGCGCCAACGGACTCTTCGAGCGCCAACCGGCGAGCGTGCTGTCGCCCGGCACGCACACGAACGCGCCGCCCCAGCGCACGAAGTCCGCGACCGCGGCGGGTAGCGCGCGCAGATCGACGTCGCTCGCGACCAACACGTCGCAGCGGCCGAGACGTTCGCCGACCGCGCGCGCGGCGACGCGTTCGACGTCGACGCCCGGCAGACGTTCGAGCGCTTCGAACCACGCCGCCTCGCCGACCGCGAGCACTCGCAGCGGCTCGCCGCTCGACACCCAGCGTTCGAGCGAGTCGTTCTCGGGGATCGAGTCGGGCGCGGAGAACTCGAGGCGCGCCTCGACGCGCGTGTCGCCGGCGACGATCGGGCCGAGGTCGAGCTGCAGCGCAAGCATCGTGCGGCCGCGCGCGTCGGTCGACGTCGCGTTCGCCGCGAGGTCGAGACGCGCGCGCCGCACGCTCTCGCCGCCGGAGTTCGTCGCGCGCACGACCAACGCGCAGTCGCGCGCGCCGGGCTCGCCGAGCCACGCGACTTCGGCGAGGACCGCGAGCGACGCACCGGGTTCGAGGACGTCGCTCGCGACGAGTCGCGCGACTTCGGCGTCGAACGCTTCCTCCGGCGCGAGAGGTATGCAGCGCACGGCGACGCCGTCGTCGACGAGGCGCGCGAGCGCGACGCCGATTTTGCCGTCGGTCGCGGCGCCGTCGGTCGCGAGCACCAGCTCGCGCTCGCCGTGTCCGTCGAACAACATCGTCGCGGTCGCGACGCCTTCGACCAACGCGCTCTGCGCTTCGTCGTCGCCTTCGGGCGCGAGGCGCACCGCGCCGGACGCGAGCGCTTGCAGCGCCGCGGCCGCGGGACCGGGCTCGAGCACCGTGCGCACGTCGCGCGCGACGCGGATCAGCGCGAAGTCGCGCTCGGCGGCGGTCGCGTCGCGCGCGGCGGCGAGCGCGGCTTGCAACGCGACGTCGTCCTGCGTCGGACGCGTGCGACGCACGCTCGCCGACGCGTCGACCAACACGACCGTCAGGCCGCGCGGCGAGTCTTGCGCGCCGAAACGCGCGAGCGAGAGACAAGCTCCGGCGACGAGCGCCGCGACGCCGACCAACAACAAGCCGCGAGCGAACATCTACGCGAGTTCCGCGACGGCGCGGTGCGCGGCCGCATCGCTGATCGAGCTCGACGCGATCCAGCCGCCGCCGAGCAGGCGATCGTCGAGATAGAACGCCGCGCCTTGGCCCGCAGCGATCGCGAGCTGCGGCTCGTCGAAGACGACCGTCGCCTCGCGGCCTTCGACGTGCACCGTGCAGCGCGCCGGATCGTGGTGGTAGCGCACTTGGACTTCGCAGACGAACTCGTTCGAGCTCGGCGCGTCGAAGCCGATCCAGTTGAGCTCGCGCACCCGCATCGAACGCGCATGGCATTCGTCGCGCGTGCCGAGCACGACCGTGCCGGTCTCCGGCAGGACCGCGACGACGTAGAGCGGCTGCACGCCCGCGACGCCGTGGCCGCGACGTTGGCCGATCGTGAAGTGTTCGGTGCCGGCGTGCTCGCCGAGCACGCGACCGGACGTGTCGACGAGCTTGCCCGCGTGCAGCTCGACGCCGCGCTCCGCGAGCAACTTGCGGTAGTCGTTCGACGGCACGAAGCAGATCTCTTGGCTGTCCGCCTTCTCGGCGGTGCGCAAGCCGACCTTCGAGGCGAGCGCGCGCACGTCGCGCTTCGCCATGCCGCCGATCGGCAGGTGCGCGTACGCGAGGTCCGCTTCGGCGACGCAGAAGAGTTGGTAGGACTGGTCCTTCGAACGATCGACGCCGCGGCGCACTCGAACGCGGCCGCTGGCGTTCCCATCGGGGTGATCGATCTGCGCATAGTGACCGGTCGCGACGCCGGCGGCGCCGAGCTCACGCGCGAAGCGCAGCAAGCGACCGAATTTCAAGTCGCGGTTGCAGACCGCGCACGGGTTCGGCGTGCGGCCCGCGGAATACTCGGCGAGGAAGTAGCGGATGATCGCGCCGAACTCGTCCTTCAGGTCGACCGACTGGAACGGAATCCCGAGTCCGGCCGCAACCATGCGGGCATCACGAGCGTCCGATACGGAGCAGCACGACTTCTTCGCGGACTCGTGCTCGCCGACATGGACGCCGTTGCGCATGAAGAGCCCGATCAACGGGCGCCCCGCCTCGCGGAGGAGCCACGCGGCGACCGAACTGTCGACGCCGCCGCTCATCGCGACGACGATGCCGTTCTCGGCGAGGCTGGCGCTCGGGTCCAGGCTCGACGCGACCGACGGGCCGGAGGACTCGGACGGGATCGGCGAGGTCATGGAACGGTGGAGCGCGTGGCGGAGACCGACGAGTGGGCCGACGTACCGGCCGCGCGGGTCCGCGCTTTTGTGCGCCGGAAGATTCTAGTAGCCTCTTCGCCCCCGTGGAACGCGGACGACGATCGTCCGCGCGTTTCAACGGGCCGCTCGCCCCCTCCCCGCCAACACGATGTCGATCTACGCGTTCCTCGCCCTGCTCCAGGATCCTATTCAAGGCGCCGCTCCGAGCGGTGCTCCGGGCAGTGCTCCGGGCGCCGCGCCGGGAGCGACCGGCCCTGCCGCGCAAAGCGGGCCGCCGTTCTCGTGGATCGGGCTGCTGCCCTATGTGGCGATCATCGCGATCTTCTACTTCGTGATGATCATGCCCGAGCGCAAGGCCCGCAAGAAACGCGAGGCGATGCTCTCCGCGATGAAGAAGGGCGACAAGGTGATGACCTCGGGCGGCATGTTCGCGGTCATCGCGGCGATCAACGGCGACGAGATCACGTTGCAGATCGACGAGGGCGTGCGCGCCCGCTTCTCGCGCAACGCGATCACCCAGGTGGTGGTCGACGGTGCGGGCGACGACGCCAAGAAGTAGCGGCCGACGCGGGCTCCGCGCCTCCAGCGGTCCGCAACGCGCGAAAAAACCGCGCGTCGTCGCGACGGCGCTGGCGAGCGCTCGTCATCCGCTTCGCGCCGGTGCTCGCGCTGCGCGTCTTGAGACCGGATCGCATGGAGCTCGCGTGGCTCGGCGAATGCCTCGCGGCGCGCGAACTCGCTCGGCGCGGGCTCGCGATCCTCGGTCGCCGCGTGCACGTCGGCTCGATCGAAGTCGACCTCGTCGCGCGCGACGCGCGTGAACTCGTGTGCGCGGAAGTGAAAACGTCCCGGGCGCCCGACGCGGGCCGAGCGGTTCGTTGGCGCCCCGCGCACCGCGTCGACCGCGAGCGGATCGAGCGTCAACGGGCCGCGGGTCGCGAGCTCTGCCGACTCACCACCGGGATCTCGAGCGTCCGCTCGACGGATGAGCGCGAGGCTCAGGCCCGGAGCCGCGGCGGGACGATCATGGACCGCACACGCAACCTGGGACTAGACTGGGGGCCGACTCCCCGGTCGAGCGAATGCCCCCGGTCCTTTCGCACCCCTTGACGTCCACACCGCGTTCTCTCCACGGACCCATTCCCCTCTAGTCGTCCGCTCCGTCTCTCCGTCCCCCGAACGCTCTCCTGGCGACCGGGTGCCGTGGGCGTGCGACCTCGATCGACATGCTTCGCGTCCTGCGCCACTACCTGCCTCTGAGGCGGGCCATGCTCGTCTTCAGCGAGACCGTGCTGCTCACGGTCGTGCTGAGCGCGGGTATGTCTGCGCACCTGTTGTCGCCGGGCGCGACGGCCCTGCAGCTCTTGTTCGAGTCCGGGCTCTCGATCGATGCCGCGCGCTGGCGCTGCGCGTTTTCCGCGTTCCTGTTGACGGTGCTGTCGCAGGTCGCGATCAGCTTCAACGAGCTCTACAACTTCCGCATCTCGACGTCGCGCTACGACCGCGCGTCGCGCTTCGTCGGTTCGGCGGGGAGTGCGATCCTGGTCGCGCTCGCGGCCGTGTTGCTCGCACACGGCTGGCACCTGAAGCGCGTCTTCGACTTCCCGGGCATGCGGCTCTCGCAGCTCGTGCAGACGTTGGTCTTCACGATGTTGCTCGCGTTCGGGTTGATGTACCTGTGGCGCAGTGCGTTCCACTTCGTGCTGCGCAAGTGGAACTTCTCCGCGCGCGTGTTGATCCTCGGCGCCGGCGAACACGCGCGTTCTCTCGCCAAGGAGATGCTCGAGCGTCCGGACTCGGGGTACGAAGCGGTCGGCATGATGCCCGAGGCACCGTTCGCCGGCCGTGAGATCACGGGCGCGGAGACGCGCTTCTACTCGCGCCTCGGCGGCACGTCGAACGGGTCGCACTCGGGGAACGGCAACGGGAACGGACACGGACGCGAGCCCAAGGGCGACGGCCTGTTGTTGCTCGAACCGATCCCCGCCGTCGCGACGCTCGAGCCCGCGGCGGTCGCGCAGGCGCGGCCGCTGACCGAATCGCTATTCGATCTCGTCGAGCGTCTCGGCGTCGACGTGGTCGTCGTCGCGCTCGAAGACCGGCGCGGGCACTTGCCGATCGGCGAACTCCTGCGCTGTCGCCTCGCCGGCATCGCGGTGAAGGAGCGCGAAGCGATCTACGAGCTGATCACGGGCCGCATCGCCGTCGAAGCGTTGCGCCCGTCCTACTTGATCTTCAACGACGGCTTCGGACGCACGCCGCAAGGCGAACTCGCGAAGCGCGCGCTCGACGTCGCGCTCGCCGGCGTCGGCATCGTGTTGACGTGGCCGTTGATGCTCGCGACCGCGGTCGCGGTGCGTTTCGATTCCGCGGGACCGGTGCTCTTCACGCAG
>JAIOPM010000022.1 GCA_021413885.1 Planctomycetota bacterium
GTGTGCACTTCGCCGTTCGGCAACAACTTCTTCGCGCGCAGCACGAGCCGCGGCGACACCGGCGCGCCCGCGATCATCAGGCGCTTCAAGTGGGGGAACATGCGTCCGTGCATCTCGGCCCACGCGACGACCCGCGACCAGATCGCGGGCGAGCCGAAACTCTGCGCCGCGCGCGTGGCTTCGAGCGCGTGCGCGAGCGCCGACGGATCGCACTCGGCGGGACGCGCGAAGTCGAGCGGGGGGAAGACACTTTCGATTCCGAGGCCGGCGTTGAACAGCGCGAACAGCGGGAAGCACGCGAGGTCGACTTCCCCCGGGCGAATCGCGTAGAGCTCGGCGAGCGCGCGCACCTGCGCCTCGAAGTTCCGGTGCGTGTACTCGGCGCCCTTCGCCGGTCCGGTCGCGCCCGACGTGAAGAGCACCGCCGCGAGTTCGTCGTCGCGCGGTTCGACGATGCCCTCGAACGGCGTCGCGCGCGCGGCGAGCTTCGCGAGGTCGCGACCGAAGAGCGCGTCGAGGCCGAACACGAGCTCGACCGCCGCGAACGAACTGCGGTGCAGGATGCGCGCGAGTTGCGCCTTCGACGAACCGACGAAGACGCGCGGCGCGATCCGCGCGCACGCCGCGAGGAACGACGCGCGCTCCATACCCGGATCGATCAACACCGGCGCCGCGCCGACGAGCCACAACCCGTGGATCGCGCACCACCAATCGCGCGACGGCGGCGCGAGCACCAACGCACGATCGCCGCGCTTCACGCCGGCGTCGGCGAACGCTCGCGCGAAACGGCGCGCGCGTTCGCGGAGTTCGCGCCACGTCGCGCGTTCGACCCCGCGGGCTCCGGGCCAACCGAGGCCGAAGGCGTCCGGCGTCTCGCTCGCGCGTCGATCGAGGAAAGTTGCGACGTTCACGGCGTGACTCCCTCGAGGAAACGTTTCAACGCGGCCGTCGCTTCCGACGCGGCGTCTTCGAACAGATAGTGCCCTGCGAACTCGAAGCGTTTCACCACGGCGTGGGGAAGACGGCGTTCCCACTCCTCGCGGAACGTCGGCGTGAAACAGAAGTCGCGCTCGCCCCACAAGATCGCGGTCGGCAGCGCGGCGAGGCGCGGGAGCTCGCGCTCGAGTTCGACCAACGTCGACCACGACGGATCGTTCGCGCTCATCGGAATGTCCTCGACGAAACGCAGCACCGCGACGCGACTCTTCCAATCGTGGTACGGCGCGAGGAAGCCGCGCTTGACGACGTCGGACAGCGGTTTCTCGACCGCCATCGTCGTCGCTGCGCCGGCGAACGCGTTGAAACCGCGCACCGCGAGCGCGCCGAAGAGCGGCGTGCGACACAGCCGGATGCGCCACGGCGCCGCGAGGCCTGTGAAGCACGCCGTGTTGGTCAGCACGAGGCGCTCGAAGCGCGCGCGTTCCGCGGCGAGCGCGCCGAGCCCGATCGGTCCGCCCCAGTCGTGCACGACCAGCGTGATGCGTTCGAGATCGAGCTCGCGCACGAGGCGCGTCAGGTTCTCGATGTGGCGCGCGAGGCGGTACTCGTAGTGCTCCGGCTTGTCGGAGAGCCCCATGCCGACGTGGTCGGGCGCGATGCAGCGGCGCGTCGTCGCGAGCTCGCGGATCGGCTTGCGCCACAGATAGGACCAACTCGGATTGCCGTGGACGAAGAGCACCGGCCGCGCGTCGCGCGGACCTTCGTCGACGTACGACAGGTTGGCTCCACCGACGTCGAGCGTGCGCGGCTCGAACGGATACTCGTCGCCGAGACGGCTGAGCACGCGCGAGCGTTCCGTGTCGGCGACCTTCACGGCCGCGGCTCCGCGCGCAGCGCGTGTTCGAGCCAGACGACGTTCGCGAGCTCGCCCTCGACGCACAATGCGGCGAGATGCGAGTCGATCTCACGGTGGACGACGCGCCGGCGCGCGCCGCGGTGCGAGAGCACGAAGCCCGCTTCGTCGCGCGCGACGAGGACGACATGCGAGAGTTCCTCGAGCCCGGCGCCCGCGAGCTTCAACGTCGCCTCCTTCGCGGTCCACAACTCGGCGAGCGCGCGCGGTTCGATCGAGCCGAGGCGCGCGAGCTCCGCCGGCTCGAAGAAGCGGTGCAACTTCGCGAGCCGCGGCGCGCGCAGGTCCTCGAGGTCGGCGCCGACCGGACGTTCGGCGAGCACGGCGAGCGCGAGCTCGCGCGTGTGCGCGAGCGAGACGTGCCAGCCGACGCGGTCGAGCTGCGGTGCACCGGCGGGCGTCTTCGAGACGTTCACCGGTCCGAGCCCGCACTCGTCCGCTGCCCGGCGCAACGCGCGCCGCGCGGCGGAGCTCTGCTCGGCGATGCGCTCGAGCGCGAGCGCGAACGGCACGACCGGTTCGAACGCGGCGAGGACCGGCGTGCTCACGACGCGTTCTCTCCGCCGCGATGGAAACGACGCACGATCTCCGCGTCGAAGAAGTTGGTGCCCATGCCCGCGTCGACGACGACGCCTTGCGCGTTCAGCCCGGAGCTCTTCGGCGAAAGGAGGAACAGCACCGTCGAGGCGACTTCGTCGGTCGCGACCGCTCGATGGCGCAGCGTCGCGGCTTCGGCGTACAGATAGTTGTCGAGGTAGCCCGGGATCCCCGCGGACGCCGAAGTCTTCAGCGGCCCGGCTTTCACCGCGTTGAAGCGCACTTCGCCGCGCGCGGCGAAACTCTTCGCGAGGAACACGACCGTCGAATCGAGCGCCGCCTTGATCGGGCCCATGTAGCCGTAGCTCTCGGCCGCCATCGTCGTCGTCGAGATCGAGAGCGCGACGACCGACGCGCGCGGCGCGAACCGCGGCGCGAGCGCTTGCGCCAGCGCGACCAACGAGAAGCACGACACGTCGAGCGCTTGGAGGAAGTCGGCGCGCTTCGTCGCGTGGAACGGTTGCAGGCCGTCCGCGTAGTTCGCGAACGCGATCGAGTGCACGAGGCCGTCGAGGACGAGCTCGCGCTCGGCGAGAAGACCCGCGAGCGCATCGATCTCCTCCTGCCGCTCGACGTCGCACACCAACGCCTCGCCGATCAGCCCTTGGAGCTCCGCGCGCCGTTGCTCGCTGCGAACGACGTGCACGACGTTCGCGCCCGCTTCGCGCAGCGCCTTCGAGACGAAGTACGCGACGCTCTTCTTGTTCGCGACGCCGGTGACGAGGATCGTCTTGTTCGCGAGGCCGAGGAAGTCGCTCACGCCGGTTCCTCCGCGCCGAGCGCGGCGACGGCGACCGTGAACTGCAGCCGCGCGACGTTCTTGCCCGCCGACGTGACGCGTGCGGTCATCACGCGGGCCGGGCCGAGGCGTTCGTCGACGGTGACGTGGAACACCAGCGTCTCGCCGGGTCGCACCATGCGGCGGAAACGCGCTTCGCCCAGTTTGACGAGCACAGGGACCTTGCCGTCGTTCGCGGCATCGCGCGGTTCGAGCGCCGCGAGCAAGGCGCCGGCTTGGACCGCCGCTTCGCAGAGCAACACGCCGGGCAGCAACGGGAAGCCGGGATAGTGCCCGCGGAAGAAGAACGCGTCCTCGGCGACGAACCACTCGGTCGTGATCGCGTCGGCGGAGTGCTCGACGACGCGGTCGACGAAGAGGAACGGCGCGCGATGGGGGATCAGCGCCTCGATCGCGGTCCGGTCCAAGCTACAGCCCTCCGGTGACGTCGAGTACGGTGCCGGTGACGTAGCTCGCTTCGCGCGAGACCAACATGCGCACGGCGAACGCGACTTCCTCGGGCCGACCGAAGCGCTTGAGCGGCACCGATGCCGCGTGCTTCTTCTTCGTTTCCGCATCGAGGTCCGCGAGCAGCTCGGTGTCGATGAAACCGGGCGACACGCAGTTGACCGTGATGCCGCGCGCCGCCGTTTCGCGTGCGAGCGAACGCGCCAGGCCGACCTGACCGGCCTTCGACGCGGAGTAATTCGCTTGGCCTTCGAAACCTTGGTCGCGCGCCGGCGAAGTCACCAACACGATCCGGCCGTAGCGGCGGGCGAGCATGTGCAACGCCGCGAACTTCGCCATGTGATAGGTGCCGTCGAGGTTGGTCGCGAGCACGTCGCGCCACTCCTCGCGCGACATCATCGCGAGCACGCGGTCGCGCCGGATCCCCGAGCCGTGGACGAGGATCTGCACGCCGCTCTCGATCGTCTCGTCGAGCTTCTGCCAGAATCCGCGCACCGCGTCGTGATCCGCGACGTCGACGCGCTCGGCCGTCACGCGTCCGTCGAAGCGCGCGGCTTCGGCGAGCAACGCGCTCGAGCCCGCCTCGTTGCCCTTGTAGACGGCGATCACGCGCGCGCCCTGCGCCGCGAGGTCGAGCGTGATCGCGCGACCGATTCCGCGCGTGCCGCCGGTGACGACCGCGGTCTGTCCTTCGAAACTCATCGCGCGCGACTCATGGGGAGACTCGTTGACCTTCCTCGCTCTTCGAGCGCAGGAAATCGTCGACCTTGCTGGCTTGGATCACGCCGTAGTTCGCGGCGCCGAGCCAGCCCGACATGATGATGCCCACCGAGCCCGCGTGGTAGAGCCCTTCGACTTCCCTTTGGAGTTCGAGCGAATAACGCAGGCCTTCGAACTTGGTGCCGAACGACGCGCCGGCTTGGTGCTGCGTGTAGAACTCGAAGGTACGCGGCGTCGAGGCCTCGATGTGATCGAGCTTCTCGCGGATGCCCGGGAGTCGGAGTTCGAGCGCGACCAGCGTGTCTTCGATCAAACGCGCTTTCTCGCGTTGGTAGCTCGTTTCGTCGAGCCGCGCCCAATCCTCGTAGCGCGCGTTGGTCGAGCTGACGATCGTGTAGCGCGTCGAGCCCGGCCGCGTCTTCGGGTAGTAGAAGGAGAACGTGCGACTCTCGCCGCCGAGATCGCAGAGCGCCGGCGAGTCGAACGTCGGCCGCGTCGACGTGAACAGCAGGTCGGTGACAAACGGAATCGACTCGCCTTCGCGCAGGCCGAGGTAGACCTGCGTGCTCGAGTTGTTGAGGCGCACCGCTTCGACGCCCGCGACGAACTCGGGGCGGAAGTGCTGCGCACCGACGAGCTTCTGCACCGTGGTCTTCAAGTTCGCGTTCGAGATCACGACGCGCGCGCCGAGGAAACGGCCGAGCGCTTCGACGCCGGCGACGCGGCCGTTCTCCACGACGACGCGGTCGACCTGCGTGCTGCCGAAGAGCTCGACGCCGTTCGCCTCGAGCTCGGCGCGCATCGAACGGATCAATTTGTCGGTGCCGCCGGTGAACGTGTACACGCCCTTCGACATGAAGTTCGAGAACACGATGCCGAACGTGACCGCCGGATCCTCGAGCGTCGAACCGTTCGCGTACGCGATCGGCTCGAGCAAGAGCCGGTGCACGTCGTTGCGGCCGGGGAAGAACTCCTCGAACACGTCGGCAACCGTCGCGCGGTCGTCGTCGTAGAAGTTCATCGCGCGCAGGCGGGCGAAGAAGCTCTCGACGCGCTCCGCCGGGACGCCGAAGACTTCGATCAACTGCCGCGTGAAGTCCTCGCGCGTGAAGACGGTCTCGAGCTCGAACTGCGGGTTCTCGAAGCGGATCGACTCGAGCCGCACGATCGAATCCGCGATGTCGGTCGACCAGTGGCGGCGACACGTCTTGATCATCCCGACGGGGAAGCCGTGCAGCGAAACGTCGAAGACGTGGCCGCCGCGCCGTTTGAACCACGTCGCCATGCCGCCGAAGTTGTAGTGCTGTTCGAGCACGGCGACCTTGTGGCCGAACTTCGCGCAGACGTTCGCGGCGGTGAGTCCGGCGAGTCCGCTGCCGATCACGATCACGTCGTACCCCGCGCGCGCGTTCGCGAGCGGATCGGACGTCAACGGCCGTTTCCCGTCGCCGCTGCCCTTGAAGTACTTCTTCGCGTCGCTCACGGCGCGGTCCTCGTGCTCTGCTGCTCGCGGCGATTGGCGATCGTGATGCCGCTCAGCAACGCGCCGACGATGCCGACGAGTCCTTGATCGGTGCCGATCAGCGAGAGCCGTTCGACGCCGCTCGAACCGTCGTGGGACTTGCGCGGCGAGCCGTAGATCGCGCCGCCGAGGTGGCCGGTGAAGCGCTCGATCGTGCGCGGCGTGAACGTGTCTTGGAACACTTCGCGGCCGCGGACGTCGAACGCGAAGCGCGCGGCGGCCGCGAACGCGAGCTCGGTCGCACGCGCTTTCTCGCGCGCGTAGTCCTCGTCGCCGAGCGCCGTCCAACGGTCGTAATTGGCGAGCAACGTGACGCGCAACATGCCTTCGGCGAGGGGCCGCGGCGTCGCGTAGTTGTTCGGCGTGCAGATCACGCCGCTGCGCGCGTCGACGAGCTCGTCGGGGCGCGCGTACTCGAAGCGCGGCGAGTCGTTGAAGAAGATCGCGGTGCCGTCGAAGCGGCTCTCGCGCGGCGTGCGCTCCGTCACGGCGATCGCTTCGATGAAGCTGAGGCGTCCGACGTCGGCGGCTTCGTCGGCTGCGCCGCACAAGCGCCGAGTCTCGACGCGGCCGGCCGACGAGAAGACGTGCTCGGCTTCGAGCACCGCGCCGTTCTCGAGTTCGACGCCGCGCGCTTCGCCGCCGTCGATGACGATGCGCCGCACGCCGCTGCGCAACTTGATCTCGCCGCCCTCGGCCTTGAAGCGCTTGACCAACACGTCGAGCACCGCGCGGATACCGCCGGCCGGACGCGCGAAGCCTTCGAGGAAGAGACTGCGGAAGAGGATCGCGAACTGTTCCCATTCGACGTCGCGTTCGTGCGCGCTGCCGTAGAAACACAGCGGGCACATCAACATCTCGACGAGCAACGGCTCGCGGAAGTACTTCGTGAGCTCTGCGCGCGCCCAGACACCGGAGCGCCTGCCGTCGAGCACGTCGTAATCGGGCAAGTCCGCGACCAGCCGATCGAAGTTCGCGGTCTCGCTCGGGAAGACGCGCGCGATCTCCGAGCGCAAGAGTTCGAAGTCGTTCGAGAACTTGAGCTCGGCGTCGGCGAAACGGATCGCCGACCACGTCTGCTCACCGAGCTCGAGCGCGTCGTGGTCGATCCGCAGTTGCCGCAGGATCTTGCCGAGCGGCCGCGTCCGTTCACCGCGCGGCACGTAGTTGGTGAACGCGTGCAGGCCGCTGTCGAACAGCCGCCCTTCGAGCTTGTAGAACGAGTTCAGTCCGCCCCAGACGGAGTGCTTCTCGAGGATCGCGACGCGCTTGCCGAATTGCGCGAGACGGATCCCGGCGCCGAGGCCGCTCAACCCCGCGCCGATGATCAGGGCGTCGTACCGCATCGGCCTGGCCGGCGCGCGTCAGGCGCGCGAGGCGAGCTTGAGCGGCTTGTCCGCGAGCTTCGGCCCGAGGTACTTCACGCAGCCGGCGAGGGTCGCGAGCTCCATGTAGTCCTGCTCGGGAACCTGCACGCCGTAGCGCTTGCGCAGTTCCATCACGATGTCGAGGAAGTCCATCGAGTCGAGTTCGATCTGCTCACGCAGACGCACGTCCATCTTCAAATGGACGAGCTCCTCGTCGGGAGCGATGGTGGCGATGATGTCCTTGATGGCGAGGACGATTTCGTCGTTCGTCATGGGGGTGCTGGGTGGGGGGGATTCAGCGGAGGCGTCCGACGACCACGGCAGAGTTGATGCCGAGCATGCCGAAGGACATGTTCAAGACGGTGTCGACGCGTTCGGCGCGAGTGGGCTCGCCGAGCACGAGGTTGGGAACGGCGCAGGCGGGATCGAGCTCGTCGACGTTGATCGTCGGGTGCACGACCTTGTCTTCGAGCGAAGGCAGGTTGCCGGCGAGCTCGAGCGCTCCCGCGGCGCCCATCGCGTGACCGATGAAGCTCTTCGTGTTGTTGACGAGCGTCGTCGGGCAATCCGCGAAGACGTCACGGATCGCGGCGGCTTCGACTTCGTCGCCTTGCGGCGTCGAGGTCGCGTGCGTGTTGATCAGGTCGACGTCGCGTGCCGCGACGCCGGCGTGGGAGAGCGCGGCGCGCATGCACGCGGCTTGGCCCGCCGACTGCGGCAGCACGAAGTCGGCCGCGTCGGAGTTGACGCCGTAGCCGAGGACTTCGGCGTAGATCTTCGCGCCGCGCGCGCGCGCGTCGTCGAGTCGCTCGAGCGCGAAGAAGCAGCCGCCTTCGCTGACGACGATGCCGTTGCGCGACTTGTCGAACGGACGCGAAGCCTTGGTCGGATCGACGTGGCTCGCGAGCGCGCCTTGGCTGCGGAAGCTCGCGAAGATCCCGAACGTGTGGATCGACTCCGACACGCCGCCGCCGAGCGCGAGGTCGATCTGGCCGAGCTGCAGGAGCTGCACGCCGTGGATCAAGCCGAGGTTGCCCGCCGCGCACGCGCCGCCGAGGCAATACGCGGGGCCGGTGATGCCGAGGTTGAGCGTGACCTCGCCCGCCGGGTTGTTCGCGACCGTGCGCGGGTTGTGGTGATGCGACCAGTACGAGAGGTCGAAGCCGTACTCGGCGACCTCGTGGATCTGGTTCTCGGTCTCGACGTTGCCGTGCTCGGTGATGCCCGGGAACACGCCGATGCGCTCCGGCGCGTAATGGCGATCGCGCTCGCGGTCGTAGCGACCGGTCGCGAGGCCCGCGTCGATCAGCGCCTCGTGCGCACACCAGATCGCGATCGAACCGGCGCGCGTGCCGCGGCGGACTTCCTTGCGCGTTTGGTAGCGCAGGCTGTCGAACTCGGCGACGCCCGCGAGCGTCTCGCCGACGTGGCGGATCGAGTACTTGCGCACGCCGGAGCGGCCGGCGAGCAGACTCCCGCGGAACTCCGCGAGGTTCGCGCCGTTCGGGCTCGCGAGCCCGACGCCGGTGATCACGACGCGCGGCAGACTAACCACGTCGCTCCTTGCGCGTTCCGTGTGAACCGTTGCCGTTCGAGCCGGCGGAGATCAACGTCGCCTTCTTCGCGCGTTTCGTGTTGGCGCGCTCGGTTTCCTTGGCGAGCTCCTTCGCGGCCTTCGCGTTTGCCATCGGCACCAGCAACTTCGTCGGCATCGCGAAGCCGACCTTGAGCGCGGTCGCGACGGCGCGGTGCAGCAAGCTCCCGCTGTCGTCGAGCGCGTTGGCGACCGAACCGACGACGAGTTGGATCACCGCTTCGGCGATCTCGCACGTCGAGACGATCGAGCGCAGCGTCATCACGCGCGGATCCTTGTCGCCGTAACGCTCGGTCACGTACGCGAGCGTCCGCGTCGACGCCGCCTTGAACTGTTGGAACGCGACCTGTTCGCGCCGACGGATCACCGTCGCGGCGATCGAGAGCGTGTTCGAGACCGGCGCGTGGATGTGACAGCGGCGTTGGCTGTCGAACTCGGTGGTGATCGCGCCCCACTCCTCGAGCTCCTTCAACGCGATGCTCGTCGCGCCTTGCGAGAGCGACAGTCCCGCCTGCACGTCCTTCGCCGACAACGGCCGACCGATCAGCACGAGCAAACCCCAGATGCGACCGTGCACGCGCTTGAACCCGAACGTCTTGAAGAACTGTTCGAAGGTCGGGAGCTGCGCGGCGAGCTGCTCGTCGAGCCCCTCGAGCTGCATCGCCTGGGACCGGGCGGAGCCCTTGGCGGGCGTCGTTTCGTCGTCTTCGAGCGCGACCTCGTCTTGGACGTGCTTGCGGCACGCGGGTTACGGTCGCGGAGTGACGAAGCGCGGTCGGTCCTTGCTGCTCGTTTTCGCGGTTCTCGCGGCGGTGCTGATCGCCGTTTGGCGCTCGCGGACGTCCCCGCGGGTCGTCGCGCCGGTCGCGAGCTCCACGCTGGAGGGCGTTCACGCCCCGGAACTCCTCGATGTCGCCGCCGGACCGAGCGATGCGCCGGTCGCGAGCCGTGAGGCGGTAGGGGAGCCCGAACCGCGAGCGGAGGAGCCTACGCAGTCGCCGGCCACGACGGATCAGGGCCTCGACATCACATGGCCGTCGCATGGCGACGAAGCGTTCGTCGTCGGCATCGTGAACCGAGCCCTCGACGTGCGCGACGCGCAGGACGCTCTCGTGCGGCACGCGAGCGAACCGGATCACGTGGTTCGCATCCGCGGTCTCGTGCCGCGCGCCGTGTGCTCGATCGCGCCGATCGTCGACGGACGGCCGTCGTTTGCGCTCGCGCAGGAAGTCGTGCTCGAGCCAGGCGAGATCCGGGAGCTCGCGCTCGCCGCACCACGCGAGTTGCGCGGCGTGTTGATCGACGCCGAGGGAGCGCCGATCGCGCAGTGCGTCGTGTGGCTCGCGGCGGACGACGATCTGCGTCGGCATTATTTCTCGCCTTGCCAAAGGTTGATCGCGGTGACCGAGACGGACGACGCCGGACGCTTCACGTTCCGCGAGGTCGCCGCGGGCGGGTGGGTCGTCGGTCCCGGTTTTCGCGGGGCCTCCATCGGCGATTGCTTTCCCGAAGAGCGCCTCGAAGCGTGCGCGTCGGCGATCCCGACGCCGGTGCTCGTCGGAGACGCCGACGTCGACATCGTGTTGCGCGCGTGGTGCGGTCTCTTCCTACGCGGCTCGGCGCGGCTCGCGTCCGGCGAACCGTGCGTGAACGGATCTGTTCGCGCGACGAATCTGAACTCCGGTCTCGCGTGCTGGGACGAAGTGAGCGACGACGGTCGCTTCCGCATCGGCCCGCTCGAGCGGGGACGCTTTCGCGTCGAGCTCTTCGCCGGCCTCTACGGCATTCGCGGCCCGTCGTCGGAAGTGGAGGCGTGGGCCGGCGATTCCGATCTCGTGCTGCGCGCCGAGGCGCCGTTGACGTTGCGCGTCGTGTGCGAGCCACCGACTCCGGTCGCGGGACTTTCGTGGTGGGTGAACGTGAGCCGCATCGACGCGTCGACCGGCGCGTTCCGACTCGCCGGCGGCGGATCCGGCGGGCCCGGCGCGCAGGTCCTCCGCGGACTCGAACCAGGCGAGTACGTGCTCTCCGCGAGCGCCGGCACGGGATTGTTCGGCGTGCTCGCGGGCGTTCACTTGGTCGCCGGGGAGCCCGAGACGACGGTGACGATCCCGCTCGCGCCGGCGCGGCAGCATGCGTTGGTCGTGCGGGGGCACCAGCGCTGGGTCCACGTGCGTGTCATCCAACGCGGGTGCGTCGTCGTCGACTGGGTCGCTCGCGCGGGGACGTCCCAGAAGTACTCCGCGTTCTCGGAGTCCGTGCGCGTCGAGTTGCGCAACACGGAGAGCGACGTGCGGCCGCTGTTCTCGGGCACGTTCGACCCCGGCACGCTCCGCGAACCGCTCGTGATCGACCTCGATCGCTGAGTCAGGTTCGCAGGCCGAGCATCTGGCACTGCAAGCCGCTGCCGATGCCGAGCAAGGCGACGCGCTCGCCGCTCTTGATCGCTCCGGACTCGAGCGCGAGCGACAGCGACAACGGCAACGACACCGAGCCGATGTTCCCGAGCGTCTCGACGGTCGGGAAGTCCTTCGAACGATCGAGCTCGAGCGTGTCGAAGAGCGCGCGGCGATGTTGCACGCCGACTTGGTGCGTCACGACGCGGTCGATCGACTCGCGCGTCCAACCGAGTTCGTCGAGGAACGGCGGAAAGGTCCGCGCCGCGAGCGCGTTGCCTGCGACCAACAACGCCTCCGAGTCGGTGTCCATCCACGGCCCGCCGAGTTCGAGGTCGAAGTCGCCGTGGCAGAGCTCGTGGTGCTCGGTCGCCGCGCGCGCGAGCGAGCCGACGAAACGCGGTGCATTCGGCGCGACCGATGCGTGCGTCAACAACATCGCCGCCGCGCCCGAGCCGATCGTCAACGACGCGAACGCGGTCTTGAGCTGGCGCCTATCGATGTCGGTGCGTGATCCGAGCGCCGCGAGCGTCGTCTCGACCAACGCGCGTCCGTCCTCCGCCGACACGATCAACACCGCGCGCAAGTCGCGGCGCTCGATCGCGCTCGCGGCGAACGTGCGCGCGTTCGCGACACCGAGGCACGCGTTCGAGAGATCGAACGCCGCGCACGTCGTCGGCAGCCCGAGCCGCGCGTGCGAGAGCGACGCGGTCGCGGGTTCGAGGAAATCCCGGCACACGCCGGCGTGGATCAGGAGTTCGATCTCGTTTTTCGCGACCGGCGCACGCGCGAGCGCGAGTTCCGCGGCGCGCGCTCCTGCCGCCGACGGTTTCGTTCCGCGCGCGAAGAAACGCCGCTCGCGAATCCCGGTCATCAATTCGAGTCGGCCGCTCGAGAGACCGAAGCGCGCATAGAGCGGAGCGAGACGCTCCTCGAGTGCGAGCGAAGTCACCACCTCGTCCGCGAGGACGTGTGCGAGGGCTGCGACGGCGACGTTCTCGAAACGCATGGAGGTCGAAAAAGGGCGCGGAGCTTAGCAACGCGTCGACCGAGCACACGCGCGGCGGCGGTCGGCGCGCGCTCGGTTTGACGAGATCGACCTCGCTCGGGCACCCTGGGAGCGCCATGACGGGTCCGACGACGGTTCTGCACGTCGACATGGATGCGTTCTATGCGTCGATCGAGGAGCGCGACGATCCGCGTCTGCGCGGTCGCGCGGTCTGCGTCGGCGGAACGCCCGAAGGCCGCGGCGTGATTGCGTCGGCGAGCTACGCGGCGCGCAAGTTCGGCGTGCGTTCGGCGATGCCGACGCGGCAGGCGCTCGCGCTGTGTCCCGAGCTCGTGCTCGTGCCGCCCGACTTCGACAAGTACATCGCGGCGAGTCGCCACATCATGGCGATCTTCCTGCGCTACACGCCGCTGGTCGAGCCGCTGTCGCTCGACGAAGCCTTCCTCGACGTCACCGGCACCGAGCATCTCTTCGGCACGCCGATCGACATCGCGGGCTCGATCAAGCGCGACATCCTGCGTGAGACGCGGCTCGTCGCGTCGGTCGGCGTCGCGAGTTCGAAGTTCCTCGCGAAGCTCGCGAGCGATCTGTCGAAGCCCGACGGCGTGCGCGTGATCGCGCCCGGCGAGGAGCGCGCGGTGCTCGACCCGTTGCCGGTGTCGGTGATCTTCGGCGTCGGGCCGCGCACGGCGAAGCGGCTCGAAGCGCTCGGCGTGCGTACGGTCGCTGATCTCGCGTCGCTCTCGCGCGACCACGTGATGGCGCGCTTCGGCGCGAGCGGCGCGTGGATCCACGATCTCGCGCACGGCATCGACGTGCGGCGCGTGACGCCGCGGCGCGACGAGAAGTCGTTCAGCCAAGAGCGTACGTTCCCGGAGGACGTCACCGATCGCGAATGGCTGAAGCGGCGCCTGCTCGAGTTCAGCGAGGAACTCGCGTACCGCTTGCGCTCCCACGGCCTGAAGGCGCGCACGGTGACGATCAAGGCGCGCTACTGGAACTTCAAGACGGTGACGCGCACCAAGACGCTCGACGCGGCGACGCACCTCGGCGCGCGCGTCTATTCGGCGTCGCGCGAGCTCTTCGAGCGCGTGCCGAACGGCGCGCTGCGGCTGCTCGGCATCCAGGTCTCCGGCCTCGAGGACGTGCGCACGCCGGCCCAAGGCCAGCTGTTCCCCGGCGGCGCGCTCTTCCCTAAAGGCGAATCCCGCGAACGCGCCCGCGACGAGAAGCTCGAGCGCGCGCAAGAAGGTCTCGATCGTTTGCGCGCCAAGTTCGGCGCGCGCACGGTGATTCCGGCGAGCTTGCTCGGCGAACGTCCGACGCTCGGCGTGCCGGGCAGCGAGCCGCGCATCGATCTCGCGCTCGACGACGAGCCCGAACCGACGACGCACTCCGTTTGACACTGCCCCTCGGGCACCTTAGAACGCGGCCGCCGAGCCATGGCCGAAGGGACTGCACACTCTCCGAAGACCGCGACGCGCGCGGAGAGCGGAACGATCGTCGCGAGCGTGCTCGCCGCCGTCGTGTTGCTCGCGAGCTTCTTCGCGTGGCGCGGCGTGCTCGAGTTGCCGCTCTTCGGATGGGACGCGTACCCGCTGATCGCGTCGGCGCGCGTTCACGGCCTCGGCGACGTCGGCAAGGTGTTCACCAGCGAGCTGATGGACGGGCGCTATCCGCTCGGTGATTTCTATCGGCCGTTGGTGCAGCTCTCGTTCGCGCTCGATCGCGCGCTGTGGGGCGTCGAGCCGTGGGGCTACCACGTGACCGACCTCGTGATCTGGTCGGCGACGTCGCTCGCGGTCTTCCTGCTCGCGCGCACGCTGTTCGGACCGCGAGCGCACGTCGCGGCCCTCTTCGCGGGACTCTTCTTCGCGCTGCATCCGCTCGGGTGGGAGGTGTTGCCCGCGCCTGCGCGGCGCGCCGATCTCTTGGCGGTGTGCTTCGGCGTCGCGGCGTTCGCGTGCGTGCCGGGAGCGACGTCGAAGTCGCGCGTGCGAGCGGTGTGCGCGGCGCTGTTCGCATGGCTCGCGTTCGCATCGAAGGAGAGCGGCGTGATCGTCGCGCCGCTGCTCGCCTTGTTCTACGCGTTGTCGCGCGCCGAAGGCTCGTTCGTCGCGCGCGCGAAGGCGGGGCTCGGCTTCGCGCTTCCCGCGCTGGTCCTGTGGGGCGGATTCCTCGCCGCGCGTTTCGCGGTGCTCGGCGGGCTCGGCGGCGGAGCGCGCGTGCGGCTCGCCGGAGCTCTCGACGAGATGCACGAAACGATGGCGCGCGCCGCGGCGGGACTCTTCCCGCCGTTCGGCACCGACGTCACCGCGCACGCGGCAGACTTGGCGACCGTGATCGCGATCGTCGCGCTCGTCGGCGCGGCGGTCGCGCTGTCGCACACGCGCGGTGCGCCGAACCTCGCGGAGCGCCGGCCGTTGACGGGCTTGCTGGTGTGGGCGTCGCTCCTGATCTTCTTGACCGGCATCGCGGGCGACAAACGCGCGTGGTACGCGCTCCCGTTCCTGCCGATCGTCGCGTTGATGGTCGGCTACGTCGCCGAGCACGGGCTCGCGCTCCAACGCCGCGGCTCGAAGATCGGCGGCTCCGCGTTGGTCGGTCTCGCCGCGTTGGTGCTCGCGTACCCGGCGCGTTCGGGCGGACTCTTCCGGCCGACGCCCGATTCGCTGGTCGTCGGCGCGCGCGAGATCAACGATTTCCTCGCGCGCTTCGACGTGCAGGTGCGCATGGCGCGTGTCGGACAGACGGTGACAGTCGAGGCGCTGCGGCCCGAGCTCGTCTACGTCGCGAACGAACGCGAGCGGCGTCTCGCGTTGCACACCGACTACAGCGTGCGCGCGTACGCCGAGTTGATGTATCCGCAGTCCAAGTTGCGCGTCGAGCGCAACGGTTCGACGCCGCCCGCTCCCGCGGCCGCCGACGAACTCGTCGTCCTGCTCTCCCTCCAAGCTCCCAGCAAGTAATCGCGCCATGTCGAAGATCCAATTGAACGGCCACGAAGCGCGCTTGCTCGGCGTGTTGTTCGAGAAGGAGCGCACGACGCCCGACCAATATCCGTTGTCGCTCAACGGCGCGACGATGGCGTGCAACCAGAAGTCGAACCGTTGGCCGGTCACCGATTGGTCGGAGGCGGAGGTCGTCGTCGGTTTGCAGGGTCTCGTGATGAAGCAGATCGCGGGACGCGTGGTTCCCGCCGGGAGCCGCGTCGAGAAGTTCCGCCACAACGCGCGCGAGAGTCTCGGGCTCTACGATCCGGAACTCGCGGTGCTCTCGGAGCTCCTGATGCGCGGCCCGCAGACGCCGGGCGAGTTGCGCACGCGCGCGAGCCGCATGGTCGAGCTGCCGACGCTCGAACGTCTCTCGGCCGTGCTCGCCGAGCTGATCGGCAAGGGCTACGCGAAGCGCATCGATCCCGCACCGGGTTCGCGCGCCGAGCGTTTCATGCAACTGCTCTCGCCGAACCTCCACCCGCTCGACGAACCGGGCGCGCCGAGCCCCGCCGAATCCACACCGCGCGTTCACGCGCCGTCGGGCGTCGAAGCCCGCGTCGGCGACCTCGAACGCAAACTGGCCGACGTCTCGGCGCGCCTCGAAAAACTCGAACGCGATCTCGGCGGACGGTAGGCGGCGGTTACGTCGTGCGGCTTCGCCGAGTCGCTGGATTCGAGTGAGTTCGGTTGCTCGGGCAGACTCGATGCCTAGTCGAATCACGCGGCCGGCCGTCGGCATGAGCTCCCTGTTTCCTTCGATCCTCAGCTGATTCGTTCGCTCGCCATGGGAATGCGCCGTCGGTGGTTCTCGGTGCTCGTCGTCGCGCTGGCGCTCGTCGTCGGCGCCGCGTGGTTCTTTCGGAGCGCGCGACATCCCGATCCGCTCAACGCGTCCGCGGACGCCGGCGCCGCTTTCGAGTCGACTCGTGCGCACTCCGAGACTTCATTTCCCATCGGGGAGTCGCGCCGCGAGCCTGATCGAACCACGACGGCGGTGGGCGCGGAGAGCGGTGACTGTGATGTGCTCGTTCGCGGGTCCATCGCGTTCACCAACTTGGAGGAAGCGAGAGTCTCGTCGAGGCAAGGCTACATCGAGTGGGAACTCACATATCGCGACGGCACGGTGCGTTCAGCGACATCGCCGATCCACGATGACGAGTGGGCATTGACTGTGCCGGCGGATTGCGAGCTCCAACCGTTGAGGGCGCTTTGGTCGGACGACGCGAACAGTCAGAACGCCACGGTCACGAGCGGCGCAATCGCGGCGCGCGACGCGGACGGACACCAAGTCACGGCCGTGCTTCGCTACGGCGTGCTGCTGAACGTCGTCGATGCCGTTTCACGCGAGCACCTGAAGGACATCACGCTCATCGTCGCGCGTGTCACCGCGGAGCGGTTCGTCGACACTCGCCATCCGCCCGATGTGTTCCTTCGTGATCCGCCGCCGGAGTTGCTCGCGTCGCCAATCTTGCTGCCCGACCGACCGGGCACGCGAGTGGCTTGGGTGCGCGCTCCCGGCTACGCGTGGACTCGCTTCGCTTTTCGGGGGACGCCCGGGAGCCTGACGATTCCGCTTTCGCGCGGCGCCGACGTAGACGTCACGGTCCGGCACGTCTCTCTGGATGCGCCCGCGCCTGCGGTGTTGGTGTATGCGGCGAACACGGACGACTCGATCGATCTCGTGGACACCGTTCCGCTCGCGGCGCGACAACTCGTCGACCGCACGTCGGCCGTGTTCACAGGGCTGCCGGCGGGGCCGTTGATCTTCGTCGTCACGCCGTATCCGGGCGCTCGGTTCTCGGGGCCGCGGCTCGGTCAGGTCGAGCGTTTTCTCTGCGGCGGAGACGTCCAGTCGATCGAGATCGACCTCGCGCGCGCGGACGCCACGCAGGACCAAGGTTCGATTCACGTCATCGTCGCGCCGTCCAAGTGGAGCGGGGCCCTGTCGAGTTCGACGCGCGTCACGATCGAGCGCGACGGCCTCGCGAAGGAGCGGCCATTCGACGACTACATCACGGCGCGGAAATCGGACGACGCCGGTCGCTACCACTCGTTCGCTCCGCACTTGCTCGTCGGTGACTACGTCGTTGCCCTGGTTCCCGAAGGCGCGCAACGGCGGGTCACCGTCGTGCCGGGCAAGGAATCCGTCGTGGAGTTTCATCCGGATCGATCGGCGCACGTCGTGTTGTCGATCCTTCACTGCCGCGACAAGCGCGCGTTCGTGGACGCCGCGGTGACGGTACGACCGTCGCTTTGCAAGCGCGGCACCAGCTGGACCGACGTGTCGCCGAACCTCGCGGAGCGGCTATACGAGTTCGACTGCGAGCCCGGCGACTACACGCTCCATGCGCAGTGGACCGACCGTCAGTCTGCGACGAAGGACGTGATCGTCGCATCCGGCGCCAACCGGTTCGAGCTCGAGCTCCAACCGATCGACCTGCGCCCCATCGCGTTGCGTGCGCAACAAGTCGGCGGTGAAGTGGTGTTGCCGCTGCTGTTCTGGGAGTGCGTCGAGATCCGAGCCGTGGATGGCGGTGGTGGGAGTTGCGTGGCGATGCAGGTCAATGCCACACAAGTCGGTGACTTCCCTCAGCTCGATGCGGCCGGAGCGGACTTCTTCGTCGATCGACCCGGAACCTACGAAGTCGCGTTGCCCCGCCTATCGGGCCTTCGCACGCTCGCGTCGCTGACCGTGGTCGTCGACGACAATGGCTCCGGCGAACAGATCCTGCCGGTCGAGTTCGAGTGACGCGTTCGCGGCTTCAGCGTCTGCGCGACAGCCACTCGTCGAACGCGCGTTCGACGCTGTCGCTGCCCGGCGTGGCGTCGGCGGCCGTTTTCATCGCGCGCTCGAGGACGTCGAGCAGGTCGTCGGGCGCGCCGGCGTTGGCATCCGGGGAGCGCTTGCGCAGTTCGACCAGTGCGACGCGCAGCAGACGTTGCTTGTCGAGCCTCTGCTCGAACAGGTAGTCGACGAACGCGCCGCAGTACGCGCGGAAGAACTCCGCGTAGCCGTGCTTCACGCCGTCCGGCGCGGTCGCGATCGAGTCGGGCACCACCGCGCGCGAACCGAGGAACGGACCGCGTTCGTACTGCGCGACGAGGCCGGTGCCGAAGTCGAGGATGCCGAAGCCGCGCTTCGGATCTTGCGCGGCAGCGAGCTCCTTCAGGAAGAAGCGCGGCGAGCTGCCGTCGCGGAACGGCGACGCGTCGCGCTGCACCCAACGCAACATGCCCGCCGGCCCGAGCGTCGGAAGGCCGCCGGGGAGCGAAGTCAGCGTCGTGGTGAAGTCGCGCACGCCGGTGCAGAGCGTTTCGTCGGCGCCGGTCGCGCGGATCGTGTCGAAGAGCGCGAGCCCTTCGCCGAACCAACTCGGGATCGCGGGAGCGAGGTTGCGCGCGACGAGGTGCGAGAGCGTGTGGAGCGCGAGCTGCAGGCGCTCGTCCCGCGCGAGCGGATGGTTCTCGCAGTGCGGGCCGTCGTTCGCGTCCGGCCCGTACGCGAACGGCACGAGACACGACGAAGGGAAGAGCGGCGTGCCCGCGCTTCGCCTTCCGGACTCGTCCCAGAACCAGATGCGGTAGCGCTCGTCGACGATCCCGCCCGCGCCGAGGATCGCGAGGTACTGCGGACGTTCCGGCGCGAGGAACAGCACCATGCCGTACTCGCGTTGCTTCGCGCTCGGGTTCGCGGGATCGCGACGGAAGCGCGCGGCGAGCCACGCGTTGTCGGCCGCGAGCTCGGGGCCGATCTCCGCGACGCGCGAACCGCCGAGCGAGTGCGCCCACGCGTCGAGACGCGTGAACGCCTTTTTCGCGCGGGCTTCATCGCCGCCGTCGAGGCCGGCGAGTTCGACCCATTGACGTTGCAGCTTGACCGCGGCTTCGGCGATCGGCGCGGCGTCGCCGAGCGACATCGCGGGGCCGAGCGACAGATCGCAACGCACGGTGACGCTCGGCACCCAGATCTCGATCGCGCCGAGGCGGATGCGTTGGTGGAGCGGCTCCATGCGGCGCAGGAAGACGAGCTCGGGCTCCGCGTTCCCGCGCGGAGCTTCGCCGATGCGCCGCGCGTCGGCGGCGGCGATGAGGGCGTTCCCTAGCGCTTCGTACGGCACCGGCTCGCCCTGGAGGCTCGGCGCGAAGACCGTCGCGAGAACGAAAGCGGCGAGCATCGCGTCCGCGCTTCCGGTCAGTCGCCGTGAACGGGACCGTTGCCGTCGACCGCGGCGCGCAGCGTGCGGCGCACGAAGACCGGCACCATCGCCTTGCGCCACTCGTGGTCGCCCGGAATGTTCGCGAGCGGGTTGCACTGCTTCGCGGCGCTCGCGGCGACGGCTTCGATCGCTCGATCGAGCTCTTCGCCGCGCGCCGCAACTCCGACGAGCACGTCGGCGACGCGCGCGATGCGTTTCGGTTGCGCGGCGAGGGCGGTGACTACGACGTCGGCGCGCGTGATGCGCTCGGCGACGACGTCGACGCGCGCCGCGACGCCGAGCAGGGGGAAGTCGATCGAGCCGCGCTCGCGCAACTTGCCGTACGCGCCGCGATGGCCGGGGCCGGTCGGCGGAATGCGGATCTCGGTCAGGAGCTCGGCGTGCGCGACCTTCTTGTTGTAGATGCCGTCGGCGAGCCAGAAGTCGTCGATCGCTTGGGTGCGGCGACCGCTCGGACCCTCGAACTCGAGCAGCGAGCCGAGCGTCATCAACGCGGGCGCGCTGTCGTTCGACGCCGCGGCGACGCACTTCTTGCCGCCCTCGACGACGTGGCACTTCGTGCCGTCCTTCTTCATGCAGAAGCCGAGCGCCTCGCGCCAGAAGTAGGTCTGGTTGTACCACTGGCAACGCGTGTCGAGCAGCACGTTGCCGCCGAGCGTGCCCATCGTGCGCAACTGCGGACCGGCGACGAGAGATGCGGCTTGCGCGAGGACCGGAGCGTGCTTCTGCACGAGCTCGCTCGCCGCGACTTCGGCGAGCGTCGTCATCGCGCCGATCGCGAGCGTGCCGTCGTCTTCGACGCGCACGCCGCGCAGCGCTTCGATCGCGGAGAGCGAGACGACGAGTTCGGGCGTGAAGAGCTCGTGCTTCAGGTTCGGCAACAAATCGGTTCCGCCCGCGATCACCATCGCGCTCGGGCCCGCTTCCGCGAGTCGCGCGATCGCTTCGCCGACGGTCTTCGGCGTCGCGACTTCGAAGCGGGGGAGGCGCAGCATCAGCGCTTCCTCGCGGTGAGCGTGGGCTCGACGGCGTCCGACTTCGCGCGCGCATCGCGTTCGGCCAGCGCGGCGAGCACCTTGCCCGGCGTGAACGGCAAGTGCTTGAGACGGATGCCGACCGCGTCGAACACCGCGTTCGCGATCGCGGGGATCGACGGGTGCAGCGGACCTTCGCCCGCTTCCTTCGCGCCGTACGGACCTTCGGGGTCGAGGCTCTCGACGATCAGCGCGTGGAGCTCCGGCGTGTCGACCGACGTCGGGATGCGGTAGTCGAGCAACGACGGACCGCTGTGCAGGCCGAAGCGATTGACGTCGTGGTTCTCCATCAACGCTTCCGCGACGCCCATGTACGCCGAGCCTTCCATTTGGCCCGCGACCAACATCGGGTTGAGCGCGCGTCCGCAATCGTGCGCGATCCACACGTTCTCGCAGCGGATGCGGCCGGTCTCGACGTCGACGCTGACCTCGGCGACGTGCGCGGTGAACGAGTACGCCGGCGACGCGCCGATCGTGCCGCCGCGGTACGGGCCGCCGAGCTCGGGCGTGTTGTACGAACCGGTCGAGCCGAGCGTGTCGCTCTTCTCCTCGGCGAGATGGAACGCTTCGATCACGGGCATGTGATGCGACGCGTCGTCGAGGTCGATCGCCTCGCCGTGGATCAGACGCACGCGCTTCGCGTCGATCTTCCAGTGCTCGGCGAGCGCGCCGACGATCTGCGCGCGCAGTTTGCGGCACGCGTCGATCGTCGCGTTGCCGACCATGAACGTGACGCGGCTCGAGTACGCGCCGAGATCGACGGGACAGAGATCGGTGTCGGCCGCGACGACGCGCACTTGGTCGAGTTGGAGCCCGAGCTCCTCCGCGACGATGTACTGCACGACCGAGTTCGAGCCTTGACCGATGTCGTTGCCGCCGGTGAACGCGAGCACGAGCCCGGAACGATCGACCTTCAACTGGATGCCGGCCTGCGGCATCTTGTTCGGGTAGACGGGATAGTTGGTGCCCGAGATGTACATCGAGCCCGCGACGCCGAGTCCGCGGCCGAACGGCAACTTGCCGTGGCGCGTCTTCCAGGCGCTCGCGCGTTCGACTTGGTCGAGGCACGCGAGGAAACCGTTCGACGTGATGCGTTGGCCGTTGACGGTGGTCGTGTGCTCGCCGACGAAGTTGGTGCGGCGGATCTCGATCGGATCGAGCGCGAGCTTCTCCGCGATCTGATCGAGCTGCACCTCGAACGCGAACCGCGGCTGCACCGAACCGTGGCCGCGCTTCGGTCCGCACGGCGGCTTGTTGGTGAAGACGCGCGTCGAGTCGAAGCGGTAACTCGGGAACGCATACGGTCCCGTCAGCAACTGGCCCGCATAGTACGTCGTGACGAGCCCGAACGAACTGTACGACCCGCCGTCGATCAGGATCTTCGCGTCGACGCCGCGCAGCTTGCCGTCCTTCGACGCGCCGCTCCGGTAGCGCATCTGCATCGGATGGCGACCGCGGTGGCAGTAGAAGACCTCTTCGCGGGTGTAGAGCATCTTCACCGGCCGCCCGGTCTTCATCGCGAGCTTCGCGACGCAGAACTCGAGGCTGAACGGATCGCTCTTGCCGCCGAACGCGCCGCCGAGGCACGGTTGGATCACGCGGATCCTGTGCGGAGGGAGCTCGAGCACGCTCGCGAGCGCGCGGTGCACGTAGTGCGTGATCTGCGTCGCCGACCACACGGTGAGCACGCCGTCCGCCGAGTACGTCGCGACCGCGCAGTGCGGTTCGATCGGCGCGTGCGTCGTTCCGTGGAAGCTGTACTCGTCCTCGACGATCACGTCGGAGCCAGCGATCTCCGCGTCGACGGCGCCGAACTCGAGCAGCACGTGCTTCGAGATGTTGCCGTCCTTCTTGTCCTCGTGGATCTTCGGATCGTGGCGCGTCAGCGACTCGCGCGGATCGAGGTACGCGTGCAGCGGCTCGTACTCGACGCGGATCTTCTTCAGCGCCGCGTTGGCGGTGTCCTCGTCGAGCGCCGCGACCGCCGCGATCGGGTCGCCGATGAAGCGCACCTTGTCGACCGCGAGCGCGTTCTCGTCGGGCGTCCACGGGATCACGCCGTACTTGATCGGGAGCTCAGGCCCGGTGAGCACCGCGATCACGCCGGGCAGCGCGAGCGCCGCGCTCGTGTCGATCGAGCGGATCCTCGCGTGCGCGTGCGGACTGCGCAGCGTCTTCGCGTGCAACATCCCGGGCAACACGATGTCGTCCGCGTACACCGCGGCGCCGGTCGCCTTCGCGAGGCCGTCGATCTTGCGGTGCGGCTTGCCGACGACGCCGAACTCGCCCCAGGGAGCTTCCTTGCCGTGACGATCGCGCGCCGACATCAGGCCTGCCTCGGCGCGGCTTCCGTGTCGCGCGGAGCTTCCCACGCGCGCGGCGCGGGTTTCGTGCCGGCGCGGTCGGCGAGCGCGAGCTCGATCGCCTGGAAGATCTGCGTGTAGCCGGTGCAGCGACACAGATTGCCGGACAGCGCCTCGCGCACTTGTTCGGGCGTCGGCTGCTCGACGCGATCGAGCAGCGCGCGCGCCGAGAGCATCATCCCGCTCTGGCAGAAGCCGCACTGCAACGCGCCGCAGCGATCGAAGCAGTCCTGAATCGGATCGGCGCCGGTGCCGCCGTTCGCGATGTGGGCGGGCATCAGGCCTTCGATCGTCGTCACCGCGCGATGCTCGATCATGGCGGCGAGCGTGAGGCACGAGAGCACCGGCTTGCCGTCGAGCAACACCGTGCACGCGCCGCAGTCGCCCTTGTCGCAGCCCTGCTTCGAGCCGGTGAGGCCGAGGCGATAGCGCAGGACCTCGAGCAGCGTCCAGTGACTCGGCGCCGCGACGTCGAGTTCGTCGCCGTTGACTTTCAGGTGGAGCGCGCCCATGGGGCGACGCATTGTCGCAGGGGCGCGGGTCAGGGCAAGGCTCTGGCGGTGGTCGTTCCGGCTGCCGTAGCGGCAAAGGCGCGACCGAGACGTTCGAGGGCTGCTCAGTGTCGCGTCGGTTCGACCGGCGGCTTGCCCTTGGTCGACCGGAGTCGTCGTGCGTCACGGAACGCGTCGGTCAACCGCTTCCACACGTCCGCGCCGGCGTGCTTCTCGAAGACGCGCGTCTGGACGGTTGCATCGAGTTCGAAATCGGGCTTCTGCACCCAGGTCCCATCTGCGTGGGTCTCGCGGCTTCCGTCGATCCACGCGTCGCGCAGGTCGCCGAGGATCTTCGGCAGCGCGTCGTGTTCGTGTTCGACGAGGAAGCGCGCGGCGCCCCAAGCTCGTGCGGCGGAGGTCGAGTCGTAGTGTTCGCGCGAGAGCGTCGCCAGGTCGGCGATGGAGAGCGTGCGTACCGACTTCGGTTTGTAGAGCGCCGTGAGTTCGCTCGACCAACCGTCGTGGTCGGCGATCGACACGAAGTCGTTGCGACCTGGGAAGCAGTAGATCGTGCCGCGCACGTCCTGCTCGATCGTCCAGCAGAGTCCGACGCGCAGCCAATGCGGTTGGTGACCGAAGCGCTGCACCAACAGCAAGTGCGCGCAGCGGTGGACGAGCTCGTTGACCGGATCCCATTCCTCTTTCTCGCCCGCGAAAAACGCGAGCGCGCCGACCACCGGTTCCTCGAGGACGAAATCCCGCGGCGCCGCCGCGATCGAACGCAACCACGGCGCGGCGTACGGATTCTGGTTCGCGAGTTCGTCCATCGCGGCGCCGAAACCCGCGCGGTCGTCGAGGTCGAGCAACACGACCGGCGTCGCCGCGCCGTCGGACTTCCCGAGCACCTCGTCGAAGCGCGCGACCGTCGCCGCGACCGCGCGGCGCGTCTCGTCGAGGCCGGTGCGTTGCGCCGGGGCGACGAACAAGATCCGTCCGCCGCCCAGGGACTCGACCCGAGCGCCGTGTTCCGCCGCCCAACTCGACCACGCGCGCGCCGGCGCCGAGTCGGCCAGCGTTTCGATCGCTCCATCTTGTTGCTTGTGCGTCTGCGCGTGCGCCGCGGTGGCCGCGACGAACGACGTGAGCGTGAGGCAGACGAGACGAAGGATGGGACGCACGAACATGGCAAGGATGCGGCGTGGCATGGAGCGCTCCGGTGGGGAGCGGCGGCGAACGAGCCCCGGCGATTGCAGATGCGGTGACGACGCGAGCTGCGAGAACGTCGTCGTCGACGTGCGCGTTGCCGGTTCTCTTCCCGCGCGAAGTGGAAGACCTTCGATCGGCCGCGCGGTTACGCGCCGCTCCAGGAAAACCTCAGATTCCGAGGTGGCGTCGAATCTCTTCCAGGAACGCGGGCCCCGGATCGACCAACTTGCGCTCGCCGACGCCCGGGATCGCGCGCAGCTCGTCGACGTCGCGCGGCTTCTTCGCCGCCATCGCGACCAACGTGCGGTCGTTGAAGATCAAGTACGGCGGCACCGCGCGTTGGCGGGCAAGCTCGCGGCGGAGCGTGCGCAAGCGCTCGAACAAGTCCGCGTCGACCGGACCATCGGCGGTGACCGTCGGCGCGGCGCGTGAGGCTCGACGCGCGGCCTTCGGCAACTCGAACAGCGCCGCCGGCCGCTCGCCACGCAGCACCGCGACGCCGTCGCGCGTGAGACTGAGTGTCGGGAACTCGCCGGAGTCGACCGCGAGCAGCTCGGTGCCGACCAGTTGGTCGATCCATTGACGCACCTCGCGCGCGGCATGATTCGCGAGCAGGCCGTACGTCGACAACTGATCGTGGCCGGCGGCGCGGATGCGCTCGCTCTTCGAACCGCGCAGCACGTCGGCGACGTGGGCCGCGCCGTAGCGTTGTCCGACGCGAACGACGCACGACAGGATCTTCTGCGCGAGCACGGTCGCGTCGGGGACTTCGGTCAACTCGCCGAGGCACACGTCGCACGCACCGCAGCGTTCCGCGCCGGTCCACGTCTCGCCGAAGTGCTCGACCAGGACGCGGTGGCGACAGCGCGCGCCGCCGGCGAAGCGCAACATCTCCGACAGACGCTGGATCTGGCCGTCGAGGTCGCCGCCGCCTCCGCCGGATTCCGCCGCGCTCTTCTCGGCGAGCGCGCGCCACGTCACGAAATCGGCGGTCGAGTAGAAGAGCACGCACTCCGCGTCGAGGCCGTCGCGGCCCGCGCGGCCGGTCTCTTGGCTGAATTGCTCGAGCCCCTTCGGCAGGCTCGCGTGGATCACGAAGCGCACGTCGGAGCGATCGATGCCCATCCCGAACGCGACGGTCGCGACCACCAGTTGCACCTCGTCGTTGACGAAGCGGTCCTGGTTGGTCTCGCGCACCGCGGGGTCGAGACCGGCGTGGTAGGGGACGCAGTTCACTCCGCGACGGCCGAGGTCGGCCGAGAGCTCGTCGACGTCGCGGCGACGCAAGCAGTAGACGATGCCGGCCTCGCCCTTGTGACGGCCGAGCACTTCGAGCACCTGCTCGATCACGTCGCCGCGCGGCAGGAACCGGTACGTCAGGTTCGGTCGATCGAAACCGCCGACGAGCACGGTCGGGTCGACGAGCCCGAGTTCGCGCACGATGTCCTCGCGCACGCGCGGCGTTGCCGTCGCGGTGAACGCCTGGATTGGGATGTGGGGCGCGCGCGTGCGCAGCTCGCCGAGCCGTCGGTACTCGGGGCGGAAGTCGTGGCCCCAATGGCTGATGCAGTGCGCTTCGTCGACGACCAGAGTCGCGAGGCCGAGTTCGAGCAGCTCGTCGAGGAAACCGTCGAGCAACAGACGCTCGGGCGCGACGAAGAGCAACTTCACGCCGCCGCCCGCGAGTTGTCCGCGCACGCGTCGCCGTTCGGCGGCGTCCTGGGCGCTGGTCAACATCACCGCGCCGACGCCGTTCTCGGAGAGGCCCGCGACTTGGTCCTTCATCAAGGAGATCAGCGGGCTGACCACCGCGGTCAGTCCCGGACGCAGCAGCGCGGGCGCTTGGTAGCAGAGACTCTTCCCGCTGCCGGTCGCGAGCACCACCAACGCGTCGCGTCCGGCGAGCGACGCGCCAAGCGCCTCGGCCTGCATCGGCCGCAGGCTCGAGAACCCCCAGACCCGGCGCACCAGTTCGAGGACGTTGTCGAGCGCGCCGTCGAGCGCTTCGGGCCGGCGGTCGTTCCGTTCGACCGGTGTGGCGGCGCTCGTCGTGGATTCAGGCATCGAGGTCTCTTGGTAGCAGACCGATTGGAGCGTGGAACGGTTGCACTTCAAGTGCGAGGTTCAGCATCGCTCGCGTTGACTCGTCGCGCTGTCGGGTCGATCATGCTCATCATGGGTGAGCCGTCGCTGGTCGCGGACGCGAAGTCCGCACTCGGATCCGCGCGCTACCTCGCGGTGCGTCGGCTGACCGAGACGATCTGCGCCCCGCTCGCGATCGAGGACCACGCAGTCCAGACGATGGAGGACGTCTCGCCGCCGAAGTGGCACCTCGCCCACACGACGTGGTTCTTCGAGACGTTCCTGCTCGCGCGTTTCGTCGCCGGGTATCGGCCGTTCGATCCGGGCTTCGCCTACCTGTTCAACTCCTACTACGAGGCGATCGGGCCGCGGACCGAGCGCGCGGCGCGAGGCACTCTGTCGCGGCCGACGCTCGACGAAGTCCGGCGCTACCGCGCGGCGGTCGACGAGGGCGTGGTGCGCCTGCTCGATTCGCCTGCCTCGGAGCGCGACGACCTACGCGACGTGCTCGAGCTCGGGCTCCATCACGAGCAGCAGCATCAAGAACTGTTGTTGACCGACATCCAGCACCTCCTCGCAAGCCACCCGTCGCGCCCCGCGTACCGCGCGCGCCGCGCGGACCTTCCGCGCCGCGAAGCGCGGCCTGCACGCTGGGTCGAGTTCGAGGGCGGCCTGATAGAGACGGGCTTCTCCGGCGCCGGTTTCGCCTTCGACAACGAATCTCCGCGCCACCGCGTGTGGCTCGAGCCCTTCGCCCTCGCCGATCGCCTCGTCACGAACGGCGAGTTCCAGGAGTTCGTCGACGACGGCGGGTACCGGCGGCCCGAGCTCTGGCTCTCGGACGGTTGGGACGCGGTGCGGCGCCTCGAATGGCAGGCGCCGCTGTACTGGGAGCGGCTCGACGGCGCGTGGCACGAGACGACGTTGTACGGCCGCGGCGCGCTCGAGCTCGCGCTGCCGGTCGTCCATGTCGGCCACTTCGAGGCGGATGCGTTCGCGCGTTGGCGCGGCGCGCGTTTGCCGACCGAGTTCGAGTGGGAGCACGCCGCCGAACGCACCGACGTCGAACGGACGCGCGCTCGCGCGAACCTCTTCGACGGCAGCGAAGTCCACGTCCGCGCCGCGAGCGACGACGGACGCATCGCGCAGCTCTTCGGCGACGCGTGGGAGTGGACCGCGTCCGCGTACTTGCCGTACCCGGGCTTCCGTCCGCTCGCCGGCGCGTTGGGCGAGTACAACGCGAAGTTCATGAGCGGCCAACTCGTCCTGCGCGGCGGTTCGTTCGCGACGCCGCGCGATCACGTGCGCGCGAGCTACCGCAACTTCTTCAGGCCCGAGAAGCGCTGGCAGTTCACCGGCCTGCGCCTCGCGCGGGGGAGCTGAACGTCCGATGCCGATCGCCACGCGAGTGCTCCAACCCGGCGATGCCGCCGTGACCGAACGCGCCGAGTTCGCGCGCGAGGTACTCGAAGGCTTGTCGGCGAAGCCGAAGCATCTGCCGTGCAAGTGGTTCTACGACGCGCGCGGCAGCGAGCTGATCGAGTCGATCATGGACCTCGACGAGTACTACCTGACGCGCTGCGAGGCCGAGATCTTCGAGGAGCACGCGGCCGAGCTCCTGCGCGCGCTCGGGAAGAAGCCGTTCGAGCTCGTCGACCTCGGCGCGGGCGACGGCCGCAAGACCGGGATCCTGATCCGCCGTTTCCAGGACCTCGGCGCGCGCTTCGGTTTCTTCTCGATCGACATCTCCGAGTCGGCGAGCGCGAAACTCGCGACCGAACTCTCGCGTTCCTTCCCCGCGCTCCACGGCGAGACGTTGGTCGCCGACTACGCGACCGGCCTCGCGTCGCTCGCGGAGCGCTCGCGCGAACGCAAGTTGGTCTTGTTCCTCGGCTCGAACATCGGCAACGCGAGCTTCGAGGGCGCGCGCGCGTTCTTGCGCGAACTCTGGCTCTCGCTCGACGACGGCGACTTGGTGTTGGTCGGCGCCGACCTCAAGAAGGACGTGACGACGCTGCGCGCCGCGTACGACGATCCGCGCGGCGTCACCGCGGCGTTCAACCTGAATTTGCTCTCGCGGATGAATCGCGAGCTCGGCGGCGACTTCGATCTCGAGCGCTTTCGCTTCTATTGCACGTGGGAGCCGCGCACCAGCGCGATCGAGAGCTACCTGATCAGCCAGGCCGAACAACGCGTGACGCTCGACGCCGTCGGCCGCGCGTTCGACTTCGAAGCGCAGGAAGCGATCCACACCGAATCGTCGCGCAAGTATTCGCTCGGCGAACTCGACGAGCTCGCGCTCGCCGCCGGCTTCGTGCGCGAAGGTCTCTTCCGCGACCGCCGCGGTTGGTTCGCCGACGCGTTGTGGCGCGTCGAGAAGACGAAGAGGCGCGCGCCGACTCGGGAAGAGCCTGCGCGCGCCCGACGCTGACGGAATCAATTCGACGGCGCGCTGCGAGCGACGCGCCGTCGCTCCTCATCTCCTCCCCGGCGTCGTCTTGCGTGGCGTCGTCGGCGCGCGCTCGTCGCGCAGTCCGAACGCGTTGTCGTAGCGGTAATAGACCTCGAGCGTCAGCACGTTGATCGCCGTCGCGTAGACCGGTCCGCCGGTGTAGCTCCAACGATCGGGCACCAGCCAGCCGCCGTGCGAGCAACGCCCCGCGTCGCGGTCCTGCAGCGCGACGACGGTCTGCGCCATCGCGCGGTTCCACGGCGCCCAGTACTTGTCGGTGTGCTTCGGACTGTCGGGTCCGTCGAACTGGTTCAACGCGAGCGAACCGTAGTACCAGTAGTAGTAGTCGACCGAGAGTTTGTCCGCGCCGACCGTCGGCAGATCGCGCGCCAACAGACGCGCGCCCGCGTCGAGGAACGGATCGTCGCGGTCGTGGACGAGGAACGTGCGCGCGCACATCGACAACGCGCTCATCACCGCGGTGTGGTAGGTGAAGTGGTCGTTGACGCCGCCGATCGCGATCCCGGCGCCGTCCGGCGTCAGGTAGCCCGCGCGACCGTCGGCGCGCGAGACCCAGCGCACGAACTCGATCGCGCCGTCGAGATTTTCTTGCGGCACGTCGAGGCCGGCGAGCTGCGCGGACTTCAGCGCCATGATCGCCCACGTCGTCACCGACAGATCGCTTTCCGAGACGGCGCGCAGTGCTTCTTCGTCGCCTTCGAGCTCGGTGACGGTCACGTCCTCGCGCGGCGCGTAACGCCAACCCCAGAAGCCGTTGCCGCGCGGGCTGCGCTTCTGCGCGGCGACGAGGAAAGCGACCGCGCGCTCGGCCGGTGCGCGCCACGTGCGAGCGCCGGTCAGCCAGTACGCCTCGCACAACGCCATCGTGCAGAGCGCCTCGTTGTAGAGGTACGGCTTCTCCGCGCTGAAGGAGCCGTCCTCCTTCTGTCGGTCGACGAGCCAACGCAGTCCGTTCTTGACGACTTCGCCGACGCGGTGCTGCACGCCCTTGACGTCGTCGACGATCAGTTGCTTCGCATCGTGGCCGTAGCCCGCGCCGAGGAACGCGAGCAACGCGAGCGCGGTCAGGCCTTCGTCGTAGTGCGGGCCGAAGCTCGCGCCGCTCGAGCGACAGCTCGTGTCCGCGCAAACTTCCGCGAGGCGCGCGATCGACCACGAGCCGTCCTCTTGTTGGTGGCGCACCAACCAACGCATCCCGAAGAGCACCGCCTCCTGCGTCGCTTGGGGCGGCGCGATCGGCGGACGGCCGCCGCGCTCGGGGCCGATTCCGGGTCGATGCGGCCGCGTGGTCGTCTCACCGTAGGTCCCCGGTCCGCCGGCTCCGATGTTCGTCGGGCCGCCGGGTGGGAGGTTGCTCGCATCCAACGCGGCGTTCGGATCGCCGATCGGGTCGTGGAGATCCGGCACGTCCATCGGCGTGTACTGGATGATCGCGTCGTCGGGAGGCACGAGCTCGCTGCGTTCGTCGAGCGGCAGCGGCGTGCGTTCGATCGGCGGCTCCTCGGGCGGGAGCTCCGGCGGCGGATTCGCGCGCGCGAGCGCATCGATCACGATCGCCTCGGGCACGAACGCGTTGGTTTCGGCGCGCCACGAGACGATGCTCACGACGGCGCCGAGGATGACGTGGGACATCACTGCGATGACGACCCACGGGGAGTTTCGCCACGCGTCGCGCGCGAAACGGAATACGGGTAGAGACGGAGTCGCGGCCATTCGGTTTGCCTCGGCAGGTGGTGCCGCTCGGCGGAGCGGCGGGGAAGGCAAAGGAGGAAGGCCGGGGAGCGAGAGTCGCTCGATGCGCCGGATCTATTCGGACGCGCGAGGTCGGTTACTCGAATGTTCTCGAGTGCTCGCGTCTCCGAATGCGGAGGTGCGCAAGTGAACGCGAGGTCGAGTCGCGCGGCGCGAACGCAGCGAGCGAGCTCGCTCGATTTCGTTGCGAAGAGGCGTCGTGAAACGGGCCTCAAATGCGAACGGCGCGTGAGTCACGCGCCGTTCGAGGTCGAGCGGGAGGAGCGTCGAGCGCTCAGCTCTTGCTCTTTTGCGGATTGACGCGCGACTGGAGCCACTTCACGACTTCCGCGGGGACGCGCTTGTCGGCGAGCGTCGTGCCGCCGGTTTCCTTCGACTGCATCACGGTCATCGCGTCGTTGTTCTTCGCGCTGGTGGCGCGCGACGCGGCCTCGACCAAGCGCTTCTCCGAACGGTCGTCGCCCTTCGGCAGGACGACCAAGGTCGGCAGGCCGCCGAGGCCCTCGACGTCTTTCATCACGCTCAGCCCGAACTGTTCGGCCTGCGGATCGACCAACGCGATCGCGCGGATCGCTTCGTCGCGCAGGGCGTAGCGGGTGACCAACGTGCAGCCGGCGCGGTAGCCGACCAACGAAAGGCTCGCGACTTGGACGCCCGGTTGTTCGCGCAGGAAGGCGAGGCTCGCCTTGACGTCGGCGACCGACGCCGCCCACTCCGCGGCCTTCGCGGAGTCGTCGAGCTTCGAGAAATCGTTCTCAGGTGTCGCGCTCTGGCCGTGGCCGCGCAGGTCGACCGTCAGGACGAAGAAGCCTTGCTTGAAGAGCCGATCGGCGAGGTCCTTGACGTCGTCGCGGGAACCGCCCGCGTCGTGGATCATCAGCGCCGCCGGCGCGCCTTGCTTGGAGCTCGTCGGCGAGAGCAGGGTGCCGGAGAGCGTCAGCGTCGCGTCGACGGGGATCTGGACTTCGCGCTTGGTCGTGTCCGCAGCCGCGGCGCCCGCCGCCTTGCTGGGGTTGCTCGGGCTGCTGGGTACCGGTTTGTCGGCGAACGCGAGGCCGGCGAGCGGCACGAAGAGGGCCGCCGCGACCAGGGTGGGGGCAATGCGCATGGGGACGGATCGACGGTGGGGGGAGCGAGAGATCGACCGATGCGTTGGAACAGCGAACATACCCAGGTCTTGTCGGTTGGCAACGGCCTCTAGCGGCAATTGGTTCCTCGACTACAACCGGATGCGGTTCGTTCCAAGCCGCCGCGAAGATGAAAGAGCGTTCAGCCGAGCTCGAGCTGCGCTCGCGCGTCGACTTCGTCGCGGTTGAGCAGCGCCATCGCACGCGCCAATTGTTCCGCCAGGTCCCACTCGGGGTCGATCGCGTGGCGGAGCTGGCGCAAGAGCTGGAGCGCCATGCGGAACGTCCGGCAGATGTCGCCGGGGCTCGCCTCGACGAGCTCCGCAATCTCCTCGAACGACCGTCCGTCGCACCACGCGAGCGCGGCGCCCGTCAGCCCCCAATCCGGGGTCTTCAACGCTTCGGTGATCCCGAAGGTCGCCTCGCGCGACGCGAGCGCGAGCAACAGTCGATCGACGTCGCGCCGCAGCGTTCCGAACAAGCGATGCGGCACGAACGTCCCGCCGCGCGGCCGGCGGTCCTCGTAGACCTGGGCGACGAAGATCATCACCAGCGCTTGGGGCGGCAGGTTCTCGAGCAGTCCGTTCCACGCGAGTTCCGTCAGCTGCACCTCGTATCCGTTGATCGCCCGCGCGGTCGCCCCGCGCGGCGTCAGCTGGTCGCCGTCCAAGTAGCCGAGCGAATCCAGGAACGCGAGGCGCGCGTCGACCGATCGTTGGGCGCGCTTGCGGTCCTTGTCCTGGCGTTTCGGGCTCTGGTCGCGGAGTTGATAGCGGTGGAAGCTCTTCTCCCACGCCTCGGCCACTCGGTCGCGCGACAGACGCGACACGAGATGGAGCAGCGACGAGTAAGCGAGGCCGAAGCGGCTGACCACCGGCTCCGCGCGTCCTTCCGACAAGCGCGCGAGCGGCGCGTCGACCAGATCGCGCGGCAGGATCGTCGAGACGACGAGGCCTTCCTTGTCGATGCCCTGACGTCCCGCGCGGCCGGCCATCTGCAAATACTCGCGCGTCCGCAACCAATCGACGCCGACGCCGTCGTACTTCTTCAGCGAGTTGAAGACGACCGTGCGCGCCGGCATGTTGATCCCGACCGCAAACGTCTCGGTGGTGAACAACATCTTGATCAGGCTCGACGTGAACATGCGTTCGACGAGCTCCTTCTCGATCGGCAGCATCCCCGCGTGGTGGAACCCGAGTCCGCGGCGCGCGAGGGCGAAGTGGGGGCGGTCGAGGTCCGAGCGTTCGAGCTGGAACAGGCCGACCAGTTCGTCCTGCAGACGCTGCATCTTCTGGTGCTCTTCCGCGGTCAACAGGTCGCGTCCGCCGTTGCGGCGCGCGAGCCGTTCGCAGTCCTTGCGGCTGAACGCGAAGCACAGGATCGGTAGGTCGCCGCGGGCGACCAGCTCGTCGAAGAGTCCGTCGAGGTCGGGCTCGACGTAGCGCTCGCGCGTCTTGTGTTTGCGCTCCTGGACCGCGCGGCGGGTCTTGTCGAGGGTCGCGAACGTGATCAGGCCGCGGCCGGGCTGCCAGATCCAGTGGGTCAGCGGCACCGGACGGCGGTCGGATTCGACGACGACGAGCTCCCGTTCGCGGATCTCGCCGATCCACGCGCCGAGTTCGGCGATGTTGGGCACCGTCGCCGAGAGGCAGATGAAGCGCATGCTCGGCGGCGCGAAGATCAGAGACTCTTCCCACACCGCGCCGCGCTCGGGGTCGTCGAGGAAGTGGATCTCGTCGAAGATCGTGTATTCGACGTCATCGAGCTCCCGCGAGCCCTCGAAGATCGCGTTGCGCAGGATCTCGGTGGTCATCACCAGGACCTGGGCGCGCGGATCGAGCGTGACGTCGCCGGTCAGCAGCCCGACGTCAATGCCGGCCGCCTTGAAGTCGCGGTACTTCTGATTGGAGAGCGCCTTGATCGGCGCCGTGTAGATCGCGCGGCGTCCGAGGCGCACCGCGTCCTCGATCGCGTACTCGGCGACCAGCGTCTTGCCGGCGCCGGTCGGCGCGCCGACGAGCACGTTGGCTCCCGAACGGATCGCGGTGATCGCGCGGCGTTGGAACTCCGACAGCTCGAAGCCGTGGAAGCGCTCGACCGCGACCGCGCGGGGTTCGCGCAAGTCGGTGCGCGCGGACGGAGTCGGGTCGTGGGTCATGCGTTTCGTCGTGGAGCTCGAGCATCGACGCTTCCGGAGAAGCGGCTGCACTCTTGAGTGCCGCGTGGGATCGGGGTATCAAAGCCCTCGACTTCGCGCAACGAGTCCGCCGCGCGCGCCGCAGCGGGATTCGACCGGCGCCGCGCGCGCGCGACCCTCTGCGCGACGAGTTTTCGGAGCCCGAAACCCCACACTCTTTCACCTCTCCGTTCGCCGAGAACGGACCCACGAGCCGTACATGGAAGCCCTGAGCTACTCCAAGCAACCGACCCAACCGAACCGTCAGTTGGCGACGCTGAAGATCGTGTCGCGCCTGCTCTCGCACGAGCTGCACGCGCAACAGAACTCGAAGTCGATCACGCTCTCGCGCGACGAAGTCCTCGAGCTCCAGACCTGCATCGATCTCTACATCGAGGACGTGTCGAGGAAACAAGTGCCCTCGACCCCGGCCGCGGACACCTCCGTGGTCGTCGGCGCGCGGAACTAGGGCTCGCCGTCGATCGCCGCGGGCGGCGTGAACCGCCGCGGCGCACGCCATGGACTCGCCCGCGCTCACCGCTCCCGCCCAACCGAGCGCGAATCTCACGCGCGCGTTGCTGCGCGTTTCGGCGGTGCTCGCCGTCGTGATCGTGATCTGGTTCGTCTACGCGTTGAGCGAAGACGTCGACACGCACGCTTTCGCGCGGGTCGACACGTCGCGGGTCCGCCTGCTCTCGGGCGCGACGTGGACCGATCCGCGGTGGGAGGCGGAGCTGCGGACGAAACTCGCCGCGCTCGGTCCGATCGCGACCGAGGACGACGAAGCGCTCGAACGCGCGGTCCGTGCGCTCTCCGGACTTTCGTTCGTCGCCGAGATCGCGACGCCGCAGGTCATCTGGCCCGACGGACTGCGCCTCGACGTACGCTTCCGCACGCCGATCGCGTGCGTGCAAGTCGGTGCCGAATACCAGGCGGTCGCGAGCGACGGCTACCTGCTCTCCGGTCGTTGGCCGGCGCCGCCGGAACGTCGCGAGGGTTATCTCCCGGTCGTCGTCGTCGGCGCGAGCGTCGAACGTCTGCACCCCGGTCCGGTCGAGTGGCCCGACGCGGCGGTCGACGGTTTCGCGGTCGCGCAATCGATGTGGGAGTCGCTCGAGCCGCGTTCGCTCGGCGAGCTCGGCCGCATCGTGATCGACGCGCGCGAATCGCGCACCGCGACGGTCGACAACGGCGGCACCGCGTTGTTGCTCGAACAAGGTCGGCGCGTGCTCTTCGGCCGCGCGCCGAACACCGACGAGCCCGGCGAGTTGCCCGCCGCCGACAAATGGCGCGGACTCGATCGCGCGTTGCGCTACCTCGAGTCCGTCGACGACGCCGGCACGCCGAAGTTCGATTGGGAGCTCGTCGATCTGCGTTGGGATCGACCCGAAGTCGTTCCGCGCGGCGGTTTCCCGAAGGAAGACGCTCGTTCCAAGGCCGGCGCGAAGAAGAAGGACTGACGCGATGCGTCCGTTCGCGGTCGCGGTGGCCTTCGGCGTCGCGTGCCTGCCCTTCGCGCTCGAATTCGCCGGCCGTTCGGCGTGGACGCTCGCGCCGAGTTCGACGTTGGGCTGGGTCGCGTTGGTCGCCTGCGCGGCGTTGTCGTTCGCGAGCGGCGGCGAGCGAGCGCTGAAACCGTCGGTCGTCCTCGCGACGTGGCTGCCGCTCTTCGCGCTCACGGCGAGCGCCGATCTGCGTGCAGGCGACGAACGTGCGCGCGTCGTCGAGCACGCGCTCGGCGCGCTCGCCGTGTTCGCGGCGTGGAGCTTCGCGCTCGATCGTTCGCGACGTTCGCCGCGCGGCGCGACGTTCGCGTTGGTCGCGTGGGGCATCGTCGCGCTCGGCGCGCCGTTGCTCGTCGCGGCGCTGACATGGGGCGCGGCCGACGAAGCGGCGAGCGCCGGTCTTTGGCTCGGCGCGTTGTCGAAAGCGAGTCCGCTCGCGTGGAGCTACGACCTCGCCGCGCGGCGGCTCGATTCCGGTTGGAGCGCGTGGCCGTGGGCGCCGGTCGGCGCGGCCGCGTTGCTCCACGGCGCCGGCTCGTTCTTCTTCGCGCGCGAGGCGCGGCGGTGAGGCTCGCGCTCGTCGTCGTGCTGGTGCTCGTCGCGGACGCGCGTGGCGGCGACGCGTCGCGTCTGCGTCGTGCGGAACTCGCGGCGAGCGGCCCGCTCGAACGCGCGAGCCTCGACCTCGGCGGCGCGGGCACCGCGACGATCGAACTCGGTCTCGCCGCCGGCGAGACGCGGCGCTTCGTCGCGCTGCTTCCTGCGCGCGAAGGCTCCGAGGCGCTCGCGCCGCGCTCATCCGACGAACATCTGCGCTTCCTCGGTTGGACGCCCGACGAAGAACGCGCACGGCGGTGGTCCGCGCTTCCGCCGGCGCTCCGTCTTCGTCCGCCGCCGACTCCGCCATCGAGCGCGAACGCCGCGAGCCTCGCCGCGCTCAGCCTCGCGTTCGCCGCCGCGTTCTTCGTCCATCGTTTGCGCGCGCGTCCGGGACTCGCGTTGCTCGTCGGCGCGGTTGCAGCGCTCGGCGTCTTCGCGCTCGACACGGCGCTCGCGCGTCCGACGAACGCTCTCGTCGTCTACGACTACGACGCGCGCGACGGAGCCGGCGTGCGCTGGGAGTGCGCGCGCGATCGACTCGACTTCGCGTCGGACGCGGTGCTCTCGTTCGCGGTCGAGCCGGCCGAGCATGCGATCGCGGTTGCGATCGATGCGCGCGGCGACGGCTCGCCGCTCACCCGCGTCGTCGCGCGCGGCGCCGCGCTGAGTCGGGCCGAAGCTCCCGACGCCGCGGTCCCCGACCGAGCCTCGAACCGGTGGGGGGATTTCGCCGAGGTCTGGACGCGAGACGCCGACGGAGCTTGGACCGCCCGAGGGCCGTGGGCGTCGAACACCGCGCTCCCGCCGGCCGTCGCAGGCGAGGCGCGGCCGCCCGGATGGATGAATCCGGCGTTGCCGCAGGGGCTCAAGCTCCTGGTCGGTCGCGCCGCGTCCGACGTCCGCGGCGCAGAAGTTTGGGTGCGGGTCCTGGGTCCGTAGTCGGGCGCTCGGAAGCTCCCACATCTCGGGGATTGATGGGCGGAGCGGCCGTCGCTACCTTGTTCCCCCCTCCGGACCGAAACTCCGGCCCCCCTTCGTCGGGTCGGACGTCGGCGGTCCCCGGGATCTTCAAGACAGCCGCTTCACGACAGTCGCTTCAGCACAGCCCATGAGCACCACCTATTTCCGTACCCACGAAGTCGAGCAGCGTTGGCTGCTGTACGACGCCTCCGAGCACAACCTCGGACGCATGGCGGCGAAGATCGCGATGAACCTGATGGGCAAGGATCGTCCGACCTACACGTCAAACCACTTGGTCGGCGCGCACGTGGTCGTGATCAACTCGCTCAACGCGAAGCTCACCGGCAAGAAGGGCGAGACGAAGACGTACGCCCACTACACGAAGTATCCGGGCGGCTACAAGGTCGTCCCGATCGAGCGCGTGCGCGAACGTCGCGCGAACGACGTCGTCACCCTCGCGGTGCGGCGCATGCTCCCGAAGTCCAAGCTCGGTCACGACATGCTGCGTCGCCTGAAGGTGTACGAAGGCGTCGAGCACCCGCACACCGCCCAAGCTCCCGTCAAAGTGGAGGCCTGATTCCGATGCCCGATTCGAACATCCACGCGAACGTCCAGTGGGGTCTCGGCCGGCGCAAGAGCGCGGTCGCCCGTGTGCGCTTGCAACCCGGTGCCGGCGGCTTCGTCGTCAACGGCCGTCCGATCGAGCAGTACTTCCCGGTCGAGGACCAACGCCGCAAGGCGCTCGCTCCGTTGAAGCTCGCGGGCCTCGAAGCGACGTACGACGTGCACTGCAACGTCGCCGGCGGCGGGCCGATCGGCCAAGCCGGCGCGGTGATGCTCGGCGTCGCGCGCGCGATCAAGACGATCAATCCGGCGCTCGACGCGCAGTTTCGCGCCGAGGGCTACCTCACGCGCGACAGCCGCATGAAGGAACGCAAGAAGTACGGCCGTCGCGGCGCGCGTCGCGGCTTCCAGTTCTCGAAGCGCTAGGACCTTTCCTCGGTCCGATCGAATCCGTGCGCGGCGCCGAATGGGCCGCGCGCGTTCGTTCCGGGCCCGCGACTTCGGAGCGCCGTCGTCCTCGGCGGTTATCCTCGTTCGAGTTCCACCACGAGCCATGGCCGGTCACTCCCACTCCGCCAACATCGCGCGCCGCAAGGGCGCGGTCGACAAGAAGCGCGGCAAGGTCTTCAGCAAGATCTCGAGCCTGATCATCGTCGCCGCGCGCGTCGGCGGCGGCGATCCCGACATGAACCTGCGGCTGCGCTATTCGATCGAAGCGGCGCGCGCGGCGAACATGCCGAAGGACACGATCGAGCGCGCGATCAAGAAGGGCACGGGCTCGAAGGACGGCGACTGGGAAGAGCTCGTGTACGAAGGCTACGCGCCCGGCGGCAGCGCGTTGATGGTCTCGTGCTTGACGGACAACCGCCATCGCACCGCGCCCGACGTCAAGCACCTCTTCGACAAGCACCACGGCAACCTCGGCGCGCCGGGCTCGGTCGCGTTCCTGTTCCAACACCGCGCGACGTTCGTCGTCGAGTCCGCGGGGCGGAGCGAGGACCAGATCACCGAACTCGCCCTCGAAGTCGGTGCCGACGACGTCGAGTACGACGGCGACTTGGCGGTGATCTACGCGGCGCCGACCGAGTTCCTGCCGGTGAAGGGCGCGCTGGACAAGGCGGGCTTGAAGTTCCGCTCGGCGGAGCTCGCCTACGTGGCCCCGAACCGCGTCGCGATCACCGACAAGGAAGTCGCGAAGCGCTTGCTCAAGCTGGTCGAGGCGCTCGAGGACCTCGATGACGTGCAGAACGTCTTCGCGAACTACGACATGCCTGCCGATTGGATCGAAGAGCTCTCCTCGGGCTCCTAATCCGCCTCGATGCTTGACGCAGGGACCGCCTTGTTCGACGCTCGTCGTGCGAAGGCATCGGCGCGTCCGAACAGCCCGCGACGGAGATCCAAGGTGACCCATGGCTGAATCCATCCGCACCGTGCGCATCGTGACGGCGGACGAATCGATGTTGGCGTCCACGCGCGCCGCCGCGAGCGGTCTCGCCGGTTGGCAATTCGCGCACGTGCGCGCCGTCGAGGAGCTCGTCGAGAAACCGCCCGCGCCGGGCGACGTGATCCTGCTCGACGGCAACTTGCGTCCGAACGTCTACGAGGCGTGCCGACGCTTGACCGGCAAGACGCGCTGTCGCACGTACGTGATCGTCGAGAAGTCGAACACGTGGGCCGAGCCGATCGCGCACTTCTGCGGCGCGACCGGCGTGCTCGCGCGTCCGGTGTCCGCGCAGGACGTGCGCGCCGCGCTCGAGAAGAGCGTCGGACCGCGTTCCGCGTTGCCGACCGACACGCGCGGCGCGGCGCACGAACCGAACTTCCCCGAGAAGTTGCTGCGCGACCTGACCGGTGCGATCAACAAGTCGTTGGTCGTCGCGCTGACCGACCCCGAGACCAACCTTTTCAACTACGCGTTCCTCAACTACAAGCTCGACGAGGAGTTCAAGCGCGCGCAGCGCTTCGGACATCCGCTCGCGTGCGTGATGCTCGGCTTCGAAGGCCAGGCGTCGGAGGAAGTGCTGCGACAGCTCTCCGGGATCTTCCTGTCAAGCGCGCGCGACACCGACGTGCTCGGACGCTTCGACGAGAACTCGTTCCTGTTCCTGTTGCCGAACTCCGGTCCCGACGGCGCGCAAGTGATGGCGAAGCGCGTCGGCCAAGCGGCCGAGGACTTGAAGTTGCGCGATTTGGTCGGCGATCCGCTGCAGATCTCGGTCGGCATCTCGTTCTCGCCGCACCCAGAGGTCAAGAAGCGCGAGGATCTCTTCTCGCTCGCGCGGCGTTCGTTCCTCGCTGCCCAACAAGCGGGCGGCGGCGTGGTCACCACGCCCTGATTTGCACGTCGGCCGCGCGTCGGCTCCGCTCCCCGAAAATCCGCCGGTTCTGCATGCGCACCCGCGCTGCGTGATGAACGCTCGAGTGCGCTTCCAACTCGCCGTCGACGACGCGGGCGAATTCCTGGTCGCCGGCGGACGCACGCTGACGCTCGGCCACGCGAAGAACCGCGCGGTCGATCTGCCGGTGCTCGCGGATCTCTACGCCGAGCACGCGCGCTTCGAGTTCCGGCCTGAGACGTTCCATCAGGCTGCGAGTTGGCGTCTCACGCCGACGCCCGAGCTCCTCGCCGCCGGCCGCGACCTCGCGGTCGACGGCCGTCCAGTCGGCGCCGGCCTCGACGTCGGCCACGGCCAACGCATCGAGTTCTCGCCGCAGCTCGCCGCGCGCCTCACCGCGCCCGCGCCGGCGTCGAGCACGTTCCTGCTGGAGTTCGAGCGGGGAGCGGAGTGCCTCGGCGCGCAACGCATCCTGCTCTTCGCGCCCGGTCCCGGCGGGCTCGTCGTGATCGGTCGTCGCGCGCGGTCGCACGCTCGCGTCGCGCGCTTGCCGGGCGAGATCCGTCTGTTCGAGGATGCCGAGCGCTTGGTCGTCGTGTCCGACGTCGCGTTGCGCGTCGACGCGGGCGAGGTCGCGACCGAGCACCGCTTCGACTTGCCGCTCGACGCGCGACGCACGCTTTCGGTGACACGCGCCGACAAGGCCGAGCCGCCTTTTTTCGTCACCCTGGCGCCCGCCGATTAGTCGAGACGGTCTCCTCGGCGCGGAATTCCTTTCCTCGATCGCCCGCGCCGCGTCACGGATGCGCAGGAAAGTGGATTCTGAGGTAGCGTTGAGTGCGTCGCCCGGATGGACTCGAATTCCTCGAATCCCCCGGGAACGTTCCGCGCCTTTTGCGCTTCCTTCCTTCAGGCCCTGCCCCTCGAGGTCGTTCAACCTCCCCCTGAAGTCGTCGGTCGCGCCCCACTCCAAGACATGCAACTCAGAATCCTGCCGCTGTTCGTCGCCTCGTTCATCGCTCTCCCCGCTCTCGCCCAAGTCCAACCCGATGCCGGGGTCGACCAAACGATCACCCTCGATGTCGGCGCGGCGCTCCAAGGCGCGCTGCCCGGACGTTCGCCGCTCGCGTACTGGACCGCCGACGGCAACGGCACGACCGAGAACTCGATCGTCTTCTACGACGACACGACCGGCGTCACGAGCTCGCCGGTGCTGCGCAACGCGGCGGGCAAGGTGTTCGGCTGGCCGAGCGACTTGCTCGAGATCAACGGCTCGGTCTACGGCATCGAGAGCCTCTACCGCTACCTCTACACGGTGGACGTCTCGACCGGCATCTGCACGCCGGTCGGCGCCGCGAACACGTGGAAGGACGTTTACTGCCTCGCTCACGATCCGGCGACCGACCGCATCTTCGGCGTCGATCTGCTGAAGAAGCAGGTGCTGCGTTTCGCGCGCACCACGGGCAAGGTGACCGCGGTCGGCTCGGCGACGCTCAAGGGCTACACGCTGATCCGCGCGCTCGCGTTCCGCGCCGCCGACGCGCAGCTCTACGCCGTCGACCAAGGGACCGACAAGCTGCTCAAGATCGATCCGGTCACCGGCAAGGTGACCTTCGTGCGCACGCTGCCGGCGGACGCATTCGCCCGCATCGAGGAGCTCACGTTCTTCGGCGACGATCTCTACGCGACCAACGCCTACCAGGACCCGAAGGGCGCCTTGATCTCCTGCCAGCTCCAGCGCATCAGCCTCGCGCCGAACGGTCCGGTCGAGAACGTCGGTCCGGTGATCGACTCGGTTTCGCCGCACGCGCTCGTGATCCACTCGGTGCCCGAGAACTTCGAGTGGGCCCAGACCAGCGGTCCCGGCGTCGCGACGTTTTCCGACACCAAGGCGCTCGCGCCGACGGTCGCGTTCTCCGCGACGGGGACGTACGTGCTCGCGTTGACGGCCGCGGCGCTCTCGGGCCCGGTCGTCGACACGGTGACGATCACGGTCGACCCGGCGCCGTAACACATCGGGCTCGGATCGACGAGGCGGACGCTCGGACGAGCGCTCCGCCTCGCGTGCTTTCAGGGCCGGCGTGAAATGCGCGCGGTGCGTCGGCGTAGCCCGCCGCGTCGGGCGGCGGAGTCGTCCGCGCTCGCACACCGAACCGCGCTCGTCGCCGCTCGTCGCATGGACCGCCCGCTTCCGCTATCGTCATCCGAACGCGCTCGGGCTTCGCGATGATCGACTGGGAAGAGTTCTATCAGAGCTTCCGCAAGCCCGGCTTCATCCCCGGGTACGAGATCCAGAACCGTCTCGGCGGCGGCGCGTTCGGCGAGGTCTACAAGGCGCGCAAGACTTCGATCGGCAAGCCGTACGCGGTCAAGTTCCTCAAGGTCGACGATCAGTCCGGCCGCGAGGCGGTCGAGCGCGAGCTCGATCACGTCCGCCACTTTGCGCAGATCGATCACCCGAACCTCGTCACGATCGAGGACATGGGCGTCGTGCTCGGCGTGCCGTACTTGATCATGGGTTACGCGGGCGAGGACACGCTGGCTCGCAGGCAGAAGCGCGAGCGACTCGGCGTCGAGCGCGCGTTGCACTACTTCACGCAGACGGCGCGCGGCGTGCTCGCGCTGCACGATCGCAAGCTGGTGCACTTCGACCTCAAGCCGTCGAACATCTTCTTGAAGGGCGAGATCGCGCGCGTCGGCGACTACGGCCTCGCGAAGTTGATGACCGACGGGCGTTCGACGTTGTCGTTCGGCCGCGGGACGCCGCACTACATGGCGCCGGAGATGTTGAAGAACCGCGCCGATCATCGCGCGGACATCTACTCGCTCGGCGTGATCCTGCACGAGTCGATCGCGGGCGCGCTGCCGTTCGAGCAGGACTCAGGCGGCGGTTTCGTCGTGCGCGAGGACGACGATCCGCCGCAATTCGCGCCCGATTTCCCGATCGCGTTGCGCGCGGTGGTCGAGCGCTGCTTGCGTCTCGATCCGTCGGCGCGTTTCGACAGCGTCGAGGAGCTGGTCGCCGAGCTCGGTCAGACCGGGCGCCAAGGCGATTCGATCGTCGTGCCGCGCGACGTGAGTTCCGACGCGCCGCGCGTCGCCGGCGAGCCGCGTGCGCGCACGCTGCCCGACTTCACGCCGCCTCCGACGCCCACGCCCGAGCCCGCGAAAGAAACGCCGATTCCGGTCGTCGAAAGCACGCCGACCGCTCCGGCGCGAGGCGTCGCGCGTGCGACGTCGCGTGAGCTCGCGCGCGGCGCCGCCGAAGTCGCGATGGGGGTGTGGGAGGGTTTGCGCAGCGTGCGGCAGAACCCTGCGAGCCCCGAACGCACCGACGCGCACTCGCCGTCGAATCCGACGTCGCTCCAGGTTGCCCCCGCCGCCGCGCTCGCCGCGACGGTGCCGGTGCCGCCGCGCGTCGAAGGTGGTTTGCTCCGCCGTTTGCTCTCGACGTTCGCGCTCGGCCTCGAAGTGCTGGTCGCGTTGATCGTCGCGCCGGTGCGGCGCGCGGTCTTCGGCGCCGGTCGCGCGGGCCACGGCTTCGTCGCGCGCGGTCGCGGTTGGTTCGGCGTGACGTGGCGCTTGATGCTGCTCGGCATCGCGCTCGTCGGCATCGGTTGCGCGGTCGCGCTCGCGGCGTTCCTCGCGTACGTACTGTTGATCGGCTGAGGACGAACGTGAGCGACTGGACCCCCGATCTCGCGAAGCTCCAACGTCTCGACGACGACGAATGGCTGCGCGTCGAGCGCGAATACGCCGGCCGTCTCTACCACTACGTCGCGCGCCGCGTCGTCGATCGCGAGGCGCGCCACGACGTGTTGCAGGAGACGTTGCTCGGCGCGGTGCGCGGGATCGGCAGCTTCGATCCGCACTACACGTTCGAGCAATACCTCTTCGGCATTTGCCACAACCGCACGATCGATTGGTTGCGGCGTCGCCGCGTCGACACGCTCCAATCCGACGGAACCGACGACGACGAGGCTTCGCCGATCGATCGGCTCGCCACCTCGAGCGAGACGCCGAGCCAAGTCGTGCGCCGCGCCGAGTTCTCCGAGAACGCGCGCCGCTTGCTCGCGTTGCTCCTGCGCGAATGGGTGCAGGAGACGTGGCAGCAGAGCGAGTTCGCGCGCTTGATGGTGATCGAGGCGCTCTTCCTCGGCGGTTGGCGCAACAAGGACACCTGGCAACGCTTCGGCCTCAACGACGAGACCTCGGTCGCCGGGATCAAGTTCCGCGCGTTGGTGCGCATTCGCGAGCTCGCGCAGGAACGGCCGGAAGCGGCGGAGCTCTTCCTCGGCCTCTCGCGTCTCACGCAGGCCGGCGAAGCGAACTTCGACTTCGACGTCGGCGAAGTCTGGCGCGCGAGCCGCGCGTCGTGCCCCGCGCGCGTGTGGCTCGCGCGTTCGCTCGCGGGCACGCTGCCGTCGGGCCCGAAGACGTTCGTCGCGTTCCACCTCGACGAGATCCGTTGCGAGTTCTGCCGCGCGAACGTCGAGGATCTCCGCACGCGCTCGAGCGAAGAGCTCGACGAAATGCACGAGCGTGCGCGGGCCTCGACGCTCGGTTACCTGCGCTCTCGCGGCGACGCGCGGTAGATCTACACTTCCCTTGCGGCTCGAGCTCGGAGCCGTCGGAGGTTCTGCGTAGCATGGGCCGCACGCGACTCCGCATCGTTCGCTTCGTCCCGCGCTCGGACTCCATGACATGAACACGATCCGCCGCCTCTTCAGCGCGTCGCTCGCGCTGCTCGCCGTCACGCCGCTCTTCGCCGCGAGCACGTCGACCTCCGTTCCGTTCGGCCGCCTCGAGGAAGCCCTCGACTCGATCCACGCCGACAGCATCAAGTCGGACGTCTTCTTCATCGCGTCGGACGAACTCGCGGGACGCGATACGCCGAGCCCCGGCCAACGCGTCGCGGCGCGCTTCATCCGCTCGCGCCTCGAACGTCTCGGTTGGAAGCCCGGCGCGAAGGACGGTTACCTCTACGAGTGGACGATGGACGGCGCGCGTTCGCTCGACGAACAGGGTTCGAGTTGCACGCTCGCGAGCGCGAAGGGCGAGAAGCGCCTCGAGCTCGGCCGCGACGTCTTTTTCTACTCGAAGAGCCTCGCCGACTCCGACGTGCAAGGCGGCGC
>JAIOPM010000017.1 GCA_021413885.1 Planctomycetota bacterium
GTCTCCGACCAGGAGCGGCCGCGGTTGCGAGTCGGGCGCGAGGTACGCGTCGCCGAGCACGCGATCGCTCCACGACGATTCGCCCGGACCTTGTGTCGTCGCGAGGCCGGCGTTCGAGGCGAGCTGGATCACCTGCGCCGCGGAACCGAGCACCACCGAGTGGTCGTCGGCGCCGAGCAACGCGAGTTTCGTCGGCAGCCGCGCGACGCGCGAGTGGGGCTTGCTCCAGAGGAGCGTGCCGCGTTCGACGTCGATGCCGATCAAGTCCGCGCAGTCGATCGGCGTCGCGACGACGACGCCGTCGGCGACCGCCGGCGGCGACGCGAGCCACAGTTCGTCGCGCTCGCCCGCTTGGAAGCCTTCGGCGGCCGGCAACGGGAGTTGGTCGTACAGCGTCTCCCACGCGATGTCGCCGGTGAACACGTCGAGCGCCGCGATCGCGCCGAGCTGCGTCATCGCGATCACGCGATCACCGTGGATCAGGAGCGGCGGCGCGGCGAGCTCGCGGTGTTGACGGCCGAACATGTTGAGCTCGACCTGACCGGAGATCAGCGCGGTCGACCAGAGCAACGCGCCGGTGTACAGATCGAAGCAGCCGACGTGGAACTCGATGCGTCCCTGCATCCGATAGAACGGCGCGTACACGCGGCCTTGCCACGCGATCGGCGGTCCGGCGACGCGCATGCGATCGATGAACGAGCCCGACTCGCCGTCCCACAGCGGCGGCGGGAGGTGGCTCCACAACAGCTCGCCCGAACCGAGATCGAACGCGAAGAGCCGACGCTCCGGCGTGATCGTCGTGACCTGGATGTGCTGGTACTGGAAGTTGGTGACCGCGGAGACCGGCACCTGCAGCGCGGCGACGGCGACGTCGCCCCACGCGGTCGGCGCGAGCATCAGGGCCGCACCGTTGATGCCCTGGAAGAAGTCCTTGCGTTCCAACGAGCGCTCTTGCCGATCGCCTTGGTCCCAGACGCGCAAGCGGCCGGCGTCGACTTCCTTCCAGCCGCGGTCCTCTTCCGAACGCCATTCGCGGTGGCCCGAGTACGCGTTGTAGGCGAGCAAGCGCAACGGCGTCGACACGAGCACGCGATCGCCGACCACCACCGGATGCATCACCGGCGCCCCTTGCGCCGACCGCAGGGATCCGGCGAGGTTCGGATCGTCGTCGACCAACTTGCGGCGCCACGCGTGGCAATCGGGACCGGGCAACGGCCCGAGCGTCTGCGTGCCGTCGTCGAGGCGCAAGCCGCCGGAGGGCGGCACGGGCAACGCCGTCTGCCGCGCGTCGCGCGGATCGAGCAACCCGCTGCGCACCGCGCCGAGTTCGAGCGGATCGCCGAGATCGCGCGCGAGTTGCTCGCCGCGTCGCCACGCGAGCTTCGCCGCGTCGACGTCGCCGCGTTCGAGCTCGAGATCGCCGAGCGCGAGCCACGCGTTCTCCGCCGCGACCGTGATCGGCCAGCGGCGCGCGAGCTCGACGAACGCTTGCGCCGCGCGCGCCTCGCCGGTGCGCCGCGCGCGCGCGAGTTCGGCGCTCGCCATCGGCTCGAAGCGATCGCGGTACGCGCCGCGCGCCTTCGGTCCGAGTTCGGTCAGCAACCGCGTGACCCGGTTCGCGACGCCCGCGTGCATGTCCTGTTGCGAACGGCGCCCGAGCGCGTCGCGTCGTTCCGCGCCGAGCACCGCGCCGCGGTGGACTTCGAGCAGCTCCTGCAGCCCCGAGATCGCGTCGCTCCAACGCTCGGCGTCGACGTGGCCGCGCGCGCGTTCGTAGAGCGCGCGCGCCGACTGCGTCTCCGGCAGCGAGAAGCTCTTGACCGCACGATCCTCGTCGCCTTGCGCCGACGAACGCGCGAGCGAGAAGACGCTCGCCGCGACGATCGTGAGCAAGCGCGAGAGACGCATTCGTTCCTTTTCTAGACCAGGTCGTAACGCTTGCGCAGGACCCATTCCAAAGCGAAGACGAACAAGGCGGCGAGCAACGTGCTCCACCGATCCCAGACGTCGTCGAGCCGAGCAGAGATCGGCTCGCGACGCTCTTCGCCTCCACGGAAGTCGGCCAGCAAATCGTCGACGTGGGCCAGATCGACGTGTTTGCCGCCGCTCACGGTCGCGAGCTCGGCGAGCAGGCTCGGATCCGGCGTCGGATCCTGGTTCTCGAGCGACGGCAAAGTCACCTCGAATTCGGTCGACGCGATGCGGCCGGAATCGCGTTCGAACCACACGCGGTAGAGGCCGAGGCGTTCGGCGTCGTAGCTGCCGCGGTAGGTGCCGGGCTTGCCCGTGACGGCCGAGAGCTCGAGATCGCCGACCTTGCCGTCGGGATCGCCGACGCGGATCTTCTGATCGGACTCGAGGCTCGGACGGTAGTCCTCGTCGAGCACGCGCGCTTCGATGCCGACGCGCTCGCCCAAGTTGTACGTCGAACGCGCGACTTCGATGCGGTAGCGACGATCGCCGCTCTTCAACCGACCGAGCGACAGCCAGCGCACCGCGTTGCGCCAGAACTTGTCGTGCTCGCCGATGTGGAACAGGCGCCAGCGCCAAGTCGAGTCGAGGGCGGAGAAGAGCACGCGTCCCGCCGGGAAGTACCCCGCGACGAGGAGCGGATAACGCTCGCCGCGCGCGCCGTCGCGCGGGTGGCGCAACAGGACCTGCGCGCCGGGCTTCGCGCGCGTCACCGGGCGATACCAGTACTGGCCTTCGAGGCCGCCGACGTCCTCCCACAACTTGCGGTTCGCTTCCACGTCGGGGAGCAAACGCACGATCTCGTGCGGATTCAGCGGATCCTCGAGCACCGGCCGGAACTCGACCGACGCGTCGCCTTGGAAGCCCGCGAGCTCGGCCGCTTCGATCGTCACCGGCAAGACGTCCTCGAGCGGCGTGTTGAGGAACGCGCGCGGGTTGTCGTACTCGCCGGCGATGAAGCCGAGGCCGCCGCCGCGCTCGACGAACTCGCGCAACGTGCGCAGGAACTCGTCGCACTTCTGCGGATCCGGCGAGATCGCGTACGGCGAGAAATCGCCGAGCAGGATCACGTCGTACTGATCGAGCAACGTCTTGCGATCGGTCGGGACTTCCGAGAGCGCCGCGACGCCCTTGGTGCTCGGCTGGATCCAACCCGCGTCGCCGGAGAGCAACACCGATTGCATGACGATGTTCTGGTCGGCGCGCCGCAGGATCTCCTTCAAGTATCGCCACTCGTAGCGCGAGTAGCCGTCGATGTAGAGCACGCGGATCTTCTCGGGCGTGACGTGGACGCTGAACTCGACCGCGTTGTCGTCGACCAACGTCTCGCCGTCCTCGGTCGGGATCGAGACGCGGAAACGTCGCTCGTGCGTGCGCGGATCGGCGGGACCGGGCCGAGCGATCAACGTGCGCCGCGCGCCGCCTTCGCCGAGCTCGGCGTCGTCCTCGGCGACCACGCGTCGGCCTTCGTCGCCGGTGAGCTCCTCCAGCGTGACGTGCCCGCGCGCGCCGGCCGGAACGCCGCGCGCGACGACGCGCACGACCGCGGCGATCTCGTCGCCTTCGAACGCGGCGGAGGGGACCTCGACGAGCTCGACCTTGACGTTCTTCTCGGCGCGCGTGTCGCCGATCGTGATCGCGTGCACTTGCACGCCCGCGCCTTGCGCGGCGCGCGCCGCGTCGAGCGCCGGCGAGCCCGACGTCTGCCGACCGTCGGAGACGATCACGACGTCGGTCAAATGGTGTCCGCGGTACGCGGCGAGCACCTGCGACAGCGCGTCGCCGATCCGCGTCGACGAACCGCGCGCCGTGGAAGCGATCGTCGCGCCTTGCGCCGCGACCGTGTCGGCGAACGTGTAGACGCGCGGGACGTAGCCGCGGTTCGCGAGCGCGGGCGCGAGCGCGTCCTGCACGAGTCCGATCGCGACCTCTGAGCGCGTCGCCTCGCCTTCCTTCTTCGAGAAGCGCGCGGCGGCTTGGCGCAGCGGTTCGTTCGCGGCGTACGAGTCCTTGCGCAACATGCTCGCCGAATCGTCGAGCAGGACGACGACCTCGGCCTTCTGGACTTCCTCGCGCCGTTCGACGCGCACCGGCCGGAAGATGACGAGGCACAAGAGCGCGAGTGCGAGGAACCGCAGCGTGCCGAGCAACAATTTGCCGCCGAACGAGATCGATTCGCCGCGGTAGCCGAGCACGCAGACCACGAAGGCGAGCGGCGCGAGCACGAGGACGACGATCCACGCGGCGGGCACGTCGGCGAGCTTGAAGCTCTCGCGCAGCCCGGTGTCCACCGCCTGTTGGAGCGACGCGATCATGAACGCACGCTCCGCGAACGGCCGATCCACGCGGACCACAACGTTTCCGCGACCAACGCGGTCAACGCGGCGATCGCGAGCCAACGCCAGAGTTCGCCTTGCGGCGCGCGCTGCTCGGGTTCGTTCTTGCGCTCGGACGCCGCGGACGAAACCGGCATCAGCGCGGGGTGGAGGTTCGCGAGCTCGGCGTGGGGGAGGCGTTCGAGGTCGCTCTCGCGCGGATCGAGCTGCACGGCGTACGGTTGCGCCGCGCCGTCGGCGAACTCGACGCGGTAGAGGCCGACGTGCGCGGCATCGTCGATGCGCGGCAGGCGCCAGAGGTTCGGGCCGGCGGGCAGCGGCTCGCCCGCGAGTCCGGCGCGCGCGCCGTCGGGGCGCACGATCACCGGCGAGCGCGGGAAGAACGGCACCTCGAGTTCGAGGCTGCGTCCGACCGCGACGTTGCGCACTGCGCCGTGCGGACGGCCGACGTAGCGCGCCATCTCGTGCACCAACGGCACCAACGTGCGCGGCGATTCCGGCAAGCGCGTCCAACCGACGTCGATCGTCGTCGTCCACAGGAGCACGCGGCCGCGATCGAAGCTTTTCTCGATCAACAGCGGACTCTTCGCGTCGTCGTCGAGCCGCGCGATCACGCGCGCGCCGGGCAACGGCCGCGCCGCGATGAACTCGTAGATCGGGACTTCGCTGAACAGCGGCCGCCACTTCTCGTCGGCGAAGAACGCGAGCGCCGGGTGCTGCGCGTCGAACTCCTGCGCGCGGAAGTAGGAGTCGCGGCGCGAGCGCACGGCGACGCGTCCGCCGAGTTCCGCGGGCAACAGGCCCGAACCGTCGGCGCGATACAGCCGGCGGTCGTACACCTCGGCTTGCACTTGATCGCCGAGCGAGACGATCAGACCCGCGCCGGCGGCGACGCGCTTCTCGAGGCGCTCGACGACGGCGTCGGAGAGCGCGTCGACGTTCGCGAGCCAGATCATGTCGTAACCGTCGAGCGCCAGGTTCTCGTCGCGCAGCGCGCCGGGCTCGATCACGCGCGTCTCGAACGGCGAACCGCCGAGCGCGTCGTCCTCGAGCGGCGCGAGCACCGCCGCGAGGTAGCCGACTTCGTCCTCGGCGACGTCGCTCGCCGGCGCGCCGTCGACCAAGAGCACCGAGAGCGGCGGCGGCACCGCGATCACCGACGCGCGCGCGTCGTCGATCCCGAGCCGATCGGATTCGAGGCGCGCGACCAGCGAATGCGCGCCGGCTTGGTGGAAGACGATCGGGAAGACTTCGTTGGTGCTGCCGCGCGCGGAGACGTCGACCAGCTTCGCGGGCCGGCGTTCGCCGTCGACCTCGAGCGCGACGCGCACGCCGGCCGCGGCGGCCGAGCCCCAGTTCGCGACGCGCACGTCGACTTCGATCGGCACGTCGACGGCGATCTCGTTCTCGGGCACAGCGACGTCGGCGATCGCGAGGTTCGACGGCACGAGCTCACGCGCGCCGAGATCCTCGACGCGCACCTTGATGCCGAGCTTCTTCAAGCGATCGAGCGCGTCGAACAGCCGCGCGTCGCCGTCGTGGTTCTCTCCCGCGCCGGTCGAAGGCAGGAAGTCGCGCTTCTGCAGGTCGGAGAGCAGGCGGACTTCGATGTCGCTCGAGTCTCCGCTCGCGTCCTTCGTCTGCGACGTGCCCGCTTGCTCTTCCGCGTAGCTCGCGACTTCGGCGAACGCGGCGGCGAGGTCGAGCACTTCGTCGCTCGGATCGCGCAAGGCGCCGAGCACGTCGAGCGCTTCCTCCGGCGAACGCCACGACAGCAAACGCGGCGCGCCCGCGGCGACGAGCACGCGCACGCGGTCGCCGCGCGAACCGTCGAGCTCGAGCACGAGCTCCCGCGCGCGCGCGACGATCGTCTCGAACACCGAACGCGTGCCTTCGCGCCAACCCGTCGACGCCGACGCGTCGAGGATCACCACCATGTCGCGCCGCGTCTCGGTCAAGCCCGACAACACGTCGTCCTTGCCGACGAACGGCCGCGCGATCGCGAGCGCGAGCAGCGCGACCGCCGCCATGCGCAGCAAGAGCAGGATGAGGTTCTCGAAACGCGCGCGCCGCCGCGTCTTCTTGTACGCCGCGAGCACGAAGCGCATCGCCGCCCACGGCATCGGCTTGTGCCGTTGGCGATTGAGCAGGTGGATGATCAGCGGCACCGCCGCGAGCGCGACGCCCGCGACCAGCGCCGGATGCACGAAGCCTTCGAAGACCGCGGCGAGCACGGGAACTCAGCGCCTCCCGCCGCGCGCGCGCGCCGTGCGGTGCGCGAGGTAGGTCGACAGCGCGGCGTCGAGCGGTTGGCGCGTCGAGAGCTCGACGAAATCGAGCGACAGCGCACGCGTGTGCTTCTTGAGCAACGCGGTGTGCGCCGCGAGCTCCTCGAGGTACGCCGCGCGGATCGCCTTCGGATCGATCTTGAGTTGGCCGCTGCCTTCGAGTCCGTCGAAGCGCACCAGGCGATCGAGGTCGAAGCTGGTCTCCAACGGATCGAGCACTTGGAAGAGGATCGGCTCGTGGCCGCCGTGGACCAAGCGCCGCAAGCCCGACACGATCGTCTCGGGGTCGTCGAAGAAGTCGCTGAAGATCGCGACGATGCCGCGGCTCTTCAGTCGCGTCGCGATCCACTGCAACACGTTGCCGACGCCCGTCGGACCTTCGGGCTTCGCGCGCGACAACGCGTCGAAGATGTGGCGTTCCTGTTCCTCGCCGGTCTTCGGCGGGACTTTCGCCTTCTCCTTCTCGTCGAACACGACGAGGCCCGCGGTGTCGCGCGACGCGAGCACCAAGTGCGCGAGCGCCGCCGCGCACCAACGCGCGTAGTCGAACTTCGTCCAGTCGAGCGAGCCGTACGCCATCGACTCGCTCGCGTCGAGCAAGAGGTGGCACGAGAGGTTGGTCTCCTCGAAGTACTCCTTCACGACGAGGCGGTCCGAGCGCGCGAACACCTTCCAATCGAGGCGACGCAGGTCGTCGCCGGGGACGTATTCGCGGTGCTGCGCGAACTCGGTCGACGAACCGCGCAATGGCGAGCGGTGGTGTCCCGCCATGAAGCCCTCGACGACCGTGCGTGCGACGAGCTCGAGCCCTTCGAGGCGATCGAGGACGGCGGGGTCGACGCTCTGGGCGCTCATGCGCGAGAGGGGAATTCTGGAGACTCTCGGGGTCGGTCCCGGAGCCTCAGGCCTTCACGCCCGGGAGTCCGGCGCCGACCTGAGCCTTCGGATCGATCTCGGCGAGCAAGCGATCGATCAGGATGTCGGGCGTGATGCCTTCGGCCGAAGCCGAGAAGTTGGTGACGATGCGGTGGCGCATCACGGGATGCAGGACCGCGCGCACGTCCTCGAGCTCGACGTGACTCGAACCGCGGAGCGCCGCGTGCGCCTTCGCGCCGAGGATCACGTTCTGGCTCGCGCGCGGACCAGCGCCCCACGTGACCCATTGGCGGACGAACGGCAATTGATCGGCGCCGCCGACGCGCGTGCCGCGGGTGATCGCGAGCACGTAGTCGTAGACGCTGTCGGCGACGGCGACGCCGCGGACGATGCGTTGGAGCTCGATCAGCTCGGGCGCGCCGAGCACTTTGCGCGGTTCGGCGGAATCCGAGCCGGTGGTGCGGCGCAGGATCTCGAGCTCTTCCTCGCGCGACGGGTAGTCGACGTGGACCATGAACATGAATCGGTCGAGTTGCGCCTCGGGCAGCGGGTACGTGCCTTCTTGCTCGATCGGGTTCTGCGTCGCGAGCACGAAGAACGGATTCGGCAACGGGTGGCGACGACCGCCGACGGTCACTTGGCCTTCGACCATGGACTCGAGCAACGCGGCCTGCGTCTTCGGCGGCGTGCGGTTGATCTCGTCGGCGAGGACGACGTTCGCGAAGATCGGGCCCGGCGCGAAACGGAACGTGCGCTCGTTGGTCCCGGCGTCGACGTGCAGCAGATCGGTGCCGGTGATGTCGCTCGGCATCAGGTCGGGCGTGAACTGGATGCGATTGAAGGAGAGGTCGAGGCTCTTCGCCAAGCTGGAGATCAGGAGCGTCTTCGCGAGGCCCGGTACGCCGACCAAGAGACAGTGCCCGCGCGTCAGGATCGCGAGCAGCAGTTGGTCGATCACCTGCTCCTGGCCGACGATCGTGCGGTGGAGCTCGGCCTTGACGCGAGCGTGGGCTTCGCTGACTCGTTGGAGGCTGGTGTCGGTCATGTCGTGGTCTGTGGTACGGCGTTCCGCGCGATGTACGCGCAAACTACCATTTCGACGAGCGCTACGTCGGGTAACGCGGGGCGACTACAGGAGATTCACCCGTGGTTTCACGCGGGATTTTTTTGGCCGACGTCGCGCTTGCTCGCGAGCTTCAGCGCAACGCGATCCGCCACACGACGCCGCCCCCCAGGGCGACCAGACCTTTCGGGCTCGCGAGCACCGCGGCGACCGGCGCGCCGAGTTCGACGCGGTCCTGCAGGAAGAGTTCGCGCGTGCGATCGAACAGAGCGAGCCCGCGATCGGTGACCGCGACGATTCTCGAAGTCGTCACCCACGCTTCGGGGCCGAACGCGTCCTTCGGCGGCAGCGCGAGCGACACAGTGCGCGTGCCGCGTTCGAGATCGATCGTCGCGAGGCGTTCGCCGGCGTCGCTCGCGAGCACGGCGAGCACCGTCGAGCCGTTCGCGCCGAGGATCGTGCGCAGCTCGCCGATTTCGAACGGCGTCGCGGCGAACAGTCCGTTGCCCTCGACGTCCGGTCGCGCGCGCAGCCGGTAGCCGCGGTCGGAATCGACCGGCGGCCAGAGCAACTCGCCGTCCGAGAGCGCCCACGGTCGCCGTCCGCGCCAGCCTGAGTCCTCCGCCTTGCGCCGGCGGTTCTTCACGCTCCACACGAGCCGGCCGTCCGCGGCGTCGAAGAGCACGCCGAAGCCGGTGCTCGTGCCGGCGAAGACTCGATCGTCGAGTGCGAGCAACTCGAGCGGCGCGGTGTCGATGTTCGCCGCCTGCTCGAAGCGCTTCACCGCGGTCCGCGGACCGATCGGACCGCGCGCGAGACGCCGCTTCCACAGCGGCCGACCGGTCGCGAGGTCGAGCGCGACCGCCCACGTCACGGCGTCGTCGAGCTCGGCCGCGTCCGGCGGCGTCGAGCGCGCGAGCAGCACGAGCTCCGTCGAGAAGACGACCGGGCCGGGCTCGAACTGGAGCTCGTCGAGCGCGAGCTCGTCCGGAAAACGCGTCGAACGCCCACGCCCATCGGCGACGCTCGTGCCGCTGGTCGCCCAGCGCACCGTCGGCGGCGCGTCGACGTCGAGCACTCCCGTCGCGAGCGCGAGTCGCACCACCGCGCAACGCGAGTTCGGTCCGACTTCGCCCACGGTCACGAGCGCGTCGTTGCCGAGCGCGATCGGCGTCAGCCGTCGTCCTGGAACGCGACAGCGCACCGGTGCGGCGCCGACGCCTAGCCCCAGCTCGCGCAGCAAGCTCGACGGACGGAACGTCGTCGCCGTCTCGTCGCCGTTCGCGGGGAAGACCGCGACCAGGTCGTTGGATTGCACGAGCAACGCGCCCGAAGCGAGGAACACGGCACCGGGCGCGAGCCAGAGTTGGAGCTCGTCCTCGCGTCCGTTCGCGTCCAGGCGCGCGCGTCCGAGCACGGCGGCGAAGTCTCGATCGTAGAGCAGCGCGCGCACCGGTCCGAAGCCGCGCGCGCCGTCGACCGCATTCGTCGGCGCCGCGGCGGGCGGGAGCTCGACGCGCGCGAGTGCTGCGTTCCGTCGCTCGATCGCCGCGACGAACGGCGCGCCGTCCGCGCCGAGGAACGCCGCGTGCCGAGCCGCGCGTTCCAGCGAGGCGTGAACGAGTTCGAGCCGCACTTCCGCGAACGCCGCGTCCGCGATGCGCAGCGCGGCTCGCGCGGCGGAAGACGTTCCCGGGTACGTGCGTTCGATGCGTTGCCACACCTCGCGGTCGGAGCCGCTGCGGTCGAGCTCTTCCTTCGCTCGCGCTTCGAAACGCGCGGTCCAACGCGCACGGTCGTTGGCGTCGAGCTGCGCGAGGCGTGCGAGCAGCGCGAACTCCGCGCCCTCCGCGCGGCGCAACTTGGTCGTCTCGTCGTGCGACGAGCCCGAAGTCCCGTGCAGTTGCAGCGCGGGATCCGGTCGCACCCATTCGTCGCTCGAACACGCGCCGACCGCGTCGTGCCACGCGTCGAAGACGGCATTGATCGCGCGCTCGCGATCGCTTCGCGACGGCGTGCTCGCGCGCAACGCGACCAGGCGCAGATCGGCGTCGGAGAAGAACTCTTCCGCGGCCTTCGACGTCTCGAACTCGGTCTGGTTCTCGAGCGGGCCTTCGCCGAACGCGACCGGATCCTGGGGCGCGAACCCGAACGCGGCGAGAGCGCAGAACGCGAGCGACGACATCGCGCCCGAGACTAACCGTCGCCGCCGCCGCGAGGCGAACGGATTGCGGCGCTCAGTCTTCCAACGGACTTTGCGGCGCGCGCAGGAGACGCTTCTCGCGCTCCTGATAGATCGGATCGTTCTGCGCGCGCAGTTGCACGCGCAGGTCCTCGAGGCGGCCGAGGTCTGATTGTTCGCGCGCGTACAGCGTCTCTTCTTCGTCGGAGAGCCGCGCACTCTCGGCGAGCGCCGGGATCAAGCCGAGCGCGAGCACCTGCACGCACACCGCGAGCGCCAGCCACGCCGGCCATTCCTCGCGCAGACGTCGACCGATCGAACGACGCGGCGCTTCCTCTTCGAGGGGCGTCTGCAGGTTGAGCTGGAGTTGATGGGGGGACATGCTCTAGGCCGATCTCTACACCAGCGAGCCCGCGCCGTAGGTCGCGCAGTCGCCGAGTTCCTCTTCGATGCGCAGGAGCCGGTTGTACTTGGCGACGCGATCCGAGCGACACGGCGCGCCGGTCTTGATCTGTCCGGTGTTCGCCGCGACCGCGAGATCCGCGATCGTCGTGTCCTCCGTCTCGCCGGAGCGGTGGCTCATGATGCAGCGATAGCCGTTGCGGTGCGCGAGCGCGATCGTGTCCAAGGTCTCGGTCAAGGTGCCGATCTGATTGACCTTGATCAAGACCGCATTCGCGGCTTTGCGTTCGATACCCAGATGCAGGCGCCGGGTGTTGGTGACGAACAGGTCGTCGCCGACCAACTGACAGCGCGAACCGATCTTCGCGGTCAGGAGCTTCCACCCGTCCCAGTCGTCCTGGTCGAGGCCGTCCTCGATCGAGAAGATCGGGTATTTCTCCACCCACGCGGCATAGAAGTCGACCATCTCGGCGGAGCTCTTCGCCTTGCCGTCGACGGTGTACTTGCCGTTCGCATAGAACTCGGCCGCGGCGGCGTCGACCGCGATCTTGATATCGGAGCCGGGTTTGAAGCCCGCCTTCTCGCACGCGCCGAGGATCAGCTCGAGCGCTTCTTCGTTGGACTTCAGGTTCGGCGCGAAACCGCCTTCGTCGCCGACGTTGGTGTTGTAGCCGGCGGCCTTGCAGACGCTCTTCAACGCGTGGAAGGTCTCGACGCCCATGCGCAGCGCTTCCGAGAACGTCGGCGCGCCGAACGGCATGATCATGAACTCCTGGAGGTCGACGTTGTTGTCCGCGTGGGCGCCGCCGTTCAGGATGTTCATCATCGGCACCGGCGTGACGCGCGCCATCGAGCCGCCGACGTAGCGGTAGAGCGGCAGACCGCATTCTTCCGCCGCCGCCTTCGCGACCGCGAGCGACGCGCCGAGGATCGCGTTCGCGCCGAGGCGCGACTTGTTGGCGGTGCCGTCGAGCTCGACCAACTTGTTGTCGATCGAGGCTTGGTCGAGGGCTTCGAGCCCGTCGAGCGCATCCGCGATCTCGCGCACGACGTTGGCGACCGCGTTCTGCACGCCCTTGCCGCCGTAGCGTTTGCCGCCGTCGCGCAGCTCGCACGCTTCGTGCACGCCGGTCGACGCGCCCGACGGAACGGCGGCGCGGCCTTGGGCTCCGCTCTCGAGCGCCACTTCGACTTCGACGGTCGGGTTTCCGCGGGAATCGAGGATCTCGCGCGCATGGACGTGGACGACTTCGCTCATGGCGCGAATCGTAGCGGCCGTTCCCTTCGAGAAAAGCGTCCTGGTCGCGTCCCGCGCTCGCCCGGACTATCCTGTGGACCCGCCGTGCGCGGGGCCCCGAGGAACCCGTGCGTCGAGTCTCCCTCCTTCCGAACCTGTTGACCCTGGGCAACGCCTTCTGCGGGTTGCTCGCGTTGGCCAAGGCGATCGATGCCCTGGCCTTCGCCGGGTCGAACTCGGCCATCTTCTACGACAAGCTCGAAACCGCGTGCTGGCTGGTCTTCGCCGGCATGGTCTTCGACGCGGTCGACGGCAAGGTCGCGCGGATGACCGGCGGCTCGAGCGAGTTCGGCGCCCAGCTCGACTCCTTCTCGGACGCGCTGACGTTCGGCTGCGTCCCGCCGCTGCTGGTCAAGGTGATGATCGAGCACGAGGGTCCGCTCCACGGCTACGTCGGCAACCCGCGCCTGCACTTCCTCGCGGCGGCGGCGTTCGCGCTGATGGCGATCCTGAGGCTCGCGCGCTTCAACCTCGAGAACGAGCCCGAGGAGAAGGCGCACCAGAGCTTCAAAGGCCTGCCCTCGCCCGCGGCGGCCGGCGCGGCGGTCTCGATGATCCTCTTCTATCTGACGGTGGCGCGGCCCGAGCTCCAGGTCGACGACGGCCGGCCGACGCCGGTCGGGCGCGCCCTCTCGCTCTTCCCGGACATCCACCTGCACGTCCCGGGTTGGTACCTACCGATGATGGCGCTCGCCCTGCCGATCCTCGGCACGTTGATGGTGAGCCGGGTGCCGTACGCCCACGTCGCCTCGCGGTTGACCAAGCGCGGCAGCTTCTTCGCGTTGGTTTGGGTCGTCTTCGGCGCGTTCGTGCTGTTCGCTGCTCCGGTGCCGGCGTTGTTCCTCGCCTTCAACGGCTTCGCGCTGTGGGGCGTGATGCGCTGGCTCTTCCGGCGGAAGAAGCGCGTGCCCGCCGCTCTCCCCGACGACTTCTTCACGCCGACCGCACGATGAACGCACGCCGCGGGGAGGTTCGGGTCTTTGTCGCCGTCGGCGCCAACCTCGGCGACCGCGAGCGAGCCTTCGACTTCGCCCTCGCGCGCTTCGCGGCGTCGGCCGGCGTGCGCGTCGTGCGGCGTTCGACGTGGATCGAGACGGAGCCCGTCGGCGGGCCGGTCGGTCAGCCGCGGTTCCTGAACGGCGTCGTCGAGCTCGGGACCACGCTCGACGTGCGCGCGTTCTTCGCGTTGCTCCAAGCGATCGAGTTCCAAGCCGGCCGCGATCGTTCGCGTTCCGTGCGCCACGGGCCGCGCGAGCTCGACCTCGACCTGTTGCTCTTCGGCGACCTCGAGATCGACGAACCCGATCTGACGGTGCCGCATCCGCGGATGGGCGAGCGCGAGTTCGTGCTCGGGCCGCTCGCCGAACTCGAGCCCGATCTGGCGCGGAGCCGCCGGCGGCTCTCGTCCCGCGTCGACGCGCGCTGAAGCGCGAGTGCCCGCGATGCAACGACGCGACGATCCGGTTTCCGCGTCCGATTGGTGCCGCGCGCAGTTGGTCGCCGGCCGCAAGCTCGGTTTCGTGCCGACGATGGGGGCGTTGCACGAAGGCCATCTGTCGTTGGTGCGCCGCGCGCGCGCCGAGTGCGGCCTGGTCGCGGTCAGCGTCTTCGTCAATCCGTTGCAGTTCAACGAAGCGCGCGACTTCGAGCGCTACCCGCGCGACTTCGACGGCGATGCGCGTTTGCTCGCCGACGCCGGTTGCGACCTGGTGTTCACCGGCACGCTCGAGCAGTTCTTCCCCGAGTCCGGCGGCGCGCGCGATCGCATCGCGTGGCGCGAGCCCGGCGCGAGCGCCGAAGGTCTCGAAGGCGCGTTGCGTCCCGGCCATTTCCGCGGCGTCGCGACGATCGTCGCGCGGCTCTTCGAGCTGGTGCGTCCGACGCGCGCGTACTTCGGTGAGAAGGATTTCCAGCAGACGTTGGTCGTGCGTCAAGTCGCGCGCGAGCTCGGTTATCCGACGATCGTCGTCTGCCCGACGTTGCGCGAGCCGAGCGGCCTCGCGCGCTCGTCGCGCAACGAATTGCTTTCGGCCGAACAACGCGAACGCGCCGTCGCGATCCATCGCGGACTCCTGCGCTCGCGCGCGTTGTGGCGCGAGGACGGCGAACGCCGAGCGGACGCGTTGCGCGCGCCGATCCGGGAGGAGCTCGCGCTCGCGCACCTCGAACTCGAGTACGCCGAGCTGCGCGACCCCGACGATTGGACCTCCGCCGAACCGGTCGCGCCGCTGGAGCGCGCCGTCGCGTTGGTCGCCGCGCGCGCGGGCTCGGTGCGCTTGATCGACAACCTGCGCCTCGACGAGTCGTCGTCGTGAGCGCGTCGACGGCCGGTTGGGTGCGTGCGCAGGCGCCCGCGAAGGTCAATCCGTACCTCGCGGTGCTCGGTCGGCGCGCGGACGGTTACCACGAGCTCGATACGACGCTCGCGACGCTCGCGCTCTTCGACACGGTCGCGGTGCGCGCGCGCGATGTCGACGGGATCGCCTTCACGGTCGCCGGACCGTGCGCGAGCGCCGACGTGCCGGTCGATGCGACCAACCTCGCGGTGCGCGCCGCGCGGGCGGCGCTCGACGCGGCGCGGAGCGCGGGAGCGAACGTCGCGGGCCTCGAACTCGCGCTCGAGAAGCGCATCCCGAGCCAGGCCGGTCTCGGCGGCGGCAGCTCCGACGCCGCGGCGGCGTGGCTCGCGACCGCGAGCTTGCTCGGACTCGACCCGACGTCGTCCGCCGCGCGTCGCACGCTCGCCGAGCTCGGGTCTGATTGCGCGTTCTTCCTCGAGGCCCGCGAGACGGGCTTCGCGCGCTGTCGCGGTCGCGGCGAGCGCGTCGCAACGTTGCCGCGTCCCCGGCGAGAGTGGTGGGCCGTCGTCGCGACGCCGGCGCAAGGCGCATCGACGGCGGCGGTCTACGGCGCGCTCGCACGCTCCGGTTCGCACGCGCCGCCGCAGCCGGAGTTGAGACTGGACGCGCTCGACCGCGCGGAAGCGGACGCGCGCGCGTCGCTGTTCAATCGTCTGGAAGGCGCTGCGCTCGGCGCGGTCGCCGAACTTCGCACGTGGCGCGAGCTGCTCGACGAACTCGGCCTCGCTCACTTTCGACTCGCCGGTAGCGGCGCGAGCTTCTTCGGACTCTACGATTCTCACCCACACGCGGAGTCCGACTCCGCGCGGCTCGCCGAACGGCTCGCTCGGCGCGCGTTGACTTCCCGCGGCAACTGGATCGTTCCATTCGCGGGCCACGGCGTTCGACTCCTTCCCTGAATCGAACGATTCCGTCGCTCTTCTTCCTCGCATCCGCCTTCCCACGAACTTCGCGCGTCGTCGTTCCGTCGGAAACTTGCCACCCCTTTCCCGGGGTAGACGGATTCCTCTCGCTATGAACATCACCGAGGTGCGCGTCAAGTTGATCAACGACCCTCGGGACAAGCTGCGCGCGTTCGCGACGATCACGATCGACGATTGTCTCGTGATCCGCGACCTCAAGATCATCGACGGCGGACCCAAGGGCCTGTTCGTCGCGATGCCGAGCCGCAAGATGCAGGAGCGCTGTCCCGAGTGCGCCGGCAAGAACTCGATCCGGGCGCGCTTCTGCAATGACTGCGGCGCGCGGTTGCCCGAGCACCGCGGCGAGCTCGACCAACGCGGCAAGGTCCGCCTGTACGCCGACATCGCGCACCCGATCCACAAGGAGAGCCGCGACACGGTCCAGCGCGAGGTGGTGCGCGGGTACCACGTCGAGCTCGATCGCTCGAAGCAGGCGGGCTACGTCGAGCCGACGTTCGACGACCTCGACTACCACCACTACGGCGAAGCGACCGGCTGAACCCTTGGTAGTCTCGGGGCCTCCCGCGGATGGCCGTCGTCGTCTCCTGCCTCGCCGACAGTCTGTCGGAACTCCTGCGCTCGGCTCGTCACGCCGCGGCGCACGCCGATGCGATCGAGCTGCGCCTCGATCGGCTGACGAATCTCGCGGAGGGTGAACTCGTCGACGGGATTCGCTCGCTCGGCAAGCCGGTGATCGCGGCGTGCAACGGGCCGCAGAGCTACGGGCATTTTCGCGGGACGACGACGGAGCTCCGCGCGCGTTTGCGCACCGCGGCTCGCGCCGGAGCCCGTTTCGTCGACGTCGATTGGCGCGCGGCGGACGAGCTCGGCGAGTTCGTCGGCGCGCGGCGGATCGTGTCGCGGCACGAGCTCGCGACCGCGACGTTCGAGCCGCGGCGTTGGCGGGACGAGCTCGCAGCCTGCGCGCGCGGGAACGATCTCCAGAAGCTCGTGCACGAGGCGAATTCGGCGGAGGAAGCGCTCGAGTTGCTCGCGTTGCTCGGCGAAGCGCGCGGCGAGCTCGTCGCGTTCTCGTCGGGCGCCGTCGGACGGTTCTCGCGGCTCCTCGCGCCGTTGCTCGGTTCGCCGTTCACGTACGCGGCTGCGCGCACCGCCGACGGACGCGTGAACGCGACCGCGCCGGGCCAGTGGCCCGCGGACGAGTTGCACGCGGAGCTCGCGCGTTGCGCGGGCGGACCGCTCGAATTCTACGGCGTCGTCGGCCACCCGATCGCGCATTCGCTCTCGCCCGCGGTGCACAACGCGCTCCTTCGCGCGGCGCGACGGAACGCGGCGTACGTCGCGTTCGAGGCTCACGACTTCGAGCGCTTCGCTCTCGCGGCGCGAGCACTCGGCGTGCGCGGCCTGTCGATCACCGCGCCGTTCAAGGCGGACGCGTTGCGGCTCGCGAGCGAGAGCGACGCGTCCGCGCGCGAACTCGGCGCCGCGAACACCTGGATCGCCGACGCGCACGGTTGGCGCGCGTCGAACACCGACGTCGCGGGTGTCGCGGCGCTGTTCGAGCGCGCGGAAGCTCTCGCTCGGCGTTCGTTCGCTGGTGCGACGTTGTGCGTGCTCGGCGCCGGCGGCGCGGCGCGCGCCGTCGTCGCGGTCGCGCGTGAGCGAGGCCTGCGCGTCACCGTCGCCGCTCGCGAACCGTCGCGCGCCGTGGCGTTCGTTTCGCAGTGGGGCGCGGAAGTGATTCCGTGGGCACAGATCGCGGAGCGGAGTTGGGACGTGCTCTTCAACACGACGCCGATCGGTTGGCGCGCCGGAGAGTCGCCGATTCCGCGGGAGTGGCTGCGCGCGAGCGTCGTCCTCGACGCGCTCTACCGACCGGACGGCACCGAGCTGCTCCGTTTCGCGCGAGACGTCGGCTCGATCGCCGTCGGCGGCGAAGCGTGGTTCCTCGCGCAAGCGGCCGCGCAGTTCCGCGCGTTCAGCGGCGAACACGCCGATGCGGCGACGCTCGCGCGCGCGTTCGCGAAGGAGCGCTCGACATGAGCACGCCGCGTCGCACGCTCGCGTTGGTCGGCCTGCGTTGCAGCGGCAAGTCGTCGGTCGGCGCGCGGCTCGCCGCGTTGCTCGGCGTCGCATTCGTCGATCTCGACGAACGTGTGCGCGCGTTCGCGTCGCAGCTCGACGGGCGCGAGTACCGTCACGCGGGCGACGTGCTCGCGGCGAGCGGCGTCGCGCGTTTTCGCGAACTCGAGGCGCTCGCGTTGACGCTGGCGCTCGAACGCGGCGCGCCGAGCGTCCTCGCGACCGGCGGCGGCGTCGTCGAGCGCGCCGACAACCGTTCGCGTCTGACCGCCTCGTGCTTCGTCGTCCGGCTCGACGCGCCGCTCGAGGTCCTCGCCGCGCGCCTCGCGGCCGATCCGACGCCGCGGCCCGCGTTGGTCGGCGGCGATCCGCTCGCGGAGCTCGCCGAACTGCGCGCGCGCCGCGCCGCGTGGTACGCCGAGGTCGCGCACCTCGCGCTCGACACCGGCCGCGACTCGATCGAGGTCATCGCCTCGCGCTTGGCGGCGCAGCCCGACGTGAGGACTTGGACAACGAACGCAAGCAGTCCTTGAATTCGCGCCCGCAGCGCATACAGTGTCCCGCCTCAAAGCGACGCGCGGTGGAGCAGTCTGGCAGCTCGTCGGGCTCATAACCCGGAGGTCGCAGGTTCGAATCCTGCCCGCGCTACCACTTTCGAAGGGGCTTGCGAGTGATCGCGAGCCCCTTTTTCGTCTTCGGCGATCCCGTATGCCGATGACTGTGCGACCGACCGGCGACTGGAAGGGCTCAACCCGACAGCACCTGCTGCCTACCATTCGGGCCGACGAGCGAAGGCTACGGCGACTCCAGCGAACGAAGCCGGTTGAAGACAGTTGCTCGCCAGTCTGACGCGGCGTCAAGAAGCGCGCACACTGCTCCCGGGCCGAGCCCCGTGAGAGACCTGATGAGCTCCAAGCACGGAAACTCGGTCCCGTGCGAGACGCCGAGCCGCGTCAGCACCTCGATCGTCGGCTTCCGGGCGCCGACCGGTTTCCAGTCAGGCCATTCGTCGTGGTGCTTCCAGTGGTTTGCGGCGGCCCAAATGCCCTCCACGACCGGGACATCCGCAACCGAGCGGCAATCCTGCCGACGCAGCTCATGGTCTTTCGCAGGCAGGGTGAGAAAGACGCGGCGAAGGCTCGCGTCGGCTGATGACACGTAGCGCTGCAAAGCGATGAAGGCGATTCCCGCGAGTTCCTCCTGTTCTTCGCGCAGGTCCAAGCCGTCGGAACAGCGCTCAGCAACGGCGCGGAGCTCCCCGTCGACGGCCTTCAGGATCTGGCCGGTGAAGGAACGTTGCCAATCGATCTCGTGGATGTGCATCGGACTCCAGAACTCGACTTCGACGATCAGGCGACGAGTCTACAGGGGTGTGAACAGCGAGGCATGTCCACGCTCGATACCGGTCTGCGATCGAACGGACCGCGTTGGTCAGCCTGAGAGCGTCCTGCTACCACTTCGGAAGGGGCTTGCGAGTGATCGCGAGCCCCTTTTTCGTGTCCGCCGTAGACCCGCGTTCGGCGAAGATCGACGGCCGATGTCACGTCGTCTGGGATGGGCGATCGTTTGTGCGCTCGCGTTCGGGTGCTCCGAAAGTTCGGCGCCGCCGCGCCTGAACGTCGTCGTGATCTCGCTCGACACGCTGCGCGCCGACGCGCTCGGGGCGTTCGGCGCGACCGCTCCGACATCGCCGACGTTCGACGCCTTCGCGCGCGGAGCGGTCGTCTTCGACAACGCGTTCGCGCAGGCGCCGATGACCGCGCCGTCGCACATGACGCTCTTCACGTCGCTCTACCCGAGCGTGCACCGCATCACCAACTTCGGTCTCGGCGAGAACCGGCCGAAGGTGAGCGCCGGCGAAGTGCCCGCGAATTGGCGGCTCGATCCGAAGGTCGTCACGTTGGCCGAGACGTTCCATGCGGCGGGTTGGCGCACCGCGGCGTTCCACGGCGGCGGGAACTTGAACGCGAGCGCGGGCTTCGACGACGGCTTCGAGACGTTCGACGGTCGACCGCAGAACGGCATGAACGCGAACGCGGGGCAACCGTTCGACGCGGCGCGCGCGGGCGAGTGGGTGAACGCTCACGCTGGTGAGCCCTTCTTCCTCTTCCTGCACACGTACTTGCCGCACGCGCCCTACATCCCGGCGGCGCCGTGGGATCGCGCGTTCGACAAGGACTACGCCGGGCCGATCCCGTACCGCGACGCGTTCCTGCGCTCGGTGCGCGCCGGCGAAGCGGGCCCGCCGTTGCCCGGCGCCGACGCGAGCGCGCTGCGTCAGAAGATGGCGAACCACACGCCGTGGCAGTTCTGGGGTTTCGTCGATCCCGAGAACGCGCGCGAGGTCGAGCATCTGCGCGCGCTCTACTCCGGCGACGTGCGCATGTCCGACGATGCGCTCGCCCGGATGCTCGCGTTGCTCGACTCCCCGGGCGTCGCTGAACACACCATCGTCGTCGTGCTCTCCGACCACGGTGAAGGTTTCCTCGAGCACGGCGTGTTCGAGCATCCGGGCAAGCTCTACTCCGAACTCCTGCACGTGCCGCTCGCCATCCGCGTGCCGAAAGCCGCGCCCGCGCGCGTCGCGGCGCCGGTCGGGTTGATCGATCTCTATCCGACGTTGTGCGAGCTCGCGGGCCTGCCGATTCCGGTCGGACTCCAAGGCCGTTCGTTCGCCGACGCGTTGCGCGGCGCGCCGCTCGAGAGCGAGCGCGAGGTCGAGAGCGAATTCGTCGGGCGCTGGCGCGACACCGGCGGCGTGGTCGAACCCGCCGACCTCGTGCGCGCGTGGCGCACGGACCATTGGACGTACCTGGTCACGCGCAAGGGCGAAGGCGTCGTCGAGGAGCTCTACGACCGCGAACGCGATCCGGGCGAGCACGCGAACCTCGCGGCGGATCCCGAACGGCGCGCGGTCCTCGACGAACTCCGCGCGAAGGTCGCCGCGCACGAGAGCGCGTGCGCCTCGCGGCGCGCGACGATCCGCATCGTGCCGGCGGGGGAGCTCGACGCGAACACGGTCGACGATCTGCGCGCGCTCGGCTACGTGCGCTGAAGCTCAGGCGAAGAGATCGCGCTGCTTCGGTTCGGGCCGCGGAGGCGGTTCGAGCGCGGCGAGCCGACGTTCCGCGCCGTGTTCGCGGTAACCGAGACGTCGCGCGCAGACTTCGAAGAGCTGCTGCAATGCCTGCCAACGCGGACCTTCGCCGCGCATGCGGCGACCGAACGTGCTCTGCGCTCCCGGTTCGGCTCGCATCTCGGCGAGCGCGGCGAGCACGCGTTCCGCGCGCTCGGGGAACGCGGCGCGCACGCGCGCTTCGAACACCGGCTTCACGCTCGCGGGCAGACGCACGAGACCCATGAACGCCGAAGTCGCGCCGGCTGCGCGCGCGCGTTCGAGGATCTCCGGGATGTCGGCGTCGTTGAGGCCGGGCACCAGCGGCGCGAGCGAGACGCCGGTCGGCACCCCGGCGTCGGAGAGAGCTCGCAAGGTCTCGAAACGCTTGCGCGGTTCGGCGGCCCACGGTTCCATCGCTCGCGCGCGCCGCGCGTCGACGAACGGGATGCTGACGAACACGCGCGCAAGATTGCGCGCGGCGAGCGACGAGAGCAGATCGAGATCGCGGCGCACCAACGCGCTCTTCGTGAGGATCGCGAGCGGGTTCTCGAAGCGCGCGCAGACCGCGAGGCACTTGCGCGTCAGTTCGTACGACGCTTCGAGCGGCTGATAGCAATCGGTCGCGCCCGAGAAGTTGACGGCCTCGCGTTTCCACGAGCGGCGCGCGAACGTCGCGGCCAGGCGCTCGGCCGCGTTGCGCTTGACGACGATCTTCGAATCGAAGTCGGTGCCCGCGCCGAAACCGAGCAGTTCGTGGTACGGCCGCGCGTAGCAGTAGGCGCACGCGTGCTGGCAGCCGCGGTACGGATTGAGGCTCCAGCGGAACGGGACGTCCGGCGAATCGTTCTCCGAGAGGATCTCGTGAGCGTCTTCCTCGAAGACCTGGAGCTCGACCGGCGGCGCTTCGCCCAGCCATTCCACGTGGGAGGAGCTCCACGGGTTCGGCGGGTTGTCGACGCGGCGCGGGAAACCGTGCATCGCTGGATGCTCGCTCGTCTCGGGCGACCGGCGCAACTGCGCCGGCGCGCTTCGCCCGCCACCGATCACGTTGCGGCGAATGAAGACCCTTTCACCTCGCGAGTCGCGCGCCTCGCCTAGCCTTCGAGTCTCACCGGCGCAGGCGCGGGACGTATCCGAACCGAATTCCTCCCCGACGAAGCATCTAGATTCTCTCCAGGTTCGATCGACCGCTCTCTCCTCCGACGTCTTGCTCCCTGGCAGGTCGCTCGCGTCTGCGCCGACCCCAAGCTCCGACGACGACTCGCGCAGACCCGCGCGCGTTCGATCGCAGTCAATCCGAGCCCGTAGCGACCTCGCGCGGGCTCGGTTGCTTTACGCGCCCGACGGCGTTCGCCTATCCTCCGCGCTCTTCAACTCCGGAGGCTTCCCATGGGTTTCGCGCCGCTCACCGTCCTGCTCGCTTGTTCCGCGTTCGTCGCTCCCGTTCGCGGCGAGGAACCGCATCCGTTCTCGGTCGATGACATGCTCGCCATGCGGCGCATCGGCGAGCCTGCGCTCTCGCCGGACGGTCAGTGGATCGTCTTCAGCCTGCGCACGACCGACCTCGAGGCCAACAAGGGCAGGCTCGATCTCTGGTTGGTCTCGCGTGACGGCAAGACGTTGCGACGTCTGACCACCCACGACGCCGCCGACTCCGCGCCGAAGTTCGCGCGCGACGGCAAGAGCGTCTTCTTCCTGTCGACGCGCTCCGGCTCGCAGCAGCTCTGGCGCATTGCGCTCGACGGCGGCGAGCCGCGACAAGTCACCGATCTGCCGCTCGACGTCGGCGCGTACGTGCCGTTCGGCGACGACAAGCGCTTCGCGCTCGCGCTCGACGTGTTCCCCGACGCGAAGACGCTCGCCGAAACCGCCGAGCGCGACGCGAAGGCGGAGAAGAGCAAGTTGAAGGCGCGCGTCTACGACGAGCTGATGTTCCGCCACTGGGATTCCTGGGAGGACCACAAGCGCAGCCACGTCTTCGTGTGGACCGACGGCGGCGGTGCGCCGCTCGATCTGATGAAGGGCCTCGACGCCGACGCGCCGATGCCGCCGTTCGGCGGGTCCGAGCAGATCGCGGTCTCGCCCGACGGCTCGACCGTGGTCTTCGTGTCGAAGAACGTCGGCCGCGAGGCCGCGTGGTCGACCAACCTCGATCTGTGGGTCGCGCCGAGCGACGGTTCCGCCGCGCCGCGTTGCCTGACCGAGGCCAACGCCGCCCAGGACGACGCGCCGACGTTCTCGCCGGACGGGAAGTGGCTCGCGTACCTCGCGATGTCGAAGCCCGGCTTCGAGGCCGATCGCCAACGCGTGATGCTGCGCGATTGGAAGAGCGGCGCGCTCAGCGAACTCGCGCCGACGTGGGATCGTTCGCCGAGCGAGCTCGCGTGGAGCCGCGACGGTCGTTACCTGCTCGCGACCGCCGACGACGTCGGCAACCACGCGCTCTTCGCGCTCGAGGTCGCGACCGACAACGCGGAGAAGGGTGTACGCGGAACCGTACACCGCCTGGTCGCGAAGGGGACGTGCGCGTCGCCGCTCTCGAGCGACGCCGGCGTCGTCTACTTGCGCGACACGTTGACGTCGCCCGCGGAACTCGAGTGGCTCCCGAGCTACACGAGCACGCCGCAACCGATCACGCACGTCAACGCCGAACGCCTCGCGGCGACCAAGCTCGGCGCGTTCGAGCAGTTTTCGTTCAAGGGCTGGAACGACGAGACGGTGTGGGCCTTCCTCGTCAAGCCGATCGACTTCGATGCGTCGAAGAAGTACCCGGTCGCGTACTTGATCCACGGCGGACCGCAGGGCTCGTTCGGCGATCACTTCCACTACCGTTGGAATCCGCAGTTCTACGCGGGCGCCGGCTACGCCGCGGTGATGGTCGACTTCCACGGCTCGACCGGTTACGGCCAAGCGTTCAGCGACGCGATCAGCGGCGACTGGGGCGGCAAGCCGTACGAGGACTTGATGAAGGGCCTCGACGCGGCGCTCGCGAAGTACTCGTTCCTCGACGGGAGTCGCTGCGCGGCGCTCGGCGCGAGCTACGGCGGCTACATGATCAATTGGCTCGCGGGCCACACCGATCGCTTCAAGGCGTTCGTGTGCCACTCGGGCAATCTCGACGAGCGGCTCGCTTACTACGACACCGAAGAGCTCTGGTTCCCCGAGTGGGATCACGGCGGCCTGCCGTGGGAGAAGCCCGACGGCTACACCAAACACAACCCGATCGACTTCGTGCAGAACTGGAAGACGCCGACGTTGGTCACGCACGGCGAGCTCGACTTCCGCGTCGTCTACACGCAAGGCCTTTCGACCTTCACCGCGTTGCAGCGCAAGGGCGTGCCTTCGAAGCTCGTGGTCTTCCCCGACGAGAACCACTGGATCCTCAAACCCCAGAACTCGAAGTTCTGGCACGAGACGGTGATCGCGTGGCTCGATCGGTGGTGCAAGCCGTGAGCGCTCGTTAGCGCTCGACCGGCTTGCGATGTCGCCGCAGCGCCGGCGTCGCGACGGCGACGCCGGTGGTCGCGAGGATGCACGCGACGCCGCCCGAAATCACCGAGATCGGAGCGCCGAAGTGCTTCGCCACGACGGCGGCTTCGTACTCGCCGAGTTGCGGACCGCCCATGAAGAAGAGCATGTTGACGCTGGTCATCCTTCCGCGCAGGTGATCGGGCGTCGCTTCCTGACGGATGACGTTGCGCAGCACGATGCTGATCGCGTCCGCGAAACCGCCGACCGCGAGCGACACGAAGACGCCGACCGCGCCGCTCGACAAGCCGAACGCGATCGTCGCCGCGCCGTAGACGCAGACCGCCGCGATCAGCCACGGCCCGCGGCGCACGATCTTGTCCGCGGTCTTGATCAACACGAGCGCGCCGAGCAACGCGCCGACCGCTTCCGCCGAATAGAGCCAGCCGTAGCCGACTTCGCCTAGCCCGAGGATGTCCTGCGCGTAGATCGGCAACAGCGCCTTCGCCGAAGCGAAGAGCGTCGCGAAGAAGTCGAGCAACATGCTCGAGCGGATCAGGTCCGAACGAAAGACGAAGCGCAAGCCCTCGCCGACCGCCGCGAGCGACACGTCCGAACGTTTGCGCGCTCCTTCCGCCGGCAACGCGCGCATCGCGCGCAGCGCCGCGATCACCGCCACGAACGACACCGCGTTCGCGACGTACACCCAACCGATGCCGGTGAGGTGCAGCGTGTACGCCGCGAGCGGCGGCCCGCAGACGAACGCGAGGTGAAAGACGATCGTGTTGAGCGTGATCGCGTTGGAGAAATGCGCGGGCGGAACGAGCGACGGCAACAACGCGTGCCGCGCCGGGCCGTCGATCACGCCGGCCGCCGACGAGAGCGCCGTCAACACGTAGATCGGCCAGAGGCTGTGCAGCCCCGCGAACGTCAACCACGCGAGCGCGACCGCCGCGAGCGCCATCGCCGTCTGCGTCGCGATCATCAGGCGCCTTCGATCGAGCGCGTCGGCGATCACGCCGCCGAAGAGCGCGAAGACCGCGATCGCGCCGAACTTCACCAGTCCGACGAGCGCGAGCGCTCCCGCCTTCGCCTGGGGTGTCGGTTCCGTCAGCAACGTGACGTGCCACAACACCGCCGCGTTCTGCATCATCGAACCGGTCATCGAGACCGCTTGGCCGAGCCAGAGCAGCCGGAAGTTGCGATGGCGGAGCGCGGGAGCGTGAGCGGCGAGGTCGAACGACATCGGGCCGCGAGCGTCGCACGCGAAGCCCTCATTGCAAGCCCGCGCCGCGCGTCTCGACCGTTGCCTCCCGCGCGCGCGCGACGCAGGATGCTCGCGGCCCAACGAAGGAGGCTCCCATGCGCTCGATCATCCGACATCTCGTTCTCGCTTCGACCTCGATCGCGTTCGTCGCCTGCGGCGGCGGGGGAGGAGGCGGCGGTTCCGACGGAGGCACGCTCGCGGGCTCGATCGTCGTCGCAGCGGCGTTGGTGACGTCCGAGCTCGAGCCCAACGATTCGATCGAGCGCGCGGAGGTCGCGCGGCCGCTGCTCGCGGGCTCGGAGGAGACGATCCACGGCGCGGTCTCGGCCGACGATCCGTTCGACGGCTTCAACTTGATCGCGCGCGAGCGCGTCGAGGTGCGCGCGCGGCTCGAGCGGCTCTCCGGCGACGGGCGCGCGCGGTTGCGGCTCTACGATCCGACGTCGCTGCAGTTCAGTGAGCCCGTCGAAGTCGCGGACGGCGTCTACACATTCTTCGTCGGTGGCGCGGCGCAACTCGTCGTCGAGGAACTGGGCGGAACGTGCGGTTATCGCTTGGCGCTCGCTGCGCGCGACGCGGCGAAGCGCGTCGTCGAAGGCGCGCGCGACGACGGCGGCGCGGCCCGAGCTCTCGGCGCGCTCACGCCCGGCGAGACGTTGCGCGTCGCGGGCGAACTCGGCGCGGCGGATGCGTGCGACCGTTGGTCGATCACACTGCCGACCGCGAGCGTGCTCTCGGTCCGCGGCGCCGCGACGATCGAACTCGGCGATGCGACGAGCTCGACGTTCGCGCCGCGTACCGTCGCGCGCGGCGACGGACTCGCGATCGGCGGTTTCGCCGCGCGTTCGTCGGTCGAGATCGCGGTGCGCGGGATGGGGAGCTACGAGCTCGAGCTCGTCGCCGCTCCCGCGTTCGTCTCCGCGCCGGCGCGCGTCGCGTCGCTCGACGCCGAAGGTCTGCGCGCCGATGGACGCGCGTGGGGGCGACCGACGCTCGAAGCGCGCGGCGGCGAGTTGTTGGTCTCGATCACGGACGACGCGCGCGCGCCCGCGGTGTGCGCCGAGCTCGGGCTCGACGAAGTCGACCGCATCCCTGGAGGCGCGCGACTTTGTCGTCTCGAACCGACGCCGTCGCTCGATGCGCTCGACGTCGCGCGTCTGACGAGCGCGCGCTCGCTCGTCGCCTCCGCGCGGCCTGAAGTCGAGTACGCGGAGCTCAACCTGATCCGTCGGCGCGCGAACACGACGCCCGACGACACCTACTATCCGTTGCAGTGGCAGTATCCGCTGCTGCAGTTGCCGGCCGCGTGGGACATCACCACCGGCGACGCCAACGTCGTCGTCGCGGTGATCGACACCGGCGAGACGCTGCACCCCGACCTCGATGCGCGTTTGGTCGCCGGCTACGACTTCATCGCCGACGCGACCAACGCCGCCGACGGCAACGGCCGCGATCCCGATCCGACCGACGAAGGCGACGGCTCCGGCCCGACGCCGTCGAGTTGGCACGGCACGCACGTCGCCGGGACGATCGGCGCGGAGAGCGACAACAACCAGGGCGTCACCGGCGTGACGTGGGCCGGCGGGATCATGCACTTGCGCGTGCTCGGCAAGACCGGCGGCACCGACTTCGACATCGCGAACGCGGTCCTCTACGCCGGCAAGCTCGCGAACGCGAGCGGCCTTGTCCCTGCGAATCCCGTCGACGTGATCAACATGAGTCTCGGCGGGCCCGGCTCGAACACGACGTTGCGCGACGCGATCGACGACGTGCGCTCGTTGTCAAACGTGGTCGTGTTCGCTGCCGCCGGCAACAACAACTCGACGCAGCTCTTCTATCCGGCCTCGTACGCCGGCGTGATCTCGGTCGCCGCGGTCGACTTGAACGCGGCGAAAGCGCCGTACTCGAACCACAACTCGACCGTCGACATCGCGGCGCCCGGCGGCGACACCGGCGTCGACTTGAACGGCGACGGGTACGCGGACGGCGTGCTCTCGACGTTGCTCGACGACACCGGGACGAACTTCATCTACGCCTTCTACCAAGGCACGTCGATGGCGTGTCCGCACGCGGCGGGAGTCGCGGCGCTGTTGCGCGCGGTCGATCCGCTGCTGACGCCCGCGCAGATCGAGACGATCCTGACGACCACCGCGACCGACCTCGGCACGCCGGGGCGCGACAACAACTTCGGTTGGGGCTTGATCAACGCGTTCACCGCGTTGAACCAGGCGCAAGGCGGCGGCGTGGTGCCTGCGACGTTGTCGCTCGCCGCGAACGCGGTGACGTTGTTGCCGACGGTCGACGACGCGACGGTGCTCGTGTCGAACGTCGGCGACGGCACGCTGCACGTGTCGGCGCCGTCGGTGAGCACGGTGACCGGCGGGAATTGGCTCGCGGCGGTGCGCGTCACGCCGACGACGGTGACCAGCACCGACACCACCGCGATCCGGATCGACGTCGATCGCACCGGCCTCGCGGACGGCACGTACCAAGGCACCGTCGACGTGACCTCCGACGGCGGCAACGCGCAGATCGACGTCACGCTCGAGGTTTCGTCCGCCGCGGCGGCGGCCGTCGACATCTTCGTGCTCGTCGTCGACGCGAACACGTTCGACACGCTCGCGCAGGACGTCGTCAACACGACGACCGACTTGGACTGGAAGACGCCCGACGTCCCGGCCGGCGACTACTTCATCGTCGCGGGTTCCGACGACGACAACGACATGGTGATCGGCGGGACGCTCGATCAGTACTTCGGCATCTATCCGACGCTCAACGGTCCGAGCGTGATCACGTTGAAGGACGGCGCGACCAAGAAGCACGTCGATTTCGTCGTGTTCGACTCGTTCAACAATCCGACCGTCGCCGGCCAGCCGACCTACCGCCGGCTGCGCTGACCGCGCGTCACTCCCAGACGAAGTCGACCGGCGCCGCGCTGCGTTCGAGCGCGACGAAGTGGAAGGGCTTCGAGAGCACCATCGTCCGCGCGCTGCCTTCGGGCGGCGTCGTGCGGTGCGCGACGGCGCGCAGGCCGGAGTTCGTGCGCTCGACGCGCCGGATCTCGACGCCGTAGCCGCCGGTGGGGCACGTACCGAGCACGACGCCGAGCACCATCTGCTTCTCGAAGTCGACCGTCGGCGCCGCGGCGGTCGGCAGTTGCGCGGACGCGTGCTCGCGCCAGAGTTCTTCCCACTCGTCCGCGTCGCGCAACACGAACGCGCGTTCGCCGCGGATCGGCGTGTGGATGCCGCGCGCCAGGGTCGTGAGCTCGAGCGTTCTCGCGGCGACAGCCGACGCTTGCGGCGACGACGCGCAGGTCGAGCAACCGACGAGCAACCACGGAACCAGGACGAGCGACAGAGCGTGACGCATGTTGGACCTCGCGATGCGCGCAGACTAACAGCGCCCGGCGAGCCGTTCGAACAACGAAGAGGGGGCGCCGCCCTTGACGAGCGACGCCCCCTCGAAGTGGGACTCGTGCCGAGCTCAGCTCACGGCAGGAAGTCGATGCGCAACGCGTTCGTGTAGTTCGCGAAGTTCGAGCACGGGCTGCCGGAGTTGTCGCGGTAGTTGGCCTGGAAGAACCAGGTCGTGCCCGCGAGGACCAACGTCGGCTGCAGCGCGGCCGGGTTGGCGAGGTGGAACACTCCGCCGGCGCCGGAATTCTGCAGCGCGTAACGCTTGGTGAAGCCGTTGACGCAGCGCAGACCGTCGTAGCTCATCACTCCGTTGCCGCCAGCCATCGGGTTGGTGCCCATGTAGAACAGGCCGAACATGCCGGACGGCAGACGGATCGAGTAGAGATCCGTGTTGCCGCCGCCGACGCTCGCTCCGCCGAGGTTGTAGAGCAGCGCGCCCGCCGTCGCGGAGTTCGCGCAGCCGTGGCCCGGGTCTCCGGCGTTGCCGCACGGACACGGGGTGCCGCTGCCGTCGCCGAAGCAGAACGGCACGCCGACGCCTTGCTCGCAATCATCGGGCACGCCGTTGGTGTTCGCGTCGAGCGAGTAGCCCGAAGCGAGATCGCAGACGTCTCCGATGCCGTTGCCGTTGCAGTCCTCTTGGCCCGGGTTGGCGAGCGCGTCGCAGTTGTCGACGCAATCCGCCACGCCGTCGCCGTCGGTGTCGGTCTCGGGGTTGCCGCAACCGCACTGGCCGGCGCTCACCGTCTTGTTCGGATCGGTCGGACACGCGTCGATGCAATCGACGATGCCGTCGCCGTCGGTGTCGGTCTCCGGCACGCCACAGCCGCACGTTCCGCCCAGGATCTTGTTCGGATCGGTCGGGCATGCGTCGTTGCAGTCCGCGGTGCCGTCGCCGTCCGTGTCGGTGTCCGGGTTGCCGCAGCCGCACTGGCCGGAGCTCGCCGCCTTGTTCGGATCGTTCGGGCACGCGTCGACGCAGTCCGCGGTGCCGTCGCCGTCGGTATCGGTTTCGGGGTTGCCGCAACCGCACTGACCGGCGCTCACCGTCTTGTTCGGATCATTCGGGCAAGCGTCGACGCAATCCGCGGTGCCGTCGCCGTCGGAATCGGTCTCTGGGTTGCCGCAACCGCACTGGCCGGCGCTCGCGATCTTGTTCGGATCGTTCGGGCAGACGTCGTTGCAGTCGGCCGCTCCGTCGCCATCGGAATCGGTATCGGCGACACCGCAACCGCAGATGCCGGAGGCGATCTTGTTGGGGTCGTTCGGGCAGCCGTCGATGCAGTTCGGGGTGCCGTCACCGTCGGTGTCGGTGTCGGGGATGCCGCAACCGCAGACTCCCGGGACGGTCTTGCCCGCATCGGCGGGGCAGCCGTCGACGCAATCGAGCGCGCCGTCGTTGTCGAAGTTGTTCGGCGTGCACGTGCAGCTGTCGAGGTCCGCCCACAGCCGCATATAGAAGCCCGCGTACGGGTTGCCGCCGAAGAACAAGCAACCGCTGGTCTGTCCGCCCGCGCCGTCGCGTCGGTACAAGTCGTTGTTGCCGAGGCCGGTTCCGGTCGGGGAGCCCGGGAGCTTGTAGTAGGTCCCGTTGCCGTTCGCGCACGACGTCGGTTGCCCGGCGAGGAAGAACCCGCCGACCGTCGCCGTCGTCGTGCCGACCTGGTTCAACATCGTCAGGCCGTAGCCGAAGCCGTCGAGCAAGTCGCTGTTGTCGAACGTGCCGTTGGCTTCCGACGACAAGCAGAACTCGAAGCCCGTCAGGTCGATCGTGAGGATGAAGCCGACCGCGACGCCTTGCGTGGTCGCACCGGGGCCGGTCACGGTGAAGTCGGCCGTCGGCGTACCGGCGAGCGCGAGCGAATCGCAATCGTTGTAGTCGTTCCAGAAGCGGATGCGCATCGTCGCGCCCGCTACGTCGCGCGTGACGTACGCGATCTCGAACTTGTTGACGCGGTAGGAGCTGCGCGTGCCGGCGTTCGGCGCCGGAGTGTTGATCGCGGGGACACGGCCGTCGTCGATCGCGACCGAGTTGTTGAGCAACGAGAGGAACGACGCCGGACTGCAGTTCGCGTTGTAGATGATCTGGTTGTTCAGGTCGACGAAGCTGCTCGCGGGCAGCTGGCTCGCCGGAATGAACGTGTGAGTCGCGACGCGATACACACCTGCATAACGCGGCGTCGGTGCGTCGTAGGAGATGTCCGGGTCTTGCGCGAACGACGTCGTGCACAACAGTCCGACGGTCGCGGCTAGCAACAATCGCTTCATCATTGGGGTGCCTCTAGAACTCGAGGTGGAACAGGACGGGAGCGTCATGTGAACCCGGCGTCACCGGGAGGGCGCTCCGCGAGAGCTTCGATCCTACGCCTGCCCTCGAAAACGCACTACCCGTCCCGATCGGTGACAGGCTCGTTTGAGAGCGACGTCCGGCGGACATTGCCGCCGTTCCGCGGGCGAACGTCCGCCGCCTACGAAATCAACCCGAGCGCGCCGAACGTGGGGCCGGTCAGGCCGCCCCAGCCCGGGATCACCACGTCCAGGTCGGCGGGCGCGACCAGCAGGTGGCGACCCAGGATTTCCGCGAGGATCGCGCGGACGTCGGTCGAGCGCTCGACATAGCGTTCGGCCGACGAGAACAAGGTCGCGCCGCTCGGCCAACTCGTCGGATCGCAGTGGTGGACGCCGCCCTGCACCGGACCGCCGACCACGAAAGTCGCGCCCGCTTCGCCGTGATCGGTGCCCTGACTGCCGTTCTCCGCGGACGTGCGGCCGAATTCGGATTGCACGAGGCACACGAGATCCGGCCAGAGATCGAACTCGGTCTCGTACCAGATCGAACGCAGCGCGTGAGAGAGCACCGCCAATCGTTCCGCATGCGGACCGACCAGCGTGCCTTGCGCCGCGTGCGTGTCGAAGCCCGGGATCTCGACGCCGACCACGGTCGCCGACGAGTAACGCAGGATGCGCACCGCGTCCGCGAGCTCGTGGAAGAACGACAGCGCCCAGTCCGCGGCGGGCATGCCGTTGGCGGAGAGTTCGGCGAGCGTCGTCGGGAACGAACCCGCGAGCGGCGTGTACGGCGGCAACGTCGCGAGTTCCGCGAGGCTCGCGCTGAGCGCGTCGCCGGTCGCGTGAACGAGCGGTTCGTAAGGTCCGCCGCTCGGCGGCGCGGCGAAGCGCGCGAACGCGTTGCCGAAGAGTTTCGCGCTCGCCGCATCGACGCCGGTCGAGTACTTCGCGAGGTCGGGCACGTGCGGCAGGACCGCGGAGCCTGAGAACTGCATCATCAATTGCGGCGAGACGCTGACCGCGGGCACCGCGCTGCCGCTCGACGCGCCGCGCGTCACCCAACGCGCCGTCCAGCCCTCGCGGAAGTCTTCGTCGCCGGGCTTCGCCGTCTCGACGAATTGTTGGCCGCTGAAGTGGGAGAGCGTCGGATCGGGATAGCCGACGCGTTGGATCGCCGCGACGAAGCCCGCGTCGTAGACCGTCTTCAACTTCGCGAGCGCCGGGTGGAACGCGGCGCCGCCGTTGCCGAGGTCGAGGCAGTCGCTGGGATTGAGCGCGAGATTCGGCCGCGTCGTCGCCGCGAAGTAGTCGGCGTCGTGCAACGGCACGAGCGTGTTGATCGCGTCGTTCCCGCCGCGCAGGAAGATCGTCAGCAGCTTGCGGCCGTTCGGACCCGCGGCGCGCGCGCGCGCGAAGAGCGGCCGCGGCGCGACGGCGGCGCCGAACGCGGCGGCGCCCGCCCAGCCGAGGAGTTGGCGGCGGTTCATTGCTGCAGCGCCTCCGGCAGCGAAGCGACGAACGCCGCCGCGAGCCGCACGCGTGCGTCCCAATCGACGGCGTTGGGATCGAGCGGCGCACCGGCGCCCGCTTGGTCGGTCGAGAGAAATTGGATCGCCGCGTCGCGCGCGTCGACGTCGATCGCTCCTTGGAACAAGAGCCGCGCGAAGAAGTCGACGATCGCCGCGGGATCGTCGGGCTGAATCGAGTGCGCCGCGAGCAACGCGCCGACATCCCATTGCACGTCGTTCGCGTCGCCGAGCGCGAGCGTCGCGTTGAAGCGGATGCGCTCCAGCACCTTCGCCGTGCCGAGTTGCTTCTCGCCGCTCTCCGGATAACCGTCCGGCGTCTCCCAGCGGAAGAGCTGTTGGTTGAGCGCGCCGTCGAGCCACTCCTGCAGCCGCGTCAACTGCCCGAGGTTCGACACGTCGCCCTCGAGCCCGCGGATCGTCGTCGCCAAGCTCTCGAGCGGCGTCGGCACCTTGGCCCAGAAGCGCGAGCCGTCGGTGAAGTGCGGAGAGTTGAAGATCACGACCAGGACTTCGCGGATCGAGCCGTCGGTCTGTTTCCAGCGCTTGACGCAATCCGCGACGAGGTCCGCCGGCACATCGTCGGAGACGAAGCGCGCGACGAGCTTGGTGCTGACGAACTCGGCGGTCCACGGAAGCCGCGCGAGGTGATCGAGCACCTCGAAGCCGTCCTGCAGTCCCTCGTCGCCGCCGCGCGCCGGCAAGTCGAGTGGGTGCTTCGTTCCCGCGAACAGTCGTTTCGCGCCGCCGTCGTGCAACGACGCGTCGAAGTGGAACGCCCAACGATCGTTCGGCGCGCCGCCGCACGGCGCGAGCGGATCGTCGACCGCATTGGGCGCGACCTGACAGACCGTCCAACCGGTGAAGCAGCGCGCGAGCTCGACGACGTCCCCCTGCGTGTAGCCGTGGTCGACGCCGAGGGTGTGGAGCTCGAGCAACTCGCGCGCGTAGTTCTCGTTCGGCTTGCCCGCGACGTTCATCACGTTGTCGAGCATGATCAGCATCGCCGGGCTGGTCGCGCTGTCCTGCAACAACTGGCGGAACGAACCGAGCGCATGCGCGCGGAACAGTTCGCTCTCGCGCCACTCGAACCAGTTGGTGGTCGTGTTCGATTCCGTGAACGGCTGCACGCGGAACCAGAACGTGTTGAAGTGGCTCTCCCAGAAGTCGAGCAGTTGCTCCTGGAGTTGGCGCGGCGAGTAGAGCGCCTGCGCGAGACGCCAACCGACCAATTGACCTTGCGTCGGCGCGTCGAACTCCGTCGCCGGCGCGGGGATCTGCGCGGCGAGCGCGAGCCAGCGCGGATCTTCGTCGAGCGGGATTGATTGGGGATCGAGCTGGCGGTTGAGCCACGTGCCGGTGCCCGAGGTCACGAGTTCGTCCAGCAACTGCGGCGTCGCGCCGAAGCTCGCGCGGCGCAAGACGTGGCCCGCGAGCGCGAGGTTGCCGCTCTCGCCGATCACCGCCGCCGGCTGCCACGGCTCGGGCGCTGCGACGACGGCGGCGCCGCCTCCACCGCAGGCCGCGAGGCCCGTGGCGACGCAGGCTGCGCTCACCGCTCTCCGAATGCTCGACGCCACTGGTGTTGGAGGGACCCGACCTGCCCCGCTCGGTTTCGACCTCGCTCCGGAGTCCCTGGAGCCCGAGATCCGTCCGAGGCCGGATGCGGGACCGCGGACGACCTCGGCGAAGCTACACTCTTCGCCCCTCGGCTCGAACGGCGGTTCGCCACGACCCCAGGTCCGACATGAAGCAACAACGCCGCGCGCCGACTCCGTCCGTTCCGTTCCTCCCTCGCACGCGCGAGGAGATGCGGGCGAGAGGTTGGGACGAGCTCGATGTCCTGCTCGTCACCGGCGACGCGTACGTCGACCATCCTTCGTTCGGCGTGCCGGCGATCGGGCGGTTGCTCGAGAAGCGCGGTTGGCGCGTCGGCATCCTCGACGTGCCCGACCTCGACGCCGACGGCTCCGGTTGGAAGCGTCTGCCCGCGCCCAAGCTGTGGGTCGGCGTCAGCGCGGGCACCATCGACTCGATGGTCACCAACTACACCGCGGCGAAGAAGCGTCGGTCGCAGGACGTCTACCGCCCGGGCGGCAAGGTCGGTCGACCGAACCGCGCGACGATCGCGTACACCGCCGCGGCGCGCCACCACTTCCCCGGGTTGCCGGTGGTGATCGGCGGGCTCGAGGCGGGACCGCGCAGGCTCGCGTACTACGACTACTGGGAGGACAAGATCCGGCGCTCGATCCTGGTCGACGCGAAGGCGGATCTCTTGGTGTGGGGGATGGGCGAGCGCACGGCGCTCGAGATCTGCGAGCGCCTTTCGCGCGGCGAACACCTCCACGGAATGCTCCAGACGTGTGAGTTGGTGCCCGCCGATCGCGTGCCGCCCACTGCGCGCGTCGCGCCGTCGTTCGAGGCACTCGCGGCGGACGTGCAGCTCTCGATCGAGCTCTTCAACGTCGTCCGCGAGGAGAATCGCGTCGGCGGTCGCGTCGTCGCGCAGGCGCACGGCACGCGCTTCGTCCTCCAACATCCGCCGCTCGCGCCGTCGACCGCCGACGAAGTCGACGAGTACTACGACTTGCCGTTCGCGCGCGCGTGGCATCCCGATCACGACGCGGCGGGCGGCGTTCCGGCGCTCGAGCCCGTGCGTTGGTCGATCAACACGCACCGCGGTTGTCTCGCCGACTGCACGTTCTGTTCGATCACGTTCCACCAAGGCCGCACGATCCAATCGCGCAGCGAGGCGTCGATCCTGCGCGAGGCGGCGAAGCTCTCCGAGCACCTCGACTTCCGCGGCACGATCACCGACGTCGGCGGACCGACCGCGAACATGTGGGGCATGGGCTGCAAGCTGCTCGAGAGCGGCAAGCCGTGCTTGAACCGCGATTGCCTCTCGCCCGACGTGTGCCCGGCGCTGCGCGTCGACTCCGCGAGCGAAGGCTATCGACGTCTGCTCGCGATGGTGAAGCAGACCAAGGGCATCAAGCACGCGTTCGTCCAGTCGGGCATTCGCTACGACATGCTCTTCAGCCAGAAGTCGGCGACCAAGGGCGAGTTGCTTCCGCTGCACCACGACCTCGTAGCGAACCACACCAGCGGTCGCATCAAGCTCGCGCCCGAACACGCGTCGCCCGACGTCCTCGCGGCGATGAACAAGCCGGGCTTCGAGCTCTACGAGCGCTACGAAGAGGCGTACAAGGAGACGTGCCAGGACCTCGGCCGCGATCAACACCTCGTCAACTACTTCATCGTCGGTCACCCGGGCACGACGATGCGCGACGCGGTGGTGCTGTTCGAGAAGTTGCTCGAGCGCCACTACTCGCCGGAGCAAGTGCAGGAGTTCATCCCGTTGCCGATGACGCGCGGTTGCGTGCAGTACGTCACCGGTCGCGATCCGATCTCGGGCGCGGAGCTCTACGTCCCGCGCGGCGGACGCGAGCGTCGTCTGCAGAAGGCGCTCGTGCGCTGGAAGGATCCCGAGAATCGCCTCTTGGTCGAAGAGTCGCTCGCGCTCGCCGAGCGCGAAGACTTGCTCGAGCCGTTCCGTCGCGGACTGCGTCGGGCGCTCGCGCCGCGCGGTCGCCGCGAAACCGGCATCGCGCTCGATCTCGACACCTGCGGATAGTCGCGCGCGCGCCGCGGGCCGCGCGGCGGCCGTGGTAGTCTTGGAGGTCGCTCGCCGAGACCCCAAGTTCGGAGCTCCCCCGCGCTCCGAGACACGCCATGCATCTTTCGACGTTCTCCGTTCTGGCGCTCCTCGTCTCCGCTCAATCCCTGCCGAATCAAGCGGCCCAAGCGCCGCTCCCGGGCGATCCCGGCAACGTCGCGCGCGAGTCGCTCGCTCGCGAGTCGGAGTACGGTCGCGTGCAGCGCGAGCTCGGGCTCTACCGCGCGCGTTTCGGATCGAACTGGCAAGCGCACTTCGATCACGAGACCGGTTGGGCGCAGCTGGTGTTCGGCGGCGCGCGGTCGCTCGACCTCGTGCCCGCGAACGATCCCGAGCGCTTCGCCGCGGCGCGCGTCGCGATCGACGAGACGCGCGGGATGACCGGTATCGACTCGCGCGTGTTGGTCGACGATTCGGTCGCGTTCCTGCCGCTGTCGCTCGCGGGGTCCTGCGACAAGCTCTCCGTCCAATTCCGCCAAGAGGTCCGCGGCGTGCCGGTGGTCCACGGGTACGTCAACGTGCTGCTCGACCTGCAAGGTCGCGTGCTCGCGGTCGACTCGACGGGCCTTCCCGAACTGGGCGAAGCCTTCGACGTCACTCCGACGATCACCGGCGGCCGAGCGGTCGACGTCGCCGCGCAGACGTTCGCCGACACCACGCGTCTCGCGCCGCGGCGCGTCGTCGGGCCGACGCTCGTGATCGCGCAACCGAAGTCGCCGAAGCTGCGCACCGCGCGTCTCGCGTGGCAGGTCGAAGTCCATTGGGACGACGGCCAAGGCGCGGCCGAGGGCTACACGTATTGGATCGACGCGAGGACCGGCGAAAGCTTCGCGCACGAGTCCGCGGTCCACGAGGACGTGTCGGGCACCGTCAACGCCAAGGCGACGCCGGGCTTCTTCCCGGACTCGACGACCAACGCGGAGACGGCGCAAGCGATGCCGTACCTGACGGTGACGAGCTCGCAAGGCAACGCGACGACCGCCGCGAACGGCAGCTTCACGATCGTCGGCGCGACCGCGCCGGTGTCGGCGACGTTCAAGTTCAACGGCACGTACTGCACGGTCACCAACCAAGGTGGCTCGGCGTACACGCAGACGCAGAGTCTCACCTCGGCGAGCGGCAACGCCGTGACGATGAACAACACGGTCAACGATCTCGTGACCGCGCAGGCGAACGTGTTCCAGTGGGTCGGCAAGATGCGCGATTGGACGCGCTCGGTGAACCCGACCGACGCGACCAGCGACTTCCTCGCGACCGCGAACGTCAACATCGTCGACGTCTGCAACGCGTACTACGACGGCGTGTCGGTCAACTTCTACCAGCCGGGCGGCGGCTGCGTGAACACGTCGTACTCGACGGTCGTGCTGCACGAGATGGGGCACTGGCTCAACACGCGCTACTTCTCCGGCAACGGCGGCGACGGCTTCGGCGAAGGCAACGCGGACAACTTCACGACGTTCCACACCGACGATCCGATCGTCGGCCGCGACTTCGGCGGCGTCGGCTCGTACATCCGCGACGCGAACAACACGCGTCAGTTCTGCGGCGACAACTTCCCCGCCTGCTACGGCGAGGTGCACGCCGACGGCGAGGTCTTGATGGGCGCGTGTTGGAAGGTGCGCTCGCGCTTGAAGACGGCGTACGGCAACGCGCTCGGCATCCAGAAGTCGAACACGCTCTTCAACGCGTGGATGAACGGCTTCAACGACGGACAGATCAAGACGATCGTGCGCACGCACTGGCTCGTCCTCGACGACGACAACGGCAACATCGACGACGGCACGCCGAACTTCGCGCACATCAACGGCGGCTTCGTCGACCAGGGCTTCCCCACCTACGTGTTCCAGGCGGTGTCGTTCTCGAACGTCACGCAGCTGCCCAACACTCAAGATCAGACCGGTCCGTACGTCGTCACGTCGAACGTCTTCGCGAACACGAACCCGCCGATCACCACCGCGTCGATCAAGTACCGCGTCAACGGCGGCGCGTTCTCGACCGCGGCGATGAGCTTCGTCTCGGGCGTCCAGTGGTCGGGCTCGATCCCGGGCATCGCCTCGCCCTCGGTGGTCGAGTACTACGTCACCGCGACCGACAACGCGGCGCACACCAACGTCTATCCGGCGAACGCGCCGACGGGCCTGCTCAAGTTCAAGATCGGCGCCGAGTCGGTCTTCTACAGCGAAGGCTTCGAGAGCGGCACCAACGGCTGGACGCACGGACAGATCGCGACGCAGGACGACTGGCAGTTGTCGTCGGTGGTCGGCGGCGTCGGCGCGGCCGGTAAGTCCGGCGATCCGACCGCGGCGTACGCCGGCCAGAACATCTGGGGCAACGACCTCGGGTTCGGCACCTTCAACGGCGCGTACACCGACAACGTCAGCAACTGGTTGCGCTCGCCGACGATCAACTTGTCGGGCAAGACCGGCTGCACGTTGAAGCTCCAGCGCTGGCTGACCGTCGAGTCCGGTCAGTACGACCAAGCGAAGATCAAGATCAACGGCACGCAGGTGTGGGTGAACGACTTCGCGCTCGACACGCTCGACACCGCGTGGACCGAAGCCGAGGTCGACATCTCGTCGCTCGCCGACAACAACCCGTCGGTGCAGATCGAGTTCTCGCTGCAGTCGGACGGCGGTCTGACCTACGGCGGTTGGAACATCGACGACGTGCGCATCGTCGCGCTGACCGCGGTGTGCGGTCCGCCTTCGACGACGCAGCCCTCGAACGTGACGACGTGCCCCGGCTCGAGCGCCAACTTCGCGACCACCGCGGGCGGCGTCGGGCCGTTCACATATCAGTGGAAGAAGAACGGCTCGCCGATCGGCGGCGCGACGGCGAGCAACTACTCGATCGCCTCGGTCGCGGCGGGCGACGCGGGCAGCTACACGTGCGTGGTCACCAACGGTTGCAGCTCGAGCGAGTCGGCGGCCGGCGTGCTCGCCGTCAACACGGCGACGACGGCCTCGGCGCTCTCGAACCAGACCGCGTGTCCGGGCGGCGGCGCGTCGTTCAGCACGACCGCGTCCGGCACCGGCCCGTTCACGTACCAGTGGAAGAAGAACGGCGCGACGATCGGCGGAGCGACGGCGTCGAGCTTCTCGCTCACGAACGTCCAAGCCTCCGATGCCGCGACGTACTCGGTCGTCGTCACCGGCGCGTGCAATGCCGTGACGCCGAGCGCGACGCTGACCGTCAACACCGCCACCACGGCGACGACCCCGTCGAGCCAAACGGTCTGCCCCGGCGGCGGCGCGTCCTTCGCGACCGTCGCGAGCGGCACGGGCCCGTTCACGTATCAATGGAAGAAGAACGGCTCGCCGATCGGCGGAGCGACGGCGTCGAGCCTCTCACTCACGAACGTCCAAGCCTCCGACGCGGCGACGTATTCGGTCGCGGTGAGCGGCGCGTGCAACTCGGTCGAGCCGAGTGCGTCTCTTACCGTCAACACCGCGGTCGGTGCGACGTCGCCCTCGAACCAGACGGTTTGCGCGGGCTCCACCGCGAACTTCGCGACGACCGCGAGCGGCACCGGGCCCTTCACCTACCAATGGAAGAAGGACGGTTCTCCGATCGGCGGCGCGACGTCGTCGAGCTACTCGCTCGCGAACGCGCAAGCCGGTGACGCCGGCACGTATTCGGTGCTGGTCACCGGCGCGTGCGGCTCGACCGAGCCCGCAGCGACGTTGACGATCAACGCCGCGAGCGGCGCGACCGGCCCGAACGACCAGACCGTATGCGCAGGTTCCGGCGCGTCGTTCTCGACGACCGCGACCGGCACCGGACCGTTCACGTACCAGTGGAAGAAGAACGGCAATCCGCTCGGCGGCGAGACCGCGAGCACGTTGAACCTCGCGAGCGCGCAAGCCTCCGACGCCGGCACCTACTCGGTCGTCGTCGCGGGCGCGTGCGGCTCGGTCGAGAACTTCGCGACTCTGACGATCAACGTGGCCCCGAGCGCCACGACGCCGAACGCGCAAGTCGCGTGTCCCGGCGGCGGCGCGAGCTTCTCGACGACCGCGAGCGGCGCCGGACCGTTCACCTACCAATGGAAGAAGGACGGCAACGCGCTCGCCGGCGCAACGGCGAGCACGCTGACGCTCGCGAACGTCCAAGCCTCCGACGCGGGCACGTACTCGGTGCTGGTCACCGGCTCGTGCGGCTCGACCGAGCCCTCCGCGACGCTATCCGTTCCGACGCCGGTCTCGGCGAGCGAGCCGTCGGACGAGATCGCGTGCGCGGGCGAGACGGTTTCGTTCTCGACGACGCCAAGCGGCGACGGTCCGTTCACGTACCAATGGAAGAAGAACGGCGTCGCGCTTCCGGGCGAGACGGCGAGCACCCTGGTGCTCGCGAGCGTCGTCGCGGCGGATTCCGGCACGTACTCGGTCGCGGTCGTCGGCGCGTGCGGCACGGCCGAGCCCGACGCGGTGCTCTCGGTCTACGGCACGACCACCAACTACTGCACGTCGAAGCAGAACACGCTCGGCCTCTTCCCGACGATCGGTTCGACCGGCACTCCCGGCGCCACCGCGAACGACTTCGTGTTGACGCTCTCGAACGCGCTGCCGAACAAGAACGCGCTCGCGTTCTGGGGCGTGCAGCCGCTCGGTGCGCCGTTCAACGGCGGACACCTGTGCGTCAAGGCGCCGCTGATCCGTCTGACGGTGAAGAAGGCGAACGCGAGCGGCTTCGCCTCGGTCACGGTCCCGGTCGACAACTCGATGATCGGCGCGACGCGCTACTACCAATGGTGGGCGCGCGACATCACCTCGTCGTTCGGCATCAGCCTCTCCGACGGACTCGCGGTGACGTTCTGCGACTGAACGCGCTCGACTGAAAAGCAGAGCGCCCGGGCTTCACGCGAAGCTCGGGCGCTTTCGTTTCGGGTCGAGGCTGCGAGTCAGGCGCGTTCGCGGAACTCGAGCGTCTCGGGATCCAAGCGGATCTTGTCGCCGGTCTGGCAGAGCTGGCTGACGCGGACCTTGATGCCGTTCTCGAGCATCGCGTCCTTCGTGCCGGAGCTCGAGCCCTTCATCGGCGGCGCCGTGTCCTTGATCACCGCGGTGACCGAGATCGGCGTCGACACTTGGATCAGGTTGCCGTCGACGAGGAAGCCCTTGTAGCTCTCGCACTGCCAGAGCAACGCGCCCTTCGCCGCTTCGGCCGCGCAACGGAACTCGGCGCCGTCGGCATCGTAGAAGACCTCTTCACCGCCTTCGCTGTACGAGTGCGTGAGGTCGATGTTCTGGTATTCGAGGACGCCGTACTTCGCGTCGGTCGCTTCCTTCGGCACCTCGTAGACGCGGCCGGTGCGCACGTCCTTGAGTTGCAGTCGGACGTTCTGCCTGCGGTCGTTGCGCAGGATCGTCCAGTCGGTCACGGTGCAGATGCGTCCTTGGTACTCGACCAAGAAGCCCTTGCGCAGGTCCAGAGCACTGAGCTGTTGCATGAATCGCGTCTCCGTCGTTTCGGAAGGCGGAAGAGTGTAGCGACGAGCTCGCGTCCGCGCTGCTCGCGAGTCGCGCCTACTGCAAGAACTCGATCTCGCCCTTCGGCAACAGGTAGACGATCAACATCGTCCCGCCCGCGACCGTCGGCACGTGGGTCGACTCGCGCGGCAGCACGACCCAGCCCGGCGCCTTGCCGTCGAACGTGGGCTTGCCGTCGAGCGCGACGCAGTAGTTGACCTCGCCCTGGGGGTGGCGGTGGCGCGGCCCGGGGCCGTCCATGTGCACGACGTCGATCGAGAAGTCGAGGGTCTCGGGCCCGGCCTTCGCGACGCGGCTCCAGCGCACCGGCGGCGCGCCGCGGTTCGCGATCTTGCCTTCGGCGAGCAACACGCGCAGCGCGCCTTCGACCTCGAACGCGGCCTGGGCGCGCGGATCGAAACGGCGCGCGAGCTCGGCCTCGGCGCTCGCCGGATCGGTCAAGTCGAGCCCTTGCGCGGCGCGCAACAACGGTTGGAACGTCTCGAGCATGCGGGGAGCCTCCGACGACCTTGTACGCGACGACGAGCGGCCGCCGCAAGCGCGCGCGCCGTGCCGTGCTCGAGAGTTCGCGAGCGTCCCGACGAGTCGGAACACTAGAATCCGCGCCGATGCCGACGAACCTCCGCCGCCTCGCCTTCGCCGCGTTCGCTGCGTTGGCGCTGGCATTCGCTTGGCAATCGTTGCGCTCGGCCGAGCCCTTCGGTCGCGACCGCGCGGTGCTCGGAACGCTCAGCGGTCGTTCGTTCGGAGAAGCGCTCGGGAGCTGGGAGACGATCTCGCCCGCGCTCGATCCGCGACGCGGGCATCCGCTCGCCGTCGTGTCGACCGCGGCGAGCGTCGCGGTGTTCGGGGCTCGAGGCGAGCGACCGCTCGACGCCCTCTTGCCTTCGCGCCTCGAGAACTTGGCGTGGTACCTGCTCGCGAGCTTCGCCCTCGCGCGCTTCCTGCGCCGATTCTTCCTGCCGTGGACCGGCAGCGACCAAGCGGAAGCGGCCGGTTGGGCCGCGGCGCTCTTCTTCGCGCTCTCGCCGCTCGTCTTCCCGTTGGTCGCGTCGCTCGCGTGCCGCGGCGACGTGCTCGCGCTCGCGTTCGGCGCCTCCGCGGCCGCGATCTTCCTCGCGGGACGCCAGGACTATTCGGTGCGGCTCCAGGGCACGGCGTTGCTCTTGACGGCCGGCGCGGGCCTCGCGTCCGACCTCGCATTCCTGTTGCCGGCGGTGCTCGCGCTCGCCGAGTACGTCTCCGCCCGCCGCCAACGCCCGCGCCACGTCCGCGCGCGCACCGCGGCGACGACGTTGATCGTGTTCGGCGCCGCGGTGTCGCTGTCGATCGTCTTGCGGCTCGCCGCCGGCGTCGACGGTTGGCCGAGCTTCGTGCGGAACTTCTTCGACGCGGTCGAAGCCGAACGCTTCGCGCCGCTCGCGGTCGGGACGTTCGAGAAGCTCGGGCTCGTCGTGTTGCCGATCAACGCGTGGGCGCTCGGGCTGTTCGGTCAAGCGGTCGCGGGGTTGTTGCTCTTGGTCGCGATCCAACCGGGCCTGCTCGCCGCGCGCACGGCGCCGCGGTTGTGGAGCTTCTTGCTCGGCCTCGTCAGCCTCCTTTTCGCGCTCGCGCTCTGCGTCGCGCCGTTCGAAGGCGTGTCGAGCCGCGACCTGACGCAGTCGGGCAAGCTCGTGCTGCCGGTGATGGTGTCGTGCGCCGCGCTCGGCGCGGCCGCGACCGCGCTCTCCGGCACGCGCCGTTGGTTGGTGCCGCTGATCTTCGCCGTCGGCTCGGCGTTCCTCGCGCACGGCAACGCGGCGCCGTGGGTGCGCGCGTCGCACGCGCTCTCGTGGCTCGCCGGCGGCGTCGCCGAAGCGCGCGCGAGCCACGGCGCGGACGTGCAGGTCGTCGTGCTCGATCCGCCGCGCGCGACGCTCGGCGTCGACGTGCTCGCGAACGCGCTCGGCGGCCTCGATCTCGACGCAGGCGGCGTGAAGCCGGTGCTCGGCGTGTCGAGCGACGCGCTCGCGCTCTTCGCTCACAGCGACGTCTTCGCGCGTTACGCGGCGCAGGGCCTCGTGGTGCTCGCGCCGCGCGCGAACAGCGCCGACGACGCGACATGGGCCGCGTTCGAGTCGCGCGACGGCATCGCGATCCCGCTCGGCGCCGAGGGCGCGGCGAGCACGGCGTCGAAGACGCGCCGTTGGTTCAGCGACGGACGTTCGCCGAGCATCGATCTCTCCGCGCTCGAGAACCTCGCGCTCGTCGTGCGCGCGAAACCCGACGCCGACACGACGCGTCCGCCGCGCGTCGGTTGGCGCGCGAAGGACGGCAGCACGCCGGAGTACGTCGGCGCGTGGTGGCGGCGCGGCGGCGAACCGACCGCGGTGTTCGACCTCGCGGCGTCGCTCGATTGGCTCTCGTCCGAGCGCGTCGCGCGCGTGTGGTCCGCGGAAGGTTGGGCGGTGGTGAGCGAGGCCGAGCTCTCGGCCGACCTGCCCATCGTTGCAGGGGTCGCCGGCGTCGTCGCGCCGACCGTCGACGGTGAAGCGTGGGTCTTCGCGCCCGACGCGAAGTTGCTCGCGGCCGAGGATCGACCGCGCGCGCTGGACGTTGACGTTGCTCTCGCTTACCGACCTCGCGAGCCAACGCGCGTCGCTCGCGGTCGACGGCTCGGACACGCTGCGTTTCGCGAACGCCGAGCGTGCGGCGCGCCGCCTCTCGCCGTGCGTCTGGTCGCTCGACCTCGAGCTCGACGGACACGCGGTCGCACGCGTCCGAGGCTCGCGCTAGGCTTCGCGTTCCGACCATGACGACGCAACCGAGCAGGAACCTCGAGTGGTTCGCGAACCCGCGGCCCGGGCGCGAGTACGAGATCCGCTTCGATTGCCCCGAGTTCACGTGCCTCTGCCCGAAGACCGGCCAACCGGATTTCGCGACGGTGCGCATCCGCTACGTGCCCGACGCGCGCTGCGTCGAGCTCAAGAGTTTGAAGCTCTACCTGTGGTCCTTCCGCGACGAAGGCCACTTCCACGAAGCGGTCACCAACCGGATCCTCGACGACCTCGTCGCGCTGCTCGCGCCGAAGCGCATGACCGTCGAGGGCGACTTCCTCGTGCGCGGCGGGATCCACACCGTCGTCGAAGTCAGTCATCCGTAGCGCGAGCGCGTGACGGTGAGCGCGCAACGAACTTCCCTCGTCGTCCTGACCGGCGCCGGCATTTCGGCCGACTCCGGCCTCGCGACGTTTCGCGGCGGCGGCGGGTTGTGGGAGGGGCACCGCGTCGAGGACGTCGCGACGCCGCAGGCGTGGCGGCGCGATCCGGCGCTCGTGTGGCGCTTCTATCAGTTGCGGCGGCGCGCACTCGGGACCGTCGAGCCGAACGCCGCGCATCGCGGGCTCACCGAACTCGCGGCCGAATGCGCCGCGCGCGACGTCGCGTTCACGCTCGTGACGCAGAACGTCGACGACCTGCACGAGCGCGCGGGCTCCGCGGTGTTGCACATGCACGGCGAGCTCGCGCAGTTGCGCTGCGAGCGCTGCGACGCGCTCGTGCGCGATCTCGAACGGCTTGAGCTCGACGTCTACGTGCCGTGCGCGAGTTGCTCGCACGCTCGTCTGCGACCCGACATCGTGTGGTTCGGCGAGATGCCGTACTTCCTCGACGCGATCGACGAGGCGCTGCGCGCGTGCACGCACTTCGTCTCGATCGGCACCAGCGGCGTCGTGTATCCGGCCGCCGGTTTTCTGTCGGTCGCGCGGGACGTCGGCGCGCGGACGATCGTCAACTCGCTCGATCCGCCGGAGAACCTCGATCCGCGCGACGACTTCCGTGCCGGACGGGCGAGCGAGGTCGTGCCGGGGCTCGTCGCGGAGCTGTTGCAGGACCTCTAGGAGCCCATCGCACCGAAATCCGCCTCTCGTGCAACGCTGGACGAGCGCGCGGTGTTCCCCGGGCTGGAATCCCCAAGAGCCCAGGGAGTGAAACGATGAAGACGTCAGGAACCGTACCCGTTCAGACGCTGCTCGAGCACCACGACTTCGTGCGTCGACTCGCGCGTTCGCTGGTGCGCGACGAAGCGGCGGCCGACGACCTCGCGCAGGAGACGTGGCTCGCGGTGCTCGAGTCGCCGCCGCGCGAAGCGCGGAGTCTGCGCGGTTGGTTCGCGTCGGTGATGCGCAGTCGCGCGGCGAACGAACGTCGCACGCTCGCGCGCCGCGTCGTGCGCGAAGCGGCGGTCGCGCGCAACGAGAGCGACGAGTCGGAGGCTCGCGTCCTCGAGCGCGTCGAGACCTCGCAGAGTCTCGTCGCCGCGGTGCTCGCGCTCGACGAGCCGTATCGCTCGGTCGTGCTGCTCCATCACTACGACGGTCTCGGCGCGGCGGAGATCGCGCGGTCGCGGGGAGTGCCCGAGGGAACGGTGCGTTCGCACCTCTCGCGCGGGCATGCGCTGCTGCGCGAGCGACTCGATCGCGGTTACGGCGAGCGGAAGACGTGGCTCGCGGCGCTCGCGCCGCTCGCTTCGGGCGTGCCGACGAAGACCGCCTTCGTCGGCGCACTCTCGGCAAAGATGGTCGCGTGGACTGCCGCGGCGTTGGTGCTTGCGGCGCTCGCGCCGTTCGCGTGGCGGGCCATGCAAGGCTCAGGCGCGAGTTCGGTCGGTGTCGCGGAGCCCACGCAGCAAGACCGCGACCGCGAGTTCTTGGCGTCGCTCGCCGAGCCCGTGACCGTTCGTCGTCCGGCGTTGACGATCGAGGATGCGCGCAACGCAAACCCGGTGACGACCGTATCCCAGGTGCGCACGCCACCGCGTGTCGATGTCTCGGTTTTCTCGGTCGACGAGCTGCTCGTGCTCGCCGAACACGCGCAGAACCTCGCGTGTCAACGCACGCTCGCGCGCGACGACGACTGGCCCGAAGCGTTGCAGTCGCTTGCGGCGCGCAACGACACCGGCATCTTCTGGTTGCTGCCACTCGATCGCGTTCCCTTCGAGGAGTTCAATCCTCTCGGCGTCCGCGGCGGCGGCGCGTACTACTCGTTCGCACTGCGTACTCACGACTACAACCAGCTGCCGGACCTGGGGCTGGACCAGAAGACGTTCTCGTCCAACTTCACCGGAAGTGACGTGGGGTTCTTCTTGCCGCTCGAGTTCACGACGCTTCTCGACGTGCCTACGACGATCGACGGCGTACCGGGTTTTTGGGACGAGCGCTCGAAGGAGCGCTGGGCGGCGATGTGGGCGACCCTGCCCGTCGAAGCGTCCTCGTCGCACCCGGAATTCCGCGCGGAGCTGAAGCGACTCGGCTTGACGTACTCGGCGCCGGCGCGAGCTGGGGGCGTCTACCTGCTACGGTCGGCGCATACCGCCGACGCGGCAGACACGCTGGTGGCGTTCCAGGTCACCGAGGTGCGCGACGGCGCGACGCGCATCGCTTGGAGACGGCTGGCGGCACCTGCGATTCCGGAAGGGCCACGCAACGTAGAGACCGCGCCGCGGCTGGCAACGGGGCCTGCGCCGACCTGGATGATCGAGATGGATACGGCTTCGCTGCTGGACACGCTCGCGGAGATCCGGCGCGTCGCGCAGCAGAAGCTCTTCGTGATCGAGCCCGAATTCACCGCCCAATTCGCCGCGTTCGTCGCGCAACCGAATTCCGGTCTCGTGCGCGTTCTAGAACGCAACAAGTTCACTCGCGTGGTCGAGAAGCGCGGTGCCGGCTCCTTCTGGTCGTTCGCCACTCGCGATCACGACTACGGCAAGGAACCGGACCTGCTCTTGGAGCAGGACTGCTTGCGTTCAGGATTCTATGGCGGTGCTGCGGGGCTGCTGATCGATTGCGGCGAGGTGGCGATCGAGTCCATCGTCAAGGGAGGGCGAGTCTCGCCCGCGGGCTGGACAGTGGAGCGACAGGACGCGTGGAACTTTCTGTGGGATGTCCGACCGGTCCCCGTGGAAGGTCGACCGGGCGCGAAGAGCCTCGATGAGGCGGCTCGCGCACGCCGCACAGAGCTAGGGCTGTATGGGCCGAAGGCGCATGTCGGACACACGTACCTAGTCAGGTCGAACCTCTCCGAAGAACACGATCTGATCGCCGCCTTCGAAGTCGTCGAGCACTCCGAGACCGGGATCACGATCGTGTGGCGCAAGCTCGCCGACTTCTCCAACGAGAAGTGAGGGGCGTTCACGCGAGCGCGCGCGCGAGCTTCGGGATCAGTTCCAACGTGCGGTGCTCGAGGTTGCGGTGACTGCCTTCGTGCTCGGCGTGCTCGACCGGCACGCCGAGCGCGCGCAACTTCGCGACGAAGCGGCGCAACGGCCACTGCATGTTGAATTCGTCGTTCAGGCCGCACTCGACGTGGAGGAGCTCGAGACGCTTGAAGTTCGCCGCGAAACGCTCGCACGCGAACAGCGGATCGAACTCGAGCCAACGCTTCCAGACCTCCTCGCGCCGCGCGCCGGTTTCTAGGTCGACCGGCAAGTCGATGCGGTGGGGGCTTGCGAGGTTCGGCGAGTAGCAGCAGCTCATCGCGAGCGTGTTGAGCGTCTCGAATTCGTCGCTCGACGTCTGCGCCTTCTCGACGAACGCGGCGAGGAACGTCCACGGATCGCCGCCGTACTTGCGCAACGTGCGCAACGCGCCGTGGACCGCCGGCCATTGGCATTCCTCGAAGCCGACGTCGCCGCTGATCGACGCCGCGACCGCGAACACGCCGGGCCGCCTCATCGCGAGGTGCAACGCGCCGAAGCCGCCGGAGCTCCTGCCGAACACGCCGCGTCGTCCGGGGCGCGTCGGGTAGCGCGCGTCGATCCACTTCGGCAATTCGTCGGCAACGTAGTCTTCGTAACGGCCGAGCAGTTCGGAGTTCACGTATTGACTGCCGCCGACCTTCGTGAAGCAATCGGGCAGTACGAGGATCGCGGGCTCGCTCATTCCCGCGGCGAGCGCGCGGTCGTAGCGCGCGACGAGTCCCGGCTTCCACGGATCGGCGACGTCGAGCTGTTTCTGTCCACGACCGGTGAAGCCGCTCAACACGAAGAGCACCGGCAAGCGCGCGCCCGCGACCGCCGCCGGAGGCAAGTAAACCGGGACCTCGCGCACGTGCGGATCGCCGATCGGATTGCCGCGCAGCACCTCGCTCTCGAACGGCACGAGTTCGACGCGGCCCGCGAAGGAGAAGGGCGCGTGGACGAACTCGCGCGCGCTCATGCGCCGAGTTCGGAACGCAGCGCGGCGAAGCCGGGCTTGATGCGCTCGAAGATCGTCTTCACGCGCGAGTCGTAGTGCGCGAACGCCGACTTCATCCCGTTGATCGAGATCTTCTCGAGGTCGGCGAGCGTGCAGCCGAAGCGCTCGACCGCGAGCAGGTACTCGTCGGTCATCGTCGTGCGGCTCATCAATCGGTTGTCGGTGTTGAGCGTCACGCGGAAACCCTGACGCAGGAAGATCGGGAACGGGTGCTTCTCGAGCGACTCGGTCGCACCGGTGTGCACGTTCGACGACAAGCAGATCTCGAGCGGGATGCGATGGTCGAGCACGTATTGGGCGAGCGGCTCGAGCTTGATCACCTTGCCTTCATACAGAACGATGTCCTCGACGAGGCGCGTTCCGTGGCCGATGCGGTGCGCGCCGCAGAAGTGCAGGGCTTGCCAGATGCTCTTCGGGCCGAAGCTCTCGCCCGCGTGGATCGTGATCGCGAAGTTCTCGCGCTTCGCGAACTCGAACGCGCGTTGGTGGTCGCTCGCGGGATTGCCCGCCTCTTCGCCCGCGAGGTCGAAACCGACGCAGCCTTCGTTGCGGTAGGTGACCGCGAGCTCCGCCATCTTCATCGAGAGCGCTTCGGGTTCATTGCGCATCGCGCACACGATCAGGCCGAATCCGACGTCGAACTGTTGCGAGCCGCGGCGCAGGCCCTTCAACACCGAGCGCATCACCGCGTCGAGGCCGAGACCCTTCTGCGTGTGGAAGTGCGGTGCGAATCGCACCTCAGCGTGGATCACGCCGTCCTTCGCCATGTCCTCGATGAACTCGAACGCGACGCGTTCGAGCGACGCGTGCGTCTGCATCACCGCGATCGTGTGGCGGAAACCTTCGAGGTAGAGCCCGAGTTCGCCGCGCGCCGCGCCGAGGTGGAACCACTCGCCGAGTTTCTCGGGCGAGGACTCCGGTAGGTCGGCGTAGCGCGCTTCCGCCGCGAGCTCGAGCACCGTCGCCGGTCGCAAACCGCCGTCGAGGTGTTCGTGCAACAGGACTTTCGGTGCGCGGCGCAACAGCTCGCGCGTCAGCGGACCGCGACCGTTCGACTCGAGTTTGCTCATGCGCCGAATCTAGCCCTCGTCAGCTCCGCGATCGACGACGTTGTTCGCCGCGCGCGAGCCCCGTATCCTCCTCGGCCCCCTAGCAGCCCGTTGAAAAAGTCATTGCGGCGACAAGCCGCCCGGCCGCGTCGGCTCTGCGTCGCGCCGTCCTCGGCGAATTCACGAATTCGCCTGCGGCGACGCTCCTTGATCCGACGCAGCCGGACGACTTTTCGCTCGCAAGCACTTCTTCAACGGACTGCTAGTTTCGCCAAGAGCCCCAGCCCGCGAGGTCCCCGTGCCTTCGAACATCCGCGTCCGTTTCGCCCCGAGCCCGACCGGCAAGCTGCACGTCGGCGGCGCGCGCACCGCGCTCTTCAACTGGGCGTGGGCGAAGAAGCACGGCGGAACGTTCCTGTTGCGCATCGAGGACACCGACGAAGGCCGTTCGACGCAGGAGTTCGAGCGCGCGATCCTCGAAGGGCTGCATTGGCTCGGGCTGCAATGGGACGAAGGTCCGGACATCGGCGGGCCGTTCGCGCCGTACCGTCAGACCGAGCGCGCGGCGCGGCACAAGGAGCTCGCGCAGAAGCTCTTCGCCGCCGGTTGGGCGTATCGCTGCTTCTGCACGACCGAACGCCTCGAGAAGTTGCGCGAGGAGCAGTCCAAGAACCACTTGAAGCCCGAGTACGACGGCTTGTGCCGCAAGCTCGCGAAGGAAGAAGTCGAACGACGCGTCGCGACCGGAGAGCGCTACGTCCTGCGCTTCGCGGTGCCGCAAGGCGAGACGCGTTTCCTCGATCACGTGCGCGGCGACGTCGTCTTCCAGAACAAGGAGGTCGACGACTGGGTGATGGTCCGTTCCGACGGCACGCCGACCTACAACTTCGTCGTCGTGTGCGACGACATCGACATGGGCATCACGCACGTGTTCCGCGGCGAGGAGCACCTGGTGAACACGCCGAAGCAAGTGCTGCTCTATCGCGCGTTCGAGAAGCCCGCGCCGGAGTTTGGGCACCTGCCTTTGATGCTCGGCAAGGACGGCAAGAAATTGTCGAAGCGCACCGGCGACACCGCGCTGCAGGACTACCGCGAGAAGGGTTATCCGAAGGACGCGATCATCAACTTCCTCTGCCTGCAAGGTTGGGCGTTGAACGGCACGACCGAGGTCTTCACCGTCGATCAGCTGGTCGCGAACTTCGAGGTCAAGGACGTGCAGAAGGCCGGCGCGATCTTCGACCTCGACAAGTTCCAGTGGTTGGCGGGGGAGTACATCCGCAAGGAGCCGCTCGCGGAGTTCGCCGAGCACTGCGCGCCGTTCGTCGTCGCCGCGAATCTCGCGACCGACGCCGAGCTGCGCGCGCGTTGGGATTGGTACCTGCGCGTCGCGCACGGCGAGCAAGAGCGCGTGCGCACGTACGGCGAGCTCCCGCCGCGCGTCGCGTACCTCTTCGGCGCCGACGCGGACTTCGCGTGGGAGGCCGACGCCGAGAAGAACGCGAAGAAGCACGCGGCGGCGCGCGACACGCTCGCGGCGTACGGCGCGTGGCTCGACGAGCGTCTCGACGCCGGCAAGAAGCCGACCGACTTGCGCGACGAGACCAAGGCGTGGATCACCGAGCGCGGACTCAAGATCCCGGCGCTCTTCCAGCCGTTGCGTTGCGCGTTGACCGGCCAAGCCGGCGGGCCCGATCTGTTCGAGATCATGGAGCTGCTCGGCGTGCCCGCCGTGCGCGCCCGGATCCGGCGCGGAGCCGAGCGCCTGGCCGGCTGAATCGCGAGCCGCGGGGCCGCGCCCTCAAGGAAGCGCGGACTTCGTCCGATCCAGCTCCGGCGGAAACTCCGTCGCGCGCGATGATCCAGGGCGAAACGAACCCTCCCGAACGCAAGCCGCGTCACGCGGGCAGCGTGGCGTGCGAGAAGGCGCGTGCGCGCATGCAGGAGTTCCTCGGCGGCGACCAACCGCTCTCGGAGGACCGCGCGCTGCGCGTGCACCTCGAGCGGTGCGAGACCTGCAACGCGCAGTACCGCGAGAGCCTGCTCTTCGCGGCGCGCATCGCGCGCGAGCGTCGGCGTCTGCTCGAGAATCGCGAAGCGCGCGGCGACGTCGTCCTGCCGGTCGAGGCGCAGCGCAGTTCGCGCTTGCGTCGCTTCCGCGCGATCGTGATGCCGCTCGCGCTGATCGCGGCGCTAGGCGCGTTGTTTTCGAACACCGGCGTGGCGCGTCGCGTCGCCGGACGTTTGCTCGAAGGGCGTGCGACGACCGCCGGGCGCGTGCTCGACGATCAAGCCGCGCGCGATCTGTTGCGCGGCGAGTGGTTGGTCACCGACCCGGACTCGCGCGTCGCGTTGGAGAGCGAAGGCACACGGCTCGAGCTCCAGAGCGATTCGCAGCTCTTGGTCGAGGAGCCTCGCGATCTGCGCTTCCGCATGCGCCACGGTCAACTGACGTTCGATGGTCCGTGTTCGTTGCGCGGGGAGTTCGGCGCGATCGAATGCCGCAGCGGCGCCGCGACGTTGACGGTTTCTTCGACCGCGGCCGCGCTCGAGAGCTCGACCGCCGAACTCGAAGTCGTCGACAGCTCCGGCACGCGCCGACTCGGGCCCGGCGGACGCTTGGAGTTCGTGCTCGCTCGCCGTTGACGGGTTAGATTGCACGGTCGCACGACCGATGCAGCTCGCTCCCGAAGTCTCCCCCGAATTACGCATGCGCCCGCGGCGCCACGGGCGCCTCCGTCGGAGCGCGGTGTGGACGGCGGAGCACATGCTCGCGTGGCTGGGAGGTCGGAGTTTCTACCGACGTCGCCATCTCCGTCATGGACGTTTCGTCGAACGCGAGGAGCGCGTGGCGATCGAGGGGCTCGCGCCGGCGCTGGACGGTTTCACGATCGTGCAGCTCTCGGACTTGCACGCGGGCTTGTTCCTGCGCGAAGGCGATCTGCGCGACGTCGTCGAGGCGGCGAATGCGCGGCGGCCGGACGTCATCGTGCTCACCGGCGATTTCATCACGCGTCACTGGAGCGAGGCGTTGCTCGTGCGCGACGATCTGGCGCTCTTGCGCGCGCGTCATGGCGTCTGGGCGGTGCTCGGCAACCACGATTACAAGGACCGCTCGGAGGCGCGCATCACCGCGAGCTACGCAGAGGTCGGCGTGCGCTTCCTGCGCAACCAAGGTGTGCGGCTCGCGGATGAACGCGGCGCGGTGAGTTTGATCGGCATCGAGGACCTCGAGGAGAGCAAGAGCCTCGACCTCGCCGCCGCGCGCGCGGGGCTCGTGTCGACCGATCCGGAGATCGTGCTCTGCCACAACCCGCGCGGCGCGTTGCCGCTGTCGCGCGTCGGTTGCGAGCTCGTGCTCTCCGGCCACACGCATGGCACGCAACTCGACTTGCCGTGGGCGCGTCGCGCGGGTCCGCCACATCCGGGCACGCGTATCGAACTCGGAGGGACGACGCTGCTGGTCAGCCGCGGCCTCGGCGCGATCGGCTTGCCCCTGCGCATCGGTGCGCCCGCGGAGATCCTCGTCGTCCGTCTCGAGAGGAGCGCCTGACGTGCGCGGTTCGTTGGCGCTGCAGAACGGCGTGCTCTACGTCGGTCGCCACGAAGCGACCGCGCACGTGCGGCCGTATGACCTCGACGGCGTTCCGTTGTCCGACGGCTTCTCGTTCCGCGGTCCGTCGCGCGCGCAGGTCGAGCTCGTCGGCCTCGCCGTCGATCCCGATCATCAGGTCTGGATCGCCGATGCGGCCCAAGCGGCGATCTGTCGTTTCACGTTGTTCGGTCGAGCGGTCGGCAAGTGGCTCGCCGCGGCGGAGGGCGATGTCGCGGGCTCGTTCGGGCGCTTGGTCGACCTCGAGGTCAGAGACCGCGACGGACGTTTGGAGTGTCTGGTCGCGAGCGGAGGCTGGCGACGACATGCGGTGCAGGTCTTCGACGAAGAGGGGCGCTTGCTCGCGAGCCTGCGTTCGGAGGGCGATCCGCAGTCGAACTTCCACGGCGTGACGCGGGTCGCGCGCTCTGGCTCGCGCATCTACGTCTGTGAGGCCCACGCCGGACGTGTGCAGGTTTTTCGGGACGGCGGGTTCGAGTTCCTCTTCAAACTTCCGTCGCCGAGTCGCGCCGTGCTCGAGCCCGCCGCGATCGCGCCGCTCGAAGACGGTCGGATGCTGGTCGCTTGCTCGGGGGATTCGAGCGGGCTGGCGTTGGTCGACCGCGGCGGGCGGGTCGAACGATGGTTGGCGGGCCCGGGCGACGGCGCGGGCGAGGTCCTCGACCCGACCGATGTGGCGGTCGAAACCGGCCGGGAAGATCGTGCGACACGGGTGGCGGTGATCGATCGCTCCGCCGAACGGGTGCAGGTCTTCACGCTGGAGGGGCGTTGCCAGGGAGCTCTCGCCGCGTTGCCCGGGGAGTGACCCGGAACCTACTTCAGGGTTCGGTCGTCAACCTGCAATCGCCGACGCTTGCGCAGGTCTGGGTGTCCGAGCGGGTTAGCGATCCTGAACCCGGTTGCCGTTCGTCGGGATGTCCGACGATGGCTGCCGGCGCGATTGCCTGGCGGGAACGTCGTTTCCGAGGCAAGATTGAGCAGGGTTCGGGGCCGATCCGTCGGCCGGACTCGGGGCAAACAAGGAGCACATGCAGATGTCGACGACGCGGAAGAGCGTGGGCCGTTGGTTCACGAGTGTCGCAGCGGCGCTGACCCTCGGCGCATTGACCGTCAGCGGTCCCGCGTCGGCGGGCGCGACGAAGGCGCAAACGGCGCAGAAGAGAATTCCGGTCGGAGCTCCGACGCAGAACAGCAAGCCGCAGAGCATCGTCGACACCGCCGACGGTCCGATTCCGTCGGACGGGCTCGGGCTCCAAGTCGCGCCGCAGGGGCTCGGCATCGGTTCGATGTTCGTCGGTCAGGGCTACACCGCAGTGGTCACCGGTACCGGTGTGAGCAAGACGCCGGCGGGCGTTCCGGGCCCCAAGTTCCGGCGCTACTACGCGGTGACGATCAATCCGGGCACTGGTTACGTCGAGTCGTTCATCGTGCAGCCGGCGCACGTGCCGCTGACGACGCCCGCGCCGCTCTTGATGGTGTTCCACAAGTACGGCAACTCGGAGAAGGACATCACGATCAACACGGGCTTCGTGAAGCAAGCGATCAAGAAGAACTGGTACTTGGTCGCACCGCTCAGCGCTGCGCAGATCCACTTCTCCTCGATCGAGAGTCAGTTCAACACCAACGCGGTGTTCGAGTGGGTCTTCGCGCACTTCGCGATCGATCGCACGCGCATCTACGGCGCCGGCTTCTCGATGGGCGGCGGCGCGGTGATGAACTACGCGGCTCGCCACGTCGATCCCGCGCAAGCGATGTTCGCGGCGGTGATCGACCACACCGGAACCGTCGACCTCAACAACGCGAACCTCAAGGACGCCGGCCTGCACGTGTGGCCGTATCCGCTCGACTACTGGTTCGGCACGAACTGGACGCCGGGCAGCGCGGATCCGTGGAAGATGGCGCGCTCGTCGGTGATCAGGTTCGACGACGTCACCCTCGCGGTCGACACGGACCAGGACCTCGCGAGCAACCTGACGCACGTGGCGATCAGGATCGTCCGCGCGACCAACGACCCGCTGACGTACTTGACGCGTCAGTGCGACGTGCTCGACGCGCACCTGCGCAACGCGCTCGGCTTCGTTCCGGGACCGAACTACGCATACGACTTCGTGCCGGGGTCGACGCACAACTGGAATACGCTCGACTACGCCGAGGTGTGCGATTGGCTGGGGCAACACACGTTGACGCTGCCGACCCAAGCGAGCACGCTCGCCGACCACGATGGCGTGTACTTCAACTTCACGGTCGCGCAGGACGCGACCGGTGCGTTCACGCCGTTCGACTGGGTGATCGACAGCGGGACCAACACGCTCTCGATCACACTGACCAAGAACCTGAAGTCGATCGCGCTCGACACGGCGACTGCGGGCTTGTCCGTCGCGGCGCCGCTCACGCTCAACCTGGCCAGCGCCGACGGACTCGCCGACGAAGTCCGCCTCGGCGGTTGGACCACGATTCCCTCCAGCGTGACGCGCGACGGGTTACCGGAGGTCAGCTGGAGCCACGACTCGCTCACCGGCGTCCTCACGGTCACCGAGTACGACGCTGCCGCGCACTCGTGGGTGTTCACGCCCTGAGTTCGCGCGACGCGGTCTGACCCGGTTCGGGTCGAGACGTCACCGTCAGTCAGCGAGCGTCCTACGCCATGTGCGTGGGGCGCTCGCGCCGCTTCTGCCTCCGCGCGTTCGCCGCTCTCGCGCTTCACCGGCTCCCGGCGCGTCTGGAGCTCCGCCGGAAGCCCCTGGAAAGCAAGGGGGCCAGTGATCCTTGCCGATCACTGGCCCGAGGGAGAGAGGAGGATCCATCAAGCTTCCCGGGTGCATGCGCCGCTCGCAAAAGCACACGCACCTCCCGATGGATACTCGCTGGAACGGACAAGCCGTTCCGCCAGCAATCATAGCGCGAGCCTCTCGTCGATGAAGCGCACCATCCGGAATTCGTCGGTTCTCGTACGCCGTTCGCCGAATCGACGCGGTCCGTGAACGACGGTCCCGACATCCGAGCGATGAACGCTGCGTCATTGCCATGCTCGCGTTGCGCCCGCGTGTGCGGCGCGCTCGAGCGTTGTATCCGCGCCGCGGTTCATCGTTCGGTGACGTCACGCAGCGCGAACGCGCGCGGACTCGCACGAGGAGGAGGCTCCGCGGTACGCTCTTCTCCCGATGCAGCCGGATCTCTATCTCGACTACAACGGTTCGACGCCGGTCGACGCGGACGTCGCGCGTGAGTGCCTGTCGTGGATGACGGCGGGCTACGGCAACGCCGCCGCCAACCATCCCGAAGGTCTGAAGGCGCGCGCAGCGATCGATGATGCGCGTGCGTCGCTCGCTCGCTTGATCGGCGCGGAGCCCGACGAGATCTGGTTCACTTCCGGCGGCACCGAGTCGAACAACTGGGCGCTCACCGGCGTGATGCTGCGGCCGGAGCGCGGTCACCTGTGCGTCAGCGCGATCGAACACAAGTCGGTGTTGCGCACGGCCGAGCACCTCGGCTCGCTCGGCTGCTCGGTGACGCTCGTGCCGGTCGACACCGACGGACGCGTGCGCGTCGAAGCGCTGGCACGCGCGCTGCGGCCGGACACGCGGCTCGTCTCCGTGATGCTCGCGAACAACGAGACCGGGGTGATCCAACCGATCCGTGAGATCGCGGATCTCTGTCGAGCCCGCGGCATCGTCCTGCACTGCGACGCGGTGTGCGCGATCGGCAAACTGCCGGTCGACGTCCGCGCGCTCGGTTGCGACCTGTTGAGCGTCTCGGGGCACAAGCTCTACACGCCGAAGGGCGTCGGCATCCTGTACGTGCGACGCGGGCTCGCGCTCGACCCGTTGATCCACGGTTGCGGCCAACAGTGCGGCATGCGCAGCGGTTCGGAGAACACGTCGGGCGCGGTCGCGTTCGGTGTCGCGGCGGAGCGCGCGTTGGCGGGAGCGTTTCGGGCGTCCGACGACGTCGCGACGTTGCGCGACGAACTCTGGGACGGCATCCGCCGGCGCTTCCCCGAAGCCGTGCGCAACGGCGCGGGTGCGTCGCTCGCGAACACTCTCTCCGTCGCGTTCCCCGGCGTCTCGGCCGTCGAACTGCAGGCGGCGCTCGGCGAGCGCGGCATCAGCGTCGCCGCCGGAGCCGCGGCCTCGAACGGCGCGCCGTCGCACGTGTTGACGGCGATGGGCCTCGGCGAGGAACACGCGCGCTCGACGTTGCGCTTCAGTCTCGGCCGCTTCACCACGCGGGCGACGGTCGTGGCGTGTTGTCGCGCCCTCGACGAACTCGTGCCGGTGCGCGAGGCCCATGGAGCGCGTCGATGAGCGTCGTGCAGCTCGATCAACTCGTTCGCGAAGTCCACGACGACCTGCTCGCCGATCCGCGCGGGCCGCGCGTCGTCGAGCGCGTCAGTCGCTATGCCCGCGCTCACGTCGATTGGCGCGAGTTCGCGTTCTTCGATCCCGCCGCGTACACGCGCAACCTCGTGTACAAGGACGAGCTCTTCGAGATGATCCTGCTGTGTTGGGACGTCGGCCAGGTGACGCCGATCCACAACCATCAGGGGCAGCGCTGTTGGATGGGGGTGCTCGATGGACGGGTGGAGGAGACGCTCTACGCGTTCCCGGACCCGCGGAGCTCTCCGCCGACGGCCAAGAACTCGAAGCAACACGCGCGCGGCGCGGTGGCTTTCATCACCGACGAGATCGCGCTGCACCGCATCGCTCAGGTCGGCTCGGCCCGCGCGGTGTCGTTGCACCTCTACTCGCGGCCGATCCCGCGGTGCAGCGTCTACGACCCGACGACCGGCGCGATCGCGGAGCGACAGCTCGCGTACCACTCCGTGCGCGGCGTGCGGCTCGAATCGACGACCTCGGCGTCCTGAGGCAACGGCGTGTCCCGGCGGCCACGAGATCGGGGCCGAGCCTTGGCAAAGCACAGCGCGCCCCGAGGCCGAAGGCCTGAGGCGCGCTGTCTCTCTCCTCTCGGGTCGCCCCGATACCGAGCGGCCCGTCGAACCGCTCGTTTCGCGCGCGTTCTCCCGTGGGTCGGAGCCCTAGAGCTCCAACCCGTTCTCGAACGCTCGCAACGCTGGCATCAACGCCACGCCGATCTCGATCGCGGCGCTTTTCTCGAAAAAAGCGCGCAGCGTCGGACGGCTTCTCGCGGCGTTGGCCGTCTTGACCCTCCCGAACCCCACCGGTAGAGTCCTTGCCCCTTCGAGCGGCGGTGTAGCTCAGCTGGTTAGAGCGTCGGAATCATAATCCGTAGGTCGGGGGTTCGAATCCCTCCACCGCTACCACCCGCACCACCCGGCGGCGCGACGCCGGGGCCTCGCGGCACGGTCATCGAACTCGTCGTAGGCGTCGCTGGGCGCGCTTCGAGAGCCTGCGCCGCGTACGCTGGCGATGCACCGGCGGGCGTGACGAGGTCGCGCTCCCAAGACGGTGGTCGACGACGGTTTTTTGCTTGCGCGCCGAGCCTTCCGCGCGGAAAAGAAACGGCCCTCTTGGCGACCGCACGGTGCCGCCTGCGACACGGGAGCGAACCCGTGTGCGTGGAAACGCTGCCCTGCGTCGAGAAGGGCCTCCCATGGATCACCTGACCCACCTCAACGAAGAAGACTCCTTGCTCGAAGCCGTCGCGACCGCGTTCGACGCTCCCGTCCTGTCGGTCCCCGCGGATTCCTCCGCCCTCGGGGACTACGAAGACGAACCGAAGGACGAAGAGGACGAGGACGAGGATGATGACGACGAAGACGAAGAGGACGACGACTTCGAGGACGACGAGACCGACGAAGAGGACGAGGACGACGTCGACGACGATGAGGACGACACCGACGACGACGAGGAGGAGGACGAAGAAGACGAAGAGGATGAGGAAGACGAGGACGAGGATGATGACGACGAAGAGGACGACGACGATGACGATCGCGAAGTCTTCTACGACGACGACGACCCCTGAGCCGACCGGACCGCGGGGCGTCTAACCGACGCTCGCCCCCTCCGCGCGACGCGCTCCTCCGGGAAGAGTCCCCGAGGCGCGCGTTCTGCTTCCGGGCTCGAGCCGCGAGCGCGCGAACCTTCGCCCCGGCGCGCAATCGCCGGGCTCGCGCACTAGAGTGGTCGGCGCGGGAGCGGCTGCGAACCGATCCGCACGGCTGGGGGCGGCGAACCATCCCGTTCGCCTGAGAAGTACCCCTCGAACCTGATCCGGGTCATTCCGGCGTAGGAAAGCACGATGACGACGCAAACCAGTCTTCGGGACGAGGCCGGCTCCTCGGCGAGAAGCCACAAGGTCTACCGCGACGTGCGCCACGGCGACCTGATCCTGCAGGTGCCCGCGCGTCGCCTGCACTTGACCGGCGCGAACGGTCACATCGACCTCTACGACACGTCGGGACCCGCCGGGCATTCCGCGAGCGAAGGTCTGCCGAAGTCGCGGCGCGCGTGGGTCGAGAAGCGGCTCGCCCGCGGCGAGCAGAACCTGAGCCAGATGCACTTCGCCCGGCGCGGGATCGTCACCGAGGAGATGACGTACGTCGCGGCGCGCGAGGGCGTCGCTCCAGAGTTCGTACGCTCCGAGATCGCTCGCGGCCGCGCGATCCTCCCGGCGAACGTGCGGCACCTCGAGCTCGAGCCGATGATCATCGGCCGGAACTTCCGCACCAAGATCAACGCCAACATCGGCAACAGCGCGCTCGGCTCTTCGATCGACGAGGAGGTCGACAAGCTGCGCTGGGCCGTGAAGTGGGGCGCGGACACGGTGATGGATCTCTCGACCGGCCGCGACATCCACGCGACGCGCGAGAGCATCATGCGCAACTCGCCGGTGCCGATCGGCACGGTGCCGATCTATCAGGCGCTCGAGAAGGTCAAGGGCCGCATCGAGGACCTGAACATCGACGTCTTCCTCGAGACGTTGATCGAGCAAGCCGAGCAGGGCGTCGACTACTTCACGATCCACGCCGGCGTGTTGCTCCGCTACGTCCCGCTGACGCAGAAGCGCGTCACCGGCATCGTCTCGCGCGGCGGTTCGATCCTCGCGAAGTGGTGCCTCGCTCATCACCGCGAGAATTTCCTCTACACCGAGTACGAGCGCATCTGCGAGGTGATGAAGAAGTACGACGTGTCCTTCTCGCTCGGCGACGGCCTGCGTCCGGGTTCGATCGCCGACGCGAACGACGCGGCGCAGTTCGCGGAGCTCGAGACGCTCGGCGAGTTGACGACCCGCGCGTGGGAGCACGACGTCCAAGTGATGATCGAAGGCCCGGGCCACGTGCCGATGCACTTGATCCGCGAGAACATGGAGAAGCAGCTCGCGCTCTGCCACGAGGCGCCCTTCTACACGCTCGGGCCGTTGGTCACCGACATCGCGCCGGGCTACGACCACATCACGTCGGCGATCGGCGCCGCGATGATCGGTTGGTTCGGCACCGCGCTGCTCTGCTACGTGACGCCGAAGGAACACCTCGGTCTGCCCGATCGCGACGACGTCAAGCAAGGCGTGATCGCGTACAAGATCGCCGCGCACGCGGCCGATCTCGCGAAGGGCGTGGCGAGCGCGCGCGAGCACGACGACGCGCTGTCCAAGGCGCGCTTCGAATTCCGTTGGGACGACCAGTTCGACCTGGCGCTCGACCCCGACACCGCGCGCAAGTTCCACGACCAGACGCTGCCGGCCGACGGCGCGAAGACGGCGCACTTCTGCTCGATGTGCGGCCCGCAATTCTGCTCGATGCGCATCACCGAGGACGTCCGCAAGGTCGCCGCCGAACGCGGCGTCGAAGCGCCGGTTGCGGTCGAGGCAGGTCTGCGCGAGAAGAGCGCCGAGTTCCTGCGCGCCGGCGGCGAGCTCTACGTCGCCGCTCCGACCGCGCACGAGGGCTGAGCGCTCCTCGATTCGCCGCGCGGATCGCGCCGCCCGGCAGGACTGGTGCGGCGCGCGGCCGGACTTCCTCGATGCTTGGAGCACGGAGGAAGCCAATGACCCCGACCTCGCTGCAAGCTCGACGACTCTCCCTCTCGATCCCGCCGACCGTCCGTCGGCTCCCGCGCATCGCGCGCCTCATCCAAGCGTTCGTGCGCGTGCTCGTCACGCCGCTAGCGTGCTGCCTGTGGCGCGCGAAGCGCAGCGGCGTCGAGCGTGTGCCGCAGGGCGGCGCGATCGTCGTCTGCAACCACGTCACGTACGTCGACGCGCTGATCCTCGCGTGGGGGCTGCGTCGGCCGGTGGTGTTCCTGATGCAGCGCGAGTACTTCGACCTTCCGCTGGTCGGCCGCATCGCGCGCGCGTGCGGCGCGCTGCCGGTCGCGAAGGGCGACACGCCGCGCGCGACCGCCGCGACGTTGGCGCTCGCGGCGAGCTACGCCCGCGGCGGCGAGTTGGTCGCGATCTTCGCCGAAGGTCGTCTTTCTCCGGACGGCGGCCTCCAGCGCTTCCAGCGCGGCGCCGAACGCCTCGCGCGCGCCGCCGGAACGCCGATCCTGCCCGCGCACCTCGATGGCCTGTGGGGGAGTTGGTTCAGCCGCAAGGGCGGGCGCGCGTTCGCGAAGCTGCCGGCGTTGCCGGACGCGGTGCGCGTGAGCTTCGGCGAAGCGCTCGCGTTCGATGCGCCGACGTGGCGCATGGAGGCCGCGGTCGCTGAACTCGCGGCGGACGCGGCGGTGCTCCGCGCGCGGGGCGGAGCAAATCTCGCGCAGGTGTGGTTGCGCTCGGCGCGGCGCAATGCGCGGCGCGAGGCGCTGGTCGACGGCGAACGGCGGCTGACGTACCGGCGCGCGTCGCTCGCGGCGTTGACGCTCGCACGGGTGCTCGCGCGGGAAGCTCCCGGCCAGCCGCGCATCGCGTTGCTCGTGCCGACGTCGGGCGGCGGCGTGCTCGCGAACCTCGGCGTCGCGCTCGCGGGCCGCGCGAGCGTCGATCTCAACCCCACGCTCTCCGATCGCGATCTCGCGGAGCAGTGCGAGCGCGTCGGCGCGCGCACGTTGATCGCGTCGCGCCGCTACCTCGATGCGTTGCGCCGGACGACGCCGCTCGCGAGCGAACGCGGTCGGACGCTCTACCTCGAGGACCTCTTCGCGTCACCGCGGCTCGGCGATCGGCTGTGGGCTCTCGTCGCGAGCTTCGTCCACCGTCTCGCGCCAGGCGCGCGCCTCGCCGCCGACGCGGAGGCGACGGTGCTCTTCTCGAGCGGCAGCACCGCGCGTCCGAAGGGCGTGATCCTGAGCCACGCAAACGTCGTCTCGAACGTCGCGGCGGTGTCGCGCGCGATCGGACTGCGCGAGGACGATCGTCTGCTCCACGCGTTGCCGTTGTTCCACAGCTTCGGCTACTCGGTCGCGTTGTGGGCGCCGCTCGCCGGCGGAGCGACGCTGCTCCTGCACTCGAGTCCGCTCGATGCGTCCGGCGTCGTCGCGCTCGCCGAGCGCGAACGCGCGACGATCCTGATCGGCACGCCGACTTTTCTGCAGTCGTGGATGCGTCGCGCGTCGCCGGAGAGTTTTCGTTCCGCGCGCGTCGCGATCAGCGGCGCGCAAAGGCTGCCCGCGAGCCTCGCGCGCGCGTGGGAAGAGCGCTTCGGCCTAGCGTTGCGCGAGGGCTACGGCGCGACCGAGTTGTCGCCGGTCGTGGCGGTCGCGCGCGGGGGCGAAGCGCGGGTCGGCTCGGTCGGGCGGCCGCTCGACGGCGTCGCGGTGCGCGTGGTCGACGGCGAGGGCGCGGTGGTCGCGCCCGGTCGCGAAGGGCTGCTGGTGGTGCGAGGCCCGAACGTTTTCGCCGACTACGTCGACGAGCCCGAGCTCCGGCGCGAGGCCGTACGTGACGGTTGGTACGCGACCGGCGACGTCGCGCGGCTCGAGCGCGACGGTTCGCTCTCGATCGTCGATCGCGTCGCGCGCTTCAGCAAGATCGGCGGCGAGATGGTGCCGCACGGTCGCGTCGAGGAGGCGTTGCGTGCGGCGCTCGGCGAAGGCGGACTCGACGTCGAGCTCGCGGTCACCGCCGTCGTCGACGACGAACACGGCGAACGTCTCGCGGTCGTGCACACGTCGTTCGCGCTCGCGATCGACGCGTTGCTCGGGCGCGTGAGGGAACTCGGCTTGCCGAGGCTCTTCGTGCCGCGACCCGACGCGTTCGTGCCGGTCGCCGCGCTGCCGAAGCTCGCGACGGGCAAGCTCGACCTCGGCGCGCTCAAGCGTCTCGCGGTCGACGCGCTCGGTTGAAATCGTCGGCGTTGCGCGCGAGCTGCGCGCAGTGTCGCGCCAGGTGCAGCGCGATGAAGTGGAGGAGTTGGTAGAGGTCGAGTCGATCGTCGTCGCCGACGACGGAGATGCGGATGCGATGCAATGCGCCTTCACCGGCGGGGAGCGCGTCGAGCAGTCCGAGCAACTGCTCGCGTTGCTGCGTCAGACGCTCGCGCAACTCGGAGCGCGACGGCGTGCCGGTCGGCGTCATGTGTTCGGGATGACGCCAGCGGAAGTCGCGGCCCGCGAGCGCGTCGAGGTGTCGCAGCTCCGACGGTTCGTCGGGCGCCCTCTCTCCGCGTTTCGCGCGAGCCCGACTCTTCTCCGCGATCTTCCGCGCGAGCAACGACAGGAAGTGATTGGCGAGCGCGACGTGCTCGACGATTTCCGCCGCGGACCAACGCTCCGGACCGGGCGCTAGGCTCCAGAGTTCTTCGTCGACCTCGAGCCAGGCCGAAAGACCGGCGAATTCCGCGTCCAATCGGCCCCGCAACGCTGTCACGCTTTCCGACCAAGCGCTCATCGCGCGCGGCTCGTTTCGCCTGCGACCGTCACGTTGGAGGCGAGCCCGCGCGCGACCAGAGTCGCCACGCGGGCTCGACCATCGACGATTTCACGGCGCGACCAGGACATCGAGCGACGAGCCTAGCGCGCCGCCGCGGTCACGGCATGACTTCGCGATCCTCGACCTCGAGCACCGCGAGGTTGACGCCGGGGTCGGCGATCGTCAGCACGACGAGCCCGATGCAGATCTGCTCCCACTGATGCGTGATGGGATTCCACTCCAGGATGTACCGAGTCACGGTGACGTGAACTTGGATGCTCACGTGACCGACGAGCACGCCCACGAGCGCAGTGATCTGGTCGGCGATCGGCAGCGTTTGTGAGAGCACCGGAGTGATCTGGCGCTGAACGTTGGTGAGCCCGGGATCCGTGCCGTGGGAGTACGGATCGCCTTCGCGGTAGAGACGGAACGAGCGTTCGAGATTGGCAGGCATAGTTCGGGGAAGTTCGAGTAGGGGTAAGGCCCCCGCGTTCGAACGTCACCAGACGATCTAGCGGGGAGGACGAATCGAACGCGCGAGCCGAAAGCCTGCGCTCGACTGAACGTCGCCAAACCTCGCCCGGAAGATCTGATCGAGCTGCGCCGTCACCATGAGGCGGTTCAGACTCGATGCCGAGGCCCCGCGCGGAACTTCCGCGGTCATCAAGACGTCGTAGCTCGAACGGTTGCTCAGCCCAGGCGACGACGTGTGGTCGCAGAGCGCATGGCAGTCCTCAGGTGCGTCCTCGAGGGCGGACGCGCGTTCGGCGACCTGCAGCTCTCCCGTCGTCGGCAGTCGTACGCCGAGCGATCGCGCGTACTCGGACGCGAAGTTCCAAGGAACGACCGCTGGTGTGAGCGGAGAGATTCGCGCGTCGGCTGCGTGGACACGCCAGTCCTGCTTGGCTGCGGCGACCTTGGCTTTCAACGCCTCCGACTTCTCCGACCACGCATCCAGCTCGGCCCACGTCACGAAGCTGCGTCCGATTTCGAAGGCACTGCTCGTCAGCGTCGCGTCGAGTCGCTCGTTCGCGGGCCACTCGAGTCGCGCCCAACCCGGCGCATCGAGCAGTGGCGCCTTGCGTGCGAGCGTCAGCGGAGGGCCGTTCGGGTCCGACTGCAGGTCGAACTCGGCTACGCGTTCGGCGCTGCTCCGGTCCCAGAAGATCAGTCGGAACTGACCGTAGTCGAGGCGCGCGTCGAAAGCGCGCGGGATGAGCTGCATCGTGCTCTTGTCGCGCGTCGGCTGCCAGACGAACAATCGGGCATCCGCGTTTGCAAGCTCCGTGGTGAGCTCGAGTCGGCCGCACCGTTGTGAATCCAGGTTGCGCGTGTTGTTCGGACGGAGGCTGGCCTCCAAATCAAGTGGCCCGAACCAGGGCCGCAGATCCATCGTGCCGCCGACGGCTTCCGCGGTTTCCCGTTCCCTTGCAATCGCGGCGGCGAGCTTCGACGACACTTCGTCGCTCGCGCCGACCACGCGTGGTTCCAACCGGGACAGCCACCGTCCCCAAACACTCTGACCGTCGTACGCGCGGGCTTCCTCGCGCGTTGCGGCCAACGCGAGCAGAGCCTTGTGGAACGCAGACGGCCCTTGGTCGAGCTGCAGCTCCGCCGTCACCGCGTCGACCTTCACGAGCACGCGGTCGTGGTCCCGACGGGCAGAGTCGTAGCTCAGGAACGTCAACGTCGCCGCCAAGGTCAGCACGACCAAGCCGGCGATCGCGAGCGGTCGTCTCCGCCGTCTCACGAACGCCCGCACGACCTCTGAAGGCGTCGGCGCCGCGAGAGAAATCGCTCGCAGGTCGCGGAACGCGGCGAAGTCCGAGGCGAGCGCTTCGAGGCTCGCATAGCGATCCGCCGGCTTGCGCTCGAGCGCGTGCATCACGATGCGCGCGAGATCGCCGGGCACCGCGGGCGCGGCGCGGCGCAGATCGGGCGGCTCGCAAACCGAGATCGCGTCGAGGGTGCCGCTGCGCGTTCCGTCGGAGAACGGGTTGTGGAGCGCGAGCACCTCGTACGCGAGCACGCCGAACGAGAACTGATCGCTCAGCGGATCGGCGCCGGTGGACCCGCGATCGACCTGCTCGGGCGCGATGTACGCGGGCGTGCCGACGAGGCGTTGCGTGATCTGCGTCTCGGATTCCTCCTCGGACTCGAGGTGCGCGAGCCCGAAGTCGATCAGGCGCGGCTCGCCGCGTTCGTCGATCAGGACGTTCGACGGCTTGACGTCGCGGTGGATCACGCCGTTCGCGTGGCAGTAGGCGAGCGCTCGCGCGATGCGTGCGAGCAATTCGACGCGCGCGGAGAGCGGCGCGAGCAACTTCGCCGCGCCGTTCGAACTCGCAGTCCCTTGCGCCGCCAACGCCGCGAGCAGCTCGTCGAGCGGCCGCCCGCGCACCCACTCCATCGCGACGAACGTCTGACCGTCGACCTCGCCGATCTCGTAGACGCGCACGACACTCGGGTGTTCCAGCCGCGCGAGCGAACGACCTTCGTTGGCGATCCACGCGCGCGCTTCCGCGCCGCGCAACCGCGCGCGGTCGAGCACCTTCAGCGCGACCCGCCGTCCGAGGGTCGGATCGTGGGCGAGGAACACGCGCGACTGTCCGCCCTTGCCGAGCGGGGCGAGGCTCAGGAAGCGTCCGAACGAGAGCGGCATCGCCGGCTCGGGTTCGTTCTCCGCGCGCAACGTATCGCGCAGGCCGAGCAGCTCGTCGAACTGCAGCAACCGACGTTCGAGTCGCTCGCGCTCCGCGCCGGCGCGAGCGAGGAAGTTCTCGCGCACCACGGCTTCGCCCGCATCGCGTCGTTCGATCCATTCGGCGAACAGGACTTCGACCTGATCACCTTCCGCTCCGACATCGGACTCGTCGCGCATCGGATCCTCCCTCGTGGACGTCGTCGAATCAGTCGAGTTCGCGCAACAGGCGCGACAGCGCGTGGGCGTAGCGTCGTTGGGCCACCGAGATCGAGAGCTCGAGCGCCTTCGCGATCTCCGGCCAAGTGCGTTCCTCGAAGAGCCGCAACCAGACCAGGTCGCGTTCTTCTGGCGCCAAGCGCGTCAAGGCGTCGAGCAACGCGGCTTGGCGTTCCGCGTCACCGACGATCTCGCTCGGCGTCCGCGAATTGCCGACCAACGCGCCGTCCACGCCGTCGGGATGAGTCTCCGCTTCGGGCGCGCGCGCGAGCCGCGTGTGCGAACGGATCCGATCGACGAGTTTGCGCGTCGCGATCAGCTTCAACCACGCGCCGAACTTCTCGTCGTCCTCGTACTTGAACTCGCCCAATCCGCCGAGCACGTCCACGAACGCCGATTGGAGCACATCCGCGGTGCTGAAGCGCCCGCGCAACGCGGTCGGGATCCGACCGTGCACGGCGACTTGGAGCGTCGGCCCGAAGCGCTTCAGCAGTTCCTGCCACGCCGCTTTGTCGGAACGCTGGGCGCGTCCGATCAGTTCGGCGGTCGGTGTGCGAAAGGGGTTGGATTCGGTCATCGCGGCGAGGGTGCGTTCACTTGCCGTCCCCGTACCCGAGCGCGCGCAGAGCCTCGGCCTGCTCGGGCGTGGTCGTGGTCTGGGCGGCGCGCGCGTTGTCGACGCGCCATTTTTCGATCGCCTGACGCAACTCCACGCTTTCCACGGGACAGTTGGAGGTGAGGTCGCGCGTCTCGGTTCCGTCGAGTTCGAGATCGTAGAGCACCGACGGAGCCTCGCCCTCGCCGGAGAGCAGGAACCACGGTCGCGGGTAGAGCACCAGCTTGCGTCCACGGTCGTCGAGCACCGCGTTGGTCAATTGGCCGTACGCGTGGACGCGGCTGAGCGGTTCGGCGCGCCGACGGTAGATGCTCTTGCCTTGCACGTGCCTCGGCGAAGCGATGTCGAGCGCCTCGAGGATCGTCGGATAGAGGTCGAGATTCTGCGCGAGCTCGGGCTTGCGTGCGCCCGCCGGAATCCCGGGACCGACCAGGATCAACGGCGTGTTCCAGAGATCCTCGTAGTACCAAGGTCGGTGACCTTGCGCGCAGAGGTCCTTCACGCCGCCCTTCAAGTAGCCCTGCTTCTGGATCGCGTCGCGGATCAAGTAGGGCGGCATCGGTTGCTCGAAGAGCATCTCGCCGTGGTCCGACGCGAAGACGATCAACGTGCGGCCCATCTCGCCGCTCGCTTCGAGCGCCGCGAGCACCCGCCGCACGCCCTCGTCGACTTCGCGTACTTCGCCGTCGTACAGCGAGTTCTCGCGCTCCATCAACGCGACCGCCGAGTCGAAGTCGAGCGGCGGCTCCGACGACTCGTAGTGCGCGAGTTCCTTCTGGAGTTCCTCCCAACGCGGCTTCAACGCATCGAAGTCCGGCCGCGGACCGTCGAACACGTCGAACTCCTTCGCGGGCTCGTACGGATGGTGCGGATCGATGTAGTGGACCCACGCGAAGAAGCGCTTCTTCTTCTCGCGCCCGCCGAGCCACTTCGCGAACGCGTCGCTGACCGTCAACGCATCTTCGTTGTGCAGGTCCTCGAAATGATCGACGCCGCGTTCGAACCCGCGCGCGGTGACCAACACTTCGTTCGCGACGAAGGCCGCGGTCTCGAGCCCCTTCGCGCGCACGACCTCGAGCAACGTGGGCGTCACCGGCAGCTCGGTCTCCTCCTGCGTCACGTACAGGCCGGAGATCATCGAGATCATCGAGGGCACGGTCCAATTGCCCTGACTGTGGTTCTTCTCGTAGAGCGTGCCGCGCTTCGCGAGCGCGTCGATCGTCGGCGACGTCGGCCGCGGGTAGCCGTAGCAGCCGAGTCGATCGGCGCGCAGCGTATCGGCGACGATCAGGACCACGTTGTCGACCGGCGGCGGTCCGGGCTCTTCCGAACACGCGCTAGTGAGCACCGCGGCCGCGCACAGGAAAGACAGTCTTCGACCGTGCATCTTGGAACGCACCACTGTATCCGAAGCGGCGCGCCCCGACACGTTCAGGGTCGCGTGTGGCCGGGACCGAAGCGCACGTCGACGCGCATTCCCGCGAGCGCGAGCACGCCGCCGCCGCGGGCGGCGAAACGGGTGTCCTCGTCGCTCGTGAACGTCAGCACGGCGTCCTTGCCGACGACGCGCAGGCTCCGCGGGAGCGGCGACTCGAGCAGGCGCGCCAGGGCAGCGCGCAGGCTCGCGCTCGTCATGGAGTGTTCGACCTCGAGCAGATCGTCGAGCGCGCGTTCGGGAGCGAGCTCGGCGCCGGGCGCGAGCGTCGCGCGCCGCGTGCGCACGTCCCAGACGTCGCCGGCGAAGAGGCACGCGAGCCGGCCTTCCGAGAAGCCGCTGCGATCGCGGCGCGCGCGCGAGAGATCGAACAGGAGCGCCCCGCTGTCGCCGTACGCGCGCGCATCGCCGCGCACGAGATCGACCGCGACCGTCGACGTCTCGCCGAGGAAGAACGCGGCGTCCAAGTGGCTCTCGACCAACGCGGCGTAGAGCGGCTCGAGGTCGCCGCCGGTTTCGACGTCGGTCACGACGGCGGCCCACGGCAGGATCGAGAGCGACCACAACGAGACGAGCGAGTCGGTGCGCCGCGGGTTGCGTTCGCGACGTTCGCGTTCGGCGACGGCAGCGAACGTCAACGCCGAGACGAAGCCTGCTCCGCGTCCCGTTCCGATCACCGGCGCGCCGAGGCGATGGCGCTCGCGCAGGACTTGGGCCGCGCGGCTCTCGCTCTTCTTCGGATAGAGCGCCTCGAGCAACCGGTACGGCGAACCGTCGCGGAACTCGAAGGCTTCGGCGGACTGCAGGCGCGCGACGGTCGTCGGCGCGTCCGCGATCCAGTCGTTGGGGACGAGCGCGAGCTCGTGTTCGTCGCTCGTCGACCCGAGCACGATCCGCAACGGCTTCAGCGCCGCGACTTCGTCCGGCAGCGGCGCACGTTCGCCGCCGCGCAACACGACGAGCCCCGCGTGCGACACCGGCAACGCGTGCGTCGGTTCCTCGCGGGGCGCTTGCGCGAACGCGAGCAGCGCGCAGAGGAACGTCGCGTTCATCGCGCGGCGGCGCGGATCCAGTCGCGCACTTCGTTCTCGAGCACCGGCAGCGGCAACGGTCCGTGTTCGAGCACCGCGGCGTGGAAATCGGCCAAGCGGAACTTCGTCCCGAGCGTGCGCTGCGCATCGCGCCGCAAGCCGAGGATCCGTTGCTCGCCGAGCTTGTACCCCAACGCCTGACCCGGCCACGCGATGTAGCGATCGACCTCGTTCTCCGCGTTGCTCTCCGCGAGCAGCGTGTGCTCCTCGAGGTAGCGGATCGCCTGCTCGCGCGTCCAACCGAACGCGTGCAGGCCGGTGTCGACCACCAACCGCGCCGCGCGCCACGCATCGAAGGAGAGCATCCCGAGTCGATCCAAATCGGACGTGTATAGACCGAGCTCGTCCGCGAGTTTCTCCGAGTACAGCGCCCAGCCTTCGACGTACGCGTTGTTGCCCGCGTAACGACGCACCGGCGGCAAGCCGTCGAGCTCCTGCGCCAACGCGATCTGCAGGTGATGTCCGGGCACCGACTCGTGGAACGCGAGCGCCTCGGCGTCGAACGTCGGCCGCGTGCTCGGCGCGAACGTGTTGACGAAGTAGCGGCCGGAGCGCGCGCCGTCGGCGGACGGTTGCTCGTAGTAGCCGGTGGTCGTGTCGCGTTCCTCGTGCTCAGGCACGCGCACGACTTCGCACGGCGTGCGCGGCAAACGCGAGAATGCGGCGGGCACCGCGGCGACGGCGCGAGCGAGCGTGCGCTCGGCGCGCGCTTCGACGTCCTCGCGGGTCTTGAAGTGCAGCTCGGCCGAAGCGCGCAAGTGCTCCTGGATGATCGCGATCGAATCGGTGCCGAAGAGTTTGCGGCCGAGGCCTTGGATCTCGTGCTCGACGCGCGCGACTTCCGCGAGCCCGAGATCGCGGATCTCTTCCGGCGAGAGCTCGAGCGACGTGTGCCGCCGGATCGCGACGCGGTACGCCTCGGGCCCGCCGTCGACGTGCATCACACCGGGCCGCGCGTCGCCGCGCGCGAGCGGCGCGATCTTGCCGTCGATCAAATCGCGGTAGCGCGCGAACGCCGGATAGATGTCGTCGCGCACGGTCGTCAGGACGTCGAAGAGGAAGCGGCCGCGCTCCGCGGGTTCGAGCGTGTCCTTCGCGGCGGGGATCAGGAGCCGAGTGCGCGTCGGGAAATCGGGACGGCCGACGTGGAGGTTGAGCAGCACGAGGTCGTCGCCGCGGGTCGCGTCGCCGAGTTCGCGCCGCGCGATCTCCGCGAACGCCACCGAGCCGTCGTACTCGATCCAACGTCCGCCGCCGGTCGCGGGCGCGACCAACGGACTCTCGGTGATCACCGTCGCGAGCAGACGATCGAGTTGCTCGACCGTGCGATCGACCGCGGTGCGCGACGCGACGCGACCGTGCGCGAGCCCGCGTTCGAGGTTGCTCGTGCACTGATCGACGTAGGCCGGAATGCGCCGCCAACGCGCGACGAACGCGGCGCGTTCTTCGGGCGTACCGACCGGTTGCACTTCGGCGAGCGAGAGGAACAGGTTGTGCGGTCCGCCGCGCAGGTCGAGGTTCCAACTCTCGGTGTCGACGGCGAGGTGCGCTTCGGCGACGGCGAGCTCGAGCTCGTCGATCAAGCACGCGCGCGTCAGCCGATCCTCGCCCTCGAGCCCGTTCAGGTCGAGCGCGCGGGCGCGGCCGAGGAACGCTTCCGCGGCGCGGCCCGCGTCCTCGCGCTCGCGCGGCGAAGGCGTCACCAACTCGCCGTGGCGCCGCGGATCGCCGAGGCGCGTCGCCTGCACCGGATCGCGCGCGAGGCGGTCTTCCCACACGTCGCGGCAAAGCGCATCGAGCGCCGTCGAACGCACGGTGCCCGCGCGCGCCGACCACGGGCTCGCATCGTGGACTCCCGCAGTTCCGTGACAAGCGGCGAAGACCAACGCGCACACGACGATCCAACGCATCGAATCACTCCTGTTGCGGCGTGCGTAGATCGAGCACGCGTTGCAAGGCGGTCAAGACCAGGGCGTGGCGCAGCTCGCCCGAGCGGATCCGGTCGCGCACGTCGGCGAGCTCGAGCTCTTCGACGACGATGTCCTCGCCTTCGTCGAGCTCCTGCCCGTGCGTCCGCGTCGCGTCGCGCGCGAGGAAGTGGTGGCAGAGGTTGTCCTGGAACGCGGGATTGGGCTCGACCGCGCCGAGCGAGACCCACGCGTCGCTGGTGTAGCCGCATTCCTCGCGCAGCTCGCGCCGCGCGGCGTCGATCGGGGCCTCGCCGACGTCGATCACGCCGCCCGGGATCTCGACGATCACGCGGCCGACGCCGAAACGGAATTGGCGCACGACCACCAACCGATTTTCCGGCGTCAACGCGACGACGTTGACCCAGTCGCGCATCTCGAGCACGGTGCGGCGCAACACTTCGCCGGTGCGAGGGTTCTCGACGTGGTCGAAGCGCACGCGCCCGACCGTCAAGTGTTCGCCGCGTTCGCTCCGCTCGAGCCGCCAGGGGCGCGGAAGTTCGTGCGCGGGTTCGGTGGGGGAGCTCATGGCTGCGCGATGACGCAGAGTGTACGCGGTCGCAACCGACGACGCTCGCGGCGCGGTGGCGTCGTCGAGCACGGCGCGCTACTTTGCGCGGATGAGCGCGCACGCCGCAGAACTCGCCAAGCGCGAGCGCCGCACCGGATACGTCGCGTTGCTCTGGGTGCAGGTGCTCTTCGGCCTGTTCCCCGCGGTGCGCCACTGGGCGCCCGACTGGTTCTCGGCGCGCGCGATCGTCGGTTGGCGGATCCTGGTCGGCGGTGGCGTTCTCGGAGTCGCGGCCGCGTTGCTGCACGGACGCGCGATGATCCCGCGACGCGGCGATTGGTTGCGACTCGTCGTCTGCGCGTTGTTCGGCGTCGCGATCAACATGGTGCTCTTCCTCGAAGGGCTCGATCGCTCGACGCCGGTCAACGCCGCGTTGATCATGCCGGTGATCCCGGTGTTCACGTACGTGATCGCGACGCTCTTCAAGAGCGAGCGTTTCGAGCCGCAGCGCGGATTCGGCATCGCCGTCGCGTTGACCGGAACGTTGGTGCTGTTGCTCCAGCGCGGCCCCGACCTCTCGCGCCAATACCTGTTCGGCAACTTGTTGATGCTGTCGAACGCGGCGAGCTACGCGTACTTCCTCGTCCTCGTGCGTCCGTTGACGCAGCGCTACCCGCCGCTGGTCGTGATCGCGTGGGTCTTCCTGCTCGCCGCGCCGACCGTGCCGATCTTCGCGTGGAACGCGGACTTCTTCCCCGCCGGCGCGGGCGCGCGCGAGTGGGGAGCGTTGGCCTTCACGCTCGGCGGCGCGACGATCGGCGCGTACCTGCTCAACACGTACGCGTTGTCGAAGGTCTCGTCGTCGACGACCGCGGCGTACATCTACTTGCAACCGTTGGTGACGTGCGCGGCCGACTACTTCTGGCTCGGACGACCGTTGCAGCAAGGCGCGTTGCTCGCGGCGGGGTTGATCTTCCTCGGGCTCGCGCTCGTCCTGTGGAAGCGTTCGCCGCCGGTCGCGCCGGCGCTCGTCGAAGGCGAGGTCGGCCGGTGAATCGACCGATCGTGCCCGAGCCGTCGCGTTTGCGTTTCCGTCGTCGCCTGCGCACGCGGTGGTCCGACGAGGACAACCAGAACGTGCTCAACAACGCGGTGTACCTGACGCTCTTCGAGGAAGCGCGTCACGCGTGGGCGACCGAGCTCGGGTTGCTCGACGGCAATCACTTCCCGTTCCTGCTCGCGCAGACGAACGTGCGCTTCGTCGCGCCCGGCCGCGGCGGTGTCGACGTCGAAGTGCAGCTCGGCACGACGCGATTGGGAACGAGTTCCTTCGAGCAGGCGTACCGCGTCGTCGACGTCGCGTCGGGCGCGGTGTGGGCCGAGGCCGAAGCGCTGCTCGTCTGCTACGACGAGACGTCGAAGCAAAGTCGCGAGATGACGCCTCAGTTCCGCGGCGCGATCGAAGCCTTCGAAGGTCCGTTCCCTCGGCCGAGCTGAGGGTCGCCGTCCGCGAACGAGCGGATCCACGGCTCCGCCGAACGCGTGTTCCACTCGCGCCGCCAACGGCGATGGACTTCGTCGTCGGGGAACGTCTCGTTCGCGCCGTACGGATACGCGCTCATCGCGTGGAACGGCAGCGGCTCGACGTAGAGCGCCTCCACCGTGTTCGGATCGCGGTCCTTCGCCCAACCGTCGAGGAAGAGGAAGTAGTCGCGCGTCGTGCCGGGCTTCGGCGGCGGCAACGCCTTCGCGTCGAAGCGCGCGGTCAACGCATCGCCGCTCGCGAGGATCACGAAGCGATCGTCGACGTCGGTCACGAGCGGCAGACACTCGCCGTATTTCGTGTAGAGCCCGGGATGCGGATTCCAACTCGGGTATTCGGCGAGGTGATTCCAGTCGAAGCGCTCGGGCTCGTTCGGCCGGTCGTCGACGAGCGGCGCGCTGAAGCCGCGGCGCCAGAGTTGCGCGCTCTGCGGTTCGATGCGCGTCACCTCGATCGGCGCATCGTCGTCGTCGACCGCGAGGCGGATCGAATCCCAATAGAGTCGCAACGTGCCGAAGATCCGGATGCGCGGATCGTCGCGCAGGATGAGCGACTCGGCGTCGATCACCATCGTCTTCGTTTTGCCGGCGGGGAAGCCGATCGGCGGACCGGCGTCGCGCCAACCGCCTTGGCCGTCGGGCACTTGCACGATCGGCGGCACGAATTCCTGTTCGGGGTCGTACGCGGACGCGAGGTTGACGCTCGCGTCGGTCCAGAAGAACCAACCGTTGAGCACGAGGCGCAGCTTCTGCGCTTGCGCGACGCGTTCGCGATCGAACTCGAGCTCGAGGAAGTGCGGATTCGCGAGCCCGCGGAACTGCGCCGGCGCCGGCATGAACGGAACGGCGAAGACTTCGTCGTTCTTCGCGAGCGCCGCCGTCCAGTCCTTGCCGTCGCTGCCGACGACGCGCGTCGGCGCGAGCGGCTCGCGCATCGTGTGCACGTGCGGCGTCGGGAACGGCGGGAAGCAGAAGAGCTCGTTCGGGAAGATCTCGGTGCCGATCGGATGGTCGATGACGTCGAGGCGGATGCGATCGAGGTACGTGACCTCGCGCAATTCCTCGGTGAAGTGTAGCTCGAACACGCCGTCCTTCGCCGCGAGTTGCTCTCCGCGAACGAGGACGTACTCGTCGTGATCGGGCGGCACGAATTCGCCGGGCGCCATCGGCAGTCCGAGTGGCGTGATGCCGAGCACGTCGGACACGAACACGTTGCGTTCGCCGTTCCACGTGTAGAGGAACGGACACGAGCCGCGCAGGGCTTCGCTCTGCTCGAAGTCCTTGCGCGCGTCGAGCGAACAGACGCGATCGCCGAGCGCGACCGAGCGCATCCACTGGAACGAGCCGTCGGGCCAGAGCGTGCGATGCCAGTCGAGCGCCGTCGCCGCGCCGACGCCGACGAGCTCGGCCTCGCCGCGCCAGAAGAGGCGTTGGTAGTTCCCGCCCGCGCGCACTTCGACGACCGCCCCGATGCCGCGGCGGTTGTCCTTCTTGCCGAGCGCCGCGAGACGCACGGCGTTCCCGAAGTTCGTCGTGCCGTTCAGGAACGCGACGCCGCGGCCGCACGCGACCGCGAGGTCGGGCTTCAGGTCGCCGTCGAAGTCCGCGCACGCGAACGACGTCGCGACCTCGGCTCCGGCGACCGCGATCTTCGCCGTCGCGTCGCCCGCGGGCCAACCGAGCGCGCGCACCGCGGTGATTCCGCTCTCGTCGAGCCCGAGCACGTCGAAGAAGCCGTCGAGGTCGAGATCGACCACCGCTTGATCGACCCAACTCGTGTTCGCGACCGGCGGCGCGAGTTTCGTGCGCGCGAAGTTCGCCGACGCGCGGCCGAGCCACAACTCCGAACCGCCCGCGGCGTCCCACAGATCCGGTCGGCCGTCGTGGTCGAAATCGGCGACGACGGGACGGTGCGCGCTCGCGAAGCCCGCGAGTCGCGTGCTCTGGTCCTCGAACTTGCCGCCGCGCAGGTTGCTCGCGAGGAACGAACCGCTCGGGCCGCCGAGCAACAGGTCGACGTCTTGGTCGGTGTCGTAATCCTCGATCACGCACCACGCGAACGCGCGGTTCGTCGGCAAGCCCGCGTCGGCGGTGACGTCGGTGAATTTGCCGCCGGGCTTCTCCGCGCCGTCGCTGCGCAGGAGCCGCACGCCGAACGCGCCGACCATGAGGAGATCGAGATCGCCTTCGTGGTCGTAGTCGACCACGTCGATCTGCGCGCCGTCGAGAAGGCCGTCGAGCTTCAGGATCTCCCCCTCGCGCGCTTTCCACGTCACGGTCTGCGTCGCGGGATCACGCACGGCTTCGATCAAGCGCAACGCGCCGTCCGCGAGGTACGCGACGTCGAGGTCGTCGTCGTTGCCGAAGTCGAAGGCCTTCGCGGCGGCGATCCTTCCGCTCGCGAGCGTCTCCGCGCGCCACAGTCCGTCGTGCGCGAACGCGAGCTGCAATCCGGCGTTCGGGCCGTAGCTCAGGAGATCCATCCGACAATTGCCGTCGGCGTCGACCGCTTCGATCCGCGCGCCGGCGGACTCGGGCAGCATGAAGAATGGCCCGGTGAACGTCGGCAGCGCAGCGAGCTTCGGCCCGTCGCCCGGCGTCGCGCGCGGCGGCGCGATGCGGCCGAGGATGCCGCGGTACTTGCTCGCGTAATCGGGGGGCTTGATGCCGCGGTTCTCGAGCTCTTCCTTCTCGCGCAACAGCCCGAGACGTTCCTTGTCGATCGCCGCGAGCGCCGCCTCGTCGCCGTTCTTCGTCTGTAGCACGCCGCTCAAACGGTAGAGCGCGAGCACGTACCAACTCCCGAGTTGATCGACGCCGAGGGCGATCACGCCGCGGTAGAGCTGCTCCGCCTCGACCGGCTTCTCGACCTCGATCGCCTCGGCGAGCAGGAGGCGCGTCGGCACGTCGTCGGGCGCGGCGGCGTGCCCTTTGCGCAGATGGTCCTCGGCGGCGGCGAAATCGCCCTGTTGCAGCATCCACGAGCCGAGCACGAAGTGCGCGCGGGCGGAGTTCGGGTTGCGCACGAGCACTTGGTTCAGGCGCGCGAGCGCTTGGTCCTTGTGATCGTCGAGCTCGACGATCCCGGCGGAAACGAGATCGTCCTCGTTTGGGTTCGTGCGCTCGATCAACGGCTTCAGCGTCTCTAGCGTCTTCGCCTTGACGTCGGAGTCCTCGGACGCGAACTGACGCGCGGCGAGCTCGCGCGCGAGTTGATCCTTCGGGTCGACGTTCTGAGTCGCCTGAGCAGTCGGCGCGGGCACGTTCGCGCTCGGCGTCGAGGGCTTGGCGGGCTCCTTGGCGTCGTCGCACGCCGCGCACCACGCGACGAGGCCGAGCAACGCCGCGGCGGCGACGGGAAAACGCTTCGAACGATCGGGACGCATCATCTCCTTCAGGCCTCCGCGCTTCGGTCGCGAGCGCGCCGCGATTAGAACACTTGCATGGGTCGCTCTCCAGGCCGCGCGGTGGTGCTCGTCGGCGCGTCGAACCTCGCGCAGGGGCTCGACCTTGCGTTCGACGAAGCGTGCGCGCGCGTCGGACCGGCGACGCGCGTGTTCGCGGCGTGCGGACGCGGACGTTCGTATGGAACGAGGAGCTCCTTCCTCGCGCGCGGCTTGCCTTCGGTGCTCGAGTGCGGACTCCTGCGCGCGCTCGACCGCCGGCCGAGCGCCGCGTTGCTCGCCGACGTCGGCAACGACCTCGCGTACGGAGTCGAGGCGTCGCGCGTGCTCGCGTGGGTGCGCGAGACGGCGGAGCAGCTCGACGCCGAGCGCCTGGTGATCGCCGGTCTCCCGCACGCGACGCTCGCGCGGCTCTCGCCGACGTGGATGAAGCTCTGGGGCCGTTTGATCTTCCCGACGCGCGCGCTCGACCCGGCGAAGATCGCCGCCGAAGTCGCGGAGCTCGAACGCGGTCTGACCGAACTCGCGCGCGAGTTCGGCGCGGTCAAGGTCGAGCTCGAGCCGCGTTGGTACGGCCTCGACCCGATCCACTTCGCGCGCCGCGCGCGGCGCGAGGCGTGGTCGACGTTGCTCGGCTCGTTCGGGCCGCGCGCGACGGAGCGCGTCGACCGTCGTCGGCTCGCCGGCCTCGCGCCCGCGGAGCGGACTTGGTTCGGTGTCGTGCGTCGCCGCGCGCAACCGTGTTGGCGTTCGAGCGACGGCGACGAACTCGCGCTCTACTGAAGCCCGCGACGGAACGGCTTTGGACAGCGTCGGTAGCTCCCGCATAATGCAGGGAGCGAGACCCACGGACGTCCATGCCCCAAGCCGCAGCCGCCTCGAAGCCCCTCGATCCCCATCCCGGCCGACGGGCCCTCGTGATCGGCGCCAGTTCCGGCATCGGCGCCGCGTTGGTGAAGGAGCTCGCGGCGCGCGGCTACGCGGTCGCGGCGCTCGCGCGGAGGTCGAGCGAACTCGACGAACTCGCACGCTCGCTGCCCGGCGCGCGGATCGTCACGCGCAGTCACGACGTGAGTCGCTTCGCCGAAGTGCCGGCGTTGTTCGAGGAGCTCGTGCGCGAACTCGGCGGCCTCGATCTCGTCGTCTTCGCCGCCGGGATCATGCCCGAGGTCGAACGCCACGAGTACGACAGCGAGAAGGATCTGCGCATGCTCGCGATCAACTTCGGCGGCTGCGTCGCGTGGTGCAACGAGGTCGCGAAGTTCTTCCGCGCGCAGCGTTCGGGCACGTTGATCGGCATCTCGTCGATCGCCGGCGAACGCGGTCGCAAGGGCAACCCGATGTACGGCGCGAGCAAGGCGGCGATGACGCACTTCCTCGAGGCGCTGCGCAATCGACTCGCCGAAGCGAACGTCAAGGTCTGCACGATCAAGCCCGGTTTCATCGACACGGTGATGACCAAGGGCAAGAAGACGTTCTGGCTGATCGGCGCCGACGAGTGCGCGAGGCAGATCCTCGACAAGGCGGCGAAAGGCAAGGGCGAGACGTTCGTGCCGACGCGTTGGTGGTTCGTCGCGTTCGTCGTGCGCACGATTCCCTCGGCGATCTTCCGCCACATGAACTTCTGAGGCGCGCGTGAGTTCGTCGCCCTCGAACGCCGCGGAACGACTCTTCGACTGGACGCCCGCGCGTCCGCGGAGCTCGTTCGAGTGGGTCGAGGGCTGGGGCATGGCGGTCGGCGCGCACTCGCACGTCCTACGTCCGCGTTCGACGGAAGAGATCGCGGCGGCGTTCGAGCTCGCGCGGCGCGCGGGGGTGAAGCTCGGTTTGCGCGGCACCGGCAACAGCTACGGCGACGCGTCGGTCAACGCGGCCGGCTTCGTGCTCGACACGTCGTCGATGAACCGAATCCTCGCATGGGATCCGCGGACCGGCGTCGCGGTGCTCGAGCCCGGCGTCACGATCGAGAAGTTGTGGAAGCACATCCTGCGCGACGGTTGGTGGCCGCGCGTCGTCTCCGGGACGATGTTTCCGACCGTCGGCGGCGCCGCGGCGGCGAACATCCACGGCAAGAACAACTTCGCGGTCGGCACGATCGGCGACGCGATCCGCGAGTTCGATCTGTTGACGCCGAAGGGCGAGCACCTGACCTGCAACCGCGAACACAACGCCGATCTCTTCCACGCCGCGATCGGCGCGTTCGGGATGCTCGGCGCGTTCACGCGCATCGTGCTCGAGACCAAGAAGGTCCACTCGGGCGACGTGCGCGTGCGCGCGAAGGCGGTGCGCCGCCTCGCCGACATGATGGAGTACATGGAGGCCCATCGCGGCGACGCGGACTACCTCGTCGGTTGGATGGATTGTTTCGCGAGCGGGCGAGCGCTCGGCCGCGGCCTCGTCCACCACGCCAACTACCTGCACGAGGGCGAAGACCCCGACCCCGCGTCGACGTTGACGATCGAGCACCAGGAGTTGCCGGCGAACATCCTCGGCGTGATCCCGAAGGATCAGGTGTGGCGCGGCCTGCGGCTCTTCCGAAACGACCTGCGCATGCGCGCGTTGAACTGGGCGAAGTACCACGCGGGTTTCGTCGAGGAGCTCGACGAACCGCACCTGCAGTCGCACGCGGGCTTCGCGTTCCTGCTCGACTACGTGCCGAACTGGAAGTGGGCGTACGGTCGCGAGCCCGGCGACCGCGGCCTGATCCAGTACCAGACGTTCGTACCGAAGGAGACGGCGCACGAGGTGTTCACCGAGCTGCTGAAGCGCTCCCAACGCGCCGGCCTCGTGCCGTACCTCGGCGTGTTCAAGCGCCACCGGCCGGATCCGTTCTGGTTGACGCACGCGGTCGACGGGTGGAGCCTCGCCCTCGACTTCAAGGTCGAGCCGGTCACGCGCGAACGACTCTGGAAGTTGTGTCACGAACTCTCCGAGATCGTGATCTCCGCCGGCGGCCGCTTCTACTTCGCGAAGGACCTCGTGATCCGACCCGAGGATGCGCGCCGCGCGTTCCCGGCGGACAAGGTCGAACGCTTCCGCGCGCTGAAGCGTCTGCACGACCCCGAAAGCCTGCTCGAGACCAACCTGTGGCGGCGCGTGTTCGCGAACGAGAGCGCTTGAACGATATGCGCCTCTGTGCGGATGGCGTCGGCGCGCGCGCGAACTAGAATCTTCGGCCCGTGGCGTCTCGAAGCCCCGTCGTGATCCGGCGCGAGGCTGAATCCGGCGCCTTGCGCGATGCGAAGGCTCGAGTCACGGCCCCACGCGTGTTCCACCTCCCTCAATCCATCGTCGGTCAATCCGTCGTCGCCGGAGCGTTGCTCGTCGGCGTCGTGATGACCGCGCTTTGGGCGCGCCAGCTCGCGACCCGCAACGCGACCGCGGTCGACGTCGCGTGGACGGCGAACCTCGGGCTGCTCGCTGGACTGTACGCGTGGCTCGGCGGTGGTTGGGGCCCACGGCGTGTCGCGCTCGCGACGGCGGTGGGGGCATGGAGCCTGCGGCTCACGTGGCATCTCTTCCGGCACCGCGTCCTCGGTGAGCACGAAGAGGACGGACGCTACCGCGCGTTGCGTGCGAAGTGGGGCGACGCCGCGCCGCGCAATTTCCTCTTCTTCTATTGGGCGCAGGGCGCGCTCGATCTGTTGCTCGCCGTGCCGTTCCTGTTGATGGCGCAGAACGCGGCGCGAGAGTTCTCCGCGGTCGAGCTCGGCGCCGCTGCGTTGTTCGTCCTATCGCTCGCGGGCGAGAGTCTCGCGGATCGTCAGCTCGCCGCGTTCCGCGCCGAGCCCGCGAACCGCGGCCGCACGTGCCGCGGAGGGCTGTGGCGGTTCTCGCGCCATCCCAACTACTTCTTCGAGTGGCTGCAGTGGTGCGCGTTCGCGCTCGCGGCGAGTTCGGCGCCGTCGGGCTTGATCGCGCTCAGTGCGCCGCTCGTGATGTTGTTCCTGATCGTCAAGATCACCGGCATCCCGCCGACCGAAGAGCAAGCGTTGCGCTCGCGCGGCGACGACTACCGTCGCTACCAACGCACGACCAGCGCGTTCGTGCCGTGGTTCCCGCGTTCCGAGGCGTCGGCGTGAAGCTCCAGACCTTGGTCGAGACCGGGCTCGTGCCCGACGTCGTGTTGCGCGCGGGGATCCGGCGTCTGCTCGCCGAGCGTCTGCGCGACGAGGCGCGGCGTTCGCCCGAAGACCGCGCGCGCTTCCTCGCGTCGATGGACGCGGCTCCGATCGCGCTCGAGACGCGAGCGGCGAACGAGCAGCACTACGAGGTCGATCCCGAGTTCTACGGGCTGGTACTCGGACCGCACCGCAAGTATTCGTGCTGCCTCTTCGAGACGCCGACGACGGATCTCGGCGACGCCGAGGCGGCGATGCTCGCGTTGACGGCGGAACGAGCGGACCTGCGCGACGGTCAGCGCGTGCTCGAGCTCGGTTGCGGTTGGGGCTCGCTGACGCTCTGGATGGCGGAGCACTTCCCGCGCTCGCGGATCACCGCGGTGTCGAACTCCGCGTCGCAGCGCGGCTACATCGAGGGCGAAGCACAGCGACGCGGGCTCGCGAACCTCACCGTCGTCACGCGGGACATGAACGTCTTCGATCCGGGCGCGCGCTTCGATCGCATCGTGTCGGTCGAGATGTTCGAGCACATGCGCAACTGGCGCGCGTTGCTCGCGCGCGTCGCGAGTTGGCTCGAGCCCGACGGTTCCTTCTTCGCGCACGTCTTCGTCCACGGGCGGCACTGCTATCCGTTCGAAGTCGAGGGCGAGAGCAATTGGCTCGGTCGCCGTTTCTTCACCGGCGGTTTGATGCCGTCCGACGATCTCTTCGCGCGTTACCCGGAACACCTGACCGTGCGCGACCATTGGCGCGTCAACGGCGTGCACTACCAACGCACCGCCGAGGCGTGGCTCGTCAACTTGGACGCCTCGCGCGAGCGCGCCCTCGCGGTCCTGGCGCGAACTCACGGGAATTCGGGTGCCCGGGCTTGGTTGGAGAACTGGCGTGTGTTCTTCATGGCTTGCGCGGAGCTGTGGGGCTACCGCGGCGGCGAAGAGTGGTTCGTGTCGCACTACCGGATGCAGAAGCGTTGAGCATGGAAGTTCCCGTCAAGAAGGGTCTCACGACCCCGACCCAGAGTTTCTTCACCTGGATCGACAGTTGGGCGAGCCTCCAATCGGAGGAGACCGACCACGAGGAGCAGCGTGTCGACTGGGTGCGCTGCCTGCCGTTCTTCGCTTTGCACCTCGCGTGCTTCGCTGTGATCTGGGTCGGTTGGAGTTGGGTCGCCGTGATCACCGCGGTCGTGCTCTACGTCGTGCGCATGTTCGCGATCACCGCCTTCTACCACCGCTACTTCGCGCACCGCACGTTCGAGACGTCGCGCTTCGCGCAGTTCGCGTTCGCCGCGCTCGGCGCCAGCGCCGCGCAACGTGGTCCGCTCTGGTGGGCCGCGCACCACCGCGTCCATCACCGCCACTCCGACGAGCCCGGCGATCCGCACTCGCCGACGCTCCGCGGCTTCTGGTGGTCCCACTGCCTGTGGTTCACCACGCGCGCGAACTTCCGCACGCGCAAGGAAGAAGTGCGCGACCTGATGCGCTTCCCCGAGCTGATCTTCCTCGACCGCTTCGACATCGTGATGCCCGCGTTGTTGATGGGCTTCCTCTACTTGGCGGGAGCGCTGTGCGAAGCGTACGCGCCGAGCCTCGGCACCAGCGGTTGGCAGATGCTCGTGTGGGGGATCATCTCGACGATCGTGCTGTACCACGGCACGTTCACGATCAACTCGCTCGCTCACGTCTTCGGTCGGCGACGTTTCGAGACGTCGGACACCAGCCGCAATTCGTTCCTGCTCGCCGTCATCACGCTCGGCGAAGGTTGGCACAACAACCACCATCGTTTCCCGGGCACCGTGCGCCAAGGTCTGCGGTGGTGGGAGATCGACGTGTCGTGGTACACGCTCGTCGTGTTGTCGTGGTTCGGTGTCGTGCGTTCCCTGCGGCCGGTTCCGGTCCAGGCGAAAGCGCGGAGGGCGTCGAGGGACTGACGTGCGCATCGCGGTGATCGGAGCGGGCGTCTCGGGCCTGCTCGCCGCATGGATCCTTGCGCGGCGTCATGAAGTCGAACTCTTCGAAGCCGCGCCGCGCCTCGGCGGGCACGTGCACACGCACGAGCTCGACGATCACGGCACACGGCGCTCGATCGACAGCGGCTTCATCGTCTTCAACGAGCGCACGTACCCGAACTTCACGCGGCTGCTCGCGCACCTCGGCGTCGCGCGGCGGCCGACGTCGATGAGCTTCAGCGTGCAGTCGGAGCTCACCGGCCTCGAGTACAACGGGACGTCGCTCAACACGCTCTTCGCGCAGCGTTCGAACCTGTTCCGGCCGTCGTTCCACCGGATGATCCGCGAGATCCTGCGCTTCAACCGCGAGGCGCGCGCGCTGGCCGACCGCGGCGGCGTGGAGCGCTCGCTCGGCAGTCTGATCGCCGACGGCGGCTACGGCCGCGAATTCGTCGAGCACTACCTGATCCCGATGGGCGCCGCCGTTTGGTCGACCGAGCCCGCGCGGATGCTCGAGTTCCCGGCGCTCTTCTTCGCGCGCTTCTTCGCGAACCACGGTTTCCTCGAAGTCGACGATCGGCCGCAGTGGTACGTGGTCGAGGGCGGCTCCGCGCGCTACGTCGAGAAGTTGATCTCGTCCTTTCGCGGACGAATTCGGCTCGCGACGCCCGTCGAGCGCGTCGTGCGCGAAGACGACCGCGTCCTGGTCAAGCCCGCCGGCGGCGAGGGCGAAGCGTTCGACCACGTCGTGCTCGCCGCCCACGCCGACCAGACGCTCGCGCTGCTCGCCGACGCGTCGGACGAGGAGCGCGCGATCCTCGGCGGTTTCCTGTACACCGAGAACAGCGCGTTGCTGCACACGGATCCGGCCTGCCTGCCGCGCCGCAAGCTCGCGCGCGCGAGTTGGAACTACCACCTCCCGCGCGAGCCCGGCCGTCGCGCGACGGTCACGTATTGGATGAATCTGCTCCAGGGGTTCTCCGCGAATACGCAGTACTGCGTGACACTCAATCGCGATCAAGACATCCGGCCCGAGCGCGTCCTCGCGCGGATGAACTACGCCCATCCGCTCTTCCAGGTCGGATCGGTCGCCGCCCAGGCTCGCGCGAGCGAGATCCAGGGCCGGCGCCGCACGTGGTTCGCCGGCGCGTATTGGCGCAACGGCTTCCACGAGGACGGGGTCGTCAGTGCGCTCGCCGTCGCGCGCGGCTTCGGCCTGGAGCTCCTGCCGTGAAGAGCGCGCTCTACTTCGGCTCGGTGCGTCATCGGCGTTTCGGGACGCCGGTGCACGCGTTCGCGTACCGCGTCGGCTTCCTCTACCTCGACCTCGACGAACTCGACTCGGTCTTCCGTGGCCGACTTCTGTGGCGACACGGCGTGTTCGGCGCGTACTCGTTCGCGCGGCGCGGTCATCTCGGTGACGAGAAACGTCCGCTCGCGGACTGCGTGCGCGAGCTCGTCGAAGAACGCACGGGCAAACGACCGCTCGGACCGGTGCGTCTGTTGACGCAGCCGCGCATCCTCGGCTTCGTCTTCAACCCGGTCAGTTTCTACTATTGCTTCGACGCCGACGATCGCGAGCTCGAAGCGCTCGTCGTCGAGATCAACAACACGCCGTGGAACGAGCAACACTGCTATGTCTTCGCTCGCACGTCCGACGCCGCCGCGCGCGAGCCGTGGCGCTTCCGTTTCGCGAAGGAGTTCCACGTCTCGCCGTTCTTCCCGATGGAGCACGAGTACGACTGGCGCTTCACGCCGCCGGGTGACGACTTGGCGGTGACGATGCGGAGCTTCGAGGGCGAGCGTCACGTCTTCGACGCGACGTTGGCCGTGCGCCGTCGCGCGCTCGACGGCCGCGGGCTGGCGCGGCTCGCGCTCGCGACGCCGCTCTCGAGCGTCGGCGTGCTCGCCGCGATCTATTGGCAGGCGTTGCGCCTCAAGTGGAAGGGCGCGCGCTTCCACGAGCATCCGAAACACCGCGTCGCGCCTGCGACGCCCGAACGATCGAGCTCCTCCGTGCGATGAAGTCGCCGCTCGAAACGCCGAACGCGCGCGGCTCGGCCGCGGTGCGGGCTCCGACGCGCGCCTTCGGCGTGAAGTCGGAGGGCTTCGCGGTGCGCCTCGCGCGGCGCGCCGTGTTCGCGCGGCTCGCGCGCATCGCGGAGGGCGAGCTCACCATCGTCGAAGGCGGAACGCGCACGGACTTCGGCCGCCGCGGAACCGGCCCGCGCGCGACGCTGCACGTCCACGACGCCGAGACGTGGCGCGCGGTCGCGGCGCTCGGTTCGGTCGGCGCGGGCGAGGCGTACATCCAGGGGCGTTGGAGCTCGGACGACCTCGTCGCGCTCGCGCGCCTCTTCGTGCGCAACCGCGAGGCGCTCGATTCGCTCGAACGCGGCTTCGCGCGCCTCGGTCAATGGTTGATCGGCATGACGCACCGCTCGCGCGCGAACACGGTCGACGGCTCGAAGCGCAACATCGTCGCGCACTACGACTTGTCGAACCAGTTCTACGAGCTCTTCCTCGACCGCTCGATGACGTACTCGTCGGCGCTGTTCGAGTCGGAGGACGAAAGCCTCGAGCTCGCCCAAGAGCGCAAGTTGGAACGCCTGTGCCGCGAACTCGACCTGAAGCCCGGCGAGCGCTTGCTCGAGATCGGCACCGGTTGGGGCGGCCTCGCGCTGCACGCCGCGCGTCACTACGGCGTCCACGTCACGACGACGACGATCAGCCGCGCGCAACACGACTACGCAGTGGAGCGCGTGCGTCGCGCCGGCCTCGAGTCGCGAATCAGCGTGCTCGAGCGCGACTACCGCGAGCTCGACGGCCGGTTCGACAAGCTGGTGTCGGTCGAGATGATCGAGGCGGTCGGCCACGCTTTCCTCGACGGCTACTTCGCAAAGGTGTCGGCTCTGCTCGAACCCCACGGCCGCGCCGCGTTACAGGCGATCGTGATTCGCGACGCGCTCCACGCGCAGTCGTTGCGCGCCGTCGACTTCATCCAACACTTCGTCTTCCCCGGCAGCCAGCTGCCGTCGCGCGGTTCGATCGCCGCGGCGGTCGCGCGCTCGACCGACTTGCAGGAAGTGAGCGCGCTGGACTTCTCGCCGAGCTACGCGACGACGCTCGCGCTCTGGCGCGAACGCTTCCGCGCGGAGCTCGCTCGCGTGCGGCGCCTCGGTTTCTCGGACGAGTTCACGCGTCTCTGGGACTTCTACCTCGCGTACTGCGAGGCCGGTTTCCGCGAGCATTCGATCGGCGTCGTGCAGCTCGTCTACGCGAAGCCGCGCGGTTGGAAGGAACGGGTGTAGCGCGTTGCTCGCGAAGGTCGCCAACTTCGCGCTGTTCCAGTTGCTCTGGTTCGCGTGCATCCTCGGCGCGGCGCGCGAGCAGCACGCGTACGCTCTCGGCGGCGCCGCGCTGTGCATCGGCCTCGCGTTCCTGATCTCCGACTCGCGCCGGCGCGACGCGTGGCTCGTCCTCGTGGTCGCGAGCGGCGGTTTCGCGCTCGACTCCGCGGAAGTCGCGCTCGGCGTCTACCGCGCCGCGGGGCCGCGCCTCGCCGAGTGGGCGACGCCATGGTGGTTCGTCTGCCTGTGGGCGGGTTTCGCGACGACGTTGGGCTCGTCGTTCGCGTGGTCGCTCGCGCGGCCGAAGCTCGCGATCGCCGTCGGCGCGGTCGCGGGGCCGCTCGCGTACGTCTCGGGCGAGAAGCTCGGCGCGCTCGAACTCGGCGAACCGCGCGCGCGATCGCTCGCGCTCCTCGCCGTCGCCTGGGCCGTCGCGCTCGCGTTGTGCGTCGTCGCGGCGCGTGCGCTCAATGCGCGCTTCCCACCGCTTCGGCGAGCGACCGCGCGCGTCGCAGACGCAGGCCGAGCCACATGAGCGACGCCAAGTTGCCCAGCAACATCAACGCGACGATCCACGCGACTGCGACCGACTTCTTCGGCTCGACCGCCCAGATCCAGACGCTCGCGACGCAGAAGCCGCAGTACGCGTCGACCAACGTCGCAAGGCCCCATGGATCGCGGATCAGGCGCTCGCCGCCGACCAGCACGTTCTCGACGAAGCTCGCGCGGACGATGCCGTAGAGCAGGAGAGCGAAGAGCGCGACGCACGCGAGTCCGAGGATCTTCATCGTTTCAATTCGCGCCGAAGTCGGCGTAGCGGCGACGCGCGGGAACGTGGACGAGTCGATCTTCCTCGGCGATCCACGCGGTCAGTTGCTTGCCCCACACGCAACCGGTGTCGAGCCCGCGCAGACCCGGACGCACGACGAGCCCGAGCATCGCCCAGTGTCCGAAGACGATCGTCCGCGGATCGCGCTTCGCGGCGAGCCAGTGTTCGAACCACGGCGCGAACGGCGCGGGCGGCGGCGGATCGTCGCGTTCGGGCCGTACCCCGTCGCTCGCGCAGTAGCGCGCGCGCGTCGCGAAGTCGCTCTTCGCGTCGGCGGTCAACGGATCGAGGCCCGCTAGCTCGATCAACGGATCGCGCCACGCCGGGTGCAACGCGCCGTGGACCAGGATCACGTCGGCCCACGTCTTGGCGAACGGCTTCGCGGCGAGCCACGCGAGCAACTCTTCGCGATCCGGCGCCGCGAGGACGTCGTCGAACGTGTCGGCCTCGCGCCGCTTGCGCAGACCGTTCGCGACGCGCAACAGGTGCAGGTCGTGGTTGCCGAGCACGCCGCCCGCGCCGAGGTCGCGCAGAAAACGCAGCGTGCCGAGGGAATCGGGGCCGCGATTGACCAGGTCGCCGACCGGCTCGAGCACGTCTTGCGCCGGATCGAAGGCGACGAGTTCGACGAGCTCCTCGAGCTCGGCGCGGCAGCCCTGGATGTCGCCGATGAAGATGCGCCGCGTCATACGCGGAAGGATAGCAGTCGCCGGTGCGCTTCGATCGACGGGCGCGGGCTTGGAAAAGTCCGCGCGGCGCGCGAACATCGGGCGCCGCGCAAGTTCCGCGCGTCGAAGGTCGATTCCAACGCTCGATGTCCACGCGCCTCAAGTCACTGCCCGTGATCTCCATCGTCGCGGCGGCGCTCGACACGCTGTGCGTGCGGCACGAGTTCGATCACCGGCCGGCGGAGCTCGCGCTCTTCGGCCAAGCGTGGCTGCTCTGGGGGATCCTCGCCGTGCTCGCGTGGCCGTTCGCGCGGTTGCTGCAACGTCCGCTGCGGAGCCTCGCGCGCGCGGAAACCGCGGCGGAGGACCGTGCGGCCGACGCGGTCGGTTTCGCCTGCCTCGTCGCGTTGCCGGTGCTCGCTCACGCGCGGCTCGACGTCTACACCAATCTGTACGGCAGCGTGGGGGAGCTCGCGACGCCGTGGCCGTGGTTGCAGATCGCGGGGATCGTCGTCGGGCTATTGCTCGTCCAACGTTTCGTGCCGCGTCTGCTCGCGCACGTTTCGCTCGTCGCGGTCGCCGCGCCGCTCTTCCTCGCGGCTCTCGCCGTCGGCGGTTGCGTGTCGTTCCACGACGAAGCTCCGCACGCGAACACCGTGCACGCGTCGGGCGCGAACGCGGCGAAGCCCAACATCCTCTTGCTCGTGTGGGACACCACGCGCGCGAAGAACCTGAGCATCTACGGCTACGACCGTCAAACGACACCGAACCTCGCGCGCTTCGCCGGCGAGTCGGTGGTGTTCACGCAAGCGCGTTCGGCGTCGCGCTACACGCTGACGTCGCACCTCTCGATGTTGACGGGCACGTATCCGTCGCACCACGGCGCGCGGCTGCTCAACCAGACGATCAATCCGACGCGCACGCCGTCGATCGCGAAGCTCTTGCGCGAAGCGGGCTATCGCACCGGCGGTTTCGTCGGCACCGACGTGTTGCGCGCGCGCACCGGCACCGCGTTCGCGTTCGAGCGCTGGGACGACCAAGTCGATCCGCCGGTGTGCGACACGCACGCGTGGGCGATGGTGCACGACTTCCAGTCGGTGCTCGCGAAGTTCGTCCCCGCGCTCTCGCACAACGGCAATCCGCACTGGATCCAGGACTACCAACGGCCGGCGAGCGAAGTGCTCGACCACGCCGCGTCGTGGATCGCGTCCGACGATCCGCGTCCGTGGTTCTGCTTCGTCAACCTCTACGACGTGCACTGGCCGTACCTGCCGGCGGCGGACGCGGTCGGTCGTTGGGTCGAGCCGTACGACGGGCCGGTCGACGGTTTCCTCGAGCGCAGCGATCGCTACCCGAAGCACTACAAGCCGAACGCCGCGGACGATCGTCACGTCACCGAGCTCTACGACGGCGAACTGTGGGAGCTCGACCACGCGGTCGAGAACTTCCTCGGGCACCTCGACCTGCCGCGCGCGAACACCGCCGTCGTGATGGTCTCCGATCACGGCGAAGCGTTCGGCGAAGGCGGGCTGTACGAGCACCACGACATCCTCGAGTGCCAGGTCCACATCCCGTTCATGGTGCGGCCCCCGGGCGGCGCGCAGCCGGCGACCACGAGCGCGCTGCCGGTCTCGAACGTCGACGTCGCGCCGACGGTGCTCGGGCTCGCGGGCCTCGAGCCGTTGAAGGACATGAACGGCGTCGACGTGCTCGGCGCGACCGCCCTCGATCCGAACCGCGAGATCCTGGTCGAGGACCGCGACACCGGCGATCCGAACGAGATCAAGCTCGGCCTCTACTCGAAGGGTTGGAAGTTCGAGCTGCGGCGAGCGACGGTGAAGGACAAGATCGAGGAGACGAAGCAGCTCTTCGACCTCTCCGCCGATCCCGACGCCATGCACGACGTCGCCGCGGCGCACCCCGAGCGCGTCGCCGAGCTGTCGGCCCGCCTCGAAGCGCTGCGCGCGGCCTGGCACGCCGACGATTCGTCGAAGGGGCTCCGGGGCGCGGAGGACGCCGACATGCTGCGCGGGCTCGGCTACCTCGACGACAAGAAGTGACCGCCTTGCCCCGGCCCGGCAGGTCGGGTACAACCTTCGCCCTTCACGAGCGAAGCAACGGTACGGAGCGAATCAGATGGCGCGTTCTCGAGTCAAGACCATGGGACCCACGAGCGGTCGCTTGCGCATCCGCAAGATGGGGATGAACAGCGGCAAGTGGCTCGCCAAGGGCCGCAACAAGAAGCCCCGTCGCGGCCGCAACGGCTGAGCTACTTCTTCGTGGCCGGCGGGCTCTCCGCCTTCGGATCGCCTTCGATGAAGTTGCGGATCCAGCCGTTGAACACGCCGATCGTCTGAGCGTCGGCCTTCGCGTCGGTCGCGGGGAAACCCGAGCGTTGGATGCACGCGATCACCGACCTGCCGTCGGCGAGCACGACGCGCGTCGACAGCGCGAAGACGTTGGTCTCGCTGCCGCCTTTGTAGCCGTGCGCGACGACGCCGGGCAGGCCGTAGATCGGCGCGCCCTCGGCGTAGAACTCGAGGAAGATCTTCGACGCGCCCGGGGTGTAGAGCTCGCCCCGTTGCGCCGCCGCGACCAGGTGTACGACATCGCGCGGATGCACGAGCCACTCGATCTCGACGTGTTGGTGCGCGTTCATCGTCGTCAGGCCGTAGCGCACGCCGAATCCGCTGCGGTTCTTCTTCACGTCGCCGTCGACGATCAACGCGTCGAGCTTCACGAGCCACGCCCGACGCGCGTCCGGCGTCGCGTCGCGCCACGCGCGGGCGACGTCGTCGAGCTTCTCGATGCCGAACACCGCCTTGTTCTGTTCCTTGGTCAAACTCTTCGACGCGAACATCTCGAGCGTCGAGAGGAACGGACGCAGCCGATCGGGCTCGGTGACGAAGCAATGGTCGAGGCCGGCTTCGACTTTGTCGCGGCCGAGCAGGTGCAGCAGGTGATCGGTCGCGGTGTTGTCGCTGATGCGGATCATGTCGCGCGCCGCGTCGCGTAGCTTGACCTTCGTTCCGTCGGCGAGCTTCTGCATCTCGCCCGACGGCAGACTCTTCTTCGCTTCCTCGACCGTCAGCTCGTCGTCGAGCGAACGCAACCCGAGATCGACCTGGCGCGCGAGCTCCGCGAGCACGTAGAGCTTGAAGATCGAGCCGAGCGGAAACAGTTGACGCCCGCGCTCGACCTCGAGGCCGTCGAGCCGCTTCTGGGCGCTGTCGAAGATCTCGATCGAGAGCCCGACGTCGCCGGCGAGCGCCGCGGTCTCGGCATCGAGCTCCGCGCGCGATTGCAACCGCGGCGCGGGCTGCACCCACCAACCGGAGACGTGATCCTCGACGTCGAGCGCGACGGTCGTGATCCACAGCGTGTGCTCCTGCTCGAGCAGCAGCCTCCACACGCGCGTCGTGCCTTCGGTCTTCGCCTCGACCACGCTCGCGCGCACGTCGCCGGAGTCGCGCAAGCCGAGTATGACGCCGTCGATCGCCTTCTCCGACAACGCGGTGCGCATGTCGGCCGAGAACGACTCGCGGATCTTCGCGAGCGACGCGTCGGGTTTCTCGTCGACCCACGCGGCGACGGCCGCGACGAAATCGTCGACGCATTGCGGCGCGTCGAGGGCGGGCGCGGGGGATTGTGCGAGAGCGAGGGCGAGCGAGAGCATCATCGGGAACCTGACCGCGCGCGGAACTCGACGTCGCTCTTCGGGCTGCGCGGCGCGACGCATTCGCGCGCGGGAGAGCTCTTCGTCGGCGCGTTTGCGGCGAGCGGGATTGTGTCACCGCCGCGCGCGCGGCACCACCGCGCTACGAGTGCGACTGCGTGTACTCGAGCCACACCCACCAGCCGCCCATCATGAAGGTGATCTCGGCGAGCACCAACACGACCAGGAAGGCGACCTCGAACGCGCGCGCCACGGTCTGAGAACTGGCGCTCTTCATCGGATGCTCCTGAACGGCGAGCCGTTCGTTGGGGACCGCTCGTTCTCCGCCCCGGTGTCCCGGCGTGGGGCCGACTTGGGTGTTCGACGTGGGAGGGCCGAGCTAAGTGAGCCCGGGGCAGTCACTTCCCGAGGTCCCGACTCGGGACTTTCGACGCGTCAAGCCGGCGACGACGGGTCCGACTGCCACTTCCCGAAGTGGTCGGCGCCGGTGTCGGTCGCGGCGACGACGTCCTCGAGGCGGACGCCGAACGCGCCGAGCACGTAGATGCCGGGCTCGTCGGAGAGCGTCATGCCGCTCTCGAGCAACACGTCGCTGCCGCCGTCGAAGTACGGCGCTTCGTGGCCTTCCATGCCGATGCCATGGCCGAGGCGATGGGTGAGCGCGGTGTAGCCCGAGCCGTAGCCCGCGCGCTCGATCGTCTCGCGCGCCGCGCGGTCGACGTCGGCGCAGCGCGCGCCGGGACGGATCGCGTCGAACGCAGCGAGCTGCGCGTCGCGCACCGTGGTCCACGCGCGCAACTCGCGCTCGCCGGGCTTGCCGACCGGACACCACGTGCGCGTCGTGTCGGATTGATAGCCGTGCAACGTGCCGCCGGTGTCGACGAGCACGAACTGTCCGGCCTCGAGCTTCGCGCTCTTGTCCTCGCCGTGCGGGTACGCGGCGAGCGGACCGACCAACGACAGGTCCCACGGATTCGTGAGGCCGAGACGACGTTCGGCGTGTTGGACGAGCTCGCTGATCTCGGCGCCGTTCATGCCCGGTCGCAGGTGGGGCGCGACGGCGACGAGGGCTTGCTGCGTCAGCTCGCTCGCGCGGCGCAGGATCGCGAGCTCGTGCGCGTCCTTCACGCCGCGCAAGCGTCCGATCAACTTGCCCGCGCCGACGACGCGTTCGCGACCGAAAGCGTCGGCGAGGTTCTCGACGACGAAGAAGCGCGCGGCCGGATCGACGGCGACGCGTTCGACGCGGCGGCGCGCGAGCTCGGCGGCGAGCGGCTTCCACGCGTACTCGTGTTCTTGCCACACGACGACGTCTTCGCCGAGCGTGTCGTCACGGCGCAACTTCAGGCGCGCTTTCTCCGCCTCGAACGCCGGGCACAGCCAGAAGTGCGAGCCGTCGGCGAGCAGGACGAACGCGAACAGTCGTTCGGACGGCCACCACGACAGGCCGGTCAGGTACGAGAACGTCGCACCGCCTTCGACGAGCAACGCATCGAGGCCCAATTCGCCCAGCAACCGCGCCGCGCGCGCGCGACGGCCGACGCGCTCTTCAGGACGAATCGGCTCGACGCTCGACGTCTGGTCGACGAGGTCCGCGAACAGTCGATCGAGCTCGGACGCGCGTTCGACGCTCGCGAGGCGCTCCTTCGAGACGTTTGTCGCCTGGCACGCGATCGACGCCGCGCCCAACGCGCCGGCGCCGAAGGCCAAGAAGTCCCGTCGTCCGTGAGCGTGAGAGCGCGCGTCGTTCATGGTGTTCCGAGGTGACCCTTCATCAACGCTTCGATGCGGCGGTATTCGTCGACCCAGTGTCGACCGTCGGTGAACGCGTGATCTTGGCTCGGGTAGAGCATCACGTCGAACTCCTTGCCGAGGTCGATCAGCTTCTCGACGAGACGGATCGAGTCCTGCGCGAAGACGTTCGAATCCTGCATACCGTGCAGGATCAGCAGCGGATCGCGCAAGCCCTCCGCCAAGTCGATCGGGCAGCACTTCTTGTAGACCGCTTCGTTCTGCGACGGCCGTCCGAGCCGCGGCTGCGTGTACGACGGATGGTAGCTGCGCCAATCGGTCACCGAACGCAACGCGGCGCCGCAACGCCAACGACCGGGCTCGGTGAAGAGCGCCATCAACGTCAGGAAGCCGCCGTACGAACCGCCGTAGCAACCGACGCGTCGCGCATCGATCACGCCGCGCGCGTCGAGCGCATCGAGCACCGTGTGCAGGTCGACGAGCTCGAGTTCGCCGAGCCGATCGTGCACGTCGCCGCGAAACGCGCGGCCGTAGCCCGAGCTGCCGCGGTAGTCGACGTCGACGACGACGTAGCCTTGCTCGGCGAGCCTGGAGTGGAAGGTGAGGTTCGGCTCGTACTCGGTCAGCGAGTCGGTGACGTTCTGCAGGTAACCGGCACCGTGGATGAAGAGCACGCACGGCCGCTGGCGATCGGGATGGTCGAGCGTCGTCGAGCGCGGGAGGTAGACGTGGCTCCAGACTTCGGGGCCGCCCTTCTCGCGCGCGGTGAAGACCTGCGGCAGGATGCGCGGCCGTTCGACGAACGCCGCCGGCGCGGTGCGCGAGAGCTGGACGGCGCGCGCGTCGTCGCGCAGCGCGACCGACCACAATTCCGCCGGCATGCCGATCGTCTGGTGCCGGAAGACGGCGCGACCGCCGTCGTCGCCGATCGACAGCGCGCTCGCGAAGCCCTTCGGCGTCGGGACGAGGAAGGCGCTCGCGCCCGCTTCGCCGCGCACCAACGCCGCGTTGCAGAAGCCGAGCACGCGCCGCGTGGGATCGCCGTCGCTCGCGAGGAACGCGAGCGAACCGTCGCGCGCGAGATCGTACGAATCGACTTCGCCTCGGACGTTGGTCAGTTGGCGCAACACGCCGGTCGTCGGGTCGAGCGAGAAGAGCTGGCACCGTCCCGGCGTCGACGAACGCGACGTCGCCTCGGAGCCGACGATCAGACGCGTGCCGTCGCCGCTCCAACGCGCACCGACCGCCGGACCTTCGTACCAGTCGGGATCGCGGTCGCTGAAGAGCAATCCGAGTCCGCTCTCGGTCCAGCGCCAGATCTCGAACGTCTTCCAATCCTCGCTGACCCGCGTGAACACGCACAGCGCGCCCGCCGCCGGATCGCGCGACCAACCGAGTTGCGTCGTCTCGCGCAGCGGACCGCCGGTCGGTTCGAGTTCGCTGCGAGAACCGTCGCTCGTGTTCCACAGCCACACCTTGCGCGCCGGGACGAGATCGTCGGCGCGTTCGCGGCGCGCTTCGTGCGTGCTGACGCGCGTCGAGAGGTAGTCGGGGATGATCTGGCGGTCGGGCTCCTTCTCGCGGTCGACGATTTCCGCGACCACGAAACGGCCGTCAGGCGAGAGCGACGGGCGCTCGCGGTTCTCCGCTTCGGAAAAGCCTTCGAGCGCGACGACGCGGTGCTCGCGCACGAACAGGATCTGCGCCTTGGCCTTCGGCGGCTTCGGTTGTTCGTCGTCGGCCGCGGGTTCCTTTGGTTCGAGCTCGAAGAGCCCGCGCGCCGAGAACGCGACCGAACGATCTCGCGAGAGCTCGACATCGCCGGTCGCTTGCTCCAATTCACCGGTCAAGAGCCGCGCGCCGTCGAGCGGCACCTCGACGATCGCGTCGAGCTCCTCCGCGATCGGGAACGCGTACGTCTCCTTGCCGTCGTCGACTTCGAGCTCGCGATCGTCGTCGGAGAAGTGCAGCGAGTGCACGTGCTCGAGCCGCGGCGTCTTCGACTCCGTGTCTTCCTTCGCCTCGACGTGGAGCCGACGCGCACGCCAATCGGCGGCGGACGTCGTGTTCGGCGCCGCGTCGAGGATCCACAGTTCCGCGTCGCGCGCGAGCGCGAGACGATGTCCGTGCCGACTCCACGCGCGCAGCGGAGTCGGCTCCTTCTCTTTCGCGTCGGTCGCGGCGCCGAGCAGCGCGAACAACTCGCGCGCGGACTCGCCGACGCCGTCGGACGACACGGCGCGATCGGTGCGCACGAGCTTCAGCGCGTCGGAGTCGTCGAACTTGCGTTCGCCCTTCGCGTCTACCGTGAGCGGTGACCACCTCACGAACGCCCACGTGCCGTCGGCCGAAAGCGACTCGAGCGCCGGCGGTCGGCCTTGGGCTCCCGGCAGGAAAAAAATGTCCTCCAGCGACGGAAGCGCGTCGCTCGCGCGAGCCGCGGACCCGGATTCGGGAGCCGCGCAGCCGAGGAACGACGCCGTGAGCAGCAGCGCAAGCGAGCGCACGCCGCGCATCCGGCGCGAAGGCGAGCGCGAAACCGTCGATCGACGCATGGGCGGAGAGGCTACGGCCTCGACGGGCTCGGCGAAACGCTCCTTGCGCGCCTCTTGCGCGACGACGTCGTCTAAGGGCGGAGCCCGTTCGCTCCCGATAGGACCCAGCATGCGAGAAGCCGAGGTCGACGCGGGCGGGGATACGAGCGTCGAGGCCTCGACTCCGGCGTCGGCGCTGCCGGCGGAGACGGCCCGAGCGCCGTCGCTGACGATGCTGTTCGAGGTGCCGGTCGCTCAACCTGACACCGAGCGTCAGCTCTTCGATCCGCCGGTGCCGCTCGAGCTGCTGCCGTCGCCCGCGCGACGCTCGTCGACGTCGAGTTTCCTGCGGCGCTTCCGTTCGCTCTTCGCGACCCGCGTCAGCGTCGCGTTCCTCGTTCAATCGGTGCTCGCGTTCACCGTCGCGCACTTCCTGCTCTTCAATTTGTCGGTGGTGCGCGGGAGCTCGATGAACCCCGGCATCCACGACGGCGATCGCATCGTGATCGATCCGTGGGCGTACGTGTTCGGCGCGATCCAACGCGGCGACGTCGTCGTGCTGAAGTACCCGCTCGATCCGAGCGTCGACTACATCAAGCGCGTGATCGGTCTCCCCGGCGACGAAGTCGTGATCGAATCCGGTCGCGTGTGGGTCAACGGCGTCGCGCTCGACGAGCCGTACGTCGTCGACACCGATCCGCTCTCGCGCCTCGCGACGCGCGTCAAGCCGGCGCACTACTTCGTGCTCGGCGACAACCGCCCGCGTTCATCCGACAGTCGCGATTTCGGCCAGGTTCCGGCCGAGTACCTGCGCGGTCGCGTCGAAGTGCGCCTGTGGCCGTTCGACCGCGTCGGCGCGGTGCGCTGAACTCGGTCAGGTCTGCGCGACGGCGGCGCGCGAGAAGCGTTTCGTCAGGCGCTTGCGCCGCAGCTCGCGCCGCTCGTAGTGCGTGAAGTAGGCCCGGGCTTCCGTGCTTCGGCAGAACACGACGAGCCGAAGGCCGAGCGCGAACGCGGCGCCGCTGACGACGAGGATCCACATGCGGATCGAAAACGCGGCGCTTCCGTCGGCGGCGTAGCGGATCCACTCGATCGCGTTCGTGAGGAAGACCACACTGCCGCAGCACACGAGCACCCAGCCGACCGAGACGTACGTCGTGCGCGAGCGTCCTCGGCCGAGCCGAAGCGGTCGCACGTCGCGCACGACGCTGATCAGCAGGTACGCGACCGCGAGGCCGGTCGACGGCGCCAGGCTCTCGCTCACGATTTGGACCGTCAAGAAGATCGCGAGCGCGAGTTGGAGCACGACCGACAGCCAGCCAAACGTCAGCAGCTCGCGCGGAATGCGCGGGGCTCGGCCCGACCACGTCGCGACGCGGCGCAAGCGGAACTTCGGGATTGAGCTCATCGCGTTGGAGTCTAGCACCCGGTCTCGGCCGCGGAGGAGCGTGCGTCTTTCGGCGCTTCGACGCGCCTTGCTAGGCTGACGCGATGACGGAGAAAGTGTCGTTGGTCACGGGCGGAGCGCGCGGGCTCGGGCTCGCGGTCGCTCGCGCATTGCGCCTTCGCGGCGACGACGTCTACGTGGCGTGGCGCAGCGAGAACGAGAGTTCGCGCGCGCTCGTCACCGAGTTCGGCGAGCAGGCGTTGCGCTGCGACTGCGAGAACGAGACCGACCTCCGCGACCTCGTCGAGACGATCATCGCGCGCGAAGGACGCCTCGATCACGTCGTCCACGCGGTCGGCGAGTACGAACACGGCGCGTTGGTCGAACTCGAGCCCGCGACGTTGCGACGCCTCTTCGCGAACAACGTCGAGAGCGCCTTCCTCGTCGCCCGCGCCGCGCGCGCGTCGTTGCGCGCGTCGAAAGGTGCGCTGGTGCTCTTCGGCTGCGCCGGCCTCGACGGCCTGCGCGCGAAACGCGGCATGGCGGCGTACGCGGCGGCGAAGTCGGCGTTGATCGTGCTCGCGCGTTCGCTCGCGGTCGAGGAAGGACCGTACGGCGTGCGCGTCAACGTCGTTTCGCCCGGCCAGATCCCGCATCCGCACGCGGCCGACGAGACGTTCGATCCGAAGTGGGTCGCGAAGATTCCGCTCGGACGTTTCGGCAGGCCGGACGAGGTCGCGGCGGCGGTCGCATGGTTGCTGTCGGCGGAAGCGAGCTACGTCACCGGCGCCAACCTCGAGGTCGGCGGCGGTTTCTCGCCCTGACTCAAGCCTTGGCGGCCGGCCGCGCGATGCGCGTGACGAGCTCGCCGATGCCCTGCACGCTGCAGATCACTTCGTCGCCGTCGACCAGCGGCCCTACGCCCGACGGCGTGCCCATCAGGATCAGATCGAGCGGCGCGAGCGTCAGGTGGTTCGACACGAACTCGATCGCATGGGCGACGTCGACGACGAAGTCCTTCGTCGAAGCGCTCTGACGCAGCACGCCGTTGACGCGTGCTTCGACGCGCGCGTCGGCGAGGTCGAAGAAATCGCGCGGCACGAAACACGGCCCGAGCGGACACGCGCCGTCGAAGTTCTTCGCGCGGAACCACGGGTACTTCTTGTTGCGGTCCTGGCCCTGCATGGAACGCAGCGTGAGGTCGTTGGCGACCGTGAAGCCGCCGACGTGTTCGAGCGCGCGCGCCGCGGGGATCGACTTGCCGCCGCGCGCGACGATCACGCACAGCTCGGCCTCGTGATCGAAACGTTCGCCGTACCACGCGGGCGGCGCGACGGTCGCGTTGTGGGGGACGAGCGTCTCGGGCAGCTTGTTGAAGAAGAGCGGTTCCTCGGGCACTTGCTCGCCGAACTCCGCCGCGTGTTCCTTGAAGTTCTTCCCGAGCGCGAGGACCTTGCCGACATCGCGCGGCTCGACCGGCACGAGCACGTCGTCCGGCGCGGACGTCGGCGCGAGTGTCGCGATCACCCGCTCGAGGTTGCGCCGTTCGAAGAAGCCGCGCGCGAAGAGCGACGCGAGTCCGGCGTCGGCCTCGCGCCCGTGCTCTGCGAGCCAGCCCGAGAGGTCGAAGCTCTTGCCGTCGACTTCGATCACCCAACGCGTCGACGCCGGCGCGCCGACGCGGAAAACACGCACGCTCATCTCAAGGCGCCTTCGGCAACGCGGCCTCGAGTGCGAGCAACGCGTAGCTCGTCGCAAGCAACGGATTGCCCTCGTACCAACGCGGCGAATTCGTGTTGACCCAGGATTTGTCGAGCTTGCTCTGCATCGACACGAGCCGTCCGCAGAGCTCCGCGCGCCACGGATGCGACTTGCCCGCGCCGTCGACGATCGTCTCTTCGCCCACGGCATCGAGCGCACGCGCCATCGTGTGGAAGTAGTAGAAGAGTCCTTGGTACGCCGCCGTCGGGTCGACGCCGGACACGAAGCCGGGGTTGACGTCGAGCGTGTAGTTCGTCCGGCACCAAGCGAACGCCGCCTGCACGCGCGGGTCATCCTTTCCGAGGCCGGCGAAGACCATGCACTTCAGGAGAGCGTAGGTCATCGACCCATAGGAACGCGGGAGCTTGCGCCCGTCCGGCAGTTCGACGAAGCCCGCCTTCGAATCGCCGGGCGCGTAGCTCGCGCCGCCGTCGTCGCCGGCGACGATCGTCAACTTGCCGTCGACGATCGAGACGTCATTGGTCTCCGAACGGTTCTGACAACGTTGCAGGAAACGAATCGCTTTCTGGAACGTCGGGTCGTCCTTCGACAGACCGGAGTCGTGCAGCGCCTCGAGCGCCATCTGCAGATTGGAGAGGTCGGGACGCTCCGTCGAGCCGTAACCGATGCCGCCGTAGTAGCGATCCCCTTCGCTGTAGCCGTCGCCTTCGTCGGCTTGCAACGTCTGCAGGAAACCGCGGGCACGCGCGATCACCTCCTTGTCGCCGGGACGCTTCGCGCGCGAGAGCGCCATCAACGACGCGCTGGTGACGTAGTTCGCGAGTTTGCCGTCGTGGATCGCGCCGTCGGGCTTCTGCAACGACACCAGCCATTTCAAGCCGTCGTCGATCGAGGCCTGCACTTTCGCATCGCGCGGCGCGGGAGCGGAGAGCAGCGCGGCGAGGCACATCGCGCTGATGCCGGCGTCGGGTGCTCCGGGCGCGCCGAACTTGCCGTCGGGACCCGCGCTCGCCAAGAACTTCGCGCCGGAGTCGATCGCGGCGAGAGCTGCCGCGCGGTCGGCGGGGGCGAACGGCGGGAGTGAGTTCGTGGGCTTGGGCTCGGCCTTCTTCTTGGACTTCGAGATCACGCGTTCGCAGCTCGAGAGCGTGATGATCGCGTTCGCCGTCTCGATCACCTTGCCGCGCGGTCCGTCGAAGAGTTTGTCGGCGCCGCGCTTCGCGAGGAGCGCGGTCGCCGTGGCGAGCCCCTGCTCCGCGGACTCGGGCTCCCCTTCCGCATCCCACCCCGGCCCCTTCAAGCCGTCCTTGCCGAGATGCTCGAGCGCGTGCGCCAACGCCTTCTGCACGCTGCCGTCGGCGAGCGCCGTCAGTGCCGCGGTGGCGAGGCGAGTTTGCTCGTCTTGGACTTGGCCGTTCGCGTCCGTGTCGGCGATCGAGCCCGCGCGGTTCTGCTTCGACACCAAGAACTCCATCGCGCGTCGCACGAACGGTCCGTCGCCGGGGCGGTAGCGATCGGGGCATTCGGCGAACGCGCGAAGGGCCCACGCGGTGCCCGCGACGCCGCCGCCGTACGCGCCGGTGACCTGATCCTGCGTCGCGCGCAGGGCGCGGACGCTGCTCTGGATCTCGCCCGCGACGTTGAGTTCGCTCGCTTGAGCGACGGCGACGGCGGCGAGGACGACGGTGGAAACGACGAGGCGAAGGACGGTGCGCAGCATGCGCAGATCGTAATCCGTCGAGGCCGTGGAGCGAGCGCTCGTCTTCCAACGCGGATCCGCGCGTCGGATTGCGCACCGTCGACTCGTTCCGCGTCGAGCCGCGCGCTAGGTTCGCCTTCGCGGCGGAGGCAAGCGTGAGCGGACGATACGACAGCGCGTTGACCGCGATCTTCACCAAGCGTCCGCGGCCGGGCGAAGTGAAGACGCGTCTGCATCCGGTGCTCGGGCCCGGGCGCGCGACCGAACTCGCCCAGGCGATGCTCGACGACACGGTCGAGCGTTGCGCGGCGTCGACGACGTTTCGCACCGGGCTGTGGGCGGCGGACGCGCGCGACGTCGCGTGGTTCCGCGAGCGCCATCCG
>JAIOPM010000023.1 GCA_021413885.1 Planctomycetota bacterium
CTCACCGCGCGCGCCAGCGTGTCGATTACGAGGTCGTCGATGGCGAGGCGCGTTTGCTTCTTGCCGTAGGCGCGGCGGCAAAGCGCCTGCACGCGCGCCAGCAGTTCTTCGAGCGCAAACGGTTTCACCAGATAGTCGTCGGCGCCGGCCTCCAGTCCGCGAACTCGATCCTTCACGGCATCTCGTGCGGTCAGGATCAGCACGGGCGCTTCCTTGCCGGCCTGACGAATCCGCTCGAGCACGGTCAGGCCGTCGAGCTTCGGCAACATCAAGTCGAGGACGATCGTGTCGTAGTCTTCCCCGATCGCGTGCCACAGCCCGACCTCACCGTCGGCCGCGACGTCGACGGCATAGCCGGCTTCGCGCAGCCCCTTGGCGAGCGAGCCGCGCAATGGCGCATAGTCTTCGACGATCAGGACTCTCACTACGATCTCGGAGGCCGTTTGGCGCGCTTCGAGAGCGAACCACGCGCTCTGCCCACGGTCTCACTCTAGCGCGACCAAGCTGAAGCCTGCCTGAACTCGAGTCGCGGGCGGTCGCGGGGTCGGCCGTGACGACGGAATTTCCGTCCGACCGCACGTTGGAACGCTCGAACGAACGCGCCCGCCCCATGACGCGGTCGAGGAGCGGGCGCGAGTTCGCGAACGAGGTCGTTCCTACTGGCTGTTCTTGCCTTTGTACTCGGCGAGGACTTTCTCGAGCTCCTTCTGCATCTCGCCGGTCGAGTTCGCGACCGCCTTGGTCTGGAGCTCGATCGCCTTCGCGACGTCGCCCTTCGTGAAGTGCACGCGCGCGAGCGTGTCGAGGATCGAGCCGTCCTTCTCGTTGGTGAGCGCGACCGCCTTCTCGGCGGCGCGCAGCGCGAGGTCGAGGTCGCGCTTCTCGAGCTTGGCGTCCGGATCGACGATCTGCCACGCGATCGCGTTGAGCTCGGCCGCGTTCTTGGCAGCGATTGCGTTGTCGACCAGCTTGCCGCCCAGCGTGTACGCGGCGGCGAAGTCCTTCGCGCGCAGCAACAGATCGAAGCGCAACGAATCGTTGTGGCCCGCGAGCTCGCCGTACTTGGTCTCCACCTCGGCGAGCTTGGTCAGCGCAGCCTTCGGATCGCTCGGCATGAGCTTGTAGACCTCCTTCATCTTGCCGTCGACCTCGGCGATCATCGCGTTGCCCTTCTCGATGTCCCACGTGCCGGCGACGACTTGGCGCAGCGGCACGTCGAGGTTCATCGGGTGGCCGATGTACGCGAGCTTGCCGTTCTGATCGACGAGGAACGAGCACGGGATCCCGTTGCGGCCCGCCGCCTTCATGTACGCGTCGGCGGTCTGGCGCTCGGTGTCCCACGCGACGGTGTAGCCCATGCCGTCGCCCTTCGCCGTGACCATCGTTTCGACCGCGGGCAGATCGTTGCCGAGCTTGTCGAGGCTGGTCATCCCGATCACCGTCACGCCCTTCGCGGCGTACGTGTGTTGGAGTTCGGAGAGGTGCGGCATGCTTGCGATGCACGGCCCGCACCACGTCGCCCAGAACTCGACGACGTAGACCTTGCCCTTCTCGAAGTTCGCGACCGGCGCGCCCTTCACCCACTTCGCGGGCGAGAGCGGCGGCGCGTTCATGCCGACCGTCAACGTCGCCTGGATCTCGGCCTTCGTCGGCGTTTGAGCGGACGCGGCGGGGAGGAACGGCAGCAGAGCGCTGCATGCGAGCACGAATCGAATGAACATCGGATCACTCCTGTGTAGGAAAGGACGACACGCGAGCGTGAAGGTAACGCCCGAAGTCCGCGATCCGTGTTCGAACTAATGCAGAACCGTGTTTCGCGCGCGGCGGGAGCTCAGGGCCCGCGCAGGACCACGTCGAAGGCTCGGCCGTCGTCCGCGGTCGGCAACTCGACCGGGCCGGCGAAGAGTCCTTTCGCGTAGAAGCGCACGGAACCCGTCGGGGCGGGATCGAGGATCAGGATCCCGTTCGCGTCGGTACCGCGCTCGATGATCTGACCGCGCCGAACGAAATCGATTCCGACCGTGGTGTCGGCGAGCGGCGTGACGCCGTCGGCTTGCAGGACGCGCAACGTGATCTTCCGGCGCTCGAACGCGAAGTCGCGCGTGACCTTGCCGCCGGGCGCGAGCTCGAACGTCGCGTCCGAGAAGATCCGATCGCCTTCGCGCGCCTTGAAGTCGCCGACGACGAGTTCGGCGCTCCACGTTCCGGGCGGCAGGCCGCTCGCTTCGAAGCGTCCCTCCGCGTTCGGCACGAACTGACCGAAGCGCGCGCCGTCGCGCACCAAGTACACGCGGCATTCACCGAACGGCGCGCCGTTCAAGAGGATCGTCCCGACGACTGCGCCGGGCGCGAGCGGCGCTGCGTCGAGCTCGACGCTAGTCGTCCGATCGTCGAGCGCGACGACGACGCCGAGCGCCGGTTCGAGGTGCAACTTCCAACTGCTGCCGCCGTGTTCGCTGGTCTCGTGATGGTCGAGCGAGAGGAAGAGCGAGTACGTGCCGGGCACGAGCCGCGGACTCTCGAACGCGCCGTCGGCGCCGATCGTCGCGTTCGGTTCCTCGCCGTTCGAATCGTGGCCGTCGCGCGCGAACGCGAGGCCGAGTTCGGTGTTCGCGTAGCCGACGAAGTGCACCGTGCCCGTGATTCGAGCGCCGGGGCCGACGACGACTTCCAACGGCTCGGCGTCGGACGAGAGCTTCACGTCGCTCATCACGGTCGTGAGGTGTGAGTCTCCGGTGACCCGCAGGCCGAGCTTCGCGCTCGCGAAAGGAATCCGCACACGCGCCAGGCCATGGTCGTCACTGAGCGCATCGCCGACGACCGTATGGAAGGCGCCCGGGTCGCTGGAATACGAACCGCCCGAGCGCTTGCCGACGACGAAGCTGTCCGCGTCGAAGGGCTCATCGGCCAAGCTCACGAGTTCGACGCGCGAGCCCTCGACCGGACGCCGAGACGCGTCGACGACGCGCACCGTTCCGATCTTCGAACGCAGCAGCGCGACGCGCACTTCGGGGATCTCGCCGTCGCTCACTTCGAGCACCACCGGCGCGTCTTGCACGAGCAGCGGATTCGTGGGCACGACACTGACACGATTGACTCCGCGCCGCACTCCGTCGACCGTCATGCGACCAGCCGGATGTCGGCCGCCGAGCCGCACGTCGCCGTGGGTGTTCCATTCGTTTTCTTGGAACGCGCACTCGACCGCGTAGTCCTCGACGGGAGCGCCGGTGTCCTGCTCGACGACGACGAGCTGGAACGAACGCGCACGACGCAGCTCGATGCGGATGTCCTTCGTGCCCCACTCGTAGGGTTGCGTCGGTTCGGCGAGCGGCTCGCAAGTGCCCGCGTCGTCGATCGTCAGCCGAGCGGGTGCGAGCTCGTCGGTCACCGCATGGATCGTGAAGCTGCCGTCGTCGCGCGTCCACGCCGACGCCATCCGCCCCGACCCGTGCATCTCGACCATCACGTACGCGTCCTCGACACCCGCGCCCGTGTCGTCGACGACGACGCCGGAGATCGAGGGCATCGCGCGCATGACGACAGTCACAAACGCAGCACCGGAGCGTTCGGCGACCGTCACCGAGTCGGGCGAGACGAGTCTGAAGCCGCGGCCGCGCGCGTCGACCGTCCACGTCCCCGCCGGAATCGGAACGTCGATGCGGAAGTCGCCGCGTTCGTTCGAGGCTCCGCCGCGCGAATTGTTCGCCGCCATGTCGCCGCGCAACGGGAGCGGAAGGTTGTCGAGCGCCACGTACGCGCCGGCGACCGGCGAGCCCGCGGTGTCGACGACGTGGCCTTCGACGGTGTAGCCGAGCGCGAGCTCGATGTCGCCGAGGTCCTCGATCTGTCCGGGTCGGAAGGCTCCCCAACGCGCGGTGCGCGGCGCTCGCTCCGCACACTGAACGTCGAGCCCGTGTTGGAACGGAGGCGGCGGGACGAACGCGATCTCGAAGCGGCCGTCTTCCTGCGTGACGATCGGCGCGGGATCGTTCCACTCGACCTCTCCGTAGCGCTCCATCGCATCGCTGTTCCCCGGCATGCCGTCGAACGTCACCGTGCAACCGGCGAGCGGCGCGCCGCTCTCGGCGGCGACGCAACGACCGCGCACGCGCGCGAGTTCCGGCTCGGTCTTCGGCGCGACGAGCGGGGCGGGAGGCGCGAACTCCTCGCGCTTCGCCGTTTCTACCGCGACGGCCGGAGCGACGAGTTCGGTCGCGGCGGGGCTCGTCCTCGCGCTCGGCGTCGGCAGCGCGGGCGGCTGTCCGGTCGGGCGACCGAAAAGCCACCACAGTGCGAGGACCAACACCACGGCGAGCGCGAGGAACGAGTGGATTCGCTTGAGCATTTCGAGATCTCCGCGTCGGCTCGCCGCGCACGGCGACGGGCGTCACGATCTCGTCTTGCTGCGGCGAAGGCAAACGCAACGCCGAATCGCCGATCCGCCTTCGCTCAGCCGCCGAGCTGGTCGAGCGCCTTCTGGATCGCGGCCTTCAGGTCGGGCTCCTTGCGTTCGAGCATCTTGACGAGCTTCGGATAGACCGCGCGCGCCTTCAGAGCGCCGAGCGACTTCACCGCCCCGATGACGACGTCGAGGTTGGGGCTGTCGAGCAACTTCGCGAGCTCGTCGATCGTCGTCCGAGCTTCGTCGGAGGTCGTCTTCCACGCCCGGAACTCGGCGAGCGCATCGCGTTGGGTCTTGAACGACGCGAACGCGTCTTGCGCGGTCTTGCGCACGTCCGGACTCGGGTCCTTCAGCGACTCGCCGAGCACGTCGATCGCAGGCTCGTACAACTCCTTGCCGAAGCGTCGGATCGCGTCGAGTGTCACTCCGGTCGCGCGCGCGTCGGCGAAGTGGCGAAGGAGGAATTCGGAGCCTTCCGGCCCCTGGATCCGACTGCAGACGGCGCTGTAGAGCGCTCCTCGAACCGCGATATCGGTCGATTGCTTCCAGAACTTCTCGGCGAGCGCGAGCGCGTCCGTCGGCGTCAGCAACGAGATCTTGCTCGCGATCTCCGGTGACAAGCGACCGTTACTCGCCGAGTAGGTCGTCATCGCATTCTCGAGGGTCTCGCGGGATTTCGCTGGGTCCGCACGAACGATGCGACTGATCGAATTCGTGGCATCGTTGCGAACGTTGGGATCCTCGGACAATGAACTCAGCTCCGTCAGTAGCGCGGGATCGCCGACGTCGCCGATGCCGACAGCTGCCGCCTGTCGCGTCTCGTATTGGGTTGATTGCGCCATGCGCCGCAGCAACGGAATCCAAGCGCGGTCGAGGGCGTCCCGAGTGTTGTTGAAGCCGGCGCCGCTCCGACTCCGGATCCATGTGCCGGCGACTGTCATATACCGTTCGAGCTTCTCGCCTTCGAGTCCTTCAGCTCCGGCGGCGATGTCCAACGACGGTGTGTTTGCTTGCGCCAAGGAATTGAGAGCGTTCAGAACGGAGTCGTAGACGGCGGTGCTCGAATCGCCGACGCGACCACACGGCTCGATCTTCCGGAAGGCGACGGCGACGTGCCTGAAGTCGGAGGACGTCAAACCGCGCAACTGATTCTGCAGCTGAGCTAGGAACGCCCGTCCTTCGGTGGTGCTGGGGTTCAACGGCGCCGCGATTGCATTCAATCGTCCAGCGAGCGACTCGATCGCCGGCCCGCCACCGACGGCGAGGAGCACGAGCGACGCGGTCGGCTGCGGATAGCCGTCGAGGTCGGCGGTGAGCGCACGCTCGACGCGACTCGCGATCTCGGAGTCCAACGGCTTCCACGCGTCGCGCACGCACTTGAGCAGCACCTTCATCGGCTCGGGCGCGATCGCCGCCGTGGTACGATCGTGAGCGAGCGCGAGCAGGGCATCCGCGACTTCCGCCGTCTGTGGCAACGTGCCTCCGTCGAGGAAGCGGATGGCAACCTCGCGACCCTCCGCCGTCGCACGAGCGTCGCGCGCGACGCTCAAGAGCGCAGTCGGCTCCATGAGTTGCAGCCAACTAGCCGCCTCCTCGGTTCCCTCGAGCGCATACGTCTTCATCAACTCGAGCAGGCCGCGATCACCGCTCCTCGCGAGCGCACCGATCGCGTACTTGCGTACCGTCGGCGTCGCATCCTGCAGCGCGAGCATCAGGACCTCGCGCTGACGATTCGGGTTCGAGTATTCGGCGACCGCACGGCGCACCAGCGGATCGACGGACTTGAGCAGACGCTTCAATGCCGCATCGGCGTCGGGCACTTGCATCCCCGCGAGCGCACGCACGTAGCGATCGACCGCGCCGCCGAGCTTGAACACGCAGAGCGTGTACGGCCCCGCGATCGCCTTCTCGAGCCACGGCACCGCCGTCGGTCCGTAAAGCGCGATGTCGCGGTACGCGCGAGAGAGTTGCTCGCTGCCGTCGGGCATCGTCCCGAGCGAGTCGATGCAGTTCGCGATGCCGCACAGGATCGGATCGTTCTGCTGGAACTCGTCCAGCGGCGCGCCGCGTTGGCGCGCGGCCGCGCGATCGATGCCTTTCTGCGCGCGGTCGACGAGCGACGCGTCGGCTGCTTGTTGCGCCGCGGTGAAGGCGCGTTGGTAGAGCTCCAGCGCGCGTTTGAAATCGCGCTCGTGCTCCTCGGCGTAGAGCGCCTGTTCGACGAGCGACGCCGGCGAGTCCGGCTTCTTCTCTTGCCTTGCCAAGAGCGGCGCGGCGAGTGCGGCAAGGAATAGGACAGCGAGCGCGCGAGTCTTCAACGTGTTCATCGGCTTCCTCGAATTGCGGGGATGGGTTCCAACGGGACCATCCGACGCTCGATCGGCCGAAACCTTGTCACGCCTCCGCGCGCGACTTGTCAAAGGTTGTGAAGGCCGGGCTTTCAGACCTCGAGCCGATACCCGACGCCGAACGCGGTCAGCAGGAAACGCGGACTCGCGGGATCGACTTCGAGCTTCTGCCGCAGCTTGACGACGTGTTGATCGACGGTGCGCGTCGTCGGAAAACGCTCGTGGCCCCAGACCTCTTCGAGGAAGCGTTCGCGCGTCACCGGCCGGCCGCGTTCGCGCCACAACAGTTTCAACATGTCGACTTCGCGCAGCGAGAGCTCGTGCAGCTCGCCACCGCGTTCGATCCGCATGCGCTTCAAGTCGACGCGCGTTGGCCCAAGCTCGAGCACGTCGGGCACATCCGCCACTTCGCTCGCGCGCCGGCGCACGCGCGCGCGAATCCGCGCGAGCAATTCGGCGAGGCTGAACGGCTTGGTGACGTAATCGTCGGCACCGAGGTCGAAGCCCTGGACCTTGTCGATCTCCTGGCCTTTCGCGGTCAACAGGATCACCGGCACGCTGCGTCCGTCGCGGCGCAACGCGGCGAGCACGTCGAAGCCCGAACGCCGCGGCAACATCACGTCGAGCAACACGAGATCCGGCGACGAACGTCGCAAGCTCGCCAGCGCCGCTTCGCCGTCGCCGACGCACTCGACGTCGTAGCCTTCCTTCTTCAACGCGTAGTCGAGACCCGCCGCCATCGCGGGCTCGTCCTCGACGACCAAGATGCGCGCGACGGAGTTCATGGGGCGCTCGAGTTCACGGCGAGTGACAAGACGAACACGCTACCGCCGCCTTCCCGCGGGAAACAGCGCGCGGCGCCGCCGTGGGCTTCCGCGATCTTGCGCACGAGCGCGAGTCCGAGTCCGACGCCCGGTCGATCGCGCGTCAGTTCATCGCCGAGTCGGCGGAACGGCTCGAAGATCCGTTGCTCTTCACCGGCCGGCACGCCGCGTCCGCGGTCGAGCACGCGCACTTCGCCGCGGCCGTCGGTCGCGCGCGCGACTTCGACCTCGAGCGTGTGCGGCGTGTCCGAATACTTGAGCGCGTTGTCGAGCAAGTTGACGATCGCGCCGGTCAGCGCGTCGCGGTCGCCGCTTCCAACGAGCTCGTCGACGCATCGCAACTCGAACGCGAAGCCGCGTTCTCTCGCCAACGGCTCGACGGTCGCGACCGCGCGCGCCGCGAGTTCGCCGAGTTCGAACGGCTCGCGCTTCACGTTCTCGTGTTCGAGGCGAGCGAGATCGAGCACCGAGTCGACGAGCCGCGCGAGGCGATCGGCCTCGCGCACGGTGCGCGCGCCGAACTCGCGGACGCGCTCGGGCTCGACGTCGCCGCGCTCGAAAACCTCGGCGAACAGGCGAATGGCCGCGAGCGGGGCTTTCAGCTCGTGCGTGACCGCCGCGACGAACGCTTCGCGCCCTTTCGCGGCCTCGACTTCGCGCGCGACCGCGCGCAACGTCGCCCACGCCGCGACGACGGCGAGCAACAGCACGCAGACGACGAGCCCGACGGTCCACGCGAACTGGGTGCGTTCGCCGGCGAGGAAACTCGCGAAGTCGCCGCCGCCGACGCGCGCTTCGTAGGCGTCGAGCGGCGCGGCGAGACGGCGACGCGCGATCGGCTCGTCGCTCGCGGCGCGGTCGAACGGCTCGAGCGCGACGCGGAAGCCGAGTGAACTCACGGCGGGATCCTCGCCCATGCCGGCGCCGACGTCGGCGACGAGCCGCGAGAGCTCGATCGCTCCGCCGCGCCATTCGTCGCCCGCGCGCTCGACGGTGACGAGCACGCGATCGTTCGCGACTCCGCGGTCCTGGGGATTCGCGCTCGCGATCGGATCGTCGAGCAACGGGAAGACGCGCGCGCCGCCGTTCGCGCCGCTCGCGATCCAGTTGGTGATGCCGCGCGGCAACGTCGCGAGCCAACGGCGACTGCGCGCGCGTTCGGCATCGTCGCGGTCGCTCGCGGCGACGCGGGCGGCGAGTGCGTCATCGGGGGAGCGAGTCAAGCGCTCGCCGAGCTCGACGCGCAACGCGCGGACGAACTCCGCGGTCGCGGTGTCGTCGAGCGTTGCGCGGTCGAGCACCGTGTCGGCGTAGAGCGACGTGAGCTCCGCGCTCGCGTTCTCCGACGTGCGCGCAAGCTCGCGCCGCGCGACAAACGCGCGCAGCAAGCCGTGTTGCGTGCGCGCCGTCGGGAAGCGCTCGACCAACGTGCGCCGGAGCTCGGCGGCCTCGTCGGCGCGACCGAGTTCCGCCGCGAACACCGCGCGCGTCTCGAGCGCCCAGGCCGCGAGCTCGGGATCGTCGTCGGCCGTCGCCGCGAGCGCGAGACGATCGAACGCGGGCGCGAGCTCGCCGTTCGCTTGCAAGCGATCGATCTCGGCGCGCAGCGTGTCGAAGAGCAGCGGATCGCGCGGCGCGATGTTGGCGCGCGCGCTCGCCGCGCTCTTCCCGCCGAGCCACGTTCCGTCGGTCGCGAAGTCCGCCGGCAGCGCGTCGCCTTCGCCGCGCGCGACCGACGCGACGGCGGAACTCGAACGTCCGACGAGCTGCTCGATCAATGCGTCGGCTTGCGCTCGATAACGCGCGGTCCCGCGCTCGCTCTCGCTCTGCAACGCCGCGAAACCGACCCACGCGAGCAACACCGTCGGCAGCAGGAACACCGCCACCAATGCGAGTGTCGGGGCGAGTTTCGGGAGCGAGCGAGCCACGTCGCGACCGTACGCGTGCGCGTTCGAACGGTCAATGCGCGGACGCGGGGCGTAGCCCGAGTTCGGCGAACGCAGTACGCTCTGCGACTCGAACCCAGGAGTCCTCGATGTCGCACCGCACTCGTCTCGCGCTCGTCTTCGTTCTCGTGCTCGCCGGTCCCGCCGCGTGGCTCTTCGCGCGGCCGCAGAAGAGCGACAGCCTGAGCGCGCCGATCACCGTCGTGCTCGTGCGTCACGCCGAGAAGGCGACCGACGATCCGAAGGATCCCTCGCTCTCGGACGCCGGGCGCGCGCGCGCCGTGAAGCTCGCGAAGATGCTCGCGTCGGCGCACGTCTCGCGCGCTTTCTGCAGCGAGTTCAGACGCACGCATCAGACCGTCGAGCCGACGGCGCTGGCGGCGAAGGTCGACGTCACGGTCGTCTCGGCGGCCGACGTCGACGCACTGATCGCGCAATTGCGCGCGCTCGCACCGGGCTCGACCGCGTTGGTCGCCGCGCACTCGAACACCGCGCCGAAGATCGCGGCGGCGCTCGGCGTGAAGCTCTCGAACCTCGAGAAGGGTCCGGGCGGCGAGCAATTCCCCGACGCGCAGTTCGATCGCCTCGTCGTGCTGACGCTGCCGACCGGCGAAAATGCGGCGGTCGGACTGCTCGAACTCTCGATGGGCGACTGAGCGATGGGCGCGCCGGAGTTCGTGCCGCTGACCGATCGTTTCGATCCAGGCGTGGCTCCAGAAGAAGCTGCGCGACGTTTCCACGACGAGCTGCGTCGTCGCCGCACGGTGCGGCACTTCAGCGACCGCGCCGTGTCGCGCGAGACGGTCGAGTGGCTCGTGCGCTGCGCGACCACCGCGCCGAGCGGCGCGAACAAACAGCCGTGGCGTTTCGTGTGCGTGCAAGATCGCGAAGTCAAACGCGCGATCCGCGTCGCGGCCGAGAAGGAGGAGCGCGAGTTCTACGCGCACCGCGCGAGTCCCGAATGGCTCGCGGACCTCGAGCCGCTCGGCACCGATCCGAACAAGGAGTTCCTCGAGGTCGCGCCGTGGCTGGTCGTGATCTTCAAGCTCGTGCGCGCGGACGACGGTTCGAATCACTACTACGTCAGCGAATCGGTCGGCCTCGCCGCCGGACTCTTCCTCGCCGCCGCGCATCACGCCGGTCTCGCGACGTTGACGCACACGCCGAGCCCGATGGGTTTCCTCGCCGAGGTGCTCGGACGTCCGGCGCACGAGAAGCCGTTCCTACTCGTGCCGCTCGGCCATCCCGCCGACGATTGCGTCGTTCCGAAGGCTGCGCTCGTCCGCAAGCCGCTCGACGAGACGATGATCATCCGCTGAACGAGCTCACGCGCCCCGAACCGTCGCAGTGATCGGTTCGATTCGAAACGACGAAGCCACGCGCCGGCATGGGCCGAGCAGACTGTCGAGCGGATCGAACGATGCCGCTCGTCAACGACGTTCACTCGCGACTCAATCCGATCGAGGTCGAGTCCATCGCGCGGCCGAACTCCGCCGACGATGTTGCCGGCTGCGTACGCGACTGCATCGGTCGCGGAGAGTCGCTCGCGGTGTCCGGGCATCGACACGCGATGGGCGGGCAGCAGTTCGCGAGCGGTCGCACGCTCCTCGACATGCGTGCGCTCTCGAACGTTGTCGACTTCGATGTCGATCGAGGGCTCTTGACGATCGGCGCCGGCGCGGATTGGCGTCGGATCGTCGTGGCGACACGAAGCCAAGACGCATCCGGCGGGCCGGCGTGGGCGATTCGGCAGAAGCAAACCGGCGCGGACGAGTTGACGCTCGGTGGTTCGGTCGCGTGCAACGCTCACGGGCGCGGGCTCGCGATGGGGCCGATCGTGGAGGACGTCGAGAGCATGTCACTGGTCGACGGGCGCGGTGAGCTTCGGCGTTGCTCGCGCGACGAGAATCGTGAGCTGTTCGAGCTCGCGATCGGCGGCTACGGACTGTTCGGCGTCATCGTTGACATCACGCTGCGGCTGGTTCCGCGCCGCAAGCTCCGTCGGATCGTGCGCGTGCTCGACCTCGAAGACGCCTACGCCGCGGTCGAGCGGCACGAGCTCGACGGCGCGCTCTACGGCGACTTCCAGTACGCGATCGAACCGAGCGACGACTCGTTCCTTCGCCGCGGCGTGCTCGCCTGCTACGAGACCGTCGACGATTCGTGTTCGGTCGGTGGCGACGGCGCGGGTTTGTCGCGCGACGCGTGGCTCGAGTTGCTCTCGATGGCGCACACGGCCAAGCGTCGCGCCTTCGAAACCTACACGCGGCATTATCTCTCGACGCACGGTCGCATCTATTGGTCCGACTCGATGCAGCTGTCGACCTACGTACCGAGCTACGCGGAGTTCCTCGGAGCGACCCGAGGCGCCGAAGCGGTCGACGAGTCGCTCGTCATCACCGAACTCTTCGTTCCGCCGGCGCGAGTACTGGAGCTGATGGTCGCGGCGCGCGCGATCCTTCGTCGTTCGCGCGTCGAAGACATCTACGGCACGATCCGCTCGATCCGGCGCGACTCGACGACGTTCCTCCCGTGGGCGCGCGACGACTTCGCTTGCGTGATCCTCAACCTCCGCACCGAACACTCACCGGCCGGCGTCGAGCGCACGCGCGCCGTCGCGCGGGACCTGATCGACGCGGCGGCGGATCTCGGAGGGTCGTTCTATCTGACCTACCATCGTTGGGCGACGCGCGCACAGCTCCTGCGCTGCTATCCACGACTTCCGGTGTTCCTCGCCCGCAAGCGTGCACTCGATCCGAACGGCGTATTCGCGAGCGATTGGCATCGGCATGTCGCGACGCTGCTCGAGCGTGACGCGACTACGCTTCGATCGGGAGCTTGAGTTCCTGCCAACGCAGGATGCCGCCCGCCAAGTTGATCGGTTCGTCGAGCACGCCGAGGTACTGCAAGGTCTTCGCCGCGGTCATCGAGCGCACGCCGCTGCGGCATTGCAGCAAGACGGGTTTCGCGCGCCGCAGTTCCTCGAGGTGGAAGCCGAGCTCCGAGAGCGGATAGGAGAGTGCGCCCGGAATGTGCGACTCGCGGTACTCGTGCGGGTCGCGCACGTCGATCCAACAGCGGTCGGCGACGATCGCTTCGCGCAAGCGCGCGACTTCCTCGCAACTGCGTTCGAGCGGCCGCGGCCCGAGTGCCGTGGAAGTTCCCGGCGCGCAACACGCGGCGACGGTCATCGGCGTCGACGGGAGTTGCGGTTGCGCGGCGGCGTTGAGTTGGAGCATCAGCTCGACGTCCGGCGTGTTGCCCGCGCCTTCGACCGCGCCGAGCGCGCGGCCGAAGTGGTGACCGCTCTCGTGCTGCAAGTCGGGATTGGTGCGCTTCTCGTGGCCGATCGTGGTGAAGAGCACGTCGCGATAACCGTGGCCCGGCAACACGACGGTCTCGTCGGGCAGCGTCAACAACTTGGCCTTCACCGACTCGAAGAGCGTCGACGGACTGCTGCCGCGAAAATCCGCGCGCGCGAGTCCGCCCGCGAGCAGCGTGTCGCCGGTGACGACCAAGCCGTGGCCCGCGAGCGCGATCGAATCCGGCGTGTGGCCCGGAACTTCGAGCGCGCGAAAACGCAGCTCGCCGATCCGGAGCTCGTCGCCGTCGTGCAAGCCGCGGTGCGCGCGCCGGCAGTTCGTCGCCGCGGACATGTCGAGCTCGACGCCGGCGTCGAGGAACGCGAGCGAATCCGACAGGTGATCGGCGTGCGTGTGCGTGTCGAGGACCGCGACGATGCGCAGGCCGAAGTCGGAGGCGGTCTTGAGGTAGCTCGCGCGCTTGCCGAGCTTGGGGTCGACCAACAACGCCTTGCCGGTCGCGCGACAACCGATCAGATGCGCGAAACAACCGGTGTCGGTGAAGGTCTTGATCGTCAGGGGGAGCATCGATTCGATCCTTGCAAGGTCCTGGATGCTAACAGGCGAATGAACGTCGCGAACGAGGCGGCGGTTCGAGGCCCGTACGGAAAGCCCGTGACGGATGCGGGCCGCGGTCTTGCGACGGAGCGAGCGCATCTGCACCTTGGCGCCGTTGAAGATCCCGGGCGAACGTCGCGTCCTGGCCACGACCGCGAGCTTCTTCTTCGCGGCGTTGGTCGGAACCCTCGGTGGCGTGCTCGCGGTCGGGTTCCAGACGTTGGTCGATCTCGCGCAGCGCGCGGTCACCGGACGTTCGGGTTCGTTCGTCGACGCCGCCCGTGAACTGCCCTGGTGGGCGTGCGTGATCCTGCCGGCGCTCGGCGGCGTCGTCGCGGCGCTGATCATCCGCAGCTTCTCGCCGCGCGCGAAACCGTTCGGCATCTCCGGGATCATGGAGGCGGTGTCGGTGCGGCGTCGGCGCATCAAGGGTCGTCCGATCGTCACGCGCGCCGTCGCGTCGGTCGCGGTGATCGCGAGCGGTGGTTCGGTGGGTCGCGAGGGACCGATCGTGCAGCTCGCCGCCGCGTTCGCGTCCAAGGTCGCGCGGGTCGCGAAGTTCGATCCGGCGCGGCACTCGTTGTTGCTCGGCTGCGGCGTCGCGGCCGGCATGGCCGCGGCGTACAACGCGCCGCTCGCGGGAGCGTTCTTCGTCGGCGAAGTGATCCTCGCGAGCTTCGCGATCGAGATCTTCGCGCCGATCGTCGTGTCGTCGGTGTTCGCCGCGCTGTCGATGCGCGCGATCCGCGGCAGCGACGCGGCGGCGTACACGATGCCGAGCGACCTCTCGATCGGCGGCTTCGGACCGGTGTTGCTCACGCTCGCGCTCGGGTTGGTCGCCGGCGTCGTCGCGGTCGGGTTCCAACGTTCGTTGCGCGCGGGGAGTCGAGTCTTCGCGCGTCTTGCGGCGCCGCTCGAGCTCAAGCTCGCGCTCGCCGGCCTCGTGGTCGGTCTGATCGGCACGCAGGTGCCCGAGGTCTTCGGCAACGGCTACGCGCCGACCAGCGAGATCCTCAACGGCCGCCTCGCGCTCGGCACGATCGTGCTCGTCTTCCTCGCGAAGCCCGTCGCCACCGCGTTGTCGGTCGGTTCCGGCGCGCCGGGCGGCGTGTTCACGCCGGCGTTGTTGTGCGGCGCATCGCTCGGAGCGCTCTTCGCCGCGAGCGTCGCACGACTGTTTCCGTCGCTCGACACGCCCGCCGCCGCGTTCGCCGTCGTCGGGATGGCGTCGTTGGTCGCCGGACTGACGCACGCGCCAATCATGTCGATGGTGTTGATCCTCGAGCTCACGCACGACTTCGGTTTGATTCTTCCTCTCGTGCTCGCGACCGTCGCGAGTGCGCTGGTCGCGCGTTGGCTCGCGCGCGATTCGATCTTCACCGAGTCGTTGCGCGCGCGCGGCGTACCGATCGACGTCGGGATCGAGGAACTCACGCTCCGCCGCATCCGCGTGCGCGATCTCGTGCGCTCCGGATTGTTGTCGGTGCCGCGGTGGACGCCGCTCGCCGACGTCTTGCGCCGCTTCCGCGAGACGCGCCTCGACGTGATCTACGTCGTCGGTGAAGAGGGCGAGCTGCAAGGGCTCGTCGACTTGCACGACGTGAAGGAGTTCCTGAACCGCGAGCCGACCGGCCCGACGCGCGTCGCGTCCGACGTGATGCAAGCGGCGAGCGCGGTGACGCCCGAGATGTCGCTCGCCGAGGTGATGCCGCGCTTCGACGATCCCGAGCTCGAAGAGTTGCCGGTGATCGAGACGCAGCGCGGACGTCCGGTGCTCGCCGGTCGTCTCACGCGCCGCGACGTGATCGCCGCGATCCACCTCGAGGTCGTGCAGAACCAGGCGCGGCGCACGCGGCTCATGTCGCCCGACGACGGCGACGTCGTCGAGCTGCCGGCCGGCTACGAGATCGCGGAGCTCGATCTTCCCCAGCGTTGGCGCGCGGGCACGCTCGAGGCGACCGGCGTGACGCGCGAGAAGGGCGTGACAGTGCTCTCGCTGGTCGAGCGCGACGGCGCCGGCGTCAAACGCCGCGTCGCCGAACCGAACGCGTCGTTGGTCGAGGTCGATTCGCTCGTGGTCGTCGGCAAACGCGAGGACATCCAGGCGTTGCGGGAGCGCGTGCGGTCCGGCAATTAGCGCGCGAGCGCGTCGTCGAAACGACAGACGCGCATCGCGGCGTTGCGGAAGACGAGCGACATTCCCGCGGGAATATCGAACTCCGACGGCGCCGCGAGCGCCGTCACGTCGAACCACGTTCCGAACTCGCCGTCTTGCTTCACCGCCACGTCGTCGAACACCGCGTACACGTCGGTCGCCGCCGGGATTTGCGCGCGAAGCTCGCGCATGTGCAGCGCGCTCGGGTCGTCGTGGAAGTCGCGCAGCGTCGCGACGAGCTCGGGAAAGACCGAGTCGACGGCCGGACTCCACTTCCAACCGTTCGCGCCGCGGCTCCACGAGCTCGCGTTGTAGGCGGGCGTGAACTCGTCGGTCTCGAAGAACACGGCGCGCTCGCCGACGACCGAGACCAACATCGCGCCGTGGTAGGTGATCAGCACCGCGCCGCGCGGCGTGTGCTCGCGAATCCAGACGAGGCCGTCGTGGTACGCGGCCGTCGCGTTCGACGGCGGTTCCGCGGTGCGGAAGTCGCGCCGGACTTGTCGTACGACGGCGAGCAAGCCCGCGAGCGCGAACGGGACGACGAAGCACCCGATGACGATGGGCCGCCATCGCTGCGAGATCGAACCTTCGACCAGCGCGACCGCGGCGAGCACCGCGAGGCCGAGTTCGCCGTTGTAGAGGAAGAAGAGTTCCGACTGTCCCGGCGCGGCGAAGAGCAACACGAACACCGTGCCGCCGACGGCGCACAACACGAGCCAACGTTCGACGGAGTCGAGCGTGCTCCTCCGCCGCAGGACGAACGCGAGCCCCGCGACGCCGATCAATCCGAAGTGACCGACGATCCAGAGCGGCGCGAGCGCGAGGCGCATCCACGCCGAAGGCGCCGCGCCGCGACCGGCGAAGAGCTCGCTCGCCGACGCGACGAAACCCTGATTCGCGAGCGCGTGCCCCGGCGCGAACCGGAACATCCCGCCGACGTAGTTGTCCGCGCCGAACGCGAGTACCAGCGTCATCGGCAGCGCGACCGCGCAGAGTGCGAGCCACGCGACCCGCGCGCGGCGCGACGATTCGCGGGGCGAACGGAGCTCGGACACGATCACGACGCCGAGCGTCGCGACGACCACCGGCATCACCGAGCCCTTCGAGCCCGAAGCCGCGAGGCCGAGGACGGCGAGCCACACGAGCTCGACCCACCGCCGCGGCGTGACGTCGTCGAGCCAACGCTTCAACGTGATCGCGAGCGTGACGAAGTACACGAGCCCGATCGATGTCGACGGACTGTCGAAGATGCCGTGACCGAGGAAGCCGTCGAAGCCGAGCCAGCGGCTCGCGCTTCCGACGAACGAGCGCAACTCGTAGCCGAGATCCGCGTGCAGCAACACGAGCGCGGCGGCGACGAGCCCGACCACGGCGCTGCGTCCGAACACGCGGCCCGCGTTGAACATCTGGAGCGCGAGCAACACCGGAGTCGTCGCGGCCGCGAGGCGCAGCGTAACTTCGCTGATCGAGAGGCCCATCACTTCGCGCGCCGCCGCCGCGGCCGCGTACGAGAAGAAGTGGTAGTTGAGCGGCTGGCTCGCGATCCGCGGGTTGCGCATCGGCCAGTGGTTCGCGAACTCCGCCGCGTTGCCCGCGTGGTATTCGAGATCGAGGTAGAGATCCGACCACCACGTCGACACCCACGTCGAGCGCGAGCGTTCGACGGCGAGCGCGCAGAGCACGAGCAACAGGACGACGTGCACGACGCGCACGGGCGGCCCGAGTCGCTCGATGCGCTCGATGCGCGTTCCGCCGGAACCGCGCGTTCGGAAATGCCGGACGACGATCGCCGCCGCGAGCACGAGCAGTGGGAAGAAGACGAAGAGCCGCGGAACGCCGCTCGCCTTGAGCGCGACGAAGACCAGCGCCTGCAGCGCCGTTCCGATCGTCCAGCCCATGCCGAGTTCGAAGAGCCAGTCTTCGCCGGGCTCGCGCAGCGCGCGCACGACGAGGCATCCGGGCAGCACGATCCAGACGCCGAGGAACGCGAGATAGCGCGCCACTTCGCCGACGCCGGAGCCGTACACGATCGGGCGCCAAGCCATCAAGCCCGCGAGCACGATCACGAACGCGATGCAAGCGATCGTCGTCGTGTTCGGCCGCATCCGAAGGCGACCGCGTGGGGCGCCCAGCTCTTCGATCAGCGCCACGGGCGAATCCTAGCCACGCTGAACCGGCGCGGGCGTCGAGAGGCTCGGATCGGAGGCGATCGCGGTCGTGCGCTCGTTCCACGCGCTCTTTTCGCTCGCGCGCGTTCGCACGCGACGCAACGGCACGATCGCTCGGCGTCGTTCCGTTCCCTAGAATCCCGCGATGCAGTACGGCTTCCTGATCGATCACCGCAAGTGCATCGGATGTCACGCGTGCACCGTCGCGTGCAAGTCCGAGAACAACGTGCCGGTCGGGAACTTCCGCACGTGGGTGAAGTACACCGAGAAGGGCACGTTCCCGGCGATCAAGCGCCACTTCAGCGTGCTCCGCTGCAACCACTGCACGAAAGCGCCGTGCGTCACGATCTGTCCGGTGAACGCGCTCGAGAAGCGCAAGGACGGCATCGTCGACATCGATCGCGACGCGTGCATCGGTTGTCGCGCGTGCATGCAAGCGTGTCCGTACGACGCGATCTACTTGAACGAAGATCTCGGCGCGGTCGAGAAGTGCCACTACTGCGCGCACCGCATCGAGAAGAACCTCGAGCCCGCGTGCGTCGTCGTGTGTCCGGAGGAAGCGATCGTCTCCGGCGACTTGCACGATCCGCTGTCGAAGATCGCGCAGCTCGTCGCGTCGCAACCGACGCTCGTGCGACGCCCTGAGCAGAACACCGGTCCGAACACGCGCTACCTCGGCGTGTTGCCCGACGCGCTCGAGCCCGGCGTCGCCGAGCGGCCCGCGACGTACATGTGGAGCGAACGGCCCGCGAGCAAACCCGAACCGTGGCCCGACTCGGTCGCGCCGCGCGAGGACACGCGCACGGTGCTCGACGTCGGCCACAAGGTCGAATGGGGGTGGCAAGTCGCCGCGTACCTCGTGACGAAGGGCGTCGCGGCGGGAGCCGCGTTGCTCGCGCCGTTCGCGGGCGCGCTCGGGCTCGAGAGTGCCGCGCGCGATTTCGCGCCGGAGATCTTTGCGCTCGTCTTCCTCGGACTGACGACGTTCTTGTTGGTCGAGGACCTCAAGCGACCGATGAAGTTCCTGACGTTGCTCACGCGCCCGAACACGAAGAGTTGGCTCGTGCGCGGCGCGTGGATCCTGATGACGTTCGGCGCGACGGTGAGCGCGGCGCTCGTGGCGCGCGTGTTCGCGTCGATGAGCGGTTTGCCGAGCGGACTCGAAGATGTCCCGTGGGCGACGATCGCGGACTCGCTGCGGTGGGTGAACGCGGTGCTCGCGCTCGGAGTCGCGGGCTACACCGCGTTTCTCTTCCAACAGTGCGAAGGTCGCGATCTGTGGCAGGAGAAGAGTTTGCTCCCGCACTTGCTCGTGCAGGCCGTCTTGTGCGGCACGGCGGTGCTCATGCCGTTCACGGGGAAGTCGAGCGAGCTCTCGCTCTGGTTCGGCGTCGCGATGACGATGCACGGCCTGTTCCTCATTCTCGAATCGAAGCGTCACCACAAGACCGACAACGCGCGCCAAGCCGCCGCGTTCCTACCGATCGCGCGGATGGGGAGCTTCCGCCATCCGTATCGCTTCGGCTCGAAGATCCTGGTCGCGCTGCCCGCCGCGTTCATCGCGATCGGCAACCTCGGCCGCTTCCACGCCGTTCAACCGAGCCTCTTCCTACTCGGCGGCGTCACCGCGCTCCTCGGCCTCTTCCTCTACAAGTACGCCTACATCCGCGCGGCGCAGTTGCCGCCGTTGTCGTGAGTCGCCGCGAGCGCGTGGTCGATCCGAGCTCCAGGACAGAAGTCGAGTCATTGCTCTTCCAGGTCGAGCGTCGCTGGCGCTCGTCCGGCGTTCAGCCCCGCACCGGAGTCGGTGATGCAGAGATCGCGGCCTTCGAGCGCCGCTTCGATGTCCGACTGACGCGCGATGTGGCCCTGTACTTCCGAACCATCGACGGCATGGATGCGGAAGAACTGGACGAGCACCTGATTCGATTTCAGTCGCTCGACGAACTGCGGCGTGCTCGCGACGAAGTTCCGCAGGAAAGTTCCGGGTTGACCGAGAGCGACTTCGTGTTCGCCGAGTGGTCCTTGTGGGTGCACGGTTACACCGTTCGACTCAGCGCGACCGACGAACGCGTGTTGCTCGTCGGCGGCGGGGCGCCTCGACAAGTCGCGGCGTCGTTCCGTGAGTTTCTCGCGACCTACTTGAGTCGACCTGACGAGCTCTTCTAGCGCTGAACGCAGAGCGCTCGCTCGTCACGCTTCGCGGAACGCCTTCAACGCCTCGATCACCTCGCCCTGTTCGCTCTCGGTCAGCGCGTTGTAGAGCGGGAGGCGGATCAGGCGCGAGGCGGCGCTCTCAGCGACCGGGCATTGGCCCTCGCGGCCGCCGAAGCGACGGCCCATCGGCGAAAGGTTGAGCGGCAGGTAGTGGAAGACGGCGAGGATGCCGCGTTGCTCGAGGTGGCTGATCACCGCTTCGCGTTGAGCGGTCGAGCGCAAGAGCAGATGGAAGAGGTGCCACGGTTGTTCGCAGTGCGCCGGCACGCGCGGCAACGTCGCGCCGTGTTGCGCGGCCCAGTCGGGGAGCTCGCGTGCGTACCGCTCCCAGATCGCGCGGCGGCGAGCTTGGATCGAATCGCGCGCTTCGAGTTGCGCGAGCAAGTAGGCGGCGAGCAGATCGGACGGCAAGTAGCTCGAGCCGAGGTCGACCCACTCGTACTTGTGCACGAGCCCGCGCAGGAAACGACTGCGGTCGGTGCCCTTCTCGCGCAGGATCTCGGCGCGTTCGAGGTAGCGCTCGTCGTTGATCAACAACGCGCCGCCCTCGCCGCAACTGAAGTTCTTCGTTTCGTGGAAGCTCTGCGTCGCGAGCGCGCCGAGCGTCCCGAGGAAACGGCCCTTGTACTTCGCGAAGAGTCCGTGCGCGTTGTCTTCGACGACGGGCAGGCCGCGGCTCTTCGCGAGCTCGAGGATCGGATCCATCTCGCACGCGACGCCGGCGTAGTGCAACGGCACGATCGCCTTGGTGCGCGGCGTGATCAGCGCCTCGATCTTGGTCTCGTCGAGGTTGAGCGTGTCCAGGCGCACGTCGGCGAACACCGGCTTCGCGCCGCGCAGGACGAACGCATTGACCGTCGTGACGAACGCGTAGGACGGAAAGATGACTTCGTCGCCGGCCTTCAGCTCGAGCAGCAGCGCGCTCATCTCGAGCGCATGCGTGCAGTTGGTCGTCAACAGGACCTTGCGCACGCCGAGCGTCTTCTCGAGCAACTCGTGGCACCGCTTCGTGAAATAGCCGTCGCCGGAGATGTGTCCGCGTTCGATCGCTTGCGCGATGTAGTTCACCTCGTTGCCGGCGAACGAGGGCTTGTTGA
>JAIOPM010000024.1 GCA_021413885.1 Planctomycetota bacterium
ACGAGCCACGACCGATCGCGGCCACCGAAATGCCGGTAGCACACCGCAACTGCGGTGACGCACTCGAGCGGCTCGCCCCCTGCGCCCTTGCGCGCGGCCCCCGCGAGTGGCACGAATGGTGCCTTCGCGGCGCACCTCGCCCGAACCGACCCACCGGCCCGACGCGGCCAACGATCCAAGGAGATGTCGATGTCCAAGCAGCTCAAGGGCACCAAGACCCACAACAACCTGAAGGCCGCCTTCGCCGGCGAGAGCCAAGCCAACCGTCGCTACCTCTACTTCGCGAAGGTCGCGGACGTCGAGGGCTACCCCGAAGTCGCCGGCAACTTCCGCGATACCGCCGAGGGCGAAACCGGCCACGCCCACGGGCACCTCGATTTCCTGAAGAAGGCGGGCGACCCGGCGACCGACCTGCCGATCGGCGACACCAGCCTGAACCTCAAGGCCGCCGTCGCGGGCGAGACCCACGAGTACACCGACATGTACCCGGGCATGGCGAAGACCGCGCGCGAGGAAGGCTTCGGCGAGATCGCCGACTGGTTCGAGACTTTGGCCAAAGCCGAGAAAGCTCACGCCGGCAAGTTCACCGCGATGTTGAAGAGCATCGGCTAGTCGCCCAAGAGGTCCGACTCTCTCTCCCTCGGCCGGCGTCTCGTAGACATGCGAGGCGCCGGCTTTTTTCGTTCCGCTCGCAACGCTACCCAAGAACCATGAGTGATGGCATGAGCGACGGCCAAGCCCCGATCTCCTTCGCGCCGACGGACGGGCTCACGTACGACCCGAACGATCCCGTGTATTGGCGGAGCGACAAGCTCGCCGCGGAAGTCACGCGCGCCTTCGAGATCTGCCACGGGTGCCGCATGTGCTTCAAGTACTGCGACAGCTTCCCGACGCTCTTCGATCTGATCGACAACAAGTACGACGGCGACGTGCGGCAAGTGACGCCGGCGGAGACCGAGCGCGTGATGGACGCGTGCTTCCAGTGCAAGCTCTGCGAAGTGCAGTGTCCGTACACGCCGCGCGACAAGCACGAGTTCCAGCTCGACTTCCCGAAGCTCGTGCACCGTTATCAAGCGGTGCGCGTCAAGGCGCACGGAGTGAAGGTGCGCGATCGCGTGCTCGGCGATCCGGATCTCGCCGGAGAGATGGCGCGTCTGTCGTTCGGCGTCGCCAACAAGATGAATCGTGTCGGACTCCATCGTTGGTTCATGGAGAAGACGCTCGGCGTGCACCGCGACAAGCTCTTGCCCGAGTTCGCCGCGACGACGTTCGAGCGTTGGGCCGACGAACAACACCTGATCGACGAGACGCCCGGCGCGGAGACGGTTCTCTTCCAGACGTGCTACGTCCAGAACAACGAGCCCGAGATCGGCCGCGACACCGTCGAGGTGTTGCAGAAGAACCAGGTCGAGGTGCGTTGCCTGCGCGGCCTCGAATGTTGCGGGATGCCGGCGTGGGAGCACGGCGATCTCGACACGTTGCGAAAGCACGCGAAGGCGAATCTCGACAAGCTGCTCCCCCACGTCGAGGCGGGCTCGAAGGTCCTCGCGATCAATCCGACGTGCTCGATGATGCTGCGGCGCGAATACCCCGAACTGGTCGCGCCGGAGGACAAGGAACGCGCGGTGAAATTGGCCGCCGCCGTGCGCGACCCGAGCGAATACCTCTGGTCGATCCGCGACGAACCGCGCTTCAACACCGACTTCAAGTCGACGCCGAACGGTCCCGTCGCGTACCACGCGCCGTGTCACCTGCGCGCGCAAGCGGTCGGCTTCAAGGGCCGCGATCTCCTGCGCAAGATCCCCGGCGTCGCGCTGACGACGGCGATGGAGTGCTGCGGCCACGACGGCACGTACGCGATGAAGGTCGAGGGCTACGAGGTCAGCCAACGCGTCGGCAAGAACGCGTTCGAAGGCATGCAATCCGCCGAGGCCGAGATCTGGGCCACCGACTGCCCGCTCGCGGCGCTCCAGTTCGCGCAGCACGCCGGCAAGAAACCGATGCACCCGATGTCGATCCTCGCTCGCGCCTACCGCGAGAACGGGTTTCCGACGAAGGTGCCGGAGCTCCCGCGGGGCGCCGACACTCCGTAGAGGGAGAAGAGAGCGCTGCCTCAACGCGCCTTGACGGTTCCGACCGACACTCGGATACTGCGCGCGTCGGAGAGAGTGCTTGCCTACTCGTCCCACGCATGATCGTCATCCCGGTGATGACAACGATCCCCGTCTGGCCGTGCTGCGTGATGGCGGTCCGAGGGAGATTCTGTCGCGCCTGGTCGAGGGCGATCCCCTCGCACTTCAGAGTCGTGTGGGAACAGCGTGTTCGACCGGCGCGTGGTTGTTGAGCCAGAGTCGGCTGGTCCTCCGTACTGCGGCGCGGATCGCGTTCGAGGCGGGACGACGGTCGATCGAGGGGCCGTTGGATGTTTGGCTCGACGCTCGAGTGGCGACCGCGATCGAAGAGATGCTCGGTGAGCAAGCGGAGGAGGAGTTCGCCCTCCGCCCCGTCGACGAGTCGCCCGACGGCGAGTACTACCGTGGCATCGCGACGGCGATGCAGATCGAAGCCGATCTCGGTCGACTCGTGTGTGCACGGGCGAATCGGCTTCCGCTCGATCGACGCCGCGTCTTCTACGCGTTCGCGATCGAACGTCGCACCGTCGAGGAATGCTCGGCGCTGGGCTGGGGTAATCACGATCGACTGCTCGAACTTTTCAGCCAGGCGGTAGTCGCGATCACCGGCAGCCTCGATCGCAAGGCCAACCACGATCCAAACGGGAGTGATCCAGCATGAGTGCCCCGCGAGCTCTCGACCCCGCGCTCCAGGAGGTCCTCGAGGACCTCGGTCGCGCACGTGGAGGTCAGTTGTTCGACATTCCGCCGCGCGCTCTCGCGCTCGGACTGCCTGATGCGGCGACGCGACTGACGCCGATGACGCCTGGACTCCTTCCTGTGGAGCGGCACATTCTCGACACCCTCCGTGCGGAGTTCGTGGAGCTCTGCGTGGAGGCGTTCAAGGCGTCGCTGCTCGCGGACCAGAAGTGTCACACGCTGCACGCACCGCAGCCGGTAGACGGCCGGTCGTGGAAAGAGCGTGCGGCGCACTATCTCGATGCAAGCGGCGCCATGCACGTGGAGCCGGTGCATGAGTCCGAGCTTTTTGCCGGCCTTGCCGAGGGAATATGGCCACGCCACGATCGCCGACGCCTGCTGCTCGCCGCGCTACGTCTCGCGGACTCGGCGCGTTTGCGGATCTACCTTTGCTGCGAGCACCAAGCGAGAGGTGACTGGCGGACTTCGGTGCAACTCGCGGAGGACGTCACCGTGCGGCGGACCGCGCCAAGCGTGCAGAAGCATGCATTCGACACACTCGGCGTCGGGTGGATCGGCCTCGGTCGCGAAGAAGCCGCGGAGCCTTGCTACGAGCGCGCGCTGGTCACAGCGCAACGTCAATCGCTGACGGACTTCGAGGTAGCCATTCCCGCTCTCAACCTGTGTACGCTCGCCGTGCGACTCGGACGCGAGGATCAGCTCCTGCGTGCGTCGCAACTCTTGGACTCTCTCGACTCGATTTCCGCCGCCAGCGCAACCGCGCGACACGTTGACATTCTGAGGCGAGCGACGGACCATGGGTGGCGAACAGACGCACGCTCGGTCGACAGTGCGCGTCGCCATTTCGATCGCCTCGGAACGTCGTCACGGAGGGTCATCGATGCGCTTGCATAGTCGCTGGTTCCGGTGCTTGCTCGCGCTGGCCGCGCTGCTCGCAGCGACGAGCTTGGCGTGGTCGTTGGCGTCGTTCAGTTCGCCGAAGATCGGCGGTGGCTCGCAGACCGGAACTGGCGGATCGGGATCGATGCCTCCGCTGGGCCGGCAAGACAGGACGCCGTAGTAGGGAGGCGCTGGTCGAATGAAGAAGGTCGCCGGTGCAGCGGCCATCGCTGCGTGCCTGGTAATCGTGGCGTGGTGGTGCCTCCGCCGCCCTGTCGACACGGCGGCGACGAGCGCCGGGTGGACGACGACGAGCCAAGAGCCCACCACTCCCGCGACGACTCGCTCCTCGGATCCACCGCTGCCGATTACAGCGAGCGTGGAATCCGTTGGTCGAAGCACCACGACCCCCACATCAGTGAGGATCACGATCCAAGCGCGCGGCGGAACTGCCGTCGCGCACGCGCACGTCACGCTGACGCAGATCCCGGAACTAGAGCGGGCGCAAGCCTGGTCGACGCTGGATTGGCGTGCAATCGACGCGACCGCGGTGAGCTGTTTCACGAACGAGGCCGGTGTCGCCGAGCTTCCGGTACCGGCTTTGATCGACTCCGGAACGCAGTGGGCGCTGCACGTTTCCGCGCCTGGATTCCAAATCGCGTCGAGTGGAATCGAGGGCCTGGCAGCGTTGATGCGACACGACACAGTGGCGCTCGAAGCCGCCGAAGCCCGACTACGAGTCGTCGACCCCTCTGGAGATCGGGTGACGAGCGCCCGGGTCGAAGTCTTCGGCAACGTCTCGAACCGAGAGCGCGGCAGTGCGCCGCAACTCGACGTCGACGCTCGGCGTGTCTTCCACCGCACCATCGAACTCAACGAGGCGGACTGGACGCCGTGCTTCGCGTCGACGGACGAGGTCGTGACGATCGCATCGGTCAGCGATCGAGTCTCCGCAAATCGCACGGCAGCCGTTTCGGGCGACGTGTCGCTGACCGTTCGGCCCTGCTTCTTCGTGAGCGGACAGGTCGACTTGACAGCCGGCACGCAAATGGGAGAGCGAGCGACGGTACTTGCGGCCAGCAGCGATCCCTTCAACGTCTTCTGGGCGGCTGAGTACGCAGTCCGCGACGATGGTTCATTTGGCCCCGCGCCGTGCCCGTGGAACGGATCCGACCGGTACGCCTTCCAATTGCTGTCGTCGCAGCGCCTTCCTCAGTTCGTCATTCACGACGCGCCTCCGCCTGGCGGAGACCTGTTCGTTCGCTTCAACGACGAGCCGAGCACTCCGATATCAGTACACGTCTCGGACGAACTGAAGCGACCCGTGGCAGGCGCGGCGATCGGACTGAGCTGGGCGGGTGAACAGACATCGCGTGACGTGTTGACGGCACCGTTGCTGACGGACGAACGGGGAGACGCAACGCTTCCCGCTCCAGCGACCGCCGGAATCTGGATTCGCGCGCGGAAGAAAGGCCACGCACCGTTCGATGACGGCCCGTTTCTCATCGCGCCATCCGGTGAACGTCGGGTCGAGATCGTGATGAAGCACGGTGGTCGGATCGAAGGCAAGGTCATGTCAAACGGAGCGCCAGTGCCGTCGTTCCAGCTCAGCTATTGGCCACCGTCCGACTACAACCAGATCACACGGCACGACGTCGAAGGCCAACGCGACGGTCGTTTCGTGATCGAGGACGTGGAGGTACGCGAACTACTGATGTTCGCGGCATCCAAGGAGAATCCGCGCAGTGAGATCGTCGCCGTCGAGTTTCGTGGTGGCGTCGCCGGTCCGTACGACCTCGAACTCGCGCCCTCGATTCGCGGCCGCGGTCAACTCATCGACTCCGAAACGCGGGCGCCGATCAAGGACGGCACCGTCCAGACCTGGAATGCCTGGCTCTACCAGATCCTCACCGCTCAAAGTGAACCGGTCGCGGTCGACGGCGCCGGGCGTTTCGAAGTCACCGGACTTCGGCCGGGTCGCAACATGCTGTGGATCAACGCGCCGGGCTACCACTGGGTCCAACCGTCGGTGTTCGCGGAAGCTGGCGTAGTCGCGGATGTCGGTCTCGTTCCGATGGAACGTGGGCAGACCATGACCGTCGTGCTCGAGAGCCAGCGACCGGTCGACTTCACGAGCTACTCCCTTTCCGTCCAGTGGCTCGTGGACTTCCCGTTCACGCCGTTCGACACCCGTGGACGGATGGACGTCCCCGACCTGGCGCGCGGACGAGCGCAAGTGCTGGTGCACTATCCGGATGACTCCCTGGTGGTGTTCACTCACGACGTGCGACGCGCCGTCGCCCAGGAAGTGCAGCACACGATCCAAGGCGACATCGACGTCGAACTGCACCTTCGGTTCGGCCCCGAGTGCAGAGACGTTGACGAGCTCGAAGTCGCGCTCGACTACAACGATGGACGGAGGTGGATCACACGCTGGTTCAGCGTGCCGGACGACGGCACGGTGCACGTCGCTGGGCTGCCGAAGCGCGACGTGTACGCGTCGGTGTTCGGCGCTGGAAAGGCGCTCTCCAGGACGAAGCTGCCCCTTGGAATCGAGAAGCAACAAGCGCTCGATGTCGATGTCCCCTGCCGCTTCAAGTCGCTGCGCGTCGTCGACGCCACCGGACTCCCGCGCGCGAGCACGACCGTCTTCTATTCCTGTGTCGGCTCCGTGATGACGGCCAGACTCGATTTCGTCACGGACGACCAAGGCAGGCTGCGAATCCCGTGGCCCGATTGCGACGAGATCCTCCTCGGCGTGTTGGGGCCCAGCTCGCGCTTGGGCGTGCACGTGGCTCTCGATCGCGAGCCCGAGCAGGTCGTGCGCCTTGCTGCGCCCGCTCGGTTGCTCATTCGCCTCCACGACCAAGGCGTGTCGTTGCCTGGCATCACGGTGTGGGTGCAGGAACCGCTCCTGGGCCAGGGCATCAACCCAGAAGCCACCGACCGCAACGGACGAGTGGCGTGGGACGACGTCGAGGCAACTACGTACGAGGTGTGGATCGATGGACAAGGCGTGTGGCGCACGCAGGCGTTCTTGGACGCCGAGTTCGATTCCGAGCAGCCCCATCAGATCGATGTTCGTCGACTAGGCGCGGTTCAGTTCGACGTCCGTGGTCCCCTGGGCGAACCGCTCTCAGGAGCTCGCGTCACCCTGAGCTCGAAGGAGTTCGGTGAGACCACCGACGATTGGGTGGCGCGTGGACGCCTGATCGACTTCCAACCGATCTCCGATCTCGAAGGTCGCGTGAACTGTGCGGGCGTGCCACACGGCGAGTATGGATGGATCGTCGAGTCAGCGGACGGTGCACGCGCCGAGGGCTTGGTCGAGGTGCCCGCCGCCGATCACACGACTGTCACGGCAATCGTCGCGCAATGACGCGACGCCGGCCGGTGCTCACACGAGGCGGCCGCATTCGTAGGGTCCCCTGGGGATTGGCGCCCCTTCGACCGACAAGGTAGGGTCATCCCAGGCCATGAACTTCCGCCGCTTCTGGATTGCGCTGCTCTGCCTGCCTGCGCTCATCGCGCCCAGCGGCTTGAGTTTGGTGCTCTGCCTCTGCGGGAACGTGACACCGAGCGCGGCGCGCGAGTCGTGCTGCGCGAAGGTCGAGACGCGCTCCTGCTGCGACGAGCGCACGCCGAATCCCGAAGCGCCGGTCACCGTGCGCGCGCCCTGCGCGGGTTGCCACGGCATCACCACGCCGGACGGTTCGGCGACGCGGACGTCGAGCGGCGCGGAGGAACTCGGCAACCAAGCGCTGCTGCCGTTGCCGCGCAGCTTCGCTCTCGCGTCGACGGTCCGCGCACTGCTCGACCTCGGTGCGCGTCCGCGCGCGCCCCACGCGCCGCCCGGCGCGGCGCCGATTCCGCTGCGCATCTAACGACGATTCCGGACGTGTCGAAACCGGCGAGTTCGCTCGCCGAGCTCGTTTCCTTCGTCTTGGAGTCGTCATGGCTCGATCGCTCTCGAAGCGGCGCGTGCGCGAGGCGCGCGTCCCGGCCCGCATGGCCGCGAAATTCCTCGCATCCGGTCTCGTCGTGCTCGGCGCGTGTCGCGCGCATCCGTACGTCGAGCCGCGCTTCTCCGACGTCGAGCATTCGATCGCGACGCGCGGCGCAAGTCCGGAAGAACTCGAGCGAGCGTTCGAACTCGCCGACCTGACTCCGCTCTCCCTTCCGCTCCCGCCGAAGGAGCAGCGCGCCGATCCCGACCAAGACGCGTTCTGGCACGCGAGCGCCCTCGCCTGGAATGCGGGCGTGCACGAGATGCGCCACCGCTTCCTCGAGGCGCGAGCTTCGTCTCGGAGCGCCGGCGCGCCCGAGCCGATCCGCGTCGACGCCGACGCGGTCACCGACGGCGACGACCGCGAGACGGAAGTCCGCGCGTCGCTCGACGTGCTCGGCCTCTTCGGCCTCGGCGCCGCGAAAGCGGCGCGCGCGCTCGCCGGCGAGGAAACGCGCCTCGCGTTCGCCGAGTACGAGCGCACGGTCTGGAACGCGTGGATCGACGTCGATCGCGCGCGGGTCGAGCTCGCGTCGCGGCGCACGTTGGTTGCGGCGCTCGACGTGCTCGCGACCGAGCAAGAGCCGCTGCGCCGCCGTCGCGAGATCCTGAGTCAACGCGGTTTCGCCGCGACCGACACGATCGAGACGGCGCGTTTGCCGGAGACGATGCTCTCGGCCGAGCGCGCGATGCTGCGCGGCGAGATCGCGGAGGCGCGCGAGGCGCTCGCGCTAGCCGCGGGCCTGCCGAGCGACGCAGCAGTGCTCGACCGCGAGCCCGCGGCGCTGACGATGCGGCTCGTCGAACTCACGCCGCTCGCGCCCCCGACCGCGGAACTTCTCTGGGACGCGCGCCCCGAAGTCCGCGCGATGCGCGTGCGTTGCGCGATCGCCGAGGCGAAGTTGCGCGCGGTGCTCGCCGAGCGTCTGCCCGAACTGCGCCTCGGCGTGAAGGCGCTCTTCCGACCGGACACGGTGCTCGCGGGCCCGTTGCTCGACGCGGCGTTCGCGTACCCGGGCGCGCGCGACGGTCGCATCGAAGCCGCGCACCTCGAGTGCGAGGAGATGCGCGAAGCGGTCGAGGCCGAATTGCTCGCGGCGATCGCGCGTTCGCGCGCGGCAGCCGAAGTGTGGACGACGGCGCGAGCGAGCTTCGAGCACGACGCGGCGACGCTCGTGCAGGCTTCGCAAACGGCGTGGAGCGCGGCGCGAGCTCGCGCGCTCAACGACACCGGCGCGTTGACCGACGCGGCGACGATGCTCGGCGAGCGGATGAAGGCGTTGAAGCTCGCGGCCGAACTCGAACGCAAGGTCGCGCTCGCCGCGCTCGAATTCCGACGCGCAGCCGGCGCGCCGCGCGAAACAGAGGTGCAGCCGTGAGCTCCGTGAACTCCGACGTCGACCTCGGCGGCCTCGCGCGGGACAAGACTCACCTCCAGCGCCCGCCCAAACGGCGCCTCGGTCTGTGGATCGCGACGTTGTTGTGCGCCGCGTTCGCGCTGGTGCTCGCGTCGACGCTCGGCGATTTCTGGCGCGGCGCGAAGACGGTCACCGTCCTGCGGCCGAAGCTCGTCGAAGCGAGCGACGGCGCCGCGACGTCCAAGTCCGTCGTCCTCCAAGCCGCGGGTTGGATCGAGCCCGATCCGTTCGCGTTCTTCGCGACGGCGCTCGAGCGCGGAGTCGTCAGCGAAGTCCTGGTGCGCGAAGCCGACGTCGTCGAGCTCGACCAGCCGGTCGCCAAGCTCGTCGACCGCGACGCGACGCTCGTGCGCGACGCAGTCGCCGCCGAGATCGCGACCAAGCAAGCCGAACTCGATCAAGCGATCGCCGACGAGCACATCGCGACGTTCGAGGCGACGCTCGCGATCCGCGAGAACGTCGCGGTGACGACGGCCGAGCTCGAAGGCCGCAAGGCGGCCGCGGCGAAACTCGCCGCCGCCGCGAAACGCGCGGAGGCCGAAGTGCGGATCGCGGAAGAAACACTCGCGCTCGAAGAAGAACTCGCCGCGGCGCAAGCCTCCGGTCCGCGCCAACTCGAGCTCGCGCGAGCGAAGCTCGAAGCGACGCGCGCGTCGAGCGAGAGCGCCCAAGCCGAAGCCGCACAAGCCGCGGCCGACGCGAAGGTCGCCGAGGCGCGCAACAAACGCGCGTTGCAGGACGCGGCGTTGCGCGACGAGGATCGGCTGTGGCTCGCGCGCGCGCGAGCGGGCATCAAGCTCGCCGAAACGGGCTTGAGCGAAGCGCGCGTGCGGCTCGCGCAAGCCGAACTCGCGCTCGAACGCACGACGGTGCGCGCGCCGGCGTCCGGCGTCGTGCTCGAGCGTCTGGTCGCGCCGGGCGCGGTGCTCGACGGCGCGAACTCGAGCGTCTGCTCGCTCTACGATCCCGAATCTATCCGTGCGCGCGTCGACGTTCCGCAAGGCGACGTCGCGAAGGTCGCGGTCGGCCAACGCGCGGAGATCCAGGCCGAGTCGCGCGCGGGCAAGCCGTACGCCGGCGAAGTCCTGCGCATCGTCCACCGCGCCGACATCCAGAAGGTGACGTTGCAGGTGCATGTGCGCGTGCTCGAACCCGACGCGCGACTGCGGCCCGAGATGTTGTGTCAGGTGCGCTTCCTCGGCACCGGCGCGGTCGGCGCCGCGAACGAATCGTCGAGCGAGCACGTGCTCGTCCCCCGCCGCCTCGTCGACCACGACTCGATCTGGGTCGTCGACGGCGCGACGAGCACCGCGAAGAAGCGCGCTCTCGAACTCGCCGGCGAACGCGGCGATTGGCTAGAGGTGAAGAGCGGCCTCAACGTCTCCGACAAGTTGATCGACTCAGGGATCGAAGGTCTCGTCGACGGCGCGCGCGTGAAGATCAGCGAGGAGCGTTGAGATGAGCCTGATCGAACTGCGCCACGTCACCAAGACCTACCGCAAGGGCGAGCACGTCGTCACTCCGCTCGCGGACGTGACACTCGACGTCGAGAAGGCTGAGTTCTTCGTGTTGGTCGGGCCGTCGGGCTCGGGCAAGACGACGTTGCTCAACCTGATCGCGGCGATCGATCGGCCGGACAGCGGCTCGATCCGCGTCGGCGACGTCGAACTCGGGACTTCGTCTTCCTCGCGCCTCGCCGATTGGCGCGCCGAGCACGTCGGCTACGTCTTCCAACAGGCGAACTTGGTGCCGGTGCTGACGGCGTACGAGAACGTCGAGCTCCCGCTCTACCTCTTCGGCCTCTCCGCCGCCGAACGCCATCGCCGCGTCGCGCTCGCGCTCGAAGCCGTCGGTCTCGCCGACCGCGCGACGCACTTGCCGAAGCAACTCTCGGGCGGCCAAGAGCAACGCGTCGCGATCGCGCGCGCGATCGTCGCCGATCCCGAGATCCTGGTCGCCGACGAACCGACCGGCAACCTCGATCACGAATCGGCGGAGGGCGTGCTCGAGTTGCTCTCTCGACTGCACCTCGAACGCAAGAAGACCGTCGTGATGGTGACGCACGATCCGCGCGCGGCGCGTTTCGGCACGCGGCGCATGGTGCTCGACAAAGGCATCTTGCGTGAAGAAGCGGCGGCGCGATGAAGCTCGCGAAGTTGGTGGGCAAGAACCTGCGACGTCGGCCGATGCGCACGGCGTTGACGGTGCTCGGCGTCGCGTCGGCGATGTTGCTGTTCGTGCTCGTCGAGAGCTTGAGCGCCGGACTCGATCACGCGCTCTCGGGCTCGGAGTCCGCGCGCACGCTGATCGTCTACCGCGAAAACCGCTATTGCCCGCAGACGTCGTTCCTGCCGCAGTGGTACGGCGAGCGCATCGCGAAGCTCCCCGGCGTCGCGAGCGTGCTGCCGGTCAAGGTCTACCTCAACAACTGCCGCGCGAGCCTCGACCTCGTTGCGTTCCAGGGCGCGCCGGCGGAAGAACTCCTTGCGACGCGCGGTCTGACGCTCGAGGCCGGCGCGGGCGAGCGCTTCGTGCGCGAGAAGGATTCCGCGCTGGTCGGTCGCGCGTTCGCGGCGCGGAAGAACCTCGCCGTCGGTGACAACTTCCGCTTCGGCAACATCCACGTGAAGGTCGTGGGCATCTTCGCGTCGGACGAGCCCGTCGAGGAAGGCGTGATCCTGACGCACCTCGAGTTCCTGCAGCGCGCGGGTCCGGTCAATCGGCTCGGCACGGTGACGCAGTTCGAGGTCAAGATCGACGACGCGACGCGCGCGGAGGCGATCTCCGCGCAGATCGACGACGTGCTCGTCGGCAACACGGTGTTGATGAGCGTCCAGGAGCGCGTCAAGGAATTCGGCGTCTTCCGCACGCTCGGATTCCGCGCGTCGCACGTCGCGCAATTGGTGGTCGTCGAGTCGCTCGCGCTCTCGCTCGCCGGCGGAGCGCTCGGGTTCGGTCTCGCGCTGCTGATCATTCGCTTCGCCCACGTCTCGATCGGCTCCGAAGGCGTCGCGATCGAATTCGTGACGTCGCCGCGGCTCGCGTTGCTCGGCCTCGGCGTCGCGACCGTGTGCGGCATCCTCGCGAGCCTCGCCCCCGCCGTGCGTTCGGCCCGCGCCGAGATCGTCGTCTCGTTGAGGAGCGCGTGATGGCCCGCCGTCTGCCGCTCGACTACGCGGTGCTGAACCTCGGACGCCGTCCGGGGCGCACGTTGCTCGCCGGCGCGTCGAGCGCGTTGGTCGCGGCGCTGCTGGTCGCGACCGCCGCGTTCGTGCGCGGTCTCGACACGACGTTCCAAGGCGCCGCGCGCGCGGACACCGCGATCGTGCTCTCGAGCGTCGCCGAGCGCGACGTCGTGCGTTCGACGGTGACCGCGGGCCTCGGCGAGTTGATCGCCGCGTCGGTGCGCGGCGTCGCGACGGTCGACGGCGTCGCGTGCGTGTCCGACGAGATCCACATGGGGACTAACCTGCGGCTCGGCGACGACGAGCGCGTGCGTGCCGGTTTCGTGCGCGGCGTCACCGACCGCGCGTTCCTCGTGCACGACGCGGTGACGGTGACCGAAGGCCGCACGCCGCGCACCGGCGAAGTGATCGTCGGGCGGCTCGCGGCCGAGCAGCTAGGCGCGCGCGAAGAAGAACTCGCCGTTGGAAGGACGCTGCGCTTCGAGAACTCCGCCTTCACGATCGTCGGCCGTTTCGCCGCGCCAGGCACGACGATCGAAGCCGAGATCTGGACGCCGCTCGCGCCCCTGCGCGGCTTGACCAAACGCGACGATTCGTCGGCGACGTTCGTCAAGCTCGAGAGTCCGGATGCGATCGGCGAACTCGCGCTCTTCGCGAAACGGCGCCTCGATCTCGAACTCGTCGTGATCCCGTCGGCGGTCTACTACCGCGAGCTCTCCGACTACTTCGCGCCGATCCGGCGACTGTCGTGGGCGCTCGCGGCATTGATCGCTCTCGCCGCGCTCTTCGGCGGCGCGAACACGCTCAACGCGGCGGTCCAGGATCGCGTGCGCGAGCTGGCGACGCTGCGCGCGATCGGCTACGGGCCGTGGGCGTTGGTGCTCTCGCTCGCCGAGGAAGCGCTGGTGCTCGCCTCCGCCGGCGCGTTGGTCGGCCTGGTCGCCGCGCGCCTCTTCCTCGCCGGTTCGAGCGTGCGCATCGCGATGAGCGCGTTCCAACTCACGCTCGATCCGCCCGCGATCCTCGTCGGCATCGCGGGAGCTCTTGCTCTAGCCCTCTTCGGCACCGCGCCCGCCGCGCTGCGCGTGCTGAAGCTTCCCGTCGCGGCGGCTTTGAAGGAGAATTGAAACGTGATGACTTCATCCAACTTCTTGCGTGCGTTCCTTCCGATCGCGGTCGTCGGCCTCGGCCTCGTCGCGTGCTCCGATTCGAAGAAGTCGGCGAGCGCGAGCGTCGAGCTCCCGACCTCCGCGCTCCCCGAGAACTACCACCTCGCTGCCGAGCCCGCGAACGCGCGCGACGTGCTGATCGCGAAGACCGAATTGAAGGACGGCGAGCCGGTCGTCCTGCGCGGCCGCGTGCAGGATTTCGTCAACGGCATGGCGGCGTTCACGCTCACCGACGGCGCGCTGAAGTCGTGCGACCAAGAGGGTCCGATGAAGAGCTGCGAGACGCCGTGGGATTACTGCTGCACCGATCCCGCCGAGCTCAACGCCGCGAGCGCGGTCATCGAGTTCCGCGACGGCGAAGCGGTGCGCCGCACCGACGCGCGCGGCTTCCACGGCCTCGACCACCTGAAGTGGGTGACAGTGAAAGGCATCGCGAAAACCGACGACAAGGGCAACCTGACGGTGATCGCCGACGGCATCTATGTGAAGCCGTAAACCATCTGAGCGCGTGGACGTCTAGAAGTCTGTCGAGAAAAGTCGCCAACGTTCACATGCTTCTCGTCGCTGTCCCTCGTCCTTACTTGTTGGCGAACCGCGCGGCGAGAGCGGGCCGGAAACCGGTGTCCACGTACCGATCGCCATGCCCCATGGTGCGCCGGATCGGCAACGAGATGCTCGATGCCACGCTGTAAAAGCCACAACCCCGGATGATTCGCTGCTCGCCGCCTCTGGAGTATGGATCGCGCACGGAGTCGCCGTCCGTGTCGCCGGGAACCTCACTACCCGTGACCTCGTCCGCGCAAAACTCCCAGACGTTGCCAATCATGTCGAAGAAGCCAAACCCGTTCGCCTTGCGACTCTTCACGCGATGCGGGTGCTCGCCATCCCGATTCTCCCGAAACACCGCGAACTCGTCGAGGCGCTCCGCATTGCCTCCGAACTCATCCCTCGCCGTGCTGCCCGCTCGACATGCCAATTCCCATTCAGCCTCCGTCGGCAGGCAATACTCGTAGCCCAGCGGTAGTCGTCCTGCTTCTTCTTCGCGCAGCGTCAGCCGGCGGCAAAACTCCACCGCTTCGTCCCAATCCATCAACGTCGCCGCGACCGTGTCTCCTTCGATCGCGTGCTCCTTCCCCTTCCACGGCTCCGTCTCCATCACCTCGCGCCACATCTTCTGCGTCACCTCGGTCTCGCCGAGCCAATACCCCTTGCTGATCGTTACCGCGTGCTGCGCTTGGTCGTAGAAACCCACTTGGTCTTTCGGGCTCCCCATCGCGAACGTCTGAGGCTCCACGTACACCATCGAAAGTCCGATCCCGCTCGCCACCCGATCGCCTCGCTTCACCGAAGCCGTGGTCGCAGCCGCTCGTTCCGCGGCGTCCTGCGGTCGCGCACACGCGGACATTGCTCCGAGAACGAGGCCGACGAGCAACACGAGTGCAACGACTCCACGCATGATCGACTTCTCCGATGGTTCGAGGGATTGCCCATGCTAGCCGCCTGTTGAAACAGTCGCGCCGGTCGGTCATGAACGGCCGCGGCGTTCATCGCATGCGCATCGAGGAACACAAACGACGTACTTGTCTTCGCTGACACTGATTCGCACGTCGCCTGAGATGACGGCCGTGCGAACCACGTATTCAACGGACTGCTAGCGCCAGTCGCGTTCGATCTCTTCGCGCCAGCTCGCGCGCATCGCTTCGTCGCCGGCAAGGACGCCTTCCGCCGTGACGTCGATCGGGCGCGCGTAGAGTTCGGAGAGGCGCTCGAAGACGCGCGCTCGCAATGCTCGCGACGGAGCGTCGAGCAAGTGGAAGAGCGAGAGCGAATCCTCGCGCCGCGCGAGCGTGCACACGCGCGCGATCGCGTCTTCATCGGGCTCGGACGCGAACTCGACCGCACGCAACGCGGCGACGAAATCGGGCTCGGCGTTCTCGTAGACAGGCGTGTCCGGACCGCGGCCGGGCACCGAACGACACGTCGCGCCGCGCGGCACGAGCACTTCGCGTCCGTCGGTCGCGAACGCGACGCGGCCGGTGCGCACGGAGAGCGTCGTCGTGCCCGCGTCGTCGACCGCGAGGTCGTACCGACAACCGAGATCGATCGACAAGCCGGCCGGCGTGCCGATCTGGAAGAGGCGCGGCCTGGCGAGGATCGACGCGGAGATGCGGCCGCGTTCGAGGTAGAGCTTCTCGAGTTCGGCGCCGCGCTCGAGCACGCCGAGGCGCGAGCCCGCCGCGACCCGGACTTCGCCGAGCGCTCCGAGATCGACCGACGCGTCGGTCGCGAACGCGACTTCGTCGCCGACGTCGATCGTGCGGCGATCGGCGAGGCCGTGCACCGCGTAGCCCGACGTCGACGCGCGACCCGCGACGAACCACCACGCGCCGAGTGCGACGGCGATCACCGCGGCGGCGGCGAAGAGGATGCGGCGCGCGCCGCCCGTCGACGCACGAGCAAGTTCGCTCCCGTCACGAAAACGCCCGAGCGCACGCTCGAGGCGCACGACCTCCGCATCCGGCGGGCCGGTCTTCGACCACAGATACTCGTCGTTCTCTTCCTCGGTGCTCATCGCACGGCCTTGCGCTCGAGACGTTCGCGCAGGAGTTTCATGCCGCGCGTCAGGTTGACGCGCACCGACCCGTGCGTCATTCCGGTGCGCGCGGCGATCTCGGGGCCGGAGAGTCCTTCGACGAGGCGCAGGATCAGCGTCTCGCGGAACGCTTCCGGCAACGCACGCACCGCCACGAGCGCGCGCTCCGCTTCCTCGTGCTCGTCGCACGGCGGCTCGTCGGGCGCGACGAAGTCACCCTCGAGCTCGCCCTCGAGCTTGCGTTCGCGCGATTCGGCGCCTCGCGCACGCTTGTGCGCGTCGCGCGCGGCGTTGCGCGCGATGCTCGCGAGCCAACCTGGGAAACGCTCGGGCTCCTCGAGCCGTCCGATCGAGCGCAGCGCGAGCAAGAAGACTTCTTGGACGAGATCGCGCACTTCGCGCCGCGGCCCGTGCGCGAGCGCGATGCCGTGCACGACGCCGTGAAAACGCTCAGCGAGTCGTCCGAACGCTTCCCGATCCCCACGTTGCGCGCGCCGAGCGAGCTCGACGGCCAAAGCGTCGCCGCGCGGAGCGTCGCTTTCACTCACCGCGCGCTCCCGAGCGACGAAGTGATCCGCGCGCACGGGCGCGAACGGCATGGGACCCAGCCACGGCGCGGAGGAATCACTCGAGAGCGACACGTCCGGAGGACGAACGACGCCCGCGAGTGTTAGCCGCATTCCTGCCGCGCGTCGAGACCACGAGGTCGAAGTACCGAGCTGGATCGCTTCGCACGGAAAGCAGGTTCGCCTGCATCCGGACTCCTATGGGGCGCGAAACCATTGCCATGTATCAAAGGGACTTGCCGACAATGCTGTGGCTGGCTGCGGCCTTCGCTTCCTTCGTGGGATCCGTGTCCTGTTGGTTCTTCATCGACAAGCAGACGGGGCTCTACATCGGTCTGTGGGTCCCATCGATCCTGGCCCTGGGTTGCATGCTGAACTCAGTGCCGAAGCGCCGATTGGGCGCAGCGACGGCCATGCCGGACAGTCAGGCCGAGCAACGGCGCGAGGCGCGCTAGCAAGGACTCGCCGCCATGACGAAGCTAGACACTGCGGTCTTCCTGTTCGGAATGCTGGTTTCTGCCCTGGTCAGCGCAGGAATCCTCTTGCCGCTCTACGGACACGCGCGGCTCCAGCGCGCCAGAGCAGCCAACACGGAGATCAGCCCAGGGATGAAGCGCCTGGCCAGGCTGCTCGGTGCGGAGTCCGACTAGGAGCCCGAACTGGCGCTTCAGGAAGTTGTGTCGGTAACGGCTGGCTGAAGGTCGGCGGGCGGTGGCGACCCCTAGGGTCCGTTGGGCGTGAATAGGTGTGGCCGATGCGGCGGTAGCCTGACACGGACGAGCGAAAAGGAAGAGCCGTACGCGGCGCTCTTGGGCGTGCGAGCGCCGTGGCGGGTGGCGGATGTGGACGTGCAGGTGAGGCAAGGCGAGGGTGACGATCGTTGCGCGATCGGACCTGCGACATCCCTGCCCGAGCTGCGGGAAGGCGTGTCCTGGCTACGACACCCGTCAGCGCTCGTGGCGTCGCCTGGATACATGCCAGTTCAAGACGATCATCGAGGCCGACGGGCCTCGCGCGGAATGCGGCGAGCATGGAGTGCTGCAGATCGACGTGCCCTGGGCCGCACTGGACTCCGGTTTCACGGTGCGGATGGAGAGCCTGATCATCGACTGGCTCTTGGAGTCGAGCATCTCCGCAGTGGCTCGCCGCATGCACCTGACGTGGGACGAGATCGACGGCGTGAAGCAGCGCGCGGTGAAGCGCGGACTCGAGCACCGCGAGATCGAAGTGATCCGACGCGTGGGGGTCGACGAGACGTCGTACCAGAAGCGCCACGAGTGCGTGACGGTCGTCAGTGACCTCGAGCGCAGCCGGGTGGTCTTTGTCGCCGATGACCGCAAGCGCGAGTCCCTCCATGGTTTCTGGAGGCGCTTGACTCCGGCACGGATCCAGCAGATCGAAGCCAGCGCGATGGAAATGTGCGCGGGCTACGTGAGCTCGACACTCGCGCACGTCGAGGACGCGCGCACGAAGATCTGCTTCGATCGCTTCCACGCCGCGCTGCGCTCGAACGACGCCGTCAACACGGTGCGCAAGCAGGAGAACCGCGAACTCGCGGCCCGAGTGGCGTATGCGCGTCGACCTCTAGCGCGATGCTTCGCCCAGGGCCGGGCGCGCGTGGGCGCTCAGAGACGCGGCGCTCACGATCCGCGAGCGCCTGTCGGGCATCGTCAACGCAATCGTGCTCGGCGTAGCCGACGCCGGCGCCGAGAGCCTCAACGCCAGGTCCAGTGGATCAAGAAGCAGGCCTGCGGCTTGCGCAACCGTGAGCACTTCCGCAACGCCATCTACTTCCACCTCGGAGGCCTCCACCTCTACCCCGGGCCCGACTCAGTTACCCGCGCAACTTTCTGAAGCCCCCGTTTTCGAGTCCCTGGCATCGCTCAACCGCCGTAGCCGCGCCGCGCTTCGCTCTTCAGGAGCTCGCGCAGGAGCGAGGTGGCGTACGCACCGGAATCGAGCGCGAACGCGAGCTCGAAGTAGTCGCCCGAGTCGTCGCGGCCGGGCTGCGTCACGAGCTCGGTGAGGCGGAAGCGCAGCGGTCGGCGGCCGCCGGCGGGTTGGAGCGGGCCTTTGCGATCGAAGGTCGCGCGCTCGACGCCGAAATCGGCGAGCACCGCGGCTTCGAGCGCCGCGGCTTCGTCTGCGGGCTCGGTCATCCGCGGCCCGAAGAGCGGCCCGGTCGGAGAGATCTCGAAGCTCGCGGCGCGCGGCGCTTCGGCGGCGACGTCCATCACGCGGAAGACCGCGCCGCCGGGGTGTTTCCACGCGAGATCGCCGGCGAGCACTTGGTCGAGGCTCGCAAGTCTTTTCGCGAGCACGCCGTTGAAGAGCCACGACTGCCACGCCGAGACGAAGAACTGCAACATGCGCCGGTCGACGGCGAAGAGCGCGCGCCGCGCGTCGCCCTTCTTGCGCGCCATCGCTCGCGCGAGACGGATCGGGTCGCGAAAACTGCCGGGCCACGCGCTCGCGGAGGCCTCGAATTCGCCGCGCGCGAAGAGTTCGCGCGCGCGCAGCACCGGACCGCGATCGACGGCCCTAGGATCGCCGGCGATCAATGCCACCGCGCGGTCGGCGTCGTCGGCGAGCAACGCGCGACCGATCTCCCAACCGTCGCCGCGCGCGCCGAAACGTTGCTCGCCGAAGTAGTTCGGCACGCCGCGGCGCGCGAGGGTGGCGAGCACGAGCTCGACGTCGGCGAAACGCTCGCGCTCGACCTCGCGCAAGCGCAGACGAAACCGATTGCCGTAGAGGTGACCGATTCGCAGCTTGTTGCCATGGCGCGCGACCGACAGCACGGTCAACGCTTCGTCGCTGAACGTGCGCAGACGTTCGGGATCGATGTGCTCGACCGAAATCGTCTGGCGCGTCACGCCGAGCGCATCCTTGAGCCCCGCGTACCCGACGTCGCGCGGCATGACACCGAGAGCCCGCGCGATGCGGCGTACCGCTTCCGTCGTCGTGATGCCGCGCTTCTCGATCCGCGCGTAGACGTGCGTGCCTTCGCCGACCGGCTCGTACGCCGGGATCTCGTCGACGACGAAATCCTCGAGCCGAGTCTTGTACGCGCCGCGCACCGCGCGCACGTCGGCGGTGAGGTACGGGAGTTCGTTCGCGGCGTCCATGAAGCCGACGAGTCTAGCGGCGTGCGACGCATCGCCCTATGCTCCCGCGGCCTTCGGGCGCAGCGATGAACCTGTGGACGATGCTCGAGCGCGCGCGCAAGCTGCATCCGCGTGTCGTTGCCGCGGTGGACGGCGCGCGACGGCTCGACTACGCGACGGTCGCGGAGCGAGCGCGAGCTCTCGCCGCGTGCCTCGCCGATCGCGGCGTGCGGCCGGGTGATCGCGTCGCGATCCTCGAACCGAACTCGCTCGAGTTCCTCGAGACGTATTTCGCGGCGGCGGGCGCGGGCGCGATCCTCTGCCCGCTCAACACGCGGCTTGCGCCGCGCGAGCTCGCCGCGATTCTCGTCGACGCCGACGCGCGCGTGCTGTTCGCGAACGGGAGCTTCGCGAGCGTCGTCGCGGCGACGCTCGCGCTCGGCACGCCGGTCGAACTCGTGATCTGGATCGGCGCGGACGGCGGACGACTCGACGACGCGCGCACGCTCCACTACGACGACGCGCTCGACGCCGATGCGCGCACGTTCCGTGCCGCGGAGGTCGGCGACGACGCGGTCGCGCAGCTCTACTACACGAGCGGCACCACCGGTCGGCCGAAGGGCGTGATGCTCACCCACCGCAATGTGTCCGAGCACGCGCTCGCGGCGATCGCCGAGCTCGGTCTCTCCGACCGCGACACGTGGGGCCACATCGCGCCGATGTTCCATCTCGCCGACGCGTGGGCGACGTTCGCGCTCACGTGGGTCGGCGGACGGCACGTCTTCGTGCCGCGCTTCGACGAGCGGCTCGTGCTCGATGCGATCGAGCGCGAGCGCATCACGATCACCAACTTGATCCCGACGATGCTGCAACGTCTCGTGCGCTTCGACGGCGTCGAAACCCGAGACTTCTCGAGCTTCCGTCGCATCCTCTCCGGCGGCGCGTCGATCGCGCCCGAAGTCGTGCGCCGCGTGATGGAGGTCTTTCGTTGCGAGTACGTGCAGACGTACGGCATGACGGAGACCAGTCCCTACCTGACGCTCAGCCTCCTCAAGGCGCACCTCGCCCTGCTCCCGCCCGCCGAACAATTCCGCTATCGCGCGAAGACGGGCCGCGCGTTCCTCGCGGTCGAGCTCGAGGTCGTCGGCGACGACGAGCTCCCTGTCGCGAACGACGGCGTCGCGGTCGGCGAGATCCGCGTGCGCGGCGCGACGGTGACGCCGGGGTATTGGAATCGTCCCGACGAGACGCGCGCGGCGCTCAAGGACGGTTGGCTCCGCACCGGCGACCTCGCGACGATCGACGCCGAGGGCTACGTGCAGATCGTCGATCGCAAGAAGGACCTGATCAACACCGGCGGCGAGAAGGTGTACTCGACCGAAGTCGAGCACGCGCTCCACGAACACGCCGCCGTTCTCGAAGTCGCCGTGTACGGCGTCCCCGACGCCGAATGGGGCGAAGCGGTGCGCGCGGCGATCGTGCTGCGCGCCGGCGCGAGCGTCGACGCCGCCGAGCTCGCGCGCCATTGCCGCGAACGCCTCGCGGGCTTCAAGGTGCCGCGCGTGTTCGAGTTCCTCGACGAACTGCCGAAGACCGGCACCGGCAAGATCACGAAGCTCGCGTTGCGCGAACGCGCGAAGTGAAGCGCACGCGCCGCGCCGAACTCAGATCGGGTAGATGATGAAGTCGTCGTGGACTTCTTGGTGCGGCGCGGCCTGCATGCCGAGGACTCCGTTCAGGAGCTCGAGCAACTGCTTGCGCCGCAGTTGCAGCACATGCTCGTTCGGGTGGAACTTCGAACCGAGCGGGAACTGCTGTCCCGCGACGTTCTGCATCTCGATGTGGTTGCCGAGCACGTAGTTCACCGGGTTGAGCGCGGTGAAGTCGACGAGGCGTTGGATGCTCGCCACGTACGCCGGGAAGTCGGAGATGTAGAGACGTCCCGGGTAGAGCGTGTCGCCCGTCTGCAGGATGCGCGTGTTGCGGTCGTAGAACGCGAGGTGCGCCGGGTGGTGGCCGGGGATCGCGAGCACGTCGAGCACGCGGTTGCCGAGGTCGTACGTGACGGCCTGCGTCGGCCAGTTGGTGAAGCCGAAGAACGTCTGCACGGCGGCGACGCTGGTGCCGACGACGGTCGTGTTCGGTTTGCCGATGAACTGCGCGTCGCCCGCGACGTGATCGCCGTGCGAGTGCGTGTGCGCGACGACGAGATCGATCGAGGCTTGGCCGTGCGCAACGAGCCAACCGTCGATCACTCGCTTGACCGTCGCGTACACCGGAACCGGCGGAGTCGCGACCGCGCCCGTGTCGAGCAACAACACCTTGCTCGTTCCGAAGAACAGGTAGAGGAACGGTCCCTCGAAGTCCGTGCACATCGACTGACGCAGGATGTAGGTGTCCGCGTCGAACTGGTGGATCTGGAACGCGGGCTCGGTCGGGCAGTTCGCGCCGTTGATCCACGTCGGGAACGGCGCGGGCGCGACGGCGAGCGCAGTCGATTCGGAGATCGGCGCGAAGGACGGCGCAATCGTCACGCACGCGAGCGAAGCGAGTGCAAAGGTCGAAGCGCGGAGGAAGTGGAGCATGGTGCGGATCCGTGCGTGGCTCGAGGTGAACGAAGCGTGTCGACGAGACGAGCACGGAGTCTACGGCACGAACGACCGTGCCGGGAACGTTACGGCGAGGTTGCCAAAGCTCCGGCCGAGCTTGGCGCTCCCGAACCCGCGCAGTAGTGTTCCGCGGCGTGCGATCTCTCGTCGGTGCGCGGATCGGTGTGCGGATGCGCGCGTGGGGAGCGTGCACGCTCGTTCTCGGCGTGTCCGGCTGCGCGACCTACCACGCGGCGCCCCTCGACCCCGCGCGTGCGGAGCGCGAGCTCGCCGCGCGCTCGCTCGACGATCCCGACCTCACGGTCTTCGCGCGGCAACTCTCCGGAAGCGACGCGCCGTTCCCGCCGGCCGTGTGGACCGTCGATCAGCTCGAACTCGCCGCGCTCTACCTGCGCGCCGAACTGCGCGAAGCGCTCGCTCACGACGCGGTCGCCGCGGCGGCGATCGACGTCGCAGACCAACGTCCGAATCCGAGTCTCGCGCTCGCGGTCGAACGCGTCGGCAACTCGGGGAGCGACTCCGCGCCGTGGTTGTTCGGTGCGACGCCTTCGTGGACGTTCGAGACGGCGGACAAGCGCGAGCTGCGCGTCTCGGCGGCCGAGATCGAGCGCGAGAAGTCGCGCGTCGCGGTCGAGCGCACGGCGCGGCGGCTCGCCGCGGAAGTCGAGGCCGCCTGCGCGGGCGTCGAGTCCGCGCGGCGAGTCAGCGCGAGCGCACGAACGGCCGCCGAGTCGAGCGTCGCGCGCGCGACGCTCTTGCGCCGCCTCGTCGCAGCCGGCGAACTCGCGGGGCCCGACGCGACCGCGGCGGAACTCGCGGCGAGCGAAGCCGCGCTCGAGGTCGAACGCGCGCGCAGCGAAGAAGCGGCGGCGACGCATGCGCTCGCGCGAGCGATCGGCGTCGATCCGTCGGCGCTCGCGAGCCTGAACCTCGATCCGACGCGCGAGCTGCCTCCCGCGCCGAGCTCCGGCGACGCACGCGCTCTCGGCCTGCACGCACGCACCGAGTTGCGCGACGCCGCGCTCGGCTTCGAGGCCGCCGACGTCGAGCTGCGCCGCGCGGTCGCGAGCCAATATCCCGACGTCCAACTCTCGCCGGGCTTCACGTGGGATCAAGGCGAGCGCAAGTTCGCGCTCGGTGTCTCATTCGAGCTGCCGCTCTTCGACGACCATCGCAGCGCGATCGCGCTCGCGTCCGCGCGCCGCGAGGAAGCGCGTGCGAGCTTCGCGACCGTCCAAGAAGACGTGATCGCCGAGATCGAAGCGCGGCGTTCCGACTACGAGCGCGCCCAAGTCGAACTCGACCTCGCGCGCCGCGCGGCGGTCGCCCGCGACGCGCGCACGAACGCAGCACGCGCGCGTGTCGCTGCCGGTGAAGCGGATCGGCTCGAGGAGCTCGATCTCGTCTTCGAAGCGGCGCGCGCCGACGTCGACCTCGCGCGCGCGGAGCAACGGGCTCGCACGGCGCGCATCGAACTCGAGCGAGCACTCGGCCGGCGTCTCGACGCCGTCCTGAAGAACGAGCACGACTCGGGAGAACCGCAATGAACCAACGCGTCGCGATCGGACTCGGGCTCGGACTCCTCGTACTTGCGTGCGCGAAGGAGGACGAACACGCTGCCGACGCAGGCCACGCCGCGGTCGCTGCGGCCAACGTGCTCGGCGCGGACCTCGAGCAAGCGCTCGCGCTCGGTCTCGCGCAGGCGGTGGAGTTCGACGCCGCGCCGTCGATCGAAACGTGGGGCCGCGTGATCGTCGATCCCGGCGCGCGCTTCACGCTGCGCGCTCCGCTCGCCGGCACGTTGCACGCCGAACATTGGCCGACTCCCGGCGTCGTGCTCGCGCCGACCGAGAACTTCGCGTCGATCGAGCCGCGGCTCGGCGCGGTCGAGCGCGTCGACCTCGCCGCGCGGCGCGCCGACGTCGAACGCGATCGCGCGAAGGCGCAGTCCGAGCTCGAGAACGCGGAGCACACGCTCGCGCGCTCCGTCGCACTCAACGCCGACGCCAAGGCGGTCTCCGATCGCGCGCTCGAGGAAGCGCGCACGCGCGTCGCGACGTTGCGGGCCGAGATCGCGAACGCCGTCGAGCGCGCTGGTGCGCTCGCGGTCGACACCGGCGCGCTTTCCGCGACGCTCGCGCTGCCGCGCGGCGGCGAAGTGCTCGATGTGTTCGCGCGTCCGGCGGAATCCGTCGACGCGGGCGCGGCGTTGCTCGAGCTCGCGGACCTTTCTCATCCGCTGATCGAAGTCCAAGTGCCGCTCGGCGCGCGCCTCGTCGGCGACGAAGCGACGGTGGCTTCGCTGCGCGACGGCGAGCACGCGTTCCACGCCGTCGTCGAAACGCACGTCGCGAGCGGCGCGCCGACCGCGGGCGAAGTGCTGCGCCTGCGCGTCGACGCCGCGGCGCCGTTGCGCCCCGGCGAGCCGATCGTCGCGCGGTTCCAAGCGGCGGGCGCGGCGCTGCACGGCGTCGAACTCCCCCGCTCGTCGCTCGTTCGCCTGGCCGGCAAGACGTGGGTCTACGTCCGCGACGGCGAACGCGGTTTCGAGCGCGTCGAAGTCGTGCTCGCGTCGGAGACGCGCGACGGCTGGCTCACCACGACCGAACGCGTGCGCGGCGCCGAACTCGTCGTGCGCGGCGCGCAGAGTCTGCTCTCGACCGAACTCCTGGCGCGCGCCGGCGGCAGCGGCGGCGAAGAGGAATAACGCGTGCTGCAAGCGCTGGTCGCTTCCTCCCTGCGCCTGCGCGGCGTCGTCCTGGCGCTCGCGTGCGTGTTGCTCGCGGTCGGCGCGTGGGATTCGCTGCACGCGCGGCTCGACGTCTTCCCCGACTTCGTGCCGCCCGAAGTCGTGATCCAAACCGAAGCGCCGGGTTGGTCGGCCGAGCACGTCGAAGCGTTGGTGACGCGGCCGCTCGAAGCGGCGGTCGGCGGCACGGTCGGGCTCGAGGACTTGCGGTCGACGTCGATCCAAGGGCTCTCGATCCTGACCGCCGTCTTCCGCGACGGCACCGATGTCTTTCGCGCGCGGCAGATGCTCGCCGAGCTCGTCGCGTCCGCGCAGAGCTCGCTGCCGGTCGGCGTGCACGCGCCGCGTCTGACGCCGTTGACGTCGGCGACGATGGACCTGCTGAAGATCGGCCTGCAGTCCGAGACGTTGTCGCCGCTCGAGCTGCGGCGCTACGCGCAGTGGACGCTGCGTCCCGCGTTGCTCGCGATCGAAGGCGTCGCGGGAACGAGCGTGTTCGGCGGCGAAGTCGAGCGCCTCGAGATCCAAGTTCTCCCTGAGCGCCTCGAGGCGTTCGAACTCTCGCTCGCCGACGTCGTCGCCGCGGCGCGCAACGCGACCGGCGTGCGCGGCGCGGGCTTCGTCGAGAACGACAACCAACGGATCGTCGTACGCACCGAGGGGCAGAGCCTCGAGCCCGACGAACTCGCGCGCGCCGTCGTCGCGCGGCGCGACGGAACCAGCGTGACGCTCGGCGACGTCGCGCACGTCGTGCTCGCTGCCGAGCCCAAGTTCGGCGACGCGCTGATCCAGGGCAAGCCCGGCGTGTTGTTGACGATGCTCTCGCAGTACGGCGCGAACACGATGGAGGTCACCGAACGCGTCGAGCGCGCCCTCGACGAACTCGCGCCCGCGATGCGCGAGGCCGGGATCGATTGCCTGCCGCGTCTGCACCGTCCGGCGACGTTCGTCGAGCACGCGATCGCCAACTTGCGCGACTCGTTGCTCGTCGGCGCGGCGTTGGTGGTCGCGGTGCTCTTCCTCTTCCTTTACGACCTGCGCACCGCGTTGGTGTCGCTCGCGGCGATCCCGCTGTCGCTGGCCGCGGCGGTCGTCGTGATGCACCGCTTCGGTGTCACGCTCAACACGATCACGCTCGGCGGGCTCGCGATCGCGCTCGGCGAGGTCGTCGACGACGCGATCATCGACGTCGAGAACATCTGCCGGCGTCTGCGCGAGAACCGAGACGCCGCCGCGCCGCGGTCCGCGTTCGACGTCGTGCTCGCGGCGTCGCTCGAAGTGCGCGGTTCGGTCGTGTACGCGACGTTGATCGTCGTCCTCGTCTTCATCCCGGTGTTGACGATGAGCGGTCTGCAAGGGCGCATGTTCGCGCCGCTCGGGGTCGCGTACGTGCTCGCGGTGCTCGCGTCGTTGGTCGTCGCGTTGACGGTGACGCCGGCGATGTGCCTCGGGCTCTTCGCGTCGGGCAAGATCTCGCAGCGCGAGTTCCCGTTGCTCGCGTGGGCGCGCGCGGCGTACGGACGTCTGCTCGCGCGTGTCGCGCGGCACGTCGTGCTCGCGTCGCTCGCGGCGTTGGCGCTCGCGTTGTGGGCGGCGTCGCTCGTGCCGAAGCTCGGCGGCGATCTCTTGCCCGATTTCCGCGAGGGTCACTTCGTGCTCCACGCGACGGCGACGCCGGGGACTTCGCTCACGGAGATGAAGCGGCTCGGCGCGTTGATCTCCGAGCGCCTGCTCGCCGACCCGCGCATCGCGACCGTCGAACAACAGATCGGCCGCGCGGAACTCGGCGAGGATCCGTGGGGTCCGAACCGCAGCGAGTTCCACGTCGAACTCGCACCGGTCTCCCCCGCCGAGGAGACCGAAGTCGCGGCGAAGATCCGCGAGGTGCTCGGCTCGATCCCCGGCATCTCGTACGACGTGCTGACCTTCCTCGGCGATCGCATCGGCGAGACGATCACCGGCGAGACCGCCGCGGTCGTCGTCAGCGTGTTCGGCGACGATCTCGAGCTGCTCGACGCGAAGGGCCGCGAAGTCGCGCGCGAACTCGGCGCGGTGCGCGGTGCGGTCGACGTGCAGCTCGCGGCGCCGGCCGGTTTGCCCGAGATCGAAGCGCGTCTACGGCCCGAGCGTCTGGCCGCGTTCGGTTTCACGCCGACCGAAGTCCTCGACGCGGTCGAGACCGCGTTCCAGGGCGTGATCGTCGCGCAAGCGTTTCGCGCCGATCGCGCGGTCGACATCGCGGTCGTGCTCGATCCCGCGCGCAGGCGCGAGCCGGAGTCCGTCGCCGCGCTGCGCGTGAAGAGCAGCGAAGGCGTCGAGGTGCCGCTCGGCGAACTCGCCGACGTCGCCCTGACGCAAGGTCGTTCGGCGGTGCTGCACGACGGAGGTCGGCGGCGCCAGACGGTGACGTGCAACGTCGTCGGCCGCGACGTGACGTCGTTCGTCGACGAAGCGCGCGCGCGGATCGCGAAGGCGGTCGAATTGCCGCGCGGGACCTACGTGCGATTCGGCGGCGAGGCCGAGGCGCGCGCGGAGGCGAGCCGCGAGCTCGCGTTGCACGCCTCGTTGACGTTGGTCGGCGTGCTGCTGCTCCTGTCGCTCGCGCTCGGCCACGGACGCAACCTCGCGCTCGTGTTGCTGAACCTGCCGTTCGCGTTGCTCGGCGGCGTGGTCGCGGCGTGGCTCGGGAGCGGCTCGTTGACGCTCGGCGCGTTGGTCGGCTTCGTGACGCTCTTCGGCATCACGACGCGCAACTCGATCATGTTGCTCTCGCACTTCCGCCATCTCGTCGAACGCGAAGGCTGCACGTGGAACCTCGAGACCGCGCTGCGCGGCGCGCGCGAGCGTTTCGCGCCGATCGTGATGACGGCGACGGTGACCGGCCTCGCGCTGTTGCCGCTCGCGATCGACTCCGGCGCCGCGGGCCGCGAGATCGAAGGCCCGATGGCGGCGGTGATCCTCGGCGGACTGGTGTCGTCGACGCTGCTCAACTTGTTCTTGCTGCCGAGCCTGGCGCTGCGCTTCGGTCGTTTCGGGCGCTCCGACGCGCGGTGACGAGCCGCGCGCTCGCTCACCGGCTCATCGGAACGTCGACGCCGCGCGACTTCGCGCACGCGATGGCCTCGTCGTAGCCCGCGTCGACGTGGCGGATCACGCCCATGCCGGGGTCGTTGGTCAGCACGCGTTCGAGCGCTTCGGCCGCTTCGTCCGTCCCGTCGGCGACGGTCACTTGTCCGGCGTGCAGGCTGTAGCCGATGCCGACGCCGCCGCCGTGGTGAAAGCTGACCCACGACGCGCCGCTCGCGATGTTGACCATGCAATTCAAGAGCGGCCAATCCGCGACCGCGTCGGTGCCGTCCTTCATCGCTTCGGTCTCGCGGTTCGGGCTCGCGACCGAGCCGCAATCGAGGTGATCGCGACCGATCACGATCGGCGCCTTCAGGCGACCGCTCTTCACCGCGGCGTTGAACGCGAGGCCGGCCTTCGCGCGCTCGCCGTAGCCGAGCCAACAGATCCGCGCGGGCAGACCCTGGAACTTGATCCGTTCGCCGGCGAGACGGATCCAACGCGCGAGCGACTTCTTCTCGGGGAAGAGCTCGAGGATGATGCGATCGGTCTCAGCGATGTCGGACGCTTCGCCGGAGAGCGCGACCCAGCGGAACGGCCCCATGCCTTCGCAGAAGAGCGGCCGGATGTACTTCGGCACGAAGCCTTCGAAGTCGAACGCGTTCGAGAGGCCCGCGGCCTTCGCGTGGCCGCGCAGGTTGTTGCCGTAGTCGAACGTGTCGGCGCCGCGGCGTTGGAGCTCGATCATCAGCGCGCAGTGCTCGACCATCGTCTCGAGCGAGCGCTTCTCGTACGCCGCGGGAGCGGTGCGGCGCAGGTCGAGCGCCTCGCCGAGACTCATGCGCGACGGCACGTAACCGCCGAGCGGATCGTGAGCGCTGGTCTGATCGGTCAGGATGTCGGGCGTCACCTTGCGTGCGATCAGGCGCGCGAGCAGATCGACCGCGTTGCACGGCACGCCGATCGACTTCGCGATCCCTCCGGCCTTCCACTCGAGCGCGCGATCGATCGCCTCGTCGAGGTCGTCGATGCAGACGTCGAGGTACGCGGTGTCGAGACGCTTCTGGATCCGCGAGCGATCGACGTCCGCCGCGAGGAACGTCCCGCCGTTCATCGTCGCGGCGAGCGGTTGCGCGCCGCCCATGCCGCCGAGTCCGGCGGTGACGACGAGCCGCCCGACGAGATCGCCGCCGAAGTGGCGATTCGCGCTCGCGGCGAACGTCTCGTACGTGCCTTGGAGAATCCCTTGCGTGCCGATGTAGATCCACGAGCCCGCGGTCATCTGCCCGAACATCATCAGGCCGCGCGCTTCGAGTTCGCGGAAGTGCTCCCACGTCGCCCATTTGCCGACCAAGTTCGAGTTCGCGAGCAACACGCGCGGCGCGCGCGCATGCGTGCGGAAGACGCCGACCGGTTTGCCGGACTGCACGAGCAACGTCTCGTCGGGCTCGAGGCGCCGCAGCGTCGCGACGATCGCGCGGAACGAATCCCAGTTGCGCGCCGCTTTTCCGCTGCCGCCGTAGACCACCAGGTTCGCTGCGTCCTCGGCGACCTCGGGATCGAGGTTGTTGAGGAGCATTCTCAACGCTGCTTCCGCTGCCCACGTCTTGCAGGTGCGCTGCGAACCGCGCGGAGCGCGTTGAGGGCCGATCGGAACGTCCTGCGCGAGAACGGTCGCGGTCGGCGAAGTCGGACGAGTGGACATGGCGAGTGCGTGGGTTGAAGCGACGAGAACGCGAGTCCGACCATTCTAGATAATCGTCGGGTAACGCGTCTCCCTTCCTTCGCGACCCGGGAGACGTATCGTGTCGCGCGACACGTTCGATGACGGAGTTCACGCCTCTTCGCGCCCGAGTGCGGCTCGCCACCTGGATCGTGGTGCCCGCGTTGCTGTTCGCGACCGTGTTGCGCTGCGTGCTGCACGCGCGTTTCGCGACGGAGAGATCGCCGGTCGTGCTCGCGAGCGAGCTCTCGTTTGGCGTCCTGCTCGACGTGTTGGTCGCACTGGTGTTCGCGGCGCCGTTGCTCGCGGTGTTGTTCGCGTTCCCGCTGCGCTTCCTCGCGAAGACGTGGGTCCGCGCGACGCTCTTCACCTCGCTCTACGCCGGCTTGGTCTTCCACGCGTTCGTGCAGCTCTTCTTCTTCGAGGAGTTCTCCGCGCGCTTCAACCACATCGCGCTCGACTACGTCCTGTTCCCCGGCGAGGTCGTCGGGAACATCTGGGAGAGCTACGACGTGCCGCTCTACGTCGGCCTGGCGCTCGCGGTCGGCGGGCTCACCGCTGCCGCGATGATCCGCGACACGCGCGAGATCGATTTCGCACCGCCGAAGCTCGCGCGCCGCATCGCCTCCGCGTTCGGCGTTCTCGTGGTCGGCGCGTTGGCGGTCGTAGTGCTCGCGTGGATGCCGCTCAACCTCGCGTCCGATCGCGTGCAGGGCGAGCTCACGTCGAACGGCACGCTCCAACTCGCGCGCGCGTATTTCACCGGGTCGTTGTCGTTCGACCAGTACTACCGGACGTTGCCGCTCGCCGACGCGCGGCGTCGCGCGGCAACGGTGCTCGGTTTCGACGCGCCGACCGACGCGGAGCTCGCGTTGCCCGCGGGCGCGTTCGCGCCGCGCAGGACGGCGACAAAGACGACGCCGCGCGACTGGAACGTGCTCGTGGTGCTCGAGGAGAGCCTCGGCTCGGAGTTCGTCGGCACGCTCGGCGCGGAACGCGGCTACACGCCCGAGCTCGATCGGTGGGCGCGCGAAGGCACGCTGCTGACGCAACTGATCGCGACCGGCAACCGCACGGTGCGCGGGCTCGAGAGCGTGCTCTCGAGCTTCGTCCCGCTGCCCGGCGACGCGATCGCGAAGCGCCACAAGAGCGAGAACGTCGCGACACTCGCGCGCTTCTTCGCCGCGCGCGGTTGGACGACCGAGTTCTTCTACGGCGGCCACGGCATCTTCGACGGGATGAAGCCGTTCATGCTTGCGAACGGTTGGCAACGCTTCGTCGAGCAGTCCGACTTCCCCGACGACACGTTCGCGACCGCGTGGGGCGTCGCCGACCAATACGAGTTCGACGCGTTGCTCGCGCGCCAACGCGAGGCGCACGCGCAAGGCGAGAAGCTCTTCGCGACGTTGCTCTCGGTCTCCAACCACAAGCCGTACGACATCCCGCCCGACTCGCCGATGTACAAGGAAGGCAAGCGCAGCCGCGAGCGCGCGGTCGCGTACGCCGATTGGAGTCTCGGTCGTTACCTCGACGGCGCGCGCGACGCCGGCATCCTTGCCGACACCGTCGTGTTGATCGTCGGCGACCACGGAGCGCGCGTGTACGGTTCGGCGGACATCCCGGCGGGAAGCTACCGCATCCCGGCGCTCTTCCTCTCGCCGGATCCGGCGGCGCGCGGCGTGCGCATCGATCGTCTTTGCTCGCAGATCGATCTCGGGCCGACGTTGCTCGGGCTCTGCGGTTTCGCGACGCCGCCGCCGTTCCTCGGGTCCGACGTGCGCGGGCTCGCCGCCGACGGCGGCCGCGCGTTCGTGCAGCACAACCGCGACTTCGGCATCGTCGCGGACGACGCGTTGGTCGTGCTCGGATTGCAGAAGACGGTCGCGCACTATCGCCGTGCGTCGAAGGCGAGCAACGACTTCGTGCGCGTCGAGGACGCGGCGGTCGACGCGCATCTCCGCGAGCTCGAGGCCGACGCGATCGCGGTCTTCCAGCTCGCCGACGAACTCTACGAGCACCGGCAATACCGACTCGAAGAGCCGAAGCCCGCGAGCGAACCGCGGCCGAGTTACTGAGAGGCGATCGCCGCGGCGACACGATCGTCGTGTCGTCGCAGCACGAGCTCGTACAGCACGAGCACGATTGCCCACACGAGGATCGCGGTCCACAAGTGGTGCGACAGGAAGTGCGCGCCCTGCGCGACGCGCGTCAGGCCGAGCACGTTCCCGAACACGAAGGCCGCGAGCCAGACGCGACGAGCTCGCTGCGGCCGACTGCGGAACCAGACCAAGTAGAGCGACATCAACGCGAAGCCGCCCGACGCGTGCCCGGCCGGAAAACAACCGCCGGCGCGCTCGCCCGGCACCGGCGGATCGAGCAGGCCCGTGTACGTCCCCTTGCCGCCGTACATCAGCAGGTCGTACGGACAGTGCTTGAACGACGCGTGCTTGAGAGCCGCGATGATCAGAGGCGCGACACCGAGGCACAACGCGACGTAGAGGAACGCGCGGCGTTGCGCCCGGAACTTCTCGAACCAGAACGACGCGCCGAAGAGCACCAGCGAGCCCGCGCCGAAGATCACGATCGGGATCTTCGCTCCGTCGTGGAGCGTCAGCTCGAGCCACTTGTGATTGCGCAGCGGGAACTTGTGCTTGGCCGCGTCGTAGAAGTGGTTCGAGAACGCGACGTCGAGATCGGTGAACTCGAAGATCAGGAAGACCGCGGTCGCCGCGACGACGAGCGCGAGCGCTTGGGCGCCATAGAACCGGCCCGGCGAAAAGCGACGCGGCGCGTCCATCACGCGGAGAGTGCGCCGACCGCCGCTTCGACGCGCCGCACGAGCTCGCCCGAGACGAGCAGCGCGCGCGCCTTCTGGATGTCGGCGTGCAGGAAGCGATCGCCGTCGAGCGTCGGAACGTGTTCGCGCAAGCACTCGAACGCCGCTTGCGCGCCGCGGCCGGCCTTCAACTCGCGATGGAAGTCGTGGGCTTGCGCGGCGCACAGCCATTCGATCGCGAGCACGTGCTCGACGTTGTCGCAGATCATCCGCGCCTTGCGCGCGGCGGTGACGCCCATCGAAACGTGATCCTCTTGGTTCGCGCTGGTCGGGATCGTGTCGACCGACGCGGGATGCGCGAACGTCTTGCTCTCGCTCGCGAGCGCCGCCGCCGCGACTTGCGCGATCATCATCCCCGAGTGCAGGCCGGGACGTTTGACGAGGAACGCGGGCAAGCGCGAGAGGTCGGGGTTGACGAGTTGTTCGATGCGCCGCTCGGAGATGTTCGCGACCGTGCACAACGCGAGCGCGAGATAATCGAGCGGCATCGAGATCGGTTGGCCGTGGAATTGTCCGGCGCTGACGACCTCGTCGGTGTCGGGGAAGAGCAACGGGTTGTCGGTGACGCCGTTGAGCTCGCCCGCGAAGACGTCGCACACGTGCTCCAACGCCGCCTTCCACGCGCCGTGCACCTGCGGCACGCAGCGCAGCGAGTACGGATCCTGCACGCGATCGCAATCGGCGTGGCTCTCGAGCACGCGGCTGTCCGCGAGACACCTCCGCACGTTGTCGGCGACGCGTCCGTGGCCGGCGTGGCCCTTGAGCTCGGCGAAGCGCGCGTCGAACGGCTTCGCGGAACCGAGCAACGCCTCGAGCGACAGCGACGCGATCACGTCGGCCGCCTTCGACAGATTGATCGCGCGCAGCAACACGCCGACGCCGATCGCCTTCATCACCTCGGTGCCGTTGATCAGCGCGAGGCCTTCCTTCGCACCGAGCTCGAGCGGCGACTCGCCGATCGCGCGCAACGCCTCCGACGCGTGCATCGATTTGCCGCCGACGTACGCCTCGCCGTGGCCGAGGTACGCGGCCGCCATGTGCGCGAGCGGCGCGAGATCGCCCGAAGCGCCGACCGAGCCTTGTTGCGGGACGTGCGGCACGAAGCCCTTGGCGAAGAAACGCACCAACGCTTCGCACGTCGCGAGCTTGACGCCGGAATGCCCGCGCACGAGTCCGTTCAAGCGACACACCTGCGCGGCGCGGACTTCGGCGAGCGGCATCGGTTCGCCGACGCCGCAGCAGTGCGAGAGGATGAGGTTGCGCTGGAGCTCGACCAGATCCCCCGCCGCGATCGCGACGCTCTTCAATTTGCCGAAGCCCGTCGTCAACCCGTAGATGACGTCGCCCGCGGCGATGTGGCGTTCGACCATCTCGCGCGCACGCACGACCGCGCGGACGGCGTCCGGCGCGACGCTGAGCTCGACGGGCTCGCTGCGGAAGATCGGTTCGAAATCGGCGAGGACGAGCGAACGACCGTCGAGGACGAGGGGCTTCAAAGGGAGTTCACGTGCGGCGACCGAGGATCCCGAGTTACGGCGGCGCCGCTCGGGGCGCGGGATTGTAGCGGCCGGAGCCCGCGCAGGCTCTCAGAGCTTGCCCGCGCGCCGCAGCGTCTCCTCGTCCTGACCGTCGATCGCGCCGACCGGCAGGTTGACGAGAAACTTCGAGTCGCCGCGCACTTGGAATTGCGGCGGCGCGGCGAACAGCGCCTCGCCGTTCCACGTCGCGACCAGACGCCAGATGCCTTCGTCGAGGTTCTCGATGTGCAGCGGTTGGCCGAGCGGGATCACCTGCGTCTTGAACGGCACGCCGTTGATCGTGCACTCGACCGGCACGCCTTGGTGACGACCCGGGAACTCGAGGTCGAGTTTGCCGAGCGCGCCGGTGTCGGGTTCGAGCACGAGCTCGAGCTGCGTGTCGTTCGGCTTCACCGCCTTGACCGCGCGCAACTTGCCGTCGGGACTCTCCGCGACGAGGTAACGCGTCGGCGCGCACTTGTCCCACGCGGTGAACGTGAACGCACCGTCGAAGCCGGTGGTCGCGCGCTGGATCGACATCGGGAAGCTCGGCCACACCTCGGCTTCGAGGAAGCCCGCGGACTGACCGACGTGGTTGAGCAACGCGAGCGTGCGATCCGGCGCCTCGAGACGCACGTCGGCGTGCTCGACCGGATGTCCGTCGCGATCGAGCACGCGCCCGGTCACCGTCGACGCGAGCTCGAACTTCAGGACGACGTCCTTGATGTCGCCTTCGCGGATGCTGACGCGCGTCACCGGCGGCACCGCGGCGCAACCTTGCAGGTACGCACGCACGTCGACGTCGCCTTCGGGCAGGTCGCGGATCTCGAACGTCTGTCCGGCCGGCAGCGTGACCGGATTGAGTTTGTGCCACGGATAACTGCGCGCGCCGGCGAGCTCGCCGTAGGCGCCGAACGCGACGCTCTTCATGAAGAAGAGCTGCGCGGCGCCGGTGCTCGGCGCGTTCGCGAACGTGATCCGCAAGCCGCCGGAACGTCGCATCTGGAAGAGGTAGCGATCGCGCGGCACGTTGGTTCCGCGCGTGACGCCGAGGACCTCGCGGTAGCTCGCGAAGCCGTCCTTCTTCAGGATCAAGAGCAACTTGTCCCCCGCCGTCATCGACGGGAAATGGAATTCGCCTTCCTCGTCGGTCGACGAGCGCTGGCCGTCGAGCTCGACCTCGACGTCGGCGAGCGGCTTGTTCTCCGCCGCGTCGAACACGCGCCCGCGCATCGAGGCGGGCGCGTCGTAGCTGACGTTGAGCAACGATTCCTTGTTCGCGCGCAACAGGAGTTCGCGCGTCGAGCCGCCGATGCTCGGACCGTCGAGGTCGACGATCGAAAGACCGGGATAGAGATCGGACGCTCCGAACGCGCCTTCGTCGTTGCAGTAGAGCGTGCGCCCCGCGTTCATCCCGTGGGTGAACTTCACGTTGCCGAGCACCGGAGCGCCGCCGTCGCGCACGAGGATGCCGGAGAGACGCGCGTTGCGGCCGGTGCCGAGCGGCGGCACACCGGGGAGACTCGGAAGACTGCCGTCGACGACGAGTTCGAGCGCGAGCTTGACCGGCCACGCGACGGTCGTCGTCGTGTCGTCGGCGGTCGGCGCGATGCCGGTCGCGTCGCCGACGAGCTCGGCGCGAGCCTTGGTGTCGCTCGCTTCGGTCGCCGGCTTCGACGGCTGACCTTGCACGGTCGGGCCCGCGACCACGAGGTCCGTCTTCGCGGGCTCGCGCAGCGCGAAGAAGAGCCCCGCCGCGCCCGCCGCGATCCCGAGACCGACGAGGGCGAGCAGCAACGGTTTGGAACGGGAAGCCATGCGGTGGCGTCGGACGCGGAACGAATTCTAGTGTCCTGAATCAGAAGATCGCAGCAGAAGTCCGCGTGTCCGCGCGGCGCAGGAGCGCCGATGAAGTCGCGCGGGAGACCGCGCGACGGTGCCTGCGGCGCCACGGCGCGCGAGCGCGCCGAGCCCGGCCCTTCGGCCGGGCCGTGTCCTGACTCGGAAGTTCTTCGACGAACTTCCGAGTCAGGACACTAGCCGGACGCGGACCTCAGCCGCGAAGCAAGTAGGAGACCGCGATGCCGCCGAGGGCTCCGATCGCGAGCGTGGTCACCATCCCCGTGCGGAAGCGCAACGCCGCGACGCAACAAACGAGCGAAAGCGCGAGTGCGGCCCAGTCGACGCTCGCGAGCACCGGCCTCAGGATCGTGATCGGTCCGCCGTGCCAGATGCCGACGTCGGTGAAGACGACGTGCACCGCGAAAGTGAGCGACAGGTTCGCGATCACGCCGACGACGCCCGCGGTGATCGCGGAGAGCGCGCTCGCGAGCCCGCGATGTCCGCGCAACGCCTCGATCCACGGCGCGCCGAGGAAGATCCAGAGGAAGCACGGCACGAACGTGACCCACGTCGTCAGGAACGCGCCGAGCAAACCGGCGGCGAGCGGCGAGAGCTCGCCCGGATGGTTCCACGCGCCCAGGAAGCCGACGAATTGCGTGACGAGGATCAACGGGCCCGGCGTCGTCTCCGCGAGGCCGAGGCCGTCGATCATCTGCTCGGTCGAGAGCCAACCGAACGTCTGCACCGCGGCTTGTGCGACGTACGCGAGCACCGCGTACGCGCCGCCGAACGTGACGACCGCGGCTTGGCTGAAGAACACGCCGATGTGGAAGAAGACGCTGTCGTCGCCGAAGCGGCCCGCGACCAGCGCGAGCGGCGCCGCCCACAGCGCGAGGCAGACGACCAACACCGTGAGCGCGCGGCGTACGTTCGGGCGCGTGTGTTCGAGCTCGCCCGCGGCGAAGAGCGCGTCGATCACCGGCTCGCTCTCGGCTGCGGCGTCGCCGGAAGACTTCGGCGCGTGACCGCCGCCCTTCGGGAACGCGTTCGGCGCGAAGCGTGACGACGTCCAACCGATCACCGCCGCGCCGAGCACGACCAACGGGAACGGCACCGCGAACACGAACAGCGCGAGCAACGCGCCGACCGCCAACGCGACTTGCGTGCGCGTCTTCAACGCGCGCTTGCCGACGCGCAACAGCGCATCGGCGACGATCGCGATCACCGCGGGCTTGAGGCCGAAGAACAACGCTTCGATCCAGGTCACGTCGTGGAAGCTCGCGTACAGCCACGACAACCCAAGCACCGCGCACGCGCCGGGCAGGATGAAGAGCAACCCCGCGACCAAACCGCCGCGCACGCCGTGCATCAACCAACCGATGTAGGTCGCGAGCTGCTGCGCTTCCGGCCCCGGCAGCAACATGCAGTAGTTGAGCGCGTGCAGGAACCGCGCTTCGCCGATCCAACGGCGCTCCTCGACCAGCACGCGGTGCATCAACGCGATCTGTCCGGCCGGTCCGCCGAACGAGAGGAAGCCGATGCGCGTCCACACGCCGAGCGCCGTCCGGAACGGAACGCGGCGCGGCGCAGTCTGCGGCTCCGGCATGCGAGGAGCATGCGTCGCCTCCGTCGGACCGGCAATCTCTTTTGCCGACGCGCGCGCGGGCTCGCAGAATGCTCGCGTGCTCCGCCGTCTCTTCGCCGTCGCGCTCGCTCCTCTGTTCCTCGCTTGCAGCGAGGCCGAACCGAGTGCTCCGACACCGGTCGCGAAGCAGGCGCCGATCGCGACTCCGGCGCCGACGACCGCGCGCCCCGAGCCGCTCTTCGCGACGCGCCTCGAGTTCGATTGCGGCGGCAAGCCCGAGACCGTCGTCGCCGCCGACTTCGACGGCGACGGCCGCGCGGAGTTGGTCGCGGCGTTGCTCGATCCAGGTCGCCTCGTGGTGTGGCGCGGTTCGGCGAACGGGCCGGTCGAGCCGCCGCTCCAGGTCGCGATCGATCCGTGGCCGTTGCAGCCGATCGTCGTTCCCGCCGGACACTTCGGTTCGACGAAGACGCGTCTCGCACTCGTTTCGCGCGCGACCAAGAGCCTCGCGTTCGTCGAGCCGCTCGCGGGTGCGAGCGAAGCCGTGTCGACGCTCGCGCGCGCGCCGCTCGCGGCGGCGCTCGGCGACTTCGGCGCCGACGGCAAGCTCGAACTCGCGTTCGCGTTCGACGATCGCACGCTCGCGGTGCTCGACGAAACGCGAGCGACGACGACCGTCGAGCTCCCCCACGTCCTCCCGCGCTGCGTCGCGTTCCTCGGCGACGGGTCGGGCCTCGTCGTCGGATTCCAAGACAGTCAGAGCCTCGTCGTGTTCGCGCGCGACGCCGCGGCGCAACTCGCGGTCGAGCGCGAGCTCGCGTTGCCCGGTTTTCCGCGGCACCTCGCCGAGTGCGACGTCGATCGCGACGGCGATCTCGAACTCGTCGTGCTCGGCGGCGATCGCGCGGCGTGGGTCTTCGGTTTCGGCGAGCCCGGCGGATCGAACGCGTGGCGACGCGCCGGAGCGCGAGCGCTCGATTGGACGACGTCGAAGATCCCGCTCGACCTCGTCGAAGGCGACTTCGACGGCGACCTGAAGCTCGACCTCGCGGTGCTCGCGTTCGCGGATCTCGAAGCGGCGCTGTGGTGCGGCTTCGACGCGGCGGGTCCGAAGGTGACCGCGGCGGGTTACGTCGGTCAGAACGCGCTGTCGCTCGCCGCCGGCGACTTCGACGGCGACGGAGCGCTCGACCTCGCGGTCAGCAACCGCGACGCGGCGCGCGTCAGCGTCGCGCGCGGAGACGGACACGGCGGACTCGTGTTGCCGCCGCTCGCCGACGTCGCCGTGTTCCCGTCATCGGTGGTCGCGGCCGACCTCGACAGCGACGGACGCGCGGAGGCGATCGCAGTGTCGGCGAAGTCGAGCGAGCTCAGCGTCGTGCGCCGCCACGGCGCGCAACTCGAGCGTGCGTTCCACGCGCCGATCGGTCCAGCCGCGCGAGCCGTGCTCGTCGCCGACCTCGATCGCGACGGTCACCTCGATGCCGCGTGGATCGCCTCCGACACGCGCGCGGCGCGGATCGAGTTCGCGTTCGGCGACGGCAGCGTGGCGCTCGTCGCGCGCGAGAAGCAACCGCCGCTCGAGATCGGCCCGAGCGGCGAAGACCTGCTCGCGCTCGACCTCGACGGCGACGGCGCGCCGGAGCTCGTCGCCGCCGATCCCGAATCGAACGCGCTGCGCGTGTTCCGTCGCGCGCCCGCCGGTTCGCCGAGCGTGTTCCTCGCGACGCCGCAGACGTTGCCGATCGCGCCGGCGCCGCTCGCGCTCGCCGCGTTGCCGTCGAGCGACGGCGCGGCGCGGATCGCGATCGTGCTCGGCGGCCCGGGGCCGCGGACCGGCGTCGTGCGCGCGCGCCTCGCGGTCGAAACGAACGGAACGACGACGATGACGGTGTTGACGGAACTCGCGCACGTCCCGCTGACCGGCGCGCCGCTCGATCTCGCCGCGTTGCGTCTTTCCGGTCCGACCGCCGACGATCTCGTCGTGCTCGGCGCCGACACGCGCGACTCCGCGAACGGTTGGCTGCGCGTGTTGCGCGCGAACGACACCGCGCCGACGCAGAGCTTCGTCCCCGGCCTGAAGGCGAAGCACGTCGCGTGCGGCGACCTCGACGGCGACGGACGCGACGACGTGCTCGTCGCGTCGCTCAACAGCCACGCGGTCAACCTGTGGTTCGCGCGCGACGGAGCGTTGGTGCCGTGGCCGAACCTCGGCGCGGGGCTCGGCGTCCACGACGTCGCGTGCGGCGACGCGGACGGCGACGGGCGCCTCGACGTGTTCGTGGCGGACGCATTCGGCGATGACGTCGCACTCATCCTGAACGGCTTGCACCGCTGACGGCGTCGAAAAGGCGCCGCGGCCTCGAATCCGGCCCGCGCTTACGGAGTTGCCCCTTGTCGCGGACGAAGAGGGCGTCGACAATCCGCCGCCCTGGGAAGCTCGTTCGGGCTCCCACGGCATCGCGCCCGACCGTCTCGCCTCGTCGACTCGGGCCGCCGATCCATCACGACCGAGGCTTGCCAAGGAAACGCTCGAATGAACTTCCTCCAACGCCTCCTCTTCTCCGGCGTCGTTCTCGCGGCCCCGTCGCTCGCGCTCGCCGGCGACAAGGACGTGTGGATCGCCGACTACGACAAGGCCGTCGAAGCCGCCAAGGCCCAGAAGAAGGATCTCTTCGTCGACTTCACCGGTTCGGACTGGTGCGGCTGGTGCAAGAGGCTCGACGCCGAAGTCTTCAGCAAGGCGGAGTTCCTCGACGCGATCCAGAAGGACTACGTCCTGGTCGCGCTCGACTACCCGCAAGCCGAAGCGGTCAAGAAGCGCGTGCCGAACCCGGCGCGCAACGAGGAGCTCAAGAACAAGCACGCGATCCAGGGCTACCCGACGATCCTCTTGATGACCGCCGACGGCGAGGTCTACGGCCAGACCGGTTACGAGCCGGGCGGTCCGGTCAAGTACGTCGAGAGCCTCAACACGCTGCGCGCGACGGGACGCAAGGCGTTGGTCGACACCAAGGAGATCGTCGCGAAGTTCACCGCGGCGACCGGCGACGAGAAGAACAAACTGCTCGACCAAGCGATCGCGACGCTCGGCGCGCTGAAGCCGGGCTCGCCGATGGCGGCGCAACTCGGACCGGTCGCGCGCACCGCGTTCACGTCGGATGCCGACAACAAGCAAGGTCGCAAGCTGCGCGCGTTGAAGGCGTTGCTCAACTCCGGCTCGTACGACGCCGAGCTCGACAAGACGGGTCGCATGCTCGACCCGAAGAACGAGCAGGGCATCATCGAGGGTCTGGTGGTCGCCAAGCTCGGCACGCTGTCGAGCGAAGCCGACGTCAAGGACGCGGTCGCCGCGATCACCGAAGTCGACAAGCTCGGCATCAAGGACGTCGAGATCAAGAACCAGCTCTACTACACGGCCGCCAACTTCTGCTTCCAGTACCTGGACGACAAGGAAGGCGCGAAAGCCTGGGCGACCAAGCTCAAGGCGAGCGCGGGCGACAAGCCGGAGTTGATGGAGTTCTACAAGGCGATCTTGGGCTGAGCCCGACGCATCGTTCGGATTCACGAGCCCTCGGGCGCCGCGGCGCTCGGGGGCTCGTGCTCCATCCGCGTTCGAGGTCGATCGCCGCGACTCCTAGAATGCCGAGCCCGTGACGTCCCCCGCCGCACAGACTCGCAACGGTCGCCTCGGTTGGATCGCGGTGCTCGTCTGCGTCGCGGTAGTGTCGACGGTCGCGCGCGTCGCGAACCACCGACGCGTCGAGATTCCCGGACGTCCGGGTTGGTCGACCGGCGATCCCGACAGCCACCACTTGATGCATCGCGTCGAGGGCGTCTTGCGCGACGGCTTCCCGCTGCCTGAGTTCGATCCCGGCCTCGACTTCCCGCGCGGCTCCGCGATTCCGGGCGCGCCCTATTACCCGACGATCGTCGCCGCGGCGCTGCGGCCGTTCGCGCCGAGCGACGCGGAGGAGCGCCACGTCTGGCTCGAGATGCGCATGGCGTCGCTCGCGGCGATCTTCGGCGTCGTGACGTCGCTCTCGATCGCGTGGATCGGGCGCGTGCTCGCCGGCCTGCGCGCGGGGTTGAGCGCGGGATTGATCCATGCGCTCTGTCCCGCGGCGATCGGATTCTCGAACGTCGGCAACGGTGACTATCACGCGTGGGTGTCGTGGCTCGTCGTGCTCGCGCTCGGCGGTTCTGTGTGGGCGTTGAAGCGCGGGGTGATCGAGAGCGGGCGACGCGCGTTGCCGTGCGGCGTCGCCGTCGGCGCGGCGTTCGGGCTCGCGCTCGGGTCGTGGCCGGCGACGATGATCGATGTCGTGGTCGTCGAGCTCGTGCTCGGCGTCCTAATCGTCGTCGCGGCGCGGCGGCCGCTCGCGGGGCTCGCGACGTTCGGGCTCGCGCTCCACGTCGGCGCGCTGGTCGTCGCGTTGTCGGCGATCGTCGCGAGTCCGTGGCAAGCCGAGCATCCGTGGATCGTCGTCAATCTGTCGTGGTTCCACGCGGCGTTCCTCGTCGTAGGTGCTGGCGTGTTCGTGCCGCTCTTCTGCTTGCGTGAGAAGGGCGTTGCAGCGCGCGTCTATCCGGCGGTCGTCGCGGTCGGACTCGGACTCGGCGTGCTGTGGATCGCGTACGGCGGCGGCTCGCTCGCAAGCGGCGTGCGCGACGGCTTCGCGTGGGCGAGCCGCGGAGACGCGTTCATGGCCGGCGTGCGCGAGTCGCAGCCGCTCTTCGGCGCGAAGGCGTTGTTGTCGCCGTGGACGTACCTCGGGTTCGCGCTCGCCGTCGCGCCGGTCGCGTGGCTCTTCGCGCTCATGCGCGTCGTGCGACGAGGCGAACTCGAGCTGTTGCCGCTCGTCGTGCTCGCGCCGATCGCGTTCGTGCTCGCGGCGACGCAGATGCGTTTCGCGGGAGCGTTCGTCGCGCCAATGGCGTTGCTCGTCGCGGTCGCGGCGGCGCCGCTGCTCGCTCGCCTCGCGTTCGCGGGCTTCGCACTCGCGTTGCTCGCGCCGTTCGCGCTCGAGTGGTCGGGCACGTCGTCGACGTTCCGGCGCCTGACGCAGAACTCGGAGGCCCCGCGCGAATCCGCCGCTCGCCGCGGCGCGCGCGAATGCGCCGAGTGGTTGCGCCATGCCGCGCCGAACGAGCGCGAGCACAGCGTCCTCGCGTCGTGGTTCCAAGGCCACACGTTGCAGTGGGCCGCCGACAAAGCGGTCGTCGCGTCGAACTACGGCGCGTACGTCGGAGTCGAGGGCTTCCGCGATCCGGCGCGCGTGTTCCTCGCTCCCGACCTCGCTTCCGCGACGCCGATCCTCGACGCGCACCGCGTGCGTTGGATCCTCGCGACCAGCGATCTCGCCGACGATTTCGAGGCGATGTGCGCCGAGGTCGAAGCGGACGGAAGCGTCGCGTTGCCGCGCTTCGCGCAAGATCCGTCGCGCCACGACGGCGCAGTTTGGTTCCGCGGGCTCGGACAGCGCCTCTTGCTCGGCGGCGCACTTCCGGCGGAGATCCGAGCGAACGAGCGACCGCTCGAGCGCTTGCGCCTCGTCTTCGTCTCGACGTTGCGCGATCGCCGTCGCAGCGAGCGCGGCGAGACGCCCGCTCCCGCCGCGTATTTGTGGGAGCGCGTCGCGGGATGCACGTTGGTCGCGTCCGGTTCGCCGGGCGAGACGTTCGAAGTGCGCGTCGACGTCGCCTTCCCGAGCGCCGATTGGCGCATCGCGTGGAGCGATCGCGCGATCGTCGATGCGTCGGGCCGCGCGACACTCGTCGTTCCGTACGCGACGCTCGCGCCGAACGGATTGGGCGTGGCGCAACCAGGAGCACGTTGGAGCCTCGGCTCGCGGAGCGGCGCGCTCACGCTCTCCGCCGACGACGTCGAACACGGAGCGACGCATTCGCTCCCGTGACCCGGCGTTGCGCGCACGCGGCGGAACGCGCTATCCTGTGCAAGCCTTCGAGCGAGCGGGCGTATCTCAGTTGGTAGAGAGTCAGCTTCCCAAGCTGAATGTCGCGGGTTCGAACCCCGTCGCCCGCTCCACATGAATCTCGTGGTAGGCGTTGGCTACGGCGTCGGGCGCCACGGGCAGGTGACCTAGAGTGTCGGCTTGCTGCGAGTTAGTAGCAGGAAGTCCTGCCGCTCCCTGCCGCAGTTGACCGTCGCGGCTTCCGCTTCCTGCCGCAAGGGAGCATGGATCTTCCGCTCCCTGCCGCTGGGTTCGGCCCTGCGTCGCATCGGAAGCGTGGATCACGTGCCAGCCTTCCCTCCGCCGCCCGGTTTCTCTGGACATCCGACTGCAACGCGGTTGCATGACCGCAGGAGGCAACGATGTCAGGGAAGAAGCAACAAGGCGGAGCTTCGTCGGGAGCCCGAAAGGCGAACGACGAAGCTGTGACGGGCGAGCGTGGACGCTTCTCGTCGAGGCGGAAGATGGAAGCGGTGCTGCGGCTCTTGCGTGGCGAGGAGCTCGATGCGCTGTCACGTGAACTGGGCGTGACGGCGGCGACGCTGTCGACGTGGCGAGACGATTTTCTGGCGGGAGGCCAGTCGAACTTGAAGGCGCGCGCGCCCGAGCCGGTCGAGGGCGAGGCGCGTGAACTCAAGACGCTGATCGGCGAGCTGACGATCGACAACGAATGTCTGCGAGCCTTGCTGCGCAAGCACGAGGAACGAGACCCTTTGGCACAGCGGAGGTCGAAGCCGTGATCGCCGAGCGCTCGCCCTCCGTGAATCTTTGCTTCGGCGTGGCTCGCACGTGTCGCTTGCTCGGGCGCTCGCGCTCTGGCGTGTACTGGGCGCGCACGAGTCCGATCCGCGCACGGGTGCCGACGATCTCCTGACCGGAGTGGCACCGCGTATGCGCGGCCAAGCCTATGGCGCCGCCGCCGTTTTGCTGGGCGTGCGCTGCCCCACGGCGTGGCGGACCGCTGCCAAGCGATTGCTGTTTGCGCGCCTCGAACGAGCTGGAGAACGAGCCCAACACGTTTGGGCGTGCGCCGACGAGCGGGAGAACGAGCGCGACACCCTTCGGCGGACGCCGACGAGCTCCCGTCGCTCGCGGGAGCTCACTCCCCGCGGATCATCGCGAGGAACTCGCGCCGCGTCGACGGGTTGGTGCGGAACGCGCCGGTCATGCGGCTCGTCACCGTCATCGCATTGGGCTTTTGGACGCCGCGGGTCGCCATGCAGTCATGGCGTGCTTCGATCACGACGGCGACACCCTTGGGCTGGAGCACGCGATCGATCGTGTCGGCGATCTGCACGGTCAGCTTCTCCTGGATCTGAAGGCGGCGCGCGAAGACGTCGACGATGCGCGCGAGCTTGCTCAGGCCGACCACGCGGCGATCGGGCAAGTACGCGACGTGCGCGCGGCCGACGAACGACACCATGTGGTGCTCGCAGTGCGAGAAGAGCGCGATGTCGCGGACGACCACCATCTCGTCGTAGCCCTCGACTTCCTCGAACGTGCGCGCGAGCACCGCCTCCGGGTCCTGGTCGTAGCCTCGGAAGAACTCACCGTACGCGCGGACGACCCGCGCCGGCGTCTCGAGCAAACCCTCGCGCTCCGGATCGTCGCCGGCGTAGCGCAAGAGCGTGCGCACTGCGTCCTCGGCTTCGCTGCGCGTCGGTCGCGCGGTACGCGCCGGTGCGAGGCGCACTCCGTTGCGCGCGACTTGGTGCATGGTCTTCGAGGCGCTTCCGTTGTAGCGCAGGGCGACGGGGCGGTTGGCGGTCATGCTGTCTCCGTTGGAAGTTTCCCGCGGGAGTTCGCGCGCGGCCGGGCGGCGGATGCACGCGGACGAGAAACGCGTGCGGCGTGACGCGACGCTCGCGGCAGACGACCCAACCTGGCCGAATCCAGCGCGCGCGTGCGGGCGGCGGAGCGCTACGCGATCCCGAGCAGGCGCCGGCCTTCGCGGACTGCGCTCTGCGCGCTGTCCGCGCAGCCGTCGGCGCCGACCGCCTGCCAGAGGTCCGGCACCAGGCTGAACGGCGGGCCGCCGACCAGGATCGGCGGCTCCTGCGCTCCGCAGTAGGCGCGCATGGCCTCGATGATCGCGGCAGTGTTGCGCACCTGCGAAGTCAGCGTGACGGAGAGCGCGACGAGGTCCGCGCGGAAGTCGATCACCGCTCGCCCGAGATCCTCACCCGGGACGTTGGCGCCGAGGCGCACGGTGTTCCAGCCGTCGATCTCGAAATGGTCGGCGACGATGCGTGAGCCCATGTCGTGGAGGTTGCCGGCGACCGAGCACACGAGCACCGACTTGCCGTTGGGCGCGCTCCGCGCAAGCTTGCTGCGCAAGAGCACCAGGGCTTCCTCGATGATCTGAGAGCCGAGATGCTCCTCGTGGACGTGGATCTCGCCGCGCTGCCACATCAGACCGACCTCGGCCTGCAGCGGCGCGACGATGCGCGTCTCGATCTCCGAGACGGAGAGCCCTTCGTCCAGCGGCGCGAGCAAGAGTCGCAACGCGTCGTCGCGGCGCCCCTCGAGGATCGCCACCAGGGCCGTTCTGATGCGTCGCGCGTACGCGGCATCCGCGTCCAGTACGCTCTCGACCACGCGCGGCGGCCGCTCGAAGCTGCGATCCGCGCGGTCGAGCACCGCCAGCACGACCTCATGCGCGACCGGCGGTAGCTCGCGCGTCAACACTTCGCGCAGGCAGAGCAGGTTGAGCGCGAGCCCCTCCTCGGAAACGCCGCGGGCAGCGTACGCGCTGCGGTTCCATTCGAGTTGCTCGACGAACAGCGCCGGCTTGCCGGTCGCGAGCGCCTCGCCGAGGACCAGGATCCGCGCCTCGGTGTCGCCGATCAGCGACGGGACGGCCTCGGACGGAAGCTCGACGCCGCTGTCCTGGAGGATCCGGCGCTGGCGCACCGCGATCTCCGAGGCGAGGCCCCGCAGCCCCGCGTCCAACAGCCTGGCGACGAACGATCCGTGCTTATCCATGGTGCTTCCTTCGCGCGTGGAGCGTGGTCGGATGCCGGGTTCCCCGTTCACGACTCCGCCTCCGCCCCGAGCAAGCTGCGCATGCGCTCGAGCCCGCGCCGGACGTGGCTCTTGACCGTCCCGAGCGGCGCGTGCGTGCGGGTTGCGATCTCGGCGTGCGAGAGCCCGGATATCGACATGCGCAAGACGAGTCGCTCCTCCGGGCGAATGCTCGCGAGCGCGAGCTCGGCCCGCTCCGCCTCGTCGCGCACCTCGACGTCGGCGAAGCCCGAGAAGTGCGCGGGCAGGTCCGGCGGGATCGCCTCCGGCGCGCCGCGCGCCTCGTCGCGGCGCTGGCGGTCGACGACCCGGCGCGACGCGATCATGCCGACGAACGCCGCTTCGGAAGCGATCGCGGGGTCGAAGCGCTCTGCGCTCTTCCAGAGCTGGATGAAGACCTCCTGCACGACGTCGTCGGCGGCGGCGGGCGACACGCGCTTGCGCACGATCGACCACACGAGCGGCCGGTAGCGAGCGAGCAACTCGTCGACCGCGCCGGGGTCGCCCCGCGCAACGCGCTGCAACGCCGTGAGCTCGCTCGCCTTCGGTTCGTCGTTCATCGAGTTGCGTCGCGCGCCGGGCGCAGCGGCAGTGTACGCGGGCGACGCGGATCCGCGACGAACGAGGCGACCACGCGCGTGCCGGAGCTTGCCGATTCGATCCGTTCGTTCGCGCGCTCGCGAGGCCCCGCCGGTCGATCCGCGACATCCCGCGCTTCGGTGGACCGCTGCGTCAGGCGGGCAAGCGCTTCGCGGGAGAGCTCGACGGCGCGCTCGCGCCGGCCCGTTGCTCGGCCTCGCGGCGCAGGCCCTCGAGCATGCCGCGAAAGACCAATGCGTGGAACGGCAGCACCGCGTACCAGTACGCGAGGCCGCCGAGCCCGCACGAGGTCGCCGAGGCGGTCTGCCGGATTCGCGCTCAGCTGCGCGAGCACGACTGGCCCCCCCGCGCGCTCTCTTCGACGAGCGTCTCGGCCTCGAACTCGTCGTCTATCGTTGGTGAGCCGAGCCGGATGACCGCGAACTCCTCCGACCGCGCCGCGCGACGGCTGCTCTTCGCCGCGATCTTCGTCAGCGGTCTCGCCGGACTGATGCACGCGATCGTCCGACCGACACGCCAACCGCACCCGTGCTACCCAGGCGCCGTGGTCATGCGCTTGTTCGGCCTATCCGCCGGTCAGCAGGACGTGGCCGTGCACCAACGCGAGCCCGAGCACCGCCTCCAGGCGCGCGCCGGCACCGACGACGGTGTAGTCGAGCTTCTTGGACGACTCTTGGAACGCGACGCCGGCGAGCAGGCCGACGAAGAGCATCACGACCGCGTAGCGCAGGAGTGTGCGCGTCGCGGATGCGTAGTGGGCGGGCACCGTTGCGTCGGATTCGTTCATGCCCGCAGCGTATGCGCGTCGGCCGTCGAGATGCAACGGAGCGCGAGAGCGGCTACAAGCGTGGCCCGAAGGGCCACCCCATGAACTCCCGCTTCGTCCATCTGTGCACGTTGCTGCTCTGCACCGCGCTGGCGAGCGCTTGCCGCTCGGTCACGCCCAACCGCTCGCCGTTCGGCGAGCGCTTCCCGGACGTGCAGGCGACCGCGCTCGACGGCCGGGTGCTCAGCCTGCCCGACGAACTCGCGGGCGCGCCTGCCGTGCTCTTGGTCGGCTACGTCATGGACACGCAGTTCGATCTCGACCGTTGGCTGGTCGGCTTGATGCAGCTCGGCTCGCCGGTGAAGCGCGTCGAGGTGCCGACGATCGACGGGCTGGTGCCCGGCCTGATCGCGGGTTCGATCGACGACGGCATGCGCGCCGGCATCCCGAGCGAGGACTGGGCCGCGGTCGCGACCGTCTACCAAAGCGACGCCGCGCGCATCGTCGCGTTCACCGGGGACGAGCGTCCACGCAACGGCCGCGTGCTCCTGATCGACCGCGAGGGTGTCGTGCGATGGTTCCATGACCGCGGGTTCTCGCCGTCGAAGCTCGCGGAGCTCGACCGGCTCGCACGCGAGCTCGCCTCCGATGGAACGCAGCCGAGTCGTTGATTTCACCGCGTCCGACGCGGCGCGCGGCTGGAGCGCGATCGACGACGTCGTGATGGGCGGCGTTTCGGCGAGTCGTCTCGCGCTCGAAGGCGATCGGACGGTCTTCAGCGGCCGAGTTTCGCTCGACCATGGCGGCGGCTTCGCTTCGGTGCGCTCGGCGCCCTCGGATTTCGCGCTGGCGGGCTTCGACGGGCTCGAGCTCGAGCTCGCCGGCGACGGCCGGCGCTACAGGCTGAACGCGCGCCTCGACGCAGCGTTCGACGGCGTCACGTACCAAGCGGAGTTCGTCGCCCCACGTGCGCGGAGCAGCGTGCGGATACCGTTCACCGAACTGCGCCCGACCTGGCGTGGCCGTCCCGTGCCCGACGCCGCACCCTTCGATCCGGCGCGCGTCGCGACGCTCGGCCTGTTGATCGGCGCGCGGCAGGCGGGGGACTTCCGCCTCGAGCTCTTCGCTCTCGACGCCTACCGCGCGTCGCGCCGCTAGGCTCTCGGAGCGCATGACGTCACCGATCGTCGACGGGATCCTCGGCGGGCTCTGTGCCGGGCTCGCGACCGGGCTCGGCGCGTTCGGCGTGTACTCCGTGCGCGAGCTGTCGCGGCGCGCGAACGATTTGCTGCTCGCGTGCGCGGCCGGAGTGATGCTCGCTGCGTCGTTCTTCTCGTTGCTCGCGCCGAGCATCGAAGTCGCACGCGAGCAGACCTCGTCGAACGCGGGCGCCGCGTTCGTCGTGTGCACCTCGGTGCTCTGCGGCGCACTAGCGTTGACGCTCGCGCACCGATCGATCCCGCACGAGCATTTCGGCACCGGCCGCGAAGGTCCAGCAGCCGTCCACGTGCGCCGCATCTGGCTCTTCGTGCTCGCGATCTCGCTGCACAACCTCCCCGAGGGGATGGCGGTCGGCGTCGGCTTCGGCGCGGGCGACGCGACGAGCGGGCTGTCGCTCGCGGTCGGCATCGGCCTCCAGAACATCCCCGAGGGTCTCGCGGTCGCGGCGAGTCTGGTGTCGATCGGCTACGGCCGCACGCGCGCATTCCTGATCAGCCTCGGCACCGGCGCGATCGAAGCGGTCGGTGGGGCAGCGGGCGCGGCCGCAGCGTCGTGGGTCGCCGCGCTGTTGCCCTGGGCGCTGGGCTTCGCCGCGGGCGCGATGCTCTTCGTCATCAGCGGCGAGATCATCCCCGAAACTCACCGCGGCGATTCGAAGGGCGCGGCAACGTACGCGTTGCTCGCGGGTTTCCTGGTGATGACGGGGCTCGGGATCGTGCTCGCCTGAGCGACGCAGCGTGCGAGCAGGGCCGTCCGGCGCTGCGCGCCTCGCGGCGTGCGCTGTCGCCGGTCGAGCTCACCGACTCGTCGTCCACGCGCGACGGCATCCACGCGAGCCGCGCGGGGGCGTCCGACCGCTTCGTCGCACTCACGGCCAACGGGGACGCCAGCCGAGCTCCGCGTTCGGTCCACGCCTCCGCCGGCCGCCCGCGCAGCGCAAGGCGCGCCGTTGCTTCGGAGCCCGGGCCGGCGAGCGCGGCGCTGAGCCGCAGTCCGTGCTCGTCGCGACTCAGCGCTTCATTGAGCGGCTAGCGGCCTTGGTGCCACGCCCGCACTGTCACCTCGTCACCTACCACGGCGTGCTCGCGCCCGCCGCGCAGTGGCGTGATCTCATCGTGCCCGTCGTTGCCAGCTCGCCCGACAGCTCACCCGAGACTTGCTGCGCGTCGCGCCGTTCGACTTGGGCTGAGCTGCTCCAGCGTGTCTTCGCCATCGACGTGTTGGCCTGCCCCTACTGCGGCGCCAAGCGCAAGCTGGTCGCGCTGATCAACGACGGTGTCGTCGTGCGCAAGATCCTCGCGCACCTCGGCCTGCCCACCGAGCCGCCTCAACTCGCGCCAGCACGAGCGCCGCCGCAGGTCGAGTTCGCCTTCGAGGCG
>JAIOPM010000025.1 GCA_021413885.1 Planctomycetota bacterium
AAGCTCGACGCGCCGAACGAGAACGAGGCCGCGAACGCTGTCGTCGCTCACTCCGAAGCCACGGAACGCGTCGCGCTCGAAGATAGTGCTCAACTCGTCGCCGCCCCGCGCGCGATCGATCGCGAACGCGACTTGCACGGCATCGTCGTGGATGCCGTCCGGCGTCCGGTCGCCGGCGCGCGCGTGACCGTGGTGCAGCACGCCTTCGCGGAGCTCGAGGTCCTCGACCTCGATCCCGCTCAACGCGCGTCGTCGCACGTTCGCATCGCCGAGCAGACGACCGACGAGGCGGGCGAATTCGTGATCCCGCTGGAGACCGGGCGCTCTTACGACCTCGTGGTCGAAGCGGCCGGATTCGCGCCGGGCTCCGCTTCCCATTGCCACGCCGGCGAACGCATCGAGATCACCCTCGACGCCGGAGCGACGTTGAGCGGCCGTGTGATGCGCAGGCTCGACAACTCGCCGGTCGTCGGCGCGACGGTGGAGCTGCGCTACTCGCGCGAGCTCCATCTCAAGCAGACCGTCGAGGCCGTCCGTGTCGAGACCGACGCCGATGGTCGTTACCGCTTCGACAACCTGCCGTCCGGCGAGCGCCTGGTCGGGGTCTTTCCGCTCGTGGACGCGCCGTCGGGCTGGATCCATGCGACGTTGGCGCCGGGTCGCGCGATCGAGCAGGACTTTCGCGTCGAGGCCGGACAGCGGCTGCGAGGTCGCGTCGTCGATCGCGACACGCGCGCGCCGATCGCCGGCGCCGTGGTCGGCGAGAGATGGACGATGCATCGTACGGTGCGCACCGACGCGCGCGGCGAGTTCGAGTTTCCAGGCCTCGCGACGAGCGGCTACTACGAGATCGGCGTGCGCGCCGATGGCTACGGCCGGATCGATCAAACGGTGCAGGCGCCGGGCGCGGAAACCGTCGGCGTCGTCGAAGTCGCGCTCCTCCGCGGCCGCACGCTGCGGGGACGCGTCATCGATCGGAACGGTGCGCCGATCGAGGACGCGTACGTCGCCACGCCGGCGGTCGAGCTCGACGGCCTCGGCACCGCTCAGCAACTCGACTGGCCCTCGACGCGCACGCGCGCCGACGGGACGTACCAGCTCGAGGACGTGCGCCGCGACATGCAACACTCGCTGTTCGTCCAGAAGGCCGGCTATGGAGTCGGGTCCTACGAGGTCGACGATCGCGATGTCGTGAACGACGTGCTGACGATCCCCGACGTCGTGCTGGACGCGGGTGCGATCGTCCGCGGCGTGGTCGTCGACCAGGACGGCGAGCCGTACGTCGCGCGCGTCGTGCACCTGACAGGACGCAACCGCGACGGCTCGGTGTGGAACGAGCGTGATCCCAGTCAGGCGTCGCGCTACATCGTCGACCGTTCGACTCGCACGGACGACCTCGGCCGATTCGCGTTCGCGGACGTCGCGATCGGCGACTACGACTTGGCAGCGCCTCCCCGAGGCGCGGAAGACGACGTCAGGAAGAGGATCGCCGTCGACGGCCCGGAGCCGGTCACCGGCGTCGAGCTGGTGCTGCCTCGCGGCCTCTCGATCGCCGGCCGCGTCATCGGACCGGATGGCCGAGGAGTGCATGGGTGGCTCGTGCTCGAAGCTCGCGACGACCCGTCGCGAGGCTTGATGCAGCAGTACACCGAGCAAGACGGCACGTTCGAGGTTCGCGGGCTTCCGGCCGGCGTCTATTCCGGCGTCGTGTACCCGACGTACCTCGAGTCCGTCGCCGTGTCTGAACGCCTCGCCAGGGCGACGATCCCCGAGGTCGCGGCCGGCAGGAAGGACGTCATCGTTCACGCCGCCCGGGCGGCGCTCATCGGCGGCCGCGTGCTCGATGCCGACGGCTCGGCGGCGGTCGGCGTGACGGTCGAACTCTGGCTCGACGGCGAACGAGACGGCGAGAACGGCGGTGTCACCGCTGCGGACGGGAGGTTCGGCGTCTGGGTCGCCGAGAACAGCGGCCCCTACGAACTCCGCGCGACCGGGCGCATTCGGCAGGAAGGGGCGCTCCAGCAAGTCGAGACCTTCCCGCCCGACCGAAGCGCTTCCGTGCGCGGCGTGACGCCCGGCGACGGGCGCCAACACGAGCTCCGGCTGCCCTGAGCTCGCTTTCGCGACAATGGCGGTCACGCTGCGCGAGCGGCTCCGTCGTTGGTGTCCATGTCGAACTCACCGTCGCTCGAGCCGGAGGCGCTGCTCGCCCAAGCCGGCTGGATCCGCGCGCTCGCGCGCAGTCTCGTGCGCGGCGACGAAGTCGACGACTTGGTTCAGGACACGTGGCACGCTGCGTTGCAGCGGCCGCCGCGCGTGCATTCAGAGAGCGGTCTGCGCGCCTGGCTCGGTCGTGTTGCGCGCAACCTTGCGATCGACCGACGACGCGCGGGCGCGGCGCGCGCGGAGCGCTCGACTCGCGCTCATCGGGAGCCGCCGGAGCGTCCCGACGAAGCTTTCGAACGCGTCGTGCTTCAACGGCGACTCGTCGACGCGGTGCTCGCGCTCGACGAGCCGTATCGCAGTGCGGTGATCTGGCGGTACTTCGACGGGCTCGATCCGCGCGCGATCGCGGAGCGGCAAGGCGTGTCGCACGACGCGGCGCGGCAGAGGATTGCGCGCGCGCTGGCGAGGCTGCGTTCGCGGCTGGACCGCGAGTACGACGGCGGACGCGCGCAGTGGGTCGCGTTCGCGGGCTCGCTCTTCGAACACGCGGCGCCCGCGCCGTGGATCACTGGAGGTGCGTTGATGGGTGCGAAATGGATGGGCGTGGCGGCGATCGCGGTGATCGGGCTCGCGTCGTGGTGGTGGTGGCGGACGGAGAGTGCGGAGCTCGCCGGCGAGCGCACGAACGTCGTCGCGAGTGCGAAGCTCGACAGCACGTTTGGCAACGCAAGCAAGTCGCCGCGCAACGCACCGACGAGCGCGGCGAGTTCGTGATCCCGCTCGAAGTCGCGCGGCCGTACGACCTCGAGGCGAGCTCGACGGGCTTCTGCACGGTTGTCGTTCCGCACTGTCACGCGGGCGAACGCGTCGTCGTCACGCTCCTGCCCGGTGCGACCGTCTCCGGTCGAGTCGTGCGCGCGAAGGACGGCTCTGCCGTAGCGAACGCGAAGGTGCAGCTTCCGACCCGTCCACACGAGTTGCGGCCGGCATCCGAAGGGGCCGAGCAGACGACGGACGCCGACGGCCGCTTCCGTTTCTCCGATGTCGACGAGGGCGAGTACTGGGTCCAAGTGTTTCCTCTCGCCGACGCGCCGCCCGATTGGATCGAGGCCGACGTGAAGCGCGGCGCCGAACTCGACCTCGCGATCACCGTGGGCGCAGGCTCCGTCGTCAGCGGCCGCGTCGTCGACGCGACGACCGGCGAGCCGATCGCGGGCGCCGAGGTCGGCGAGGGTTGGACTTTCCATCGCTTCGTGAAGACGGACTGGAACGGCGAGTTCGAGTTCAAGGGCTTCGCGGAGGCGGGCTACGACGACATCGCCGTGCGAGCGAAGGGCTACGGCCGCATCGCGCGCACCGTGCGCAACGCGAATGGGCCGGTCGCCGAGCGCATCGAGGTGAAGCTCGCGCGCGTTCGCGTGCTGCGCGGTCGCGTCGTCGATTCGAGTGGAGCTCCTGTCGACGGCGCGTACGTCGCCGCGCCCGCCTACATATTGGGAGCGCGGACGCCGAACTCGGAGGACGCGCACCAGCTCGATTGGCCGAGCACGTTCAGCGCCGCCGACGGACGCTATGCGCTCGACGTGCGACCCGACATGCAGCACACGCTTTATGTCAGGAAGCGCGGCTTCGGAGTCGCCAGCTACGAAGTACCGGGGCGCGAGCTGGCCGAAGCCGAGTTCGTTCTGCCCGACGTCGTTCTCGAAGCCGGCGCGATCGTGCGCGGTGTCGTCGTCGACGAACGGAAGCAGCCGCTCGCGGACCAAGTCGTGTCCCTCCACGGTCGCAACGGCGATCACGAGGCGTGGGCGTCGTCGACAACGAACCAAGCCGCCGCCGGGTACATCTCGGAGCGCACGACCCGCACCGACGACCTCGGTCGCTTCGCGTTCGCCGACGTCGCGGCCGGAACGTACGCGCTGCTCCACTTGCGCGCCGACTCCCACGACCGCGAGCCCGTCCCGATCACCGTGACCGCGGGCGAGAAGCCGACGCCGATCACGCTGGTCGCTCCGACCGGCACGATGATCCACGGCGTCGTGCTCGGCCCCGAAGGCGAGCCTGTGTCCGCGAACGTCAGCATCGACCGAGTCGACGGCGCACCCGGCGTCACTTCGGCGGACGTCCGGACCGCAGCGGACGGCAGTTTCACGGCGAGCGGGCTCGCGGCCGGAAGCTACGTGTGCACCGCGTGGCCCATGTCGTTGTTCGGCGTCAAGCCGGGCGAGCCGCGCTACTCGATGGCGAAGTCCGAGCCGATCGACGCCGGCGGCGCGGCGATCACGATCCGCGTCGCGCGCGCGGAGCTGGTCGTCGGTCGTGTCCTCGACGCGAACGGCAAACCGGTCGTCGACTGCACGGTCTGCGTGTTCGACGGTCGGGACGAACAGACGTTCGCGATCACCGATCGCGAAGGTCGTTTTGAAGTCTGGCTCGACGCGACGCGCCTCTACGAGCTGGTCGCGAACTGCCGCGAGATCGGCCCGACGGACGGAGGAGGCTTCAAGTGGTCCGGCCCGAGCCAGGCCACAGCCCAAGTCCGCGTCCCGAACGTCCGTCCGGGCGGGCCGGAGCTCGAGATTCGTCTGCCCTAGGCGGGTTGCGAAAAGCGACGCGGAACCTGCTCCAGGACGGCGCCTGAAAGCTGGAATCGGGCCCGTCCGGAGGGGATAATCCGCCGTCCTTCAGAGGCTCGCCAAAGCCGTGTCGGGTAGGGACTTGGGACGAAACCCAGGACCCGCCGGGCCGCGCGATCTGGAGGGCTCGGCCGGGCGGAGAGCGCGACGGGGAAAAAGCCCGTCGCCGACCGCAACCGGCGCACGCAACGACGGTCACCCCAGACGATGACGACTACCGAACAAGCTCCGCCGCCCCCCCGGCCCAGTCTGCCCGCCGAACCCCGCGCGATCGAGCGCGAGATGCGCGAGTCGTACCTGACGTACGCGATGAGCGTGATTCACTCGCGCGCGCTGCCGGATGTGCGCGACGGGTTGAAGCCTTCGCAGCGACGGATCCTCGTCGCGATGAACGACCTGAACCTCGGGCCGCGCGCGAAGTACCGCAAGTGCGCGAAGATCGCCGGCGACACGTCGGGCAACTATCACCCGCACGGCGAGTCGGTGATCTACCCGACGCTCGTCCGTCTCGCGCAGCCTTTCTCGACGCGCTATCCGCTGATCGACGGCCAGGGCAACTTCGGTTCGATCGACGGCGATCCCCCCGCCGCGATGCGTTACACGGAGGCGCGCATGGAGTCGGCCGCCGTCGAGATGATGGACGACCTCGACCGCGACACGGTCGACATGCAGGCGAACTACGACGACTCGCGGCTCGAGCCGATCGTGTTGCCGGGGCGCTTCCCCAATCTGTTGTGCAACGGCTCCGACGGCATCGCGGTCGGCATGGCGACGAGTCTGTTGCCGCACAACCTGGGCGAGATCGTCACGGCGTTGCGCACGGTGCTCGATCGGCCGGACGTGTCGGGGCAAGAGCTCTGCGAGATCGTCAAGGGCCCGGACTTCCCGACCGGCGGCATCATCATGGGCCGGCGCGGATTCCTGCAGGCCTACGCGACGGGCCGCGGCATCGTGCGCGTGCGCGCGCGCTGCCACGTCGAGACGATCAAGGCGAACCGCGAGGCGATCGTCGTCACCGAGGTTCCGTTCCAGGTCCGCAAGACCGCGATCATCGAGAAGATCGTCGAGGTCGTCAAAGACGAGCGCATCACCGGCATCTCCGACGTGCGCGACGAATCGGATCGCACCGGCATCCGCTTGGTGATCGAGCTGAAGAAGGGTGAGGACGCGCAAGTCGTCATCAATCAGCTCTACGAGTACACGCCGATGCAGGCGACGCACTCGATCATCAACCTGGTGATCGATCGCGGTCAGCCGCGCACGCTGCCGCTGCGCGGATTGCTCGACGCGTACATCTCGCACCGCAAGGAGATCATCCGCAGGCGCGCGCGCTTCTTGTTGGCGAAGGCCGAGGAACGCAAGCACATCGTCGAAGGTCTGCGCATCGCGGTCGACAACATCGATCGCGTGATCCAGATCATCCGCGCCAGCAAGGCGGTCGAGGACGCACGCAACAACCTGTCGAAGGAGTTCGGCCTGTCCGAGCGCCAAGCCCAGGCGATCGTCGAGATGCGTCTCGGCCGTTTGACCGGACTCGGTCGTGAAGAGCTCGAGGTCGAGTTCGCGAAGCTCCTCGCCGAGATCTCCGACCTCAAGGACATCCTTGGCCGCGAAGTGCGCGTGATCCAGATCATCAAGGCGGACCTCGACGACCTCGAGAAGAAGTACGCCGATCCGCGCCGCACCGAGATCTCCGGCGAGGAGATCGACGGCGGCTTCGACATCGAAGAGCTGATCAACGAAGAGATGGTGGTCGTCACCGTTTCGCGCGACGGCTACGTCAAGCGCGTCTCGCTCGAGACGTACAAGGCGCAAGGTCGCGGAGGGCGCGGGATCCGCGGCTCCGACACGAAGGAAGGCGACGTCATTCAGTCGCTGTTCGTGGCGGGGACGCACGACTACTTGCTGTGCTTCTCGAACCGCGGCCAGGTGTATTGGCTCAAGGTCTACACCGTGCCCGAGGCTTCGCGGACCAGCGCAGGTCGCGCGATCTCGAACCTGATCGCGATGGACGCCGGTGAGAAGATCACCAACGTCCTGCGCGTGCCCGCGTTCGACGCCGAGAGTTCGGTGTTCTTCGCGACGACGCGCGGCACGGTGAAGAAGACGGCGCTCGACGCCTTCTCGCGTCCGAAGAAGGGCGGCATTCGCGCGATCTTGCTCGAGGAGAACGACGAAGTCGTCGGCGTCGGCGTCTGCAAACCGGGCGACACGATCGTGCTCGGCACCGCGAACGGTCAGGCGATTCGCTTCGACGAGAAGGCGGCGCGGCAGATGGGCCGCACGTCGTTCGGCGTGCGCGGCATTCGCTTGCTCGACGACGATCGCGTCGTCGGCATGATCGTGATCAGCGGCGAAGACAGCTTCATCCTCACCGCGTGCGAGCACGGCCACGGCAAACGCACGCCGATCGCCGACTATCCGGTGAAGGGCCGCGGCGGTCAGGGCGTGATCAACATCCGCACCGAAGGTCGCAACGGCCACGTGACCGGTCTCGTGCTCTGCAAGGAACAGGACGAGGTGATGTTCATCACGCAGCAGGGGATGATCGTGCGCTCGCCGATCGCCGACGCGCGTCCGATGGGCCGCAACACCCAAGGCGTGATCCTCGTCAACCTGAAGGACACCGATCGGTTGGTCAGCGTCGAGCTCGTCTCGGCCGAGGACCTCGAGGAGTACGGCCACGTCGAGCCGCAGAAGCGCATCGCTCCGCCGTCGGCGCTCGAAGCTACCGACGACGTGGAGGACGAGCCGACGGACGACGACGAGCCCGAACCCGCCGATGACGGCGGCGACGAAAGTCCGGAGGAGTGACGATGACCCTGCGCCAACAACTCGACGCCGACGTGAAGACGGCGATGAAGTCGGGCGACAACCTGACGCGCGACACGCTGCGGATGATCCTCGGCCACTTGAAGAAGCTCGACGTCGACCTCGGGCGCGATGTGACCGACGAGGACGTGCTCGCGACGCTGAACGGCGGCGTGAAGACGCGCCAACAGAGCGTCGTCGAGTTCGCGAAGGCCGGCCGCGAGGAACTCGCCGCCAAGGAGCGCGCGGAAATCGAGATCCTGCGCCGCTACCTGCCCAAGCAACTGGGCGAAGACGAGACGCGCGCGTTGGTGAAGAAGCTGATCGCCGAACTTGCGGTGACGTCGAAGGCCGACATCGGACGTCTGATGAAGGAAGCGATGGCGCGGCACAAGGGCTTGGTCGACGGCAAGCTCGTTCAGAAGCTCGCGGCCGAGCTGCTCCCCTGACGATCGCGAACTCTTGACGCGTCGCGAGCCCCCGACGCCTCTAGAGTTCGCGCGCGCCGATGCCCCACACCGCCGAGCCTCCGGAGCCCGAGCCCGCGTCGAACGACATCGTCGGACGCCATCGCAAGCTCGTCGCGCGCACGCTGCTGATCTCGGGTTTGACGCTGTGCTCGCGCATCCTCGGTTACGCGCGTGAATCGCTGACGGCGTACTTGTTCGGCGATCGTTCCGCGATCTACGACGCGTTCGTCACCGCGTGGCGCGTGCCGAATCTCTTCCGGCGCTTGATGGGCGAAGGCGCGCTCTCGACGTCGTTGCAGAACGCGGTCACCGCGGCCGATCACGATCGCGGCAACGCGGCGGGGCGGCGCGTGTTCCTCGACACGCTCTGGCTCGCGACGTGGATCCTGCTCGGCATCTCCGCCGTCGTGATGGCGAGCGTCTACGTGCTCGGCGACACGTTTCCGCTGACGACGTGGCGTTGGCTCGGCGCGGATCCCGAGCCGGTGCGCGAACTGACGTTGCGCCTGACGCCGTTCCTGATCTTCGCGTGCCTCGCGGGCTTGTGCGCCGGAGCGCTCGGCGTGCGCGGCCACTTCGCGTCGCCGACGTGGGGGCCCGCGGTGATGAACGTGATCGTGATCGCGACGCTGGTCGCGATCTGGCGGTTCTTCGGCTCGCACGCGCAGGCGATCGCCGATCCGTTGCTCGAACGCGAGCGCGAGTACGACATGGCGCGTTGGCTCGCGTGGGGCACGCTGATCTCCGGCGTCGCGCTGTTGACGATCCAGTTCCGCGCGTTGAAGAGCCACGAACTCTGGCCGACGCGCGAAACGCCGAAACGCGACTTGTCCGCGGCGTGGGGCATCTTGCGGAGCAGCGCGCCGCTCGCGCTCGGCGCCGCCGTCTATCAAGTCAACGTGATGATCGACGGCTTGATGGCGCAGAGCATGCTCGACGTCGGCGGTCCGTCGGCGTTGTGGTACGCGAACCGCATCCAACAGTTCCCGCTCGCGCTCGTCGCGACGGCCGCGACCGCCGCCGTGTACCCCGCGCTCAACGCGCTCGGACACAAACGCGAGCTCGGACCGTTGCGCACGATGCACGACCGCACACAGCTCGCGATCGTGTTCTTCGCGTTGCCGGCGAGCATCGGACTCTGGGTGCTCGCGCGACCGGTCGTGTCGGTGTTGCTCGAGCACGGCGAGTTCGGCGCGGAAGGCGCGGCGCGCACCGCGGCGTGCATGCGTTGGCTCTGCGTGTCGTTGATCCCGGCGGGAGCGGTCGGCCTCGTCGGTCGGACGTACTACGCGCTCGGCGACATGCGCACGCCGGTGCGGATCTCGATCGCGATGTTGATCGCGAATGTCGGCCTCAACTGGACGTTCGTGCGCGTGCTCGGGATGGATTGCGACGGCCTGACCGCGGCGACGGCGCTGACCAACTGGGCGAACTTGTTCTTGCTCTTGCCGCCGTTGCTTCGTCGTCTTCCGAGACAACCCGACGGACCGGCGGTCGGCGCGTCGCTCGGGCGCATGTTCGCGGCGGGCGCGGCGTGCGGGCTCGCGGCGTGGGGGACTCAGCGTCTGCTCGCGAGCGACGCGCGTTCGGTCTTGGCACTCGGAGTCTCGATCGCGGCCGGAGGAGCAGCTTATGCCCTGGTGTGCGAGCTCTTGAGGGTCGGCGAGTGGCAGCATCTGCTCGCACGACTGCGGATCCGCGCGCCCCGTTGACCGTCGGGTACCATCGACGGGAGACGTCCGAACGACCCACAACATCTGGTATCGGGCGCCTGGAAAAATCCTTGCGACCCCAACATCCTGAGATACCTTGCGCCCCACCCCTCAACGCGGACCGTTGGTCATCCGAGTGGCCTGGGGAGGCACTCGATCACCCGCGCCCGCGTCTTTCGTCTCACCCGATCGCGCCGCTGCCGGAGGAGAGGGACACGCAGCTCGACGCGCCGGGACGTCGTTGTTTTCAAGTCAGCATCTGCACGGAGAGGCCGGTCCATGCCCTGCCCGCATGGCCCACGGAAAAGGACAAGCGTGAACACTGCCAGCGTTCAAGCGGAGAAGAAGATCACCCCGATGGCGAGTTCGAAGACCGGACCGGAAGCGATGGCTCAGCTCGAAGCCATGGATCCGCCCGTCGACCTCATCGATCCGCAACTGACGCCGAACGCGCTCAAAGTGCTCGAGCGCCGCTACCTGAAGAAGGACAACGAGCACGGCGGTCTGATCGAGACGCCGCGTCAACTCTTCTGGCGCGTCGCGGCGCACATCGCGAAGGGTGAACTGCTCTTCGGCGGCGGCACCGCGGAGAAAGCGGTCGCGGTCGCGCGCGAGTTCTACGACTTGATGGCGCGTCGCTTCTTCATGCCGAACAGCCCGACGCTGATGAACGCGGGCCGCGAGATGGGGATGCTCTCGGCGTGCTTCGTGTTGCCGGTCGAGGACTCGATCGAAGGCATCTTCGATTCGATCAAGGCGACCGCGCTGATCCAGAAGGCCGGCGGAGGCACGGGCTTCAGCTTCTCGCGCCTGCGTCCGCAGGGCGACATCGTGAAGAGCTCCGGCGGCACGACCGAAGGACCGCTCTCCTTCATCCAGGTCTTCTCGAAGGCCACCGACGCGATCCAACAGGGCGCGTTCCGCCGCGGAGCCAACATGGGCATCCTGCGGATCGATCACCCGGACATCATGTCCTTCATCACGTTCAAGGACGACCTGAGCCGTCTGCAGAACTACAACATCTCGGTCTCGGTCACCGATCGCTTCTTGAACGAGCTGCGCGCGGATCCGCTGACCATCCACCAGGTGATGAACCCGCGCACCAAAGTCTGGCGCAACCTCGCGAAGCGCGACGCGACCGGCACCGAGACCGGCGAATTCTGGCGCGTCGGCGAGCTCTGGGACCTGATCGTCGAACACGCGTGGCGCACCGGCGAACCGGGCGTCGTGTTCATCGACCGCATCAACGAGAAGAACCCGATCAAGAACGTCGGTCTGATCGAGGCGACCAATCCGTGCGGCGAGCAACCGCTCCACCCGTACGACTCGTGCAACCTGGGCTCGATCAACTTGGGACTCTTGGTCAAGGGCGAGGGCAAGGCCGCGCGCTTCGACTGGGACGAGTACAAGCAGATCATCCACACGACGACGCGCTTCCTCGACAACGTGATCGAGGTCAACAAGTACCCTCTCCCCGAGATCGACGCGATGTCGAAGACGACGCGGCGCATCGGTCTCGGCGTGATGGGCTTCGCCGACGCGATGTACAAGCTCGGCATCGCCTACAACACCGAAGAGGGCTGCGAGTTCGGCGAGCGCATCATGCAGGTGCTCAACGACGAATCGCACCTCGCGAGCGAGTTCCTCGCCGAAGAACGCGGCGTCTTCCCGGCGTGGGAAGGCTCCGATTGGCAGAAGCTCGGCCGTCGCCTGCGCAACAGCTACACGACGACCGTCGCGCCGACCGGCACGATCTCGATCATCGCCGACTGCTCGGGCGGCATCGAGCCGATGTTCAGCCTCGCCTTCATCCGTCAAGTGATGAAGGACACCAAGGGTCGTCCGACGATCATGCGCGAGGTCAACTACGTCTTCGAGAACCTCGCGAAGGAACGCGGCTTCTACTCCGACGAGATGATCGATCGGATCATCGAAGAGGGCTCGATCGCGAACCGCGTCGAGATCCCCGACGACATCAAGAAGGTCTTCGTCACCGCGCACGACATCACGCCGTACTGGCACATGCGCATGCAGGGCGCGTTCCAGCGTCACTGCGACTCGTCGATCTCGAAGACGATCAACTTCCCGCACGACGCGGTCGCGGCGGACGTGCGCAAGATCTACGACCTCGCGGTCGAGCTCGACGTCAAGGGCGTCACCGTCTACCGCGACGGCTGCCGCGACGTGCAACCGATGGCGCTCAAGAAGTCGGGCGACGGCCACGCGAAGGAACCGGTCGCGGTCGCGCAACTGGTGACGACGGAAGAACCGCTGATGAGCCTTCCGCTCGAGCCTCGCTCGGAGCTGCATCCGATCAAGCTGCCGGAGATCATGCCGAGCTTGCGCATCCGTCAGATGACGCCGTTCGGCAACATGCACGTGAAGGTGTCGGTCGATCCGCAGCAGAACCGCGAACGCGAAGTGTTCGCGCAACTCGGCAAGGGCGGCGACGTCGCGAACTCCGACCTCGAAGCGATCTGTCGCGTGCTCTCGCTCTGGCTGCGCTGCGACGGCACGCTCGAGCTCGCGCTGAAGCAACTCGAAGGCATCGGCAGCTCGCTCTCGGTGCCGACCAAGGACGGGCGGATCATGTCGCTCGCCGACGGTCTCGCGAAGGCGTTGCAACGTTACCTCGACGCGAAGGCGCGCTTCGGTCTGCGCGCGTTGCTGCTCGGCACCGCGAACCTCGAGCACGGGACTCCGGTCGCCGATGCCGAACCTCTTCGCGTGTCGAAGGGCCGCAACAACCTCTCGGGCTTCAAGATCAAGTGCCCGGCCTGCCAAGGCGAACTCGCCTTCCAGGAAGGCTGCGTGAAGTGTCACGGCTGCGGCTTCAGCCAGTGCTGAGCGCGCAACACGCGACGTGAACGAACGCGGGCCGCCACCGAGTGACTCGGTGGCGGCCCGCGCTGTTTCGCGAGCGACTAGCGTTACCCGCCCTTCTTGTCCGGCGTCTTCGGCGGCTCGACCTTCGGTTCCGCGGGCGGTTGCACCGGACGTCCGAACGCGTCGACTTGCTCGACCGCGCCGGGGAACGGCAGCTTGCCGAGCTTGATGAACGTCAGCCGCGTCCCGTCGGGTTTCTCCAGCGCCAACGTGTCGTTCTGGATCGAGAACTTGAACCGCTTGCGCTCGCCCGGCGGTTGGAACTCGACGTCCTCGTAGTGGGTGAGGTTGGTGACGCCGATCATCGAGTACGTCTCCATCCCGCCGGTTCCGTCGAGCGTGTAGCGATGGAACCCGGTCTGGAAGAAGAGCCCGAACGTGTCGGCCATGTCGGTCAGGCCGGTGCCGTGGATCTCGAGCGACATGTAGCCTTCGCGGAAGAGCGCATACCCGATCGTGTCGCCTTGGAAGAGCTCCAACGTCGGCGACTCGACGCGCAACAGTTGCCACGCGCCGTCGAGTTGCTTCGCCGCCGCGCTCGCCAGCGCCGAGTCGGACAGCGCGAACGGCTTCGGCGTCGGGTCCTGCTTCGCGGGGTCCTGGGGCGACCACGGCGTGAGCATCAGGGCGAGCAGCAACGATTCGAAGCGCATGGCGGTTCCTTCCAGTCGGACGGGGAAAGGACTAGATCCGATCGGCATCCTAGCTCCGTACCCCGAGTTCCCTCAGGCTGCGGATCCCAACCCGCGCCGACCTTCACCGAGCGAGCGCGGGCCGCACGGCGGTAAGCTCCCCGTTCGACCGCGAACGCCGCCAACCTGCTTCGATCGGTCCCCGTAGCCTGGCCCCGTCCGTCCGCATGAACGTTCCTTCGCCTCGCGGCCTCGTGTCGCTGCTCGTGCACTTCGCCCGTTTCGTCGCGGCCGCGGCGTTGTTCGTCGCTCCGGTTCGCGCGCAGGGCGAAGCTCATGCCGAGCTCTTCGCGCGCCGCGACGGCAACGACGTGCGCGCGGCGATCCGGATCGCGATCACGCCGGGCTGGCACCTCTATCACGACGAGCTTGGGCCCCCCGACGCGATCGGCAAGGCGACGAAGACGAGCTTCGAGGGCGCAGGCTTCATATGGAGCAAGACGCGCTTCCCCGAACCGATCCGTCTCGAGCAACCGGGCCTCGGCGAGAAGGGCGGCGACACGTGGATCTGGGGGCATGAAGGCACGATCGTGCTCTTCGCGCGCGCGAGCGCGACCGGCGATGCGAAGCTCGAGGAGCTCGAGTTCACGCTGAACGGCCTGACGTGCGAGGACGAAGGCTCGTGCGTGCCGTACCGCGAGACGATCGGCGTCGCGGGCAAGGGCGATGACGCGCTGTTCGCGGCGTTCCCGAGCGACTTGGTCGCGCAAGCGGTACCCGACGTGAACGTGGCCCCGAGCGCGACGACGCAAGCGCCGAGTTCCTCGCCGTTCGGCGGGAAGGATCGCGGACTTCCGAAGCTCGGTCGCAACGCGAACGGCCTGCACGCGAGCGCGAAGCTCTTCGTCCGCAAGAGCGACTCCGACGTCGAGACGGCGATCGAGATCACGATCGAGCCGGGCTTCCACCTCTATCACGACGAGCTCGGCCAACCCGACTCGGTCGGCAAGCCGACGATCGTCGAGTACGCAGGCGCGGGCTTCGAGTGGAGCGCGGTGCGCTTCCCGACGCCGAAGCGTCTCGAACAACCCGGTGTCGGCGACGACGGTCGCGACACGTGGATCTGGGGCCACGAAGGCAAGATCGTGTTGTGGACGCGCGGGCGCGCGAGCTCTTCGGCCGTGCTCGAGAACGTCGCGGTCGCGATCCGTGGGCTGACGTGCGAGGACAACGGCTCGTGCGTGGAGTACGCGCAGTCGCTCGTGTCGTCGGGCGCCGGCGCCGACGAGCTCTTCGCGCGGTTCCCGAACGATCTCGTCGTGCCCGAAGGCGGCGCGCGTCCGCGCGAGTTGCCGACGCAGGCGAGCACGAGCCCCGGCGACGACGTCGATTGGGACGCGGTGACGTTTCGCGACTACACGCCGGCCGCCGAGAACACCAAGAGCCTGCTCGTCTGGCTCTTCTTCGCGTTCATCGCCGGCATGTTGCTCAACGTGATGCCGTGCGTGTTGCCGGTGGTATCGATCAAGGTGCTCTCGTTCGTGCAGCAAGCCGGCGAGAACCGGTCGCGGATCCTCGCGCTCGGCCTGTCGTTCTCGGCGGGCATTCTCGTCGTCTTCTTCGCGCTCGCTTCGCTCGCCGCGTTCGCCGGCAAGGGCTGGGGCGAGCAGTTCCAGAACGAGACCTTCAAGGTCGTGATGATCGCGATCGTCTTCGCGTTCGCGCTTTCGCTGTTCGACGTGTTCGAACTCGGCGTGCCGTCGAAGGTCGGCGAACTCGCGGCGGTGAAGCGCGAAGGCCTCACCGACGCGTTCTTCAAGGGCATCATGGCGACGTTGCTCGCGACGCCGTGCAGCGGTCCGTTCCTCGGCAGCACGCTCGCGTGGGCTCTCGCGCAGAAACCGCCGGTGATCTTCGCGGTGTTCGCGTCGGTCGGTCTCGGAATGGCGGCACCTTATGCGGTGTTGACGTCGAATCCGGCGCTCTTGCGCTTCGTGCCGAGGCCCGGCGCTTGGATGAAGACGTTCAAGCACCTGATGGGCTTCCTGCTGATGGGCACGGTGATCTTCCTGTTGATCAGCGTGCGCCAGGATCTCCTGTTGCTCACCGCGACGTTGCTGGTCTTCGTCGCACTCGGTTGCTGGTGGTGGGGGAACTTCGCGACGTTCGATCAGACGCCGGCGAAGAAGCTCGCGACCCTCGGCTTCGCCGCCGCGATCGTCGCGGGCGGCGCGTGGTTCTCGTTCGGCACGATGCGGGCGTGGTTCTCGCCGGTCGAGACCGATTGGGAGACCTTCGATCCGCGCGCGCTCGAGCGCTACCACGACGAAGGCCGCAACGTGTTCGTCGACTTCACGGCGAACTGGTGCTTGACCTGCAAGTCGAACGAGAAGTTCGTCTACAAGTCGCCGGAGATCCAAGCGCTGTTCGCCAAGAAGGGCTTCGCGGTGATCAAGGCGGACGAGACCGGCGACAGCCCGCGCACCGCCGCGATCAAGCGCTTGCGCGAGCAACTCGGCGCACGCTCGATCCCGTTCATGGCGATCTTCCCCGGCGATGACTGGCTCCATCCGCGCACGCTGAAGGACGTCGTCACACGCGGCGAGGTGCGCGCGCTGATCGACGCGTGTCCGACTCCCTCGAGTTCGGAAAAGAATTCGCGCTGAGCCTTCCAGTCGTTCGTCGCTCGCCACCGAAGAGGAGACGCTTGGTCCGGATGTAGGCCCAGCTTTCCCACGGAGCGAGAGATTTGAGCAAGGCGCTGCCCGTCATCCTGAACGAGATCAAGAGCCTCGAACCCCTGCCGCAAGTCGCGCTGCAGGTGATGGCGCTCTCCGAGCGCGAGGACGTCACGCCGCGCGAGCTGATCGTGATCATCCAGACCGACGGCGGTCTGACGGCGAAGGTCCTCAAGCTCTCGAACTCCGCGTACTACGGCTTCGCGCGCGAGATCGCGTCGCTCGAGGAAGCGGGGACGATGCTCGGCACGCGCGCGCTCTTCAACCTCGTGTTGACGTCGTGCACCGGCCGCTACTTCCGCAACTACGGCGGCTGCAGCAAGGAGACGATGGCGCGCGTGTGGGAGTCGTCGGTGTTGACGGCGATCACGGCGAGCATGCTCGCGCGTCTGCACGGCGGCGTCGATCGTCACCGCGCGTACACCGCGGGTCTGCTGCTCAACATCGGCCGCATCGTGCTCGAACGCTTCGTCATCCCGTTCCGCGGTGCGATCGACACCGAGGTTCGCCTCGGCGTGGACGCGGTCGAAGTCGAACGTCGTCTGTTCGGTCTCAACCACGCGGAGATCGGCGCGCAGCTCGCCGAGCGCTGGGGCTTCCCCGCCGCGTTGACCGACACGATCCGCTACCACCATTCGCCGGAGTACGCGCGCATCGATCCGTTGATGACGAGCTTCTGCCACCTCGCCGAGACGATCACGTCGGCGCTCGAGCTCGACGACGGCCCCGACGAGATCACGCTCGACCTGAGCGACGAAACGCTTGCCGCCGCCGGTCTCGATCGTCGCGGCCTCGCCGCGATCGAACAGACGCTGATGGGCGAGCTGCGCAAAGCGCGCGACATGGTCGACGCCGGCTGAGCCGCCGGCTCGGCGTCACGTCGCGCCGAGCAACTTGCCGCCCTGGTAGACGGCGAAGCTCGCCGCGTACGCGAGCACGCCCATGTAGACGAAGAGGAAGAGCGGCCAGCGCCACGTCTGCGTCTCGCGCTTCACCGCGGCGAGCGTCGACATGCACTGGCAAGCGAGCGCGAAGAAGACCATCACCGAGAGGCCGACGAGCGGCGTGTAGACCGGCGTGCCGTCGGGCCGCTTCTCCGAGCGCATGCGATCGCGCAACGCCGTCGATTCCTCGTCCGCGTCCGACCCGACCGCGTAGACCGCGCCCATCGTCCCGATGAAGACCTCGCGGGCGACGAACGCGCCCATCACGCCGATGCCGAGCTTCCAGTCGAAGCCGAGCGGCGCGAGCACGGGCTCGATCGTGCGTCCGACCTTGGCGGCGAAGCTGCCGTCGAGGCGCGCCGATTCCTCGCGGTGGTCGATGTCGGCGAGGCGCTCGACGCGCGCGGACTCGTCGACGACCGTCGCGACGACGGCGCTGCGCTCGTCGGCGAACGGCCGCGCGTCGGCGTCGCTCCAGGGGAAGCGCAGGAAGAACCACATCACGACCGAGCACACGACGATCACCTTGCCGGCCTCGGTCACGAACGTGCGGCTCTTCGTCCACATCATGCGCAGCACGCTCGGCCAGTGCGGCACGCGGTACGGCGGCATCTCGAGGATCAACGGCACGCGCTCGGCGCGCAGCAACGTGCGCCCGAGGATCGCCGCGGCGACCAACGCGACCACCGTGCTGAAGACGTACATCGCGACCATCATCAGCCCGGCGACGGGCAGGAAGCCGAACACCTTGTCGTGCGTCGCGAACAGCGCCGCGATGATCAACGTGTACACCGGCAAGCGCGCCGAACACGTCATCAGCGGCACGACGAGCATCGTCAGCAAGCGATCGCGCTGTCGCTCCATCGTGCGCGTCGCGAGGATCGCCGGCACCGCGCACGCGAAGCCCGACAACATCGGCACGAATGCGCGCCCGTGCAGCCCGATCGACTTCATCAACCGATCCATCATGAAGGCGACGCGGGCCATGTACCCGGTGTCCTCCATCAGGCCGATGAAGAAGAAGAGCATCAGGATCTGCGGCAGGAACACGAACACGACGCCGACCCCGCGCACGAATCCGCGCGCGACGAGATCGCCGAACCAGCCGTCGCCCAGCACCGCCATCGTGCCCGACTCGAGCGTCGCGAACAGTGCGTCGATCGCGTCCATCACCGGCGCGGCCCACGTGAAGAGCGACTGGAACACGATGCCCATCACGAGCAGGAACAACGCGAACCCGACCAACGGGTGCAGCAAGACGCGATCTATGCGGTCGGTCACCGAGACCTTGCCGGTCGGCCGTTGCTTGATGAACAGCGGCGTGCGCGCATCGATCCAGCTGTAGCGGCCGCGGATGATCTCGCTCTCGATCTCGCGTCCGGCGGCGGCGGCGAAGCGGCGACGCGACGTCACGCTCGCGCGCAAGTCGCTCGGCGCGTCGGCCAGCTCGTCGCGCTCGTCGATCGAGAGCAACGACCACAGCGCCAACGCTCGCGCGCGAGCTTCCGAGCCGCGGTGCCACGTCTCGGGGACGAATTTCGTCACCGTGCGCACGTCGGCGTCGAGCACGCCGTCCTCGATGCGCCAACGCGCTCCCGGCCGACCGCGCGACGGATCGTCGAGCATCTTCGCGACGACGGTGCGCAGCTCGTCGAGCCCTTCGCCCGTGCGCCCCGACACGGCGACGACGGGGACGCCGAGCTCGCGCGCGAGCACCGCGCGATCGATCTCGAGCCCGTTCGACTCGAGCGCGTCGATCATGTTCAACGCGACGACCACCGGCGCGTCGGTCTCGATCAGTTGCAGCGCGAGGTAGAGGTTGCGCGGCAGCTGCGTCGCGTCGACGACCAACAACACGGCGTCGGGCGGTTCGAGCGGCGGCAATCCGCAGACCGCTTGGATCGCGATCTGCTCCTCGCGACTGCGGGCCGAAAGGCTGTACGTGCCGGGCACGTCGATGAGCTCGACCTTGCGGTTGCCGGCGAGCGTGAGCATGCCGACCTCGCGATCGACGGTGACGCCGGGATAGTTCCCGACTTTCGCGCGCGCGCCGGTCAGTCGGTTGAAGATCGTCGTCTTGCCGGTGTTCGGATTGCCCGCGATCGCGACACGCGCGAGGCGGACCGAAGCGACCACGGCTGCATCCCGCGGGGGCACGGCGTCAGAGCGGTTCGACCGCGAGCTCGCGCGCTTCGGCGTGGCGCACCGACAACCGCGCGCCGCGGACCTCGAGCTCGAGCACGCCGCCGACATCGACGCGACGGATCATCCGCACCGCGGTGCCCGGCAAGAGACCCAGCTCCATCAGGCGACACCGAAAAGCCCGCTCGCCGCCGATGCGCACGAGGCGCACCGCAGTGCCCGGATCGATGGTGTCGAGGCTGACGGCCATGGGGAGTACATCGGACAGTTGAGAGCAAATCTCATCCTAACCGCCGTGGAATGCGGTTACGAGCACTGCGCGTCGTGGCGCTCCACGCAGCTCGTTCCTAGCATCGCGCGGCCGGCGTCGACCGCCGGAAGAGGCGAGACTCGAGTGAAGAATCCCAAGGAACTGGCCGGCCGCGCCGCGGCGGAGCTCGTGCGTGACGGCATGCAGGTCGGGCTCGGCACGGGCTCGACGGTGCACTTCACGTTGGTACGGATCGCCGAGCGGATCCACGACGAAGGCCTGCGCATCCTCGCGGTGCCGACGTCGGAGGACACGCTTCGCAAGGCGCGCGAACTCGGCATTCCGTTGGTCGAGCTCGGGCGTGTCGAACGCCTCGACCTGACGATCGACGGCGCCGACGAGATCGACGGTCGGTTCGACATGATCAAGGGCGGCGGCGGCGCGTTGCTGCGCGAGAAGGTCGTCGCGTCGATCAGCGCGCGCGAAGCGATCGTCGTCGGCGAGGACAAGGTCGTCGAGCGCCTCGGCGTGCGTTTCAAGTTGCCCGTCGAGGTCGTGCCGTTCGCGGCGCCGGTCGTCGCGCGTGCGCTCGAAGCGCTCGGCGCGCGACCGACGTTGCGCAAGACGGCCGCGGGCGCGACGTTCGTCAGCGACAACCACAACTGGATCTTCGATTGCGCGTTCGCGAACGGCATCGAGGACGCGGCGCGGCTCGATCAAGCGTTGAAGCGCGTGCCCGGCATCGTCGAGACCGGACTCTTCCTCGGACTTGCCCACGTGCTGTTCATCGGCTGCGCCGACGGGCGCGTCGAAGTGCGCGAGAAGAAGTAGCGCGCGAAAAAGAGCGAAGCCCCCCGCAGCTCGACGCTGCGAGGGGCTTCGGTGATTTCAGTCGCCTGCGATCAGAGCGACGAGATGTAGGAGAGCAACGCGTCGATGTCCGCTTGGACGTTCGAGCTCTGCAGCGTGATCTGCACTTTCGAGGATCCGGGGACGATCGCTTGGTGTCCGCGCACGTCGTGGAACTCGTTGAAGAACTTCTGCACGCCGGGGAACGCCGGGCCGAAGCCGTACGCCGGCGAACCGTAGACGGGGTCGTTCATCTGGGCGTCCGGATCGACCACCGCGCGCAGCGAGTACGCGACGTGGTCGTGGAAGTACGGACCGGTGGAGAACACGCCGAGCTTCGTCGGCACCGAGAAGAGCTTCATGTTGCGACCGAAGGACTTCTGCGGTCCGAACGGATCCATCGGATCGAGCGGGCACAGGTAGCTGTTGGCGTCATCGCGGGTGAACCCGTCGTTCTTGTCGGTGTTCATGACCGCGTACGTCTCGAGGTCGCTGTAGCCGTCGGCGTTCCGATCGGGATCAGGGATCAAGTCGAAGTCCTGGTCGATGTCGCAACCGGAGTTCACGTTGCGGATGTTGAGCGAAACGATGTTCTCCTGGAGCCCGATGCAGTTCGGGTCGAACGACTCGAGGTTCTCGCCCATCGTCAGCGTCGGATCGATGAAGTCGATCGTGTAACCGCGGACGCTGTTCGACGGGACGTCGAAGTCCGGGTGGCATTGCGCGCAACCGGCGCTGCGGTTGGTCGGGTTGAGACCCGTGTCGTCGATACCGAAGAACAGGTCCTTGCCGAGCGCCGCTTGCGCGCTGTAGGTGCTGCCCACGCCGAGGTTCGGGTTGAGCGGCACCGGGATCGTCTCGTGGAAGTCGATCAGCGCTTGCTGCTCGCCGTTCGTGAAGAAGCCCGTCCCGCCGTTCTCGCCGCCGAACATCGGACCCGTCTCGCCCACGTTGAGGCGCACGCCCTTCCAGAGCACGAGTCCGGTGAGCAACGTGCCGCCGTACATCGGCATCGTCGCGCGCGGACCGTTGCCGCGTTGCCAGATGTTGCCGTCGTCGCCGCCTTCGAAGTGGCACGAGCCGCAGCTGTTGTTGAAGTTGCCCGTGGTTTGCGGCCGCGAGGCGTCTTCGAACAGCTCTTCTCCCTCACGCACCGAGGTGCTGAACAGGTCGGGCCCGATCAGCGTCGGGATCTGACCGCCGGCGGGATGGATCGTGCGCGTCTTGTAGTCGATGCGCAGCGTCGTCAGCGTGCGCGTCGCTTCGTTCATGACCACGAGGTCGGCGTCGTCGTTCGACGTGCCGGTCTTCGGGATCAGCGCGAAGCCGAGCGGCAAGTCGCCGGTCGACGTCGTGGTGCTCAGCCCCGTACGCGGCTGGAAGTTGTGGCGCGGCGGGTAGACCGACGCGAGCGTCATCGAGCCGCCGGTCACGTTGTAGAGGAAAAGGTCTTCCGAACCGCGGTTCATCATCACCGCGAACGAGCCCGTCGGGTCGTACTGCACGCGCGACGGGTGACCGGCGCGGTGCCCCATCTTGTTCTGGCCGTAGCCTTGCGCGCCGATGAAGATCTCGACGCCGTTCGACACGCGCTCGAGGATGCCGGTGGTCGAGTTGAAGAACGCCGCTTGCGCGTAACCGGAAGTACCGATGAGGCCGGGCGAGGGCGAGATGAACGACACGAACTCGCCGCTCGGTCCGACGTTGTACGTGAAGCGCGGCTTGACGTACTTCTCGCCGATCGCACCCAGGTTCTGGTACGTGAGACGGCCGAACCAGATCTTCGCGACCTGAGTGGGTTGCAACCCGTCGATCACGAACGTGATCGCGTTGCCCGGCGTGGGCGCGCCCTTGACGCCGAGGGTGGCGATGCCGCCGCCGTTCGGGGTCGCGGTGCCGAACGGAATCGACGCGGCCGGATCGTTCGAAGCGCTGAGCTCGTTCTCGAGGCGCCGCGAGTTGTCACCGAGCTGGTTGTAGCTCAACGCCGAGGCGTCGATCTGCGTCAGCGCCGGGTACACGCGGTTGGCGAACGCGCCCGCGAGGCCCGGACCGAAGTTGAAGTTCACGTCGTGGTTGATGTTATGCAGCACCGACGGGATCAACGCGCGCGTGCCGTCCGGCGACAGCGCGATGTCCTCGCCGAAGCGCGGCACGCCTTGGCTCTGGATCGTTTGGACCGGCGTCGGGTTGTAGAACGTGTCGTACGGGTACTCGTTCGTGTCGATCTTCGACGTCATCGTCGCCGCGATCGGCAGACCGCTGCCGTTCAGGGTGACATCGAGCACCGAGACGAACGGCGAACGGTTGTGCGTGACGAAGAGACGCGTGCTGTCGCTGCGGATGGTGAAGCCGCGGGGCTCACCCACGTCCGCCATGCCGTCGCGGTTCGAATCGACGTCGGCGACCGTGAACGGCGGCGGGATGAAGTTCAGATTCGCGAGGTAGTTGAACGTCAACACCGGCGCGAGCGTCTGCACGTCGAAGAACTTGACGGTGGCCGAGCGGAAGCCCGTGACCGCGAAGTACTTCCCGTTCGGCGCGACCTGCACGCCATAGGGCTCGACCCCGACGTCGTTGAGGGTCGTGATCACCGTGCGGGTCGCCGCGTTGATGACGGTGACTTGGCCGCGGATCTCGGAGCCGTTGAACGGCGACACGAACGTCTGGTTGAACCCGACGTTGCCGCGCTGACACGCGACGAAGACCTTCGAGCCATCGGCGCTGAACGCCAACGAACGCGGCCAGTTGCCGGTCGCGACCTGGCCCACGGTTCCGTGGAGCGCGAGGTTGACGACCGATACCGAGTTGTTGTCGCGGTTGCAGGTCCAGACCTCGTTCGGAGTTCCGGGACGCGCGGCGACACACGTGACTTGAGCATGCTGGGCCGTGGCGGTCGCGGACACGATGACCGCGGCGACGGCGCCTGAAAGGAGCTTCTGCAAGTTCATAGGGAGGTGGCGATTGGATGGCGGAGCGACGGAGCGCTCCTAGAAGTCGCGGACGGGGAATCTTGGTGGACGAGAGACGTGGACCCCGAACCGCCAGGAAAGGTTCCGCGGGCAGACGCCGAGATACCCCAGGATAACTCGCCGTGATCCCTTCGGAGTGTCCGCCCGGCAAAGACGGCGCAAGAGCTTCCAATCGCTTCCAGGCGACCGATTCGTCATTTGGACGCGTAGTCGCGAGCGCGAGCGCGAAGTCGTTTCCGGGTGACCGATCGGAAGTTCCCGAGCTGGAACGAGGTGCAGGCTCGCGCGGCGGCGACCACGGGCTCTAAGGCCTTGTTACGCGCGGTCTTGGGGTCCGCCGAGGCACTTGGCCGCGAGCTTGCGAACCGGGCCGTCGCAATGGAGCACTCTCCCAGTCTCCGTTCCTTGGAAGCAGTAGCAGGTCGGCCGTCCGGCACGGGGCGGCCGACCTCACCTTCCGATCGCGAACGGGCGCACAACTTCGATCAGATCCTCGCCAAGCGCGAGGAGCACCGGTCCCACGTCGACGAACGCCGCGAGGCGCGAGCCGAACGCTTGCGTAACCAGCGGATCGACGAACGCCGCAAGGACCGTCCGACCGACGACGTCGACGAAGCGAAGCAGCACGACGAGTCGAAGCGCGTCGAGCAGGACGACGACCAACACGACGACCCGAACGCCGCCTCCGACGCTTCGACGAGCGCGCCGGCGAGCAAGTCCGAACCGGGCACGCGAGCCAACGGCAAGACCCGCGCGCCCGCGCCGATCGCCGAAGAGCTCCCGCAAGACGGCGAGGCATCCGCCAAGCACGCGACCGACGCGGACGTGCCCGCGATGCCTTCGACCGCCGCGCTCAAGATCCAGACGGCCGCTTCGCTCCAACGTGCGTTGGGCGGAGCGACCGCGCCGACCGAGACCTTCCAACTCGGACTCCCCGTTTCAGCGACCGGCAGCGCGAGTGAAGTTCTGACGTCGGTTCTGCATCCCGAAGGCGAAGCCGCGAGCATCACGGCGCGTCCCGACGAAGCGCGCGGACACGCGGCACCCGAGACGTCGACGCCCGACGGCGCGAATCCGCCCGCGGTGCGGTTCGAGCTCGCGACGCGCGCCGACCACGCGCGACCGACGGAAGCGCCGCGCGCCGAGCCTCAACCGACGCCGGCCGACGCTCACGCGGCGGACATCCTGCGCCAGCTCAAGCTCGAGCTCGCCGTCGGCCGCCGCGAGGCTCAGTTGACCCTCGAGCCCGCGCACCTCGGACGCATCGCGGTCAAGCTCGCGCTCGATCACGGTCGTTTGCGCGCCGAAGTGCGCGCGGAGTCGAGCGACACGCTCGCCGTCCTTCAACGTCACGTTCCGGAGTTGCGCGCGATGCTCGAAGCACGCGGCGTGACACCGGAGAGCTTCGACTTCCAACTCGGATTCCAAGATCGATCGCGAGGCGGCGCGCAAGACGGCGCGCCTCGCCGCGACGCGCCGTCGGGCGCTTCCGAACCCACGACAATGCTCTCGCGAGCTCTGCGCGAAGCGCGCTCGCTCGTGCGCGGAGTCTGGGGCATCGACACCTACGCCTGAGCGAAACACGAGAGACCCATGACCATCAGCGGCATCAGCGCGAACGATCCGATCAGCCTGTCCGGCAACGACACGACGTCGAAGCTCGACAAGGACTCCTTCATGAAGCTCCTGGTCAATCAGATGAAGAACCAGGACCCGATGGAGCCCGCGGACAACACGCAGATGATCGCGCAGCTCGCACAGTTCTCGTCGCTCGAGCAGATGGAGACGTTGAACCAGAACATCGTCGGCCTCGCCGTGCTGCAGCAGCAGAACGCGTTGCTCAATCAGCTGACGACCTCGAGCGCCCTGATCGGCAAGAGCGTCCAGTACGTCGACCCGACCTCGCAAGAGGAACAGTGGGGCACGGTGCAAGCCGTGAAGATCGTCGACGGCCTCGCGTCGCTCTCGATCGACGGCAAGGACGTTCCGCTCGCCAACGTCGGCGAGATCGGTACTCCGCCCGCGGCGACCGACACCGGAACCGACACCCAAGCCGACGGCGTCGAAGACACCGGCGCGGGCTCCTGATCCAACGCAACCTCCGCATCCACACCGCGAATCACCGAGAGAAACCGAAGACATGACGAGCGCACTCTTCTCCGCCCTTTCCGGTCTGCAGGCCCACGAGTCCTGGATCAGCGTCATCGGCAACAACATCGCGAACGCGAGCACGCCGGGCTTCAAGAGCTCCCGTGCGCTGTTCAGCGACCAATTCAGCCAAACGCTGCGTTTCGCGTCGCTGCCGTCGGGCTCGCAGGGCGGACGCAATCCGATGCAGCTCGGCCTCGGCGTGCAGCTCGCCGACATCGGCCGCAACATGGATCAAGGCGTGCTCTCGAACACCGGCCGCACGTTCGACCTCGCGCTCAACGGCAAGGGCTACTTCATGGTCTCGGACGGCAACAACACGCTCTACACGCGCGTCGGCACGTTCGGGATGGACGCGAGCAGCCAACTTGTCGATCAACGTACCGGCTTCCGCGTCATCGGCCTCGACGGACAACCGGTCGACCTCGACACCGCGTCGCTCTTCCCGCCGAGCGCGACCAACGACGTCACGTTCGCCGGCAACTTGCCCGCGGTCGTCGGCGGACCGCTCGCCCAAGTGATGACGACGTCGTCGGGTCTGAAGGACGGCACGTCCGCGACGATGACCGGCGGTGTCGGGCCCTACACCGTGCCCGTCGGCTCGACGTACACGATGGAGCTCGTGATCAACGGCGGCGCGCCGCAGACCGTCAGCGTGACGAACACCGGCGCCGGCATCGACGCGACCGACGTCGTCGCGGCGATCAACGCGCTTCCGAACAGCGGCATCGTCGCGTCGGTCACCGGCGCGAACGAAGTGCAGCTCGACACCGTCAAGACCGGCGCCGCGGCGACGATCAAAGTCGTCCCCGGCGCGACCGGCGCCAACCTCGCGTCGACCGTCGGCCTCGCGACCTCCTTGGTGAAGGGCACCGAGACCGTCGCGACGTCGACCGCGCAGTTGAACGATCTGACGTCGAACCAGACCGACTACGTCGCCGGCGACACGATCGACGTGTCGGGCATCGATTCCGACGGCACGCCGGTGAGCGCGTCGTTCACGTACGGCGGCGGCGTCGGTCAGGACGGGACGACCGTCGCCGACATGCTCGCATTCATCGACAACCTCTACCCGAACGCGACGGCGTCGCTGAATGCGACCACCGGCCAGATCCAGTTGACCGCCGACGCGACCGGAGCGAGCGGCATGTCGATCGCGATCACCGACAATGCGGGCACCGGCGCGACCAATTGGTCGACGCACGCTTTCACCGTGACGACCGCGGGCACCGGACCGGACACGACCTCGACCTCGATCGAAGTCTTCGACCAAGCCGGCGTCTCGCACACGGTCAACTTCACCTACACGCGCCAGGACGACGGCAGCTGGAACGTCGACGCGACGATTCCGTCGACCGAAGGCACGGTGCTCTCCGGCACGGTGAGCGGGCTCGTCTTCAACGACGACGGCTCGATCGGCTCGCTGCCCTCGACGCCTTCGATCTCGATCCAATTCACCGGCCAGAGCTCGCCGCAGAACTTGACGCTCGACTTCGGCACGCCCGGTCTGTTCGACGGCGTGACGCAGCTCGGCGGTCCGGCGAGCGCGTTCGCCGATCGGCAAGACGGTTTCGGCGTCGGCGAGCTCTCGAACATGTCCGTCAACGGCGACGGCGACATCCAGGGCTTCTACACGAACGGTCAGATCGACGTGCTCGGTTCGATCGGCGTCGCGACCTTCGTCAACGACTCCGGTCTGCGCGAGATCGGCAGCAATCTGTGGGCGGAGTCGCCGAACTCCGGCACGCGCACGGTCAGCGGCGGCGCGCAAGGCAAAGCCGGCGCGGTGGTCGGCGGCTCGCTCGAGGGCTCGAACGTCGCGATCGCCGAGGAGTTCGTGCGTCTGATCGAGGCGCAGCGCGGCTTCCAAGCCAACGCACGCGTGATCAGCACGACCAGCGACGTCCTCGCCGAGTTGAACCAGCTCCTCTAGTCCTAGGAATCCGCCCGCCCCGTTCAGCGACCTACCTCAGGCGCGGACGGTTCCTTGGGAAGACTAGGTTCGGGGTCGATCGCCGCGCGCGATCGGCCCCGACGTCTTTGGGGGAGCGAGCTCGCGGCTCGCGCCTTCCTCGCGCGAAGTTCCTGCGCGGCGCGCAGAGTTTTCGCGGCGAACGAGGCTCGCTTCGAGCGCTCGACTCGCCGCCGACGGCGCCGAGGCCGCTTCCGCGCTTGGCCACGCGGTTGCTTGGCAGCGCGCGCCATGGACCGCGGACTGTACTGGGGCATCAACTCGATGAATTCGGCCGAGCGCGGGCTCGACTCGATCGCGTCGAACCTCGCCAACCTCTCGGTCACCGGCTACAAGCGCCAAGGCACCGCGACGCAGTCCTTCGACGTCGTGATGCGCAACAGCGTCGAGCGCCAGATCGGCGCCCATTCGACGGTCGACTTCTCGCAGGGCGCGCTGGTGCCGACCGGCAACTCGTACGACCTCGCGCTCAACGGCCCGGGCTTCTTCGCGATCGAGACCGAAGGCGGCGAGCGATTCACGCGCAACGGTCGCTTCCGCATCGACGAAGCGGGCACGCTGCTGACCCTCGACGGCCAACCGGTCGCGTGGGACGGCGGACGCGGCACGATCGACGTCACGATCGACGAGCCCCAGATCGACGGCGAGGGCGTCGTGTGGCAAGGCGCGAATCGCGTCGGCCAACTGAAGCTCGTCGACTTCGCCGATTCGTCGCGCCTGGTCGCCGACGGCGCGAGCACCTACCGCACGGTCGGCAACGCGAAACCGATCGCGCGCCGTGGCGAGGTCATGCAGAAGACGTTGGAGAGCTCCAACGTCTCCGCGATCGACGAGATGGTGGCGATGGTCGCCATGCAACGCAATTACGAGTCGTCGACCCGCGTCATGACCGCGATCGACGGAACGTACCGCCGCCTGACGGCACAACGCTGATTTCGAGGAGTCTCTGGAACCATGATGCGAGCACTGATGACCGCGGCCTCGGGCATGAAAGCCCAGCAGATGCAGGTCGACACGATCGCGAACAACATCGCGAACGTGAACACCGTCGCGTTCAAGAAGAACGAGCTCGCGTTCCGCGACATGTTCTATCAGACGTTCCGCGAGCCGGGCGCGCCGACGGGCCAGCAGCGCATGACGCCGACCGGCCTGCAAGTCGGCAGCGGCGCGGAGATCGCGAGCTCGCTGAAGATCTTCCACCAAGGCGAAGTGCAACCGACGTCCGCGCCGTACGACATGGCGATCGTCGGTCAGGGCTTCTTCCGCGTGTTGCTCGGCTCCGGCGACTTCCGCTACACGCGCGACGGTTCGTTCCGTCCCGACGGCAACGGCACGTTGGTGACGGCCGAGGGCTACCAACTCGATCCGCCGGTGCGCATCCCGTCCGACGCGATCGAAGTCACGGTCAGCGAAGACGGCACCGTTTCCGTGCGCAAGTCGGAAGGCGGCGCGTCGGAGTCGATCTCCAACATCTCGCTCTACCGCTTCGCGAACCCCACCGGCCTCAAGGCCGTCGGCGGCAACCTGTACTCGGAGACCGAGAGCTCGGGCAAGGCGCAACAGCAATCGCCGGGCTCCACGGGCACCGGGATCATCAAGCAGAGCGCGATCGAGCGCGCGAACGTCTCGGTCGTCGACGAACTCGTCGGCCTGATCATGGCGCAGCGCAACTACGAGGTGAACAGCCGCGCGATCAAGGTGTCCGACGAGATGCTCCAGCAAGTCAACAACTTGATCCGCTGAGGTCGCGCACATGCTCTTCGCTTCCATCCTGATCGCGACCGGCCTCACGGTCGTCCTGCCGAGCGAGTCGCGCGTGCGCGGCACCGAACTCACGCTCGGCGCGATCGCCGTCGTGCAATCCGACGACGCCGAACTCGCACTGCGCGTCCGCGGCTTCGCGCTCGGCTACGCGCCGGCGCCGGGCTACAGCCGTCTGATCGTCGCGCCGAACCTCGAGCGCGAGCTCGAGCGCTTCCTCGGTCGAGACGTCGTGTTGCGCGGCGAGCCGACGTGCCGTGTCTTCCCGGAGATCGAGCGCGTGCCCGGCGCGACGCTCGAGGAAGCCGCGCGCAAGGAACTCGAGTCGACGCTCGCGGGCCGCGACGCGAAAGCGACGTTGGTCGAAGCGGTCGGCGGCATCGACGTTCCCGCCGGCGCCGCGCCCGCGACGATGTCGGCGCGCGTTTCCGCGGATGCGCTGCGCTCGGGCACGTTTTCGGTGCCGGTCGAGGTGCGCGTCGACGGCAACACGTACCGCACGATCTGGACCAACTGGCGCCTCGATCTGTGGGAGCTGCGGCCGGTCGTCACGCGCGCGCTGCGCGCGGGCGAGCTCATCACCGCCGACGTCCTCGAGGAGAAGCGCGTCGCGCTCGACGTGTCGAACACCAAGGCGCTCGACCTGCGCCAGATCGTCGGCGCGGTCGCGTCGCGCAACCTCGCGTCGCAAACCGCGGTGGTCGAAGCCGACCTCGTCCGTCCGGCGGTCGTGCGCAAGGGCGACTCGCTCTTCCTCTCGATCCGCAAGGGCGCGATCAACGCGCGTGTCGCGGCGATCGCTCAGGAGAACGGAGCGCTCGGCGATCGCGTGCGCCTCGAGCTCGTCGAAACGAAACGCATGCTCACCGGCGTCGTCGTCTCGCGCGACACGGCCGAGATCGATCTCTCACCCGCTCACTAGAGGACCGCACATGTTCTGCAACCTGCTGCTCGCCACGCTGCCGCTCTACGTCGCGACGCAAGATCGCCCGGGCTCGATCTACAAGCCCGATCGCGGACCGTCGTCGATGATCCAGGACAAGATCGCGACTCGCGCCGGCGACATCGTCACCGTCGTCATCAACGAGTCGCAGGTCCTGAAGAACGAGGAGTCGACCGACCTCTCGCGCGCGACCAACCTCAACTACAAGCTCAACCTCTTCGACATCAAGCCCAACGCGTTCACGACCTTGCCGAAGGTCGACGCGGATTCGACCGAAGGCTTCGTCGGCAGCGGCAGCTACCAGAAGACCGGCGAGTTCACCGCGCGTCTCGCGGCGGTGGTCGTCGACGTGCTGCCGAACGGCAACATGGTCTTGAGCGGTCGTCGCGAGATCCACATCGAGGACGACACGAAGCTGATCGAGTTCACCGGCATCGTGCGTCGCTACGACATCCGCGCCGACAACACGGTCGCGAGCGAGCTCGTCGCGAACGCGCAGGTCACGTACCGCGGCTCGGGCCCGTTGACCGAGCACACCAAGCGTTACGGCGTCGGCGGCATGGTCCACCGCGCGATCGCGTGGCTCTGGCCGTTCTGAGCGCTTCTTAGGAACACACCACGATGATGCTCGCTCTCCTACTCGTTCTCGCCGCTCAACAGCCGACGCCGTCGAACGCGCCGGTACCCGTGAAGGCGCCGAAGAGCGACGTCCTGGTCGCGCCGCGCGGTGCGATCCAGGCGCCGACGCAACCGGGACGCAAGTCGACGGCGTCGATCACGATGCTGCCGCGCGTCGAGCGCACGCCCGGTCGCGGTTCGTCGAGCCGCGTGCTCGCGACCGTCGAGAGCCTCGTCGAAGTGCGCGGCCAGGAAGAGAACGCGTTGGTCGGTCTCGGTCTCGTCACCGGCCTCGGCGGTACCGGCGACTCCGCGAACATGGTGCGCGGGATCCTCGACAACCTGCTGCGCACGCACAACGTCAAGGTCGACATCCAACAGCTCTCGCCGAAGAACGTCGCGTTGGTGCGCGTCGAAGCGATCTTGCCGCCGGGCATCAAGCCGGGTCAGCGCATCGACGTGCGCGTGTCGACGCTCGGCGACGCGAAGAGCATCGAGAACGGCACGCTCGCGCTCACCGAACTCACCGACATCACCGGCCAGATCGTCTACGCGACCGCGCAGGGTCCGGTGACGGTCGGCGGCTTTTCCGCACAGGGCGAAGGTGCGAGCACGCAGAAGAACTCGGTCGCCGTCGGCGTGTTGCCGCTCGGCGGCAAGGTCGAGCGCGCGGTCGAATCGCAGCTCGTCAGCGAGAACGGCTACATCTACCTCGACGCGCGCGCGGCCCACGGTTCGTTCGGCAACATGGTGCGCATCACGGATGCGGTCAACGCGCTCTTCCCCGGCGCGGCAACGCCGGAAGCCGACGGTCGCGCGGTGCGCGTCAGGGTTCCGAGCGATCTCCCGAAGTCCGAGCACGTCGCCTACCTCGCCGCGATCCTGAAGCGCGAGATCGAAGCCGACAGCGTGCCGCGCGTCGTCATCAACGAACGCACCGGCGTGATCGTGATGGGCGAAGGCGTGCGTCTGCGCACCGGTGCCGTGACGCACGGCGCGTTGACGGTGACGGTCGCCGAGACGCCCGAAGTCAGCCAACCGGGTCCGCTCTCCGGCGGCCAGACCAAGGAAGTTCCGCGCACCGACTTGAAGGTCGCCGAGGAGAACAACGGTCTGACGCTGATCAACGGCGCGGTGACGCTGCAGGAAGTCGTCGAGGTCCTGAACGTGCTCGGCACTTCGCCGCGCGACTTGATCAGCATCCTCGAGGCGATGTCCCAAGCGGGCCTCTTGCTCGCCAACGTGGAGCGTATGTGATGCAAGGCATCGGTTCCGTGCAAGCGAGTCAGGCGCTCGATCTGCTCTCCGCGCAGAAGTTGCGCGCGTTCGACGCGGCCCAGCAAGACGATCCGAAGAAGGCGGCGTCGCGGTTCGAGGCGCTGTTCGCAACGCAGCTCGTCAAGGAGATGCGCCAGACGCTCGACGACGGCTTCTTCGGCAGCGGCGCGGGCGCGGACGTCTACGAAGGTTGGCTCGACGAGCACCTCGGCACGGCGTTGGCGCGCGGTCGCGGGCTCGGACTCGCCGATTCGATCGCGCACAGCCTCGGCGAGAAAGTCGCGGAGACGAAGACGCCGTGAAGGAACTCCGCACTCAACTGCGCCGGCTCGAGGCGCACCTGCAAGAGGAACTCGCGGCGCAGGAGCGCACGTTGGAGTTGCTCGCTGCCGAGGAAGCGGCGTTGCTCGGGCGCGACCCGGCGTTGGTGCAGGAACGCACGACGGAGTTGGAGCGCGAGCTCCAGACCGGCGTCGATCGCTCGCGTCGGCGCACCGAGATCGTCGTCGCGCTCGGCGAACTGTGGAACGTGCCGCCGGCGGCGTTGACGTTGTCGAGCATTGCTCGCCGCGCCGGCCCGGAAGGCGAACGCGTTCTGAGGATGCGCACCGAGTTGCGCGAACGGACCGCGCAGGCCGTCAAGCGCGCGCGCCGCGTCGGCTTGCTCGCGCGCACGCACCAACGCTTCTTCTCGGACGTGCTGCAAGCGCTGTTCGGCGAGTCCGGCGTCGGCGCAGTCTTCACCGGCGGACGTCTCGTGGACGCGGAGGCCTGAGCATGTCGAACATCGGGATGAACATCGGGTTGCAGGGACTGCTCGCGTCGCAGTCGTCCCTCGACACCATCGGCCACAACATCACCAACGCGAACACGCCGGGGTATTCGCGGCAGTCGCTCGAGGTCGGCACCGCGACGTCGGTGCGCATTCGCGGCTTGTTGATGGGCAACGGCGTGCAAGCGTCGGTCGTGCGCCGCACCGTCGACCAACTCTTGAACGCGCGTCTCGTCGCGCAACAGTCCGGCGTGTCGCGCCTCGACGCGCGGCTCTCGGTGCTCGGCGAGACCGAAGGCCTGCTCGGCAACACGAGCGAGAGCGGCATCGGCAAGTCGATGCAGGCGTTCTTCACCGCGCTCTCGAACCTCTCGGCGACGCCCGAGGATCCGGTGCTGCGCAACGGCGCGGTGCAGTCGGCCTCGCAGCTCGCGTCGCAGTTCAACCAGATCTCGACCAACCTCTCGGGCCTGCGTCAGGACACGATCGGTCGCCTGCAAGGCAACATCGACGCGGTCAATACGCTCGCCGAGCAGATCTCCGGCCTCAACAAGCAGATCAAGTCGACCGAAGGCTCGGGCGCGATGGCGAACGACCTGCGCGACAAGCGCGAGAACGCGTTGCGCGAGCTCGCGAAGCTCGTCGACACGCGCGTCGTGCAGGACGGCGGCTCGGTGCGCGTGTTGGTCGGCGGCAGCATGTTGGTCAGCCCGAGCACGTTCAATCGCATGGAGCTCGCGACCGCGGCCGACGGAACGCTCGGCGTCGAGATCGACGGCCAAGCCGGCGCGGTGACGGTCGGCGGCGGCGCGATCGGCGGCTTGCTGCAGGCGTACCAACAAGTTCTGCCCGGCGTGTCGACGCAGATCGACGCGCTCGCGCACAACTGGATCCTCGAGATGAACCGCACGCACTCGACCGGTATCGGCGCGGACGGGCCGTTCGCGTCGCTCGCGGCGACCAACGCGTTCGTCGATGTCGACGGCGACGGCAGCGTCACCGACGAGCTCGTCGCGAACTCCGGTTTGCCGTTCGACGTCACGGATGGCGCGGTCACCGTCAACGTCACCGATCGCGCGACCGGCGCGCTCGAGAAGCACCAACTCGCGCTCGACGCGGCGCACACGACGGTCGCCGATCTGCTGACGCAGCTCGACTCGATCGATCATCTCAACGCGAACCTCGACAGCCAAGGTCGCTTGCACGTCTTCGCCGAGACCGGCTTCGGTTTCGACTTCAGCACGCGCCTCGACACGAATCCCGACGCGGTCGGCAGTTTCGGCGGCAGCCAGGCTTCGCTCTCCACGCCGGCGGACGGACCGTTCGCGCTCGCCGACGGCGACACGCTCCAACTCACCGGACCGTCGAGCACGTTCTCGATCACGTTCGACGCCGCGGACTTCGCGCAGATCGGCGCCGCGACCGCCGACGAAGTCGCCGCCGTGATCAACGCGGATGCGAACGCGCAGACCAACGGCTTGACCGCGTCGGCGGTCGGCGGACGCCTCGTGCTGCAAACCGTCGGCAGCGGCGCGACCGAGAGCTTCACGGTCGACTCCGGTTCCGCGCTCGCGGCGCTCGGCTTCACCGCCGCGACGACGGTGACCGGCGACGATCACGCGGTCGGCGCGGCGATCGGCGGGAGCTACACCGGCAGCGTCAACGACCAGTACACGTTCGTTCCGAACATGGACGGCGTCATCGGCACGACCGCGGGCTTGAAGGTGCTCGTCTACGACTCGGGCGGAACGCAAGTCGCTTCGCTCGACGTCGGCGCCGGCTACAACCCGGGCGACGAGCTCGACGTCGCGAACGGCGTCAAGTTGAAGCTCGGCTTCGGCTCGCTCTCGGCGACGAACAACGACGTGTTCCGTCTCGACGTCACCGCCGATTCCGACACGTCGGATCTCTTGCCGGCGCTCGGGCTCAACGGGCTCTTCACCGGCCACGACGCGGCGACGATCGGCGTGCGCGCGGACCTCGTCGCGTCGCCGTCGCTGTTCGCGAGCTCCACGAGCGGCGCGTCGGGCGACGGCGCGAACGTCAACGCGTTGCTCGCGCTCGACGACGCCGAAGTCTCGGGCCTCTCGAACAGCTCCTTCGGCGCGAGTTGGGCGGACGTCGTCACCGGCGTCGGGCTCGACATCGCGTCGTCGCAGAACGCGTTCGACTCCGAGGACTTCTTGATGCAGAGCCTCGACTCGCGTCGCGATCAAGTCAGCGGCGTCAACGTCGACGAGGAGCTCGTCACGATGATGGCCTCCGAACAGGCCTACAACGCCGCCGCCCAATTCATCCGCGTCAGCGCCGACCTCTCCGACGAACTCATGCGTCTGCTCTGAGCCATGTCGATCCGACCCACACAAGCCTCGATGTTCTCGATGATCCGCTTGGGTCTCTCGCAAAACTTCTCGAAGTTGGCGATCGCCCAAGAACAGATCTCGAGCGGCAAGCGCATCCTGCGGCCGTCCGACGATCCGGTGGGGACGAGCCAAGCGCTCGCGTACCGCAATCGCCTGTCGGGCCAAGATCGGTTCCAGGCCGCGACGCAGAACGGACGTTCGCTGCTCGACACCGCCGCGAGCAATTTGCAGGACGCGAGCGGCGTGTTGTCCGACGCGCGCGCCGTGGTGCTCGAAGCGATGAGCGGCACGCAGAGCGCCAACGATCGTCGCGTCCACGCGGGCGAACTGCAGCTGATGCGCGATCGCCTGCTGACGATCGCGAACGCGAAGTCCGGCGATCGTTACCTCTTCGGCGGCACGGTCACCGGCACGCAACCGTTCGAAGCGACGACGACGAACAGCGGCCGCGAGTCGGTCGCGTACAACGGCAACGACGAGCAACAGGAACTCCTCGTCGGCCTCGGCGAATCCGTCGGCGTCGGCGTGCCGGGCGACACCGTCTTCGATCGCGAGCAACGTTCCGGCACGCAGTTCGGCGGTCTGACCGGCGCGGCCTCCGGCACCACCGCGGACCAAGGCACCGGCTACGACACGCTCAGCGTGCGCCACGACGCGACCAACGTGACGTTCACGAATGGCGTGCAACTCGCGAACGGCGGCGCGTCGGACACGTTGGTCGGCACGCACACGCTGACGATCGACGCGACCGCGGGCACGGTGCGGCTCGACAACGGCACGGCGCTCGCGCTGCCCGCGAGCGGCGCGGCGAACGTCGCGGACTTCACGGTGACCGACGAGAACGGCGCGGAGATCCACCTCGACTTCAGTGCGTGGGACGGCACGTCGAGCACCGACACGGTGAACGGCGCGGGCTCGATCTCGCTCGACGGGACGAACTGGACGACGCTCGACTTCGTCAACCCCGACCTCGAGCTCACCGACGCCTCGACGGGTTCGGTGCTGCACGTCGACACGACGAACATCGGTCGCGCGGGCGACGACCTCGTGGTCTTCGGCGGCGCCGTCAACCTGTTCGACGTGATGCAAGGCCTCGTCGACGACCTCGACAATTCGCAAGGGCTCGCGCCGGACGAACAGCTCTCGCGCTTGAACCTGTGGCTCGGTGAACTCGATCGTCACCACACGAACGTCCTCGCCGCGACCAGCGATCTCGGCGCGCGCAGCGAACACCTGGCCGACGTAGGCAACCGGCTCGACGATGCGTCGACCGAAGTCAAAGGCCTGCTCTCGCAGGTCGAGGACACCGACTACAGCGAGGTCGTGCTCGACATGTCGCGCGCGGAGCAGACGCTCCAACTCGCGCAGGCGACCAGCGCTCGATTGATGCAGAACACGTTGCTCAACTTCCTGAGGTAGCCATGGCCAACCAACTCCCGATCCAAGGTCTGCCCCAGAGCGCGCCGGTCCAACCGGCCGCGATGCCGAGCGCGAAACCCGAGTCGACGCAAGGCGGCCCGGCGTTCCGTGCGTTGCTCGACGAGCTCGAGACCAAGGCGCGCGAACTCCAAGCGCAATCGAAGTCGCTCGAGAAGCCCGAGGACCTCGGCCTCGCCGTGCAGGACGCGAAAGCGTCGCTCGACGACGCGCTCTCGATTCGCGATCGCTTGCTCGAGGCTTATCGCGAAGCGCGTCAGCAAGACGGCGCGGAAAAGCGCAAGATCTGACGACATGCACTCGCCCACGAGCTCCACCGATCGACGCGCTCTGCGTCTGATGGAGCGCGTACTGCGCTCGGGCGGCGAACTCGCCGGCGAATACCCGTTGGTGTTCGGACCCGATGCGCCCGGTTCGCTCGTGACGCTCGGCGAGGACGGCATCGTCCATTCGGCGTGCGCGACGCTCGTGCGCGATCTCGTGATCGGCGGCGAACGGCTGCGCATCGGTTTGATCGGTTCGGTGGCGACCGATCCGGATCGCCGCGGGCGCGGGCTCGCGACGCGCGTGCTCGAGGCGGCCGAAAGGGAGCTCGCGCGCGACGGCGCCGTGCTCGCTTTGTTGTGGGCCGACGACGCGAGCTTCTATCGCCGCCGCGGTTGGCGCGAGTTCGCGAGCGAGCTCGACTTCGTGTTCGACGCCGAGGTCGTCGCGCGTTTGCCGCAACGCGGCACGCAGCGCCGCGCCGCGCCGGACGACGAAGGCGCGCTGCACCGGCTCTATTCGCGTCACCGCTCCCGCGTCGAACGCACGGAAGCCGAGACGCGCGCGCTGTTGCGCTCTCCGGGAATGGAGACCCTGGTGATGCACGAGGACCGCGACGTGCGCGCGTACGCGTGCCTCGGCCGCGGCGCCGACTTCGCCGGCACGATCCACGAGTGGGGCGGTTCGCCGGAGGACGTTCTTGCGCTCGTGCGCGCGCATTTCGAGCGCCTGCACGGAACCCGCAACGAGCTTTTCCTGCTCGCACCGCCCGATGCGCACGAGTTCGCGGCCTTCGCGAAAGACGTGGGCGCACGCTCCGCGGTCGGCGTGCTCGCGCTCGCGAAGATCCTCGATCCGATCGCCGCGGCGGAACGCCTCGCGGACTGGACGCGCGGTGAAGCGCGTGTCGACATCGAGACCGGCAACGAAGGCGAGACCAGCGTGACGTTGTCGAGCCCGACGCACAGCACGACCTTGCGCGCGTCCGACTTGCTCGAGCTCTTCGCGCCCGCCCGCGGCGAATGCGCGCGACTCGGCGAACTCGAACGACGTCTCGACGTGTCGTTCGCGCGTCTGCCGCTCGCGCCGTTCGTGTGGGGTCTCGATTCGATTTGAGCGTGCGACGCGCGCGGCCCCTGCGGCCCCCGCGCCCATTGGTATCCTGACCGGCCCCGGTGCAAGCGTCCTCGTCGTCTCGCGCGCGTTGGATCGCGCTGTTGCTCGTCGCGGCGAGCGTGATCGCGTACGTGCCGACGTTCGTCAACGGCTTCGTCGCGTACGACGACGACTCGTACGTCGTCGCGAACCCGCACGTGTTCGACGGATTGTCGTGGGCCGGCCTGCGCTGGGCGTTCACGACGCAGGACGCCGCGAACTGGCATCCGTTGACGTGGCTCTCGCACATGCTCGACGTGCAGCTCTTCGGGCTCTCCGCGCCAATGCATCACGCGACGAGCCTGTTGATCCACGTCGCGGCGACGTGCGTGCTCTTCGCGGTGTTGTTGCGCGCGGGCCTGGCGCTCGGCGCGAGCGGTTTCGTCGCCGGCGTCTTCGCGCTGCATCCGACGCACGTCGAATCGGTCGCTTGGGTCGCGGAGCGCAAGGACGTGCTCTGCGCGTTGTTCTGGTTCCTCGGGCTCTTCGCGTGGATCGAGTGGGCGCGGCGGCGTGAACGAGCGTTCTACGCACTTGCGGTGCTCGCGCACGTGCTCGCGTTGCTCTCGAAGCCGATGGCGGTCGGCTTTCCGCTGACGCTCATCCTGTTCGACGTTTGGCCGCTCGGGCGTTTGCGCGAACGAAGCGTCGTCGCGCTTGCGCTCGAGAAGGCACCGTTCGTCCTGCTCGCGATCGGCGCGTCGATCGCGACGTGGTTCGCGCAACACGCGGGAGGCGCGGTCGTCGAGCTCGACCTGATTCCGTTCGCCGATCGAGCGACGAACGCGGTCGTCAGCTACGCGATCTACCTGCGCCGTTTCGTGTGGCCGGTCGACTTGGCGTGTCTGTATCCGTTCCCGCTCGGCGGGCGCGGAGCGTTCGAAGTGGTGATCTCGAGTGCCGTGTTGCTCGCGCTCGCCGCGTTCGCGTGGATCCTGCGCGCGCGCAAGCCGGCGATTTGGGTCGGCCTCGCGTGGTTCGCGGTGACACTCGTGCCGGTGATTGGTCTCGCGCAAGTCGGGCTTCAGGCCAACGCCGATCGCTACACGTACGTGCCGTACGTCGGTCTCGCGCTCGCGGTCGCCGCGGCGTTCGAAGCGTTCGCGAGCGCGCGGCGCCGCATCGTCGACATCGGCTACGCGGCGGTGTGCGGCGTGTGGCTCGTGCTCACGTTCGCGCAAACGGCGACGTGGCGCGATTCGTTGACGCTCTTCCAGCGCGCGATCGACGTCACCGAGAACAACTTCATCGCGCACACCAATCTCGGCGACGCGTGGGTGAAGGCCGATGCGTTGGCGAAGGGCATCGTCGAGCTCGAGACCGCGGTGCGCATCCGTTCCGACTACTACCTCGGCCACGTCAATCTCGCGTCGGCGTACTACCAGGCCGGGCGTTACGAGGACGCCGAGCGCGTCTGCCGCGCATGGACCGCCGCGCACGGCGAGGACGCGACGATGCTCGTCCACCTCGCGACCGTGCAGATGCAGTTCGGCGACTTCGCGGGCGCCGAGAAATCGACGGCGCGCGCGATCGAGCTCGACACGCAGCGCATCACGCTCGCTCGCAACCGCGCGATCGATCTCGCGTTGCTGCGCGGCGATTGGGCCGCGGCGGCGGAGTTCTTGGCGGCTGAGCTCGCCGTCGAGCCGAGCGATGCGAAGCTCGCGCGACGCCTGCAAGGCGCGAAACGACTCGTCGCGGACTCCGCGTGCGCGGCGCCCGAGTGCCTCGAGCTGCGCGCCGAACCCGCGGCGCTCGAACGCGAAGTCGCCGAGACGCTCTCGTCGCGCAGTCGTTTCGCCGAAGCGCTCGTCCACGCGCGCCACGCCGTCGAGCTCACGCCGCTCGACGCCGACGCGCACATGGACCTCGGCGTCCACGCGGTGCGCGCCGAGGACCTGGCGCTCGCCGAAACCGCGTTCGCGCACGCCGTCGAGCTCGCGCCGTTGCGCGCCGAGCTCCACAACAACCTCGGCTACGTCCGCATGCAGCGCGGCGAACTCGAACCCGCGCGCGACGCGTTCCGCGAAGCGTTGCGTCTGATGCCGACGCACGCCGAGGCGCGCAGCAATCTCGCCGACGTCGAACGTCGACTCGCCGGCGGTTGAATCAGCCCTTGGCGTAGTTCTGCGGGAAGAGCTTGCGCTCGACCGCCTCGATCACGATGTGCAGGACCTTGATGTGCACTTCTTGGATGCGATCGGACGAATCGGCGAGCGGCACGACGATCGGGATGTCGACCTCGCTCTTCAACTTGCCGCCGCCCTTGCCGAGCAAGCCGACGACGGTGACGCCGCGCGCCTTCGCGACCGCGACCGCCTTCAGGACGTTCGGGGAGTTGCCGCTGGTCGAGATCGCGACCAACAGGTCGCCCTTCTTGCCGAGCGCTTCGACCTGGCGCGCGAAGACCTCGTCGTACCCGAAGTCGTTGGCGATGCAGGTGAGCTGGCTCGGGTCCGAGAACGCGATCGCGGACAGAGCCCGTCGATCGGCGCGGAACCGTCCGGTCCATTCCTCGGCAAAGTGCATCGCGTCGCACATCGAGCCGCCGTTGCCGCACGACATCAGCAGTCCGCCGCGGGTGAGGGTCGCGGCCGCGGCGTCGGCGAACCGGCGCACGCTCGCGAGACCGTCGGGGGAGCGCATGAAGGCCTCGAGGACGGAGGCGGCTTCGGTGAACGAGCGTTGGACCGGGTCGGCTTGGGGCATGGGCGGATTCTGAAGCGGGGGCGAGCCGCTCACCACTCCCGCGCGAGGTTCGTGTCGCGCCAGGCGTCGCGTGAGCGAGCGCCGCCGACATCGGCCGGTCGCGATCGAGCCGTGGAGACGTTCCGAGCTCCGGCCCACAACTCTCTGCAAAGACCGAGCTTAGAGCGCCGGACGAATAAGCACGCCTTTGGTCGGGCGACCCGGAACTCCGCGGCGATGAAGCCCTGCACGCGTTGCAGCGATGCAACTCAGGTCTCGACCCCCGGCATTCCCGCCCGCTCGGAGCTCACTTGCCATGCCTCGACTCGGAACTCGACTTCGGTCCCTGCGCGGTCCGCGGTCGCTGGCCGCCTTCGCGAAGGTCTTGGACCTTTCCTACACCTTCGTGCGGGAGATGGAGCGCGGGAACCGCCTGCCGTCGGACGAGGTCCTGGTGCACATCGCCCACAGCCTGAAGGTCGAGGCGGGGGAGCTCGCCCTGATGACGTACTGCGATCGCTCCGAACTGCTCGCGGCTCACCTGGCAAAGTGCGGCCTCGACGTCGCGCCGCCCGCGCCGCCTGCTCCGATGGGGGCGATTCCCAACCGGCCGGGGCCGGAGCTCTCGGCCCGCATTCTCTAGCGGCCGCGAACCGCGCCGGCTCGAGAGTCTTTTCCCGCGCCGTCGGCGAGAATCCCGCGATGCTCGATGCGGTTCTGTTCGTCGGTGCGTGCGGCGCCCTAGTCGCGGTCGTTCTCCTCATCGTTCTGTTGCGGCGCAACACGACGGTCGATCTCGCGCCTCTCTCCGCGCGGCTCGAGAGTCTCGAACGCGCGAACGAACGGGCCGAGCGCGGACTGCGCGACGAATTCGCGAAGGGCCGCACGCAAGAAGGCGAACTCGCCAAGCAACTGCGCGACGAAGTCGCCGCGCGCGGCAAGGAAGCCAACGCGGCGCTGATCGAATCGATCGGTCGGACTTCTGACGCGCAGAAGCATCAGCTCGAACTCTTCGGCAAGCGTCTCGACGAACTCAGCCAATCGAACGAACGGCGCTTCGAGACGCTGCGCGAGTCGGTGGAGAAGAAGCTCGGCGACATCCAGAGCGACAACACGCTGAAGCTCGAGCAGATGCGCGTCACCGTCGACGAGAAGCTGCAAAGCGTGCTCGACAAGCGTTTGACCGACAGCTTCAAGTCGGTGCGCGACATGCTCGACAACTTGCAGAGCGGCGTCGGCGAGATGCGCGCGCTCGCGACCGGCGTCGGCGATCTGAAGCGAGTGCTCGCCAACGTCAAGACCCGCGGCAATTGGGGCGAAGTGCAGCTCGGCGCGTTACTCGAGCAGATGCTCGCGCCCGAACAATTCGAACGCAACGTCGTGACGCGGCCGGGTTCGACCGAGCGCGTCGAGTTCGCGATCAAGTTGCCCGGCCGCGGCGAACGCTCCGACCGACCGGTGTGGTTGCCGATCGACGCGAAGTTCCCGCAGGAGGACTATCAACGCTTGATCGAAGCGAGCGAACGCGGCGACGCCGAAGCCGTCGACTTCGCCGTCAAGCAGCTCGACCAACGCATCCGCGGCTTCGCGAAGGACATCGCGAAGAAGTACGTCGAGCCGCCGCACACCACCGACTTCGCGTTGATGTTCTTGCCGACCGAGGGGCTCTACGCCGAGATCGTGCGGCGCACGGAACTCGTCGAAACGCTGCAGCGCGAACAACGGATCGTGATCGCGGGACCGACGACGCTCGCGGCGCTCTTGAACTCGCTGCAGATGGGCTTCCGCACGCTCGCAATCGAACAACGCTCGAGCGAGATCGCGAAAGTCCTCGGCGAGGTCAAGACCGAGTTCGGCCGCTTCGGCGACGTGATCGCGAAGGTCAAGGAGAAGCTCGATCAGGCCTCGAAGCAGCTCGACACCGACCTCTCGGTCCGCACGCGCGCGATCGACAAGAAGCTGCGCGTCGTCGAAGCGCTGCCGGTCGCGAACACGCCGCCGCTCCTGATCGAGCCCGAAGACGACGAAGTCGCGACGAGCTAGGAGCCCGTTGAAAAAGTCATTGCGGCGCGAAGCCTTCCGGCCGCGCCGGCTCTGCGTCGCGCCGGCTCGGCGAATTCACGAATTCGCCTGCGCCGACGCTCCTTGATCCGACGCGGCCGGAAGGCCTCGCGCTCGCAAGCACTTCTTCAACGGGCTCCTAGCCGCGATCGAGTTTCTCGGCGAGCCTCGCCAGCGCGCGGTGCAGCAACACGCGCGTCGCGCCCTCGGTCTTCCCCATCGCTTCCGCGATTTCCTTGTGGGGGAGGCCGACGACGCGGGCGAGCGTGATCACCTCGCGCTCGTCGTCGCCGAGTTCGTCGAACGCGTGCTCGACGCGCGCGAGTTCTTCCTTCGCCATCGCGCGGCCGCTGGGCGACGAAACGCTGCGGTACGCTTCGAGCAGTGCGTGCTCGTCGACGACCACGCGCGCGGCCTCGCGTTTCTGCGTGCGCCAATGCTCGTCGCGCTTCTGCAGCTTGCGCAGCGCCGTCGCGTAGAGCCAATGCTTGAAGCCCGCCTCGCCGCCGTATTTGAAGGTCGAGAGGTTCTGCAGCACCTCGCGGCACACCGACTGCGTGATGTCGGACGCCGATTCGTGCGCGCGCACCGCGGGGCCGGCGCGCAGGCGCACGAACGCGCGCAGGCCGGGCAAATAGCGTTCAAGCAACGTGTCGACCGCCGGCGTTTCGCCGCGCGTCGCGCTGTCGATGAGCTTGCCGACGTCGTCCGCCATCGCACTCGATTCTATCCCGTCCTCGCGCCTTGCCGCTCCGCGCGCGGGGGCGTGAAATGAACTCCGACACGATGACCGACGCGACGGGGGGTTCGAACGACGAGCGGCTGAACGAACTCGTGATGACCGCGCTCGACGCTCTCGAACGCGGCGACGGCGCGGCGGTCGAGGAGCTCGTGCGCGCGCATCCGGCTCACGCGGCGGCGCTGCGCCGCCGAATCGCGCTGCTCGCCGACATCGGCGTCCTCGGCGAGAGCAGCGAAGCTCGACCGCCGGAACGCCTCGGCGAGTTCGAGATCCTCGAACAGCTCGGCGCGGGCGGCATGGGCGTGGTCTACCGCGCTCGGGAGCCGCGGCTCGGCCGCGAAGTCGCGTTGAAGGTCGTGCGGCCCGAGCGCCTCTTCTTCGAAGGCACGCGCGAGCGCTTCAAGCGCGAGGTCGAGACGATCGCGCGCCTCCAACATCCCGGCATCGTCCCGGTGTACAGCGTCGGCGAGGAGCAAGGCGTTCCGTACTTCGCGATGGAGCTCGTCGCGGGCCGGACTGTCGAAGCGATCCTCAAGTCGCTCGAAGGGCGCGAGCCGAGTTCGCTCGAAGGCCGCGACCTGGCGCCGGAACGCGAGCGCGCCGGCTACTTGTTCGAAGGCTCGTGGGAGTCGACTTGCCTGCGCGTCGTCGAGCAAGTCGCCGAAGCACTCGATCACGCGCATCGCCGCGGCGTGATCCATCGCGACCTCAAGCCGTCGAACATCATGGTGACGGCGGGCGACGCGAGCCGCGCGATGGTGTTCGACTTCGGCCTCGCGCACGCGACGGGCGGCGGGAAGTTGACGCATACCGGCTCGCGCCTCGGCACGTTGCAGTACATGGCGCCCGAGCAAGTGCGCGGCGACGCGAATGCGATCGACGCGCGCACCGACGTCTACGGACTTGGCGTGACGCTCTACGAGATGCTCGCGCTGCGCCCCGCGTTTGGCGGGCGCTCCGACGCCGACGTGATCGTCGCGATCGAGAGCGGCGAGACGCGCACGGTGCGCGCGCACAACCCGCGGATTTCGTGGGAGGCGGAGACCGTGTGCGCGACGGCGATGGAGCGCGAGCCGAGTCGTCGCTACGCGAACGCCTCGGATTTCGCTCGCGATCTGCGCAACGTGCTCGAGAAGCGCCCGATCGAAGCGCGTCGCACCGGCGCCGGCCTGCGGGCGCGAAGATGGATCGAGCGGCATCCGGCGCTCGCGGCGGCGTACGCGCTCGCGGCGTTGCTCGTGATCGGCGGTCCGTTGCTGTGGGCGTGGCAGGAGCGCGAAGCCGGTGTCGCGATCCGCGCGCAACGCGATCGCGCCGAACGCAACTACGCGCGAGCGATGGACGCGGTCGATCAGATGCTGACGCAGGTCGGCGAGGTCGACCTGCGCTTCGTGCCGCAGATGGAGCCGGTGCGCAGGTCGGTGCTCGAGAGCGCGGTGCGTTTGCTCGAGGGCTTCGTCGCCGAGGAGCCGAGCGACGAGAACGCGCGGCTCGAGGTCGCGAAAGGTCACGCGCGGCTCGCGCGTCTGTTCGAGGAACTCGGCCGCAACGACGAAGCCGCCGGCGCGCGCGAGAAGGAGATCGCGATCTACTCCGCGCTCGCTGCCGCCGCGCCGAACGATCTCGAGCGTCGCAAGGCGTTGCTCTCCGCGCGCGTCGGTCTCGCCAACGCACTGGTCACCACGGAGAAGGTCGACGCCGCGAAGCCGCTGCTCGAGAGCAACGAACGAGAGCTCGACGAGTTGCTCGCCGCGCATCCCGGCAGTCTCGACCTCGAAGCCGATTGGGTGATCAACAACGTCCAGCGCGGCAAGGCGCTGTGGCTCGCCGGCGAGCCGGAGTCGGCGCGCGACGTGTTGAAGCGCGGCGTCGAGCGGTTCGAAACCGTGCTCGCCGCGCATCCCAGGGACGTCGACTTCCTCGAGCACGGCTACAGCTGTTGGAACGAGTACGGCTTCCTGTTGATGGAGTATTTCTCCGAAGGCACGACGATCAATCGCGAGGCCGAGCAGGCGTTGACGCGCGCCGTCGAACTCGCCGGAGCGCTCGCTGCGGCCAAGCCTGAGGACGGCCATCGCGCGCGGGAGTTCGCCGTCGCGCGGATCAACCTCGGCGGCATCTCGATGCGCGCCGGCGACTTCGAGCGCGCGATCGAGCTCTACGGCGAAGCGCGCGACGGGCTGCGCGAGCTCGTCGCGCGCTTCCCCAACTCGCCGGGCTACGAATTCGAGCTCGCGACCGCGTACAACCAACTCGGCCTCGCCGCCGACTACCAACGGCTGCCGGAAATCGCCGAGACGAACTACACGAGGACCCTGGAGCTCCTGCGCAAGATCGCGCAGCTCGCGCCGACCGAGCCGGCGTTCCAAAACCGCCTCGGGCTGGTGGCCTTCAATCTCAGCGCGACCAAGAGAGAACTCGACAAGCTCGACGAGGCCGAAGCGCTGACGCTCGAGGCCGTCGAGGCGCACAAGCACGCCGTCGAGCTCGCCCCCGGCAACGCCGATTTCCCCCTGGATCTCGCCTCGGCGTACATGGCGGTGTGCGCCGTGCGGCGCTCAAAGGGCGATTGGCGCGGAGCGACCGAATTCGCGTCGTCGATTGCGCGCGCCGCGCCCCAGAGCCCGCTCAATCAATGGCGGACGGCGGTCGCGTACATCCAATGTGTCGACCTGGTCCGCGCCGATCACGAGCTCGATGACGCCGAACGCACGCGCATCGTGGAGGACTTCGCCGTGCACGCGGTCGACGCGATGCGCGCGGCGTTCGAGCGCAGCGACCCGCGCGCCGAACGCGACCTCGAGACGCTCCAGGATCCGAAGCCGCTCGAGGGCACGGCGGCATGGCGCGCCTTCGTCGAGGAGCGTCGCGCGGTGCGTGCGGAAGCTGCGCGCTAGTTCAGAACGGGTCCCAGCTCGCGCCGTGCGGAGGAGGCGGGCTTTGGAATTCGCCGGTGTCGCTCGGCACGACGATCTCGTGGTCGAGCGGCGCGGTGAGGCGAGAGGAGAGCTCGTACAAGTCGTCGAGACTCCACAGGTCGCGCTCGTCGTCGTCGAAGACGTCGTGGCGCGGTACGTCACGGTGTGCTTTGGAACGGTGTTGCTTCATGGCCCTCTTCTCGACCGGGCGAGGCAAGGCCCGGTCAACCCGGCGAGAAAGGTCCGCGCCGGACGCAAGTCCTTGCGAAGCGCCGACTAGCAGCCCGTCGAAGAAGTCGATGCGGCGCGAAGCCGTCCGGCCGCGCCGGCTCTGCGTCGCGCCGTCCTCGGCGAACTAGCGAGTTCGCCTGCGGCGACGCTCCTTGATCCGACGCAGCCGGGCGACTTCGCGCTCGCAAGCACTTCTTCAACAGGCTGCTACCGAGCCGCCGCGCGCGCCGCGATCAGACGATCGAGCTCTTCGCGCAGCCGCGGCAGGATCGCGTCGTACGCGAACGCGCCCAACTCGGCCTCGCCTCGCTTCAAGTTCACGAAGTTCGGACCACACCATAGACCGAGGTCCGCGTCGTCGGTTTCACCCGGACCGTTCACTCGGCAACCCATCACGGCGATCGTCAGCCGATGCTCGGCGGCGTAGGCGGTCAGACGCTTCACGTCCTCGGCGAGCTCGATGAACTTCTCGTTCTCGACGCGCGAGCAAGACGGGCACGCGATGATGTTGAGCCCGTCGAAGAAGTTGGGCGGCACCGAGCGGAAGCGGCCGGCCTCGATGTCGTGGACCAGCTCGCGCCCGACCGCGATCTCGCGCCCCTTGTCGTCGAACGGCAACGTCAGCGAGACGCGCAACGTGTCGCCGATGCCGCGCGACAGGAGCTGCTCGAACGCGATCCGCGTCTTGATGATCCCCTCGGGCGGCATGCCGGCCTCGGTGACGCCGAGGTGGATCGGCACGTCGGGCAGGGCGGCGGCGAAGCGCTGGTTCGCTTCGATCACGAAGCGCGGATCGGAGTCCTTGATCGAGACGCAGTAGTCGCGGAAGCCGAGTTCCTCGACCATCCCGCAATGGTCGATCGCGCACTGGGCGATCGCGCCGACGTGGTCGTCGCCGAAACGCCGTTCGTACTCAGGCGCGATCGAGCCGGCGTTGACGCCGATGCGCAGGGCGAGCCCGCGCTCCTTCGCGATGCCGACCAGATAGGCGACCTTCTCGGCGACCGGCTTCTCGCGCTCGTGGTGGTGGAGGTGGCCGGGGTTGTAGCGGAGCTTGTCGACGTACGGCGCGACCTTCTCCGCCAGGCGGTAGTTCTCCTGGAGGTCGACCGAGAGGCGCGCCTTGGTCTGGCGGCGGATCTCGGCCAGGGCTTCGACGTCGGCGAGGCTGTCGACCGCAATGCGGATCAGGTCGGCACCGGCCTCCTCGAGGATCCGCACCTGGCGTAGCGTCGCCGGGATGTCGCGGGTCCGGGTCGCGGCCATGCTCTGGACGGCGATCGGCGCGTCACCCCCGACGGCGAGGTCGCGGATGTGGATCGTGCGGGTCTTGCGCTTCGGGATCATCGCGAAGGGGGAGCTGAACGAGCCATGCTAACCGCGACGACACGCCGAGCTGCGTTCGCCGAACGCGCGTCCGCGAACTCCGAAAAAAGCCGTCCTTTTCACCCCCACACCAACCGGGGATTGCGGAGGCCCCTAGGGAGAATCTTGAAAGGGCCCCCCGCCCGAACCGGACACGCCCATCCCCTCGCGGAGATCCGGCACTTGGGTGGGGCAGACCTTATGCCTTCCGTCGGCCGCCCCAACCGTGCGCGAGAACGGTTGGGGTGGCCTCTTCCTTATATGCGGTTGGCGGGATGGGGACGAGCGCCGGACCGGCGGCCCAAGGTGGCCCCGTCCTACGGCACCGCGTCGCGCAGGGGTTGGCGCATCCGGTAGAGCTCGCGCTCGCGTTCGAGTTGCGCGATTGCATCCGCCGGCCCGTCGGGCCCGACGATCGCGAGCGCCTTCTCGACCTCGGCGACCGCCTCGTCGAAGCGACCGAGTTCGGCCAGGGCCGCGCCCCGCAGGCGGGCGGACGCCGTTCGATGGCTGCGCTGGGGTTCGTTCGCGCCGTCGACGAGCTCGAGGGCGGCGCGACCGTCGCGGACCGACGGGTCGTCGGAGGTCGCTAGCAGCAGGACGAGACCTTCGAACACCAGCGGGTCGTCGGGGGCGAGGACGTGCGCGCGGGAGAACGCGACGAGCGCTTCCGGCGCGCGGTGCAAGCGCGCCAACGCTCGCGCCTTGCCGCGCAGGAAGCCGGCCGAGTCGGGAGCGTCGGCGAGTAGGCGTTCGAAGTGCGTGAGCGCCGCCGCCGCGTCGCCGCGGAGCAAGAGCGCGTTCGCGAGGTTCTCGCGTTCGAGCGCGAGGGCTGGGAGGAGCTCGACCGCCTTCGACCAGAGCTCGATCGCGGCATCGAGGTGCCCGAGTTCGACTTCGAGCAGCGCCGGGTTGTTGTACCAGAGCGGATACGACGGATGCAGTTCGCGCGCGCGTCGGTACGCATCGCGCGCTTCCTCGCGCGCGCCGCGAACGCGCAGCGCGTCGCCGAGGTTCGACCACGCGCGATCGTTGTCCGGGCGGTGTTCGAGCGTCGCGCGCCACAGACGTTCGGCGCTCGCGAAGTAGGCGTTGGCGCGGTGCGTCAGCGCGGTGCTCCACGACGCGGCGGCGAGGACGACGGCGATCCACGTCGCGCGGCGTCGCGCGTCGGGCAGACGCTCGCACAACTGCATCAGCCCCGCGACCGCGAGGCCGACGACGCACGCGAGCGGCAGGTACATCCGGTGGAGCGCGTAGAGCTCGAACGGGATCGGGACGAAGCTCGACGCCGGCGCGAGTAAGACGAAGAACATTGACCCGAGCACGGCGACGCGTGGCGCGCGCCTCCACGCCCACGCGACGGCAGCGAGCAACGCGAGCACGACGAACGCCTGCGGCAACCACGCGCCGAGCGTCTTCGGGATCGGCCAGCCGTAGTCGATCACGATCGGCGTCTGCACGACGACGAGGCGCAGGTACTCGACGATCGCCGCGGCTTGCGTCGTGATCCACGCGAACCACGTGACTTCATCGAGCATGCCGAGGCTCGAAGCGCGGTGCAGACCGTCGGCGGACACCGAGAGCGCGACCGCCGGCCACGACAGCGCGAGCGCGAGGTAGAGCCCGCGATGGTCGCGCCACGCGGCGCGCGGCGAACCGCTCGCGAAAACAGCATCGATCACGAACACGACCAGCGGCAACAGCGCGATCGATTCCTTGCACGCGGCGCCGATCAACGCGAACGCCGCGGCGAGGAACGTGTGCCGCGCGGACCCGGACTCCTTCAACCGCGCGAATGCTGCGACGAGTCCCGCGAGGAAGCAAAGCCCCATCAACGACTCGCACCGTTGGATCACGAGCGTGACCGCTCCGACGTGCAACGGATGCACGCCCCAGAGCAACGCGGTGGCGAACGCGAGAGCGTCACGCCGCTCGCGCATCCACGTCGACGCGCGCGGCAATTCGCAGAGCCTTCGCACCGCCGCGAACAGGCACACGGTCGCCGCCGCGTGAATCGCGAGGTTGAACGCGTGGTAGCTCCACGTCTGGAGCTCCGAGATCGCGTAGTTGAGCGCGAGACTGAACGCGACCGCCGGCCGACCGACCAAGCCGCAACCGGGCGCGGCCCACAGCTCTCCGTCGGGCGGCCACAGCCGCCGCAGATTCGGATTGGCGACGATGTCGAGCAGATCGTCGAAGACGAACACGCCGCCGAACGAATTCGCGAACGCGAGGCAGACCGCGACGACGAGTACGAACGAGAGCACGCGTCCGCGATCGCGTTGCTCGTCCGACATGCGGGCTATCCTGCGAGCGTCGCCCGCTCGGTCAAGCGCGAAGCTCGCGCCTCGTTCAATCCGGGATCTTCACGCTCGTGATGCGCACGCCGTAGGTCTTGTCGATCGTCACCACTTCGCCGCGCGCGACGACCTTGCCGTTTACCAGGATGTCGGCCGGTTCGTGGGCTTCGCGGTCGAGGGTGACCAACGAGCCCGGCGTGAGTTGGATCAACTCCGCGAGCGTCATCCGCGTGCGGCCGACCTCGACGGTCAGACGCACGGGCACGTCGAGGATCTGCGCGAGGCCGAGCGGATCACCGCTCTTCGGCGACGCTTGCAGCTCGGCGAGTTCGGTCGATTGCACCGCGACGGCGCCGGCTTCGGAATTCTCTTGGCTCACTTCGTTCGACATGGCTGGTGCTCTCGTTCATTCCTCGCGTCCGCGCGGACGCAAACGTTCGACTTTGGTCGCCAGGTTCCCGTCGCGCATGCCCAACTTCACGTCGGCGCACACGCGATCCTCGACCACCAGGCGCAGGGGCTCGTCGGTTCGCGTTCCGAGCGGAATCACGTCGCCGATCTCCAGGTGCAAGAGGTCCGCGAGCACGATCTCGGAGGATCCGAGGCGCACGGAGACTTCGAAGGGAACTCCGGCGATGTGCTCAGGCGCTTGAGCGGTGGGTGCGGGCTTCTTCGCCGCGGCGGGAGCCGGGGAATTGCCGACGACGCCCGGCAGGTAGAGGCGCAACGTGCTCTGGCCGCCTGGCCCGTCGATCGCGAACTGCACGGCGACGCGCTGCGAGTCCGCGGTCGGACCGGCGTCGCGCCAAGTCCCGAGCTCTTCGCGGATGTCGACGACGCGCACGTCCTTGAGGTCGAGCTTCCACAACTTCGCGAGGCGTTGCAGCGGGTACGACACGAGCCGCTTCAACATCGTCTTCTCGACCGAAGCGAGCTTGCGCGCCTTGCAGTCCTTCACCTCGGGCATCCCGAGCGACGTCTCGATCGAACCGACCGCGCCGGCGAGATCCCAGATCGCCCAACCGAGCTCGCCGCGCACTTCGAAGCGCACGATCGCGAACGGATCCTCGAGTTGCTCGAAGAGCCCATCGCAATTCATCTCGTCGAGATCGACGAGTTCGATCGTGAGCTTGCCGCGCAACGCGGCTTGCAGTTCGCGCTGGAGCTCCGGCGCGAGGCGAACGACCTGCTCGACGAGCGCCGCTCGCGTCTCGGAACTCAGCCGTTTCGGACGGTGGAAGTCGCGCGAAGAGACTTCGCCCGTCGGCGCGTTGTCCGCGCTCTTCGGCAGGAGTTCCAGGATCGCCCGGATCTCTTCGGGTAGCAGGTTCGACGTCACGAGGGCGCTAGCTCACTGAACGAGGAACGAATCCTTGAAGATGCGTTTGACGCGGCCCGGCGCACCGACGGGTACTTCGCCGGAGAAGCCTTCGACGAGCTTGGTCGTGTCGAGGTAGACGAACTCGCCGCGTCGGTCGACGACTTGGAGGTCGCGCGACTTTTCGAGCGCCATCGGCGGACCGTCGTCGAGCGCGATCGTCTTGCGCGCGGCGTCGATCTCGACCGCGTGCTCGTGCAGCAAGCCGCGCATCGTCGACTTCGCGACCGACTCGCCGACGCGCAGGCCCGATACCTTGTCGGCCGTCCCGGGCGCGAGCGAATCGCCGACGTAGACCGGGAAGAGCACCGGATCGACCGCTTCGCGCACTTCCTCGAGGAACGAATCGATCAACACCGGATCGGTCACTTGGTTGATCGTCTTGGTCGCCGCGAGCGTCAGCAACGCGTCCTTCAACATCGCGAGGTAGAGCGGATCCTCGGTCGGCGCGCCGCCGTGGCCGCCGGCCGCGCCGCCGCCGAGGCGACCGGTGACGTAGTGCTCCTCGTAGGCGAAGTACTCGGCTTGGAGGGACAGGACGAGATAGCGCTTGCCGTCCGCGCCGGCGAGGTTGGCTTGGATCTGTTCCTTCGACAACTTCGCGACGAACGGGCCTTCGAGCTCGGGCTCTTCGTGCGGCTTCGGCACCGCCATCAACGAGGCGATGAACGCGAGCGCGAGCACCGCGGCGGCGCCGCCTCCGACGAACAACATCTTCTTGCTCTTCTTCGGCGCTTCGCCTTCCGCGGGCTTCTGTCCGTCCGGAGCGGTCTTCTTTTCTTCGGCCATGGCGAGTTCCGTCAGTTGACGTCTTTGGAGATGGGTTGGATCAGACGCGCGTCGACCGTCGCCGGGATGCCGCCCGCGAAGTGCGGCTCGCGGGACCAGGCACGGGCTTCGACGCGTTGATTGACGAACGTGCAGGTCGCGATCAGGTAGTCGCGCACGGCGGCGGCGCGTTGGAACGCGAGCACCGGCTCGTCGGCGTGACCTTCGAGGATCAGCAACTGACCGGAGCCGGGCCGCAGACTCTCCGCGATCAGATCGAGGTACTTGCGCGCCTTCTCGTCGAGGTCGGCGGAGTTCGCCGCGAAGCGCGCGATCGCCGGTTGCGGCAACGCGGTGTACGGACGCAGCGCCGTCTCGAGGATGCGCCGCACTTCCTCGAGGTTCTTCGCGTCGGCGCGACCTTCGAGCATCTCCTCCTCGGTGATCGGATCGAGCCCGAAGTTCTTGCGGAAGGAGTTGACCGCGTTCAGGTACTCCGCGCCGGAGAGCGCGGCGCCCATGCCCTTGCTCTCGAGCGCGACGACGAAGTTGCCGAGACCGCGAGCGACCAGCCCCGCGTCCTGCTTCTTCGCCATCGTCACGAGGATGATGAAGAAGCACAGGAACAGCGTCATCATGTCGCCGAACGAGATCAGCCACGGCGGAGGGCCGTGGTGCGGATGTTCATGGGACTTGTGCGGCCCGTGTCCGCCGTGAGCGTGGCCGCCGCCGCCATGTCCGCCGTGACCGCCGCCTTCCGCCGGATGCTCGGCGTGGGCGTCGTGTTCGGCGTGTTGCTCTTCGTGAGCGGGGGGCGTGGCGGTGGTCGACATCGACGTCACTTCGCTCCTTGCGAGCCGCCGGCCCAGCCGAGCGCGTGTTCGCGCGTCACGGCGAGCACGCGCACGCCGACGCGACGATTGAGCTTGCGACCGAGCGCCGAACCTTCGACCGCGCGCAGCTTCGAGGCTCCCGCGCTGGCGATCTGCACTTGATCGGGCCGCAGCGAGCCCGCGTCGAGCAACGCGTGCGCGGCGACGACCGCGCGTTCGAGGCCGAGGCGTTCGGCGTCGCGCGTCTCGGCTTCCTTGCCGTCGACGTGGCCTTCGACCAACACCAGTTGGTCGTACTTGCCGAGCATCTTGCCGAGTTTGGCGAGCTCGTCCTGCAGCGCATCGTTGACCGCGAACGACCCCGGCGCGAACGAACACTCCGAACCGAAGTCGATCGCGAGCCCGTCGAGCGCCGCGTCGAGCACGACGCGATTCTTGTCGTCCTTCGACCGTTGCTTGTCGAGGTCCGACGAGAGGTTCGAGACCGTCGACTGATCGACGTCGATCGCCGGGCCGTAGCCGGTGAGGTTCGGGAACACGCCGCCGCGTCCCTTGAGCAACCCGACGCCGACCGACTTGACATCGCCCGACGACGACGTCGAGAACGTCATCATCATCAAGAAGAACGTGACGAGCAGCGAGATCATGTCGCAGTAGCTGACGAGCCAGCCTTCACCGCCGCCGTGCTCCTCTTGCGCCTTCTTGACCACGGTGCATCAGCCCTTGATCGCTTCGCGGTCCGAGGGAGCGAGGAAGCCCTTGAGCTTCTCCTTGATCAACTGCGGCTTCTCGCCGGATTGGATCGCGACGATGCCGGCGATCATCAGCTCGCGCAGCTGCGACTCCTGCTTGTTGCGTTGGTCGAGTTTGCCCGCCATCGGCAGGAACACCATATTCGCCGCGAACGCGCCGTAGAATGTACCGACGAGCGCGCCGGCCATGCCCGCGCCGATCTTCGACGGGTCGGACAAGTTGGAGAGCATCTGCACGAGACCGATCAGCGTCTCCACCATTCCGAACGCCGGCGCGAACGTGCCGAACTGTTCGAGCATCTTCTTGCCGGTCGCGTGACGTTGCTTCGCGACTTCGGCTTCGACTTCGAGGATGTCGCGCACCGTGTCGGCGGAGAAGCCGTCGATCACGAGCTGCATGCCCTTGGCCATGAACTTGTCGTCGACTTCCTTCAACTTGCTCTCGAGCGCGAGCAAGCCCTCTTTCCGCGCGAGCGTCGCGTAGTTGATGATCCGATCGATCTCTTCGCTCGGCGTCGGCAAGCGATAGAGGAAGGTGCGCAGGCACACCTTGAACATCTGCTTCACCTCCTCGAGTCGGAAGTGAATCATCACGGCCGCGAACGCGCCGCCGCACACGACCGCGGCGGCCGGCGGGTGAACGAAGAGCGCCAAACCGGCGAAGCCGCCTCCGTGCATCATCGACCAAGCGATGAGGCCGAAGCCGAGCATGAAGCCGAGCAGTGTCGAGAGATCCATGAGGTGCGCGACCTGGGGTTGCCGGGGAAGGATTCCCGGTTCCAGTCCTTATCGACGCCGACTGAAATCGCCTTGATCGGCGGTGCGGCGCGTCGGTCGCACGGATGGGGCGCTCGCCCTACTTCGTCTTCGAGGCGGCGAGAGTCTTCGTGTAGGCCTCGGCGAACTCGCGCCATTTGGCCTGGGGAACCGCGTCGAGGAGTTCCTTCGCGCGATCGGGCTCGAGCGTCGCGAGGATCTTCGCGGCTTCGCGCGGGCCGTAGCCGACCAAGCGCGTCGCGAGCGCATCGACCTCGCCGTCCACGAAGAGCGAGCCGAGCGCTTTGGCGCTCTTCTTGTCTTCGTCGGCCTTCTTCTCCCCGTCGCGGTCGAGTTCTTCGGCGCGTGCGGCGAGTTCGGATTGCAGCTCTTCGAGCTCGGCCTTCATCTTGTCGAGCGCCTTCTGACGCTCTTCGATCGTCTCGAGGCGATCGTCGACGAGTTCTTCCTTGCTCGCGAGCTGCGCCATGCGGCGATCGAGCTCCGTGTTCTTGCGTTCGAGCGTCTCGACGAGCTCGCGCAACTCGTCCGCGCTGTACGGCGCGTCGAACTGGAAGACGCCGAGCAAGTCGGCCTTCGCCTCGCCGTGCTTCGGAGTCGCGGCGTGGCCTTCGTCGGCGGGCTTCGTCGGCGTGGTCGCTTCCGAGCCGTGCTCTTCGGTCGCCGCTTGGTCGCCGTGTTCGGCGACGTCGGACTTGCCGTGTTCCTCTTCGCTCTCCGGCGGCGCGGGGAACAGCGAACCGAACACCGGCAAGGTGTGCATCGGCACGTGATTCATCTTCGCGAAGCCGAGGTAGGCGACGGAGAAGAGCATGAGTCCGCCGGCGCCGGCCAGCGAGATCGAGGCGACCTTGTTCATGTGTGTGTCACGGTCCCATCAAGGGGTCGGAAGGGTTTTCGACCCTTCGGCCCGAAAGGTTGTGGGAGGAGCGTCCGCGCTCGGCCCGATTCAGGGCCTGTTCGTCGAGGCGCAGGTTGTCGACGCGCGCTTCCTCCTCGCGATGGGCCGTGCGGGCCCGTTCACGCAGGTTCTCGAGGCTCTTCAGGGCGCGTTTGCGCTCTTCCCAGGCTCGGCGTTCGCGGTCGGCGGCGTCGCGCGCGGCCCGGGCCCGCTGGACCGCCGGTCGCACGCGCTTCGTAGCCTGGTCGACCGTGAACTGATCGAGCAGCACCGCGTCGGCGTCGAGGTCGCGCGCCTCGACCTTGCGAGCGAGCTCGCGCAAGCCCGCCTCGACGTCGCCGCGAGCACGCTCGCGCACCGCTTCCGCCGACTTCGCCCGCGTCTCGACTTCGACGAAGCCGGCGCGCGCGATTTCTTCTTCGAGCCGACGCACGCCGAGCACGCGCTGCAGGCGGAAACGAAAACGGCTCACGCCGAAACTCCGGCCTTGTCGGCGATCGCGCCGAGCAACGCGACGCTCTCGTCGAGCGACATCGCCTCGCGTTGACCTTGGCGCAGGAAGATCTGCAACACCGGCATCAGTTTGAGCGCGGTGTCGAGCCGCGGATTGGTGCCGGGCTTGTACGCGCCGATCTCGACCAGGTCGCGGCCTTCGCGATACGCGGCGAGCAGCTCGCGCACTTTCGACGCCGCGCGTTGGTGCTTCTCGGTCGTCAACGACGGCATCAACCGCGACAAGCTCGCGAGCACGTCGATCGCCGGATAGTGACCTTGGTGCGCGAGTTCGCGCGACAAGTAGACGTGACCGTCGAGCAGACCGCGCAACGTGTCCGAGACCGGATCGTTCGGATCGTCCTGGTCGAGCAAGACCGTCAAGATGCCGGTGATCGAGCCTTTGTGCGTGCGGCCCATGCGCTCGACGATCTTCGGAACGGTCGCGAAGAAACTCGGCGGATAGCCGCGGACGGTAGGGGGCTCGCCGGCGGCGAGGCCGATCTCGCGCGACGCCGCGGCGAAGCGCGTCACCGAGTCCATCACGAGCAGGACGTCGAGCCCGCGATCGCGGAAGAACTCCGCGGCGGTGACGGCGACGAACGGAGCGAGGAAACGCTCGATCGGCGGCCGATCGCTGGTCGCGACGACGACGACGGACTTCTTGCGGCCTTCGGGCCCGAGCACTTCGTCGACGAAGCTCCTGACCTCGCGCCCGCGCTCGCCGACTAGGCCGACGACGATCACGTCGGCGTCGGTGCCGCGCGTGATCTGCGAGAGCAACGTCGACTTGCCGACGCCCGAGCCCGCGAAGATGCCGATGCGTTGTCCGCGTCCGAGCGTGTTGAGCCCGTCGATCGCGCGCACGCCGGTCTGCAGCGGCTCGACGATCTCCGCGCGACCGAACGGATCGGGCGCGACCGAGCGCACGTTGCGCAGAGTTCCGCGTTCGAGCTCCGGCCCGCCGTCGAGCGGACGCCCGAAGCCGTCGAGCATGCGCCCGAGCAATTTCTCCCCGACCGGCACGCAGAACGGCCGACCGAGCGCGACCACCGGTTGCATCGGCGCGATGCCGGCGAGATCGCCGTGCGGCATCAGCAAGGTGCTCGCGCCGCGGAAGCCGATGACTTCGGCGTCGACGAGCCCCGCGCGACCGCGGTCGATGCGACAGATCTCGCCGATCGCGGCCGGCACGCCGACCGCTTCGACGAGCACGCCGGAGACGAGATCGACGCGGCCCCGGAAGATCGGGCGCGCGGCGGCGTGGATGCGTTCGCGGACGGCGTCGAGCTCGAGCGTCACGCGTTCTCTCCGCGCAACTCCGCGCCGATCGCGTCGAGCGCTTGTTCGAACTCACGCACCAACAACCCGCGCGGCGTCGAGACCTGCACGTTGCCGCGCGCGACGGCGTCGTCGGCTTCGACGACGGTGCCCGCGCGCAACGTGATCGACTCCAACGCCTTCGCGTCGTCGGGGTGGACGTGAACGACGCAGCGTCCGCGGTCGACGCCCGAATTCGCGAGCGTTTCGCGCACGAGCTTCTCGAGGTCGTAGTTGCCGGCCTGGGCTTCGCGACGCAGCAGCACGCGCGCGATCTCGAGCGCCATCTCGACCGCGAGCTTCGACGCGCGGCCGTGCGCGGCTTCAAGTTCCTCGGTCGCAAGGTTCAACGCGCCCGCGGCTTGGCCGAGCGCGTCGCTCTTGCCTTGCGCGAGCCCACGCGCGAACGCGCGCCGCTCGCGCCAAGCGCCGAGATCGCCCGCGACGACGCGCGCCGCGGACGGCTGCGCGTGGAGCATGACGCGCTCAGCTGACAAGTTCTTGCCCCGCTCGCGCCGGACGGAACTCGCCCGCTTCCATCAGCGTGCGCACGGCCTTCATGATCTCGTTGCGCGAGTTCTGGACTTCGTGCATCGGCATGGCGCCGGCGAGCTCGCGCTCGTCCTTCACCATCACGCGCACGCGCTCGGAGAGGTTCGCCATGATGTTGCTCTCGACCTTCGCCGAGCACGCCTTCAACGCGACCGCGAGCGTCTTGGTGTCCACCGACGCGAGGATCTTCTGCATCGGTCGCTTCTCGACCTTCGCGAGGTCCTCCCACGTGAACATGAACTCGCGGACTTCCTTCGCCATGTCGGCGTCGTCCTTCGCGAGCGATTCGAGGACGTTCTGCTCCACCTCGGCGGGGGAGAAGTTGAGCATGTCGGCGATCGACTTGCGGCGCATCGTCGGTTCGGTGACCACCGGACCCGACGCGATCTCCTTCAAGCGCGTCGCGAGATCCTGCGAGATCGAGACGAGCACGTCGATCGACGGCGGCGTGACGCCGGCCATGCGGCGGACGACGTCGTACGCGCGCTTCGGATCGAGCGAGCGCAGCACTTCCGCCGACAGCGACGGATCCAAGTGCGCGAGCACGAGCGCGATCACGGCCTCGCTCTGTTCGCCGAGCGCGATCGCGATGTTCTTCGCGGGCTCCTTCTCGATCGAGAGGAAGGGACGTTCCTGTTGGAGCCGGTGTTGGATCTTCTCGAAGAGCTCGGTCGCTTGCTGCTTGCCGAGCGTCGACTCGATCAGCGCGTACAGTTCCGCTTCGCTCTTGCGCCGCACTCCGCGCGGGCCGGCGAGCGACTTGATCACGTCCTTGTAGAGCTCGCGCACGCCGTCGGCGTTGGTGAGGTCCGCGGGCAGATCGCCCATCGCCTCGACCACTTCGACGATCACTTCGGGATCGATGTGGCGCAGCACGGTGCCGGCGTGTTCCTTCTCGAGCGTCAGGAGGAACGCCGCCGCGCGTTGAGCGCCGCTGACTTCGTCGCGGGAGATCACTTGCTGCTCCTCGCCGCCGCGCGGCTCTCGCCGGCCCAACGCGAGAGGATCTCGCCGACTCGGCGTGGATCGGTGCGCACCAATTCTTCGACGCGCGCGCGCGCCAACAGTTCGGGGTCGGGCTCGCTGTCGTTTGCCTCGTTGGTCGCGCCGCCGCCGCCGCCGCTCGCGCTCGAACCGGCCGCGACCGGCAGCGAGCCCGGCTTCACGCCCTTGAGCGTCTTGAAGAGCACGAAGAGGAACACGAGCGCCGCCGCGATCTCGATGCCGCGCTTCATCAGCATCTGGAGCATCGGCGACGGACCGCCGCCGGTCTCGACCGCCGGCTTCGCGGCATCGGCGCCGACCGCGGTCTCGACCGCGAACGTCGTCGTGCCGACTTGGATCACGTCCTCGCGCGCGGCGTCGAAACCGACCGCGGCCTGGACGATCGATTGGATCTCCTGCTTCTTCGTCGCGAGCGATTCGTCGACCAGCAACGAGACCGACAGGCGCTTCAACGCCGGCGACGCGTGCACGGTCTGCGTCTTCGAGTGCGCAGTCTCGTAGGTCTTCTGGACGTCGCTCGTGGTCGACGTCTGCGACGACGCCGCGGGGTTCGGGTTGTTGGCCGCGATCGCCGCGTTGTCGACGCCGAAGCCGGAATCGGTCGGCACGTTCGACGAGACGCCGGCCGGTCCGCCGTTGCTCGGCGTTGCGCCGGCGGGCATCTCGCTCTTCGTCGTCTTCTCCGACACCAGCGTGCCCTTCGGCGAGAGCGATTCGCTGACGGTCGTGCGTTGGTCGTGATCCCACTCCGACGTCACCGCGACGAGCACTTTCTTGTCGCCGTAGGCGAGCGCGAGTTGTTGGTTGACCTTGTCCGCGACCGCGCGGTCGTAGCGCTGCGAGTACTCGAGCAGACTCGCCGGATCGCTCGCGAGACCTTCGCCGCGCGACGGATCGAACAGCGTGCGGCCCGATTGATCGGACACGACGACGTTCTCCGCCGGCACGCCGAAGCGGAAGCGCACCAACTTGGCGACGTTCTCGGCCTGCTCGCGCGAGAGCTCGACCAAGTTCTTGAGCGCGAGCGTCACCGACACGGTCAACGGCTTGCGCTCGCGGATCGGCGACGTGTCGGGCATCGAGCTCGTCACCGTCGCGTTGTCGACGAAGTCGAGGGTCTCGAGCTGACGCTCCATCTCTTGCCAATCGCGTTTGAGCATCGACTGCGCGCGCTCCGCCGACGACAGGAAGATCGAACTCGCGCCGGCGATGCTGCCGTCGACGCCGCGCGGCATCTCCTTCAACGCACCGGAGAGCGCGACGAGGTTCTGCGCCTCGTACATCTGCGGCTCGTCGACGTACAAGTTGTACGGGCCGGGCGGTTGGCTGACTTTGTAGCGCACCGCGCCGCCGGCGAGCGCCTTTTCGATCCCGCCGCGCGAAGCGTCGTCGATGCCGGAGTACAGCAGGACGAAATTCGGTCGATCGGCGAGCATCGTGCCGACGGTGATCGCGACCGTGATCGCGACGAGCGCCACCAGCGCGACGAGTTTCGTGCGCGGGTGGGCGTTCTTGAGCGCGTCGAGGAGTGCTTTGAGATCCACGTGGGTTGGGTCCTAGGTCAAACGCTCATGCGCATGGTCTCGCGGTACGCGTCGATCAACTTGTTGCGTACTTCCATCGCGAACTTGAAGGAGATCTCGGCCTGCTTGATCTGCACGGCGAGCTCGTGGAAGTCGGTGATCTTGCCCGCGATCATGTCGGCGGGCAGATCGTCGACTCGGTTGACGGACGCGTTGACCTCGCGCAGTCCTTGCGAGAGGTTCTGATCGAACGAGCCGACCTTCGCCGACGGACCGGCATCGAGCCCGGCCGTAGCGAAGTTTTTCGCGACGTCGGTGTCGATGCGCTTCGCGCTCTCGGACTGCGAACGCAGCGCGGCTTCGATGGCCGCGCGAGCGAGCGAGCTGGATCCGATTCCGTCGACCATGGTTCACCTCAGGGAGAGGACGATCACTGAGCCAAGCGCAACGCGCGCTCGGCCATCGCGACGAAGGACTCTTGCGCCGAGAGGTTCGCCTCGTAGGCGCGCGACGCCGAGATCAAGTCGACCATCTCGTGCGTCGTGTTGACGTTCGGCATGGTCACGTAGCCGTCGGCGTCCGCGTCGGGATGGCCGGGGCTCAGGATGCGCTCCATCGCAGTCGCGAAGTCGGACTGCACGCCGCCGACCTTGACGCCGCGCACTTCGACCGCGCCGTTCTCGGCGCGTTGGAGCAGCGGCTCGAACCACACCTCCTGTCGCCGATACGGCGTGCCTTCGGGCGTGCGCGTGGTTTCCGCGTTGGCGAGGTTCTTCGCGATGACGTCGAGGCGGATGCGTTCGGCGGCGAGACCGCTCGACGACGCGCGCATGCCGGAGAAGAGGTGGGAGATGCCGCTCATGATCAACGAGAGCTGTCGAGGGAAGTGCGGATCAAGTCGAACTTGGCGGACAGGATCGCCGCGTAGGACTCGTACAGGAGCTTGTTCTCGCGCAGGGCGTTCATCTCGAGCTCGAGGCTCGTGTTGTTCCCGTCGGCGCGCGCGGGAGTGAGCATGTCGAGCTCGATCTCGGGCGCGACCGTCGAAGGGTCGCGCCCGGATTCGAGAGCCTGCTTCATCGCTTCTTCGAAGCGCAGCATCCTGCGCGTGTATCCAGGCGTGTTGACGTTCGCGATGTTGCCCATGATGACCTCCTGTCGATCGACGGAGGCCGAGAGCAGTCGCGAGAGAACCTCGCCTTGATCTACGCGCAGGTCCATGGTCACGCCACCAGTCCGAGACGACGCCAGAGCTTCATCTTGTTGGAGAGCGTGCGCGCGCTGACGCCCATGCGACGCGCCGCTTCGGTCTTGTTGCCGCCGGTCGAGTGCAGCGTCGCGAGGATCGCTTCGCGTTCGATGTCGGCGAGCGCGCGGTTGGCGAGACTCATGTTCAAGCCGTCGACGACCACGCCTTGCGGCCCGGTGACCTTGTTGCTCGACGACGACGGCCCGAACACCAGGTCGTCGACGTGGATCATGTCGCCTTGCATCAGCACGACGGCGCGTTGGACCACGTTCTCGAGCTCGCGAACGTTGCCCGGCCACGTCCAGCTCTTCAGGCGTTCCTCGGCGTCGCGCGAGAGCTTCGGCGCTTCGACACCGCTCTGTGCGGCGTAGTAGCGCATGAAGTGACGCGCGAGCGGCAGGACGTCTTGCGAGCGCTCGCGGAGCGGCCGCAGGTGGATCGGCAGCACGTGCAGGCGGTAGTAGAGGTCCTCGCGGAACGCGCCGCGTTGCACTTCGGCCGCGAGGTCGCGGTTGGTGGTCGCGACGACGCGCACGTCGACGCGCAGCGTGTTCGTGCCGCCGACGCGTTCGAACTCTTCCTCTTCGAGGACGCGCAGGAGCTTCGCTTGCAGAGCCGGCGAGATCTCGCCGATCTCGTCGAGCAGCAACGTGCCCTTGTCCGCGAGCTCGAAGCGTCCTTCGCGCGTCTTGTGAGCGCCGGTGAAGGCGCCGCGCTCGTGGCCGAAGAGTTCGCTCTCGAGCAGCGTCTCGGACAACGCCGCGCAGTTGACGCGGATGAACGGACCGCTCGCGCGCGGGCTCTCCTTGTGGATGCACTGCGCGATCTTCTCCTTGCCCGTGCCCGATTCGCCGGTGATCAACACCGTGCCCTTCGAACGCGCGACGCGCTTCGCACCGCGCAGGGTCTCCTGCATCGCGGGGCTCTCGGCGATGATTTCGGCGGAGCCTCCGACTTCCGTGCGCAGGTAACGGTTCTCGCGCTCGAGGCGCTGCGACCGATCGACGCGCTCGATCAAGAGCTTCAACGTCTCCGGCGACACCGGCTTCATCAGGAAGTCCGACGCGCCGAGGTTCATCGCCTGCACCGCGGTCTCGACCGTTCCGTGCGCCGGTCCCGGGCATGCGCAGGTCGGTGATGACCAAGTCCGGAGCAGTCGAGCTCGCAATGGCGAAGCCCTCTTCTCCGGTCTTCGCCTGCGTCGCCTTGAAGCCCAGCGCCGTGACGGCCTCGACCAGGAACTCACGGGACAGGGAGTCGTCGTCGACGACCAGGATCTCTCGAATCGACATCGTTCTAGCTCTCGAGTTGGAAGGGGATGGAGATGCGGAAATCGGCGCCGCCCTGCGGTGCCGGTTGGGACGAAAGTTCGACGCGACCGCCGTGCAGCACGGCGATCGTGTTGACCAGAGCGAGGCCGAGGCCGCTGCCGTCGGCGCGCGAAGTGAAGAAGGGCTCGAGCACGCGAGCGGCGAGCTCCTTCGGGACGCCGGGACCGGCGTCGGTGACGCGCAGGACGAGCACGGCGGCGTCGACGTGCGCTTCGACGTGGACCGCGCCGCCCTCGGGTTGCGCCTGGAGCGCGTTCGCGATCAGGTTGCGCAGCGCCTGACGCAGTTTGACGTAGTCGCCGCTCGCGGTCGCCGCGCGCGTCGGAAGCGTGGTGTGCGTCAGCGCCCAACGCTCGAGGTGTTCGAAGCCCAACGTCGCTTCGCGGATCGCGTCCTCGACCAGTTCATTGACGTCGAACGTGCGACGGTCGAGCGCGTCGCTGCGCGCGAGCGTCAGCATGCTCGCGAGCACTTGATCGGCGCGGCCGACGCCTTCGACGATGCGCGCGGCGAGTTCGCGTTCGCGCGAACCGGCGCCGAGGCGCTTCTCGAGCAACGACGCGAAGCCTTGGATCGCGTTCATCGGGTTGCGCAGCTCGTGCGCGATGCCGCTCGCGACGTTGCCGAGCGCCGCGAGCTTCTCCTGCGCGTGCAGACGCGACGTCAAGCGCGCGAACTCGGTGCGATCGTCGACGATCGTCACGGTGCCGACGTCTTCGTCGTGCGAGCGGATGGGGGAGCGCTTGCTGGCGACGACCCGCGCGACTCCGTCGGCGCACGCGATCTCGCGGCCGTCGCCGGCGGATTCGATCGCCGCGAGGCGTTGGGCGGCGGAAGCGCCGACGCAGTCGTGACCGTCGAGCCCGACGATCTCGCACGCCGCGCGATTGATGCGCACGACGCGGCCGTCGCGGTCGCGGACGACGACGCCGTTCGGCAGCGCCTGCAGAATCGCCTCGAGGTGACGCGAGAGCTCGTCGAGCTCGCCGATCTTCGACGCGAGTTCGTTCTCGACGTGCTGCGCGCGCCGTTCGATCGCCTGATAGCTGTCGATCAGCCCCGCGCTCACTTCCGCGAAGGAGCGCATCGCCGCCGCCAACTCGGCGGGCGACAGCGGCGTCGTGTTCTCATGGACGATCGCGCTCACGGCTTCTTCGTCTCCGTGCGGCGACTTTCGAACTTGGCTTGCCACTCGAGGAACACGATCGCGTCGCCGGCGCGCTCCGCGTCGAGGCCGCCGCCCTTCGCGTCCTTCGCGAGGCGATACGCGGCGAGCGCGTCGGCGGTCTTGCCGAGCTTCTCGAGGCAGCGCCCGCGCCAGTAGTTCGACGAAGCGTCGGTCGACGACGTGCCGAGCACGGCGAGCGCTTCGGCGAAGCGTTCTTGCTTGTAGTACGCGCGGACCAGTCGGACCGAGTCGGCGACGTAGCCGTGGGTCTCGAACGCGGCGGGCTCGCGCGCCGCGTGGGCGTTGCGGGCGACCGTCGTTTCGCGGCCGGCCTTCGGTGCGACGGCGCGAGGCTGGGTCGGAGCCGAGTGCTCGTGCTCGACGTCGACATCTTCATCGGCGTTGCGCGGCGTCTGCACCGTCGTGCCGGACTGCATGCCGTCGAGGCGACCTTGCAGCTCGTTGACCTCGTCGCGCAAGGTGTCGCGGTGCTTGTCGCGCTCGATGTCCGTTCCGATCGGCGCTTCGGTCAGACGCACGATTTCGGGGACCGCGGTCGCGTCCTTCTTGTCGGTCAGGCGCTTCTCGACGCCGGCGAGATCGTCGAGCACCGCCATCGTCTTGCGCAGCGAATCGTCGAGCGACTTGGCGTCGCCGCCTTGGAGCGCGACGGCCGGCACCAAGAGCACGATCGCCGTGCCGACGTTGATCGCGAAGGAGTGCTTCATCATCAGAGCCGCCCTTGGTAAGCCTCGACGGCGTCGTCGAGGCGGTCGTGTTCTTCGTAGAGCTCGCCCGCGAGCACGTAGATCGCGCGGCGCGCTTCGGGCGTGTGGAGGTCCGGCACGACGACGCGCAGGACGTCGATCGCGGAGTCGACGCTCTTCGCCGACGCGACGGCGCGGGCGTAGGCCTGCGCGACTTCCGTGAGCGCTTTCTCGTCGAGTTCGCGCCGCGCTTCGAAGAGCGGCTTCAACGTCGCGGCCGCGTCGGAGGCCTGGCCGCCCTCGAGCAGCCGCTTCGCGCGTTCGAGACGCGTGGCGCGTTCGTCGGTCGGGTGGAGGAGTTGGTCGATGCCGAGCTCCTTCGCCGCGCGCTCGCGCAGCTCGAGCGCCGTGTCGTCGGTGCCGTCGGCGTCGCCGAGACGGCTGATGAACATCGCGCCGAGTTCGTCGCCGCCTTCGAGCGCGAGACGGGCCGCTTGGTTGAACGCATCGGCGCGCTCGACGCCGGTCGCGAGCTTCGCGTAGCGCAACCACGCCTTCGACGCCGCGTCGGGGCTGCCCACTGCTTCCTCGGTGCGCGCACCGAGCTCGGCGATCTCGAGGTCGAGCTCCTCGCGTCGGCCGAGGCGTTCGACGTACTCGAGCGTCGTCTTGGCTTCGGGCGCGCGCTTCGCCGCGAGCAACGCGCGAGTGCGGATCAGTTGACGCCGTTGGATCTCGACCGGCTCCGACGACGGCACGTACGCCTCGATGACGTCGAGCATGTAGAACGCGTGTTCGTGATCACCGAGCATCGCGTGAGCGCGGGCGAGCAGCATGCGAGCCTGGATCTCGTACGGATGACGGCGATCGAGGCGCAGGAGATCCGTCAAGCGCTCGACGACGCTCGCCCACTCGTGCTGGGTTCCGAGGAGCTCGGCGGAGCGCATCAACGCTTCCGGCAACTTGTCCGAATCGCGGTGGCGCTGGATCAACGCCTCGTAGTGGGCGATCGCGGCCGGGATGTTCTGGCGCGCCTCTTCGATGCGAGCTTGCGCGAGCTTCGCGCCGACCGCGCCCGGATGATCCGGCCAACGGCGCTGCGCGTTGAGGTACGTGCCGACCGCGCGGTCGCGCAGTTCGTCGACGCTCGTGGTCTCGTGGTCGCTCGACGTGACGCGCAGCACGTTGGTGCGTAGCTCGCCGGCGCAACCGACCGCGCCGAGCACGCGATCGAGCACGTCGTGCAGCTCGCGGTTCTCGAGTTGGACGGTGATCTCCTGCTCTTCGTCGATCGCATCGAGTCCCTCGACGCGCACGCCGAGTTGGATCGCGAGCGAACGCACGACGTCGCGCAGGTCCGAACGTTGCGCGCGCACCGAGCACCACCATTCGCCGTCGCGGCGATCGGCGTGGACTTCGTAACCTTCGCCCGCGGCGGGCGTGAAGGCGCTGAGCGCGAGCCACAGGACGACCGACTTCATCGGTGACCTCCGGTCGCCGGCGCTTCGGATTCCGCGGCGTGGACTTCACCGAGCTCGCGCTCGGCCGGCGCGTGTTGGGCTTCCGAGCCGGCGCGCGTGTCGGCCTCGAGGCGATACGAATCGGCGATCGTGAACGTCGCGCGCGCTTCGAGATCGTCGCGGCGCGACGGCGCCCAACGGTCGGCGACCGCGAGCAGGCCCCACAACATGCGTCGCGCGCCGGCGAAGTCGCCGCGCTCGATCGCTTCGTGCGCGGCGTCGAGCGTCTCTTCGCCCTCGGGCCGCACGTCGAGTTGCGACGGGATGCGTTCGTGGGTGACGACCGGGGCCGCGCTGTTCGCGTTCGTCGCGGTCGCGCCGCCGTCGTGGACGCCGCTCGCGCCGGGCTGCGAACCGAGCGACTCCTGCAGCGTGCTCATCGACTTCCACGTCAGTCCGATCAGCGCGAGGTTCGCGAGCGCGAACACCGCGAGCGCACCGATCAACATCGGCGAGCCCTTGCGATGCTTGCGGTTGCGCGTCGGCGCGCTCGGCGCGACCGCCGCGGCTGCGGCGGGCGCGGCGGGCGCCGGAGCCGGAGCGGCCGGGGCCGGCGTCGCGCGCTTCGTCTCGCTCGGCGTGTTCGTCGCGGCCGGCGTCGGCGCGGCTTTGGTCGGATCGGGGCCGAGCACGGCGCTCATCGCGTCCTCGTCTAGGTTCGCGAACGCCGGCGCGCGACCCGTGCCCGCCGCGATCGAGGCGTCGTCGCCGATCTGCGCCTGGACGTCGAGCAACTCGTCGAAGCTGAAAAGGTCTTCGGCTTCGTCGATCGCGGGCGTCGTCCGGCCTTCGGCGTCGTGGGGGTGGGTCATCGCTCAACTCCACAAGGCCTTCTGGATCGTCTGCTTCGTCGTCGGTCCGGCGAGCATGCGTCCGATGCTGACCGCGAGCGCGGGCGAGAGGTTGTATTGCGGTTCGCAATCGCCGCTCAGGCCGGCGAGCACGCGCTTCGACATCTCCGGCGTGAGGTAGTCGAGCTCGGAGAGATCGACCGCGTCCTCGTGGTCGAACTGCACGCGGTAGGAAGCGAACGCGAGCGTGACGCGCGTGCCGCGGCCGGGCGTCGACTCGACGGTCAGGTTCTCGGCGAGCGCCGACGCGCGCGAAAGACCGCCGTTGGACGTGAGCTCGACGTGTTCGACTGGCCCGAGCGCGAGCGCGACCGTGTCGAGACCGACGCCTTGATCGGCGACGGTGACCAGCAGTTGCCCGCCTTCGAGTTCGGCGCGCAGCTCGAACGAGCCCTCGCGCGACGGATAGGCGTGACGGAGGACGTTGTCGACGACTTCGTGCACCGCGCTCGCGATGCGCGCGCGCGTCGACGGACCGAACGACCAGCGCACGAGCTCCGCGAGCAAGTCGCGCAACGCGGAATCGAGTCCGTCCGCATTGGCGCCGTGGCGGCGCGCGAACGTCGCGGTCTCGCGCGACGGCAACGCGGGCTTCGGCCACGCGCCTTCGACGGCGGCGACCAGTTGTTCGAGGTCGCACGGCTTCGCGAGCACGTCGCGGAAACCGAGGCGCATCGCGTCGCGGCATTCTTCGAAGCTCGGCGCGTCGGCGAGCAACACGAGCGCCGCGCGCGAGCCGCGGCGCACGAGCTCGCTCGCGACTTCGAAGCCGGAACGATCCGGCAGCGCGGCGTCGATCACGATCACGTCGTGCGCGCCGACGAGCAGCAGATCGGCCGCGCTCGCGACGGCGGTCACCTGATGGCCGCGACGGCGCAGCCCGACGCCGAGCGACAACGCAGCGCCGGCGTCGGCGAGCGCGATCAAGGTCCGTTGCGGCGCGGCGGTCATGCGACCCTCCCGCTCACGGTGTTCGGGATGCGGACGCGCACGCACACGCGGCCGGCGTCGGAGGCTTCGCGCGCGAACTCGCCGCCCATGCGGATGACGTCGCGCTGTGCGAGCTCGAGGCCGAGGTTGAGGCTCGCTTCCTGATGCGAACGCGACGAGCGCGGATCGACGACGCGCAGCGGATCGCCGCCGCTGACGACGACGAAAGTCGTGCGGTCGCCGTCGACGCGCGCTTGGAAGAGCACGTCGTCGCCCGAGCTCTCCAGCGCCGCGCGCATCAGTTGAGCGAGCGCCGTCGAGAGCAACGGTCCGTCGACGACCAACGTGATCGAAGCCGCGGGCCGCGCGAGCGTCACGCGCGACGCGTCGCGGATCGAGAGCCGCGCGACCGCGCCTTGTAGGATTTCTTCCACCGAGCACGCGAGCGGTGCGAGCGGACGCGGCGCCGCGTAGGAGGCGAGCGCCTCGACGTCGCGACCGAGGCGCGTCACTTCGGCGAGTGCACCGGACAAGAGTTCGCGGCGCGGATCGTTCGCGTCGAGGTTCTTCGCCAACGACTCCATCGATGCGCGCAACGCTGCGAGCGGCGTCTTCAGGATGCGCGTGACGGTGAGACCGAGCTCCGCGGCGCGCGGAGCTTCCTCGGCGCCGACGTACGACGTCGCGTGCGTCGGTTCGAGCTCGGTGGGGATGTCGGCCATTTGTTCCGGAGGGCGAGGGTTGGCGGGCAAAGTCGTGGCCAGGCGCGGAGATCGACTGGAAGGGGGAAGTGCTTGACCGGTGGGCATTTGTTCGAGGAACAAACTTCCCAACTCCGACTCGCGTTTCGTTGCGCCGGAAACCCGTTCCGGTTCGATCGAAGGGCTCACGTCGAAGGTCATGCGTCGATCGCGAGCGACTGGAGTTTGTTGTGGAGCGTCGCGCGGTGGATGCCGAGCACCTCGGCCGCGCGGCTCTTGTTGCCGCCGACTTCGGCGAGCACGCGCCGGATCAACGCTTCCTCGACCGCGCGCAGCGAACGATCGCCCAGCGGCAGGAAGTTCGCGTCCGGCGCCAACGCGAGATCGCCCGCGTCGATGCGTTCTTCGCGCGCGAAGAGCACCGCGCGCTCGATCGCGTTGTCGAGCTCGCGCATGTTGCCCGGCCAACGATGGCGACGCAGCGCCTGTTCCGCGTCGGCGGTGAAACCGTGCATGCGTCGGCCGCATTCGGCGGCGCGCAGCCCGAGCAGTTCGCGAGCGAGCGCAACGACGTCGTCGCCGCGCTCGCGGAGCGCCGGCACGACGATGCGGAGCACGTTCACCCTATAGAGGAGGTCTTCGCGGAACGCGCCGCGTTCGACGCGCTCCTCGAGGCTGCGGTGGGTCGCGGCGATCACGCGCACGTCGGCGCGACGATCTTCGTTCGCACCGAGCGGACGGTATGCGCGGTCTTGGAGGAGGCGCAGGAGCTTCGCCTGCGCGGTCGGCGCGAGCTCGTCGAGCGCATCGAGGAAGATCGTTCCACCTTCCGCCGCGGCGAGCAGGCCTCCGCCGTCGGAAGCGCCGAAGAGTTCGACCTCGAAGTCGCAGCCCTCGCGCGCGACGCAGTGCGCGACCACGAACGGTGCGTTGGCGCGAGCGGAAGCTCGATGAATGGCGCGTGCGACGCGCTCGGTCTCGACGCCCGCCTCGCCGCACAGAAGAACGGTGGTGCGCGGCGTGCGCGCGACGCGCTCGACTTGCTCGAGGACGCGGCGCATCGCAGGCGACACGCCGAGCAACGGGTCGTGCGCCGCTCCGACGCCCGCCTCGCCGTCGGTGATCGACTCGCGCGGGGACATGGCTCCCACCTGTGTCGACGCGATCGCCCGCGCCCCGAAGTTCTTTCCGCCCCGGCCGTGAAGCGCGAGCCCGGATCCGGAAAGCGCGTCCCGACGGGCCGTCGCGCGGCCGCGGGAGGGCCGTTCGACCGCGAAAAGCCGCGCGGTGCCTCAAGCGTTCAGGTCCCCCTCCGAGAACCTCGCCGTGCTCGAACGGACCACGGGGTCCACGAGAGCACGTTCAGCCTCAGCGACCCCTCAGATCCCAATAACTCAGGAGCCTTTCATGGGCCTTCGCGTCAACACCAACATCGCCTCGCTGACTGCCCAGAGAAATCTGGGTCAAGTCACGTCCCGACTGCAGGGCAACTTCAGTCGACTCTCCTCCGGCCTGCGCATCGCGCATGCGTCCGACGACGCCGCCGGACTCGGCATCTCCGAGCGCATGCGCGCTCAGATCCGCTCCTACTCGGTGGCCGAGCGCAACACGCAAGACGGCGTCAGCCTCGTGCAGACCGCCGAAGGCTCGCTCGACGAGGTGAACAACCTCTTGATCCGGATGCGCGAGCTCTCGATCCAGTCCTCGAACGGCACGTTGTCGACGTCCGATCGTTCGACGATCGACACCGAGTTCCAAGCGCTCGTCTCCGAAGTCGACCGCATCGCCGGCACCGCTTCGTTCAACGGCGTGACGTTGCTCGACGGCACGACCACCGGCCTCTCGATCCAAACCGGCATCGACTCGGGCGACGTCATCGGCATCGGCTTGACCGACATGCGCGCGTCGACGCTCGGGATCAACGCGCTCGACGTCACGACGATCACCAACGCCTCGACGTCGCTCAGCACGATCGACGCCGCGATCGACGCGGTGGTCACCGCGCGCGGTGACCTCGGTGCGGCGCAGAACCGAATGATGTCGTCGATCGCGAGCATCGCGAACACCCGAGAGAACCTGTCGGCCGCCGAGAGCCGCATCCGCGACGTCGATGTCGCGGTCGAGACGGCGGACCTGACGCGGAACTCCATCCTTCAACAAGCCGCGGTTTCGATCCTTGGCCAAGCCAACGTGCAACCGCAGCTCGCCCTGCAACTCCTGCAGGGATGACAACGAGAGAAAACGGCTCCTGAGGCCGGTCGCTGAACGGGGGGGCCGTCGCAAGACGGTTCCCCCCACTCGACCGCCGCGAGCCTCGAGCGCATCGCGCGCTCGCGATCTTTGCCAACCCGCTTCGCCCTTCGAAAGTCGCCGGACGCCGTGCCACGCGTCCGCGCTCCGACCAACGCTCGGGCGATAACCGCCGCGCACCGCGCGGTCCCGCATCTCGTGCCAACCGATGCGACGACCGAAGCCCGCGCAGCGGACGACGAACGTCCGGACTCGCCCGAGTCCGTTCGCGCGAACCACGGCGATCTCTTCCGCCTCGCGTGCGAACGGTCCTCACCGCGAGGCCGGATGAGATCCGTCACTCCTCATTCGCATTCAACCAAGGAACGCAAGACATGGGACTTCGAGTCAACACCAACATTTCCGCCATGACGGCGCAGCGCAATCTCGGCGCCGTCTCTTCGCGACTGCAAGGCAACTTCAGTCGTCTGTCGTCCGGTCTGCGCATCGCGACCGCGGCCGACGACGCCGCCGGCCTCGGGATCTCCGAGCGCATGCGCGCGCAGATCCGCTCCTTCTCGGTGGCGGGTCGCAACGCGCAGGACGGCGTGTCGCTCGCGCAGACCGCCGAAGGTTCGCTGCAGGAGGTGAGCAACTTGCTCACTCGCATGCGCGAGCTCTCGGTGCAGTCAGCCAACGGGACGCTGACGTCGACCGATCGCACGACGATCGACACCGAGTTCCAAGCGCTGACGTCGGAGATCGACCGCATCGCGACGACGGCGACGTTCAACGGCGTGACGTTGCTCGACGGTTCGAGCACCGGCCTGTCGATCCAAGTCGGCATCGACGCCGGCGACACGATCGCGGTCGCTCTCGCGGACTCGACCGCGTCGACGCTCGGTGTCGGCGGGCTCGACGTCCTGAACGTCACCAACGCGAACAGCGCGTTGACCGCGATCGATGCCGCGATCGACCAGGTCTCGACCTCGCGCGGCGACTTGGGCGCGGCCCAGAACCGCATGAACTCGGCGATCGCGAGCATCGCGAACACCCGCGAGAACCTCTCGGCCGCCGAGAGCCGCATTCGCGACATCGACGTCGCGCTCGAGACCGCGGACCTGACCAGGAACTCGATCCTGCAGCAGGCCGCCGTTTCGGTGCTCTCGCAAGCGAACACGCAGCCGCAGCTCGCGCTGTCGCTGCTGCAAGGTTGATCGCAGCGCACGGACGCCGACGTCCGTGCAAGCGCTCTTTGACACCACCGATCACAGCTCCGGCGTGGAGGGCACGCGTGCCCGCGTCCTCCTTCGTTCGCCGGATGCAGTGAACACCATGCGAGTTGGTTCGCGCGTCACGTGCCGTGTCGCGCGACCTCGCCCGCATGGGGCCACGGCGATGCACTCCGCGAATCGTTCACGGAGAGCGAGTCCTCTTCGCGGAGGCGCCCGTGGCGGAAGACCAACCGACTTCGCGGCAACCGGACGGCGGCAACCCCGCTGAACAGGCATTCCGGATCACGTCACGAAGGCGGCGTCTTCTCGCAGACTCCTTTCTACTTCGATTCTCAACCAAGGAATTTTGACCATGGGACTTCGTGTCAACACGAACGTCGCCGCGATGACGGCCCAACGCAACTTGGGCGCCGTCACCGGCCGACTGCAAGGCAACTTCGCTCGTTTGTCCTCCGGCCTGCGCATCGCGACGGCCGCGGACGACGCCGCCGGCCTCGGCATTTCCGAGCGCATGCGCGCTCAGATCCGCTCCTTCACGGTCGCGGGTCGCAACGCGCAAGACGGCGTTTCGCTCGCGCAGACCGCGGAAGGCGCGCTGCAAGAGACCGGCAACATCCTCACCCGTATGCGTGAACTCTCGGTGCAAGCCGCGAACGGCACGCTGACCACGACCGACCGCGCCACGCTCGACACCGAGTTCCAAGCGCTGACCGCGGAGATCGACCGTATCTCCACGCAGACGACGTTCAACGGCGTCTCGTTGCTCGACGGTTCGGCCACCGGTTTGTCGGTCCAAGTCGGCATCAACGCCAGCGAGACCATCTCGGTCGCGCTGCAAGATTCGACCTCGAGCACGCTCGGTGTGTCGGGTCTCGACGTGACCAGCGTCACCAACGCGAACTCCGCGATCTCGGCGATCGACGCCGCGATCGACACCGTTTCGACGGCGCGTGGTGGTCTGGGCGCGGCGCAGAACCGCCTCAACAGCACGATCGCGAGCATCACCAACACGCGCGAAAACCTCTCGGCCGCCGAGAGCCGCATTCGCGACGTGGACGTGGCGCTCGAGACGAGCGACCTGACCCGCAACTCGATCTTGCAGCAAGCCGCCGTGTCGGTGTTGTCGCAAGCGAACGTGCAGCCGCAGCTCGCGCTGTCGCTGCTCCAGTAGTAGCCACGAGGGGGGCGGGCTCGCGCCCGTTCCCCTGATTCGATGCAAGTACGAGGCGGCGCACCGCGCGCCGCTTCACCCCGAGTTCGGGTCGGGCTCCGTGTTCGATCGGTGACCGCGCAAAGCGCGCGTTCCTGCCGAGCGCGGGGAACCGACTAGCCCGGAGCCGACAGGACCCGCTCGGGTCGCGATGAAGAGAGTCCCGTCCGCCGTGCGTCGCACGACGGACGGGATCCTTCTTTTCTGTCGCCCACCGCCGCCACGCGTTCGGCCCGACGTCGTCGATCGACGTCGCCTCGCTCGGGTTGTCGCCCGCGCGCGCGACGGCGTGCTCGACGTTGCGGCTAGGAAAACCCAACGGGGATCAAGACGGGTTGACTAGGCCTCCGATGAGGCGCTCGCTTAGGAATGCCCAAAGCGATCGGGCGCTCGCGAGTGCGGGGCTCGGCCGTGGTGGGAGCGGTCTTTCGAAGATTCGACGGACGGCGCGCGCGCTACGGCGAACGCGGCGGACGTGGATGAGGGAGCGGGGTTTCGGGGCTCGACGTCGCCGTGCGAACGGTGCGTGGAGATTCGGACCACGTTCCACCGGCGGTTCGAGGACGAGCCGCCGCAAGGTCGCACGTGGGTGAGCTGTCTTCCAGCCGAACCCCCGGTGCGTGCGCGTCGCGCGGTCGCGTGCCAACGATCGCGTGCTCGCTCACCAACGGCGGATGGAGCAGCTCGGAAAGTCCCTACCGGATTCACGAAGCCATCGACGTAGAAAGCTCTTCACCAAGGACGAACGAGATACCCCATGGGACTTCGAGTCAATACCAACGTCGCCGCGATGACGGCGCAACGCAACCTCGGTGCGGTCACCGGGCGCTTGCAAGGCAACTTCGCGCGCTTGTCTTCGGGCTTGCGCATCGCGACCGCGGCGGACGACGCCGCCGGTCTCGGGATCTCCGAGCGCATGCGCGCTCAGATCCGCTCCTTCTCCGTCGCGGGTCGCAACGCGCAAGACGGCGTTTCGCTCGCGCAGACCGCGGAAGGCGCGCTGCAAGAGTCCGGCAACATCCTCTCGCGCATGCGCGAGCTCGCGGTGCAATCGGCCAACGGCACGCTCACCACGACCGACCGCGCGACGCTCGACACCGAGTTCCAAGCGCTGACCTCGGAGATCGACCGCATCTCCAGCCAAACGACCTTCAACGGCGTTTCGCTGCTCGACGGTTCGGCCACCGGCCTGTCGATCCAAGTCGGCATCAACGCGAACGAGACGATCGCCGTGTCGTTGCAGGACGCGACGTCGAGCACGCTCGGCGTTTCCGGTGAGGACGTGACCAGCGTCACCAACGCGAACTCGGCGATCTCGGCGATCGACGCCGCGATCGACACGGTCTCGACGGCTCGTGGTTCGCTCGGCGCGGCTCAGAACCGTCTGACCAGCACGATCGCGAGCATCACCAACTCGCGCGAGAACCTCTCGGCCGCCGAGAGCCGCATTCGCGACGTGGACGTGGCGCTCGAAACCAGCGACCTGACCCGCAACTCGATCCTGCAGCAAGCGGCGGTGTCGATCTTGGCTCAGGCGAACGTGCAGCCGCAGCTCGCGCTCTCGCTGCTCAACTAGCTCGGCGTTCGCGCAAGATTCGACGGACGAAGGCCTCGCTTCGGCGAGGCCTTCGTCGTTCGTGGAAGACTCTTCCGGCGCACTCTTCCCGCGCGAAGTCCTTGCGCGCAGTTCGTTCGCGCGCGGCGCGAGCCTCGACGCGCGAGAAACGGCGGCATCGTGCTCACGCGCACCCCTCCGCGCTCCGATAACTCGCTCGGCGATCCGTCTCTTCCGAGGCGCAGCGTCGCCGAAAGACAACCATGGCAAGTCCGATCACGTTCAGCGGCCTCGGCAGCGGCCTCGACACCCAGGCGATCATCAGCGCGCTCATGGAGGTCGAACGCATCCCGATCAATCAACTCGAGGCTCGCAAGACGCTCGAGCAGAAGAAGCTCTCGCTGATCGGCACGCTGAAGGGCAACGTCAACACGCTGCGCGACAAGGCGAAGTCACTCGCGACCAGCGGTGAGTTCCTGAGCTTCGCCGCGCTCATCAGCGACCAATCCGCCGCGACCGTCTCGGCGTCCGCCACCGCCACCGCCGGCGCGCACACGCTCGTCATCCAAAGCCTCGCGGCTTCCGATCGTTGGGCGTTCAACTCGGTCACCGATCCCGCCGTGGACCTCGCGACCGTCGACGGCCAAGCGGTTTCGTTCGATTACAACGGCCAGAGCTACTCGGTCGCCGTCAACGCGACGACCTCGAGCCTGACCGAGATCGCGTCCGCGATCAACAACGCCACCAGCGGCAAGGTGAAGGCGAGCGTCGTGCAGACCAGCGACCTCGGCACCGGCACGTACGAGCTCGTGATTGCCGGCGACCAAGCCGGTGCCGCGTACCGCATCACGAACATCGCGAGCACGATCGCGGGCCTCACGATCGACGGCACCGGTCCGACCGGCAACACCGCCGGGAGCGCGAACAACCTGATCGTCGGTTCGAACGCGATCGCGGTGATCGACGGTCAGACGATCTCGCGCGCGAGCAACGACTTCTCGAACGTGATCCCGGGCGTGACGATCACCGCGCTCGAAGCCGATCCGCTGACGACGCACTCGATCACGATCGAAGGCGACAAGACGGCGATCAAGGCGAAGATCAAGTCGTTCGTCGACGCGTACAACGAGCTCGCGAAGTTCATCGACAAGCAGAGCAAGTACGATTCGGAGGAGGGCCCGAGCGGCGAGCTCTTCGGCGATCCGATCCTGCGCTCGGTGATGTCGATGGCGCGCAACGCGCTCTTCTCTCAATCGTCGAGCCAGGTCGCGAGCGACACCACCGGCTACGGCACGCTGCGGATGGTCGGGATCGAGCTGCAGAGCGACGGCACGCTGAAGACCAACGACGCCAAGCTCGACGCCAAGCTCGACACCGATCCCAACGCGTTCGCCGACTTGTTCGTCGACACCGACGGCTTCGACAACGGCGGCGCCGCGCCGGGCACGCCGGGCTACTACGTCGATCAATCGACGGACTCCGGCCTGATGGACGACCTGGTGCGCGAGATCGATCGCGTCGTCAAGAGCTACCAGAGCACCAGCGGCAGCTTCTCGAAGGGCATCTTCGACGCGCGCACCGACACGATCAACGCGAACGTCAAGCGCTACAACGACCAGATCGACGCGAAGCAACGGCGCCTCGACGTCTACGAGCAGCAGCTTTCCGCGCGCTTCGCGTCGCTCGAGAGCTTGATGGCGCAGCTGCAGAGCCAACGCTTCTCCCTGACCGGCACGACCGGCTGATCGAACCCCGATGAACCCCCAAACCGCCCTCGACACCTACCGTCGCGACTCGATCGAGAACGCGCCGCCGCTCAAGCTCGTGCGCATGCTCTACCAAGGAGCCGTGCGTTTCCTCGATCGTGCCATGGAGTGCGACGCGAAGGATCCGCGTTCGCAGTTCGTGCACTTCGTCGCGCGCGCCGACGCGATCGTCACCGAGCTGCGCGTTTCGCTCGAGAAGAGCCATGCGCCCGGAGTCGCCGAGAACCTCGAGCAGCTCTACCTGTTCTGCGAGAGCGAGATGCAGCGCGCGATGACCGTGCGCGACACGTCGACGCTGCCCGCGGTGCGCAAGGTGCTCGCGCAGTTGCTCGAGGCTTGGACGTCGATCGAAGTCCGCGAACGGGCGAAGGCCTGACGAGGACGCGATGGCCGACACGCTCGCCGGCTTCGAGACGTTGCGCAAGCGCTTGACCGATCTGGTCGCGTCGCTCGAACGCGGCGACGTCGATCCGCGGGCGCTCGAAGGCGCGCTCTACTCCGTGCGCATGGAGTTCGAGCGTTTGCAGTCCAACGCGTTCGGCATGCACGTGCGTTCGGCCGGCGACCGCGATCGCCGCGAGGACGCGGCGCGCGAAGTCCAACGCTTGGTCGCCGTCGCGCTCGATCTCGCCGCGCATCGCCGCGACGAGATCGCCGTCGAGCTCGATCGCACGCGCGAGGCGCGCCGCCGGCTCGGCTTCTACAAGAACGACGCGAGCGGCGACTCCTGCGACATCGCGGGTTGAGCGTCTCGCGTCGTCAGCGCGGAGCCGTCGCGCTCGACAACCGGCTCGTGAACGCGCGGCGGTGACCGACGCGCGGCGCCGCAGACAGTTCGCGAGCGCGTTCGAGGATCGACGCGAGCGCGCCGGTCGCCTCCTCAGGATCGCCGGAGTCCAACGCGCGTTCCGCCGTGGAGAGGCACGCGGCCAAGAAGTCGTGGAGCCGCGTGTCGTGCGGACGATCGAAGTGCTGCGTGTGGGTCATGGCGGTTTCGAAGAGGGCGCTCTTTCGGGTTTCGAGTGCTCCGACCTGAGCCCAACCCGCGCTCGAGGGCGCACTGTCGAGAATCTCGACACCCGGCGGGGGCGTCTCATGGCGAGGTGCGACCTCGACGAAGAGGGCGCGTCACCGCCATGCACCTCGCTCTCGCCGACACGCAGTCTCGCCTCGCCGACGCCGGCAATACGGGTCCCGACCTCACGCGCTACCTCGTGGTGTGCGCGTTCCTGATCGCGCTCGTCGCCGGACTCGGTTGGCTCTTCAAGCGCTTCCTCGGCGGCAAGCTGAAGTCGCGCGCCGCGCAGCGCTCCTTGCAGATCATGGATGTGCTGCCGCTCGGCGGGAAGCAGCGCTTGGCGGTCGTGCGTTGCTACGACCGCACGTTCGCGCTCGGCCTCGGCGACAAGGAAGTTTCGTTGATCTCGGAGCTCGACGGCGTGATCGCGCCGGCGCGCGACACCGCGCCGACCAAGGCGGACGCGGCGGGCTTCAAGTCGATGCTCGACGAGATGCGCCGCCGCGGCGATCTCGAGCCCGCGCCGAAACCCGCGCGCGAGCGCCTCGCCACGAAAGAACTCTTCGGATGAAGTTCCTCGCGCTCCTGGTCCTCGTGATCGCGTTCACGGCTCCCGCCGCGTTCGCGCAAGGCGCCGAGCCGGCGAACACGGCGTTGCAGGGCGTGCTCGACGCCGCGACCAACGCGGTGTCGAGTTCCGCGCCGGCCGCGGGCGCGCCGATCCTCGGCGAAGAGAAGATGTCGACCGCGGTCGAGATCGCGGTGCTGCTCACGGCGCTGTCGGTCCTGCCGGCGGTGTTGATCACGATCACCAGCTTCACGCGCATCGTGATCGTGCTGTCGTTCGTGCGCCGCGCGCTGTCGACCAACGAACTGCCGCCGAACCCGGTGATCATCGGGCTCGCGCTGTTCCTGACGACGTTCGTGATGGCGCCGACGATCGAGCGCGTGCACAAGAGCGCGTGGATCCCGTACCGCGCCGGTCAGATCAACCTCGAAGCCGCCGGCGGCGCGGCGTGGGGCGAGCTCTCGGGCTTCCTGATCGCGAACACGCGCAAGAGCGAACTCGCGCTCTTCGCCGACCTCGCGAAGGTCGACCTCTCGCAGAGCGAAGGCGAGGCGCCGCCGTTCCGCGTCATCGTTCCCGCGTTCGTCGTCTCCGAGCTGAAGACCGCGTTCCAGATGGGCTTCCTGCTCTTCCTGCCGTTCCTCGTGATCGACCTTGTCGTGTCGAGCGTGTTGCTCTCGATGGGCATGTTCATGTTGCCGCCGGTGATGATCTCGACGCCGCTCAAGATCCTGCTCTTCGTGTTGGTCGACGGCTGGCACCTCGTGTGCGAGTCGCTGGTCACGTCCTTCAAGGTGGCGGCGTGAACGAGCTCGACCTGCGGATCGTCGACCTCGCGCGCGACCTGTTGCTCACCACGTTGGTGATCGCGGGGCCGATTCTCCTGGTCGGTCTCGTCGTCGGCATGGCGGTCAGCATTTTCCAGGCGCTGACGTCGGTGCAGGAACAGAGCTTGTCGCAGATCCCGAAGATGCTCGCGGTGATGGGCGTATCGCTGTTGCTTCTGACGCCGGCGCTGCGACTGCTGCGCGACTACGCCGAGCGCGTGTTCTCCCAACTCCAGACCTTCGGACTCAGCTAGCGATGCTCCCCGCCGGCACGATCGAAGCGTTCGGGCTGTTCGTCGTGCGCACGAGCGTGCTCGTGCTCGCGTCGCCGGTGCTCGGCGTCACCACGTCGTTCGCGGGCGCGAAGGTCGGACTGATCGGCGTGCTGTCGTTGGTGCTCTACTCGGCGGTCGGCGGGCCGCTGCTCGCGCACGTGATGCCGCTCGAGTGGGGCGTGCTCGCCGTGCGTGAAGCGTTGATCGGTTTCGCACTCGCGTTCGTGATGCAGACCGTGCTGCTCGCGGTGCGCGTCGCGGGCGAAATGGTCGGCCACGAGATGGGCTTCAACATGGGAGCCCTCGTCGATCCGGAAACGGGCGTGAGCTCGCCGCTCGTCACGCAGTTCTACGAAGGCCTGTTCCTGGTCGGCCTGCTCGCGGTCGACGGGCATCACCTGATTCTGCGCGCGCTCGCCGATTCGTTCGTGCAGGCGCCGGTCGGGATGTTGACCAGCGCGCAGACGCTCGCCGGTCTCGCCGAGGCGATGGTGCGCGAGATGTTCAACGCCGGGATCGTGTTCGCGCTCCCGGTGCTCGTCCTGATGACGATCGTGTCGGTGCTGATCGCGTTGATCGCGAAGGCGGTTCCGCAGATCAACATCATGGACGTCGGTTTCACCCTGCGGATCCTCGTCGGGTTGATCGCGATGTACGCGTTCGCGCCGTTGCTCGCTCCCGCGATGGAGCGTCTGCACGGCGCGTTGTCGTCGGGCCTCGAGCGCGTGCTCGTGGCGGTCGGGAGCTGAGCCGTGGCCGAGAACGACGACAAGGAACGCAACGAAGCCCCGACGCCACGTCGGCGTGAGGAGGCGCGCGAGCAAGGGCAAGTGCCGCTCTCGCACGAGATCGTCGGCATCGCGTTGTTGCTCGCGCTCGTGATGGCCCTCGCGCTCGGCGGCGGTGAACTCGCCGGCGGCGTCGGCGGTCTGATCGCGAACGCGATCCACGCGGTCGGCGAACGCGGGCCGCGCGAGTTGACGCTCGAAGACGCCGCGGCGCACGTCACCAGCGTCGGACTCTCGTGCGGACGCTTGATGCTCGGCCTCTTGCTGCCGTTGTTCGCCGTCGGCGCGCTCGCCGCGTACGGACAGGTCGGCTTCGGGTTCTCGACCAAGGCGCTCGCGCTGAAGCCCGAGCGCCTCGACCCGTTCGCCGGTTTCAAGCGTCTCTTCAGCCTGCGCAGCGGCGTGCGCACGTTGCTCGCGTTGCTCAAACTCCTCTTCGTCAGCTCCGCGATGGTGTGGGCCGCGTGGACGCAGATCCCGGAGGTCGCGGCGACGGGAGCGATGGACCTCGGTCCCGCGCTCGCGGCGATCGGACACATCACGTTGCGCTGCGTCGCCGCCGGACTCGCCGCGATGCTCTTCCTCGCGCTCGCCGACTTCGCGTACCAGCGTTGGCAGCACGAGAAGGATCTCAAGATGTCGAAGGAAGAGATCCGCCAAGAGATGCGCCAGACCGAAGGCGATCCGCACGTCAAGGCGCGCATTCGCCGCGTGCAACGCGAGATGGCGGCGCGCCGCATGATGCAGGACGTGCCGAAGGCGACGGTCGTCGTCACCAACCCGACGCACTTCGCCGTCGCGCTCCGCTACGACCGCGAAGAAGACGTCGCGAAGGGCCGCGCGCCGCGCGTCGTCGCCAAGGGCGCCGATCACGTCGCGTTGCGCATCCGCGAACTCGCGAAGGAGTCCGGCGTGATCGTCTACGAGGATCCGCCGCTCGCGCGCACGCTGCACGCGAAGTGCGAGATCGGCGACACGATCCCGGTCGATCTCTACCAAGCCGTCGCCGGTGTCCTCGCGTACGTCTACCGAGTCCAGGGCAAGCGGGTCCTCGCGAACACGTGAGCTGATCGATGAAAGTCCAAGTCGCACCGTCCGCGCAATCGACGCTCGCCGAAGCCGGCGGGTTCTTGAAGCGCTACGCGGATTGGCTGATCGCGATCGGCGTGCTCGGGCTCGTCGTGACGTTGGTCACGCCGATCCCGGCGATGCTGCTCGACCTGTTGCTCGCGCTGAGCATCACGTGTTCGTTGTTGATCCTGCTGGTCAGCATGAGCACGAAGGCCGCGAGCGAGCTCTCGGTCTTCCCGACGATCCTGTTGCTCGCGACGTTGTTCCGCCTCGGACTCAACGTCGCCAGCACGCGCTTGATCCTCTCCGGCAAACACCCGGGCTCGATCATCAACGCGTTCGGCGAATACGTCGCGGGCGAGAACATCACCGTCGGACTGATCGTGTTCCTGATCCTCGTGATCATCCAGTTCGTGGTGATCACCAAGGGCGCCGGCCGCGTCAGCGAAGTCGCCGCGCGTTTCGTGCTCGATGCGATGCCCGGCAAGCAGATGGCGATCGACGCCGACTTGAACAGCGGCCTGATCGACGCCGACGACGCGCGCAAACGTCGCGCGGAAGTCGCGGGCGAAGCCGAGTTCTACGGCGCGATGGACGGCGCTTCGAAGTTCGTCCGCGGCGACGCGATCGCGGGGCTCTTGATCACCGCGTTGAACCTGGTCGGCGGCATCGCGATGGCGACGATCAGCGGGATGAGCCTCGGCGAGGCGAGCACGCGCTACTCGATGCTCTCGATCGGCGACGGACTCGTGACGCAGATTCCCGCGCTCTTCGTCTCGACGGCGTCGGCGATCCTGGTGACCAAGGCGTCGAGCTCGCAAGGGCTCGGCTACAACGTCTTCGCCCAGATCAGCGGCCGTCCGCGCGCGACGCTCATCGCGGCCGGGATGGTCTTCGCGATCGGGCTCTTGCCCGGCATGCCGCCGCTGCCGTTCTTCGTGCTCGCGACGATGCTCGGCATCGCGTGGCGCGCGACGAGCAAGGCCGAGGCCGCCGAAGCCGCTACGGCCGCGACGGGCGGAGCGCGCGACAAGACCAAGGCGGGCGGCGGCGACGCGAAGGGCGCGGAGAAGGACGCCGACTCGGTCGAGGAGCTGCTGCGCGTCGATCGTCTGTCGCTCGAGATCGGTTACCGACTGATCCCGCTCGTCCAAGATCCCGGCGGCTCCGGCATCCTCGATCACATCGCGCAGTTGCGCCGGCGTTTCGCGACCAACGAAGGTCTCGTGCTGCCGCCGGTGCGCATCAAGGACAACATCCGCATCGGCGCGAACACGTACCGCGTGCTCGTCGGCGGTCAGGAAGTCGCGCGCGGCGACATCGAGCCCGGGCACTTGCTCGCGATGGATTCCGGCACGGTCAGCGGTCCGCTGCCCGGCAAGGCGACCAAGGATCCGGCGTTCGGTCTGCCGGCGAAGTGGATCCCCGAGTCGATGCGCGATGAGGCCGAGGTACTCGGTTACACGGTGATCGATCCGACCAGCGTGCTCGTCACGCACTTGTCCGAAGTGATTCGCACTTCGGTCGGCGACGTGATCACGCGCGACGACGTCAAGGAGCTCGTCGCCGCCGCGAAGAAGATCTCGCCGGCGGTGGTGGAGGAGCTGATCCCCGACAAGATCGGCTACGGCGAGATCCAAGCGATCCTGCGCAACCTCGTGCGCGACGGCGTCAGCGTGCGCAACATGCCGGTGATCCTCGAGGTCGTCGCCGATCACGTCGGCAAGACCAAGGATCCCGATCAGCTCACCGAGCTCGTGCGCCACCGTCTCGGTCGCGCGATCTGCGAGACGCACGCCGACCGCGCCGGCACCGTCTACGCGATCACGATCGATCCGGCGATCGAGTCGCGCCTCGCCGCGGCGATCGGGCCGCACCCCGATCCCGAGAGTCCGCCGATCAGTCCGGCGTACCTGCAGAAGCTCGTCGAGCGTGTCGGCGAATCGATCGCGAACGGCACGAAGGGCGGCAAGAACGTGGTGCTGCTCGTGCGCTCCGGTGTGAGGCGGTTCTTGAACGAGCTCGTGCGCGCGTCGCTGCCGAAGGTGGCGGTGCTCTCGTACTCCGAAGTGGTTCCCGCGCGGGCTGTCGAGACGCTCGGCATCGTGAAGTTGGAGGAATGACATGCGCATCCATCGAGTGAACGGCAAGTCGTTGCGTGACGCGCTCGAGCGCGCGCGAGCGATGCACGGCGAGAACGCGCTCGTCCTGTCGCACGAGACGACGACCTTCGGCGTCACCGTTGCGATCGGCGAGACGCCGCGCAAGGTCGAGTTCCCGACCGTGCAAGCCGACGTGATCGTGCGCCAGGATCCCGGTCGGGCGGACGTCGCGCGTCGTCTGGTACAGAGCGGCGCGTCGGAAGCGTTCGCGCGTTCGGTGATCGCCGAACTCGAACGGCGTGAAGCGCGCGGCATCGGTGCGCTCGACGCGGCGGTCGAGGTGCTCGGCTCGCGCTTCACGATCGCGCCGTCGCCGAAAGTCGGTCGCACGCCGTGCGTGCTCGCCTTCGTCGGTCCGACCGGCGTCGGCAAGACGACGACGTTGGCGAAGCTCGGTTCGCGCCTCGTGCGCGCCGGCCGACGCGTCGCATTGATCACCACCGACACGCAGCGCGCGGGCGGGGTCGAGCACCTCGCCGCGCACGCGAAACTCTTGCAGTCGCCCTTCCACGTCGCGCGTTCCGCCGACGAGCTCGTGCGCGCGACGATCGCGGCGAACGGCGCGGACGCGATCCTGATCGACACCGCGGGGCATTCGCCGCGCGACGGAGCGTTCGTGGCGAAGCTCGCCGAGACGCTCGAGAGCGCGCGTCGGCGCGTGCCGTTGACGCGCTACCTGGTGCTCGCCGCGAGCGCCGGCCGCGCCGCGCTCGCGACCGCGCGGACGACGTTCGCGCCGCTCTCGCCCGATGCGCTCGCGATCACCAAGTTCGACGAGACGCGCGAGCCGGCGGCGGTGCTCGAACTCGCCGAGACCGCGTCGTTGCCGTGCGCCTTCTTCGCCGACGGCCAAGACATCGCACGCGACTTGCATCGGCCGAAGCCGGAGCAATTCGCCGATCTCCTGCTGCGCGGGAGGCTCGCGTGAACGTGCACGACGGAGTCTTCGCGCGGCTGCGCGCGCCGTTCCTGTTGGTCACCGGCGGCAAGGGCGGCGTCGGCAAGACGACGATCGCGGTCAACCTCGCGCTCGAGCTCGCGCGCGCCGGCGAAAAGCCGTTGCTCGTCGACCTCGACCTCGGCCTCGCCAACGTCGACGTCTTGATGGGGCTCGCGACGCCGCGCACGCTCGAGGATGCGCTCGCCGGAGCTTGTGACTTCGCCGACTGCGTCGTCGCGGCGCCGCGCGGGCTCTACGTATTGCCGGCGAGCTCCGGCGTCGCCGATCTCGCGGTGCTCGACGACGAACGTCGCGGGCGTTTGACCGCGGGCCTTGCCGAACTCTCGGAACGCTTCGACTGCGTGATCGGCGACAGCGCCGCCGGCATCGGCGCCGACGTGCTCGCGTTCGCGGCGCAAGCGGATTGCGTGTTGGTGGTGACGACGCCCGATCCGGCGGCGTTGACCGACGCGTACGGGATGATCAAGGCGCTGGACGAGCTCGCGCGCAAGCGCGGCGGCGACGTCCCGACGCCGGAGCTGCTCGTCAACCTCTGCGACGGCGTCGACCAAGCGCAGTTCGTCGGAAGGAAACTCCGCGCGGTCTGCGAACGTTTCCTCTCGCGCTCGCCGCGCCTCGCCGGATGGCTGCCGCGCTCGCGCGCGGTGCGCGAGAGCGTTTCCACCCAGCAGCCTTTCGTTCTCGGCTCACGAGCACCGCTCGAGAACCACTGCCTGCGCGCGCTCGCCGAGCACGTGCAGCGCCTGCTCCCCACGGCCGACGCGCGCCTCGCGAGTCTCAAGGGTTGATCGGTCATGGTCGATACCGGCAACACGGCGAACCGGCTGCACGCGGCGTGGAACTCCCTCGGGAGGACCGCGGCCGTGGCGACCGGAGCGCTCGTGGCGCTGATCGCGCTCGACCACGACGTCTCTCTCGACATCGCGGCCTTGCGCGGCGGACTCACGACGCTCGCCGTGCTGTTGCTCGTGAAGTACGCGGCGCGTGCGCTGCACTGGAGCGAGACGGCGTCGGAGACCGGTTCCGTGAACAAGGAGAGGGATACCCGCTGATGAGGCCCGAGCGACGCAACTCTGCGCTTCGCGACGACACCGAGGTGTCGCATGGCTGATTCGTCGCGGTCCCCGTACGGCGAGCTCGCGTTCGATCGCGACAAGCTGATCCTCGATCACGTGCCGTTGCTCAAGCACATCGCCGGGCGCATGGCGCTCGATCTGCCGGCGCGCATCGATCGCGAGGATCTGATCGGCTACGGCATGATTGGGCTGATCGGGGCTGCGGATTCGTGGGAGCCCGCGCGCGGCCTGAAGTTCTCGACGTACGCGTACACGAAGGTTCGCGGCGCGATCCTCGACGAGCTGCGCAAGCAGGACTTCCTGCCGCGCAGTCGGCGCGAGAAAGTTCGCGAGCTCGAACGCGCGATCGCGGCGCTCGAACAGGAGAACGGCGTCACGCCGAGTCCTGAGGAGATCGCGGCGCGCATGGGTTCGACGCTCGAAGGCGTCGACGAAATCCTGCTCTCGGCGAAGAGCGCCGGTCAGACGTCGCTCGACGACGGCCCGTCGAACGAGCTCGCGTCGATGCTCTCCGATCCGCGTTCGAAGGATCCCGCGGGCAGCGCGGAATGGCAGGAGATGAAGGTCTTGCTGACGCGCGCGATCGGCGAGTTGCCGGAGCCCGAGAAGACCGTGATCACGCTCTACTACGCCGAAGAACTGCTCTTGAAGGAGATCGGCGAGATCCTCGGCGTGCACGAATCGCGCGTCAGCCAACTGCACTCGCGAGCGATCTTCCGCTTGAACCGCGCGCTCTCCTCGGAGGCGCACGAGGCGTGACGAACGATGGACCTCCCGATTCGTCAAGTCGAGATCGATCGCACGGCGCAAGTCAGCGTCGCGCGCAAGGCTCGCGAAGAGCAACACGGCGAAGCGGTGTTCGAGCTCGATCCCAACGCTCGCCGTCGTCGCGACGAGCACCGCGACGCGCCGAAGGAACAGCCGCGCGACGAAGAGGAACAACGCATCGCTCCGCGTTCGAGCGATGAAGTCGGAAGCCATTTGGACGTGACCGCATGAACACTCCCATCCGTTCGATCATCAAGCATCACAGCGTGCGCCTCGATACCGCCGCATCGACGGTGTCGGCGGCGTTGCCCAAAGGCCGTGCGCCGCGCGCCGGCCAGAACCACGTCGAACTCCTGCGCGTCGACGGCAAGTTGCGCGCGCTCGAGATCACCTGTTCGTGCGGCGAGACCATGGTCGTCGAGCTCGACTACGCCGACGACGCGAAAGGAGCCTGAACATGCGTGCGAAGACGATCCTCTGCTTGGCGCCGTTCGTTCTCGCGGCGTGTCGGTCCCTGACGCCCGCTCCGCGCGAAGCGCCGGTCGGCGGCGTGGTCGCGGAACCCGCGGTGCTCTACGGTCGCGACGGCAAGGCCGTCGACGGCAACGCGCAACGCGGCGCGGTTTCGGAACAAGATCAGACCGGCGGGCGACTGACGTTGCTCGAGCTCTACCAGAAGTCGTGCGAGGAGCGCGACGCGCTGTTGCAGGAGCTCGAACTCGTGCGCGCCGATCTCGAGAAGACGCAGAACGCGTTGCTCGACGCGCAAGCCCGCGTCTCGACGCTCGAATCGTCGAGCACCAGCGAGACGCAGACGCTCGATCAACTGCGCGCCGAGAACCTCGACCTCGCGGGGCGTCTCGCGACCGCGCACATCCGGCGCATGGAGGCGGAGAAGGCGTTGCTCGAGCTGAAGATCGCGGCGCTCGCCGAACAGAAGGCGAAGGCGGCGACTGGCGATCCGGAGTCGACCGAGACCATGACGGAGCCGCACAAGTGAAGCTCGCCCTCCTGACGTTCGCGTTGCTCGCGACTGCGTGCGCGAGTCACCAACCGAAGTTGCACATGGCCGAGGAGCCGCCGCTGGCGTCCGCGGCGCGCGCCGGCGACTACGATTCGTATCCGCTGCGGCGCGTCGGACTCCTGCCGTTCGCCGGCGGTGACCTCGACGTGCAACGCGCGGCGGACCTGCAGCGCGTGTTCGCGCTCGAGCTCGGCGAACGCGCGGGCTTCGAGGTCATCGCGCTCGACGCGGACGACCTCGAGGCCGTCGACGCGAGCGATCCGTACCGGCGCGGCGTGTACCGGCCGACGACGATCATCGAGCTCGCGCGGCGGTATCGCTTGGACGGACTCTTGGTCGGCACGGTCACGCAGATGCGGACCTACACGCCGCAGCGCTTGAGCCTGGAGCTCGAACTGGTCGCAGCCGAGACCGGTCAAGCGATCTGGCGTTCGACGCTCGCGCTCGATTCGGGCGCCGACCGCGTCAAGCGTTCGATCGACGTGTGGTGCAACAACCAGCGTTCGGACGGGCTCGCGCCCGAGAACTCCGACCTCGTGCTGCTCTCACCGGCGCGTTTCGCGCAGTTCGCGGCGTACGAAGTCGCGCGCGTTCTCTGACGCGGCGCGCGAAGTCGATCGGGAAAAGAAGAAGGGCCCGGAGCTCGAAGCTCCAGGCCCTGTTTTCGGTCGAGCGTGCGCGGCTCAGTTGTCGCCGCTGAGCAGACGCTCCGCGGCGCGCGACAGGCGCTCCTCGTCGTGGAGCTTGCCGGCGTCGCGCAAGTCCTTGAGGGACTGTACGCGTTCGGCGCGCGCGCCGTCGACTTGTTGCGGATCGAACGAGAGCTTCACCTCGTCCGAGTGCCCGGCGCGAGCGTTCTTGATGCGCTTCGCTTTCTGGGCGGCTTCTTGCGCACGCACGTCTTCGGTGTGACCGACGCGGGCGTTGTGGATGCGCTCTTGCAGAGCTTGTTCACGCGCGGCCTGCGTCGCTTCCTCGCGCGCATTCTTGACACGATCGGCGAGCGCGTCGGCCGCGTGGTCCGCGCGAGCGTTCTTGATGCGCTTCGCGAGGGCCGCTTGATCGACGGGAGGATCGTCCTCCTTGTTCGCCACCGACTCTTCGACGCCTGCCTTGAGCGCTTCGCGCGTCGGCTTGGTGATGTCGATGCGACGGTCGGGTTGGTTCGGACCTACGGGCTGACTGCGAATTTCCATGGCTTGTCCCCGTCCGCGTTAGGCGGAGAGGTTTCCTCTGGTGCGGGTTATCGACATCGAAGCGGGGGGCTTGAGCTGTTTTTCCCTTCGAAGTCGCCGAGAACAGTTTTCCAACGTGAGATGGACCGCGCGTTCAGGTCCGAGAGGGTTGTCGGACGGTCCCGCAACGCGGTGAGCGCGCACCCGGCCTTTGGTTGACGCCGCTGCAACCCGTCGGAGCGCAAAGACTTACGGGTCCCCTTCCTTGTCGGCCGCGCGGCGACGGCGGATCATGCGCCGATGCTCCACCTCGCGGGCCGTCGTGCGCGTCTGCTCCTCCTCGTGCTCGCGGCGAGTGCGCCGCCGACCTCGGCCGGTACGGAGCGCGGCGGCAACCGCCTCGAGTACCGCATCCACGCGCGCGTCGACGATCCGACGAAGCACGTCACCGGTTCCCTCGACGTCCGCTTCGAGAACCGCACCGACGCCGCGACGCGCGAGGCGTGGTTCCACCTCTACCTCAACGCGTTCTCGAACACGCGCTCGACGCACCTCGTCGAGTCGAAGGGTTCCCTGCGCGGCACCACGATCGCGAGCGAATGGGGTTGGCAACGCGTCACGAGCCTGCGCGTCGGCGAACGTGAGCTGCTCGGCACCCTGCGCTTCCGTCAACCCGACGACGACAACGCCGACGATCGCAGCGTCTTCAGCGTCGATCTCCCCGAGTCCGTCGCGCCGGGCCAAGCCGTCGAGCTACACGTCGAGTGGGAGTCCGAGCTTCCGCGCGTGCGCCGTCGCACCGGCTTCAAGGACGACTTCATCCTCGCCGCGCAATGGTTTCCGAAGCTCGGCGTGTTCGAAGGCGAGCGCGGTTGGAACTGCCACCAGTTCCACGCGTGGACCGAGTTCTACTCCGACTACGGAACGTACGACGTCGTCCTCGATCTGCCCGAGCGTTACGCGGGCAAGGTCTTCGGCTCAGGGATCGTCGAGTCGTCGGAGCTGCGCGACGGTCGCGCGTTGACGACGCTCGCCGCGCCGTCGCGCGCCGACCGAGCTCGCGTCGATCACACCGGACACCTCGCGGTGTTGCACGACTTCGCGTGGACGGCGGATCCGCGCTACGAAGTCCATCGCGAGACGTTCCGCGTCGGCGAATGGCTCGCGCGTTTCCCCGACGAAGTCGATTTCGCACGGCGCGCGTTGGGCAAGGAGCCCGACACCGGCATGCGCGACGTCGTCGTCAACGTGCTCATCCATCCCGAGCGCGACGAGCAATGGCGCCGACACTTCGAGGCGACGTCGGCCTCGCTCTTCTTCTACGGCCTGTGGTGGGGCGGTTATCCGTATGAACAGGTGACCGTGATCGACCCCGCGTGGGGCGCCGGCGCCGCGGGCGGGATGGAGTACCCGACGCTCTTCACCGCGGGCACGCAGCTCTTCACCACGCCCGACATGCATTCGCCGGAGAGCGTGACGATCCACGAATGCGGCCACCAGTTCTGGTACGGGCTCGTCGGCAACAACGAGTTCGAATCGGCGTGGCTCGACGAAGGCTTCAACACGTTCACGACGTCGGAGGCGCTCGTGCGCGCGTTTGGTAAGGCGCGCGGGACGACGCAGTACGCCGAGTTCTTCCTCGACGGCACTTCGTACACGTCCGCGCCCGGCGGCGATGCGTGGAGCGAAGCGTTTTCCGCGCGCACGTTGCCGTGGCTCGAGTGGCATCCGGTGCGCAGCTCCGGTTTCGTCGATCTCTGGCGCGATCAACCGGCGTTGACGTTCGCGCCGCAGCTCGACGATCCGCGCTGGAACGATCGCACGCGTTTCCTGCTCGATCCCGATCGCGATGCGCTGGACACGCACGCGTGGCTCTACGCCGATTCGCTCGGCTACCGCGTCAACGCGTACAACAAACCGGCGATGATGCTGCGCTCGTTGCCCGCGGCAATCGCCACCGAATGGCCCGGCGTCGACGGTTGGCAGCGTTTCCTGCGCGGCATGCGCACGTACTCCGAGCGCTATCGCTTCGAGCATCCGACCCCCGACGATTTCTTCGCGACGTTCAGCGAAGGCGCGAGCCTCGATCTGTCTTGGTACTTCGCGCAGGTCGCGCGCGAAGCCGGTTCGATCGATTGGCGCATCGCGGTCGATCAACGTCGCGAGCCCGCGGCCGCCGGAATGCGCGTCGAAGCCACGGGCGAGCCGCTCGCGTTCGAACGCAGCGACGACGAAGCGCCGTGGACGTCGGAGATCATCGTCTCGCGGCGCGGCGCGTACGAACTGCCGGTCCTCGTGCGCCTCGCGTACGACGACGGATCTCACGAGGACATCGTTTGGTCGCGCAAGCAGCAGAACGAGCTCGCGTGGCTGAAGCTCCAACGCAAGGGCGCGCGCAAACTCGTCTCCGCCGCCGTCGATCCCGAGCGCGGTTACACGCTCGACGTCGATCGCTCCAACAACGCGTGGTACGACGCGACCGATCCGGTCGCGCCGGCGCGTTGGTTCGAGCGAGCCTTCGCGCGATTTGCGAGCGTCCTGCACTGGCAGGCGGGGATCGGAGGCTGAGCGATGGAACGCAAAGCGATCTTCGCGAGCGCGCTCGCCCGCGCCTTCCGTCATCCCGCGGCGTGGCTCACGGCCGCGGCGTTCACTGCGTTGCTCGCGCTCGCTGCGGCGCTGCCGCACCTCGGCGGTATGACGGGCCTGATCGATCATCGCTACGAGCCAGGCTCGTTGGTCGCAACGTTGAACGAGACGTTCCGCGCCGACAACCGACTCGCGCTCGACGCGCTCTCGGCTTCGTCGCGCGCGATGCTCTCCGCGCTCGCGTTCGTCGCGATGTTGGCGGGCGCGTTCTTCGCGGGCGGTTGGTTGACGCTCTTCCACGAACGTCGCGAAGGCGAAACGTTGCGGCGCTTCTTCCACGGCGGCGCGCGGTTCTTCGGACGCTTCGTGCGCGTGTGGTTGACGACGCTCGCGTTGCTCACGCTCTGCGGTTGGGTCGTGTACGGCGATCCGTGGACTTCGCTGGTCAGGGACGGCTTGCTCGGCATCAAGGATCCCGAAGAGCTCGTCTCCGAACGCTCCGCCGTCACGCTCACGTGGATCCAGGACGGCCTCCACTTCCTGCTCTTCGGCCTCGTCCTGTGTTGGGCGGACTACACGCGCACGCGTCTCGCCATGCACGGCGGATCGTCGGTGTTCTGGGCGGGGCTCGAGAGCCTCGCCCTGATCGTCGCGCGTCCGATTCGAACGCTGCGGCCGTTGATCGCGCTCGCGTTGGTCGAGGCGGGCATTCTTTGGCTGCTCGCTTCCGCACAGTCGCCGCTCGAGCACTCGATCGGCGCCGATTCGAGCCTCGCGCCGGTGCTCGGGCTCGCCGCGTTCGGCCTCCTCGCGCTCGCCCTGCGTGCGCTCGTGCGCGGCGCGCGCTACGCGGCGACGACGGCGGCGAGCCACGAACTCGTCCCGCCGATCCCGATCGCCGATCCGTGGCGCGCGGACGTTCCGGCCGGCGCCTGAACGCACGCCGCGCGAGCGCGCTCGGTTCCGCGGACCGCGCCGGTGGCCAAGCGGACGCCGCGAGGTGAGAATCGACGGCCATGCGGAGCTCGCACTCCCGTTCGTCGCGGCGTTGGATCGCGGTCGCGTCCGTCGTGGCCGTCGGTGTGATCGGTTGGATGTTCTCGCGCGTCTTGCGCGGCGCGGAAGTCGACGCGGCTTCCGCGTCGGTCGCTTCGCCCGGGGACGTGAGCGACACGAGCGTCGCGGACCTCGACCACGTCGCGGGCTCGACCGCCGCCGAACGCGCGCGCGTCGCGGAGAGCGCGTCGTCGAACGCGCTCGCGTCGACGACCGACGCCGCGCCGGTCGGGCCGACGCTCGAACTCCGCGCGCTGCGCACCGCGTCCTTCGAGTCCATACCCGGCGTCGAATTCGCGTACGCGTGCACGCCCGCCGACGCGCCGGCGCCCGAGCACTTCTGGACGTGGTTCATGGAAGGCGAGCTCGAGACGCGCATCGCCGACCGACGGAAAGTCGCGGTCGCTGACGTCGAAGGTCGCGCGCGCATCCCGATTCCGCCCGCCGGTTTCGTCGTGATCGCGTCGGCGCCCGGTTGGTGGGGGATGACGACGATCGAATCCGATCCGCCGCCGACGATCGAGATCACGCTCCATCGCGAACGCGAGATCGCCGTCGTCGTCGTCGACGGCGCGGGTCAACCGCTCGGCAACGTTCCGGTCGCGTTGCGCGCGAGCTATTGGGGCAACGCCAACGATCGCGTTCGCGCGCGCACCGGTGCGGCCGACGGGATCGCGCATCTGCGCCACGTCGAATCGATTTTCGATCAAGGCAGCGCGCAGGAGTGGACGGTCGGCCTCGCGGTCGCGTTGGTCAAGCCGATCAGCGCGCCGATCGAGCCGCAGAAACTCCCGACCGAACCCGTGCGCCTGGTGATGCCGCAGACCGGTTCGTGCGAAGTGCGTTTGCTCGACGAGACCGGCGAGCTCTCGAAGGACCCGTTCGACGTCACGCTCGCCGCGTCGTTGCCCTCGACCGGCGACGAGCGCGAACGACGCCGCGGGAACGAACGCGAAGGCGCGACGTGCTACGACGTGCGCGACGGCGTCGCGGTCTTCCCGTTCGTCGAGCTCGGCGCGGAAGTCTTCGCGTCCGCGCGCCGCGAGGGTCATTGGACTTCGCACACCGCGCGCGGCATGGGACCGAAGCGCGCCGGCGAGAAAGCCGAGGTCACGTTGCGCCTCGGGACCGACGTCACGACGCTCGTCGCGCGGCTCGTCGACTCCGCGGGTGCGCCGATCGCGCGTCGCCAGGTCGAAGTCGGTCTGCGCGTCACCGGACGCCGCGAGTACCGACAGATGCTCGGCAACCCGCGCACCGACGAGAACGGGAGTTTTCGGCTCGACACCAACACGCGCGGCAACACGCAGGCGGGCAACACGATGGTGGTCAAGCTCGAGAGCCCGCGCTCCGGCGATCTCGCGCAGGGCTCGCGCGATTTGCCGTCGCCGTTGCCGAAGGGGACGTACGACCTCGGCGACATCGTCGTCGAAGATCTGCCCGCGGTCTTCGCCGGCTCGGTCGTCGACGAAGCCGGCACGCCGGCGCCGCAAGCGTCGATCAACGTGCGCACGCACTACGTGCAGGACGACAACCAGCCGATGGAGTTCGGCGGCGCCGACAACTGGTGGGCCGCCGCGCGCAGCGACGAGCAGGGACACTTCGAGATCCGCGGCAAGCCGACGGGCGACGACTTCGTGCTCTCCGCGGCGTCGGGCGAACTGCGCACCGTGCCGTTCGTCGCGCGGCGCGGCGATCAGGAGCTCGTCCTGCGTCTGACCGCGACCGGCGCGATCACCGGACGCATCGTGCGCGACGAGACCGCGCAAGGCGAGATGCTGACGGTGCAAGCCGCTCGCGTCGGCGGCGAGGGCGGCGACGGCGACGAGAACGTGCAGGTCGCGTCGGACGGCTCGTTCCTGATGCGACGCCTGCTGCCGGGTTCGTACACGCTCACGTTGCACGACGGGATGCAGTGGAACGAGCTCCGTCAGATCCCCGACGTCGTCGTGCGCGCGAACGAGACGACCACCGATCCGCGGCTCGATCCGCTCGACCTGCGCGGCAGCCATCAGGTCGTGCACCTCACGATCGTCGACGATCACGGCGAGCCGGTGAAGCAGGGTTGGTTCGTGCGCAACTTCACCGACGCCTCGGGCGAAGAGCAGCAGGAGTACGGCCCGATCAGCAACGGCAAGGCGAACGTCACCCACGACGGCTCGGGCGCCAACGTCCAGATCCAGGCCGAGGGCTTCTGTCTGTTGCGCCTCGAGAAGGTCATCGCCGATCAGACGGTCACGCTGCGTCGCGCGCCGACTGTGCGCATCGCCGTGCGGCCGGCGCCGACGTTGCCCGGCGGCGCGCACCTCTACGTTTCGCTGCAGCCCGCCGCATCGACCGACGGTGAAGGCGGCGCATGGTTCGACCTCGACGGGAACGGCGAAGGCCAAGCGCGCATGTCCGGGATCGGCACGATGGCGGTGATGTTCTACGTCCAAGTCGGCGGCGACGAGAACGGCACGTGGCAGGCCGTCGACGGCGTCGACCTGAAGCTGGACGTGGTCGAAGCCGCGGGCGTGCAACTCTTCGAGATCGCCCTCGACGAAACCAAACTCGCCGCGGCGATCACGCAGGCGCAAGCGCAGAGTCAGAAGCAGGAGTGAGCGCGGTCGCCGCTTCGTCGGCGAACTAGAGCGTGATCGGCAAGCGCTTGCCGAGCGTCAAACGATCCGGCGCGACGCGGGTCGAGTAGGCGAGGAGTTCGACGCCCCGCGCGGCGGCTCTCGTCAGGCCCGCCGTGTACTTCGGGTCGATATGCGCGGCGGGACGGAAGTCGCGGCAGTCGGAGCGACTGACGAAGAAGAACTGCACGGCGCGGTGGCCTTGCTCGACCATGTTGCCGAGCTCGACGAGATGTTTGAGCCCGCGTTCGGTCACCGAGTCGGGGAACATCGCGGTGCGGCCGTCGGCGAGCGTCGTGTTCTTGACCTCGACGTAGCAGAGCTCACCCTTCTTGCCGGTCAGCAGCAGATCGATGCGGCTCGCCTCGCCGTACTTCTTCTCGCGCTCGACGCGCGCGTAGCCGACGAGCTCCGGAATCTTGCCCGCCTCGACTGCTTCGAAGACCGCGCGGTTCGGCAGCGACGTGTCGACGTTGACCCACGCTCCACCGATCTCGATCGCTTGGAAGACGTAGCGCAGTTTGCGTTCCATGTCCTGGCTGTCGCGCAGGATCACGCGCGCGCCTTCGACGAGACAACCGAGCAGCGAGCCCGTGTTCGGACAATGCGCGACGACGACTTCGCCGTTCGCGAGCTCGACGTCGACGAAGAACCGCTTGTAGCGACGCAGGAAGCGTCCCTCGACGGTCGGCAACTCGATGCGCATCGCGCGGATTGTAGTCGTTCGACTACTTCGACGACGCGAGCAGCTCGGGATGCGCTTCGAGGAAGTGCAGCATCTCCTCGGCCGCGATGCGATGGCCGAACGCGTTCGGGTGCGAGTCCTTCGGATCGATCAAGAGGCTCGCCGGATCCTCGCGCTCGAAGCGCGGCAACAGATCGAGCACCGCGAAACCGTTCTTCGCGCCTTCGTTCGCGACCTGCGCGTGCACGCCGCGGAACGGATAGTCCTTCCACGGCTTCGGCGAGAAGAGCGGGAAGATCGCGAGCACGACGTGGAAGCGATGGTCGCGGCCGAGCTCGCCGAAACGCGCGAAGCCGTCGGCGACGCTGCGCCACGCGGGCTCGCTCGGCGCGTGCAGGTAACGAAAGTAGTTGCCGCCGCCGAGCGCTTGGACGTTCTTCACTTGCCACTTCTGCACGAGGAAGCGCAGGAGATGGCTGTACTGCCACCAACGCGGAGCGACGAAGACGCGCTGCAACTGCTGCATCGGTTCGATCTCGGGATCGTTGAGGCAATAGTTCAGGAGCACGAGCCGCGGTTCGAGCGCGAGCCACTTCCCTTCGAACGCTGCGAGTTCGTCCCGCGTCGAATAACCCGACACGCCGAGGTTGAGCACGTCGAAGACGCGGGTCTCGGCCAACGCGGAGTTCGCGAGCTCGCGCTCGAGCACGCTCGCGAAACAATCAGGCTCGTCGACGCGGTAACCGAACGTCACCGAGTCGCCGACCGCGAGCACGCGGAAAAGGTTCGGCGTCGACGCGTCGAGGAGCTCGTGATCGCGCAGCCCGAGCGCATTGGTCTTCACGCGCACGCCGAGCGAATCCTGATCGACTGAAGGCGCGAGTTCGTACGCGAGCCCCTTCGTCGCACTCGGCCGATGGATCGTGCCGTGCCACGCGCCGCCGTCGCGATCGCGCGGCGCCTCGGGCTTCATGAAGCCGACGGGACGGAAGACGCGCAAACCGACTTCGACGGCGACGAGCGCGCAGAGACCGCTCAATGCCGAGATCGCGAGCTTGCGCCCGATGCCGTTCTTCGCGCTCATGCTCGCTTCGTTTGCATCGCCGCGTCCGATCCCGTTCGGAGAACTTACGGCGCGTGTCGGAGCCTAGAGTTATCCTCCGGCCCATGAAAGCGCGTTTCGCTCGCCAACGTTCGTTCACGTCGTTCGTCGCGCCGTTGATGGCGCTCGTTCTCGCGCTCGACGCGTCCGCGCAGGACGTGAAGACCGTCGAACGCTCCGGCGACGGCCGCCAAGTCTGCGGCCTCGGCAAGGACTTCCACGTCGGTCGGCGCAAGGCGCTGTGCGCGGGCTTGAAGAACGGCATCGTCCTCGTCCGCGGTTTGCCCGAGCCGCGCGACTACCGCCGCTTCACGCAGGACAAGGTCTTCTGGTACCTCACCGGCATCGAGAGTTCCGGCGCGACCGTGATCGTCGACGTCGCGACGGCGCGCACGACGCTCTTCCTTCCCGCGCGCAACACGATGAAGGAGAGTTGGGACGGCGAGATCTGGGACGCGAGCGACGACTGGGTGAAGGAGCTGACCGGCGTCGACGAGATCAAGAAGTCGTCGCAGCTCGTCAAGACGCTCGAGACGCTGACCGCGCAAGACAAGACGATCTGGATCTCGACCGAGCCGTACGTCGCGTTGACCGGTTGCTTCGATCAAGCTGCGGAAGCCGACGACGCGCAAGCGAAGGATCCGCTCGACGGCCGCAAGAGTCGCGAGGATCAACTCTCCGCGCAGTTGCGCGAGCTCTTCAAGGCGGACGTGAAGGACTTCAGTCCGGTGCTCGACGAGATGCGCCGCGTGAAGACGATCGAAGAGATCGGCGCGATGCGCCGCGCCGGACGCTCGGGCGCGCTCGCGATGGCCGAGGCGATGCGTTCGACGCGGCCCGGGATCGGCGAGTGGGAGCTCGACGGGTTGATGAGCTTCATCCAACAAAAAGAAGGCGCCGCCGGCGCCGCGTACAACGCGATCGTCGGCTCGGGCGCGAACTCGCTCGTCCTCCACTACATGGCTTCCGCGCGCACGATGCAGGACGGCGAGATGCTGCTGATCGACTACGCGCCCGAGGTCGACCACTACACGTGCGACATCACGCGCTCGTGGCCGGTCAACGGCACGTTCTCGCCGCGCCAGGCCGAGCTCTACGACATCGTCCTCGAATCCCAGAAGGCCGGCATCGCGGCGGTGAAACCCGGCGCGACGATCTCGAGCGTGTCGCGCGCGTGCGGCGAAGTCTTCAAGGCGCGCGGCGTCTCCAAGTTCCAGAAGCACGGCCCCTGCCACTACATCGGCATGGAGGCCCACGACGTCGGCGATTACGACAAGCCGTTGGTGCCCGGCGTCGCGTTCACGGTCGAGCCCGGGCTCTACGAGACCGAGACCGGCATCGGCATCCGCATCGAGGACGTCGTGATCGTCACCGAGACCGGTTGCGAGGTCGTGTCGTCGCTGGTGCCGCGCGAACGCGCCGAGATCGAGCGCCTGATCCGCGAAGAGGGCGTGCTCGATTGGCTGCAACGCCCCGCACAACCGCTCGCCAGCAAGTGAGCGTTGGCGGCGGCGCGGTCCGCGTCCTAGAATCTTCGCCCCATGGCATCGCTCGACGACTACCTGCAACGCGCGCAGGCCACCCAGACTCGCCTCTCCGGGCTGAAGGAGGGGCTTTGACTACGCTGCCCTCGCCAAACGCTCGGCCGAGATCACCGAGGCCGAGAACGCGCCCGAGTTCTGGTCCGAGCAAGAACGCTCGCGCAAGCTGATCGCGGAGAAGAAGGCGGCGCGTTCCGTCGCCGACCCGATCGAGAAGGTCGAGAAGTTGCTCGAGGACGTCGAGCTCTTCGTCGAGATGGGCCGTGAAGCCGGCCAGGCCGAAGTTGCGGCCGAGATCGAGAAGGCGTTCGCGCAGGCCGACGAAGCGCTCGCCAAGCTCGACTTCCGTTTGATGCTCGGCGAGCCGCTCGATCGCAACAGCGCGTTCGTGCAACTCTCGCCCGGCGCCGGCGGCGTCGACTCGTGCGATTGGGCCGCGATCCTCCTGCGCATGTACACGCGCTGGGCCGAGAAGAAGGGCTTCACCGTCGAGGAGGTCGAGATCACGCCCGAGACCGAGGGCGGCATTCGCTCCGGCACGATCCACGTCATCGGCGAGTACGCGTTCGGATTCTTGAAGGCCGAGATCGGCGTGCACCGGCTCGTGCGCATCAGTCCGTTCGACGCGCAAGCGCGCCGTCACACCGCGTTCGCCGCGGTCGACGTCACGCCCGAGGTCGAGAACGACATCACCGACGTCGAGCTGAAGGACGGCGACCTCGAGGTCGACACGATGCGCTCCGGCGGCGCCGGCGGTCAGAACGTCAACAAGGTCGAGTCGGCGGTGCGCATGACGCACATCCCGACCGGCATCGTCGTGCGGTGTCAGGTCCAGCGCTCGCAGCTCAAGAACCGCGAGATGGCGAAGGCGATGATCAAGGCGAAGATCATCCTGATGCGCCAGGCCGAGCGCGACAAGGAGCTCAATGCGCTCTACGGCGCGAAGGGCGAGGTCAAGTTCGGCAGCCAGATCCGCTCGTACGTGATGCACCCGTACCAAATGGTCAACGACCACCGCACCGAGCTGAAGATCGGCAAGATCGATTCGGTGCTCGAAGGCGACCTCGATCAGTTCATCGAGGCGTACCTGCGCCTGCGCGGGTCGAAGAAGAAGAGCTAGTCGCGTCTGCTCAGTGCTGCGCGCGCTTGAGCTTCGCCGCCTCGGCGACCAGCGACGCCTTCAGTGCGATGACCTCGCCCGGCAGCATCCGGATGCGCGCGGCTTCGAGCATCGTCATGAAGTGCGCGATCTCCGCCTCTTCGGCCGGATAGCCGGTGTTGTTGCCGTCCGGCATCGTGCTCTCCGCGAGCGTCTTGCCGTCGGCGTCGAGGAACGCGAACCACGGGATGCCGGCCTTGTCGCTCTTCGGGAAGAGCTTCTGGATCTCCGCCGCGCCCTTCATGCGGTCCTGGTCGATCTTCACGTCGACGAAGTCCTTCGCGAAGATCGCGGCGATCTCCTCGGCCGCCAACCAGTTCTCGAGGCGATGGCACCAACCGCACCACGGCGCGCCGAAGTGCAGGAAGACGTGCTTCTTCTCGGCCTTCGCGCGCGCGAACGCCGCGTCGTAGACGGCGCGAGCTTCGAGGTAGGGCGCTTGATGTTGCTCGAGGAACGCGAGCACCTTCGCGACGTCGTGTTCGTGCTTGCCTTCCTCCTTCGATTCGAGCGCGCCGGTTTCCTGATTGACGATCAGCTTGCCCTCGCCGTCGAGCACGGTGAGGAACGGCACGCCCGCGGACTTGAAGTCGGCTTGGTAGCTCGCGGCGAGCTCCATGTTCTTGTCCGAGTGCCCGATGTCGACGTGCACGACGTCGTACTCGTACTGGATCTTCTTCGCGAGGTCGGCGTTGGCGTGCAGCGTCTTGTCGAGCCGCTTGCACCAGATGCACCAGTTGCCGCCCCATTGGATGAGGACGCGCCGGTTCTCCTTCTTCGCCTTCGCGACGGCGGCGCCGATGTCGGCCTTCGCGTCGGCCTTCTCGTCGTAGAGCGGCGGCTCGACCTTCTCCTGCTTCTGTCCCTTCGTCTGCTCGGGCGGCTTCGGCGCGGGCTCTTGAACGACGAACGGCGCGGCGGTGAACGCGAGAGCGAGAGCGACGAGAACTTGCATGGCGAGCTCCTTCGATCGAGGGACGCCTGCGAGGCTACGCCGCGCGCGCGGATCCCACAAGGGAAGCGCGCGCGCGGCGGACGAGCGAGTCTCGAACGAGCTAGAACTCGAACTCGAGGATCAGCGTCAGCTGATCCGAGTTCGTGTCGCCGCGGTCATCGACTGCGAACAGGTAGCTTCCGAGCACGTTCCAATGCCCGGTCGCGCGGTAGACGAACAGCGGCCCGACGCGCGTGTCGTGTTCCTCGAAGTCCTGCACGAGCTCGACGCCCGCGCGCAGACCTTCGTGCCAACCGGCCGACGGCTCCGCATCCGGATGGAGCGGCATGATGTAGCCCGCCGTCGCTTCGCTCTCGGATTCCTTCTCGCCCGAGAGCTGCTTGCCGACGTTCAGGTTGACGGTGAAGTCGTGGCCGTTCTTGCCGTAGCGCGAGAGCACGGTCTTCAATTCGACGGCCGGCTCGTCGCCGTCCTTGTCCTCGAACGGTTGCTCGTATTCGACGTTGAGCGCGGGCAGCCACTTGTCGTAATCGAACTCGAGGAAGTGGAAGCGGAACTCGAGCTCCGCGCCTTCGACTTCGTACTCGCCGTTCGGCTTCTCCTTGATCTCGATCCCCGGCTCGATCGCGAACCACGACGTGACGCCGTACTCGTATTCGAGCTGGCCCTTGTAGTCGCCGGTGTTCGTGTCGAAGAAGTTGCGCAACTCGATTTCGTGTTCGCCCTGGTAGGGCAGAAACCAGTCGCGGCTTTGCGTGAACTCGCGTTCGTGAGCGGAAGCGACGGCGCCGAGTGCGACGACGACGGCGAGACGGAACGATCGATGCATGGTGTGTGGGACTCCGACGGTGAAGTGGGGGGCCGACACTCTAGCGGCGTTTCGGCGATTGCGGCCGAGCGGGCGCCGCGCGGTTTTCGAGCAGCGCGACGAGCTCGCGTTTGCCGTGCACGCGCGCGAAATCCAGCGCGGTGAAGCCGTGGTCGTCCTTCGCGTCGCGGTCGCCGCCGGCCGCGAGCAACGCCTCGAGAATTTCCGCACGCGCGAACCGCGCGACGTCGAGGACGACTTGCGGCTTCTTCGCGAGCTCCGGCTCGCGCGCCACGATCTTCTTCGCCGCCGCCGTCGAATCCGCGCGAATCGCTTCGACGAGCTCCTTCACGCGCGACGCCTCAACTGTCCGTGTACCCGAGCGCCCTCAACGCCTCGCGCGTCGCCTCGTCGGTGACCGCGTTGTTCGCGCGCGAGCTGAGCGCCTCCGCGAACGTCGCGAACAGTCGCCCGACTTTCGCCGCATGCTCGCCGTCGAGCTCCGAACCCTCGACGTCGTTCTTGCGCACGGTTTTCGCGTCGCCGGTGAAGACGTCGGCGCCTTCGACGACGTAGAAGTCCTCGCCGCTGATCACGTCGACCTTGCCGTCGCTCCGCGAATCGTTGTACGGCTCGGCATACGTGCGCCGCATGCCGAAGACCGCGCCGGGCGGAATCGTCGCGGCGGTGAGGTCGCGACCGCCGGAAGGCAGCGGCGGGAGACCGGCGAGCGCCGCGAGAGTCGCCGCGACGTCGAGTGTTCCGACCGCGCGCTTCTCGACACCGGGTTGCACGCGCGGCGAAAGCAAGATCAACGGCACATGGATCTGCTCCTCGGTGATGCGCGAGCCGTGGCTCAACACGCCGCCTTCGCCGAAACTCTCGCCGTGGTCGGCGAGGATCACGATGTGCGTGTCGTATTTCTCCGCGTCGCGCTCGAGGCGCGCGAGCACGCGCTCGACCGCGCCGTCCATCGCCGTCACGTCGCGATCGTAGGCGGCGCGCGCGTCGCGGATCGACGACGGCGCGTCCGCGCCCTTCTTCAGCTCGGCGAGGATTCGCGCGGGTGACCACAGCTCCTTCATGTCGCCGCCGGTGTCGCCGTACGGCGCGTGCGCGTCGAAGAGATGGAAGAAGAAGAACTGATGTTCGCCGCTCGCTTCGTCGAGTGCGGCGACCGCTTCGTCCGCGACGTGGACCCCGAGCGAGTAGAAAGGCTTGTCGCCGACGTCGACTCCGTCCCACGTCCGGAAGGCCATCTTCTTCTCGAACGCGTCGCGGTAGTGATCGAAGCCCTGCGCGAAACCGAAGACGCGCGCGAGCGGAATCGACGCGACGACGGCGCTGGTCGACCAACCGGCTTTTTGCAGACGCTCGGCGAGCGTCTCGACGTCGTCGCCGAGCACGAGCCCGTTGCGCGACACGCCGTGTTGCCACGGGGCGAGGCCGGTGAGCAAAGTCGCGTGCGTCGGCTGCGTGCACGACGTCGCGGCGTAGTGGCGTTCGAAGACGCGCGCTTTCGGCGCGCGCGCGCGCAAGAGCGGCATCGCGGCGAGCGCGTCGTAGCGCAGCGTGTCGAGCGAGATCACGACGATGCGCTGGGGCTTGTCGTGGTGCGTGCAGCTCGCGAGCACGGCGACGAGCAACGCGAACGCGGTCGCGAGGCGACGGTGAAGAGCTCGACCGCGAAGGGCGAAACGTGAAGGCATGCGCGTAGATCCGACTTCAGTCTACCCGCGCGCTCAGCGCTCGCGGATCCAGTACACGGCGCCGCCGGGCACGGGCTCGACGCGGAAGCGACGTTCGAGCTCCGGCCGCAGACCCGCCGCCGAGCCGTCGAGGTCGGCGCGCAACACCGCGTCGATCTCGCGGCGCTTCAGGACCGCCTCGGCGCCCGCGTAACCCTTCGCGCGCCGCATGGAGAAACCGAGGTTGTAGACGTGGCGATCGAGGAACGCCTCGTAGTGCCAGCCGCAAACGGAAGCGAGGCGCGCGTCGAGCGGCAACCGCTCCGCGAAACTCTGCGTCACTTCGCGCCACGCCTTGTCGCGCGCGGCGATTTCATCCCACCCGCGATGCGGGTGAGCGCAGAAGATCGCGGCGACGGCGAAGCAACCTGCGACGACGACGTGGGCCGCGCGCGTGGAAGCGAAGCGAGCGACGACGCGAACGAGGCTCTCCGCCGCGAGCGGCAGAACGAGCGCCCAGGCCGGCAACGTCAAGCGATCCTCGAACGCGAAGTAGGTGACGAGGATGCCCATCGTCAACACGAAGAAGACGTCGCCCGTTTCGCGCCGACGGCAAACGGTGCACAGCGCGAGCGCGAGCAACACCGCTCCTCCGGGCCACGCCGGCGCGCCGCCGAATTCCGTCTCGAGGTTGGTGCCTAGCGTCGACACGACTTGTCCGGTGCGCTGCCACGTGCGATCGACGAGCGCGCCGAGCGGTCGCACCGGCGACGACGGATCGCCTTCGTCGGCGTGCCACATCCCGGTCCAGTAGGACGAGAGCATCGTCTGCTCCGCGGGCCCTCCGGTTTCCGCGCGCGAGTTGCGAATGCTCCACGGGAGCAGCGGGAGGATCGCGACCACCGACACGAGGAGCGCGCGACGTCGCGCGAAGTGGAAGAGACCGCTGCGTTCGCCGTTCCGACGCTCGGCGAACCAACGCGCGATGATCACCGCCGGCAACATCACGACGAGCAACGTGCGGACGTACGCTCCCGCCGCGATCGCGAGGCCGAGCGCGATGTCACGACCGATCGACGGCTTCGCGCTCGCGCGCCGCTCGAGCAGCAAGCACGCGAAGACGCACGCGACGCCGGGCACGTCGCTCAACGTCTGATTCGAGAGCTTCTGGAACGTCGGCGTGACCCACGCGAGCGCCGCGATCCCCGCCGCGACCGCCGTTCCGGTGCGAGGCCGCGCCCACGCGAAGAGCAACGCGACCGCGAGCACGCCCCACAACGAGACGAACAGATTCAGCGCGTACGCATCGAACCCGCGCCACGCGAGCAACGGCGCGAGCAACACCGCGAACCCCGGCGGCCGCACGCGAAACGCTTCGCCGAGATACTCGTAGCCTTCGCCGCGGTTGAGCGCTCGCGCGCAAGCGATGTAGATCGACCCGTCGTTCGACGGGTCGTACCAACCGTGGACCGTGCACGGCAACGTCGCGGCCGCGAGCAGAGCGACGACGAGCGGCGCGAGCCACCGCCTCTTGCCGCACGCATCCGCATCACAGGCCGACGGCTCCTCGATCGAGCCCCGAGAGGAAGATGACTGAGACGACGACATGCGTTCCGCGGCGCACGCGCCATCCTACACGCTCGCCGATTCGCTCAAACTGGCGGCGAGCGAGCGCCGGCTCGTGGCGCCGATTCAGCGCCAGAGCTCGAGCTCGACTCCGTCGAGCGAAGCCCGCACCCGCTTGGGATCGAAGAGGCTGGTCGCATGCGTGACGAGCGGCTCTCGTTCGTCGCCGGAGTAGCCGCGAACGACCCAAAGCGTCGAGATCGTGCGCGGCACGACGCCGAAGTGTCCCGAACCCGCCTGAGGAACTGCGACGCTGTTCGGCAGCGACCGCGTCCACCGGATGACGCGTCGCTCGACATCGAAGCAGACGACACCGTCGCCGGATGAGAACGCGACCAGTCCGCTCCGATTCACACGCGGAGTATTCCCCTGCATCGAGGGGAAGCGTTCGAACTTGCCCACGCGCGTCCCTTGGATCCACCCGCCGCAGCCTGGTGAGTACAGGATGCTGGACGCGTCGTGGTCGACGAGAAGTCCTACCGGCTCGCACCAATGGCCGTCGAAGCCGTCGCACTCGAAGACTCTCGCTCCGGTACGCGCATCGAGCACACCCAAGTAGACGGCCTCGCACGCCGCGTAGGCGAGACGCGCGCCGTCGAGCGTGAACGCGAGCGAGTTGACCGTTCGTACCTCGCGGAAGACCGGGTCATCGGGCACCTTGAACGATCCGATCGGCGCGAACGTGCACGCGTCCCACAGTCGCACGGTGGAGTCGGCGTGGCCCGTTGCCAGACGTGCGCCCGTCGGATCGAAGCGAGCGCACAGAATGTCGGAGGGCGTCATGAGTCGATCGAGAATCTCGCCGCTCGTCGAGTCGTAGAGCGTGAGCTCGCGTCCCTTCCGTAGCGCGATCGAAGTTCCGTCGGCGCTCCACGCCAGGTCGACGCACGACGGTTCCATACCGGTAGGTTCCAAGTCGTACAGCTTCTCGCCTCGTGAGCTCCAAACTCCGGCGCCGCGCTTCGTGCTCCGTGTTGCGACGCGAATACCGTCGGGGCTGTATTCCAGGTACGACCAGAACGGATAGATCCACGGCCCCGAATAGACCTCTGGGAACGCGAGGCCTCGCGCGAACGGTGCGGACTCGTCACAACGGAAGAAGCTCAGTTGCGCGCGAGTGGTCAGTACCGCGAACTCGGCGGCTCCAGGATGCGTAGCGATCCGCCACACAGGTCCGTTGACCGGCTCGTAGTCGCAGACCCACTCTCCGGTGCGGAGATTCAGACGCCTCACGCGCCCCAGCGAGTCGCCGACGATGACGCACTCACCGGGAACCGACACTTCGGCGAAGGCCGTGAAGTCCCAGTCCTTTGTCGCGCTCGTTGTGATCCACGGGAAGACCGGGAGTTGGGTGAGCTCGTTGGTGGTGTCGCGTGCGGAGGTGAACAGCGGCCAACGTGAATCGTGCTTCAGCGACTCCAGGTCCGCGTCCCACTCCGCGAGCGCCGCGTCGCGGAAGCCGAGATTGCGCGCGTCGTCGAGAGCAGCGAACGCTCGATCGAGATCGCCCGAGCGGGCCGCGACGCAGGCGAGCGCGTAGGCGATCGTCGCGTTCTGGGGCTCGAGCTCGCGGCAATGCTCGAAGCCGGCGCGCGCCTCGTCGAGACGACCGGCGACCAACGCTGCATCCGCCGCCGCGTGGGTGTGCATCCAGGCCAACGCGGACTCGGTCGGATCTTGGACGGAGAGGAGAGCGAGCATGCTGGGCGCGGCCCGATCGAGCTCGCGTGCTCATGCCTTGGCGCGAACGCCGACAACGCAACGCGAAATTCCCGCGAAGTCAGCGCCGCATCGAAAGGACGATGCCCGAATCGCGCTCGTGGGCAGCCACGAACTCGGTCCGCGAGCGGATCCCGGCCCAGCCCTCAGCGATCAACACCTGGCCGCACACGCCGCCCAGAGAGTTGCCGGGGCCGGGCAACACGATGTGTTCCGGCGCGTGCTCGCGCAGAGCGACGCGCACACTCGACGTGAAATCGTAGGGCTCGACGATTTGCGCCCCGAGTGTGTAGCCGCGCAGCTCCTGCGGCGACGCCGACCACGGTGTGTGACGCACACCGCGGCCGTCGATCAGCGTCATCGACGGGCGGTGGAACTCGAGCGAGGCGAGCCGCTCGCGCGCCGCAGCCGCGACCGATGCGCAGAGCGGCGTGTGATACGGACCGTGCTGCATCAAGCGGAACGGATAGGTCGTGGAACCGAGCTTGAGCGACGGCAACGTGCCGAGCAGGTGCGTGATGCCCGCCTCGGTTCCCGCGAGCACCGCGTAGCCGCCGAGGTCGATCGAATGGAAGGCGGCGCCGTTCGAGCTCGCGATCGCGGCCTCGACCGCCGCGCGCTTCAGCGCATCCGGCCGCCACTCGTCGTCGACGAGCGGATAGATGACTTGGCCGCCGCCGGATTCGCTCGCCGAATCCTGCTGCAGGATCGCCATCTCCTGCACGAGACGGAAGCCGTCGTCGAAGCCGAGCGCGCCCGCGACCGCGAGCGCCGTGTACCAACCCATCGAGTTGCCGCCGACGCAGACGACGTCGTGCAACTTCGACGCGCCCGCCGCGTCCATCATTGTCACGAGCCAGATCAACGGCGAGACGTTGGCGGGCGCGAGGTGGAGCTTGGGATCGAACTTCGGCGCGTGATCGATCGAGACCAACGATTGCAAGTCGAGCTCGGCACGCAGCTCTTCCGCGCGCGCGACGAACGGATGGTCCGGCGGGAGCGAGCGCAGCGCGCGTTCCGTGTACGACCCGCGGCCAGCGCAGAAGATTGCGACGCGGCTCATGCACACACCTTGCGGGCCATCGCGACGATCTCGTCCTCGCCGACCAACACCGCGGCCGTCGCCGCGCCGAGCGGCACGTAGCAATCGGCCGCGCGCACGGAACCCGCGACGCCGTTGAAGCCCGCTTCGGCGAGACCGCCGATGATCGCGTCGGCGATGCCGCCACCGGTCGCGCGGCATTCGTCGACGACGAGGAGGTGCTCGCACGCCGCGATGTGGACCGCGACCGACTCCATCGGCAACGGATTGAGCCAGCGCAGGTCGAGCACGCGCGCTTGGATGCCGAAGTCGTCCTTCAAGCGCTTCGCAGCGCGCAACGACAGGCGCAGACCGTTCGCGTACGAGACGATCAGGAGTTGGCAGTGCTCGGCGTGATAGACGCCGACTTCGCCGGGGAAGAGCGCTTGCGTCGGGGCCGGATACTCGAACAACCACTGGTTGTCGCCGTCGGCGTAGAGGTCGCGCTCGTGATAGAGAGCGATCGGCTCGAGGAAGCACACGACGCGTCCGCACTCCTTCGCGACCGTCAAGCAACCGCGCAACATCTTCGCCGCGTCGTCGCCGCGCGACGGCGTCGCGAGGATCAGGCCGGGAATGTCGCGCAACGCGCCGATCGAGTTGTCGTTGTGGAAGTGCCCGCCGAAACCCTTCTGGTAGGCGAGACCTTGCACGCGCACGACCATCGGGTTGGTGAACTGGCCCGACGAAAAGTACGAGAGCGAACACGCTTCGCCGCGCAGTTGATCGAGCGCGTTGTGGATGTACGCGAGGTACTGGATCTCCGGGATCGGCAGGAGCCCGACGTGCGCCATGCCCTGCGCGAGCCCGAGGATCGACGTCTCGTCGAGCAGCGAATCGAAGACGCGGCCTAGGCCGAAGCGCTTCTGCAGTCCCGCGGTGACGCCGTACACGCCGCCCTTCTTGCCGACGTCTTCGCCGAAGAGGACGAGCTCCGGCCGATGCGCGAGCTCGTCGGCGAGCGCCGCGTTGACGTGCGCCGCGAGCGTCTTCTTCGTCGCGCTGGTCTGCTTCTCCGGGAGCACGTCGAACGCGCGTTGGCGCTTCTCCGGATCGCGGGCGCGGATCGCGGCGCGCGCGCAACGTTCGGCGTCGTACGGCGCGAGCGGCGCCATCACTTCTTCGCGCGTCGCTAGCTTCGGCCGCCGCGCCGCTTCCTCCGCGGCCGCGTTGACGCGAGCGCGCACGTCGCGGACGAGTGCTTGCAGTTCCTTCGGCGTCGCCGCGCCGGTTTCGATCAGGCGCTTGGCATTCGCGAGCAACGGATCGCCGCGCTCGACCGTCTCGATCTCTTCGAGGGTGCGGTACGTGGTCTCGACGTCGCTGCCGGCGTGGCCCCAGAGCCGCACGGTCTCGAGGTGCAGGAACGTCGGCGTGCGCGAGCGGCGGCAGCTCTCGATCGCGTCGGCGACGACGTCGTAGATCTCGTCGAGCTCGCCGCGCGCGTGGAAGTATTGGAGGTGCGCGACGTTCTTGGTGTTCTCGGCGATCCAATCCTTCGGTGTCTCGACCGAGATGCCGATGCCGTTGTCCTCGCACACGAAGAGCACGGGCACGGGCGAGCCGCGGCGCTTCGCCCAACGCGCGGCGTGGATGCCGGCGAGCGCGGTCGCGTGGTTGAAGGACGCATCGCCGAAGCTGCAGCACACGATCGAATCGGCCGCGAGGTCGTTCTTGACGCCGAGCCGGCGCGCGAGGCCGATCGCGATCGCGAGACCGCTCGCTTTCGGCAGGTGCGACGCGATCGTCGAAGTCTGCGGCGGGACCCAGAGCGCTCGACTGCCCCAAACCTTGTGGCGGCCGTGCGAGATCGGATCGTCCTTCGACGCCGTCAACGACAACAACGTGTCGAAAACCGGCGTCGATCCCGGTAAGCGCCGAGCCCGCGCCATCATCAAAGCGCCGGAGCGATAGTGGAGGATGCACGGATCGTCGAGTCGCAACAGCGCGCCGAGGCAGGCGTTGTTCTCGTGACCGGCGCTGCCGATCGTGTAGAAGCTGCGGCCCGTGCGCTTCAGCTCGCGGGCGGCGACGTCGAGCGCGCGGCTCTCGAGTTGGCACTCGAAGAGCTCGATCGCCCTGCGCGCCGTCAAACGACCGCCTTCGCGCAACGGCGCCTCGCCGTCCCGCGGCGCGACGTCGGTCGGCGCTTCGGCGAGATAGGCGTCGAAGTTGGATTCGACGACGGCGACGCGGTTGGTGCTCACTTTGGGCTCGAGCGCGGAATATAAGGAGGCGTGATGGGACGCGGGCGTGACAAACGAGGGCCGAAGAGGGTTTCCGCCGGCGGCGGGGCTGTCAAGGCCGCGACGGGCGCTTCGGAAAGAGCTTCCGATCGCGCGTCGAAGCCCTCATCGACGAAACGGGGCATCGCGCTCCACGCTGAGACCGACGAAGACCGAAGACGAACCGCCGCCCCCGCCCCGATGTCCTCGCGCCCCAAGTACGACGACCCCGAGTCACGCCGACTCGAGGAAGACGCGTCACGCGCTTCCAACTGGAAGCGTTGGGGTCCCTACGTCGCGGAACGTCAGTGGGGCACCGTGCGCGAGGACTACTCGGCCGACGGTTCGTCGTGGGACTACTTCACGCACGATCAAGCGCGCAGTCGCGCGTACCGGTGGGGCGAGGACGGGCTCTTCGGATTCTCGGATCGCCAAGGTCGTCTGTGTTTCGCGCTCGGACTTTGGAACGGTCGCGATCCGATCTTGAAGGAGCGTCTCTTCGGCGTCACCGGACCGCAAGGCAATCACGGCGAGGACGTCAAGGAGTGCTACTACTACCTCGACGCGACGCCGACGCACTCGTACATGCGTGCGCTCTACAAATATCCGCAGCGCGCGTTCCCGTATGAGGAGCTCGTCGCGAAGAACGGCGAGCGTTCGCGTGCCGAACCGGAGTTCGAACTCGTCGACACCGGGATCTTCGACGGCGATCGCTACTTCGACGTCTTCGTCGAGTACGCGAAGAACGCGCCCGAGGATCTCTGCATCCTGATCACGGCGAAGAACCGCGCGCCGGAAGCGGCGGAGCTCGCGATCGTGCCGACCTTGTGGTTCCGCAACACGTGGAGTTGGGGCCGCACCGGCGAGGCGTTCGGGGAGCGACCGCGGCTCACGATCGATCGCGGCGGGCGTTTGATCGCGGAGCATTCGGCGCTCGGGCGTTACGCGCTCGTCGGCAGCGCGTCGGGCGCGAAGCTCGAGTGGCTCTTGACCGAGAACGAGACCAACACCGAGCGGCTCTTCCAAGTCCGCAACGCGACGCCGTACGTCAAGGACGGTTTCCACGCGTACGTGATCGACGGCGACGAGCAAGCGGTCCACGCGGACGGTACGGGCACGAAGGCGGGGGCGGTGTGTCGCTTCACGGTGCCGGCGAAGAGCGAAGTCACCGTGCGCTTGCGGCTGCATGCGCTCGATCAGACGCCGAAGCAACCGCTCGGCGACGGCTTCGACGCGATCGTCGCGAAGCGCGCGCGCGAGGCGGATCTCTTCTATGCGCAACGCGTCGCGGCCGGGCTGTCGACTCAAGAGCTCGCGACCGCGCGCCAGGCGTACGCCGGCTTGCTGTGGTCGAAGCAGTTCTACTACTACGTCGTGCGCGAGTGGCTCGAAGGCGACCCCGCTCAGCCCGCGCCGCCCGAGGAGCGCAAGTCCGGCCGCAACGCCGCGTGGAATCATCTCTACAACCGCGACGTCATCTCGATGCCGGACAAGTGGGAGTACCCGTGGTACGCCGCGTGGGATCTCGCGTTCCACATGATCCCGTTCGCGCGCGTCGACATCGAGTTCGCGAAGTCGCAGCTCTCGCTCTTCCTGCGCGAGTGGTACATGCACCCGAACGGGCAGATCCCGGCGTACGAGTGGGCGCTCGGCGACGTCAATCCGCCGGTGCACGCGTGGGCGTGTTGGCGGATCTACAAGAAGTCGGGCCGCGCCGGCGCGCGCGACCGAGCGTTCTTGTCGAGCGCGTTCCAGAAGCTGTTGCTCAACTTCACGTGGTGGGTCAATCGCAAGGATGCCCACGGCAAGCACATCTTCTCGGGCGGTTTCCTCGGCCTCGACAACATCGGCGTGTTCGATCGCTCGCAGCCGTTGCCGACCGGCGGACATCTCGAGCAAGCCGACGGCACCGCGTGGATGGCGTTCTACTGCGGCACGATGCTGTCGATCGCGCTCGAGCTCGCCAAGTACGAGCCCGCGTACGAGGACATGGCCTCGAAGTTCTTCGAGCACTTCGTCGCGATCGCCGAAGCGATGAACGCGCTCGGCGAAGAAGGACTGTGGGACGAGCGCGACGGCTTCTACTACGACCAGATCCACAAGAACGGCGACGACTTGCCGTTGCGGATGCGTTCGATGGTCGGGCTCATCCCGTTGATCGCGGTCGAAGTCCTCGAACAAGAGACGATCGATCGCCTCCCCGGTTTCAAGAAGCGCATGAACTGGTTCCTCGAGAACCGTCCCGACCTCGCCGCCAACATCGCGTACGCGACGTCGAGCCGTGGCGATCGGAACATGCGCCTGCTCGCGATCCCGTCGAAGGAGCGCCTCGCGCGCGTGCTGCGCTACATGCTCGACGAGAGCGAGTTCCTCTCGCCGTACGGCATTCGCTCGCTCTCGCGCACGTACGCGGACCAGCCGTACGTCCTCGACGTCGATGGCGCGCACTACGAAGTGCGCTACGCGCCGGGCGACGCGACGTCGACGCTGTTCGGCGGCAACTCGAATTGGCGCGGGCCGGTGTGGTTCCCGGTCAACTACTTGTTGATCGAAGCGCTCGAGCGCTACCACCACTTCTACGGCGACGACTTCAAGGTCGAGTGCCCGACCAGCTCGGGCAATTGGTTCACGCTGCGGCAAGTCGCGGAAGAGCTCGGTCGCCGTCTCGCGCGGCTCTTCCTGCCGAACGAGAGCGGCGCGCGTCCGTGCCACGGCTCCGACGCGCGCTACGCGAACGATCCGCACTGGAAGGACCTCGTGCTCTTCCACGAGTACTTCCACGGCGACGACGGCCACGGTCTCGGCGCGAGTCACCAGACCGGTTGGACAGCGCTGGTCGCGACGTTGCTCGACGACCTCGGCCGGCAAGGCGCGGCCGAGCTCGAGCGTGCGCCGCGCCCCGCGCGATCGCGTCCGCGCGCGCGCTGACGCATTCGCCTTACGCAGACCGCGCACCGACCTGACGAACGCGCGGCGACTCCGGCGCTATCCTCTGCGCCCATGAAGCACCCGTCGTTCGCGTTCCTCGTGTTGCTCTTCGCTTGCGCGTCGTCACGGGCGGCGACGAGTCCGCAGGCCAAGCCCGCTCCCGCCGAAACGGCGCAGTCGAAGCACGACGCCGACGACAAGGACACCAAGCACGACGGCGACGCGAAGAAGAAGGACGACGACAAGGTCGAGATCCAGGACAAGGAGATCGCGACCAAGCACGAGGTCGTGATCGGCGGACAGAAGCTCGCGTACACCGCGAAGGCGGGGACGATCGTGCTGCGCGAAGAGGACGGCAAGAAGAAGGCGTCGATCTTCTACGTCGCGTACACGAAGGACGGCGTCGAAGATCCGGCGACGCGGCCGATCACGTTCAGCTTCAACGGCGGCCCCGGTTCGTCGTCGGTGTGGTTGCATCTCGGCGCGCTCGGGCCGAAGCGCGTCGACATGGGGCCCGAAGGTTTCGGCGGCCCGCCGCCGTATCGCTTGATCGACAACGAGTTCTCGTGGCTCGACGTCACCGATCTCGTCTTCATCGATCCGGTGACGACCGGTTACAGCCGCGCGGCGCCGGGCGAGAGCGACGATCCCTACCACTCCGTCGACGGCGACGTGCGCTCGGTCGGCGACTTCATCCGCCTCTACGCGACGCGCAACCAACGTTGGCCGAGTCCGAAGTTCCTCGTGGGCGAGAGCTACGGCACCACGCGCGCCGCCGCGCTCGCCGAGCACTTGCAGTCGCGCCACGGCATGTACTTGAACGGCGTGGTGTTGGTCAGCGCGATCCTGAACTTCGGCACCGCCGAAATGGATGTCGGCAACGATCTGCCGTACGCGCTCTTCCTACCGACGCTCGCGGCGACGGCGTTCCAGCACCAAAAGCTCTCCCCTGAGCTCTCGAAGGACCTGCGCACGACGCTCGCGGAGGTCGAACGTTTCGCCGCAGACGACTACTTGCTCGCGTTGCAACGCGGTTCGACGCTCACCGACGCGGAGCGCGCCGACATCGCGACGAAACTCGCACGCTACACCGGCCTGTCGCGCGAGTTCGTCGAACGAGCGAATCTGCGCATCGACGACGGGCGCTTCTACAAGGAGCTCCTGCGCAACGAACGCCGCACCGTCGGTCGTCTCGACACACGCTTCGTCGGTCTGGATCGCGACGCCGCGGGCTCCGGCGCGGAATTCGATCCGAGCTACGCCGCGATCCAAGGTCCGTTCACCGCAGCGCTCAACCAATATCTGCGCGCCGACCTCGGCTACGAATCGGACCTCGTCTACGAGATCCTGACCGACCGCGTCCATCCGTGGCGCTTCGACGGCAGCGAGAATCGCTATCTCAACGTCGCCGAGCGTCTGCGCCGCGCGATGACGACGAATCCGGCGCTGCGCGTCTTCGTCGCGTGCGGCTACTTCGACGCGGCGACGCCGTACTTCGCGTCGCACTACACGTTCGAACACCTCGGCATGGACCGCGAAGTCCCCGATCGAATCACGTTCGGCCACTACGAAGCGGGCCACATGATGTACATCCGCCGCGCGGACCTCGCGGCGTTCACGCGCGACGTGCGCGGCTTCTACGCGCGCGCTCTCCAGCGCTGAGTCGCCGCGTTCACGGCTTCTCGGGCGCGGCTTGCTCGACCACGCTCTTGATCGCTTCCTGGATCGCCTTGCGGTGCAAGTTGCCGAGGTGGCCGCCGGCGGGGAAGAAGTGCGCGCGCTCGCCGAGCACCGACTTCAACCACTCGATGTCTTCCGGCCGCAACAAGAAGTCGTTCTCGTTCGCGAAGATGCGCACGCGGTCGTTCTTGCGCAGACCGCTCTCGACCGAGTGCAGATCGCAACGCTCGAAGACCGTCTTCGCGCCCGCGTCGTCGAAGCCGATCCCGAGGTTGCGTTCGGCGAGGTAGGGGAGCATGAACGCGTACATGTACTCCATGTACGAATACTCCGACGCTTCGCGGAACGCGGACGAGCGGCAGAGCAACGAACGCTCGGTCTGCAACACGCCGCGGTCGTGGAGGTCCTGCGTCTGCAAGAGCAGGAACTGGAGATCGAGACGGAAGGAGAGGCCGATCAGGAACTCCGCCTCGAGCCGCGTGAACGGCAGCGCGGCGCCAGGTTCGAGCTCGCCGTGGCTGAGGTAGAGGACCTTGCCGAAGATCTCGTCGATCTTCGCGGCGCGTTCCTGCGCGGGGAAGACCAACGGCGCGTTGTAGAAGCGATCGAGCTGCAGCACCGCGTGCTCGAAACTCACCGCCGGATCGAGCGCGAGGTAGACGTCGAACGGCAGCAGGTCCTTGGCTTCGCCTTCGCCCTCGTTCGCGGCGATGAACAGCGTCAGGAACGCGCCGAGCGAAATGCCGGCGAGACGTTTCGACGTGAAACTGCCCGGGCGTTGCTGTTCGAGCTTCACGTCGATCGCCGTCAACACGCGGTGCACGTCGAGCGCGTCGCTCGGCGCGTAGCCGGGGAGATCGACGCTCGCCGCGAACTTGATGAACTCCCAGTTGGTCGGGTTGGAGATCGTCACCACCGAATTGCCGCCGCGATAGAGCATCTCGGCGAGGCCGAGCGTCGCGTCGCCCAGCCGATGTCCGCCGAGGCCGGGGATCAAGTAGACGAGCGGCGCCTTCTTCGGTTGCAGCCACACCGTGTAGGGCAGCAATTTGCCGGTCTGCGCGATGCGAACGGTGTCGGTGACGCCGTCGCCGGGGAAGTCGAAGTCCTTCGGCGTGAGGAAGATCGCTTCGAGCGACTGCGTCGGACCGCTCTGGTCGCTGCTCCACGAGAAGTTCTCGACGTCGACCTCGCGGTTCAACGTGCTGACCGTGCGCGCGAGTTCATACGCGTCGTAGTTGGTCTCGACCGCCCGCAGCGCGTCGTCGACTTCGTCGCTGATCACGATGAAACGCCGCGCGATCGACGCCGCGGGATAGTAGGTCGTCGGATCGGTGTAGAGATCGGGCACGAGACCGAGGCCGTCGCGCACCGAACTCGGCCCGGCGATCGGCAGGTAGAGGTAGAGGCTCTTGCTCCAACCCCACGTCGCGAGCGTCTGCCCGAAATCCTCCGGGTGCGGATGCAGCCCCATGTTCGTCGCGGGATCGAAGAGCCCGAGCAGGCCGACCGTCGTGTTGACCGCGAAGCGCGACGTCTCCTCCCACGTGTCGCCCCACTTGCCCTGGAGCAAGTTGTTCACGAAACGCGTGGGGAACAGGATGTTGTCGCCGGCCTTCGCGAGGTGCACGCGAATCGTCTGCGGGACGAGCAGGCGATACAGGCTCGCGAGCGGCGCGAAGACGTAGCGCGTCAGTTGCAGATCGACGCCGGCGGAGACGCGGTTGACCGGCTCGATCGGATCGTCGACGTACGGGAACTCGACTTCCTCTTGATGGAAGTACGGCGCGCCCGGCCCGTCGTAGTGCGACCAATCCTTGCGGCGCAGCGGCGTCGAGCACGCGAGCGTGCCGACGACGAGCAGCAGGAGCGACAAAGCTGCGCGACGCCTCGCGACGCGTGTACGGATCGCCGGCGCGGCTGCGGTGTTCTCGATTTCCATGGTCAACGAGCGTCGGAGCCTAGCACGCTGCGCCGGCTCCCTCGCCGCGGCGTGGCTTCGGATCCGTAGTCGCGCGAGGATGCGCGCGCATCCGCGATGAGCTAGCTTGCGACCGCGCCCCGACGTGGAGTTCGCCGCCATTACCCGGAAATCCCGAGTCGTCTTTCCCCTGGTGCTCTTGATCGTGCTCGCGATCGAGGGCGTCGCGCTCGGCATCGCGCCGAAGCACCGCGACGATTGGGCGCTCGAGAACGCGTTGGCGGTCGCGGGGATGATCGGCCTCGCCGTGACGTACCGGAAGTTGCCGTTCTCGAAGATCTCCTACACGTGCATCTTCGTGTTCACGGCGCTGCACGAACTCGGCGCGCACTACACCTATGCCGAGGTCCCGTACGACGCGTGGTTCAGCGCGTTGACCGGCAAGGGACTGAACGAGCTCCTCGGCTTCGAGCGCAACCAATTCGATCGCCTCGTCCACTTCCTCTACGGCTTCCTGATCGCGTACCCGATCCGCGAGATCTTCGTCCGCGTCGCCGACGCGCGTGGATTCTGGGGCTACTTCCTGCCGCTCGACGTCGTGATGTCGACGTCGATGTTGTACGAGCTCGTCGAGTGGGGCGCCGCGGAGTTCTTCGGCGGCGACCTCGGCATGGCTTACCTCGGCACGCAAGGCGACGTGTGGGACGCGCACAAGGACATGGCGTTCGCGACGCTCGGCGCGGTGGTCGCATTGAGCATCACGGCGTTGGTGCACCGTTCGCTCGACCGCGACTTCCACCGCGAGTGGGCGGCGAGCCTGCGCGTTCGCAAGTCCGCGCCGTTGGGCGAGGAAGAGATCGCTCGTCTGCGCGAGCGTCGCTGAAGCGACGACGTCGGGCCTCGCCCTCAAAGAAGGATGAGGACGAGCAGGACGACGGCCGCACCGAGTACGAAGCCGCCGCCGACGTGGCCGGCGCGTTCGGCGCGAAGTTGCGGGCTGAGCTGCTGAGCCTGCTTCAAGGTCGCGCGCTCCTGTTCGCTCAAGACCGACACCGCGTGCGTCGGCTGCGCGCGTCGCTCTTGCGTCGCCGTCTGCGATGTCGCGGTCGAGTGTTCGACGGCATTCGCGGAGCCGCGGCCGGTCTCGGCGAGGAGCAACAGCGCGAACAACGGCGGATAGAGATGCGATTTCACGGCCGGTCCTTTCTCGAGGGCGTGGGGCGCCGGAGTTCGAATCGTGTGACGAGCGCGGCGCGCGCATTTCCGAGCGCGCGCCGCGGAAGTGTTTCTCGTCGCGCGAACATGGTTCTCTCAGTTCGACAGCGACGGATCGTCCTCGATCTCGCCGTCCGTTTCGTCTGCGACGTCGGGCGGCGTGGCGCGCCGCTCGGTTTCCTTGCGACGGTTCTCGATGTCGCTCTGCACCGTCGAGCGACCGGCGCGGACTTCCGTGTCGAGACGACGCGGATCACCCGACTCACGATCGCCGTAGTTCGGCGTCTCGCGGTTCGGCGTGTCGGAGTCCGTGCGCTCGCCCGTTCGGTCTCCGTCGCGGGAGGACGAACCGGGGCGATCGTCGAATCGCGGGGCGGGCGAGCGTTGCGGCTCGACGCCTCGCGGTTCGCGCTTCGACTTGTCGGCGGTGTTCGCGTCTCGACGAGTCGAAGCGTCGTCGCGATTCGAAGGTGTCGGATGTCCCATGACATGGCTCCTGTGGTTGATGGATGAGAAGTGTGAGTCGGGCGATGTGCCCGCTGCATCGCTTTCGGCAACTGCCGTTCCTTCGGCGGCCGGTGCGCGCGGCTCGCATGCGCGCGAAGCGAGTGCTTCGAGCCGCGCGCGCTTTCTACATTTCGTCGTCGGACGAAGTCGGTCGAGCGAGGCTCGACATCACCGTCGGTAGCACGGCGCGCAACGCCCACACGAGTAAGGCGACGACACGCGAACGTCTGCGCGTCGGCGCGAGAGTCGTCCCTGCGCGGCGGAACGTCGAGACCGCGCCGACGGCGAGGGCTCCCGCGCCGAGCACCGTCATCCACGGATGAAGGCGGACGAATGCCGCGGTGGTTTCACCCGCGCGCGCGACCAGGCGCTTTCCGTCGCGTGCCGTTTCGCGCCATGCCTCGCTGCGCAATTGTTCCAAACGACGCGCGGCGTCCTTCACGGCGTCCTCGCGGTCGGCAAGCGAGCGGTGAGCGCGAGCTTGCGCTCGGTCTCCTTCACGACGTCGCGGCGGACGTGCGCTCGAACTCCCAGGCACACACCGAACGTCAACGCGAGCACGACGAGGCCGGCGCCGAGACTCCCGACCCACGGCTCTCCCGTGAAGGTCGCGAACGCGCCGCGCACACCGTCGACGACCAACAGCGCCGCGGAGATCGACGCGGCCAAGCTGAAGCCCAAGAGACAGAGGAAGAACGCGGCGCGGAAGTAGTTGTCGAGCGCACGCAGGTACAGGCGCTGCCATTCGACGTAGAGAGCGCGCTTCAACGATTGCCAGAGACCTCCGGCATTTGCGCGCAATTCGAGCAGGAGCGCGTCTAACTCGCCGGACGCCGGAGCTCCGGCGCGTTCGTCGACGCGCTCCTGATCGTGCCCGTTGCTCTGCTCTTGGGCGTTCATCGCGATGCTCGCTACGAACTCCGACGACGCAGCGCGTAGCCCAACACCGCGCCGACGCCGAGTGCGATCAGCACGGACTTCATCGGATGTTCACCGACGACGGTGTCGAAGTTCTGCTTCGCCTTGCCGACGCGTTCGCGTCCCGCAGCCCACGCGGCGCTGCCCTTCTCCTTGAGTTGCGCCGTCGCGTCGCTCGCGCTCGACATCGCGGTGCGACCGAGCTCCTGGACTTCTTCGATGACGCGGCTCGATTGATCCGCGAGGCGGCGCAGGCCGTCTTCGCTCTCGCTCGAGGAACGCGCCTTCGCGGCGGTGTGATCGGAGCTGCCGGAATTGTGGTTGGCCATGGTGTTCGACTCCTCTTGTCTTGTCGTTCGTAGGAAATGCACGGATGCGAAGGCGGAGCGCCGAGCAGCGTGCGTGTTGTGCGTTGGGGAGCAACCGCCGTTCCGCGGGAGCCGTCGCCGCGCATCAGCGCGTGAAAGCGAAGAGGCGAGCCGTCGCGCGGCTCGCCTCTTCAGGCGCTCGTTCATCGAGCTCAGATCGACTTGCAGAACTCGTCGACGTCCTTCTTCGCCTCGTCGCGCGCGATGCCGTAGACCTCTTGCAGTCGGCCTTCGAGCTGCTCGCGCTTGCCCTTGATCCGATCGAGGTCGTCGTTGGTCAGCTTGCCCCAACGCTCTTGGACCTTGCCCGCGAACTGCTTCCAGTTGCCTTCGACGCGATCCCAGTTCATGTCAGTCTCCTCGTGTTGAGTGTCGTGTGAGCGCCGGCCGAACGTCGGTCGGAGCGTGCCTCGCGTTTCGCAACGTCCATGCCTTCGAACGTGACGACGAAAATAAAGCGGCCTCCACCCGCACGAGTGGAGGCCGCCCGAGAAGAGAGGGTATGGTGCGCTAGTGTTTGTTCTCGGGCTCCTTCGGCGCGGACGCCGAACGCGCGTGCGTCCAGAACGGGTCGGCCGAGTAGTACGTGCAGACTTCACCGATCCACGCGCGGCTCGACATGCGGTTCCAATCGTTCGCGACGAACTCCGGCGCCTTCTCGAGCTGCGCCTTGGTCGCGGTCGTGCGGACGACGATCTCCTTCGGATCCTTCGCGTCGCGCGAGATCTCGGTCGTCTTCCACGGCAGCGCGATCTTCTTCTCTACCATGCCGAGCACTCCGCCGCTCGCGAGCACCGTGTAGGCGACGCAGCCTTCCTCGGGCGCGAACACGACGTCGTCGATCTCGCCGAACTCGGACTTGTCGGCCGAACGCACGTTCGCGCCCTTGAGTTCGTTCGCGGAGATCAGGCACGTGCTCGAGCGCGCGGCGCCCGGCACCGAAGCCGCGCGATCGAGCGCCAGCGTGTCGATCGGTTCGCCCTTCTTGTAAACCGGCGCCTTGGAGATCTGCTCTTCCGTCAGCGCCGTGTGCCCGACGCAGTCGGTGCTCGTGGCGTCCTTACGCGTGCAACGCACGCTTTCCCACGGCACGAGATGGTCCTTCTCGCCGACGCCGGCCACGCCGCCGGTGCTGACGACCGCGTACACGAGGCGTCCGTCGGCGCAGTTGATCAGGACGTCCTCGACTTCACCGACCGTCTTGTCGGCGTCGTTCTTGAGGTTCAGCCCGACGATGTGACTGAGCTTGTAGACGTGGAAGGCTTGCTCCGCCGACTGCGCGGTCGCCGGCTTCGGTTGGGGCTTGCCCTGGTTGTTCGGCGTTTGAGCGACCGCGATCGAGCCGAGCGAGAGAACCGCGAGGCCGAGATGGAACGAAGTCGATTTCATCGGAGAGTCTCCTGAGTACGAGTGTGTTTGCAGCGCTCGCGCGATCGAGCTCCAACCTTCGTGCTCGATCCACCGCGCGCGCTCCGCTCCGGACCCGCGCCTGCGACGTGCGTGCGCGCGGGGAGCCGAAGCCCTGCCGCCGCACGAAAGGCAATGCATGTGCCGAGCGCTCGACCTCGCGCGCGCGGCCCGAGCGAGCGCGACGGCTCGTCATGGCGCCGCGATTGTTCCAACGTCTTCCGGCGGTTGGCACATGACGTGCCTGGGCCGCGGGTCGCAGCGGCCGCGCGTTCGAGCACGAACTCGCGAGACCGCGCCGCGACGACGACTTCGACGGTTACCCTCCTCGCTCGCGACTTGGTCGCGCTCCACTCATGTCGACATCTTCACCTGCGCTCACGCTCCTCCTGCTCGACGACGACGACGCCTTCCGGACGAGTCTCGTCGCGCTGCTCTCCCGCCAAGGCTTCGAGGTCGTCGAGGCCGCGTCGCTGAAGGCCGCGCGCTCGTTGATGAAGGAGCGCGCGTTCGACGCGTTGCTCGTCGATCAACAGTTGCCCGACGGCCAGGGCAAGGAACTCCTCGGCGTGCCCGTCGACGGTGTCGCGCCCGAGTTCGTCTTCATCACCGGCACCGCGACCGTCGGTGCGGCGGTGGAGGCGTTGAAAGAAGGCGCGATGGACTACCTCACGAAGCCCATCGATCCGGCGAAGCTCGAGAGCACGCTCGCGAACTTGCGCCGGACGCGCGCGTTGAAGCGCGAGCTCGTCGACCTGCGCGACGAAGTGCGCGCGCGCGGTAAGTTCGGCTCGATCGTCGGCCGCTCGAGCGCGATGCAGCCGGTGTTCGACCTGATCCAACGCGTCGCGCCGACCGACGCGAGCGTCTTGATCCAAGGCGAGAGCGGCACCGGCAAGGAAGTGGTCGCCGACACGATCCATGCGCTCAGCCGGCGCAACGAGAAGGCGTTGCTGCCGGTCAACTGCGGCGCGATCCCCGAGAACTTGATCGAGAGCGAGCTCTTCGGCCACGAACGCGGGAGCTTCACGGGAGCCGATCGCCAGCACCGGGGCTTCTTCGAACGCGCGGACGGCGGCACGTTGTTCCTCGACGAGATCACCGAGATGCCGGCGCAGTTGCAGGTGAAGCTGCTGCGAGTGCTCGAGACCGGCATCGTGCACCGCGTCGGCAGCAACACGCCGGTGCGCACCGACGTGCGCGTGCTCGCCGCGACCAACCGTGTTCCCGATGACGCGATCAAGCAGGGCAAGTTGCGCGAGGACTTGTACTTTCGTCTCGCGGTCTTTCCGATGCAGCTTCCGCCGCTGCGCGAGCGCAAGGGCGACGTCGCGTTGCTCGCGCAGAGTTTTCTCCACGCGTTGAACGAGCGCCACCAGACCGACAAGCGCTGGCAACCGGGCGCGCTCGACGACCTCGCCGGGCGCGAATGGCGCGGGAACGTGCGCGAGCTCAAGAACGGCGTGCAGCGCGCCTACATCCTCGCCGACGATCTCCTGCGCGCCGAGGACACGACGTCCGCGCGTCCGTCGGGCGCGGCCGCGCCGACGGGCTCGCTCGCGATCCAGGTCGGCGCCTCGATCGCCGCGGTCGAGCGCGAGCTCATCTTCGCCACGCTCGATCACACGAAGGGCGACAAGGCGGCGGCGGCGGTGATCCTCGGGATCAGCCTGAAGACGCTCTACAACCGCCTCAACGTGTACGACGCCGCGAAGAGCTGAGAGCCGTTCGGCCGGCGCCGCGTCGCCGTGCAAATTGAACCATTTGCAATCCCGCCGAGCCGTGGAGTCGTCGCCGCCGCCTCGCGCTCGCGGCACGGTTCCTGCCCCTTGCTCGTCGACGGCCAACACTTCGTCGGCCGTCGTCCGTGTGTGAACCACAGGAGGTTTCTCATGCTGCGTTGGGCAATGGGCTTCTTCATCATCGCGTTGATCGCGGCGCTGCTCGGCTTCGGCGGGATCGCGGGTACCGCGTCCAGCATCGCCGTCACGCTGTTCTGGGTCTTCGTCGTGCTGTTCCTCGTCTCTCTGCTCGTGTCGCTGGTCACCGGCAAGCGTGCACCGACACCGTGAGTCTCGCGCCGAGCCCCGGTCGTCGACGGGCTTTCGTCCGTGTACGACCGGCGGCTTCGCGCGCGCGCGGGCGGCGCGAGCGGTGAGTCGCTCGACAAACATGCGACTTCGATTCGCGCCCGGAGTTCGGCGGGGCGCGCCGCGGGAACGCGAGTTGCCATCTCGGGAACGTGTGCGTTGCGGGTTCCTCGCCAGTTCGTCAACTTGATCGGGAACGATGAGTGCGGAGAAGGATTTCGCTGCGTCGGTGGACGACGCCGGAACGAATGCGTTCCGCGACCGTGTGCAAAGAGCGCTGTCCCACGACTTGCGGACGCCGCTCGGAACGATCGCGAACTACGCGACGATCCTCGAGTACCACGAGCAGGGGAAGCCCGACGAAGTGCGGGTGTTCGGCTCGCGGATCCGCGCGAGCGCGGTGCGCATCGGCGCGATGCTCGAGGCGCTGACCGAGGCGCTGCGGCTCGCGCGCGCGGGCTCCGACACGAACGACGTCGATCTCGCGGGGCTGTTGCGCGAGCTGCTCTCGAGCACGGGCCTTTCCGCCACGTACACCGAAGCTCTCGCGCGACCGGTGCGACGTTGCAAGGTCGATCCGGCGCTCGTGAGCTTCACGTGGCGCGCGTTCCTCGAGCTGCAATCCGAGGCGGCGTCGCACGCGCTCCTCGAGCTCGGCTTGGCGGTGGAGCACGACGAGCGCGGGACTGCAATCGATCTGTGGACGGGCGCGCCGAGTGAACACACCGCGGATCCGGCGCTCGCGCAAGCGTTCGCGCGTGAGTTGCAGGAGCGTCCGGCGCTCGAAGGCTGCTTCGCGCTCGGACTCGCCGAGGACTTGGTCCGTCTGCGCGGCGGAAGCCTCGGGCTTTGGGGCCGCCCCGGCGCGGCCGCGCGGTTGCGGCTGACTCTGCCGCACGCTCGCTGAGCGCGCGCCGTCTTCGGTCGGAGCGCGACTTGCTTCCGAGCGCGAGTTCGGTCCGTGCGAGCGGACCGCGTCGTCCCACGCGTCCTTCATCTCGAGGAGCTTCCATGTCGCGATCCAAGGAACTGTCCGATGTCCGTTCGATTCGAGCTCGCGCGCGCCGACACATCGAGCGCGGTGCGGTCACCGAGAGTTACGGCGCGGATCGAGAGGTCGTTCTGCGGTTGCTCAACGAAGCGTTGGCGACCGAGATCGTTTGCACATTGCGCTACAAACGCCACTACTTCATGGCGTCGGGTCTGAACGCGGACGCGGCCGCCGCGGAATTCCTCGAGCACGCGCTGCAAGAGACCGAGCACGCCGACCGCATCGCGGAACGCATCGTCCAACTCGGCGGCGAGCCGGACTTCTCGCCCGACGATCTCGCGGGCCGCAGCCACGCCGAATACGTCGCCGGTCGCGACTTGGCCGAGATGCTGCGCGAAGACCTGGTCGCCGAGCGCATCGCGGTCGAGTCGTATTCGGAGATGATCCGCTTCATCGGCGACGGCGACTCGACGACGCGCACGCTGCTCGAGAGCATCCTCGCGGTCGAAGAGAAACACGCCGAGGACCTGGCCAGTCTGCTGTCCGACTTCGCGCCGCCGAAGGAGCCCGTCGCGCCGAAGAAGCGCGCGGCGCCGCGTCGTCGCTGAATCGGAGCTCGACCATGCAACGCATGTTCACCAAGTGCTTTCGCGCCGGCCTCGCCGTCGCGATACCGCTCTGCGTGACCTTCGGCGTCCTCGCGTACCTGCTGATCTCCGTCGACGGTTGGTTCCGGTGGTCGCTGCCGGAGCGCGCGCAGTTGCCGGGCGTCGGCGTGGTCTTGGCGGTGGTGCTCGTCGCGGCGGTCGGCGCGTTCGCCGGCGCGAGTTTGACCGCGAGTTACGTCGGCGGCGTCGAGCGGTTCCTGCTGCGCGTGCCGGGAGTCAAGTTGCTCTACGGTGCGATCAAGGACTTCTCCGATGCGCTCGTCGGCAAGACGAAGCGTTTCGACAAGCCGGTACTCGTGCAGCTCGGCGGCGGCCTCGACGCAGGCGTGATCGGCTTCGTCACCCGCGACAATCTCGAGTCGCTCGGCATGGCCGGCAAGGTCGCTGTGTACTTCCCGCAGTCGTACAACTTCGGCGGCAACTTGTTGATCCTGCCGCGCGAGCGTGTCATCGCGATCGACGTCGACAGCGCGCGCGTGATGACGTTCGTGATGTCGGGCGGCGTCGCCGACACCAGCGACGGTCATGACTTCGCGACGGCAGAGCGACGCGGCCGCACGGCCGGTCTGCGCGCGGGCGCCGCGCGCTGGAACTCGCGATGAACGCGCGCGTCGTCGCGGCATGGCGGTTGACGAAGTCGACTCGCGAGCCGCGCGCTCATCACGGCCGGATCGTCCGGCCCTGCGTCGCCCGCAAGACTCCCATCGAAAGCGGACGACACCATGAAGTCCTCGTACCTGCTCTCCCTCGTCTTCCTCGCGATCGGCATCGCGTTCGTCGTGTGGGGCATCAGCGCCAACAACTCGCTCGCTTCCGAGATGTCGGAGGCCGTCCACGGCGCGCCCAGCAACAAGTCGATGGCTCTGCTCGCTCTCGGCGCGCTCGCGAGCGTCGTCGGTGTCGTCGGCCTGATCCGTCGTCGGTGATCCATTCGTCGGTATTCGGCGCGCCACCTCCCGAGCCTCCGGTCCATGACGGAGAAGTTCGTCGCGCGACGGCGGTCGGTCCGGTGAGATGATGTCCGCGAGCGTGTCCGACGCGCGCTCACCACTCCGGACATCGGGGAGATTCGAATGCGCAAGGAACTGAGCGACCCGCTGTCGACCCTGACCGCCGTCGGGCGGATCCTCAAGATCTCGAACGCCGGCGTGGTTCTCGCGCTGGCGCTGCTCGTGACGCTCTTGATCGTCAACACGGTCACGACGTACCGCAACGTGCGTCGAGTCCAATTCGATACGGCGCGAGTCGAACGCGCGCACAAGCTGATCGACGCGATCCAGGCGGTCGCGCTCGCCGTCACCACGGCCGAAGCGGCTCAACGCGGATACGTCATCACCGGTGACCAGCTCTACTTGGAGCCGTATGAGGACGCGCTTCGCGCGCTGCCGAACGCGCTCGAGGGTTTGAAGATCGCCGCGACCGGGCGCGAGGATCATCAAGTGCTGGTCGCCGAGCTGATCGCCCGCGCGGACGAGCGCGTTCGCATCCTCCGCGAGGTGGTCGCGCTGCGCGCCGAACACGGCGTCGAGGCCGCCAGCGCGTACATCATGGGCGGCGACGGCCGTCGAGTCATGGCGGCGACGCGCGAAACCATCGCGAAGATGATGATCCACGAGCGCGCGAACCTCGATGAGAGTACGCAGACGACGATCCGAGAATCCAACGCCGCGATCACGAGTTGGCTGCTGACGAGCGGCGCGACCGCGGTCCTGTTCATCGGCGCGGTCCTCTTCATGCGCGCGAACGTCCTCGCGCGCAATCGGGCGTCGCGTGCTCTCCGGGAGCAGCACGAACTCCTGCGCACTACGCTCGCGAGCGTCGTCGACGGCATCGTCGTCACCGACGCCGACGGGCGCGTGACGTTCCTCAACGCGGTCGCCGAGATCATGGCCGGCTGCTCGGCCCGGGAAGTGGTGGGATCGCCGGTCTCGACGGTGCTGCGCTTCCGCGACGAAGCGACGCAGCAGGACGTCGAGAATCCGGCGCTGCTCGCGATGCGGACGCGCACGGTTTGCACGACGCCCGAGCAGTGCGTCTTGGTCGCGTCGACCGGGACGGAACACGCGGTCGACGCCAGCGCCGCGCCGCTCTACGACCCAGAGGAGAACGTGACCGGCACCGTGCTCACGCTGCACGACGTGGCGGCTCAGCGGCAGGACAAGCGCGACATCGCCGATGCGCGTGCCTACGCGGAGCGGATCGTCGACACGATTCCCGACCCGCTGGTCATCCTCGAGCCGAACCTTCGGGTGCGCTCCGCGAACCTCTCGTTCTACGAAACGTTCGGAGTCACGCGCGCGGCCGTCGTCGGACGCGCGTTGGTCGACGAGAGCATCGGCGCGTGGGGGCAGGAGACGGCGACGTGGCTCGCGCGCGACGTCCTGCCGAACGGCGGCGGCGAGAGCGCGACGGAGCTCGAGCAATTCGTCCCGCGTCGCGGCCTGCGCGACGTCGTCCTCAGCGCGCGGCGTCTGCGCGGCGCGGGCGACGGCGAGGACCTGATCCTGCTCGCGTCGCGCGACGTGACCGATTCGCGCATGAACGAGCGCCGGATCGCCGAACTCCTCGCGAGCGAGCGCGACAACGCGAAGCGCCTTCGACAACTCGCCGCGGCGTCGTTGAGCCTCAACTCCGTTCACACACGCGATCGCGTGCTGGACATCCTGCGCGACGAGGCGCGCAGCATCTTCGGCACGCACGAGGCGGCGATCGAGCTCGGCCCGAAGACTCGGATCCCCGCGGCGAACGACCTCTCCGCCTCGCTGGTCGGTCGCGATGGGCAAGTGCTCGGCTCGGTCCAACTGCGCGCCGACGCGCAGCGCGGCGAGCCGCTGGACGAGAACGACGAGGCGCTGCTCAATCAGCTCGCCGTCGTCGCGTCGGTCGCGATCGAGAACGCGCGGCTGTACGAAGAGCTACGGGACGGCGACCGCCGCAAGGACGAGTTCCTCGCGACGTTGGCCCACGAACTGCGCAATCCGCTCGCGCCGGTCAGCAACTCGCTGATGATCCTGCGCTCGACCAACGCCGATGACCGCGACCGGCAGCAAGCGCTCGCCTCGATCGAACGCCAGGTCGCGTTGCTCGTTCGCTTGGTCGACGACTTGCTCGACGTCTCGCGCATCACGCGCGGCAAGGTCGCGCTCAAGAAGGAGCGCATCGATCTCGCGGAGGTCGTGGCGCGCGCGATCGAGGTGAGCCGTCCGATCGTCGACGCTTCCGGTAGTTCGTTGACGGTCCAACTGCCGTCCGAGCCCGTGACGGTCCTCGCCGATCCCGCGCGCATCGCGCAGATCCTCTCGAACCTGGTCAACAACGCGGCGAAGTACACCGAACGCGGTGGGCACATCCGACTCGAAGTCGAACGTCACGCGAACGAGATCGTGCTGCGCGTGTGCGACGACGGCATCGGCATTCCGGCCGACATGTTGCCGCGAATCTTCGACATGTTCTGGCAAGTCAGCCACGCGTTGGAGCGCGCGCAGGGAGGCATGGGCATCGGTCTGTCGCTCGTGCGCCACTTGGTGGACTTGCACGGCGGGAGCGTCGAGGCGCGCAGCGCCGGCCTCGGCCAGGGCGCCGAGTTCATCGTGCGCCTGCCGATCGAGTCCCAAACGTCCGCGCCTCGCGCGCTGCCCGCGCCCGGCGCCGTCGAAGCGCACGAACGAACGCGCCGAGGTCACCGCATCCTCGTCGTCGACGACAATCGCGACTCCGCGGAAAGCCTGCGCGTCCTGCTCGGCCTTCAAGGTCACGAGACGTGCGCCGTTCACGACGGCGAGGCCGCCGTGCTGAAGGCGGACGAGTTCGAGCCGGAGCTCATCCTGCTCGACATCGGACTGCCGCGCATGAACGGCCACGACGTCGCGCGCGCCATTCGCGCTCGGCGCGGCACGAGCGTGATGATCGTCGCGATGACGGGTTGGGGCCAGGCCGAGGATCGTCGCCGCTCGAAGGAAGCGGGCTTCGACCATCACTTGGTCAAGCCCGTCGATCCGGTGCTGTTGCGCAAGATCCTGCTCGAGCTCGACGCGCCGCGCTCCTAGTCGCCGGACGTCGACCGCTCCGCGACGCGTGCCGTCGACGCGCGCTCGACGAAGCCGCACACCACGTACGCCGCGAGCGCGCCGACCAACGAAGCGAGATACGGCCAATCGCCGACTCCGAGCGACGGCCCGACGAGGTAGACGAGGGTGCCGACGATCAACGCCGCGTACGCCGCCACGGGACCGCCGAAGCGCGAGGTCAGCGCGAAGAGCGTGACGACGAACGCGCCCGAGCTCCCGATCGCCGACGAACTCTCGACCATCTCGTAGACGCTCCCCGCGTGCAGCGCGAGCACGTAAGCGACGATACCGAACACGACGACGCCGATGCGCGCGAGGCGCACCTTCGCCGCTTCGCTCATCGAGGGATTCAGCGGCGCGATCACGTTGTGCGACGCGAGCGACGACGCGACCAGGAGACAACTGTCGACCGTCGAGAGAATCGCCGACACCAGCGCGCCCGCGAAGAGCACGAAGATGACCGGCCCGAGACGATCGTGCGCGAGCCGCGGGAGGATCTGCTCGCTGGACTCGAGCCCGGGGATCAGCTTCGCGCCGACGAGCCCGAGGAACACCGGTACGAGACCGATCACCAGGTACGCGCCGCCGGCCGCCAACGTCGCGTTGCGCGCGATGCGCGCCGAGCGCGAGGCGCTGATGCGGCCGATCAACTCCTGCGCGAAGATCGACGCGCCGATCGGCAGGGCCCAGCGTTCGAGGACGACGGTCCACGGTTCTTGGACGGAGCTCGCGAGCGCGAGTCGCTCCGGATCGATCGACGCGACCGCGTCCGAGACGCCGCCGAACTGCCACACGACGGCGATCGCCATCGCGACGAGCCCGATCACCAACGCGACGCCTTGCACGACGTCGGTCACCGCATCGGCCCACATGCCGCCCGACGTCGTGTACACGATCACGACGGCGGCCGCGATCGTGATCGCGAGGTCGGCGTCGAGCTCGGACACGCTCGCCAGCACCTGCCCGAACGCGTGGATCTGCGCCGCCGCCCAGAAGAGCGACGACGGGATCAGCACGATCGCCGCGAGTCGCTCGACCCCCGGCGAGTAGCGACTGCGATAGAGGTCCGCGATCGTCGTCAACTTGCGCTTCCACAACACGGTGGCGAACAACGCGCCGGTGATCAGCACCGCGAAGCCGTAGCCGAACGGATCGGACGTGTTTGCCGACACGCCGTTCTCGTACGCGCGGCCCGCGGCGCCGACGCAGGTCTCCGCGCCGAACCACGTCGCGAAGATCGAGAAGCCCGCGACCCACGGCCCGAGCTGCCGACCGGCGACGAGGTAGTCCTCCTCGTTCTTCACGCGCTTCGAGACGACGAACCCGATCGCGAGCTGCGCGACGACGTAGAGGAGGACGCCGACGAGCGTCAGGCTCATGCGTGCGCGCGAGCGTTCGACATGCGCCGGTTCTAGCGCGAGTTCGGCGCCGCGCCAGTCGCGCGTTCACGTCGTCCACGAAGGCGTCGACCCAAGCCCCATCGCAGACGGCGCACGATCACGGCGCCGTCCGCCACGGAAGCGAGGCGCGGACGCTCGAATGAGGCCCGAGGCCGACCGCTCCTACTCGGATGTACAGCGCTGGCGCGCGTTCAGTCGTCGTCGGCGAGCGAGACCTGACGCTCCTCGGAGTCCTGCATGTCGACTTCGATCGATGTCGGAACTCCGCCCGGTCGAACGCGTTCGATGCGCAGGTGCCCGGGAGGTACCGCGACATGACCGCTCTCGCCGGAAAGAAGTGAGAGTGCCGCGAGGCATGCGCCGCGCTCATCGCGAACCAGGACGGTTTCCGTTCCGGCGTGGAGGTTCTGGATGCTGAGCTTGCTCCCGCGATGCAAGCGGATCTCGAGCCCGGCGGTCGTCGCGCCGGCGCCGACTTCGACCTCGTGCAACACGCCGATGCGGCCGTCGCGCGTGCGTGCCGCGATCGAGTACGAGCCCGAACTCGGTACGTCGAACGCGAATGCGCCGCCGTTTCTCTGCGGAGCGCGCAGCGTGCGTACGGGACCCGCGACGCTCGACACGACGAGCTCCTCGAGCTCGATGGCGGGTACTTCGTCGTCGGTGGCGCGTCCGCTGACTCTCGAGCCGGCTTCGAGCGTGATCAGGATCGGCGCGCCTCCGGCGGAGACGCTCTCGAGGCTTGCCGAACACGGACAGGATGTGCGGGAGGCCTGCACGAAGTAGCTTCCCGACATCAGCGGTCCGAGACGGAACTCGCCGTCGAGCTCCGATTTCCCCTGCGCGATGCAGGCTCCGTCTTCGCGCGTCGCGACGACGTGAGCGTCGGCGCACGGCGTGCCCGCGGAGTCGATCGCGAAACCGTCGACGAAGAGCCCTCGGTCGACGCGAATCTCGAGCTCTCGGTCCTCGACATCGGCGCTGATGCGCACACGCACGCCGACGGCCGGAAGCTCCTTCGCGGTCTCCGCGTCGAGCGACACCGGACCGACGAAGTAGTCTCCCTCGGGGACGTTCTGGAAGCCGAATGCACCGCGTTCGTCCGCGAGCGCTCGACGTCCGACGCCTTCGCCGATCTGGAACGAGTGGTGCGTCGCGGCGGAACGCGCCGGCGTCAACCAGACGGTCACACCATCGATCGCGTTGCCGTTCTGATCCACGAGACGCCCGTGGAAATCCGTTGTTTCGGCGAGGCGCCACTCCACGCGTGCGGACTCGTCGTCGTGCACTTCGATCGAGCGGGTGATTTCATGAATCGCCGCACCGAGCTGAATGTCGACGACGAGAGTTCTGCCACGCGCCAGCTCCGTGAACGTGACGCGGCCATCGACATCGCTGATCGCGCGCCACTCTCGTAGCCCGATGCCGTCGTGGATCGCAACCATCCGATGCGTGAGGGGGTCGCCGACGAACTCGACATGGGAACCGGGCGCGCGGTCGCGTTCTTCGGCCGAAGCCAGTTCGCGGCCGTCGCACGCGAGCCGAACGAGCGCGCCGGCAACGGCTCGACCGCCCGAGTCGAGCACCCGTCCTTCGACGACGACCGACCGCACGAGCTGGAGCTCGTGCGCCGTGCTCGACGACCAGTGATCGGGAGAGAGCCACGCAACCGTCGGCGCGAAGCCGAGCGCAGTGACCGTGAACGCGCGCCGTTGCTCGACGGCTTCCCGCACCTCGTCGACGTCCGATCTCCCCTCGAGTCCAACGAGTTCGAACGTTCCCGTATCACCAGCGACGCGGACATTCGCGGTTTCCGCGGGGGCCTCGAGCGCGAAGGTTGCGTGCTCGATCGCGGCGCCCGATTCGGTTCGGACGCGCACGAAGTAGCCGCGGTGCTCGACGTCACGCGCGGCCTCCACGCCGAGGGGAGCTCCGGTTCGCGCGACGCTCTCGCCCCGAACGAGGGGCGGATCGACGTCGACTTCACTCTCCGTCTCTTGACGTGTTGCTCCTGCGGCCTGGAGGTCGAGTGACTTCGGCGCCGCCGACCACCAGACGAGTCCGAAACACGCCACGACGATCAGTACCCACACATGTCGCATGAGAGAACCTCCACTCGCGCTCGCCATCGACCGCGCTGAACGGTGGGGGGCGCGGAGCGCACGTCGCTCCGCGCTTCCGTTCAACTGCCCGAGACGATCACTGACAGCCGCACTTCATGTCCCACTTCGTTCCGGCGGGCATCGTCGCGCAGCAGACCCACACGCCACCGGCCGCGACGAAACACGATTCGGTGTAGTTCGCGGTCTCGTAACCGAGATCTCCGAAGCAGGGCCCGGACGGCTCCGTACACCTGCTGCACTTCGGAACACTCGGGAAGCCGACGTAGGCGAGACTCGAGGCCTGAGCCTGCGAGACGCCTGCGGCGCAGGAAGTGCCCCCCGTCGTGCCCGTGGTCGTCGTCGTTCCATCACACTTTTGCGCCGGATGGTCGCTCGCCATCGCGAGGGGCGCACCGGCGAGTGCGAGCAAGAGGATGAGTCGAAAGAGTGCCAAGGTAGTCGCTTCCTAGCCGAGCAGTGCGACAACGCGCCGGCGACTGCGCCCTCACGCTGCCCGGCGCTACGTGACGAACGCGAACGACGACCTACCGTGGTCGAGGATCATCGGCGCACGACGAGGGCGAGGACTCCTCACCCCCAGGGACGAGTGAGTGTCGACGACGCCGTCGGCGGTTCTGGGATCAACGAAAAATCGGAGCCGCGAGCCCCGAGCGGCGCCGCCTACCGCCAGTTCTCCCACTCGGCGTACCGCTCGGCGAGCTCGTGCTCGACCTCGGCGATGCGGATCTGCGTCTCCTTCATCCGCGCGGCGTTGCGGTAGACGTCCTCGCGGACGAGTTCGTCGTTCAGCTTCTTCTGCTCGGCCTCGAGCTCCATGATCCGCGCTTCGAGTTTGTCGAAGAGGTAGCGGTTGCGGACTTTGCCCGGCGACGCGGCCTTCGCAGGCTTCGCCGCCTTTGGCGGTTCGACGCGCTTCTCGTCGCGTTTCGGCTTCTCGGCCGCGAGCGCACGACGTTGATCGGACGCGGCGAGCACCGCGTCGCGCCACGCCGTGTAGTTGCCGTCGAACACGGTCACGGCGTCGGGATCGACGCACACGATTTTGGTGCAGAGCGCGTCGAGGAACGCGCGGTCGTGGCTGACGCATACCAACGTGCCGTCGAACTCCGACAACATCTCCTCGAGCGCCGCGCGCGCCGCGAGGTCGAGGTGGTTCGTCGGCTCGTCGAGCGCGAGCCACGTCGGCTTCTCGAGCACGAGCTTGGCGAGCGCGACGCGTGCTCGTTCGCCGCCCGAAAGCGCCGCGATCGACTTGTCGACTTCGTTGCCGCGGAAGAGGAACCGGGCGAGGTGCGAGCGGATCTCGAGATCGGTCATGTCGCGGTGCGTGCGACGGATCTCCTCGTACGGCGTGCGCGTCTCGTCGAGCTGCGACGTGTCCTGGTCGTAGTAGCCGCACACCGATTTGTGGCCCGGTTCCAACTCGCCGCCGAGCGGCGGTTGCAGTCCGGCGAGGATGCGCAGCAGCGTGCTCTTGCCCGCGCCGTTCTTGCCGACGACGCCGATGCGATCGGAGCGACCGACGCGCAGATCGACGTGCTGGAAGAGCTTCTTCTCGCCGTAGCCGCCCGCGAGATCGCGCGTCTCGAACACGAGCTCGCCGCCGCGTTCGACCTTCGGCGCGCGGATCGCGGGGCGACGCACGTCGTTGAACGGACGGTCGACGCGCACGAGGTTCTCGAGACGCTTCTGGCGACCTTTCGCCTCCGCGGTTCTCTGTGAACCGATGTGCTTGCGGATGAAGTCCTCTTCCTTGCGCAGGAAGTCCTGCTGGCTCTCCCACTCGCGCAGCTCGGTCTTGTAGCGCTCCTCGCGCAGCACGACGTACTTGTCGTAGTTGCCGGGATAACGGCGGATCTCGCCGCGTTCGAGCTCGAGGATCCCGTCGACCGCGCGGTTCAAGAGGCGCCGGTCGTGGCTGACGATCAGCACCGCGCCCTTCTGTTCGTGCAGCCAACTCTCGAGCCACTCGATGCCGACGAGGTCGAGGTGGTTGGTCGGTTCGTCGAGCAGCAGCAAGTCGTGGCCGGCGACGAGCTCGCGCGCGAGCGCCACGCGACTGCGTTCGCCGCCGGAGAGCGTGCGTGCCTCGCGCGACCAGAGTTCCTTCGCGAGGCCGATGCCGGAGAGCACCACTTCGATGCGCCGCGCGATCTCCCAACCGCCGAGGTCGCCGATGCGTTGGCTCTTCGCTTCGTGTTCGTGGACGAGCTTCTCGAGTTCATCGCCCTCGGCGTGACTCATGCGCTCGCCGATCGTGTCGAGCTCGCGTTGCAGCGCGCGCACTTCCGCGAGACCGAGTTCGACGTACTGCAGGACGGTGATGCCCGCCTCGAACTCCGGGATCTGCGGGACGTGGCCGAGGCTCGCGCCCTTGCGCAACGAAACGCGTCCGTGGTCCGCGACTTCGACGCCTTCGACGAGTCGCAGGATCGTGCTCTTGCCGCCGCCGTTCTTGCCGATCAGTCCGAGCTTCTCGCCCGGATCGATCTGGAACGTGACGCCACGCAGGACGTCTTGCGCGCCGTAGTGTTTCTTGACGTCCTGGCAGATCAGCAGGCTCACGCGGCACCTCTCGCGCGTCGCCGGAGCGACGGGTTCAGTGGTGCGCGCCGCCGGCGCCGTGCACGTGTCCGTGCAGCGCTTCTTCGCGGGTCGCGTCGCGTACGCCGGCGACGATGACGTCGTAGTAAAGCGTCTTGCCCGCGAGCGGATGGTTGCGGTCGATCGTGATCTCGTCGCCTTCGATCGAGACGATCGTCGCGGTGATCGGCTTGCCGTTCGGATCGACGCCGCGCACGAGCAGCCCGACCTGGACCTTCATGTCCTCGGGAAACGTCGAACGCAGCACCTTCTCGATGAACTCCGGTCGCGGCGAGCCCCACGCGAGCTCCGGAGGAATCGTGACCGAGAACTGCGCGTCCTTGGCGCGACCTTCGAGCGCCTTCTCGAGCCCGGGCAGGATCGCCTTCGTGCCGTGCAGGTAGATCAGCGGCTTGCCGCCGCGCCGATTGGTCTCGACGACTTCGCCGGCCTCGTTCTTGAGCGTGAAGTACACGGCCACGACTTTGTTCGGGCCGACGACTTGCTTGGTATCTGCTGCCATGGGGGCGAAGAGCCTAAGCGGCAGCCCGCGATTCGGCCAGCGGCGCGGCCTGGAACCCTAGTTCCCGCAGACGTCGATGCGAAGCTTTTCGACTCCGCCGCGGCCCTCGGCGACGAACACGGTGCCGCGCGTGGGGTCCGCGGGATCGACGGTCAGCGAAATCGTCTGACCGAGGACCGGCAGGAACGTGATCGGGCCCGACAGATCGGAGTTCGCGTCGAACACGCCGATGCCGTCGTTGACGAACGAGACGTAGAGGAAGTCGAAGCCGCACTGACTCGGGCCGCGGAGCACCTGCGTCGGGCTCAACCGTTGGTGGTAGACGCCGAAGTCCTTCGAGAAGTCGCGCTTCGCCGCCGACTTCGCCGCGTACGGCGACGCGACGTCGTACACCGCGATGCCGCCGGTGCCCCACGCGACGTAGACGCGTCGCGCGTCGGCGTCGAACGTGATGCGACCGGCTTTGAAGAGCGCGTCGACTCCGGTGAACTCGATCGTCTTCTGCACCTTGGTGACTTGCACCTTGTTCAGCGAATCGAGTTTCGCGCGCAGAACGACGAGACCGGCGCGCGCCGACGCGATCGAACTCGCCGAGTCGCCGTTGACGCAGTAGGGGACGTAGATCGCGAGCTCGGTTCCGCCCGCGACTTCTTGCGCGGCGACGCCTTCGAGGAAGTCCGTGGAGTTCGAGTCCGTCCACGTCGCGAGCAACTGCGGTGGCGTGCACGCTCCGACGCAGCCGGGATCGTGCGGATCGTTCTGACTGCCGAAGTCCCAGAGCTTGACGCTGAACGATGCGCTCGGCGTCGCGCTCTGCGACTGAGAGGTGAGCACCCAACGCCCGCGATCCGCGTCGGCCGGCTTCGGCCCCGAGTACGCGCCCTTCACGACGCAGACGCTGAAGCCCCGGCCGCCTTTGTCGAGCTCCGGCCCGAGCGCGAGCGGTGCGTCCGGCGTCGAGACGTCGTACACGCGCAGGCCGCCGGGGTTGGTCGTCGCTCCGTTGACCGTCGCCGCGAAGATGCGGCCGTTCGGATTCGGCACGCCGGCGAGCGTCACTCCGCCGCCGGGCTCGGTGCACGGAACCGGCATCGCCTGTGCGCTCGAGTTGACGCACGTCGCGTCGCCGAGCGCCTTCGGTTGCCTGAGATCGAAGGTCGCGACGCCGAGCTCGGTGCTGACGTAGAGGAAATCGCCGACGCCCGGATGGGTCAACACCAAGACGTCGTCGTGCGCGGCGAGCGGGAGCTTGCCCGGATCGTGTTGATCCCACTGCGCCTCGATGTTCGCGCCCCACGTTCCCGCGACTTCGTCGGCACGCGCGACGGCGACTCCGCCGGCGTCGAGCGCCGCGTAGACGTAGTACGTCGACGGCGAGACGTGTCGCACGGCGAGATCGGAGATGCCGAAGTCGAGCGTCGGCGCGGGATCGATCACGAGCTCTGGGTTCGCGCCGTTCGCGCCGACCTCGGGATCCTCGGCGGTGTCGAGACGATACGCGCGCACGCCGCTGACCTGCGGAGCGACGAGCGGCGCCGGCGGCGCCGCGCATTCGACGCGCGACGAGTCGCCGAAGAACTGCCACTCGCCCGCGAAGTCCGGGCCCCAGCCGACGAACAAGCGCGCGCCTTTGCCCGCGATCGCTTCGGGCGCCGGATCGAGCGCGACCGCGTTCGCGAAGCCGAGGCGCGCGTGACCGAGACCGTCCTCGACTTGGAGCGGCCAACCGGGGCTCGTGTCTTCGACGAGATTGCCCGGCGATACGTCGAACGCGAGCACGCCGTGGAAGTAGGCGGCGACGTACGCTCGACCCGCGCTTTCGTCGATGACGATGTCGCGCAGGATGCGCTCGGGCTCGGGCAGAGCGCCGGGCCACGGCGTCACGGAGTCCTCGGTGATCTCGAGCGCGCCGGAATCGCAACGGTACGAGTAGTCGCGGCGCTGCAAGTACGCGCGCGCGCCGCCGACCGTCGCGCAATCGGCGCCGAGCAACACGCTGAAGCTCGCGGTGTTCGCGCCCGACGGCGGCGGCGCGATCGCGGAGCTCGCTGCGAGGCACTCGACCATCGCACCGGCGTCGAACACGGCGCGCACGACGAGCGCATCGGTCGCGAGATCGTGTTCGAGGATCAACACGCGTCCGTCGGACGGCGCGGGCGGTGTCGCGCTGCCGTGCGGCTCGTGCGTGCCGACGACGACGATGCGTTTGCCGGGACAGGTCGCGCCGTCGCCGTCGAGCACCGCGACACAACGCGCGCCTTCGGTCCCGATCAGGGGCTCGGTGTGGACGAGCGAGCCGTCGCTGCGCCGCGCGACGACCAAGCCGTTCTTCCATGTCGCCGCATAGACGTAGTCGGGAGTCAGCGCGAGATCGCGGACGAAGCCGCGCGTCGTGATCGTTGCGGGATTCGCGAGCGTCAGCGGCTCGACCGCGGGCGGCAACGAGTGCCGCAGCATCAGGACTTCGCCGCCGGCTCCGGCGAACACCTCACCGTTGGCGTCGACCGCGATCGCTTTGCTCGCGACCAGGGAAAAACCGTCGACGAACGTCGACGTCGAAGCTCCCGGCGAGGCGCCGTCGGACCCCGACGACGACGAGCCGCCGCACGAAGCGACGACCGCGGCCGCGAGCCCGAGCCAAACTTTGCCTGCCATGAAGGGGTCCGTTCGAAACGCCGAGCGACGACACTGGTCCGCGCGGAGTCGCTGTGCGACGCGCATGAACGAGGTGTCGTCGAAACGCTAGCGCCTCGCGTTCTGCCGTCCGCGCGCGCGAGACCGGCCGAGTATTGTACCGGTCCATGTTTATCGCCTCGGCGACCGCGGCAACCGCGTGGTTCGCTACCTGGTTCCGACGGGCGAGCGACGGCGCAGCTCCGTCGCTCGCTCGCGGAGCCCCGCGCTCAATCCGAGAGGCGAGCGAAGAAGCCTTCGAGGCTGCCGTCCGGATCGAGGCCGTAGCCGCACACCTTCTTGCCGTCGTCGGAGACCGCGGTCGCGTTGAGCAACGTCCAGCCCGTCAGGTCGATGCCGGCCGACTCGAGCACGTCGCGCAAGTTGCGCAGTCCATTGGCCGCGTCCCACACGAACGCTTCCTCGGCGACGCCGACGACGACCGAGCCGTCGGCGGAGACGTCGTTCGCGCTCGCTTCGATTCCGGTCAGCGATGGAATCAGCACCACGGAGCTCGGCGCCGTCCACACGAAGGCATCCGCGCCCGCGCGGCCGACGATGTGTTGACCGTTGGTCGAGACGCCGTTCGCTTGTCCGTAAATGTCGGGGAGTCCGGGGATCGGCTCGATTCCGCCGGACGACGTCCAGCGAATCGAAGTCAGATGGTCGACGCCTTCGGCCCAACCGACGATCACGCTGCCGTCGCCGGAGACCGCTTCCGCCGAGCTCGTCGTTCCGTTCGGAAGTGCGCCGATCTTCACCGGCCCGCCCGAAGCGTCGTCCATGTAGAAGCCCTGGTCGGGGATCGGCCACGGCCCGGGCAGACGCGTGGTGCCGACTCGGATCGAGCCGTCGGCGGTGACGTCGTTGACGACCAACGCGTCGGCGAAGACCGACGACTTGCCGTCGCGATCGACCGCGGACCACACCGCGCCGTTGCGGATCTCGAGCTGGCCGGAAACGACGAAGCCGACACCGCCGCCGACCGTCGCGCCGTCGTCGGAGACCGACGTCGCGAGCGAAGCCGCGAGCGTGTTCGGCGGAACGTCGAGGTTCTTGGTGCCGTCGACGAACGTCCAACGACACGCGCGCGTCTCGGTCATCTTGCCGTCGAAGAAGAACGACGTGCCGACGACGATCGAGCCGTCGCTCGACATGCCGGTCGCGAAACTGCCCGGCGGCTTCGCCGTCGGATCGAGGTTGCCGAGCGGCAGGAAGAGCGCGCCGTTCGCGGGCGGTGTCGGATGACGAACGAATTGGAAACCGTTGAGGGTTCCCTTGGTCAATCCGAACGTGAACACCTTCAGCCGTTTGCCCTTGGTGACCACGACGTCGTGCTTCGCGAATGTCACGCCCTGTTGGTGCGTGCCCGGCCACGCTCCGCCGATCGTCTGGGGCCCGAGCTTCTCGACCTCGACGACCGTGCCGAAGAAGACGCTGTCGGGCGCCCACGCGTACGTGTAGATCGAATACCAACCCGGCTGCAGGCCGGTGATGACGAACGTGTGCGGGGTCGAGTGCAGGTCGAGGTAGTCGTCCATCAACGCTTGGTCGTCGCCGCTCGTGTCGATGTCGTCGAACGCGGCGGGACCGAACGGCAGCTGTTGATTGATGTGCACGCGCGTCGGCACACCGTTGACGTCGCGCAACACTGGAAACGGCGGGCCGTTGAAGTCGACGGCGTTCCAATGGCCGCGTTGGTTCGCGGCGGCGCCGTAGGAGGAACTCGGCGTGCCGAACGTCGAGCCGTAGTCGATGTTGAAGCTCTGCGATCGAGCGCTCGGCGTCGAGCAGACGAAGAACGCGAGGCCGGCGAGGAGTAACGATGCGCGGCGTGACATGAGAAGGTCCCCTTGAGTGTGGAGTGTCGGATCGAGTGGCGTTGGGGCACTTCGCAGTCTGACCGGTCTCGCGCAGTCGATCGTTCGCGTTCGATACCGAGTCGGTAAGTGCTGGGCGCGAGCGCGACGCGAGCTGTTCGATTGCGCTCGACGAAACCGCACGATTCACCGCGTTCGTCCGCGAAGCCGTGGCAATCGCGTTGCCCGCGAGCGATCCTCTCTCGCCGCGCCAACCACGCGACGAGGACTTCGATGGCATCACTCTTTACGCGCATCATCCAAGGCGAGATCCCGGGCCGTTTCGTCTGGAAGGACGACGCCGTCGTCGCGTTCCTGACCGCGCGGCCGATCCATCCCGGCCACACGCTGGTGGTGCCGCGCCGCGAGGTCGACTACTGGATCGATCTCGAACCCGAGCTCGCCGCTCGCGTCCTCGACGTCGCGCAAGTCGTGTCGCGCGCGATCCAGAGCGCGTTCGAACCGAAGAAGGTCGGCCTCGCGATCATCGGTCTCGAAGTGCGGCACGTGCACTTGCACTTGGTGCCGCTGCACGGGCTGGGCGACCTCGACTTCGCAAAGGAAGACAAGGACCCGAAACCGGCCGACCTCGACGCTGCGGCGGCGAAACTGCGCGCGGCTCTGCGAGCGTTGGGTCGCGCGGAAGTCGCAGGGTGAACCTCGAAGGCGGCCAACACGCCGGTCGCTTCGCGCGTACGACGCCGGTCGAGTCCGCGAAAAGTCTTGCCCCGAGGAATCCGACGATGAACGTGATCGAGCTCGCCCTGCCGTGTCTTCTTCTCAACGCATCGCCCGGCGACGGCATCGACGCCGCGTTCGCGAAGCGCGTCTTCCAGGAAGCGCGTTGGGCCTCCGACGACGACGGCGGCGCGGCGTGGGGGAAGGAGCTCTACGGCCCGACGTTGTTCTTCGATCCGACGACCGGCGCCGTCGTCGCCAACCAAGCCGACGCGGAGCGGCTCTTGACCGAATCCGACGGCGTCTTCGTCGGCAAGGCGGCGAAGGACTTCGCCGGTGCGAACACGGCGCTCGATTGGGCCGGCGTGCATTGGACGGTCGTGCTGTGGCCGCTGCCCGAACGAACGTTCGATCGCACGCGCTTGATCCTGCACGAGTCGTGGCATCGCGTGCAGTCGGAACTCGGTCTGCCGTCGGCGAGCGTTCGCAACGAACACCTCGCGACCAGGGACGGCCGCATCTGGCTGCTGATGGAGTACCGCGCGCTCGCCAAGGCGCTGCCGGCGTGGGGTCCGGAACGTCGACGCGCGTTGGAGGACGCGCTCGCGTTCCGCGCCTACCGTCGAACGCTCTTCCCGAACGCCGCCGCGGAAGAAGATCGCATGGAGGTGCACGAGGGGCTCGCCGAGTACACGGGCGTCGCGTGCGGCGGGTCGTCGAACGACGGTGCGCGCTACTACATGGCGGGGCGACTGAAGCTCGCGGCGCTGAAGCCTTCGTTGAGCTACGCGTTCGCGTACGAAACCGGCCCGGCGTACGGACTGTTGCTCGACATGGACGGCGCTGCGTGGCGCCGTGCGTTGACGCCGAGCTCGAGCCTCTCCGCCGCGCTCGCGAAGGCGAACGGCATCGAAGTCGCGCGACCGACGCTCGACGACGTCGTCGCTCGCGCGAAGGCGTACGACGGTGATGCGTTGATCGCCGCGGAGACGCAGACGGATGTCGAACGCAAGACGGCGGAGGCGAAGTACCGACGCGAGCTCGTCACCGATCCGGTCCTCGACCTGCCGTGGATCCACATGAACTACGTCTTCGATCCCAACGCCGTCGTGCCGCTCTCCGGCGAAGGCACCGTCTACCTCGGCTGCAAGTTCATCGACGACTGGGGCATCCTGACCGTCGACGGCGCGGCCCTCGTCGATCCCGCGTTCGCCACCGTGCGCGTTCCGGCGCCGAAGTCGGCGAAGGAGCTCCACGGCAACGGCTGGAGCCTCGAACTGAATCCCGGTTGGAAACTCACACCGGCCGAACGCCCGCGCGATTTCACCGCGAGCGATCGCTGAAGCGCTACGTCGCCGGCTCGGCCGGCTTGTAGCCGAAGCGCTTCACCAGCGACGCGTACCGCAAGCCCGCGATCAAGTCGTACGTGAAGTGCACCACCATCGCGATCACCAGCGTGTGCGTGAAGCCGACCAATGCGTGGGCGATCAGCGCGAAGAGTGCGGTGACTGCCGCTCCCGACCAACCCTGGTGCAGGTGCGCGAGGCCGAACGCGACGACGGCGATCACGATCGCGACCGCCGCGTTGTCGGTGATGCGCCACACCAGCGTCGTCAGCACCGCGCGGTAGAGAATCTCCTCGCCGACGCCGGCGGCGACGCACACGCAGGTCCAGAGCGCGAGTTCGCGCGGCGTGCGCGGCGACACGAGGTGCACGCGCCGTTCGCCGCTCTTCACCTTTTGCTCCCAGCGTCTCCAATTCACGCCGACGAAGAGCGCGAGCGCCGCGAGGCCGGCGACGAGATGCGCCCAGCGAAAGGCGTACGCGGGGAAGAGCTCGAGGTGCTCGAAGTGCGCGACCACGATGCCGACGGCGGTGAAGATCGCGAGCTGCGTCGCCGCGATCGCCATGTACTTCCCGCGCTCGAGCAGCGGCCGCCGCGACGACAGTCGCGTGTTCTTCCACACCGACCACGGCAACAGGACGCCGAGGAAGATGATCCACAGGAGCCCCGGCACACCGACCGCGCCGTCGAATTGCTCGAGCATGGCGGAAGTATGCCGCGCGGCCCCGGTCACGTCGCCTTCGGCGACGAACGGTGCACGAGCGAACGCTCGCGGCCCTCGAGTTCGCGCGTCTTGCCGACGGCGAGCGACCCAAGCTCGAGCGCGCCGATCGCGACGCGCGCGAGCTTGTGCACCTTGCTGCCGACCGCCTCGACCATGCGGCGCACTTGGCGGTTGCGGCCTTCGGTGATCGCGATCTCGAACAGCGTGCGTTCCTTCGAACGCCGCAGGAGTTCGACGCGCGCCGGCGCGGTCGGTCCGTCGGCGAGTTCGACGCCGCGGCGCAGACGCTCGAACGCTTCGTCGTCGACGCGGCCGCGCGCTTCGACGCGATAGCGCTTCTCGACCTTCGAACGCGGCTCGAGCACGCGCGCCGCGAAGTCGGTGTCGTTGGTGAAGAGCAAGAGCCCGCTGGTGTCGCGATCGAGCCGTCCGATCGGCGCGAGCCACGTTCCGAGTTCGCCGAGCAAGTCGTAGACGGTCTTGCGTCCTTCAGGATCGCGCCGTGTCGTCACGTAGCCGACCGGCTTGTGCAGCGCGACGTAGAGCTTCTCCTGCGCCTTCGCGCGCCGCGAATCGATTTCGATCTGATCGAGGCCGAGCGTCACCCAGATCGACGCGTCGCGCAGGACGAAACCGTTGACGCGCACGCGGCCGGAGCGGACGAGGTCGAGCGCTTCGGTGCGCGAGCAGAGCCCGAGCCGCGACAAAGCGCGGTCGATCGTCTTGCGTTCGAGGGGTTGTTTGCGCACGTCGTCGATGCGCTCCTCCGCGCCGGGCTCGCGGATCGAAACGCGGGTTTCGATCCTTCGCTCGCCTAGATCACTTCGCCGGCGTCGGCGGCGCGGTCAGCTTGGTCGTCAGCTTGCTGGTGATCGTCCAACCGACGTCGGTCTTGTCGAGCACGACGTAGTACGCGCGGCCTTGGAAGCTCGACAACGTCCACACGTGTCCGCAGTAGACGATCGCTTGCGTGTGCTCGGGGTTGAAGCCGATGCGCGAGAGCTCGGCGAAACCCGGATACGTCGGCACGCGCGGGGCTTGGGCCTCGGTGACGTAGACGTTGCCGCGCACGAGGTCGAGTTTGTAGTCGAGCGTCATCGGCTCCTGGTTCTTCATCCAGAAGTCGTCGAGCGTCTCCTTGCGCGTCGTCTTCGTGTTGTCGCGCACGAACTTGTACGGCTCTTCGGACGCCGCGTCGTGGAGGTGATTCGCGACGGTGACGTCGAGCACCGGCATGCTCTCGACCGGTTGGCAGACGTCCTCGATCACGCGCTTGTAGATCGCGTACTCCTCGGCGGTCGTGTCGACCGGCGCGGGAGCGATCGACGTCGTCGTCGAGCGGCAGGCTTGGACGAAGGGGAGCGAGATCAGGGCGAGAGCGGCGAGAAGGAAATTCGTGCGCATGGCGATGTTTGGGCCTCGGAGGAAGTCGACAGGCTAACAATTCGCGCTGCGGATGTCCGCGTCCGAACGGCGCGGCAGGGCTCGATCACGGCGTCGGCTCGCGAGCGGCGCCGGCCCGCCGCGGGCGAGCGACGTCCGGTGTTAGCATCGTCGTGCGTCGCTCCGCTCCCGCGCTCGGAAGAGATCCGCCATGTCCAACGTCGTTCGCATCGCTCTGCTCTGGCTCGCGTGCCTCGTGCTCGCGCCGACTTCGTCCGCCGCGCAGTTCGCGAACGGCGACCGCGCCGCGGTCGACATCGCCGCCGACATCGAAGCCGCGGTGAAGGCGAGCGGGGAGGCGGTCAAGGCGAGCGGCAGGGGCAGCGAGGCCCACAAGGCGGCGCTGACGCGCTTTTGCGAGCTGGTAGCCGAACTCCAGCGCGTCGATCCGACGTACCTCGATCTCCCGAAGTGGGCGACGCTGCGCTGGGCGTACATGGCGCAGACCCTCGACAAGGGACCCGAGGCCGACGCCGAGATCGCGAAGTACCTCGAGGCGAATCCCAAGGGTCCGCTCGATTGGCAAGCGCGTTCGTCGTTGGTGCGCGTGCGGATGGTGCTCGCGCGGGGGTTCGCGGACGACGCGATCAAGTCGCTCGCGGCCGCGTTCGACGACGTCGTGCTGCGCTACGACGGGGATCCCGAGCTCGCCGACCTCTTCTACGACTACGCCGACTTCCGGCGCGACAACCCGCGCGCGCACATCGATTTGTTGACGCGCTTCGTCGCGAAGTATCCGAAGCATCGCAAGGCCGGCGCGGCGCGCGAGCGCCTGACGCAGCTCGGTCGCGTCGACCAAGTCTTCGAGCTCGAGTTCACCGACGCGTTGAGCGGCAAGGCGATTTCGGTCAAGGATCTGCGCGGCAAGGTCGTCGTCGTCGACTTCTGGGCGACGTGGTGCGTGCCGTGTCTGCGCGAGATGCCGCACATGAAGGAGCTCTACGCGAAGTACAAGGACGAGGGCGTCGAGTTCCTCGGCGTCAGCCTCGACAAGACCGAAGCGGAGGGCGGGCGCCAAGCGCTGCTCGATCTCTGCAAGGCGCAAGGCCTGACGTGGCCGCAGTACTACCAGGGCAATTACTGGCAGAGCGCGTTCTCGACTTCGTGGGGCATCCACTCGATCCCCGCCGTCTTCCTGATCGATCACGAAGGCAAGTTGATGACGACCAACGCGCGCGGCCAACTCGACACGCTGATCCCGGCGCAGCTCGAGAAGGCGCGCGCGGCGCGCAAGTGAGTTCGTCGTTCGCGCGATGAGCGCCGAGAACTGCGTGATCGTCGGCGCGGGTGCCGCCGGTCTGATGGCGGGGATCTTCGCCGCGCGCGGCGGAGCGCGGCCCGTGATCGTCGAGACCAAGGAGAAGCCGGGCGCGAAGATCCGCATCTCCGGCGGCGGGCGTTGCAACGTGTTGCCGTCGGTCGTCGAGCTCTCGGACTTCCACACGTCGGGCTCGAGCCACGCGCTGCGCAATCTGTTCGCAACGTGGCCGCTCGAACGCGTCACCGAGTTCTTCGAGCGCGAGCTCGGGATCGCGCTGTACGTCGAGGAAGAGACCGGCAAGGTCTTTCCGAAGAGCGACGACGCCGGCGAAGTGCTCGACGCGTTGCTCGCAGCGACGCACGCGGCCGGCGCGCGCATCGAGAGTCCGTGGCAGCTCGAGCGGCTCGAACGCGTCGCGCACGATGACGGCGCGCGTTTTCGGTTGATCGCGGTCGACGGACGCGAACTCTTCGCGCGCACCCTCGTGCTCGCGACCGGGGGCAAGAGCGTGCCGAAGACCGGCAGCGACGGGCGCGGCTTCGAGCTCGCGCGCGAACTCGGTCACACGCTCGCGCCGCTGCACGCGGCGCTCGTGCCGCTCTACTCCGCCGATCCGCGCAGCGCGGAGCTCGCCGGCATCGCGTTGCGCGTCCGTTTGCGCGCGGTGCGCGGCGAATGCGTGCTCGAAGAGCGCGAGAACGATTTCCTCTTCACGCACAAGGGTTTCAGCGGTCCGGTCGTGCTCGACGTGTCGCGCCATTTCGCCGCGCCGGACGCCGAGGGCGTGCGTCTGCTCGCGCACTGGCTCGGGCTGCATCGGTTGGATTGGGACGAGCATCTGCGCCAAGGCGGCAAGAAGACCGTCGGTGGAATCCTGCGCGAAGAATTGCCGCGCCGCGTCGTCGCGTGGCTGCTCGCGCGCGCCGAAGTCGATGCGGAACGGAAGGCGAGCGAGCTCTCGCGCGAACGACGTCTCGCCCTGCTGCGCGAGCTCGTCGACTGCGATCTGGTACTCGCCGGCGACGACGGCTATCGCACCGCGGAAGTCACCGGCGGCGGAGTCGTGCTCGAAGAACTCGTCACCAAGACGCTCGAGAGTCGCCGCGTGCCCGGCCTCTACTTCTGCGGCGAGATCGTCGACGTCACAGGCCGCATCGGCGGTTTCAATTTCCTGTGGGCGTGGGTGAGCGGCCGTCTCGCCGGCCAATCGGTCGCGCGCGAGCTCGCGGCGAAGACGTGACGGCGCGTTCGCGGCGAGCGTGGTAACTTCGCTCGCGCTCGAATTTTCACGCCGAACCCATCGCCGCACCATGCACCGCAAACTCTTCGCCGCATCGTTCTCGCTCGTCGCGTGCGCTTCGCTCGCTTCCGCGCAACAGACGCTCTCGTACGACGACGATCCGAATCAGTCGAACTTCACGTGGAGCGGCTCGACGTCGCTCGGCGCGATCGTCGGCAACCCGTCGAACGCGTTCCAGATCGACGGCACGACGTCGGTGTCGATCGCGCCCGTCGGCGGTTTCGGCTACGGCTCGGTCGCGTTGGTCGGCGGCGATTCGTTCACCGTCACCGACATCCACGGCAAGATCGCGAACGTGTTGCCGTTCCTGCCGCCGCTCGCGACGGTCGACGTGCTCGGTCTGCACTTGAGCCCGAGTTCGCCGACGTTCGCGGTCGATCCGATCACGAACGCGTTCACGACGACGGTGACGTTGACCGCGCTGTCGGGCACGTTGGTGGTGACGCCGCTCGGCGGTTCGGCGCAGGTCTCCGATCTCACCGGCCAGGCTTCGACGCCGAGCGCGGCGAGCGGAACGATCGGCACCAGCATTTCGCTCGGCAGCTCGTTCCTCGCGATGCCGGTCAGCAGCACCTTCCCGTTCAGCGATCCCGCGAGCGGCTTGACCGGCACGTTGACGGTCGCGGGCACGCTCACGTCGATCTGGACGTTGCCGTTCCCGACGCACTACTGCACCGCGAAAACCAACAGCCAAGGCTGCGTCCCCGCCATCGCGCAGAACGGCCTGCCGTTCTATTCGATTCCGCAGCCGTTCCTCGTGACGGCCGGTCTCGTGCTCAACAACAAGTTCGGACTGCTCTTCTACGGCTCGACGCCGGCGAGCCAACCGTTCCAAGGCGGCACGCTGTGCGTGAAGTCGCCGCTCAAGCGTTTGCCCGTCCAGAACTCCGGCGGCAATCCGCCGCCGAACGATTGCTCGGGCGGTTTCCTGGTCGACTTCAACGCGCGCATCCAGGGCGGTATCGATCCGAACTTGGTGCCTGGTCGCGTCGTGTGCGCGCAGTGGTGGTACCGCGATTCGGGTTTCGCCGCGCCGAACAACACGGGCCTGACCGACGCGCTGCAGTTCACGATCGCGCCGTAGAACGCGCGTCGTCGCGGCGAGGCGAGAGCCGCGCGAGTTGGCGATCGTGGACGCGCGCGAGCAGGAGCTGCGACGCCAACGCGCCGACCAGTGCAAGGCACATGTCCCACTGCGTGTCCCACACATCGCCTTGCGTGCCGAGGAACGCTTCGGCCGCATCGCCGGTCGCGACGGCGGTCCACCACTCGACGAGTTCGTAGAGCGCGCTGATCGCGAGACACACGCACGTCACGACGAAGAAGAGCCAGCCGCCGCGCTTCAACGGCGACGTGCGGATGAGGAGCTCGCGCGCGACGATCGCCGGCACGAAGCCTTGCGCCAGATGACCGATGCGGTCGTAGTGATTGCGCGCGAAGCCGAACGTGTCCTGCATCCAGAAGCCGAGCGGGACTTCGGCGTACGTGTAGTGCCCACCGACGATCAAGATCGACGCGTGCAGCGCGATCAGGCAAAGAGCGAGGCTCGTCCATGCGAAGCGCACCCACGTCGCCGCCAAGATCGGCAACGCGAGCAACACCGGCGCGACCTCGAGCACCCAAGTGAAGCGATCGTGCGGCGCCCAACCGGAGACGACGAGCTCTGCGACCACCAACGTTGCGAGCGCGAGCGCGTGAGAAGTCTTCATGCTCGGCTCGCGCGACTTGGTGCGGACGGGGGGAGTCGAACCCCCACGGGTTGCCCCACGAGATCCTAAGTCTCGCGCGTCTGCCAGTTTCGCCACGTCCGCGTGGAGGGAGCAGGATAGCTCACCTCGGACGACGGGCTCCAGCGTGCGACGATGCGGCAGTCTGCGCTTTGGGCGGAGGCTGCGCGCGCGGCGCGAGTTTCGACTCGTCGCACGCTCGTCTCACGAGTTCGTGTCTTGACCGAGCCCCGCACCTGATGACTCGTGGGGCCGTCGTCGAGCGCCCGGGACGAGTCACGGCGTCTGTGCGTGCGCACCCCCGCATCGAAACGGAGTCCGTCGTGCAGACTCGGTGATTCAGTCGACGCTCGACTTCGTCGCATGCGTCGATTTGTTTCGCCGAACGTGCGTTGCAGATCCACGCGACCGCGTGTTGTAATCCGATTCTCCGCCATGGCGCCTTCTCCCGATGCGCCCGATGCAGCTCCCGTTGCGCCGGATCCCACACAGCTCGCGTTCAAGACGCTGATCGACGGCATTGGTTCCAACGGGTTCGCCGTCTTCGCGCTTTGTCGTGCGATCGAGGTACTTACCCCGTTGGCGTCGACGAAGTACCCGACGCTCCAATCGACGATCCAGACGGCAAAGGATCACGTCTATCAATGGGCGTCACTCGGCGGGCAAGACGCGTTGTATGCCACGCTTTCCGACGTGCAGACAGTGCACGGCTACCTCCGTGCGGCCACCAGTCCGTTGGTGTTTCCGGGTACCCGGGCTCCGCAGGCGAAACAAGATTTCTACACGGAACAGAATTTCCGACTGTGGTCCGACGCGAAGCAACGTGCGCGCGTCGTTCGCAATCTCACCGAGCTGCTTCAGCGCGTGCGGGACCTAGCGAGTGCCAGCGCCGCTCGTCAGAAAGCGGTTGCCGACTTCCAAGCGTTGATCGCCTCCGATGTCGGGGCACTCAACGGACTACTGGAGGCCATGGACCCCGAAAAGGACCAAGGAGATATCGCGAGCCTGCAGAAGACGATCACGCAGGACCAGCAGGACATCTCAGACAAGAACAAGGAGTACGCCACGGAGGCGTCGGAGGCCGCGGCGGCGGGCGTCGGGGCTGTGGCGGCGATGGGCGTCGGTGTGGCCCTTATCGCGGCTGCCCCCGCTACCGGCCCGGGCGCCGCGGTCATGTTCGGCCTCGGAGTCCTCGTGATCATAGGAGGCAGCGCGGCGGGTGGTGCTTTCGCCGGATCCGAGGCCAGCGCCGCCATGGCAACTCGAGACGAAATCAATGCCAAGGTCAAGGAGATCGTAGCGAGCCAAGCCAGGATCTTGGAACTCCAGGCGGAGATCGCGGCCGCAACCGTGTTGAGCAGTCAGCTCCAACCGCTCTCGACTCATCTGTCGGACGCCGCAGCCGCTTTGACCACGGCGGTTTCGGCGTGGGCGAGCCTCGAGACGCAGGTTCAAAACGTCTTGAAGGCAGCGGCCTCGGTCGCGGGCTCGCAGGGGCCGTCGACGGAATCGCTCATCGCGCTCAGTCACGTGATGTCGACATTCCACGAAGCCAGGGACCGCGCCGTGGTCATGCAGTCGGCGCCCCTGATCCCAATCATCCAGCACGCCAACTAACCAGAACCGGAAGTCCCGGCGCACGACGCCGTGGCGACGCCCGCTCGTCGGGCGAAAAGAGATCAAGAGAAAGGTCACTCGAGATGGGAGCGCCCAACAGCACTTCGGCAGCCGTTCAAGGCGTTCGAACCGCGGCGGCGGACGTCGACGGATACGCGCAGTTGTTCGTCAACTGGGGAGATCCGACCCCCGATGACGTGAAGGCGTTGGCGCCGTATCTCCCGAACTACGCGGCGCACCTCACGAATGCGAAGGCCCACGCCTCCAATTGGACGACCCAGATCCGTCCCGGCATCGTGGCTCTCCTCACGAGCCTCGGCTCGTTCTACGACTCGTTCAACCTGACATCCGTCGTTGCGCTTCGCAGCGCCATACGCACCATCAAGGCGCCTACGTCGACGCCCCAACAGGTCGCGGATGCCGAACAGACGATCGCGGACATCCTCCAGGGGATCATCGATGGCGCGAACAGCAACTTGACGACCACCAAGACGCTGATCGCCAACACGACCCAGCTCGGCGCGAACATCGCCACCGACATGACGTTGCTGCAAGGGGATTTCCAGAAGGCCACCGACGTCGGTAGCGACCTAACGGCCGACCGGGCGTCTCTCGAAGACCTCAACACGCAAAAGGCGGCTGCTCAGCGTGAGTACCACACCGAGATCGGAATGATGGTCGCCGGAGCTGTGGTCCTCGCCGTCGGTTTGGTCACGGTCGCCGTCACCGTTGTTGTAGCGGCGCCGGTGGCCGGACAGACAGCGTTCGCCGCGGCCGCGGGTACGACGGCCTTCAGCATCGGCTGCGGGATTTCCGGAGCGGGCATCACTTGGCTCGTCGGAGCCGCGCCGGGGCTCGTAGCCGCGCAGCAAACGTTGGCCGGGCTCGAGACTAAGGTCAACGCCTTGAACGCAAAGATCGCCGGGGAGGACGCGGGCTATGCGGCGACTCTCGCGTTGCGTACGCACTTCGGCGCCTTCAGCGACAAGACCGGCGACGTCGTTTCGTCGCTCACATCGATCACCACCGCGCTCGGGGCGATTCCGGCGGATCTGCAGACTCTCAAGCGAGACGCGCTCGACGCGAAGTTCGCGGATCCCACGGAGCTGGAGCACCGGCTCCTGACGATGGCCGCGGACTTCGGCACGCTGAAGTCGGACTGCGACGTGCTTACGAATCTCATGACGACCCAAACCGTTCAGACGGTGACGTCGGCGCCGGTGTCGTCGATCACGGCGGAGGCCGCGTGAGGGGGGCAACGAACGCACTCGCGCTCGGCGGCGCACTCGCGCTCGTCGGTCTGCTCGGCGGGTGCAAGTCGGTCGCCGAGCACCTGGTGCTCGGCAGCCACCAAGAGATCGTCGTCGACACGAATCCCGTTCAGTTGCGGCTGATCGCCCAGGTCGACGCCCTGACGGCGGCAACGGTCCCGGGCGGTCCCGACGACTGGCAGGTCAAGAACGTGCACCTCATCCGCGCCGCTTGCGCGGAAGCCCGCGTCGGGCTCGTGCTGATCGACGATGCGGCGAACAAGGTGCTGTACCTGCGCATGCTCACGGACCGGATCCCCAGTCATCTCCCCGATGCGGCGGAGCGTGCTCGACAGCGGGAGAGCGCGGGACGGGCGTCGTTCGAGGCGAGCAAGAAGACGAACTGGGTTTGGATGCAGTGCTCGAGCGCGCTGGACGACGTTCGTCCGGTCTTGAAGGCGTACCAGGACGGCGTGAGCCAGCCGGGGGTCGTCGGATTCTCTCCCGAGCTCGTGGCGTACACCGATCAGATCGCGCAATTGGAGAGGTCGCTGTCCGAGTTCACCCTGATCTGGCAGTCGCTGGTCGCGCAGCCGACCGCGGACATCCTCGCGACGTTCGAGACCTCGGATGCCGCGACCGAGCTCGGCATCACCGGCGCGGTCGAGGTCGCGCGGGAGAAGGCGAACGTCGTGCTCGACCGAATCGCCGAGATCCGCGGCAAGCGCTTCGAGTTCACCACGGATCTCTAGGTCGCGGCAGCGAGCGGCTCGCCGCCGCGAGACCGCGCCAACGTCCGCTCAGGTGTCTTTCACCGGCCTGAGCAGCCGTGCCGCGTGCTCGTTGCGTTCGCGGTCCGCCCGTGCGTTGACGTCGGCGAGTCCCGCCTCGAACTCGGCGAGCAGCGCCGGAGTGTACGCCCGACGATCGAAGCCGTGGCGCTGGCGGAACGCCTTGAGGAAGTGATTGCGGTCGCGGTCGAGTTGGTCTTGGCGCTCGATCCATTCGCGGCGCACCGCGTCGAGGCGCGCGAGCTCCGGTTCGGCGAGCGGCTTCGCAAACAGCGCGCGCAGCAGCTCCTCGCCGCGCGCCGAGAGCTCGAGCACGATCGCCGCCTCGCGACCGAGTCCGCAGTTGGTCGGCTTCGCGCTCGCTCCCGACGCCAACGCCGCACCCGCGGCTTGCTTCGCCCGCGATTGGAAGACGGCCTCCTGCAAGAAGGCTTCGGCGAGCGCGAGACGATCGCCGTCCATGGGCTCAGCAGTGTTCGTTGTAGGCGTCGGCGAGCAGCTTGCCGACCACGCTCGCGTCGCGGCCTTCGATGTCCTGGCGCTGGACCATCTTCACCAGCTTGCCGTCCTTGAAGAGCGCGATCTGCGGCGAGCTCGGGCGGTACGGCGCGAACGATTCGCGCGCCTTCGCGGTCGCGTCGGGCTCCATGCCGGCGAAGACCGTGAACATGTTCGCGGGCTTCTTCGCGTTCATCAGCGACATGCGCAGACCCGGGCGCGCGCCGGCGGCGGCGCAACCGCAAACCGAGTTGACGAAGACGAGCGTCGTGCCCGGCAGCTTCAGCGCCGACTCGACTTCGGCGGGCGTGCGGAGTTCCTTGACGCCCAGGCGGGTGACTTCATCGCGGAACGGTTGGACCATCTCGGGGTCGTACATAGCGTTGCTCCTCTGGATTCGGGCGGGATCGATCGGGTCGCGGGCGAACAATTCTACCGTCGGGTGGAGAGTTCGCTAGCGCGGCGCGTCGGCGTCGTCGGACGGCCACAGGCGCTCGCGGTCGCGCTCCATCTCCTCGAGGACCGAGAGCAACGTCGCCTTCTCGTCGAGCATCGCGATCGCGTCGACGTTGAGTTGGCAGACGGCGCAGACCGGGCGTTGGCCGCGGTAGCTCATCACGTCGAGGGTGGCGAGCACCACGTCCTCGATCCCGAAGCGCTCCGCGTCGATCGGCGTGCCGTCCTCGGCGAAGCCGAAGAAGCGCTTCACCTCCGCCGGGCTGCGGCAGCACAGGTAGCAACGGTCCTTGTTCCCCGCGCGATCGAGCGCGGCGAAGTACTCCTGGAAGCGTTCCTCCATCGCCATGCAGCACGAACTCCGTCTCGACGCCCTCTAGAGCAACTCACCCTTCGGTACGAGCTCGACCTCCAACGGACGGTCGACGCGCGCGGTGAGGCCGTAAACGAGTTTCTTCACCTCGCCGCCCATCGCTTCGCGGAGCTCGCCCAGTTCTTTCTCGAGCGGTGCGAGTTCGCGTTCGCCGTCGGGCACCACGATCGCGGCGACCGGATTGCCGCGCGCGGTGCGGCCGATCGCGCGGACGAAGATGCCGGGGAAGCGGCCGGTCTCGGTCACTTCCTCGCCGAGGAGATCCGCCGACTCGCGCGCGAGGTGATCGAGGATGAACTCGGTGCGCGCTTCGTCGAGCAGACGCGGGAAGTCGGGCTGCACGAACTCCTCGAGCACGCGCGAGCCGCGCCCGGCGTGAACGAGAGACAGGTGCGGCTGCAAGTAACGGAAGTGGAACTGCAGGAAGCGATCGGCGATCCGATACGTGCCGCGGCGCGAACGCAGCGGATCGGGGTCGTAGAGCGGGACTTCGCGTTCGACGAGCTCGAGCTCGCGGAGCACCGTCAGGTACTTGTTCGCGGTCGTCGCGTCGACGCCGACCTCGAGGGCGATGTCGTTGAGGCGTTGAGCGCCGCGCGCGACTGCGGCGAGGATCGAGTTGTACGTCGCGGGGTTCGTTAGCTCGGTGCGCAAGAGGAACTGCGCTTCGTCGAAGAGGAAGCCCTCGGGCCGCAGGATCTCCTTCTGTACGTTCTCCGAGAGCGTCAACGCGTCGTCGAAGCGCGCCAAGTACGCGGGCATGCCGCCGAGGATCGCGTAAGCGAGGACACGGTCCTGCAGCTTCCACTTCGGGAAGAAGCCGAGCGTGTCGCGCGGCGCCAGGGGCTCGAGACGCTTCTGCGAAGTGCGCCTGCCGAACAGCGGCGACTTCTCCGACAACACCTCGGTCTCCATGAACGAGACCTGACTGCCGCACAGAACCAGGAGGAGCGAACTTTTCTTGCCGCGCGTGTCCCAGAAGCGCTGGAGCTGCGACGGCACGCTCTTCTGCGCCTCGCACAGGTACGGGAACTCGTCGAGGACCACGGTCAGTCGCTCGCCATTCGCGCGCTCGGCGACGAACGAAAGCGCCGTCGTCCAGTCGGGGAAGTCGATCGTCGCCGCGAGTTCGTCGCCGAGCCCCTCGACGATCGCCTGGCGGAACGCGCGGAGGTTGTCGCGGTCGCGCTGTTGGGTCGCGAGGAAGTAGACCGAGCGATGGCGCTGACAGAACTGCTGGAGCAGCTCGGTCTTGCCGACTCGACGGCGCCCGTAGAGGACGTAGAACTCAGGTTTGGCGGAGGCGTGGAGTTCTTCGAGGAAGGCGAGCTCGGGATCGCGGCCGATGAACATCGCTTCGACCATAGCGGCCCGTATTATACGAGCAAGTATATTACGGAACGGGCTTGCTGACCCAACCGGCGGGGATCCAAGGCTGCTACGCTTTCGCCGACGCGGCGGGTCGAGGGGAACTCTGCGCAGCGTTGGAACGCCCCGGCACGCAGGCGAAGTCGCCTCGCGTCGAGAACGAAGTCACCCCATGAGCGCGAACTCTTCACCCGACGTGCGTCCCGCATTGCCGGGTTCGGCGAATGCGACCGCGACGTGGATCGAGCTCGAGCGCCACATGATCGCGATGCTCGCGCACGGCGCGGGTCTGTCGGAGATCCTCGAAGAGGTCGCGCGCTGCGTCGAACTCGCATTGCCCGGCCACCACGTGTCGATCATGCGGCGTTCGCGGTCGGCGAACGAGCTCCTGCTCGAAGTCGGTCCGACGCTGCCGCGTGAATACGCCGAGGCCGTCGCGCGCGTGCCGATCGGCCCCGACATCGGATCGTGCGGTTCGGCGGCGTTCTTGCGCCGCCGCGTCGTCGTCGAGGACATCGCGGTCGATCCGCGTTGGGCCGGTTGGCGCGACCTCGCGCTCCGCGCCGGACTGCGCGCGTGTTGGTCGCAGCCGATCATCGGGTCGAGCGGCGATCTGCTCGGCGCGTTCGCGCTCTACTTGCAGACTCCCGGCGGTCCGTCGGCCGACGAAGTCGATCACATCGAGATTGCAGCGCACTTGGTCGGGCTCGCGATCGAGCGCAACGAAGCCGAGAGCCAACGCCGCTTGCGCGATGCGATCGTCAACGAGCTCACCGACTCCGTGATCGTCTTCGATCGCGACCTGCGCATCGTCGAGTGCAATCCGGCGACCGAGCGCATGTGGGGCTACACGCGCGCCGAGCTGCTCGGCAAGACGCCGGCCTTCTTCTATCCGCGGGCTGATCAGCCGGAGCAGGTCGCGAACGAAGTCGTGGCAACCGTTCGACGCGACGGACGCTGGGACGGTGAGCGCCCGTTCGAGACCAAGAGCGGTCGCGTCGGCGTGCGCGACGTGACCGTGCTCTTGCTCAAGGATCCGGCCGGCCGCGAGTTCGGGTTCCTCGCGATCAATCGCGACGTCACCGCTCAACGGCGCGCCGAAGTCGAACGCGAGGAACTGCGCGGCAAGATGCTGCAGACGCAGAAGCTCGAGAGCCTCGGCATCCTCGCCGGCGGCATCGCGCACGACTTCAACAACCTGTTGACCGGCATCCTCGGCAATGCGGAACTCGCGCTCGACAACGCCGGCCTCGGGGCGCACACGCGCACCGCGTTGCTCGCGATCCAGCGTTCCGCGGATCGCGCGGCGGATCTCACGCGGCAGATGCTCGCGTACTCCGGACGCGCGGCGTTCGAGCTCTCGGTCACCGAACTCTCCGCCGAAGTGCGCGAGATCGGTTCGCTGCTCGGCAGCTCGATCGCGAAGAAGGTCGACCTGCGTTTCGAGCTCGCGCCCAACTTGCCGCCGATCGAGGCCGATCGCGCGCAGCTCCAACAGCTGACGATGAACTTGGTGATCAACGCCGCCGAAGCGATCGGCGACGAGCCCGGCGAAGTCGTGGTCTCGACGTGGGCGTGGACCAACGGCAGCGTCGAGCTCGACGTGCAGTACCCGACCGACGGTTTGCCGCCGGGACGCTACGCGGTGCTCGAAGTGCGCGACAACGGTTGCGGCATGGACGCCGAGACGTTGCGGCTGATCTTCGATCCGTTCTTCACCACCAAGTTCACCGGCCGCGGCCTCGGCCTCGCCGCAGTGATCGGCATCGTGCGCGCGCACTACGGCGGCTTGAAGGTCTCGTCGGAGGTCGGGCGCGGCACCGTGTTCCGCGTCTACCTTCCGTTCTCGACCAAGGAGCGCACGTCCGATGACGCCGGAGCGCTCGGGCAACTCGCGACACGCGCGACGGTGCTCGTGATCGACGACGAACCGGTGGTCACCGATCTCGTAGCGACGTCGCTCGAGCTCTTCGGCCACCGCGTGTTCGTCGCGCTGTCGGGCGAGCAGGGGCTCGCGATCTTCGAAGCCCACGCCGACGAGATCGACGTCGTGCTGCTCGACGTGACGATGCCGCGCCTCGGCGCCCGCGAGATCCTCGACGCGTTGCGCCGTCGCCGTCAGGACGTGCGCGTCGTGTTGAGCTCGGGCTACGCCGAAGCCGAGGTCGCACGCCAATTCGCCCAGGGCGAGTTCGAAGGCTTCATCCAGAAGCCCTACTCGCCGCAAACGCTGCAAGACGGTTTGCGACGGGCGCTCGAGAAGCGCTGAAGGTCCGCGCGATCGGGAAGATCGCGCGAAGGCGTCCGCGAGCTACAGTTGAGGGAGTCGCCTCGTCGGTCGTCCGTGACTCCGACGGTTGCGACGCCACCGACCGATGAGCGCCGCACCGAGCCGAGAGACCGCGCCCGCGCTCGTCGACTCGTGGTCCGTCGAGGACCGACGGCCGATCGCGTTCCGCGACGGCGGCGTGAAGGTCCTGCTCGCGTTCGCGCTGGTGCTCCAGGTCGTCGCGTGGACGTGGCAGCGCGGCTATCCGCTCGCCGACGCGGTCGAGTTCATGGACCGAGCGCGCGATTGGGTCGACGGACGAGCGCTCGGCGGCGACGGCACGATCCGTTCGTTCGCGTTTTCGGCGCTGTTCGTGCCGCTCTTCGGCCTCGCGCGTCTCGTCGGCCTCGAGGATCAGCGCATCCTGTTGCCGATCGCGCGCGGCATGCAGGTCGCGTTGGCGCTCGGCCTGGTCTTCGTCTGCGCGCGCTTCGCGTCGCGCGTCGTCGGACGGCGCGCGGGTTTCGCGACCGGCGCGTTGGTCGCGATGAACCCGTTCTTCCTGCTCTATTCGAGCTGGCCGATCTCGGGCATCGCCGCGGCGTTGTTCGTGACGCTCGGGCTCGAATGTCTCGCGGTGCGCTCCGACTTCCGGCGCGAAGTCGTCGGCGGGCTGTGGCTCGGCGCGGGCTTCTTGATGGCGTATCAGACGCTGCTCGTGATCCTCGCCGTGTGCGCCGCGCTGGTGCTGCGCGATCGGTGGAAGCACAAGCACGCGGTCGGCGCGGTGCTCGTCGGACTGTTCGCCGCGGTGACGTTGCAGGTCGGGCTCGACCGCGTCGTCTACGGCGAGTGGGGCGGAAGCGTCTGGCGCTACGCGATCGACAACGTCGGTTCGCAGGTGACGACGTGGCTCGTCCATCTCGGCCTCCACGACGCAGCTGCGAGCCTCTACACGTGGCAGAGCAAGATCCGCGGCTTCAGCGTCGACGCGACGATGGTCGGCACGCGCCAACTCCTGCCGCGGACTTGGTACTTCGAGCACTTCCACGAGATCTTCGTCGCGCCCGTGCTCGCGCTCGGGCTCGTCGGCGCGTGGCGCGCGTGGCGCGGACGCAACGGGACGATCGGGTTCCTGTTCCTCGTCTTCGCCGCGAACTTGCTGGTGATGAGCTTCAAGGGCGACAAGTCGTATCGCCTGTGGTTGCCGTTGCTCTCGACGATCCTTCCCGCCGCCGGTCTCGGCTTCGCGTGGTTGACGTCGACGACGCCGCGGCGTTTCGCGGCGAATGCGTTCGCGTGGGCCGCGATGGGCGCGGCGGTCGTGATGGGGCTCTTCATGTTGCGCGATCAACCGCTGACGAAGCACGGCGTCTATTGGCGGGCGATGGATCTCGTCAACGCCGAGCTCGAGCTCACGCCTCCGCCCGCCGGCCGCAAAGTGCACGTCGGTTCCGCGTACCCGTGGGCGGTCTTCCTGCGTCAGTCGCCGTACGTCGCGCTCGAGCGCATGACGCCGGCCCTCGAATCGTTCGCGAAACTCTCGTCGGCCGAACGTTCGCAGTTGTACGGCGTGCTCGACGGTCTCGACGCGTTGATCGTCCACCTTCCCGCGTTGACGCGCCCCGATCACGCGGAGCTCTTCCGCGCGATCAACGAACGCTTCCGCGTCCGCGCCGCGTTCTACGACCAACGCACGCACGCCGAACTCGGTCCCGTCTACGTCCTCGAGCGTCACCGCGTCGCGGCGCGCGCGCGCCACTTCTACGAACTCGAACCGGTCGACGACGTCGCGCTCTACAGCGAAGTGCACAAGCTCGCGCATCCGGTCGACTTCGTGCGCGAAGGCGCGGAAGGATCCGGCGACGCGAAGGAGCAGCTGACGTTGCTCGGCTTCGAGATCGAGCCGATCCCGGGCTCCGGCCACCAGTGGATCACGTATCACTGGTACGCGGCGACCGATCTCACCCAGAACTACTTCGTCGTCGATCGCGTCACCGGACTCGACAACGCGACCAGCGCGCACAACAACCACTTCCTCGCGTACGGCGCGCTGCCCGTCGGCTCGATCAAGCGCGGCACGGTGGTGCGCGAGAGCCACTTGCTGCTCGGCTGCGTCGATGCGTACTACGCCGATCGTCCGTTCCGCCCGATCGGCGGCGCGTACCGGCGCGGCGATTCGATTCCCGCGCGCCTGTGGATCGCGGTGCTCGACGGCCCAGAGGGCAAGAACGGCGGCAAGGCGCTGACCGTGCGCGATCCCGCGAGCGGCGCCGCGCCGCGCGAGAGCGTCGACCCGCAGACGCTGTGGGGAGTCGACGGTTGGCGTTTCACGCCCACGGGTTTGGTGCAGGTCGGCGCGTTCTACTTGCCGGTGCACCCGTGGGCGAAGATCGCGGACGACGGCAAGCCGCTCGCGGAATAGAGAGCGAGGAGCTGTCGATGACGAGGCCGAACGAGCGAGCGGGCCGCGTCGGGCTGCGACTCGTCGCCGTCGTCGTCACGCTCGCCGTCGTCGCGTGGCTGATCGCGACGCGCGTCGGGTCGCGCGAATCGGCTGCGCCGAGCGAGTCGAACACGCGCGCGCCGACACCGAGTTCCGCGCTCGCCGCGTCGAACGACGTTCGCGAGTCGCGCAGCTCCGCGTCGACCGGCGAGCCCGCCCCGAGCGCGACGGTCGAGCAGCTCGTCCCTCTCACCGTCCACACGCGCAGCAGCATGATGCCCAACGCGACGGCGGTTCCGTCGGTGGCGATCGAGGTCGGCGTCGGCGAGGGCTTCGATCCCGATGCGCCGATCTTGGCGAAGAGCGTGACCGACCTGAACGGCGACGCGCACCTCACCGTTCCGTGGCGCGAGATCGACGCCGCGAGCGCGCGACCGGAGAACCGCCTGTGGATCCGCGTCGCCGAAGTCGGCTTCCAACTGCGCGTGCGAGTGCTGAAGCTCCCGTCGAGCGCCGCTCCGATCGACGCGACGGTGATCGCGTTCCCAGGCGGCACCGTCTGCGGGCGTTTGAGCGACGCCGCGGGCGCGCCGATCGGCGGACAGATCGTGCTCTTCGGCACCGCGGCCGACGGACGCCGCACGCGCGAGACGATGACCGAATTCCACGGCGGCGGTTGGTTCGCGGCGAACGTCGGGCGCGAAGGCGCGTTCGACTTCGTCGCCGAGTCCGACGATCCGATTCGCGGCGGGACTGCGTCGTTGCGCGACTTCGAAGTGCGCTTCAGCGTGCCGGCGCAGCGCGTCGACTTGCGTCTCGCCGGCGCCGGAGTGTTGCGCGGTCATGTGCTCGACTCCGCGGGTCGACCGGCGACGGGAGTTTCGCTCCTCGCCGTCGTCGCGGAACTCGACGACGCGACGGGCAGCCTCGTATTGCCCGAGCCGCGCGCGACCGAGCTCGCGCTCGAAGGCCGCGGTCGTACGTGGCGCGACACGCAGACCGCGGTCGACGGCGCGTTCGAGTTCCGCGGGCTGCGGCCCGATGCTTTCCACGTCCGCGCGCGAGTCGAAACGGGCTTCTCCGGTTACCCGATCCTCTTGACGCCAACGCCGGTTCCGAGCGAAGGCGGCGGCGAGCTCGCCCTCGTCTTCGATCGTCCGCACATCGTGGTGCGTCTCTTCGACGCGAACGGTTCGCCGTGGACAGGCGAGGCGAAGCTCCTGACGAATCGGTACACCGATGCGCTCCCGTCGTGGCCTGCGCATCTGCAGGTCGTCGTTGGGCCGACGCGCGCGGAAGCGACGCTCGATCCGTCGCTCGCGAGCGAACTTCCCGGCCGCGTCGCCGCAGGCGGCGACTACGTCTTCGAATGCGCGGAAGGTCGTCGCTACATCGCGGGCCTGATCGGCGGCGGGCAGACGTGGCGGCCGATCGAAGTCGACGTGCCGATCGGTGCGGCGCGCGTCGACGTCGCGTTGACGGTCGAGCCCGCGCGGCCGAACGGCGTGCTCGTCGTCGACGCGCACGATGCTGCGGGTGAAGCGGTGCGCACCGGAATCGAGCTCGTCGTCGAGGACGCGAATACGGGCCGACCGCTCGTGCGAAAGGGCCTCGCGGGTTTCGAGCTTCTCCCCTGGCGAATCGAGTTGCCGGAAGGCGAGTATCGAGTGGCGATCGAAGGCGCCGGGGTGAGCGACTCGTATCACGGCGTGTTGGAGTTGCCGCGCGCGCACGGGAGGTTCGAGACGAGCGTGCGCATCGTCGCGGGCGGCGAATCGAAGGTCGACGGCGTTCTGCCGGTCGGCGCGCGGTTGCGAGTGACGCTGCACGGACACACGACCGACGCCGATCGCAGCGCCGTGAACGAGCGCTACTCGGCGGACATGCGCGAAGAGCTCGCGCAGCAAGTAACCGTCGCGCTGATCGCCGAAGGTCGTTGGCCGGAGTCCGTGATGTTCACGTGGGAACTCGAGGGCTCGTCCGCCGCGGGCACGCACTTGCGTTCGAGCCTCGCGCTCGAGACGACGCAACTTTCGGAAGTGGTCTCGGCCGGCCGCTTTCGCGTCGAAGCCCGCCTCCCCGGCGGCCGCAAGATCGACGCGCCGATCGTTCTCGTCGACGGCAAGACGACCGAGGCCGAGCTGACGTTCGAGTAGCGCTCGACGCTCCGATGGCCGCGTGGATTCGCTCGTCCGCCGAGAATTCGTCCGCCCGTTCCCGCCGGTCGCATCGCGCCGCAGAATGCAGAGCCATGGAAGCTCGCGTTCTCGCCGACAGTCCGCGTGTCTGGCGCATCGCGTGGTTCGCGCCGTTCGTGTCGAGCCTCGTGTGGTGCGCGCTGCTGCGCCCGGAGTTCCGTTCGCTCGCCGCGCCGCTGCTCGGCCCGTGGGCCGGGCGTCTCTACGGTCACGACGATTGCACGATGGCCGCCAAGCTGCCGGGTTGGAGCCTCGCGACCGTGTTGGGCGGAGTCGTGCTGCTCGTCGTCTACGCGCGCCTTCGCCCGAGCCTCGCGCACCCCACCCTCGTCGTGTGGACGTTCGCATGGTCGGCGCTGGCGACGATGTCGGTGATCAACACGAGGAGCTGAGCGATGAAGAAGCGTCGATCACGCACCAAACCTGCCACGCACGATCGTCGGACTGCGGGTAGCGCGCCGAAGATGTTTCTCGACCCGAAGGACGTCGATCGAGCGATCGAGGCCGGCGTGCGCGAAGCCGTGCTGCGCCACAAGCGACTTGGTCAGTCGATCTACGCGCTGAAGGACGGCCGCGTCGTCGAGATCCCCGCGAGCAAGATCCGAGTGCCTCGCGCGCGCTGACTTCGGAGCGAGCGCTCCGGACATGCGCGCCGCCGGACCAGTCGATCGACGCGGGCGCGCCGGCAACCCACGTCCCGCACCAGATCGCAGCGGCGAGCAGAGCGTGGGCGCGCTTCCCGATCACCAGTAAAGATAGCTATTTAGATTGACTTTTATCGCTCAAAGATCGATCTAATCATCCATGCCGAAGCGAACCCCGCCGACGTTCCCCGCTGGCGAGCGCCAACTGATCGCGCTTGGGGGGCGACTCCGTGCCGCCCGCCTCCGCCGGCGTCTGACACAGGCCGTGGTGGCGGCGCGGGTCGGCGTGTCCAAGCAGACGCTGGCCAAGCTGGAGAGCGGCGTTCCGAGCACGAGCTTGGCGACGACGCTTCGCCTCCTGCAGGTGTTGGGACTTGGGCAGGACATCGATCGACTCGCCGCAGACGACGAACTCGGAAGGAAGCTGCAGGACCTCGAGCAACCTGATCCTCCGCGCGGCCGGTCCGTGTCATGAGCGACACGCTCGAGGTTTGGCTGGACGACCCGGAGCTCAGCCCGGAGCCGCGGCTCGTCGGCACGCTCGCGCGCTCGCAGTCGCGAAGTCACGAGGCCGTTCGCTTTCGTTATTCCGCGGAGTGGCTAGCGGACCGGCGCTGCGCGTTCGCGATCGACCCGGCGTTGCCGCTGACCCCCGGCGATTTTCATCCGAGCGCCGGTCGCGCGCTGCACGGCGTATTTCGCGACTCCGCTCCCGACCGGTGGGGCCGCGTGCTCATGGAGCGCCGTGAAGCCGACGAGGCAAGGCGCGCGGCCCGCCGGCCGCGAAGGCTGAGCGACTGGGACTTCCTGACTGGAGTCAGCGACGTGGCGCGGATGGGCGCACTGCGTTTGCGGGACCCGCACGGAGAGCGCTGGGTGGACGATCGCGCTCCGAGCATTCCGCCGGCCGCGCGCCTGCGCGAACTCGAAGCTGCGGCTCTGGCGCTCGACGCCGAAGACGCCGCGGCGCAACCGGGGTACGCCGACTGGCTGCGCCTGCTCGTCGTACCGGGCAGCAGCCTCGGCGGTGCGCGACCGAAAGCGTCGTACACCGACCAGGCCGGCGCGCTCTGGCTCGCGAAGTTTCCGGCGAACGAGGATCGAAGAGACGTCGGTGCCTGGGAGTTCTTGGCGCACGAGATTGCGCGCATTGCAGGCGTCGAGATGCCCGCGGCTCGAATCGAGCGCTTCGGCAGTCGACACCACACCTACTGTGTGAAGCGCTTCGATCGAACGGACCCGGGCCGACGCATGTACGCATCGGCGATGACGCTGCTCCAGCGCGACGACGGCGAGCCCGCGAGCTACCTCGAGATCGCCGAGGCGCTACAGCGTGAGGGCGACGTCGCTTGGCTCGAAGCGGACCTGCACCAGCTGTATCGCCGCATCGCGTTCTCCATCCTGATCGGCAATCGAGACGACCACTTGCGCAACCACGGCTTCTTGCGCGGTGCGACCGGCTGGCGCCTCGCGCCGGCGTTCGATGTCAACCCGAACCCCGACAAGACCGAGCACGCGCTCGCCATCGACGAGCTCGACCCGCGCCCCGACCTCGCCACACTCCGCAGTACGGCGCCGTTCTATCGTCTCGATGAAAGCGCTGCCGCCGAGATCGAGACCGAGGTTCGGAACGCAGTGCGGACTTGGCGCCAAGTCGCGGCGAGCATTGGTCTCGTGACGAGCGAAGTCGATGCCTTGGCCGCTGTACTCGAGCCCGGCGCGCATTAGCGGAGCACGAGTTCGTCGCAGGCAACGGCCGCTTGCTCACGGCAAGTGAAGACAGTGGCTCATCGCGGGCCGGGTCTCGACCTATCGGCTCGAGGGAGCGCCCGCCGGTTCGGGCTCCGGTCGTTTCGACACCAGTTCGAATCGCCCGCCGCGCCAGTCGATCGACGCGCGTGAGCCCGCGGTCAACGTCCCGCGCAAGATCGCCTCGGCCAGCAGATTCTGGATGCGCTTCTGGATGACGCGCTTCAGCGGGCGGGCGCCGAACTCGGGGTCGTAGCCTTCCTTGGCCAGCGCTTCCTTCGCCGAGCTCGTCAACTCGAACTCGATCTCCTGTTCGAGGAGGTGCTGCTGCAGACGCTTCAACTGGATCTCGACGATCGCGCCCATCTGGTCGGGCTCGAGCGCCTTGAAGGTGAGCACTTCGTCGAGGCGGTTCAGGAACTCGGGCCGGAAGAAGTCGCGCAGTTGGATGTCCGAGCGCAGGTTGCTCGTCATCAACACCAGCGCCTGCGTGAAGTCGACCGTGCGGCCGTGTCCGTCGGTCAGGCGTCCGTCATCCAGAATTTGCAGGAGCAAGTTGAAGACGTCGGGGTGCGCCTTCTCCACTTCGTCGAGCAGGATCACGCAGTGCGGCTTGCGGCGCACGGCTTCGGTCAACGCTCCGCCTTCGTCGTAACCGACATAGCCCGGCGGCGCGCCGATCAGGCGCGACACCGAGTGCTTCTCCATGTACTCGCTCATGTCGACTCGCACGATCGCGTGCTCGTCGTCGAAGAGGAATTCCGCGAGCGCCTTCGCCGTCTCCGTCTTGCCGACGCCGGTCGGACCGAGCATCAGGAAGGAGCCCAACGGCCGCGACGTTTCCTGCAAACCGGCGCGCGCGCGGCGCACGGCTTCGGAGATCGAAGTGAGCGCTTCGTCCTGACCGATGACGCGGTCGCGCAGGCGATCCTCCATCGTCAGGAGCTTCTCACGCTCGGTCTCGAGCAGACGGCTCGCCGGAATGCCGGTCCAACGACTGACGACCGTCGCGATCATCTCGGCGTCGACTTCCTCGGGCAGCAGCGCGCCGTCCTTCTGCGCGCGAGCGAGGCGCGCGACCGAGTCCTTCAACTTCTGCTCGGCGTCCGGGAGTTCGCCGTAGCGGATCTTCGCGACGCGTTCGTAGTCGCCTTCGCGTTCCTTGCGTTCGGCTTCGGTGCGCAACTGTTCGATCGACGTCTTGCCGGCGCGGATCGCGGTGATCAGGTCCTTCTCGGTCTGCCAACGCGTGCGGATCGCCTTCGAGCTCTCCGCGAGTTCGGCGAGCGCGGCGCCGATCGCCTCGACGCGCTTCGCTTCGCCCTTCTCCTTCTGGAGCGCGGTGCGTTCGATCTCGAGTTGGCGGATCTTGCGCTCGAGCTGATCGAGCTCGGGCGGAAGCGAATCGATCGACATGCGCAGCTGCGCCGCCGCTTCGTCCATCAAGTCGATCGCCTTGTCGGGCATGAAGCGATCGGTGATGTGACGATCGGCGAGACGCGCCGCGGCGACCAACGCCGCATCGAGGATGCGCACGCCGTAGTGGACTTCGTAGCGCTCCTTCAAGCCGCGCAGGATCGCGATCGTGTCGTCGACCGACGGTTCGCCGATCATCACCGGCATGAAGCGCCGTTCGAGCGCCTTGTCCTTCTCGACGTACTTGCGGTATTCGTCGAGCGTCGTCGCGCCGATGCAGCGCAGATCGCCGCGCGCGAGCGCCGGCTTGAGCATGTTGGCCGCGTCGATCGCGCCTTCCGCGCCGCCGGCACCGACGAGGGTGTGGAGCTCGTCGATGAACAGGATGATCTCGCCCTGGGCCTCGGCGATCTCGGCGAGGACGGACTTCAGGCGCTCCTCGAACTCGCCGCGGAATTTCGCGCCGGCGAGCAACGCGCCGAGGTCGAGCGCCATGATCTTCTTGTTCTTCAGACTCTCGGGCACGTCGCCGGCGACGATGCGGTTCGCGAGGCCTTCCGCGATCGCGGTCTTGCCGACGCCGGGGTCGCCGATCAGGACGGGGTTGTTCTTGCGACGGCGCGAGAGCACCTGCATCGTCCGCCGGATCTCGGTGTCGCGGCCGATGACGGGATCGAGCTTGCCCGCTCGAGCGTCGGCGGTCAGATCGCGCGCGTACTTCTTCAGCGCGTCGAACGTCGACTCGGGATCGGGGCTGGTGACGCGCCGGTCGCCGCGCACTTCGCGCAGCGCGGTCTCGAGGCGTTCGGGACCGAGCTTGCGTGCCGCGAGCAGACCTTGAACTTCGGGACCGCCGCGCTTCGACAGAGCGAGCAACAGGTGCTCGGTCGAGATGAACTGGTCGTCGAGCTTCTTCGCGACCGCTTGCGCTTCGTTGATCACCTCGACCAACGCGCGCGCCGGTTGAGCTTCGGCGCCTTGCGTGCGCGGCAAACGATCGAGCGCGAGCACGAACTCGCCCGCCGCGACCTTCGCGTCGACGTCGAGCTTCGAGAGCACCGCCGCCGTCAGACCTTCGGCCGCGCCGAAGAGCGCGACCGCGAGGTGCGTCGGCGTGATCTCCGGATGGCCGGAGTCTTGCGCGAGCTTCTGCGCGGACTGGATCGCCTCGGCGGCCTTGGTCGTGTACTGGGGTTGCGGCATGGTTCGGCTCCTTTCGAGTCGCGCTGCGAAGGCAATGGCCATGCCGTTCGGCGCGCGCGGGGCGAGTCGAGCCGTGGGGGCGTGGGGCGACTCCGAGCCCAGTTTTCGGTATCGCCAGAGCCGTTTTTCATGTCAGATCGGCAGAGGCCCCTGCCTGACTGGCCGCTGGTCCGGAGCGCGAACTCGAAGCGCTCGCGCGCGCTCGCCGACAGAGCTTTGACCACGCGCTCGCGGTCGCCGACGCGCGTCGTCGCACTAGCAGACCTCCATGCGCGAGAGCCCGAACCCGCCTCCGCTCGAGCCGTCGCTCGGCACCAAGCACTTCGGCCTCCACGCGCGCACGTCGGCGGTGACGGTCGGTTGGTATCGCTGCGCGCACACGCACTTCCTGCGCGGAGCGGAGGAACTCGCGCCGGCATACACGCTCAACTTTCCGCGGCGCGGCGTGTACGTGAAGCACCTCGAAGGGCGCTCGCTGCTCGTCGACCCGAGTTCGATCGTCTTCTTCAACCGCGGCGAGTGTTGGTGCACCAGCCATCCGTACGGAGTGGGGGACGCGGGCACGTTCGTCGCGTTGCGGCACGACGTCGTGCTCGCGATCGCGCGCGAACTCGAGCCGAAGGTCGATGAGAGGCCCGAGCACGTCTTCGCCAGTTCGCACACGACGTCGACGCCGGAGCTCGAGCTCGCGGCGGTCGAGTTGGCGGCGCGTGCGAAGACGTTCGAGCCTATCGAGCTCGAGGAGCGCGCGCTCGGCCTCGTCGCCGCGTCGATGCGGCGCGCGGCCGGCGACGTCGGCGGACGTGAACTCGTCGCGAAGGCGCATCGCAGACTCGCCGAGGAAGCTCGCGCGGCACTCGTGCGACGAGCAAGAGAACCGCTGAGCCTCGACGATCTCGCGCTCCCGCTCGGCGTGTCGATCTTCCACCTCTGCCGCGTCTTCCGTTCGCGCTTCGGCACCACCATGCACGCGGAGCTCGTGCGCCAACGCCTCGCGCTCGCGCTCGACGAATTAGCCGACGCTTCGACCGAAGTCGGCGAGCTCGCGCATTCGCTCGGCTTCTCGAGCCACAGTCACTTCACCCGCGCATTCCGCCGGCGCTTCGGCTGCACGCCGTCGGAGTGGCGCGCGCGTCTGCGGTCGCGCGAAAACTGAAAGCCCGCGCGTGGAGCAAGTTCGTGACAGCACGAACGGCTCCGTTCGGTCAACGTGAGGCTCATGCTCGTCCAACTTCTCGTCGTGCTCGTGCCCGCCTTCGCCGGCGACCAACTCTTGGTCTCCGCGTACAACTCCGACGACGTCGCGCGTTACGACGCCGCGAACGGCGCGTCGATCGACGCGTTCGCCGCGGCGGGCCAGGACGGTCTCCTCGGCTTCGCGACCGGGCCCGACGGCGCGGTCTACGTCTGCAGCGAGTTGACCGACACGGTCGAGCGCTTCGACGCCGCGACCGGCGCGCACCTCGGCGCGTTCATCGTCGACGATCCGGCGACGCCGCAGGACGAAACCGGCGGCCTCGACGATCCGAGCGGCGTCGTGTTCGGCGCGGACGATCGCATGTTCGTCGCGAGCTTCGCCCTCGACGCGATCTTCGAATACGACGGTCGCACCGGCGCGTTCGTGCGCATCCTCGTCGCGAGCGGCGCCAACAATCTCAACGGCCCGGACGCGGGGATGACGATCGGGCCCGACGGCAACCTCTACGTGCCGAGCTACTTCTCGAACCAGGTCAAGCGCTTCTCGCTGGTCGACGGTTCGTTCCTCGGCAACTTCGCTACGCCCGTGGGCAGCGGGCTCTCGCGGCCGCGCACGATCCTCTTCGGGCCGAATCATTGGGCGTACGTCGCGAGCGAAGCGAACGATCGCGTGCTCGTCTTCGACGCGACGACCGGCGCGTTCGTCAAGGCGCTCGTCATCAACGATCCGCTGACGCCGCAGAACGAAACCGGCGGCCTCGACGCGCCGACCGGACTCGCGCTCGGGCCCGACGGTCGGCTCTACGTCGCGAGCGGCAACACCGACAGCGTCCTGCGCTACGACGCGACCACCGGCGCGTTCGTCGACGTCTTCATCGCGCCGGGCTCGGGCGGCATCGACTTCCCGACGTTCCTCGCGTTCCGGCCCGACACGCAGGTCTACGGCCCGCTCGCCCCGAACTCGTTCGGCGCGGGCGCGACGTTGGTCGGGCGCGGGTCGTCGAGCGTCGCGCTCGCCGACCTGACGCTCGAACTCCACGGCGCGCCGCCGGGCGAGCTCGCGCTCTTCTTCTACGGCACCGCGCCGACGCAGCTCCCGTTTGGCGACGGCTTCCTGTTGGTCGCGCGCGCTCCGTCGCGGCGTCTCGCGGTGACGACGATCGACGTCCACGGCCGCAGCTCTCACCACGTCGACTTCGCGGCGGCGGCGAGCTCGTCCTTGCCGTTCACGCCCGGCGTCGTGAACTACTTCCAGACGTGGGTGCGCGATCCGAACGGACCGCACGGCCACGGCTTCAACCTGTCGACCGGACTCGAGATCGCGTTCGCGCCGTAGTCGCTCAGATCACTCCGCCGCCGCAGCAGCAGCGCGCGACCGAGATCGAGAGCAGCACGAGCCCTCCGACCAACGCCATCAAGTGGACGTTGGTCGCGCGCGCGAGCCGCGTTCCCGGATCGCGATCGAGCACCAGGCCGACGAATCCGACGATCGCCGTCGCGAGGCAGAGCGGCGCCGCGAGCCAGTTCAAACAACCGAGGCAGCACGGGAATCCGAGCACGGTCAAGATCGCCGAACAGACGAACAGCACCAACGAAACGGTCGAGAGCATCTCAGCTCCTTTCGCGCGCCGACGCGGCGATCCACGGGCCGCCGACGGCGACGGCCCACACCAACGGGTAGAGCAACAGGACCAACGGATTGAGGCGCACGGCTTCGTCGAAGCGCAGGTGGCTCGCCGCGCAGAACGCCCGCGACATGCCGCACAACACGCAACCCGGACAAACCGGCGGCCGCAGGTCGAAGTGCGCGAGCGGCCCGCCGCCGACGATTTCTTCCGGCGTGTAGGCGAGGCTGGTCGCGAGCACGACGACGGCGCCGATCGCCAGGATCGCCAAGGTGATGCGCAGCACGGCGCGGTTGCGGGCTCGGGTGTCCACGAGGAAGCGTGGGTCTACGCGAGGAGCTCGTCGACATTCCCGGGCGTGGAGCGTCGGCGCTTGCCAACGGCTCGTTTCGCCGTGAAGCTGACGACGGCGACGCACATGGCTGGAGCAAGCGAAGGTCGATCGACGCCGTGGACGCGACGCACGTGGGTTGTGTTCGCGTTGCTGGTCGTCGGCATGCTCGCGGCGCTGCCGTGGCTCGTGACACCGTGGCACCCGGCGATGCCCGGAGCGCGCGACGCCGCGATGTACCTCGCGTGCGCGAAGTCGTTGGTCGCGGGCGAGGGCTACAGCTACTTGGGCGAGCCCTTCGTCATCCGCCCGCCGGGGATGTCGCTCCTGGTCGCGCCGATCGTCGCGGCGAACGGCTTCGACTTCCACGCGATCAACGGGTTGGTCGGCGTGTTCGGCGTCGCCGCCGCGGCCGCGATCTTCGCGTGGTGCGTGCCGCGCGTCGGCGAGTTCGTCGCGGCGGGGCTCGCGCTGACGATCTGGTGGAACGGGACGTTCCAGGATTTTTGCAATCGCGCGATGTCGGACGTGCCGGGGCTCGCGGCGTTGATCGGATGTTTGCTGCTCGCACGGTGGGCGGATCGCAAGAGCGATTGGCGCCGTGAAGTCGTGCTCGGCCTCGCGATCGGGCTCTCGGCTTACCTGCGCACCGCGGCGGTGTTGTTGGTGCCTGCGATCGCGGTCGAGCGCATCGTCGCGAAGTTCTGGGTCAGCGATCACGTCAACTGGCTCGGGTTCGCGCGGCAGCGGCTCGCGCTGCTCGTGCTCGTTCCGGTGCTCGTGATCGCGCCGTGGAGCGCGCGCGATGCGGCGCACGCTCCGCACGAAGCCGTCGATCAGACCGCGATCGCGTCGTACTCGGTCGGGATGTGGCACACGAAGGCGTGGAATCCGAATTCGCCGCGAGTGAGCTTCCGCGCCGTGCTCGCGCGCGCACCGGAGCGCACGAAGCAGGTGTTGTCGTTGGTCGGCACGGCGATGCGCTCGGATCACGCGTCGTTCGTCGCTCGCGCGTTCGGCGGATTGCTGCTCGCGCTCGCGGCGGTGACGTTGTTGCGCGGACGCCGTTCGTCGGAGATCTATCTCTTCGGCTACGCGGCGACTGTCGCCGTGTACTTCGGTTTCCACGAGCGTCTGGTACTGCCGATCTGGGCGTTCGCGCTCGTCGCCGCGGTCGAAGCGCTGCTCGCACTCGGCGCGCGCTTCTCCGAGTTCGCGCGGCGTTTGGCGATCCTCGTCGGCCTCGCGGCCCTCGCCGCCTTCGGTCCGTCGCCGTGGGCGAGTTGGAGCCGCGTCGAGGCCCAGCACACGCGCTACGCGCACTTCGCCGCCGCGTTGCAGTCGGAGCTCGCGCCCGAAGCCCGCGTCGGGGCCGCGTTCGGCTGGCACTACGCGCTCTTCCTCGATCGTCCGGTCTGGACCCTGCAGCTCGCGTTCGCGCGCGACCCGAAGAACGTCGAGAAGCTGATCGCGAAGTACCGCCTCGACGCGGTGATCGTCGCGGCGTACGACGGCGGCGCGCGCAAGTTCACCGACTACCTGACCGAGCACTACGGCCTGGGCAAACGCGTCGACACCGGCCTGCTCTTCCGCGTCGGCCCGCGCTGAACGCAGAACCTCAGACGAGGTTCGCTTCGCGCAGCGTGCCGAGCAGTCGGTCGCGGTTCTCGGGTTCGAGCGCGACCAACGGAAGACGCACTTCCAAAGTGCAGAGCTTCATCGCCGCCAGCGCCGTCTTCAGCGGCACGGGATTGGTCTCGATGAAGAGGTCTCGGCAGAGCGGCGAGAGGAAGTGGACGAGCTCCGCGGTGCGCATCGCGTCGCCGCCGGCGCGCGCGACGCGGCAGAGTTCGGCGACTTGGCGCGGGACGACGTTGCTGACCACGCCGATCACGCCGACGCCGCCGAGCGCCATGAAGTCGGCGATCAACGAATCCTCGCCGGCGAGCAGCGCGATGTCCGACTGCGCCGCGATTTCCTTCGCGCGTCCGACCGAGCCGCACGCCTCCTTGATCGCGACGACGTTCGGATGCGCGGCGCGGATCTCGGCGACGGTCTCGGGTCTCAAATCGACGCCGGTGCGCGACGGCACGTTGTAGAGGACGATCGGGAGCTCGACGGCTTCGGCGAGTTCGCCGAAGTGCGCGACCAGGCCGCGTTGCGTCGGCTTGTTGTAGTACGGCGTGACGACGAGCAAACCATCGGCGCCTGCGGCTTGGGCGAAGCCCGCGAGCTCGATCGTCGAGCGCGTCGCGTTCGTGCCGACGCCCGCGAGCACCGGCAGCCGACCGTCGGCGCGTTCGATCACGGCCTCGATCACGCTGCGGCGTTCGAACTCGGAGAGCGTTGCGCTCTCGCCCGACGTTCCGCACGCGACGAGGCCGTCGCTCTTGCCGACGTGGAACTCGACGATGCGATCGAGCGCGTCGAAATCGACCTCGCCGTCGCGGAACGGCGTCGGCAACGCGACATAGCTTCCCGTGAACGGCGTGCTCATCGAACGACTCCCATCTGCGCGAGCATCTGACGGACCGCCAAATGCACGCCGGCCGTCAATGCATGCGACACGATCGCGTGTCCGATGTTCAGTTCCTCGACGTGCGGCAACTCGGCGACCGCCGCGACGTTGGTGTAGTCGAGACCGTGCCCCGCGTTGACGCGCAGACCCTTGTCGTACGCCAACTCGGTCGCGGCGCGCAGGCGGGCGAGCTCGCGTTCGCGCGTCTTGCCCTTCGCGTTCGAGTACGCGCCGGTGTGCAGCTCGACGAACGGCGCGCCGAGGTCGGCGGCGGCGACGATCTGCTTCGGATCGGGATCGACGAAGAGGCTGACCATCTGGCTCTTGCGCGCGAAGAGCGGCAGGACCTTCGCGAGCGTCTTGCGCTCGGCGATCACGTCGAGGCCGCCTTCGGTGGTGATCTCCTGACGATTCTCAGGCACGAGGCAGATGCACTTCGCCTTGCTCGCGAGCGCGAGCCGCACCATCTCCGGATCGAGGCACGCTTCGAGGTTGACCAGCGTGCGCACCTTCTTGACCAGGCGCTTGACGTCGTCGTCCTGGATGTGGCGGCGATCCTTGCGCAGATGGCACGTGATGCCGTGGGCGCCGGCTTGTTCGGCGAGCAACGCCCACGCGACCGGATCCGGGTTCAGGCCGCGTCGCGCCTGCCGCACGGTCGCGACGTGGTCGATGTTGACGTGCAGGCGAACCATCGGGGCGGGCGGATTGTAGCGGTGCGCGTCGGGCGACGTTCGCGTCGAGGGACGATTCCCGGCGGTCGGGCCGGCGTGGAGCGCTGCGCGAGCTTCGCGTACCTTGGACGTCGATGCGCATCATCGCCGGCAGTCATCGCGGTCGCCGCATCCGCGCGCCGGAAGGGCTCGCGACGCGACCGATGCTCGATCGGGTGCGCGAGTCGCTCTTCTCGACGCTGCACGATTGGATCGAAGGCGCGCGTGTGCTCGATCTCTTCGCGGGGTCGGGGAGCCTCGGGCTCGAGGCGTTGTCGCGCGGCGCGCGCTCGGCGCGGATGGTCGAGCGTCATCGGCCGACGCTCGAGCTCCTGAAGGAGAACGTGCGCGAGCTCGGGCTCGAGAGCGTCGTCGAACTCGTCTGCGCCGATGCGCTCACTCTGCGCGCGTGGGGCGCGGACGCACGCTTCGATCTCATCTTCTGCGATCCGCCGTATCCGTTGATGGAGGACGGGAAGTCGCGCGCCGGCGTGCTGGTCGCGCTCGAAGCGTTGGTCACCGAGCACCTCGCCGACGCCGGCCGCCTCGTCGTGCACGTGCCGCGCGGTTTGCTCCATCCCTCGCACTTCGCGCCGACGATCGCGGCCGAGCTGCGGACGTGGGGCACCAACGACGTGTGGCTCCTCGGCCGAGCGAAAGGCGCGCAACCGTGAGCGAACTGCGCGGTCGTCTGTTCGTCGGCGGAGCCCTCGCGCCCGGCCGCGTGGAGTTCGCGAACGGCCGCATCACGTCGATCGACCTCGAGCTCGGCGCGCGCGACGCGAACGAGCTCCCGATCGTCGCCCCCGGCTTCGTCGACCTCCACATCCACGGTTTCGGCGGCAGCGATCCGCTCGACGATCTCGCCGGCATGGCGACGGCTCTCGCGCGCGTCGGCACGACCGCGTTCCAGCCGACGCTCTTCCCGAGCGAGCCGTCGCGCCTCGGCGCCGCGTGCGAACACGTGTGGAGCGCCGCGACCGAACTCGGCCGCGCGCCGACCGCGCGTGTCGTAGGCCTGCACCTCGAAGGGCCGTTCGTGAATCCGCTGCGCGCGGGCGCGCTTCCGCCCGGAGATCTCGCGACGCCTTCGAAGGAAGGTTTGCGCGCGATCCTCGGCCCCGCGACCGGTTCGGGGCGCGGCGTGAAGACGATGACGTTGGCGTGCGAGCTCCAAGGCGCGAACGAACTGGTCGCCGAGCTCGTGCGTTCGAACGTGCGCGTGTCGCTCGGTCACAGCCAGGCGACCGCGGCGGAAGCTCGCGCGGCTGCGCGCGCGGGAGCGAGCGGCGCGACGCACCTCTTCAACGCGATGGGACCGATCCATCACCGCGAGATCGGCCTCGCGGGTTTCGCGCTCGCCAAGACCGCGCTGTTCGCCGAGATCATCGGCGATCTCGTCCACGTCGGCGCGGACGCGTTCGAACTCGCGCTCGCTGCGCGCGGACCGGAAGGTCTGTGCCTCGTCAGCGACGCGCTGCAAGGCGCGGGCACCGGCTGCGAGCGTTTCGAGAGCCACGGCCGCGAACACGTCGTCCATTCCGGCACCGCGTACTACCCGGCGGCGAAGTCGGGCGGCGCGGAGCAGCTCGCGGGTTCGGCGATGTCGCAGCACGCGATGGTGCAACGCTTGGTCGAGCGCGGCGTGGTGTCGATCGAGGACGCGTTGACGATGGCGAGCGCGTCGCCCGCGCGAGCTCTCGGCCTCGAACGCGAACTCGGTGCGCTTGGGCCGGGCTTGCGCGCCGACTTCGTCGTGCTCGACGCGCGCACGCTCGCTTTGTGCGACGTGTGGGTCGGCGGCGAACGCGTCGCGCGTTGACGTTCAGTGCGCGACGGCCGCGCGCGGCTTCGACCAGAACAGCACCGCGAGCTCGATCGCGTGCTGCAAGCGTTCGGGATCGCGTTCGAGCTGGTTCCAGCGCAACGTCACTTTCGAGCCCTCGATCACCAAGTCGCAGAGCTTGGCGAACTCGACGAGCTTCGTCCTCGCCGCCTCGCCGATCACGTCGCGCGGATCGACCGTGTCCTTGGCGTAGACGACGAAGAGCTCGTCGAAATCGGTGTCGCCGAGCGGCCGGCTCTTGCCGCCGAAGACCTTGCCGAGCCGCGTCGCGAAGTTGTTCGGCAGGACCTTGACCTCGGCGCGCGAGAGCTCGCTGCCGCGCGCGACGAGGCGCGTGTAGGTCCGGCTGTGTTTGCCGTGGCGGACGACCTGCTTCTCGATACGAAACGCGATGCCGCGGACCTCGCCTTCGATCCGGAACTCCTTGCCGCGGTACCACGGGGACTCCGGCATCACGAAGCGCAGGTCCCGGTCGCTCGCGAAGCGTCGCCACGCCTCGATCGCCCGGTCTTGGACCTTGACGCTCCAGAGCACCGCCCAGACGGCGATCCCGGCCATCGCCACGAGGAACGGGATGACCACGAAGACTTCGGAGGCGAGCAGCATCGTCGGCGTCCATTCCAACGCTCGGACCGCCCGCAGGGAACACTCCAGCGCGCGTGATTTCCGTCCGATGCAGGATCGGGATGAGAGCTCATCAACTCGTCACGGCGATCCTGGTGATCCTGTTGCTCGCGGCGATCGTCCGTTCGCCGCTGCACGGTCGACAAGACGACGGAGCGCCCGCCGAGCCGACGCCTCTCGGTCTCGTGCGCGCGAGCCCCGACGCGTACCTCGGCAAGGAAGTCTCGTTCGTCGTCCAGGTGCACACGCTGCCGACCAGTTGGAACCCGTACCTCACGCGCTTCGGCATCACCGACTTCCGCGCGTTGTCGGTCTGGGCGGACGAGCAAGCGCTCTGGGTGACCGAGGAGTTCGGCAACCCGTTCGGCCCGGTCTTCGCGCGCCGCGGAACGTCGGTCGACACGGTCTTTGCCCAAGCGAAGCCGTACGAGCGCTACCTGCTGAAAGGTCGTGTGCGCGAAGTGTTCCTCGGCCGTCCGTGGATCGAAGTCGATGCCGCGACGCATCTCGACGGCGAGGTCGGCGAAGGCACGATCCTCCACGCCGGACGCGCGTTGCAGTTGGTGGCGAGCGGTCAGCCCAAGCTCGCGCTCGAGGATTTCGACCGCGCGCTCGCCGGCGACTTGCCGCCCAAGGCGCGCGAGGCGTTGGAAGAGCTCCGCCGCGATTGCGCCGAGCCGCCGGCGAAAAAGACGCGGTAGCGCCCGCAACCGTTCGAGGCCGACGCGGTCTTGGTCCGGTGATCGCGCGTGGACTCGCGGGCGGGTAGAAAGAGGGCGCCTGGAGCACGCCCATGTTGACCGAGCTCGAGATCCGTGACCTCGCTCTGATCGAACGCGCCGCTCTCGCCTTCGGACCGGGGCTCAACACGATCACCGGCGAGACCGGCGCGGGGAAGAGTCTGTTGGTCGGCGCGCTCGAGCTGCTGCTCGGCGAACGTCCGCGGCCGAATCTCGTCCGCGCCGGTGCGGCGCGCGCGGAAGTGCAGGCGCGGTTCGTCGTCGCTCGCGACGCGGGGGCCGCGGGGCTGCTCGCGTGGATCGCGCGCGAGCTGCCGGTGGTCGCCGAGGACTGGGAAGGTCTCGCGGCGGACGCCGAGCGCGAACTGATCCTCTCGCGCAGCGTCGGCGCCGACGGCCGCACGCGTTCCCATGTCAACGGCCGCGCGGTGACGGTCAAACAGCTCGCCGAACTCGCGCCGCGGGTCTTCGAGATCCACGGCCAGAACGATCACCAACGTCTGCTCGAACCGCCGGAGCAGGGCCGCCTGGTCGACGCGTTCGGCGGTCTCGAGGGCGAACTCGGCCGCTACCGCGAGGCGCGCGAGCGCTGGCTCGAGCTGGTCGAACGCTTCGAAGCCCTCGAGACCGGCGAACGCGAGCGCCGCGATCGACTCGACCTCGCGCGCTTCCAGGCCGGCGAGATCCGCGCCGCGCGCCCGGACGCCGACGAACGCGCCGGCCTCGGCGCCGAGCGCGAGATCCTGCGCCACGGCGCCGAACTCCAACAAGTCTTCGGCGGCTTGGTCGACGAGCTGCTCGAACGCGACGGCGCGCTGCTCTCGCGTCTGCAAACCGCCGACAAGACCGTGCGCGCGTGGCGCGAACGCATCGCGTCGCTCGCCGAGATCGAAGAGGCGCTCGGCGGCGCGTTGGTGCACCTCGAGGACGCCGCGCGCGGCCTGTCGAGCTTCACTGAGCGCATCGAGGTCGATCCCGCGCGTCTCGAGGCGATCGAAGAGCGGCTCGCCGAACTCGAACGCCTCGAACACAAGTACGGCGCCGATTGCGCGGGTCTGGTGCGGCGCGCGGACGAGCTCGACGTCGAGATCCGCCGCCTCGAAACCGACGAGCAGAGCCTCGCCGGACTCGGCGAGGAGATCGAGACGGCGCGCAAGACGGTGCTCGAACGCGGGCTCGCGTTGCGTCGCGCGCGTCAGGCGTTGCGCGAGAAGCTCGCGAAGGCGGTGCACGCCGCGCTCGCGGAGCTCGGCCTCGAACGCGCGCGCTTCGACGTGCGCCTCGAGCCGCGCGGCGAACCGGCGCCGACGTCGTCGCCCGCCGCCGATCGCGCGCTCTTCGGCGAAGCCGGTCTCGATCGCGTCGAGTTCCTGCTCTCGGCGAACCCGGGCGAACCGCTCGCGCGTCTGCGCGACGTCGCGTCGGGCGGCGAGACGGCGCGGATCATGCTCGCGTTGCGCAGCGTGCTCGCCGCCGCCGGCGCGGGACGCACGTTGGTCTTCGACGAGATCGATTCGGGCGTCGGCGGTCGTCTCGGTCCCGAGGTCGCGGCGCGCTTGAAGAAGCTCGGCCGCCACCATCAGGTCCTCTGCGTCACGCACCTCCCCGCGATCGCCGCGGCCGCCGACACGCACCTGTGTGTCTCGAAGGTCGTCGAGAAGGGCCGCACGCTGACGCGGATCGAAACGCTGACCGGCGAAGCCCGCGTCGAGGAAGTCGCCGACATGATCGCGGGCGGCGCGACGCACGCGACCGCGCGAGCCGAAGCACGACGCCTGATCGGCGTGCGCTAGCAACTCCCGCGCGGTCGACCGCGCGAGTCCCGCTCTCGATTCGCGAGCGTGAGTCGAACGCGGACATCGAGAACACGCGTCCAAGGCCTCTGTCACGCGCAACGGACCGCATTCCGCTCTCGCGCGCGACGCGGCGACGGCGCATCGTTACGCTCTTCGGCCCGATGGTCCCGAAGATACGCAAGAACGAGCCCGAAGAGCCCCGCGACGCGGAGGAGTCGGGCGACGGACTCGTCCGCCTCAACAAGTACCTCGCCGACCGCGGCATCGCTTCGCGCCGCAAGTGCGACGAGCTGATCGAGAAGGGCCACGTGATGATCGACGGCGTCGTCGTCACGCAGCTCGGCACCAAGATCGATCCGACGACGCAGGAAGTCGAAGTCGCGGGCGAGGTGTTGAAGCCCGAGGGTTTGTCGAAGCGCTACTACCTGCTCAACAAACCGAAGGGCGTCGTCTGCACGAACGAAGAGCGCGAGCCGCGCGCGCGTGCGATCGACTTGATCACCGATCCGCGCAAGGGGCGCATCTACACCGTCGGTCGCCTCGACGAGGAGAGTCAGGGTCTGATCCTGCTCACCAACGACGGCGAGTTCGCGAACTTCGTCTCGCACCCGCGTCACGGCGTGCCGAAGACGTATTGGGCGAAACTCCGCGGCCGCATCGAGCCCGACGCGATCGAGCAGCTCAAGAAAGGCGTGTACCTCTCGGAAGGTCGCACCGTCGCCGACGAGATCCACGTCGAGAAGCGTTCGACGGAATCGACGGCGCTTTCGATCACGCTGCGCGAAGGCAAGAACCGCGAAGTGCGGCGCATGTTCGCGAAGGTCGGCTTCAAGGTGATGCAGCTGCGTCGCGTGCGCATCGGCAACTTGACCGATCGCTTCCTGCGCGAAGGCGAGTGGCGGCCGCTGACTCGCGCCGAGGTCGAGGACTTGAAGGCCGTCGCCGTCGGCGCGACCAAGGTCGATCCGTATCGCGGTGGGCGGAGTCCGCACAAGAAGGGTTTCTCGCGAGCTCGCGGTCCGCAACGGCGTCGACCGGGCGGCGTCGGCTCGCGGCACGCGCGAGGGAATCGATGAGGGCCGCCGAAAAGTCGGCGAAGCGCACGCTCCCCGCCGCGATTCGCGAACACAAGCTCGCCAACGGTCTCGAAGTCCTCGTCGCCGAGCGCCACGGCGATCCCGTCGTCGCGGTGATGGTCTGGTACAAGGTCGGCTCGAAGAACGAGCGCGAGTTCGAGGCCGGCGTGTCGCACTTCCTCGAGCACATGATGTTCAAGGGCTCGTCGCGTTACGCCAAGGGCGCGATCGATCGCATCACGACCGAACTCGGCGGTCAGAACAACGCGTTCACCAGTTACGACCACACGGCGTACTGGTTCGAGCTCGCGTCGGATCGCTGGGAACGCGCGCTCGAGATCGAAGCCGATCGCATGCGCACGTTGACTCTCGACGCCGCCGAGTACGACGCGGAGCGCGCGGTCGTGCTCGAGGAGTTGGCGATGGGTCAGGACGATCCGTGGCGCGTGCTGTCCGAGCGCGTGCAAGCCGCCGCGCTCCCGCGCCATCCGTACCGTCGTCCGATCATCGGGTTCCCCGACGCGTTGTCCGGCCTCGGCGTCGAGGCGATGCGCGACTACTACCGGCGCTTCTATCGCCCGGCGAACGCGACGTTGATCGTCTGCGGCGACGTCGACACCGCGCACGCGTTGACGACGATCGAGAAGCACTTCGGCTCGCTGCCGGCCGGCGAGAACGTGCCGACGCCCGAGACGTTCCGTCCGACCGAAGCCGAGCCGCGCGGCGAGCAACGCCTCTCGCTGTCGTGGGACGATCAGGGCAAGCGCGTGTGCATGGCCTGGCCGACGACGCGCTTCGCGAGCGACGACGACGCGACGCTCGACGTCGTGTCGAGCGTCCTGAGCGGCGGACGGCTGTCGCGTCTGCACCGGCGCTTGGTGCTCGATCGCGCGCTCGCGACCACGATCTCGACCTCGAACGACACGCGCATCGAGGGCGGACTCTTCTGGCTGTTCGCGGAATGCGCGCAGGACGTCAAGCCCGAGAAGCTCGAGCGCGCGATCGACGCCGAGCTCGCGCGCCTCGGCGACGAACTCGTCACCGCGAAGGAACTCACGCGCGTCAAGCGCATGCTCGAAGCCGCCGAAGCGTACGACCACGAGACCGTCACCGACATCGCCGAGGATCTCGGCGAACACGCGACCGACTCGAACTGGCGCCTCGCGTTCGACGCGATCGAGCGCATCAAGGCCGTCGATGCGAAGCGCGTGCGCGACGTCGCGCGACGTTTCCTGCGGCCCGAGCGCCGCACGGTCGGTTGGTGCTTGCCGAAGGCCTCCGCGGGACGGAAGAAGTCCGCGCGCCGCCGATGAAGACCGGCGCTCCGACGATCGAACTCGCGATCCGACGCTTCGAGCTCTCCTGCGGCGCGACGCTCTTGGTCTCGCCGCGCGCCGGCGCGCCGGTGTTCGCGTTGCACACGCACGTTCGCGGCGGGCATTCGCTCGATCCGAAGGGCCGCGAAGGTCTCGCGTACCTCGCCGGAGCGCTCGCCGATCAGGGCACGAAGAAGCACGGCGAGGAAGAGATCGCCGAGTTGCTCGAGCCCGCCGCCGGCAGTTTGTCGGGCGACGCGAGCGGCATCTCGGGTCACATCGCGGGGCGCGATTGGCGCTTGCTCTGCGATCTCGCGTGCGAGCTCCTGATCGAAGCCGATTATCCCGAGGTCCAGTTCCGTCGTCAGCGCGAACGTTTGCTCGAACGCCTGCTCGTCGAGCGCGATGACCCGCGCGTCCGCGGCGAGCAACTCTTCCGCCGCCTCGTGTACGGCGACCACTTCCTCGGCCGCAGTTCGTACGGAACGCTCGAGAGCATCCGCCGCATCCGTCGCCGCGAAGTGCTCGACTTCCAACGCGAACACTGGGTCGGCGAACGCACGATCCTCGCGGTGTGCGGCGACGTCGAGCCCGAGGAAGTGCGCGCGCTGTTCGAGAAGCGCCTCGAGCGTTGGACGCGCGGCACGCCGTTCACGCCGACGGAAGCGCGCTTCCCCGAACGCGGCGTGCGCACCGACGTCTTCCGCGCCGAACGCCAACAGGTCCACGTCTATCTCGGTCACCTCGGCGTCGCGCGCGCGGATCCCGACTACGTGCCGCTCGTGGTGATGGACCACGTGCTCGGCACCGGGCCGGGTTTCACCAATCGCATCTCGATGAAGCTGCGCGACGAGCTCGGTCTCGCCTACACCGTGAACGCCGCGATCCACGCGAGCGCCGGCATCCTGCCCGGCACGTTCTGCGCGTACATCGGCACGTCGCCGAAGCACGTCACCACCGCGATCCGCGGGTTCATGGCCGAGATGAAGCGCATTCGCGAGGAGAAGGTCGGCGACGAAGAGCTCGCGACGGCGAAGAGCTACTTGATCGGCTCGTTCGCGCTCGGCTTCCAACGCGCGTCGCGTCGCGCGGGCTTCCTGATCTCGATGGAGCGCCACAAGCTGCCGACCGACGTGCTCGAACGTCTGCCGCGCGAGTACGCCGCGGTGACGCCGGACGACGTGCGGCGCGTCGCGCGCAAGCACTTGCACCCCGACGCGTGCGTCGTCGCGGCTTCGGGCGCGATCGACCCGAAGCAGCTCGCGCGCGCCGTCACTCCCGAGTGAGCAGCTCGTCGACGACCGGCTTCAACGCCTCGGCGACCAGCTCGTGGCCGCGCAAGTTCAGGTGGAAGTCGGCGCGCCAGTAGGGAGGCGTCGGTTCCTTCGCGAAGACCGGGCGCATGTCGATCGGCTGCACGCCTTTCGCGCGCAAGCCGTCGAGCACGCGATCGGCGACGCCGGACAACGTCGCGAAGTCGGCGTCGGTGAACTCGAGCGTGTCGCGCGTCTTGACGTACTTCGGCACCGGCTGGGGCCACGGCAACTCGAACGGAGACGGGATGTAGACGAACACGACGGGGCAGTGCGCGTGCTCCGCCGCGCGCCGGATCTCGAGGCACATCTGCAGCGACGCGTTCGCGATCGCCGTGCGCTCGGCCTCCCAACTGCGCAGGCAATCGAGCGACGCGAGCCCTTGGCCCATCGCGTCGGGCGAGATCTTCAACGCCTCACGCCGACGCTTGTCTTGGGCGGGGGTCACCGACGGCCACGGCTTGCGCGTGAAGTGCAAGTACACCGGGAAGAAGTCGATGAAGTCGTTGCCGCCGAAGATGCCGACGACGAAGACCTGCGGCTTGAAGTCGCGGAAGCGATAGAGCGCGCCGAGGTAGTTGTAGAAGTTGTAGCCGCCGAGCCCGGTGTTCAGGACCTCGATCGTCTTCGTCGGACGCTCGACGCCGAGCAACGTCTCGAGCCGATTCGCGAAGCTCTCCGCGTTGTTGCAGATGCCGCACGTGTGCGAGTCGCCGGCGACCAAGACGCGCACGTCGCGCGGCGTCGGGTCGAGCTCGTGATCCTCGCGACAACCGAGGCTGTTGGTGCGGAACACGAACTTGCCGTCCGGGTGTTCCTTCCACGACATCTCGGCCGCTTCGTTCGGGATCTCGCGCATCCCCATCCACGGGTCGTAGAGGACGCGCGTGTTCTGCTTGGTCGAGAAGTAACCGTCGACTTCCTTCTCGGTCAGATAGAAGCGCCAGTCCTCGGGACGTTCCGGATCCTCGGAGCGCGTGGTCTTCGGCGTGCGCGGCCCGTCGTCGAACGGCGGCTGCTTGCCGACGTTGATCCGCACGGTTCCGCCGGATCGATGGGCGCGCCAATAGAGACCGGCGGCGAGCAGGACGAGGGCGACGGCGCTGGAGATGCCGAGCGCGATCCAGCGAGCCTTGCGGGAGTCCATGTCCGAAGCGGGGGGCCCTGGAGTCTACCTCACGTCGCGCGTGAAACGCCGCGGCCCGCCGGACGGACCGACGGGCCGCATGCGTTGCGCCGAGGTGCGATTCGGCGCGCGGATCAGCCGCCGCGCTTCTTCGTGGCCAGTTCGTCGAGCAGGTCGCTCGCTTCCTTGCCGGGGTAGGTGCCGGAATAGTCCTTGGCGAGCTTCTTCAGGTCCTGGACCGCGGCATCGAACACTTTGCTCTTGTTGAGGTCGCTCTCGCGGATCGAGCGGATCTGCTGCTGCGCCTTGATCAACCGCGGTGCTTCCTTGTTGGCCTTCAACGCGGCGAGGACGGTATCGACGTCGGCCTTCTCCGGCAGCGCGCCCAGAGACTTCACCAGTTGGTTCGCGGAGTCCTGCGCGCTCAGGAGGTCGCCCGACTCGAGAGCGAGCTTCATCGCACTCACTCGGCCGACGACCAACTGCTTCAGCGCTTCGGAGATCACCGGTCCACCGTCGGCTTCCGAGAGTTTGCTCGCCGCGGTGAGTGCGTCGGCCCACTGTCTCTTCTGCACGGCGGTCTTCACGGCCTTCGCGGATGCGGGCCATTCCCACATCGGCTTGGGCAACGCGCCTTGGAGCGCCTTCTCGATCGCTGCGGGTTCCAGATTCCCGGGGTGCCCGGCCCACACGACTTTGCCGTTCGCGTCGATCAGCACTGCGTGCGGGATCCCGTTCACACCGAAGTAGCGCGAGAGCTTGCCGCCCTTGTCGTACGCATATGCGTACTTCACGGCCTTCTTCTCGATCCAGTCCACCGTCAACTTCGCGGGTTCGTCGGTCACGCCGAGAACCGTCAGCCCCTTCTCACCGAACTTTTCTTGCAGCTCGTTGAGATGCGGGACCGACTGGCCGCAAGGGCCTCACCAGTACGCGAAGAACTCGATCAACACCGCGCGGCCGAGGAAGTCTTCGTAGCTCGTCGCTTTGGTCTGCGCGTAGCCCTCGAGTTCCACGGACGGCGGCATGGTGCTGCCGATGCCTTGCGCGGTCGCCGGCACCACGAGGGCGGCGAGCGCGAGCATCGAGAGCCAAATGCGGCTGTGCTTCATGTTTCGACCTTTCAATCGAAGACGTTGTCGGGAACGACGCCGTGGATTCTAGCCGTCGCCGCGTCGAGCGCTGCATCGGCCTCCGAATCCGGCTCGCACGAGGCTCGCCGGTAAGGGGCGCGTTCCTTCCGTGCCGGACGAGCGCGCGGATCCGCTCGGCGCTCGTCGACGCCTCGATTCGGTTGCGAATCCTCGGCGCGGGCGGTGAAGTGGCTCGCCCATGATGCGCGCCACTGTTTTGGTCATCGCCGGCGTTCTTTCCGCTTGCGCGAGCACGCCGCCGCCCGACGACACGAGCTTCCAGCAACCCGCGTTCACTCCGCGCGAGCTACCGATGGATGTCCACAGCCGCTCCGAGCCCAATCGCGTGCGCGTCACGCGCGTCGCACTCGACCTGACGCTCGACTTCGAAGCCCGCGAGCTGCGCGGCAGCGTCGAGCTCGGCTTCGATCGCTTCGACCGCGAGGCACCGCTCGTCCTCGACACGCAAGGGCTCGCGATCGTCGACGTCTTCGGTCAGGACGGCGCGCCGCGGCGGTGGAAACTCTCCGACGAGGATCCGTTGCTCGGCGCCGCGCTCTCGATCGATCTCGCGCCCGCCGACGTCGCGGTGCGCGTCGTCTACCACACGACCGAGCGCGCGACGGCGTTGCAGTGGCTCGCGCCCGCGCAGACCGCCGACCGCAAGCAGCCGTTCCTCTTCACGCAAGGCCAATCGATCCTGACGCGCACGTGGATTCCGCTACAGGATTCGCCGGGCGTGCGCATCACGTACACCGCGGCGTTGCGCGCGCCGCCGGAGTTGACGGTGGTGATGAGCGCGGAGCAGCAGGGCCGCGACGCCGACGGCGTTTGGCACTTCCGTATGCCGCAGGCGATTCCGTCGTACTTGATCGCGCTCGCCGCCGGCGACCTCGCGTTCGAGAAGATCTCCGAGCGCTGCGGCATCTGGGCCGAGCCTTCGATCGCGAAGGGCGCGCGCGACGAGCTCGTCGACACCGAAGCGATGATCCGCGCCGCCGAGGAACTCTTCGGGCCGTATCGCTGGGGACGCTACGACATCATCATCCTGCCGCCGTCGTTCCCGTTCGGCGGGATGGAGAACCCGCGCCTGACGTTCGCGACGCCGACGATCCTCGCGGGCGACAAGTCGATGGTTTCGTTGGTGGCGCACGAGCTCGCGCACTCGTGGTCCGGCAACCTGGTGACCAACGCGACGTGGCGCGACTTCTGGCTCAACGAAGGCTTCACCGTCTACTGCGAGCAACGGATCATGGAGCGCGTCTTCGGGCCCGCGCGTTCGACGCTCGAGAAGGCGCTCGCGCGCAACGATCTCGATCAGGAGATGACCGAGCTCGAGCCGTGGCAGCAGGTGCTGCACATCGACCTCGCGGGGAAAAACCCCGACGATGGTTTCTCCGGAGTGCCGTACGAGAAGGGCGCGCTCTTCCTGCGTCGGCTCGAAGCCGTTTGGACGCAGCCGGTGTTCGATCGCTTCCTGCGCGGCTACTTCGACGGCCACGCGTTCCAGAGCATCACCACCGACGACTTCGTTCAGTGCCTGCGGAACAAGTTGTTCGTCACCGATCCCGCGAAGGCGAAGTTGGTCGATCTCGACGCGTGGTTGGAGAAGCCGCTGCTCCCCGCGGATGCGCCGCGCTACGTCTCGACCGCGCTGACCGACGTCGACACCGAACGTGCGCGTTGGCTCGCCGGCACGCCGGCGAAACAACTCGCGACGCAGGGCTGGGTCACGCAACAGTGGCAGCACTTCATCCACACCGTTCCGCCCGATGTTTCGATCGAGCGCATGGTCGAGCTCGACGACGCCTTCCATTTCACGAGCACCCACAACTGCGAGATCCTCTGCGATTGGTTGGTGCTCGCGGTCCGGCGCCGCTACCTCGCCGCGGACGAGCGGTTGAGCGAGTTCCTGGTCAGCGTCGGCCGCCGCAAGTTCTTGAAGCCGCTCTACAGCGAACTCGCCAAGACCCCCGAGGGCCTGGCGCGCGCCCGCGCGATCTACGCCGAGGCGCGGCCGCGCTACCACGCGGTGTCGACGGCGACGGTCGACAAACTTCTCGACTGGACGCCGTAGTTCCGCGCGGAACCCGGACCGGCGAAGCGGGTTTCGCGGTCCGGTCGAGTCGCCCGATGCGTGGAGTCTGCCGGGCGGACTCAGAAGACCGGGACGCTTCGCCCCGACCCGCAGCAATGCGGGCGAGGCGGAGCGGTCCTCATTCTTGGCGGATGACGGCACACGGCCGACGCGCGAGAGCGGCGCCTCGACGCCGGACGACGCACGGTATGCTCGGCCGCCGCGCATGTTCCTCCTCAAGAGCATCGATCTCGTCGCGCTGATCGGCCTGCTCGTCCAGACCCTCGTCGCCTGGATCTTCGTCGCGATCTTCGCGTCGATGGGGCGGCGCGAGCGCGTGTCGAAGGCCTTCGGCCATTTCCACCTCGCGTTCGTCGCGCTGGCCGCGTCGTTGACGGTGATGAGCGTGCGCTTCTCCCGCGCGCACGACGTGCAGGACGCCGCCGGCCTCTGGCAGGACGGGAGTTGGCTGCCGACCGCATGCTACTGCGCGTACCTGGCGTTGAAGACGCTGTTCGGACTGTGGCTCGTCCGCGGCGGCGCGGCGCTCGCCGGTTCGGTCGAGTCGTTGTGGTTGCGTCGCGGCGGTTGGGTGTTGGTCGCGGTGATGGCGGTGATCCCGCTCGCGGTGACGGACATCAGTCCGTTGCTCCTGATCCAAGCGCCGGTGATGGTCGCGTGTGCGCTCGCGGCGTGGCGCGAGCTCGCGCGCTCGCCCAACGACGGCGCGGGCCTGCGCGTGATGCGTTGGTCGTTGCTCGGCCTCGCGACGTCGTGGACGTTGCACGCGATCGCGGCGTCGTTCCACGGCGCGGTGCCGTGGCTGCGCGTCCTACTCGCGTTGAATTCGTTCATCGATCTCGCGGTGCAGCTGACGCTCGGCACCGGGCTGATCATCGGGTTGCTCGAAGAAGCTCAGCGCCGCGCGCGCGTCGCCGAGGTCGAGCACACGCGGTTGCAGCGCGAGCTCGATCGCGACGAGAAGTTGCGCGCGCTCGGCACGTTGGTGTCGGGCGTCGCGCACGAGCTCAACAACCCGCTGACCGTGATCCTCGGCTACGCCGATCTCCTGCGCCGCGCGCCGACCGGCGGGCCCGCGGCTCGCATCATCGGCGAGCAAGCCGAGCGCTGTCGCGGCATCGTGCAGAGTCTCTCCGCGCTCGCCGGGCAGACCGCGCACTCGCCGCAGGATCTCGACGTCGCCGAGTTGGTCGAGCGCGTGACGCAGGGTTTCGCGCTCGCGAAATCCGCTGATGGTCCGAGCCTGCGCGTCGTGTCGAACCCGGGTCTGCGCATGGCCGCCGACCGCACCGGCATGGAGCAGGTGTTGACCAACTTGATCGCCAACGCCGTGCACGCGAGTCCGCGCGGCGGTGTCGTGACGATCGCGGCGACGAGCTCCGCCGCCGGCGTCGAGCTCAGCGTCGCCGATCAAGGTCCCGGCGTGCCGCGCGAGCTGCGCACGCGCGTGTTCGAGCCGTTCTTCACCACGAAGGGTCCGGGCCGCGGCACCGGACTCGGCCTCGCGATCGCGCACGCGATCGTGCGCGGCCACGACGGAACGATCGCGATCGACGACGGCCCCGACGGCCGCGGCGCGGTCTTCCGCGTGACGATTCCGCGCGCGTCGCCGGTCGCGGCCGCGCCGTTCGTCGAGAAGACGGAGCGCGAGGGCTCGCGGCGTTTGCTCGTCATCGACGACGATGAAGCCGTGCGCGCGGTCGTGCGCGATCAGGCGGAACGGCGCGGTTGGCTCGTTGCCGAAGTCGCGTCCGCGGAGTCGGCGCTCGAGGCGCTGGGGATTCGCGACGCGTTCGACGCCGTGCTCTGCGACCTGCGCATGCCCGGCATGGGCGGCATCGGTCTGCACGATCGATTGCAACGCGAGGCGCCCGAGCTGCTCGACCGCGTCGTGTTCGTCACCGGCGATCTTGCGTCGGAGGAATCGACGCGTTTCTCGCGACGCTGTCGCCGCAAGCTCGTCCAGAAGCCGCTCGACTTCGACGAACTCTTCACCGCCCTCGCCCGCCGCGACTTCGCGACCGCCCGATAGCGAACGAGCCGCCCCGTCGCGTGACGGAGCGGCTCGTGATGCCGTGAGGCGGAGACTCTGGGTCTCAGTCGTTCTTGCCGGACTTCTCGTCCCGCTCGGGGAGATCGCTGACCAACGCATCGGTCGTCAGCAGCAGGCTCGCGACGGAGGCCGCGTTCTGCAGCGCGGTGCGAGCGACCTTGGTCGGGTCGATCACGCCGGCGGCGACGAGGTCTTCGTAGGTGTCGGTGCCCGCGTTGTAGCCCCAGTTCTTGGTCTTCTTGCCGCGGACGTTCTGGACGACGACGGCGCCATCCTGTCCCGCGTTGACCGCGATCTGGCGCATGGGCGCTTCGAGGGCGCGGCGCACGATCATCGCGCCGACCTTCTCGTCACCGGAGAGCTTGAGGGCTTCGACCACGTCGATGCAGGAGATCAGAGCGACGCCGCCGCCGGGCACGATGCCCTCTTCGACCGCCGCACGCGTGGCGTGCAGAGCGTCTTCGACGCGCGCCTTCTTCTCCTTCATCTCGGCTTCGGTCGCCGCTCCGACGTTGATCTGCGCGACGCCGCCGGACAACTTCGCGAGACGCTCTTGGAGCTTCTCCTTGTCGTAGTCCGACTTCGTCACTTCGATCTCCGCGCGGATCTGGGCGATGCGGCCCTTGATCTGGTCCTTCGAGCCCGCGCCTTCGATCAGCGTGGTGTCGTCCTTGCCGACGATCACCTTGCGCGCGGTGCCGAGGTCCTTGAGCGTGATGGTTTCGAGCGTCTTGCCCGTCGCTTCGAAGATCGGCGTCGCACCGGTCAGGACCGCGATGTCTTCGAGCATCGCCTTGCGACGATCGCCGAAGCCCGGAGCCTTGACCGCGACGACGTTGAGCGTGCCGCGCAAACGGTTGACGACCAACGTCGCCAGCGCTTCACCCTCGATGTCTTCCGCGATGATCACCAGCGGCTTGCCGGCCTGCACGACTTGCTCGAGCAGCGGGATCAGTTCCTTGATCGACGAGATCTTCTTCTCGTTGATCAGGATGAACGGCTTCTCGTAGGTCGCCGTCATCGTCTTCGGATCGGTGATGAAGTGCGGCGAAAGGTAGCCCTTGTCGAACTGCATCCCCTCGACCCATTCGACCTCGGTCTGGAGGCTGCGGCCTTCTTCGACGGTGATGACGCCGTCCTTGCCGACCTTGTCCATCGCGTCGGCGATCATCTTGCCGATCTCTTGGTCGTTGTTGGCGGCGATGCAGCCGACCTGCGCGACTTCCTTGTTGCCCTTCACCGGCGTCGAGATCTTCTTCAAGCTCTCGATGCAGGCTTCGACGGCCTTGTCGATGCCGCGCTTGAGCGCGACGGGGCTGGCGCCGGCCGTGACGTTCTTGAGGCCTTCCTCGAAGATCGCCTCGGCGAGGACTGTGGCGGTCGTCGTGCCGTCACCCGCGTTGTCGCTGGTGCGTTGCGCGACTTCCTTCACGAGCTGCGCGCCCATGTTCTCGTACGGGTGTTCGAGCTCGATCTCCTTCGAGACCGTGACGCCGTCCTTGGTGACGGTCGGCGAGCCGAACGACTTCTGGATGATCACGTTGCGGCCGCGGGGCCCGAGCGTGACCTTGACGGCGCGGGCGAGGCGACGCACACCGTTGCGGATGTGCTCGCGTGCCTCGGCGTCGTAGCTGATCTGTTTGGCGGTCATGGGATTCTCTTGTGGTGGGTGGCCGCGGCTCAGTCTTCGATGACGCCGAGGATGTCGTCTTCGCGCATGACCAAGTACTCGGTGCCGAGGGTCTTGACCTCGGTGCCGGCGTAGGAGGTGAAGAGGATGCGGTCGCCGACCTTGACGCTGAACGTCGAGCGGGTTCCGTCGTCGAGAGTCTTGCCGTTGCCGATCGCGATGACCTTGCCTTCCTTCGGCTTCTCCTTCGCGCTGTCGGGCAGCAGGATGCCGCCGGCGGTCTTCTCTTCGGCTTCGACGCGCTGGACGAGCACGCGGTCGCCGAGCGGACGGATGTTGGTCTTCGACTTCGTCTTGGTGGTCATGGCCTTCTTCTTCTCGTGATGAGGGTTTCGGTGAGGGATCGGTCGGCGCTCACGCCGGCCTGGTCTTGGGCTTCCAACTCTCGAGCTGGCCGAGCGCGCGAACGACTTCCGCGCGCAGGCGATCGGGTTGGACGGGCTTGTGAAGGAACGCGAACGCACCCGCTTCGCGCACCAGACTCTCGAGCTCGCGCGTGGCGTTGCCCGAGTAGCAGATGAACGGCAGCTCGAAGTGCCCGCGGATGCGGTTGATCACCTCGAGACCGCCGCAGCCCGGCATGTGCATGTCGAGCAGCAGCAGATGGATCGGCGCCCGCTCGCGCAGCAGGTCGAGGGCCTCCAAACCCGTCTCGGCCTGAAGGATCTCTTGCCCGAGCGGCGCAAGGAGGTCCACCACGCCTCTGCGGACCTCCAGGTCGTCGTCGGCGATGAGGATTCTTCTCGTGGCCAACATGGAGCTACCGTTCGGACGGGTGGGCGCCGCCGAAAGCAAAGCTTGTGCCCCGCCATCCGCCGCGCGACCGACCGCTCCGGTCGCACCGCATCTAGTGGTGAGGCGCGACGAACGCACCCGCCGCTTGTGGATCGAGAGCGATCCGGGCTCGCGTACTGCTGCCAATCTGGCGGCGGAGCGAGCGGACCTACCGAGTTCCTGTCAGCTTGGCAGCAGTCGGAGAAGCGTGCGCCGACCCAACTTCACGGCCGCGGCGTGCGCGAGGCGAGCACCTCGTCCGGCAGCACGCAACGCCAGATCCGCACGTCGTCGAGCGCGCCGCAGAAGGCTTGGTTGCGCTCGAACCAAGTCCCGATCCGCAGCGGCAGCTTCGGGCTCTGAACGTCGATCGCACCGGGGATCGTCTGCTCGTCGACGACGACGCCGTCGAGCCACAGCCGCGAGCGTCCCGTCTTCGTCTCGTGGTCGACGGCGATGTGGTGCCACGCGTCGGGCTCGATGCGTCCGCCCGAGAGGCGAACCGAATCCTTCTTCGCCGTCGTCGTCAGCTGCGCATTCAAGATCCAGTCGTCGCCGCGCGAGATGGAGAGCGAGAAGAAGTCGGAGAGCGCGACGATCGTTTCGACGCCGGAGCCCGCGCCGTACGGATTGGTCCAATCGTCGGGTTTGACGAAGCATTCGAGCGTCAACGCGTTCGCGAACGAGAGCTCGCTGATCCCGTCGACGTCGAGGCACGTGCCGGAGCCGTCGAAGTGCGCCGCTTTGCCGTCGACGCCGGCGACGAACGCAACCGCAGCGCCCTTCGACGTGCACGCGCGCCCGTCGACGACTTCGCGTGCATCGCCGTCGAACGGGAAGTGAACGGCGACGACGTTCTCGTTCGAGCCGCAGGAAGCGGCGAACACGAGGAGCGCGACGAACTTCGAGGAGGAGGGGATTCTCATCTCCCCGAATTCGGCCGCGAGCTCGGCGAAACTTGCGTCGTCGACGCGATTCGCGAGTTCAGCGCTTCGCGCGCTTCTTCGGAGCGACGTCGACGCGCATGTAGGGACGCGCCGGAGTCTGACGAGCGACTTCGACGAAGCCTGCACGTTCAAAGCTCGAGCGGATGCCCATCCACGCGAAGAGGTCGACCATGCGCTTCTTCGACTTCGTTTCGTTCGGCCACGCATCGACGCACTCGGCGCCGCCGCGACGCGCGTGTTCGACTGCGGCACGCACGAGCGCGGTGCCGACGCCGGCGTTGCGATGCTTGCGATCGACGTAGAGACACGTCACCGCCCACGCGTCGCGTTCATCGACCGGTTTGGTCACACGCGACTTCGCGAGGCCGGCGAATTCGGCGCGCGGCGCGAGCGAGCACCAACCGACCGCTTCGTCGCCGATGTACGCGAGCAGTCCGGTCTCGCGGCCTTGGTCGACGAGCTTCTTCATCGCGCGCTTGTTGCTCTCACCCTTCCCGGCCTCGTACTCCGGTTTGCAGAGCCGCGCGGACATGCACCAACACCCGCCGCACGCTCCGCGGGGCCCGAGGAGCGACTCGAAGTCCTCCCACCGCTTCGGCGTGAGCGGAACGACGTTCAGCGTTGCGTTTCGGGGCGCCATGACAAGGAGAGCCTAACCGCGACCCCGAACACCGGAACGAGCTCACCCATGTGGATCGCACTCTGCTTCTCGATGCTCCAGAGCGCCGCGCAGAAGTCCGCGCCGGAAGAGTTCCCGTACCGCGACCTGTTCGGCGTGAGCATCGACGACGCCGGCGATCTCGACGGCGACGGGATTCACGACTTGTGGATCGGCGATCCGTCGATGCTCACTGAGTTGGACGAGCCCAGCGGCTGCGTGTGGGCCGTGTCGGGGAAGACGGGCAAGTGCTTGCGTCGCATCGAAGGCCCGCCGAATGCGTGGGGCTTCGGGTGGACGTTGGCGGCGCTGTCGGACATCGACGGCGATGGCAAGCGCGGCGTCGCGGTCGGTTGCGAGTTCACGCCGAGCGAGAAGACTCCGTTGCCGGCGTTCGAAATCAGGTCGACTTCACCGGCCGGCGAGAGCACCGTCTTCGCGTTCTCGGGCGCCACGGGACAACAATGCTTCGTCGTGACGGGGCCTGCCGACACTCTGAAGAATGCGTGGTACACGGCCGACGCGGGTCCCGCGCTCGCCTCCGTCGGCGACTGGAACGGCGACGGCGCGGGCGATCTCGCGATCGGTTGGTCGTTCGCGGACTCCGAAGCCCGCGACTGCGGGCGCGTCGATGTCGTTTCAGGCAAGGACGGGAAGACGCTGCACTCGTGGACGGGCGTGGACGCTCACGATCGCTTCGGCTTCTCGCTGGCTGCTCTCGCCGATCTCGACGGCGATGGAAAGTGCGAACTCGGCGCCGGTGCGGTGCCCGACTACGCCCCCAATGCAGGAACGGACTTCCCGAGCCTCACTCGTAGGCGCACGGGCTACGTGCGTGTGCTCTCGTCGAAGGGCTCGACTCTGTACTCGCTCGCGCCGGGAGACAGCAGCTGGGGCTTCGGCGGTTCCATCGCAACGTTCCCGGATGTCGACCGAGATGGTGTCAGTGACGTGATGATCGGGCAGCCGTACGACGTTCCCGTTGCGATCACCGTGTGGTCCGGCAGGACCGGCAAGTTCATTCGACGTCTCGATCCACCGGAACTCGACGCGTGGGACGGCGGCTGGGCGAGTCGAAACATGCGGCCGGCTCCCACGGAAGTGTGCGTGTCGTTCGGCACTCGTCTGCTCTTGGTGTCGGACCACGATCACGACGGGCTCGCCGACATCCTCGCGACGACGCCGCAGACGTTCTGTCATGTGCCCGCCGGCATTCTCTCGAGCGCGAGCGGCAAGGTGCTCGATCACGTCGAGCTCGACAGCTCGCTGTTCACCGACGTCGGCATTGCCGCTGCTCAGGTCGGCGATCTCAACAGTGATGGGGTCGACGACATCGCGATCGGCGGCTCGAGCATCCGCTCCGACGACCCAGGAGTGGTGATCCTCGTCTCAGGGAAGACGCTCACGGCGAAGCGCACGATCCGCCGGAGCGACATGCAGGACTGAACGAACACCGTCGTTCAACTCGTCATCGATGTTGCGCGCGTCGCACCGCTATCATCGCGCGGTGTGAAGGACGAAGTTCGACTCTCGCCCGCTGCGGCGGCGCTCGTTGCCGAGCGGCCCGTCTTCGATGCGCATGCCGATTCGTTGCAGCGAGCGCTCGATCTCGGGCACGACCTCGCCGTCGCGGGTCGCGGGCATCTCGATCTCGAACGAGGCGCGGCGGGCGGGCTCGGGTCGCTCGTCTTCGTCTCGTGGGTCGATCCGAAGTTCCACGAGCAAGGTCCGGGCGGAGCCCTCGCTCGCACGCGCGATCTGCTCGGCGAATTCCATCGCCTCGCGCGGCGTCGACCGGATCGTGTCGGATTCGCGGGCAACGCTCGCGCGCAACGCGCAGCTCGCGCTCGCGGCGCCGTCGCCGGAATTCCCGGCATCGAAGGCGGACACTCGATCGAAGAGAGCCTCGACAACCTCGAGTGGTTCTTCGAACGCGGCGTCCGCGTGATGACGTTGGTCTGGAACAACCACCTCTCGTGGATCCGCTCGTGCCAAGCGGGCGCGGGCTCGACCATTCCGGAAGGCCTCAACGATTTCGGTCGCGTCGTCGTGCACACGATGAACGAGCTCGGCATGGTCGTCGACCTCTCGCACGCGGGCGAGAGATCGTTCTACGACGCGCTCGACGCGACGCAGAAGCCCGTGATCGCGAGCCACTCGAACTGCAAGGCGTTGCACGGTCACCAACGCAACTTGACCGACGATCAACTCCGCGCGCTCGCTCAGAACGGCGGCGTGGTCGGCATCGTCTTCTGCACGGCGTTCGTCGACGCCGAGGCGCAACAGCACGACGCGACGACGCGCGAGACCGCGGGCATGAAGGCGCTGATCGGCGCGAACGACTCCGATCTCTTCCTGCTGCAGTCGGAGTACATGCAGAACGAAGCGCCGCCGCTCCCGATGGAGCGCGTGATGGACCACCTCTACCACGCGATCGAGGTCGCGGGAATCGATCACGTCGGCCTCGGCTCCGACTACGACGGCATCCAACGCACGCCGCAAGGTCTCGAACACGCGGGCTGCTACGGGCGCATCGCCGAGCACATGCTCGCGCGCGGATTCGACGCGGCCGACGTTCGCAAGGTGCTCGGGGGTAACATGGCGCGCGTCTTCGACACCGCGACCGGCCCGGGAACCGCGGCCCACGACGCGGCGCTCGTTCCGCTCGAGACCCCGTCACCTAAGGAGGAGTGGGCATGAGTTCGATGGAGCCTCTCTCGCGTCGCGAAGTCGTTCATGGAGCTTTGGCCGTCGGCGCGCTCGCCGCGGCGGCGGGAGCGAGCAGTCGCTCGACCGGCGCAGCGTCGCCCGCTATCCTGCTCGGCGCCATGGCACACGAACTCCCTCCGCTTCCTTACGCAGACACCGCGCTCGATCCCGTGATCAGCGCGAAGACCCTCTCGTTCCACTACGGCAAGCACCACAAGGCCTACGTGGACAACCTCAACGGGCTGCTCAAGGATCTGCCCGATCTCGCCGCGCTCTCGCTCGACGACCTGATCAAGAAGGTCGCGGGCGACACGTCGAAGGCGGGCGTCTTCAACAACGCCGCGCAGATCTGGAACCACACCTTCTACTGGAAGAGCTTGAGCCCGAAGGGCGGCGGCAAGCCGACCGGCAAGTTGCTCGACAAGATCAACACGTCGTTCGGCGACTACGACAAGTTCAAGGAAGCGCTCGCGACCGCCGCGAAGACGCAGTTCGGTTCCGGCTGGGCGTGGCTCGTCGCGAACGGCGACAAGCTCGAGATCGTCAAGACGCCGAACGCCGAGACGCCGATGACGCAGGGCAAGAAGTGCTTGCTGACGATCGACGTGTGGGAACACGCCTACTACCTCGACTACCAGAACAAGCGCCCCGACTACATCACCGCGGTGATCGAGAAGCTCCTCAACTGGGAGTTCGCCGCGGCGAACCTCGGCTGAGAGCGTGTGAACGAATCGCTCGGCGCGCGGAGTTTTCTGTAACTCCGCGCGAGCAGTAGTGTTGAAGCTCGCACGAGCACGAAGAATTTGTTCGGCGAGGACTCGGCCGAGCGGACCAAGCAAGGCCTGGATCGCAGCGGCCCGAGTAGCGGGCAAGGTGCCGTGCCTCGCGCTGTGGTCGGCGATCACCTACGACCTCTTGCGATGCTCCAGCCTTGGCGCACTGATGTGAATGCAGCGAAGGCAAGCATCCCGCCGCTTCGACCGCGGTCTCCGCGCTGGGTGCTGGCGGCCTGAGATCGGCGCGAAACACCTCCGCCTCTCAACGGAACCCCTGCCGAAGACCAAGCCCACCGCCGGCGGAGAGCGGAGCCGTCGCCGCTGCCGATTCCTTCACAGGCTCTGAGTCGACAAAGCTGGACAGACCGGATCTTCTGGACCCGCTACCGCGAAATCGAGCAGCGCTGCCGCTTGCCCTACGGCCACGTCCGACCAGCAACCCGATGACTCCCGGCGCGAACCCTCGCACGACGAGCCGGATGCGTGAATCGCGCGAGTCCGGATCTGCGGGAGGCCGGTTGGAGCAACCTCACCGGCCTACCCGACTCTGATCGCTCGAGGCAGTTCGAGCCTCCATGCGTGGGGCGTCGCGAGCGATCGCGGCGCCCCGAGCTCCTTGATGACGGCCCGAGCGCCGGAAGATGCGAGCGCGGGCGTGCGCCGGCGCGCGAGCTGACGCGAGGAGCGAGGACTCGGACAGGTCCGGAAGACCGGCGCCGGGCCCGAACGACGACCAGAAAGGCGCATTTGAAGTTGCCCATTCGCGCAACCCCGTCGGACAATTCGCTGCGGTACTGCTCGCGAGGTGAGTAGAGCGTTCCGATATTCCCAGCTTCCCCGAGGAGACTCCAGGCATGGCGTCACCCGTACTCACGGCGATTTCCATACGTCTTGGTCGCGCCTCGCTTTCAGTCTGCGCCGGACTCGCGGCGCTATCGCTGCCCTGCAGCGCGCAAGTCCGATTGAGTCAAGTGTGTGGTACCGCCAATCTGAGCGGTTCCGGCCCGAACGCGGACTACGTCGAACTCTTCAATGCCGGCTCATCCGCGGTCGAACTCTCGACATACTCGATCCACTACGCCGCTGCCGTCGGTACCACATGGACGCGCCTCGGCCTGACCGGGACGATCCCGGCGCGCGGTTACTATCTGGTGCGGGTCCAGAATCCGAGTCCGACGAGCACGGCGCCGCCCTTGCCTCTGCCGGATCAGTGGGCGAGCACCCTGTTCCTGAACGCCACCACAGGCAAGCTCGCGCTGATTCAGGGCGGCGTCGCGCCGGCGACCGGGCAGTGCGCGCTTCCGCCGCCCGGAGCCGTGCTGGTCGACTTCGTCGGCTACGGCACTGGCGCGGACGCTCGTGAAGCGGGCGGGCCGCCTTGCACACCGGCGGGCACGATTGCGAACAACGCTCCGGCGCCCTCGGCCACCAACGCGATCTTCCGCGTCGGCTGCGGCGCCACCGATACCGGCGAGAACAGTCTGGATTGGATTGCCGCCGTCGCTGCACCGCGCAACTCGCTGTGTCGTTCGAACGGGCTATCGGCAGCAGGATCGAACACCACCGCCGCCGTCGGTACCACGCCGACGATCACGCTGATTGCACAACCCTGCGCGGGAGGTACGGTCTCGACGGGCGCCACCGCGACGATCGACCTGACCGCGGTCGGAGGCTCGCCGACCACGATGGGCGCACCGGTCGGGAACGTGTTCACGCTGGACACGTTCACGATTCCGGCGAGCGCGAACGCGGGTCTCTACACGCTGCCCGTCACACTCGTCGACGGTGCGAACACCGGCACGGCCGTGATCGTGCTCGACGTGACCTCGACCTTGGCACCGGCGAACGACGCCTGCGGCGCGAATCAAGCCGCGTTCACGATTCCGACCGTCGGCGGCCTCGCGACTGGCACGCTCGTCAACGCGACGCTGGACGCGGGCTCGACGGCCTGCATCGGAAACGGCGTCGATGTGTACCACTACTTCACACCGGCTGCGGACGCCGTGTGGAGCATCGGCGTCTGTCAGAGCGGCGTGAACTGGGACACCGTGGTCACGGTTCACGTGGGTTGCCCTGCAACGGCGTTCAACGCAATCGCGCCGGTCGGTGGTGCCTGCCCCGACGGCGGTTGTACCGGGAGCGTGGCGCTCTCAGGCGGCAGCTGGTTGCTGAGCGCGGGCGTGACCTACGTCATCCGCGTGGCGTCGTTCAGCGCGCAGGCGACGAGTCTCCGCAGTTACAACCTGCGCGTGTTCGGCGCGGCTCCCGCCAACGACACGTGCGGCAACGCAACACCATTGGCGTTCGGTGCGGCGGTGGAAGGCGCGACCGCGCTCGCCCACACCGACGGTACGTCGAGCTGCGATCCCGGAGGTCGTGATCTCTGGTACACCGTGACCACGCCGGGTATGGGGGACCTCTCGGTGGATACCTGCGGTTCAGGGATCGACACGTCGATTGCGGTGTACGCGAAATGCGGCGGGGGGGAGCTCGGCTGCAACGACGACTGCGGCGGCTCGCCCTGCTCGGGCCTCTCGTCGTGCCTGACCTTGACCGGACTTCCGGCGGGCACCTATCCGATCCGCGTGTCCGACAAAGGCCTCGGCTCGGGCGGCCTGATCTCGATCGTCGCAAACTGGGGCGGTGCGTCGCCGCCGACGGGTACCGGCACGGCGAGTCCGAGCAATTTGTTGCCAGGCGGGCTGGCGACCCTCTTCGCAACGGTCACGCCGGCCGTCAATCCGAGCTCGACCGGCATCCAAGTCACGGTCGACACGACCTTGATCGGCGGCGGCGCGGGCGTCGCGCTCTTCGACGACGGGGTTGCCCCGGACGTCACCGCGAACGACAACGTATTCAGTCGCACGGTGGCCGTCGGCTCGGTCACGGATGGCGACAAGTCCCTGCCACTGACGATCAGCGACGCGCAAGCTCGCGTGGGTTCGGGTGTCGTTTCGGCTCATGTCGGCTATTGCGCGGCCAGCAGCTCCTTCGGCTGCGGTGTCCAATTGGAGTACATCAGCAATGTCACGGTCGGAGCGATCAACAGCAGCACGGCGTGTGGACCGGGCTACCAGGACTTGACGTCGCTGTCGACCAACGTCAGCCCGGGCGGCACGGTCTCCATCGCTGTGACGGTGAGTGAGTGGTTTGACTCCGCGGATTACGTCCACGTGTACATGGACTGGAACCACGACGCCGACCTCGTCGACTTGGGCGAGAAACTCAAGCTCGACGACCCTGGGAGCCATACCTACACTGGCACCATCGCGGTGCCGCTCTCGGCAGCGCCCGGCGAGACGCGCCTGCGCGTGCGGTTGAGCTACCACGTCAAGCCTCCGTGTGGGACTGAGCTTTTCGGGGATGTCGAGGACTACACGCTCTTCGTGGTCGGGATTCCGGCACCGCCACCGAACGACACCTGCTCGACTGCCCTGTTGGTGCCCTGTGGTGGATCTGTAATCGCGGACACGACTTGGGCCACCCCTGATTCGGCGCCGGACTGTGGGACGCCGGTCACACTGCCTGGCGTGTGGTACAGAGCGACCGGGACGGGCTTCCCGATGACCGTGTCGACCTGTGATTCGGCGACGAACTTCGACACGTTGCTGACGGTCTTCGACGGGACGTGTGGAGCGCTTCAGTGCGTGGGCGAGAACAACGACGACCCGACTTGCACGTCGCCCAATCGTTCGACGGTGACGTGGACGAGCTCGCCGGGCGTGACCTACTTCATTCTCGTCAGCACCTATGGAGAGGGATACGGCACTGCGGTACTCACGCTCACCTGCTCGAACTACTGCGCATCGGCCTCGACCAACGCGGTCCCGACGAACGAGTGCATTCGGCGCGTCCAGATCGGGTCGATCGACAACGCACCGGCGGGCACGGGGCAGAGCGGCTACGTGCTCTACCCGCTCACGACCACGATCGCCAAGTGCGGCGCCGAGCCGATCACGGTCACCATCGACAACCCGTTCGCGGCCGATCGCTGCACGGTGTATGTCGATTGGAACCAGAACCTGGCGCTGAGCGACGCGGGTGAGATGTTCCAGCTGAACGGTGGCGGCACGCACGTCGCCGGCGTGTTCACCGGCACCATCACGCCGCCGTACGGCGCATTGCTGGGCCCGACCCGAATGCGAGTATCGATGGGCGACAGCTCGCTCGGCGGCTACGGCAACACGCATCCGTGCGGCAGTTTTTCGTACGGTGAAGTCGAGGACTACACGATCGCTGTCGCTCCGGGCGGCACCACTTTCTACGAAGACGTCGACAGCGACGGCTTCGGTGATCCGAACGGCAACACTGTGATCGATTGCAGCCCGCCGTCGGGCTATGTCTCCAACAGCGGTGACAACTGCCCGCTCGATCCTGGCAAGCAGGTGCCTGGGCAATGCGGTTGCGGTCTCTCAGACTTCGATAGCGACGGGGACTTCGTTGCCGACTGCATCGACGGTTGCCCGAACGACGCGAACAAGATCGCGGCCGGCATTTGCGGTTGCGGCGTGAGCGACGTCGACACCGACGGCGACGGCACAGCGGACTGCATTGATGGCTGTCCGGCGGACCCGAACAAGACGGCGCTCGGCATCTGCGGCTGCGGCGTCAGTGACGTGGACACCGACGGCGACGGCACCGCGGACTGCATCGACGGCTGCCCGGCCGACCCGAACAAGACGGTGGCGGGCGTTTGCGGTTGCGACGTGAGCGACGTCGACAGCGACGGCGACGGTACGGAGGACTGCATCGACGGTTGCCCGGCTGATCCGGACAAGATCGCGGCGGGCGTCTGCGGCTGCGGCGTGGCGGACACCGACAGCGACAGGGACGGCACGGCCGATTGCATCGATGGTTGCCCGGCGGACCCGAACAAGATCGCGGCTGGCCAGTGCGGTTGCGGCAACCTCGACACCGACACGGATTCGGACGGCGTCGCCGACTGCAATGACAACTGCGACCTGATCTCGAACCCGGGTCAAGCCGACTGCGACTTGGACGGCGTCGGCGACGTGTGCGAGATCGGCGCCGGCAGCTTCGACGCGAACGGCAACCTGATTCCGGACGAGTGCGAATCGAACGGCCTCCAGTACTGCTTCGCAGACGGCTCGAGCTTCAACTGCCCGTGCGGCAACAATGCGACGGCGCCGAACGAAGGCTGCAAAAACTCTGCGAACCGCGGTGCCACCCTTTACAACTCCGGCGGCATCAGCGTCGGCGCGAACGACACCGTGCTGACCGTGATCCACTTGCCGAAAAACAAGTCCGGCATCGTGTTGATGGCCAACAACCAAGTCTCGCTCCCGTTCGGCGACGGTCGCCTCTGCGCCTCGGGCGGGACGAAGCGCTTCCAAGTGAAGAACTCGGGCGCGAGCGGCTCGTTCACGCAGACCGGCATCGTGGCGCTCTCGGGCGGCACGATCATCCCGGGCGCGACCAAGAACTTCCAAACTTGGTACCGCGACCCGGCCGGCCCCTGCGGCGGGACCTTCAACCTCTCGAGCGCCGTCAAGATCACGTTCGCACCGTGATTGCGCCAAACGAGGCTGTGCTTGGAGTAGGGCCACTGCATGGTGACCTGAAACGAAGCTCGAGACCTGGCGGGTATCCACCCCCGCGCGACGACTACAACGCGATCCGACCGCACACGTCGCTGCGCGGTCGGTCGCCTCTCGAATTCCTCGGCGTCGCGTCCGAGGGCGAGCCCGAGGACACGCGCGCTTCCGGCGCCGTCGCGCAACCGCAACTGACCATCAACACCACAAACCGTGCGCCCGCCGGACGAACATAAACCGTGTAGCTAACTCGGGGGCAGGCTCAAAACCTTTGACCCACAGAACGGACGCAACGTGTGGCTTCAACTCGGGTACAGGCTCAGAAGCGTTCACGTACGCGAAGCGGGCGTTCCTACGAGGGACGCCCGCTTCGTTCGTTGTCGGGCCGACTAGACTGTCTTCATGCGCGGAGTGGTGTGGGTGCGTGCGGCGGTCTTCGTCTGCTTCGCCGCGTTCTCCGCGTGCGACGACGCGCAACCGACGGCAGCGACGGCGAGCACCGCCTCGAGTACGGGCTCGAGCACCGGCGCGAAGTCCGAGCCCGCGCCGCGCGCTGCGCGCAAGCCGAACGTCGTCCTGATCTCGATCGACACGCTGCGCGCCGACGCGCTCGAGCCGTGGGGCGCGACGCGGCCGACTTCGCCGCACCTCTCGGCGCTCGCGCAAGAGAGCTGGGTCTTCCAACACGCGTACAGCCAAGCCGGCGTCACCGCGCCGTCGCACATGTCGCTCTTGACGTCGCTCTACCCGACGGTGCACGGCGTTTCGAACCTCAGCGTGTCGGGCAAACGCCTCGCCGCCGCCGACGCCGAGCAGGCGAAAGCGATCCGCGTCGACGCGAAGGTCGAGACGTTGGCGACGGTGTTGACGCGCAACGGATGGAGGAGCGCGGCGTTCACCGGCGGAGGGAACGTCAGTCGCGAGCTCGGCTTCGATCAAGGCTTCGAGGAGTTCGACGACTCGCCGTCGAACGGCGTCGACGGCAACGACGGTCCGTGGTTCGACGAGACGCACGTCGCCGCGTGGATCGAGAAGCATCGCGCCGAGCCCTTCTTCCTCTTCGTGCACACCTGGATTCCGCACACGCCGTACTTGCCGCCGGCGCCGTGGAACACCGAGTTCGATCCGGGCTACCAAGGTCCGATCGTGTCGAGCCGCGAAGCGTTCGACGCGCTGCCCGACGCCGACGATCCGGTGTTGCCCGCGAAGTTGCTGCGCGCGATCGATCGCAAGAACCCGGCGGAGGTCGCGCACTTGCGCGCGCTGTACGACGGCGATGTGCGCTACGCGGATGAATCGGTGGGCAAGGTGCTCGCCGCGCTCGACGCGCACGGCTTGAGCGACGAGACGATCGTCGTGATCGTCTCCGACCACGGAGAAGAGTTCCTCGAGCACGACAACTTCGGCCATCCCGGGGAACTCTGGTACGAGCTCGTCCACGTCCCGCTGATCGTCCATTTGCCGAGCCGCGAAGCGCGCGTGATCGCCGCGCCGGCGCGCTTGATCGACGTGTTGCCGACGGTGCTCGAGCTCGTCGACGTCGCGCCGCCCGCCGACGTGCAAGGTCGTTCGCTCGTGCCGCTCGTGCGCGGAACTCTCGACGAGCAACCGATCATCAGCGAGATCATCACGCGCTGGAAAGGCTCGGGCGCGACGCGCGCGCCGGCCAACTTGATTCGCAGCGTGCGCCTCGGGAATTGGACGTACATCGCGCGCGGACTCGGCGGGAAACGGATCGAGGAGCTCTACGACCTCTCCGTCGATCCGGCGGAGAAGGAGAATCTCGCCGCGCAACGCAAGGAGCACGTCGAGACGCTCGATCGGTTCCGCGAGATCGTGCGCCGCCACGAAGAGGCGTGCGCGCGGCTGTCGGCTCGCTTCGGCGGCACCGACGTCGACGTCTCCGACGAGACGTTGAAGGAGATCGGGCGTCTCGGCTACGTGAAGTGAAGCGCGAAGGAAGAGAGCGCGGCGCCGATCGTCGGTCGCGCCTCGCGCTTCCTCGCGACCGCGTCGTCGCCCTGGCGCGTTCCGGACCGAGCGGCCACAATCCGTGACCGACCGCCAGCCGCTCCACCGATCCACCTGGGACTCGCCATGCCGCGTTTGCTCGCACGCTCCTCCTCCTCCTTCGTCGTCGCCGCGCTCTGCGCCGGAACTCCGGTCTTCGCTCAGACCGTTCAGGATCTGACCGGACTCACCGCGCTGAAGGATCGCCTCGGCGCGAACACTCCGGACGGCACCGGCGTCGTCGTCGGTCAAGTCGAAGCGAACGGCGGCACCGGTTGGGCTCCGGACACGACGGACCCCGAGTTCGCGGGCAAGACCTTCACGATGATCAGCGCGAATCCCGGCAACAGCGGTCACGCGACCGCGGTCGGCGAACGTTGCTACGGCATCTCGACCGGTCTCGCGCCCGGCGTGACGTCGATCGAATGTTGGGAGGCCGGCCACTGGATCGGCGGCGGCTTCCTCAACGGCAATCTGCCGACGCTGCCCGATGCCGTCGGCGTCAAGATCTTCAACAACAGTTGGATCGGCGGCACGTTCGGCTGGAACAAGCTGCTGCGCAAGATGGACTTCTCCGTGAACATGCAGGGGCTGATCTTCTGCAACGGAGTGAACAACGGAATCGGTCCGATCGACCTGCCGCTCGCGGCGAACATGTTCAACGGACTTGCGGTCGGACGCAGCGACGGCCAGCACCACGCGGGCGGTTCGCTCGCCAGCGTCGATCAGCCCGGCCGGATGAAGCCCGAGATCGTCGCGCCCGAAGGCGCGACCAGTTTCTCGACGCCGCTGGTCGCCGGCGGCGCCGCGTTGCTCGTCGACACGGCGCGCACGTATCCGACGCTCGCGTCGGACTATCACGCGGAGCAGCCCGTCGTCGTGCGCGCGGTGTTGATGGCCGGCGCCGAGCATCGCGCGGGTTGGACCAACAACCCGATGACCACCGGTCCGGTGCGCGGCACCACGTCGACGCCGCTCGACGACGTGTTCGGCGCCGACGAGCTCGACGTCAACCACTCCCATTGGATCCTGACCGGCGCGAGGCAGACCGAGGCCGCGAGCGCGGCTTCCGCGACGAACGTGCCGCACGCGGCGTGGTCGGTCGCGACGACGATCCCCAGTTCGAGTTCGTGGTGGGCGATCCACGTCGACAGCCAGAAGCCGATCGTCTCGATTGTCGCCGCCTGGAACCGTGAGGTGTCGTTCGACTTCGCGACGTGGGCGATGCCGGATCACGATCTCGAGCTCTGGCGCGTCGATCCCGTCAACGGACAGACGACGTTGGTCGGCGATCTCGGGCTCCCGTACTTCGCCTCCGGCAACGTGCAGAGCATCAGCACGATCGACAACGTCGAGCACCTCTACCTGACCGACCTCGCGGCTGGGGAATATCTGCTCGAGCTGCGGCGCACCGGTGACGGACTCGGTCCGTGGGAAGTCGCGGTCGCGTGGGAGTTCGAGTGCGCGCCGGCGGTCAACTACTGCGTTGCGAAGACGACGTCGACGGGCTCGACGCCTTCGCTCTCCGCGCACGGCTTCGCGAACGTGTCGGCGGATCAGTTCGAGCTGCGGGTCGCGAACGCGTTGCCGAACAAGAGCGGCCTCTTGTTCTGGGGCACGCAACCGTTCTCGGCGCCGTTCCTCGGCGGCACGTTGTGCGTCAAGCCGCCGTTGGTGCGCTTGCCGGTGGTGACGCTCGACGCGACGGGCTCGATCGTGCTGCCGATCGCGCTCGACCCGACGATGGTCGGGACCAAGCGCTACTACCAGTTCTGGTTCCGCGACGTCCTTCACCCCGACGGCACGGGCGTCGGTTTGACCGACGCGGTCGAAGTGCAGTTTTGCTACTGAGCGATCCGTCGCGCCGATCCGCGCCTCGAGCCGCAACCGTGCGGCGTTGACGCAGTCCGAGTTTCCTGCCGCGCAAACATGCGGTGGAAGGAGACGACGGATGCAATTCGATTTCGGTTCGGTGGAGGACTTCGAGTCCTACGTGTCGGTGCCCGAAGGCACGTACCTGTGTCGCATCGCCGAGGTCCGCGAAGGACTCGCGCGCGACGGCAGTGTGCGTTGGGGCTATCGGTTGGAGGTCGCGGAGGGCGAGTACGCCGGCCGCACCGCCGCGTGGGACGCGGTGACGTGGAGCGACCGCGGGATCCATCGCGTCAAGCGCGTGCTCGCTGCGTTCGGCATCGACACGCGCGGCTCGGTGGATCTCGAGGCGGCGGACCTGGTCGGCCTGCGCGCGTTCGCGGTGCTCGAACCCGAAGAGCGCGAGGACCCGGTGACCGGCCGACGGCAAGTGCGCCTGCGCGTGCCGTACGCGGGCTACACGCCGGCGGAACCGGCGGGCGAGCAAGTGCGAGAACGACCGCCGCCCGGTCGTTGAGGCGCGGCCCGATCGTCGCCGGCCAATCGCCGTGGCGACGTTGACGCAGGCCGACGCCGCTGGGATCGTGGGCCCATGGCCGACGCGAAGAGATCCGGTGGGGGCTCGGACGACGAGATCCACGACCTGCTGCGCGTCGCTCATGCGGCGGCGGTGCTCGCGCACTCGCCGTACTCGAAGATCCAAGTCGGCGCGGCCCTGGTCGCGTCGAACGGCGAGATCTACACCGGCTGCAACGTCGAGAACGCGAGCTTCGGCCTGACGCTGTGCGCCGAACGCGCCGCGGTCGCCAAGGCGGTGTCGTCGGGAGCGACGAGCTTCCGCGCGATCGCGATCGCCAGCACCGAGCGGCACCCGCTGATGCCGTGCGGCGCGTGTCGCCAGGTTCTCCGCGAGTTCGCGACCGACATGCGCATCCACGTCCAAGGCAAGGAAGGCCCGCGGGTCGACACGACGCTTGCGGAACTCCTGCCGCGGGCTTTCGGGCCCGCGGACGTCCACTGAGGTCGAGGCTGACGTCGAGATGGTCGCGCAGAAGAGCGTCCTGCAACGGGCTCGCGCCCTGCGCGAGGAGATCGCGCGACACGATCGCCTCTACTACGTCGACGCCGCCCCGGCGATCAGCGACGCGGAGTACGACAAGCTCTTTCGCGAGCTGAAGGAACTCGAGCGGCTCCACCCCGAGCTCGTCGTTCCGGACAGCCCGACCCAACGCGTCGGCGAGCCGCTCGCCGAAGGCCAGGGCTTCGAGAAGGCGCGCCACGACGTGCCGATGCTCTCGATCGACAGCCTCTTCGACGAAACCGAGGTCCGCGATTTCGAAGCGGGCGTCGTGCGCTTCCTCGGCCTCGAGTCGGGCGACGAACTCGATTGGACGGTCGAGCCCAAGTTCGACGGCGCGAGCGCGGCGCTGCTGTACGTCGACGGACTGCTCGTGCGCGCGCTGACGCGCGGCGACGGCGAAGTCGGCGAGGACATCACGCGGAACGTGCGCACGATCCGGAATCTGCCGCTGCGGCTCGTGACCGATCGTCGCAAGGCGCCGGCGCGGCTCGAAGTGCGCGGTGAGGTGCTGATCGGACGCGCGGCGTTCGAGCGCTTCAACGCCGAGCGCGCGGCGGAAGGCAAACCGACGCTCGCGAACCCGCGCAACGCCGCGGCGGGAGCGCTGCGACGCAACGAACCGGCGGAGGTCGCGCGCTATCCGCTCCAATTCTTCGCGTGGGCGGCGCCGAAGAGCGAAGGCGCGGGCTTCGGTACCCAGACCGAGATCGCGCAGGCGCTCGGCGAGTGGGGCTTCGCGGACTCCGGCCTCTCGCGGCGCGTGCGCGGCATCGCGGGCTGCATCGCGTACCGCGACGAGATGCTCGCGAAGCGCGGCGAGCTCTCGTACGAAGTCGACGGCGTCGTCGCGAAGCTCGATCGACTCGACCTACGCGAACGCCTCGGCCAAACGGCGCGCGCGACGCGTTGGCAGTTCGCGTACAAGTTCCCGGCGAGCGAGGCGAGCTCGCTCCTGCGCGCGATCGAAGTCCAAGTCGGCGCGAACGGGCGGCTCACGCCGCGCGCCCATGTCGATCCGGTCGAAATCGGCGGCGTCGTCGTGCGGCACACGACGTTGCACAACGCCGAACACGTCCAAGCGCTGGGCCTGCACGTCGGCGATCGTGTCTTCCTCTACCGCGCCGGCGACGTCATTCCTCAGGTGATGGGCGTCGCGGAGGCCGCGAAAGGCAAGTCGCCGAGCGGTTGGCGCGAGCAACTGCCCGAGGAACTCCTGGCCGATGGTGGTGGGGGCGACGGCGACGTGCGCCCCGGCGTCCTGTGGAAATGGCGCGAGTCGTTTGCGATGCCGACGCATTGTCCGGCGTGCGGCACCGAGGTCGTGCAGGAAGGCAAGTACTACCGCTGCCCGAATCTGCACGCGTGCAAGCCTCAAGTAGTCGGACGCACGATCGCGCTCACGGTTGCGTTCGAGATCGACAATCTCGGTGAGAGGCTGATCGAGCAATTGATCGACCACGGCCACGTCGCGTCTCCGGCGGACATCTTCCACCTCGATCGCGCGAAGGTGCTCGAGCTCGAACGCTGGGGCGAGAAGAGCGTCGCCAACCTCTTCGCGCAGATCGAAACGCGCCGCCGCGTGCCGTTCGAACGCTTCCTGATGTCGCTCTCGATCCCCGACGTCGGCCCGGCGACCGCGCGGTTGCTCGCGCAACATTTCGCGAGCCTCGAAGCGCTCGAACAAGCGACCGCCGACGAACTCCAACTCGTCCACGGCGTCGGACCCGAGCTCGCGGCCTCGCTGCGCGCGTGGTTCGACGAGCCGAAGGACCGCGCGCTGCTCGCGCGTCTCTTCGACGGCCGGGTCGAGATCGTGTATCCCGATCCGACCACGGCGTCAGGGCCGCTCGCGGGGAAGACGCTCGTTTTCACCGGAACGCTCACCGGTCTTTCGCGCGCCGAAGCGAAGCGTCTCGCCGAAGGCGCGGGCGCCAAGGTCGGCTCCGCGGTCAGCGCGAAGACCGACTACTTGGTCGCGGGAGCGGACGCGGGCTCGAAGGCGAAGAAGGCCGCGGCGCTCGGGACGAACGTCCTCGACGAAGCGGGCTTCCTCGCGCTCGTGCGCGGCGCGTGAGCGAGCGCTCTCTCAGAAGCTGAAGTCGAGGCTCAAGCCGACGCCGTGCTCGGTGACGACGGGCTGCAGCGTCCACGCGTGCTCGTCGACCGTTCGCCGATAGATCGACGCTCGCCCCTCTTCGCCGTAGTGCGCGTTGTAGACCCAGTTGGCGCAGAGGATGCCGAGGAAGGCACCGGCGACGACGTCGGAAGGAAAGTGGCGGTTCGCTTCGACGCGGTTGATCCCGACGTACGCGGCGGGCAGATAGAGGAGATAGCCGAGCCGTGAACCGGTCTCGTCCTGGATCCGACGCGCGAACAACGTCGCGCCGGAGAACGCGAAAGAGGTGTGGCCCGACGGAAACGACGAGTGGCTCGTGCCGGTCGGACGTTGTCGCCCGACGAGCTCCTTCAACGCGAACGTCGTCGTCGTGGTCAGCGCGATCGTCTCGGCTGCGACTTCGAACGACCTGCCGTCGTCGCCGCTCGCCCAATCGAACGCACCGAGCGCGAGCGGCCCGAAGCCCAACCCGAGCGAGAGCACGTCGCCGCTCTTGGTGTCGCCTCCGGTCGCGGAGTGGTTCGCTGCCGCATCCTCGACCAAGTCGTGATCGGCGAGCGCGATCAGCGGCGTGGCGACGAGGAACGCGATCTCGGGGATCGCCTGCTCATCGTGCGCGTGCTGCATCGCGAGCGCATCGCTCCACACCTCGCCGTCGAAGTGTCGGCCGAACCGACTGTCGGAGGCCGCGCAGCCCGCGAGCGAAACGAGTGCGAGCGCCGCGACGGACGCGACGCGGACGGATGCAACCGGATGTCGGCGGAAAAGTTCCACGAGTCGATCTCCTTCGCAGCAGTTCACACCATCCGAGCTCTCCGATCGCGCTCCAACACCGAGGAAAATGCGCGCGTAATCTCCGGCGAAGGTCGGATCGCGCGTCGATTTCGAGCGCAGTCGGCAGTCGGGCCGCACGCGGTGCTAGTTTCGAGTCTCGAACGACGCGCGGCCGGCGGCGAACTCGCAGGCGAGCTGCCGACGCTCGGCCGAAGCGGAGCCACGACGTGGAAGCGGATCGCACGACGCAGCGAGTGCTCAGCCTCGTCATCGCGATCACCGTCGCGCGCTGGATCTGGATCGCCCTCGATCCGATTCCCGTGTGGGGCGACGAAGCCCAGTACTGGTGTTGGTCGCGTTCTCTCGCCGCGGGCTACTACTCGAAGCCGCCGCTGATCGCATGGGTACTCGCCGCGAGCACTTCGGTCTTCGGCGACGGCGCGTTCGGCGTCAAGTTCGCGAGCCCGCTCTTCCACGCGGTCGCCGCGCTCGCGTTGAGCGGCGTTGCGAGGCGGTTGTTCGACGAGATGACGGCGCTGTGGACCGCACTCGTCTACCTGACGTTGCCCGCGGTCTCGCTGTCGTCGGCGATCTCGTCGACCGACGCGCCGCTCGCGTGTTGTTGGGCGCTGGCCCTCTACGGCGTCGTTCGCGCGCGCGAAGACGACCGACTGCGTTGGTGGGTGTTCGTCGGAGTCGTCGCGGGCTGCGGGCTGCTCGCGAAGTACGCGATGGCGTACTTCTTCGGATCCGCCGCGCTGTGGATCGTCGTCGACGCGCAAGCGCGACGTCGTCGAGCCGTCGGCCTCGCGCTCGCGGCGTCGATCGCGCTCGTGCTGCTCGCGCCGAACTTGCAGTGGAACGCTCGACACGGTTGGTTGACGTTGCAGCACACGGCGAGCTTGGCGCACGCGAGCCCGTCGTCGCTCCATCCGCTCGAGCTCGCGAATTTTCTCGCGGCGCAGCTCGGCGTCTTCGGTCCGGTGTTGTTCGTCGGGCTCGCGCTCCTGGTCGCGCGCGCGTGGCGAGCTTCGGCGGCCGAGCGTCTGCTCGCGGCCTTCGCGTACCCGACGCTCGCCGTCGTTGCGCTGATCGCGCTCTTCGGCCGCGGCTTCGCGAATTGGGCGGCGCCGGCGTATTTGGCCGCGACTCCGCTCGTCGTCGCGACGCTGTCGACACGCGCGCCGCGTTGGTTGCGCGTCTCGACGGGACTGCACGTGCTCGCCGCGGTGATCCTCGTGTTCGTCTGCGCGTTCGGCGCGCCGTTCCGGATCGGAGCGTTGGAAAAGACGCAGGGCTGGTCGGAGCTGGGCGCGCAGCTCGGCCTGCTCCGCGCTCGGTATCCGCGCACGCGCCTGCTCTTCGACGACCGGCTGACGATGGCGTCGTTGATCTATCACGTCCGGCCGCACCCGTTCGACGCGGTGAAGTGGAACCACGACGGACAAATCGACGATCAGTTCGAGCTCGTCACCGACCTCGCCTCGGCGCGCGGCGAGGACTTCCTCTTGGTCACCGAGCAGAGCGAACCCGCGCACATCGAAGCGTGTTTCGCGCGGGCTGAGCTCGCCGCGGAGCTCGACCTCGCGACCGGCGGCGGCGTTCGACGCGTGTTCGTGTTCGCGCTGCGCGAATTCCGGGGTTACCGCTGAGCGCGCCGCAGCGGCAGGTCCTCCTCGCGGTCGGCGCCCTGGCACCGGAACGCACGCGGCGGTAGTCTCCGCAATTGCCATGGCCGGAGGCGAAGACACGAACTCATCCGCTGGATCCGCCGATCGCGAGCAATCGCCGCCGGTGGCCTTCGCGTTGCCCGAAGGCTTTCGCTCGCACGAAACCGAAGAGCTCGTTCGTCTCGCGCAGAGCGGTGAAGCGGAGGCGCTCAACGAACTCTTCCTGCGCTACCACGGCATCATGCTCGAGGTCGCGCGCCGCAAGCTCGGCGCGAAGTTGCGCCGCAAGGAAGACCCCGACGATCTCGCGCAGACGACGTTTCGCGAAGCGACGCGCGACTTCAAGAGCTACCAGTACCGCGGCGAGGATTCGCTGCTGCGTTGGCTGATCCAGATCCTGCAGAACAAGATCCGCGACAAGGCCGAGTTCTATTCGGCGGGCAAACGCGACACGGCGGTCGAAACCGCGCTCGAGGGTCCGGTCGATTCGACGCGCGACACGCCGTCGCGGATCGAGCCGCCGAGCCACGATCTCTCGGTGACGCGTCAGGTGCAGCGCGACGAGAGTTTCCAACTGCTGCGCAAGGCGGTCGAAGAGCTCTCGCCCGAACATCGACAAGCGATCACGCTGGTCTTCTTCCAAGGCATGCAGCTGCGCGATGCCGGCGAACGCATGGGCGGCAAGACCGAGGACGCGGTGCGCATGATGCTGCGACGCGCGGAGGGCAGGCTGAACGAGCTCCTGCGCACCAAGCTCGGCAAGGACCCCGAGAGCTGACCGCCGTCGCGCGCCGCCTCTTGCCACGCCGAGCGCTCGGCGATAGAGTCCCGCCCCCTTCAGGGCCATTAACTCAACTGGTTAGAGTGCCATGTTCACAGCGTGGAAGTTGCTGGTTCGAATCCAGCATGGCCCACCAGCACACGAACGCGATTCCCGGAGAGGCTCTCCGCGACGCGTTCGACGAGCGTGTTGATCCGAGCGTCGCTCCGCTCCGCAGGTCGCGCGTGAAGTTGCTCTCGACGGGACTTGCGCTGTCGCTCGCGCTGCTCGCGAACTCCTGCGCGCTCGTCGACAAGCCCAACGTCAGCCGCGCGGCCGCGGTGCTCGACGGTCGCGTCCTCGAACACCTCACGGGCCTCGCGGTGTTCACCGAGACCTCGGACGGCGTGCGCGTCTCGCTCAGCGTGCAGGGCGCACCGAGCGGCGTGCACGGCGTCTTCGTCTGCGACGGCCCGACGTGTTCCGCGAGCGGCGGTCACTTCAATCCCGGGCGTGAGGCTCACGGCTCGCGCGCGTCGAGCTCGCACCACGCGGGCGACCTCGGCAACCTGATCGTGAACGCGGACGGCGTCGGCACGCTCGACGTTCTGTGCCCCGATCTGTCGGTGAACACGCGCGCGACTTCGGTGATCGGCAAGGTGCTCGTTCTCACCGAGCGTGCGGACGACCTCACGACGCAACCGTCGGGCGACGCGGGCGCGAAGCTCGCGTGCGGCGAGATCCTGGCGGATCGACGCCCGAGCAACTAGCGGGCGCTGAACCGCGTTCAGCGCTGCGCGCGGATCGCCTTGACCGCGGCGGTCAGCGCCGGGACGATCTCGAACGCGTCGCCGACCAGGCCGTAGTCCGCGACCTTGAAGATCGGCGCGTCGGCGTCCTTGTTGATCGCGACGATCGTCTTCGCCGTGCGCATGCCGGCGAGGTGTTGGATCGCGCCGGAGATGCCGACCGCGATGTAGAGCTGCGGCGAGACCGTCTTGCCGGTCTGGCCGACTTGCTCGGCGTGCGGACGCCAACCGGCGTCGACCACCGCGCGCGACGCGCCGACCGCGGCGTTGCCGAACGCGGCGGCGAGTTCCTCGATCAACGCGAAGTGCTCGGGCGCCTTCATGCCTCGACCGCCGGAGACGACGATCGGCGCCTCCTTCACGTCGAGCTTCCCGCCGGTCTTCGCTTCGATCGAGACGAGGAGCGCCTTCAGATCGCTCGACGACGGTTTCGCCACGATCTCCGCGGATCCGGAGCCTTCTTGCACCGCGAACGTGTTCGGGCGCAACGTCGCGCAGAGCACCGGCGCGCTCGATTCCAGCGTCGCGATCAACTTGCCCGCGAGCCACGGACGCACGACCTTCGGCGCGCCACCCGTGAGATCGAGGCCGGTGCAATCGCTGTGCAGTGTCGAGTCGAGCGTCGCGGCAATGCGCGGCATCAGGCTCTTGCCGCTCGAAGTCGCGGCGGCGAAGCAGGCGGTCGCGCCTTCTTCGCGGACGAGCGCGGCGAGATCGCGCGCGCTGCGGTCGGCGCTCACGCGGCCGTCGCCGGCGAAGACCGCGACGCGTTCGGCGCCGAAGCGACCGAGCGTGCTCGCGACCGCTTGCGCGTCAGAGCCTTCGACGGCGGCGACGACGCGCGCGCCGGCGGCTTTCGCGGCGCCGAGCGCTTCGAGGCTCGCGCGACGGGCTTGACCCTTGGAGTGTTCGACGAAGACGACGATCGTGGTCATGGCGGCGGCCCTCAGAGCACTTTCGCTTCGTTGCGCAACGCGTCGATCAGCGCCGGCACGCCGGCCGCGCCTTGGCCGACGATGCGACCGTCCTTGCGGCGCGGCGGGAACTCGAGCTTCGCCACCGACTGTTGATTGGCGACGTCGTCGAACGCGACTTCGTCGATCGGCTTCTTCTTCGCGGCCATGATGCCCTTGAGGCCGGAGTAGCGCGGTTCGTTCAGGCCCTTGTCGCAGGTGATCACCGCGGGCAACGCGAACTCGATCGTCTCGACGCCGTCTTCGGTTTCGCGCCAGGCCTTGCCCTTGCCGGCGGCGAGTTCGAGCTTCACGACGTCGGTCACGCACGCCCAACCGAGCACCGTCGCGACGTACGGCCCGACCGCCGCGTTGTCGCGATCGGTCGCGACGCGGCCCATGAAGACGACTTCGGCGCCGAGCTCTTGCAGCTTCTTCGCGAGCACCTTGGCCGTCGACCGCGCATCGCGCGCGGCCCAATTCGGATCCTTCAGGACCGTCGCCTTGTCGGCGCCCTTCGCGAGCGCGTCACGCAGCTCCTTCGAAGCCTCCGACGCGCCGAGCGTCAACACGGTGACTTCGCCGCCGAGCTTCTCCTTCGCGCGGATCGCTTCCTCGACCGCGAGGTCGTCGTAGAACGAGAGCATGTACTCGAAGCCGGTCGCGTCGACCGACTTGCCGTCTGCGGCGATCTTCGGCTGGGCTTCGGTGACGGGCACCCGTTTGACGCAGGCGACGATGTTCATCGGGGGTTTCGGGCTGGGGATCGCGTCCGAAGGGGGGCTTCGGGCGTTTCGGAGGGGCGAGGATGATATCGGCGGTCGTCGAACTCGGTCAAGGCGCGCGGCGAGGACGGCGCGCGGGGCGAGTCAGGGGCTTTGCAGATCGCGCTCTTCCGCCGCGGTGACGCCGAAGACCGGCGCGTCGAAGGAGTGGCCGAGGTAGATCTCGCGCACGCGCGGGTCGTTGATGATCTCGCGCGGCGTGCCGTCGCGGAAGATCTGGCCGTGGCTGATGATGTACGCGCGGTCGGTGAGCTGCAGCGTCTCGCGCACGTTGTGGTCGGTGATCAGGATGCCGATGCCCTTCGCACGCATGCGCTGCACGAGCGCTTGGATCTCCTGCACCGCGATCGGATCGACGCCCGCGAACGGTTCGTCGAGCAACAGGATCACGGGCTTGGTCGCGAGCGAACGCGCGAGTTCGAGTCGGCGTTGTTCGCCGCCGGAGAGCGTCTCCGCGATGCTCGCGCGTAGATGGCCGAGTTCGAGTTCACCGAGCAACTCGTCGGCTTGCACGTGACGCTGCTTGCGCGACAACGGCATCGTCTCGAGCACCGCGAGCAAGTTCTCGAGCACGGTCATGCGGCGGAAGATGCTGCGCTCCTGCGGCAGGTAGCCCATGCCGATCCGCGCGCGTTGGTACATCGGGAACTTCGAGCAGTCGCGGCCGCGCAACAGCACCTGTCCCGCGTCGGGCTTCGTCAGTCCGACGGTCATGCGGAAGCTCGTCGTCTTGCCCGCGCCGTTCGGCCCGAGCAGGCCGACGATCTCGCCCGCGTCGACGTGGAACGACACGCCGTCGACGACTCGGCGGCGCTTGAACGACTTCACCAAACCCTTCGCTTCGAGCAGGCGTTCGCTCGGTTGCGCATCCGCGTTCATCGGCGCAGTGTAGACGGCGCGGCGCGCGATCCGAGTCCGCGTTCGCCGCCGCGCGCGCTTGCGAATTCGTTCCGACCGCTTTGCGATTTGGTTGCAAGCGGATGGCGCCGAAATCGTGTGTGGACAACTCGTGGAGAGCTTGGAGCGCTCGCCGCGGCGCCTCAGCTGTGCTCTCCCGCACCTTCGCGACAACGATGCAGCATCTTGACCGGCGCTTGGCGGTGCCGAAGCTGCCCAGCGCGTAACCGGCTATCCGGCAGTGGATTGCACGCGTTCCAACGTGCGGACACGCACCTTCGAACTAGGCCGTCCTGGCCCGAAATCGGGGCTCGGGCGCGCTATCGGCGGTCATCTTGGGCGGTGAGAAGCTGTGGATAACCCGGGGTGCCCGAGGTCCGACGAGCCCTCAGTGAACCCACTTCAGACGGTAGGCGTCGTACGACGGCGAGATCGGCCAGAACACGAAAACCGCGCGACCGCAGATCAAATCGCGGGAGACGACCGGCGCGGACTCAGGCATCGCCTTGGTCGACGACTGCGCGGGGAAGTTCCAGAGCTCGCCCCACTCGTCGCGGAAGAACGTGGTCATCACGCCTTCGTCGCTCATCACTTGAACGGGGTTCTCGGTAGAGCGCTTGTTGCCGCGCACGATCGCGCCGTTCGAACCTTCGCCGGGCCACGACAAACGCTCGAACGTCCACTCGCGTCCGTCGCTCGAGTTCTGCGTGTTGTCGCCCATCATGAAGTAGTGGCCGACGGGGATCGTGAGCTCCGTGACCTTCGCTTCCGACGTGTAGTAGATGTCACGGCGCGTCTGCAACTCGGTGAAGTCGGCGCCCGCGCCCGCGACCGTCAAGTTCGCGCCGCCCGACCACGCGGTCGCCGCGTTGTCCGCGGCGCCGGCGATCTCGAGCTCGCACACGGTTTCGCCGTCGATCTCGAGCGAGAGCATGTCGTCGATGTTCTGCGCACCGAACGCCATCGACTTGCCGGCGGCGAGGCGATACGGGCTGCCGACGGATTCGGTCGCGAGCTTCGCGGCCGACGCCACGTCGGAAGTTCCGTAGCGCACGCGGATCCGCGGCGCCGCGTTCGTGTCGGCGGCGGGGCCGGGGATCTCGAGCACGTACGTGCGCGGCCCTTCGGTGAATTCGACCGCGACCGACGTGGTTCCCGCGAGCGCCGCGACTTCACCGTCGACGCGCAGGTCGCCGACGTTGTGGCGCGCGGTGTTGCCCGGCGCGCGCTGGAGCGGCGCGATCTTGCCGTTGTAGCCGTGCGTGTAGTCGTCGACGACGTTGGTCGCGCCGCGAATGCGGAACTGCGCGCGACCGTCGCCGCGCGCGCTCAACGTGCGGCCGGTGGAACTCCAACCTTTCGCTTCACTGGTCCAACCGGTGCGTGGATCGTCGGAGAGCTGCAACGCCTTCCACGTCTCCGTCTGCACGCCCTTCGGTCGCCGCAGGATCTTCCACGGCTCCGACGCGTCCTTGCGCGACCACAGGTCGCCGTTCCAGACGCGGAAGTCCTCGCCGGGCATGCCGACGATGCGCTTGATGAAGTTCTGCGCGCGGTTGAGCGGGTACTTGAAGACGATGACTTCGTACCGCTCGGGCTCGCGGAAGTGGAACGATAGCTTGTCGACCAGGATGCGATCGGAGATGCCCGTGCCTTCGTCGCCCATCAGCGTCGGCTGCATCGACGGCGTCGGGATCTTGTACGCCTCGACGACGAAGTACTTGAGCATCACGGCCATGATGATCGCGACCGTGAAGGCCTCGATGTTGTCGCGCCACGGCGTCTTGCGGACCGTCTTCTTGCCGGACTTGGGGCTCAAGGGCCGGAGACTCTACCCCGCGGCGGCGGTCGGAGTCAGGTTCGTCTCGCGGGGTCGCGTCCTCGCCCTGCCCACGCCGGTGGACTCGTCGCGCGAGACTTGAGGATCGCGGTCCGCGTGCGTGAGATGGCGAGCACCATGACTTCAAGGTCCCTCTTCGTCGCCGCCGATCGCCAAGAGATGCTCGCCCGCGTCGCGCGCTTGACCGCGAGCACCAAGCCCGCGTGGGGCAAGCTGAACGTCGCGCAGATGTGCGCGCACTGTCAGGCGCCGTTGAACGTCGCGCTCGGCGAACTGCGATTGAAGCGCGGACTGATCGGCATCCTGTTCGGCGGGTTGGCGAAGAAGAAGCTGCTCTCGCCCGAGCCGTGGAAGCCCGGCCTGCCGACCGCGCCCGAGTTCCGCGTCGTCGATCCGCGCGACTTCGCGCGCGAGCACCGTGCTCTCACCGAACTCGTGCGTCGTTTCGGCGAAGGCGGACCGTCGAAGTTGACGCAGGAACCGCATCCGTTCTTCGGGCCGTTGACGGTCGAGCAGTGGAGCGAACTCCAGTGGCGCCACCTCGACCACCACTTGCGGCAGTTCGGCGTGTAGGCGCGCGGTTCGCCATGAGCCCGCGTCGGCCTTCGCGACGAGAGTTCGGCGCGAGGACCGTCCGGATCCCCGCGCCGAGTTCGACTTCACGATGCGTCGGTGAGGTGCATCAATCGCAGCAAGCTGTGGCCGAGCGCGCGAACGTTCCACCGCATCCGATCGATCCTTCGATCTCGACGCTGCCGCTCACGCCGCCGCCGCTGCCGCCGACCTTCACCTTCTTGAAGCCGCTGGCGTAGCCGAACACCACGTTGGTCACGCAGCAGTTGCCGATCGCCGTCGAAGTGGCACTCGCGTTCGCCGTCCACGTGAAGGCCTTGCCGGAGGCCTCGAAATCCGGCGGATTGCACCCGATCAGCTCCGAGCCGTTGCAGTGCGCGGTTGCGTCGATGCTGAAGGAGCAGGCGGTGGCGCCGAAGCCGTTCGCGAAGCTCCAGGTTCCGCCGCTGGCCGGCCAGTGGCACGTCACGGTGGTGGAGGCGAATAGCGGCGTCGAGAACGGCCAGTCGGAGGGAACGAGCTGCAGGAAAGGTTCGTACAGAACGTTGGCGCCGCTGCACACGGCGAAGGTGTCGAACGTGCCCGCGGTCACCGAGGTCCACGTCGCGCGGACGATCACGTCACCGGGCTTGATGACCGAGTCGAGGTAGGCGCGATAGGCGGCGATTTCCGCCGGCTTGATCGTCGCGTCCTGCGCCAACTTGAGCACCTTGAGGGTCGAGCGATCGCTGTCGTCCAAGCACGGGTAGACAGTCTGGTTGAGCACGATGTCGATCCAACGTTGCTCTTGCGCGGCCGTCACGACACCGGCGTCGGTGGCGGAGATGCTGGTGATGACGAACGCCCAGTTCGGCAAGGCACTGATGAGCCGTTGCACGACGGCGCTCGACGAAATGCTGGGCGGCGGCACCGCGAGCGCGTCCGACGCGTGCACTTCGACGGAAGGCGGCGCCGACGACTCCGGAGGAACGCTCGAACTCGGCACGAACCAAGCGAGCGCGGAAGCCGCGACGAGGAAGGGAGCTACGGCCAGAGAGTTGGACATGGAGCGCATGAGGCCACCAATGGGTTGAGAGTTCGGAGGAACGAGGAAGCGAACACCGCTCGCGCGCCGTTCGTCCGCGTCGAATCTCCGTGCTGCGCGACGCGCGCACTTCGAACCCCGAGACGTCGAGCGAACCGCGAGCTCGACGAAGTTGGTGTCCGTCGTCCGCCCGACGGTTCTCGCGGAATCGGCCGCGGCCCATTCCGCGTCACGCGCTGCGTGCGCGTCGCCGACCCGGTCGACGCTGTCGTCGCGCGCTCTAGCGCGGCTTCTTCGTCGCCTTGGCGGCGGACTTCGCCGGCGCTTCGCCCTTCACCGCGGCGAGCACCTTCTCGACGTGGCCGTCGACCTTCACCGGCGACCAGATCGCGGCGACCTTGCCGGCTTCGTCGATCAAGAACGTCGAACGAATCGTGCCGACGATCTCCTTGCCGTAGAGGATCTTCTTGCCGAAGGCGCCGTAGTTCTTCGCGACCGCGTTGTCGGGATCGGAGAGCAGTTCGAACGGGAGCTCGTACTTCGCGCGGAACTTCGCGTGGCTCGCGAGCGTGTCCTTCGACACACCGAGCACCACCGCGCCCGCCTTCTTGAGCGGCGCGCTCTCGTCGCGGAAACCGCACGCCTCGCGCGTGCAGCCGGGCGTGTCGTCCTTCGGATAGAAGTAGAGGACGACCTTCTTGCCCTTCAGACCGCTGAGCGACACGCGCTTCCCGCCGGTCGACTCGAGTTCGAACGCCGGCGCCGCCGCGCCCACCGCCAACTTGTGTTCTTTCGCCATGGTGCGCGCAGCTTAGCGCGGCTCCGTCGCGCGCCGAATAGAATGCTGCGGTGCTGATCCTTCGTCCGGTGAAGTTGCACTGGATTCGCGGTGATGCCGACGATCCGGCGGACGTCTGCGCGCACTCGCCGGTCGAGTTCAGCGTCGATGGACATTGCCTGGTCGCGCCGGAGCAAGGGGACTGGACGGTCAGCGCCTCTGCTCTCTACCTACTTCGATCCCTGAGCGGTCCGCACACGCGAGATCGACGCGTAGGAGATCATCTGTTCCCGTGCTGCGGCTTCTGCATGTACGAGGTGCCGGAGAGCGACGATGTGCTCGTGTTCGGTTGTTCGAACGGCATCAACGTGTGGGTCGAGCGAGTCGGCGAGGAGGTTCGACTCGGCGGCCCCGACGGGACGACGCATGACGTGACGTTCGACCAATGGCGTCACGCCGTCTGCGCGTTCTCCGACGAAGTGCGGGCGTTTTTCCGCCGTGGCTCGCCGAAGACTCCGCACGACGACGACGTGCTCGGCTTTCGACGCTTTCTCGCGGAGTGGGATCGCCGGCGCGCGAACGCCGAGCGGCCGAGTTGACGCGCTCGAACAGCGCGTTCCGGCGCCCCCGCGCGTCCGCATCACGGACCGCGCGAGAGCGCCGGAGATCACGCCCTCCAAGTCGGGTGCTTCGTCCGATGAAGTCGAAAGTCTCTCTGTGTCCGCCGCGACGCTTTGAGCTCGCTCCCCAATCACTGTGCGAGCGTCATCGCGGCGCGCGGAGCAAGGCAACTCGCTTGCCAACTCCCACGAGCTCGTCCGGTGCGGCGCGCGAGCGATCCGCGCGTCGCCGACCGTTCCGCCTCGCGGCTCCGCCGTGTTCGGACGCGGAGTGCCGTGGTGCGGCAACTCTCGTCGTCAGCGTTCCGGGCAATCGGGGCGATCGATCTGTTCGGTGAAGACGTCGCAGGGCCGACCGTCCTGCACGGTCGACCCTGGCGCAGCGTTTCAGCTCGCTTTCGTCGTCGGGCGACGTCGTCGCGTGCTCACGGGAAGAACGAGACCTCCAGCGCATTCGACAGACAGGCTTGCGTGCCGTCGGGGTGCAACGGGTCGCGCTGCCAGAACTGGTAGCGTCGAACGGTGCCCGGCATCGTCGCGGCGATCGCGACCGAGATCGTCACCTGGCCTTGCGCATTCGCGTGGACCGGTGGCATGCGCACGAGAGGCATGCTGACGAGCAAGGTGCCGCCGACGAACGGCGCCGCGTTTCGTGCCGCGCCGTAGAAGAGTTGGCCGGGCTTGTTCGGCACCAGGTCGTCGACGCGGACGGCGAAGTCGTGGGTCGCGAGACGCGGCGTGCCGGAGTAACTGATCTTCGGTTCGAGGCCGACCGAACTCGTCTTGCCGTGTCCGTACGGGATCGGCGGGATCGGTGCGCGCAGGGCGCACTGCTCATCGTCTGCGCCGAACACTGTGCCGTTGTCGTCGACGAGCGCATGAACGTAGAGACTCCGATCCGCGCCGATCGCCGGGCCGCGTTCGTTCAGGTGCAGGGAGGCGACGCCGGTCGTGGTTTCCGCGAAGCCGTCGCCGTCGAGATCGACACTGTCGCCGAGGTTCGTGACCACGATGTCGTCGTAGAAGAGCGTCGTCACGGTGTTAGCAAACCCGAGGTCGATCGCGGCGACCATCGCGAGTACGCCCTGATCGTCGAGGCTGATGTACGGGCGCATGCCCTGCTGCGGCGAGCCGAGCAGGCCGCCGCCGAGCGGATCGCCTTGGCGGTGACGGATCGCGCCGTCGACGACGACTACCGTGAGCAGCGCCCCGCTCGCGTCCTTGATCGAACCCGAGAACGCCCATGAACCGGAGTTGCTGATCGCAACCTCTTCGATCTGGTTCCACGTCTCGCCGGCCGATCCTCCGGCCGCCGCCGGGACCGGCTTGCTGATCTCGATCGGCTGACCGCCCGCGGTCGCGAGCACGCCGTCGACCACGAGGTACCTCGGGAAGTAGAGGTTCGGTGAACTGCCGAGTCCGACGATGTAGTGCGCGCCGCTCGGCGCGACCTCCCAGTAGCGCGAGATCTTGTCGAACGAGAACTGCAAGCCTCCGAGGCTGCTCGGGTCGAAGAGCACTGTGCTGGCCGAACCGATGTAGAGCTTGTTGTTCCCGACCCACACCGCGCGACCGTCGCGCGTGATCGAAGCGCCGGCGACGTTGGTCGAACCGGCCCACTCCGAGGCGACGAGCGTGCCGTCGAGCCAGATCGATTCGGTGCCCGGAGTTCCGCTGCCCGCGAGGCCGATGGTGCAGCCGTAAGCGACTTGACCGAGATCGTCGATGCCGATGCGTAGCGCACCGGACGAGGCGAGCGCGAAGTGTTGGTCGTAGCCCTGGATGCCGAGTTGCTCGCTCCGAAGGAGTCCGACCGGAGCGCCGCCGCCGGCCGTCCCGACGATATGCTTTCCTTTCGAGCCGGCGTTGTCCGAGCCGACCGCGCAGGCGAATCCGCCGGCGCTGTTCACCGTGATCAGCCCGATCTGTTCGACCGTCGCTCCCGGCAGACCTGGCGTCGGGTCGCCTTGGCGCACGAGAACTTCGGCGGGAAGCTGCGCGGCCGCGAGCGGGGCGACGGCGAGGAGGGACGCGATGCGCAACGGAAGGCGAATCATGGCGGGAGGACCTTTCCTGCTGGGAACTGCGGCGTGAGCGCTCGCCGCGGCGGCCCGTCGCTTCGGCGCGGGCGGACCCGCACCGAGACGGCGCTTTCGCGAGGAGGTCACGGGGGTTCGCGTGGAAATCTCGGGCGTGTTCCGAATCGTCTCCGCCGCGGCGTGACGTTCCCTGACGCTTCCCGTCCTTCCGCTAAGCTCGTCGTCTCTTCCCCCTCCCAACGTCTCGCTCCCCGTGGACCAACGCGATCTCCTCAGCCGCTCGCTCTCGCCCGAAGAGCTTCCCGATCCCCAGCGCTCCCTCGACCTGCTCGCGCGTGCGCAAGGCGGCGACCGACAGGCGCTCGAGGACTTGCTCTCGCGCTATCAGGATCGACTTCGCCGCATCGTGAGGATCCAGCTCGGCGCGTCACTGCGCCGCCACTGCGATTCGATGGACATCGTCCAGAACACGTTCAAGGCGGCGTTGCCGAAGATCGGCGATCTGCAGCCGCGTAGTGCTGCGAGCCTGCTTCAGTGGCTTGCAATGATCGCGACCAACCAGATCCGCGACGAGCACGATCTCTGGACGACGAAGAAGCGCGACGCGGGGCGCGAGGTGGCGCTCGATGTCGACCCGGGTGCTTCCGGCGAAGGCTTGCAGCCGGCGACTCCGGAGTCGACGCCGATCCAACGCGCTCTGATGCGCGAGATCCGCGACCTGCTCGACGAAGAGGTCGGGCGTCTCCCCGACGATCAACGCCGCGTCGTGCTCCTGCGCGACTACTGCGGCGAGGATTGGGATCACATCGCTCGCGAGCTCGGTCGCGACAACACTCACGCGGTGCGTCAACTGCACCAGCGCGCGTGGATTCGGCTGCGGCAGGCGCTGAAGCCGAAGCTGGAAGTCGAAGACTAGCGGAGAGGGAAACCGTATGTCGCGAGAGTCGCAGTCGCCGCACGAGGCCGAAGAGTTGTTCGCGGACTACCTCGCGCGTTTGGACGGCGGCGAGTCGGCGAAGTTCGACGAGCTGCTGGCGGCGCACCCGGAGCACGCGAACGAGCTCCAAGCGCTGCATGCGGATTGGAGATCGTTCGGCTCGGTGTTGCAGAAAGCCGCGCCGGGGAGGCTGATCGACGAAAGCCTCTCGCCGCCGTCGGGTGCGAGCGGCGAGACCGCGCGGCCGAATGACATCACGAGCGGCGAGCTGCTGCGCCGTTTGGCGGAATCGACGGCGGGCTCCGGCCGCTACCGCTTCCGTTCGTTGGTCGGTCGCGGCGGTATGGGCGTGGTGCTCAAGGTCTGGGATCGCGAGCTGCGTCGCCCGTTGGCGATGAAGGTGGTGCTCGGCAAGGGCGAAGAGACCGCGACTGGCGAGACGCCGCCGGTCGACGAGCGCGCGCTCTCGCGCTTCCTCGCCGAAGCTCAGATCACGGGGCAGCTCGACCATCCAGGCATCGTTCCGGTGCACGAGCTCGGCACCGACGAACGCGGCCGCGCCTATTTCACGATGCGCCTGGTCAAGGGTGAGAGCTTCGAGCAGGTGATCGAGCACGTCCACGCTGGACGAGAGGGTTGGACGTTGGTGCGCGCGTTGAACGTGCTCGTCAAAGTCTGCGACGCGCTGGCTTACGCGCATTCCCGCGGCGTGGTGCACCGCGACATCAAGCCGGCCAACGTGATGGTCGGAAAGTACGGCGAGGCCTACTTGATGGATTGGGGTCTGGCGCGCGTGTCGGGCAGCCCCGAACGCCTCGATCCTCGGCTGGCGACCGAAGCGAGACGAAGCGTCGAGGTGAAGACGCTGCGCAAGGACCTCGAGAACGAGAAGCCCGACTCGCCGCTCTTCACCGCAGACGGGGACATCATCGGAACGCCGAGCTACATGTCGCCCGAGCAAGCGCGCGGCGAACTCGAGCAGGTCGGCGTGCGCAGTGACGTGTATGCGATGGGCGCGCTGCTCTATCACTTGCTGTCGGGCCGAGCGCCGTACATCCCCGACGGTGGGCGTCCGAGTCCGTACGCGGTTTGGCGTTGGGTACTCGAGGGGCCACCGAAGTCGCTCGACTCGCTCGCGCCGAACGCGCCGTCGGACTTGATCGCGATCGCTGAGAAGGCGATGGCTCGTGATCCGGATGGGCGCTATCCGAATGCGCAGAGTCTCGCGCACGAACTCCAGGCCTATCTCGACGGTCGCGTCGTGGCCGCGCACGAAACGGGAACGTGGGCGGAGACCAAGAAGTGGGTGAAGCGCAACAAGGCGCTGTCGTCGGCGCTCGCCGCCGCGCTGCTGATCGCGATCGGCGGGGCGGCGGCCTTTTCGATCAAGGCGGACGAAGCGAATGAAGCGGCTCTGCTCGCACGATCCAATGCGGCGCGGGCCGAGGAGAATGCGACGACGTCACGCCTCAATGCCGAAGCCGCTCAGAAGGCTCGCCTCGAGTCCGACGAGAACGCGCGGATCGCGAAGGAGAACGAAGCGGCGGCCGGGCAGCGCGAGCAGGAGGCGAAGGCGAGCGAGGCGCGAGCGAAGCGCATCACCGAGTTCGTGCAGAAGGCCCTCGTCGGCTCCGACCCCAACCAAGGCGGATCCCGGGACTTCTTGGTGGTCGACGCCATGGACGCCGCGGTTCGCGAGCTGGACCAAGGCGCGCTCCAAGACGACGTGAAACTCGAGGCCGGTCTCCGGGCGACCATCACCGAGATCCTCGTCGGCAACGGCCGCGCGAACGAGGCGCTCTGCGTCGCGGAACGTGCGCTCGAGATCCTCCAAGCGCAGCAAACGGGAGAGAGCATCGAGCTTGCGCGGGCGTTGCACGCACTCGCTGGAGCGCACTCCGCACTCGGGCACGCTCAGGTCGCCTTCGATCTCTCTCAGTCGGCGCTGGAGCTGCGGCGTCGGCTGCTGCCGCCGGATCACATCGACATGGTCGAGAGTCTCCTCGCGGTCGGTCTGTGCGCGAGGGCCGTCGGAGACGAGCGCTCCGCATTGGCGAGTTGCGCGGAGGGGCTCGCGATGACGCGCCGACTGTTCTCCGGCGACGATGCCTACGTGGAGGCGGGCCTCGACAATCTCGGCGCGTGCCTGCGCGAATTCGGTCGGGCGAAGGAAGCGCTGCCGTTCTTGGAAGAGTCCATGGAAATGAGTCGTCGCCTCAACGCGGGTGACAGTCCGAACACAGGGAAAGTCATCGGCAACGTTGCATCGTGTCTAGACGTGCTCGGACGATCCCGTGAGGCGATCCTGCTGTTCGAGGCATCCCTGGCCATGCAACGCCGAGTGTTCCAGCCGCATCATCCGAGCATCGCGCTGACTCGGGCCAATCTGGCGAACAGTCTCAAGGCGGTCGGGCGGACGAGGGACGCCCTGGACCTTCAGTACGAGGCTCTCGAGATCGAGCGAAGGGTCCTTCCGTCGGATCACCCGCACATCGCGACGAGTCTCCACAACATCTCGCAGAGTCTCATCGCGATGGGCCGTTTCCACGAGGCGCTTCCCTACGCCCGCTCTGCGCGAGAAATGAACGAGCGCCTGTTCGCGGGGGACAGTAAGGGCACCGCGATTTGTCTCGTGGCGGAGGGCGAGTGCTTGAGACGGCTCGGTCGGGAGCAGGAAGCGCTGGCGAAGAACATCGCCGCGCTCGAGATGCATCGGCGAGTGCACGGCGGCGATCACCCCGATGTCATATCGGCCATCAATTCGCTCGCGCTTTCTTACCAAGGCTTGGGAGACTTCGCGAAGGCCTTGCCGCTGTACGAGGAAGCCCTCGAGACGAGCAAGCGCCTTGCCGACGGCGATCACCCGACCGTCGCCTTGGCGATCAACAACGTTGCGTTCTGTCTTCACGGCATGAATCGTCACGGCGACGCCCTGCCGCTCTTCGAGACGTCTGCGCGGATGTACGAGCGTCTGTACGAGGGCGATCATCCGCTCGTCGCGAACGGAATGAACAACGTCGCGTTCTGCGAGCAGCGTCTCGGTCGGGTGTGCGAAGCGCTCGACACGTACGAGAAGACCTTGGCCATGCAAAAACGGATGCACAGCAACGACCACCCTGATCTCGCCATCAGCCTGGAGAATCTTGCCAATTGCCTTCAGGCGACCGGTCGGCGCGACGATGCTCTCGCGTCGTTCGACGAGGCCCTGCAGATGCGCGTGCGTCTGGCCTCCGGCGACAGCCGCGAGATCGCCGTGGATCTGATGTACGTCGGAAGGGTCCTGCGTGAGCTCGGGCGCGATCTCGAGGCGGAAGGCTACCTCGCGGGCGCGCGCACCATGGCTGCGCGCGTCTTTCCCGTTGACCATCCAACGCGGGTGAAGATCGAGACGACGCGGTAAGCGTCATCGTCAAGGGATAAACGTCACCTCGACTCCGTTCGTGTACGCGGCGCCGAGCGGTGCGGCTGCGCTCCTCGTCAGCGCTTGGAAGGCGAACGTGCGGCCGACGAGCGCCGACAAGAACGGGATCGGCCGAGTGATCAGCTTGGGCGGGCCCGAGCCGACGGCCTTGGCGCGGAAGACGTGCATCGCGAGCGGATCCAGGTCGAGTTCGCCGAACGGCGTCGCTTGCGCGGCGCCGAACGCCTTGCGCGTGAAGTAGACGGTCGTCGCGTCGTTCGGTGCGCCCCAGAGTTCGAGCGTGAGCGCGGTGCCGAGCTCGCCGCTGCTCTTCAGAAAGAGCGGCGCGAACTCGAACGCGCCGACGTCGAAGCGCTCGAGCGTGTCGAGGTCGCCGTCGATTGGTCGAGGATTGCCGGCGAGATCGAGCGCGCCGCTCGGCGTCGCCGGATCGCCGGTTTCGATGCACGGGCTCGCCCAAGCGAGACGCCAATCGCCAGCGACACGGTCGACGAAGAGCGGATCGGCCGCGAAGTTGCCGTTCGCTCCCGCGAAGTCGCCGTCGCCGACGTCACAGAAACTCACCGACGTGAACGCCGGGTGGGCCGGGTTTTCGTCGAGGTCGTCGACGTTGCCCTCGACGATCGAGCTCTGCAGTGTCACCACGATGTCGGGAAACCAACTGGTCGGAACGAACGCCTCGACGCCATGGTCGTTGTCCGCGATCGTCGAACGCGTCACGTCGACGCGCACGGACGAGTTGGCGAGGAGCTGCGTGGGGATCTCGGCCTTGATGCCGTCGCCTACGTTTCCGGCGATGAGGCAGTCGGTCAACGTCGCGTGGGTCGTGTTGAGCCCCACGGAGAAGGTCTGCGTCATCCACAGCGCATCGCCGCCGCTCGCGTGGATGCGCGTGCGCAGCAGTGTGAGCTCCGTGCCGCCGCCGCCATCGGACTCGACGATGCCGTGCAGCGTGCTGCCGACTATTCTAGAGTCGATGATCGCGAGCTTGGCGGTCGGACTCTGCGTGTCGGCCCCGAACTGGATGCCGTCGCCGCAACCGACGATCTCGACGTGGTCGAGCGTGACGTCGGTCGTGCCGCAACCTGGCGAACAAGCGCCGGATGTGTGCACGCCCGCGATGTTGGCCGCAAGCACGCGGCAGTTCCGCACGGTCAGATATTGGGTGCCGGCCGAACTCTGGAGATCGATGCCGTAGTTCGCGCTCTCGAGCCGCAGTCCGGAGAGCAGCGTCAGCGGTCCCGTGTATTGGTGGATGAAGTGACCGGTCCAGGCTTGCACGATCGTGCCCGTTCCGTCGCCGACGAGCGCCGTGTCATAGGGTCCTGCGCCGACGAGTTCGAAAGCATCGCGCGGCACGATCGGAAACGCTTCGCCGAGCGCGGTGTCGTACGTGCCGGGCGCGATGTGGATCGTCTGCGTGCCGCCGATCGGCGCGTCGGGCGCGAGCGCGAGCGCGTGGGTGATCGTGCGCCACGCATCGCCCGGACTCGCGCCGCCGTTCACGTCGTTGCCGTGGACGGCGTCGACGTACCAATCGCTCGCCGCAGCCGGTGCGGCGAACAACGCGCAGGCGACCAGAAATTTCGCCGGTCGTGCACTCGCCGCCGAAGTCCAAGTTCTCATCGCGTCCTCCTCGAGCTCGCGCTCGTTGTGGGCTTCGCGACGACGCAACCCGATCGCAAGGGGGCTTGGCGCCGCCGCTTCGCTGCTCGTGATTGTCGCTCCGTTGCTCGTTTCGTGCGTCCGGACTTGTGCGCAGCTTTGCAGGGGCGAGCGCGCCCGCCGTTGGGCAAACTGGGGAACATGCGGGCCTTCGAAGGGCAAAGCACGGCGAGCGTCGAGCTCCGCGCGGTGCAGGAGAGCGATCTCGAGGCGTTCTTCGAGCACCAGAGCGATCCCGTCTCGTGCGCCGTCGCCGCGTTCCCGTCGCGCGAGCGCGAGGCGTTCATGCGGCATTGGGCGAAGGTGCTCGCCGATTCGACGGGCCTGGTGCGAACGGTCGTCGTCGAGGGTCGTGTCGTCGGCAACGTCGTCAGCTTCGGCCCGCGCGAGGAACGTCTCGTCGGCTACTGGATCGGTCGCGAGTTCTGGGGCCGTGGTTTCGCGACGCGAGCGCTCGCCGCGTTCGTCGCGCTCGAGAAGACGCGGCCGCTCTTCGCCGCGGTCGCGACGAGCAACGTCGCGTCGATCCGGGTGCTCGCGAAGTGCGGCTTCGTCGTCGATCGAGGGCCCGCGCGCGCCCCGGATGGCGTCGAAGAGCTCGTGCTCCGCCTCGACGCCGCGAGCTAGACTTCGCCGCACGATGAAAACGTACACGTCGATCTGCGTGCTCGTCCTGACGTTCCTAGCCGCCTGCGCGTCGCGCCCGTTGCGCGTGTCGCCGGATGAGACCGTCGCCGAAGTCGAGCGCGCGATGGAGCGCTACATGACCGCCGCGCGCGCCGTCGACGCCGACGCGATCGCCGCGTGCTTCACCGACGACGGCGTGCTCTTCGAGCCCGGCATCGAGCCCGTCGTTTCGAGCAAAGCGATCCGCGAATTCATCGCGTCGTTCCCCGGCGTCAAAGTCGTCGAGGCGACCACGACGATCGACACCGTCGAGCTCTTCGGCGACACCGCGTTCCTCTGGGGCTCGTACTTCGAGCGCCTCGAGTTCCCCGGCCAACCGCCGAGCGCGCAACACGGGCGCTTCGTCGCCGAATGGAAGCGCGTCGGCTCGAGTGCGTGGCGCCTGCACCGACTCTTCCGCGTCCCGGTTTCCTGACGCGACGAGCGCGGGCGTCTAGTCGCCTTCGCTGTCGTCGCCGCCGCCGAGGACTGCGAGGAAGGCCTTCTGCGGGATGTCGACGTTGCCGATCTGGCGCATCCGGCGCTTGCCCTCTTTCTGCTTCTCGAGGAGCTTGCGCTTGCGGCTGACGTCGCCGCCGTAGCACTTCGCCGTCACGTCCTTGCGGTACGCGGCGATCGTTTCGCGAGCGATGATGCGGCTGTCGATCGCGGCTTGGAGCGCGATCTCGAACTGGTGCCGCGGGATCTCCTTGCGCATCCGCTTGATGATCGCGCGGCCGCGGTACTCGGCCTGGTCCTTGTGGACGATGCAGGTGAGCGCGTCGACTTCCTTGGTGTTGACCAGGACGCGCAGCTTGACCAGGTTCGACGGCTTGAAGCCCGTGATCTCGTAGTTGAGCGTGCCGTAACCGCGCGTCGACGACTTCAGCTTGTCGAAGAAGTCGTAGATGATCTCGGCGAGCGGAATGTCGTAGACGAGCTGAACGCGCGTCGGTGACAGGTGTTCTTGGCGCACGAACTCGCCGCGGTGGTCGGCGGCGATCTTCATCACGTTGCCGATGTACTCCGACGGCACCATGATCGCGACGCGAGCGTTCGGCTCGAGGATCTGCTCGTACTTGTCCGGTTGCGGGAGCTGACCCGGCGAGTGGATCACGCTCTTCGTGCCGTCGGCGTGGACGATCTCGTACGTCACCGTCGGCGCGGTCTGGATCATGTCGAGGTCGTGCTCGCGCTCGAGGCGTTCTTGCACGATCTCCATGTGCAGCAACCCGAGGAAGCCGCAGCGGAAGCCGAAGCCGAGGGCTTCGCTGGTCACGGGCTCGAAGTCGAACGACGAGTCGGAGAGCGCCAGCGTCGTCAGGCCTTCGCGTAGACCTTCGAAGTCGCCGGTGTTGGTCGGGAAGAAGTCCGCGTACACCATGTGCATCGGCGGACGGTAGCCCGGCAGCATCACGACCTTCGGCCCCTTGTGGACCGTCATCGTGTCGCCGATGCGCACATCGCCGAGCTGCTTGATGTTCGAGATGAAGTAGCCGACCTCGCCGGGCCCGAGCGTGCCGCAGCGCTTCATCCCCGGCGTGAAGCGGCCGATCTCGATCGCCTCGTACACCTTGTCGGTGCCGAGCATGTGGATCTGTTGTCGCTCGGAGATCGAGCCGTCGACGACGCGCAGGTAGACGATGATGCCGCGGTACTCGTCGTACTGAGCATCGAAGATCAGGCAGCGCAGCGGATCGTCCGGCTTGCCCTTCGGCGACGGGATGCGCTCCACGATCTGGTCGAGGAGTTCGGCGACGCCCATGCCTGTCTTGCCCGACACGCCGAGAGCTCCGGTCGCGTCGATGCCGATCGAGTTCTCGATCTCCTCGCGCACCATGTCGGGCCGCGCGTGGGGGAGGTCGATCTTGTTGATGACCGGGAGGACCTCGAGGCCGCCTTCGACCGCGAGGTACGCGTTCGCCACCGTTTGGGCCTCGACGCCTTGCGATGCATCGACCAGCAAGAGCGCGCCTTCGCACGCCTGCAGCGCCTTCTGCACTTCGTAGTTGAAGTCGACGTGGCCCGGCGTGTCGATCAGGTTGAGCTCGTACCGCGTGCCCTTGTACGTGTGCCAGATCGTCACCGCGCTGGCCTTGATCGTGATGCCGCGTTCGCGCTCGAGGTCCATCGAGTCGAGCAGCTGCGCCTTCATGTCGCGCTTCAGGACTGCGCCGGTCAGCTCGAGGAAGCGATCCGCCAGCGTCGACTTGCCATGGTCGATGTGCGCGATGATCGCAAAGTTGCGGATGGTGTCGGTCGTCACGGTGGCGGGCCGCTTGCGGACCTCCGGCGGCGATACCGACGGGGCCCGACGGCCCCATGGGCCGCTGCAGCGGGGCGGAGAGTATACGGAGCGAGCGAACGCGGCGCGATCGGCCGGCGCCGTCACGCGTGGATCCGGCGCTCGTGGATGGGCCGCTTGCGGATCCGCGCGGGAGCGCAGAGACTCGGGCTCGAACCGGATCGGCCACCTCCGTATCGGCCCCGCGCCGCGATGCGTCATGCGCCACGTTCGAGAGTTCGTCTGCGTCGTCTCGCTGATCGCGACTTCCGCGCCGCTCTCCGCGCAGAGCGGCCTGACGTTTCGCGCCAGCGTCGACTTCGCAGGCGGCGATCCGTCCGCGGCCTCGTTCTCGCCGTCGCTCTCCGATGACGGTCGTTTCGTCGCCTTCCACAGCGGCGCCGCCGACCTCTTGGCGCCCGGTGTCGACACCAACGGCCGCTCCGACGTGTTCGTGCGCGACCTGGTCGCCGGCACGACGGTGCGCGTGAGCGTCGGACCGTTCGCCGTCGAGGGCAACGACGACTCGCTCTTGCCGTCGATCTCCGCCGACGGGAGCCGCGTCGCGTTCTGCAGCCGCGCGAGCAATCTCGTGCCCGGCGACACCAACGGCGCCGCCGATGTATTCGTGGTCGACGTCGCGACGCTCGCGGTGCAGCGAGTCAGCCTCTCGAGCACCGGCGTCGAGGCCAACGGCGTCTCCATCTATCCCGCGCTCTCGTCGGATGGTTGGAACGTCGCGTACGAAAGCACCGCGTCGAACCTCGATCCCGCCGACAACGACTTCGATTGGGACGTTTACTGGACCGACCTCGCGACGGGTACGACGTTGCTGGTCAGTCGCTCGCTCACCGGTGTTTCCGGTGCCGGCCCGTCCGGCGGCGACGATCACGACGGGCCCGATATCAGCGACGACGGCAAGCACGTCACCTTCTGGAGTCGCGCGCCCGATCTCGTCGTCGGCGACAACAACGGGCCGAGCGGTCCGCCGCCCCAATGCCTCACCTGCGGCGACGACGTGTTCGTGTGCGAAGTCGCGACGGCGAAGATCGTGCGCGTCAGCGTGTCGTCCGCCGGCGTCGAGGCCGCCAACGCGAGCCTCCATCCCGCGATCTCCGGCTCGGGCCGCATCGTCGCGTTCTACAGCCGCGCGTCGAACCTGGTCGCCGCGAATCCGGGTCCGTGGTCGGACATCTTCGTCCACGATCGCGACGCCGACGGCAACGGGATCTTCGACGAAGCCGGCGGCGTCTCGACCGCGATCGTCAGCGTCTCGAGCTCCGGCGTGCAAGGCACGGGCAACTCGGGCGGCGGCGGTTTCGGTTGGAGGGGTCCCGATCTCTCGCGCGACGGCAAGCGCGTCGCGTTCTTCAGTCAGGCCGGCAATCTCGATCCGGCGGATACCAACACGAGCTTCGACGCCTACGTCCACGACCTGACCAACGGCGCGACGTCCTGCGTCAGCGTCGATCCGCTCGGGATCTCCGGCGGCCAACGCGCGCACTCCGTCGCGCTGTCCGGCGACGGCTCGCGCGTCGCGTTCGTCGGGCTCGCGAGCACGCTGGTCGCCGGTGACGGCAACGGGCTCGAAGACGTGTTCGTGCGCCGCTCGTGCGCGCCGCCGGTCGTCTACTGCACGGCGAAGATGAACTCGCTCGGCTGCACGAGCGCGGTCGCGTGGACCGGAACTCCGAGCGCCTCGGCGCCGGTGCCGTTCACGATCCATACGAGCAATGTCAGGAACAAGAGCCATGGCATTTTGGTGTATTCGCTCGTCGGGCCGCTCGGCGCGCCGTTCCAAGGCGGAACGCTGTGCGTGCACGCGCCGATCAAGCGCACGCCGGTGTCGTTCTCCGGAGGGAGTCCGACCGGGATCGACTGCAGCGGCACCTTGAGCTTCGACTTCAACGCCTTCGCTCGGAGCGGCGCGAATCCCGCTCTCGTCGATGGCGCGAACGTCTGGGCACAATTCTGGAGCCGCGACGGAGGCGATCCCTTCACGTCGAGCTTGAGCAACGCGCTCGCGTTCGCACTTTGCGGACCTTGAGCGGTTGCTAACTTCGACGACCGAAGCCCGCGACGGTTGCGAGTCGACTCGCGAATTCGCGCAGGGCTCGACCGCGGTGGCTCACCAAACTCTTGTCGTCGAGCGAGAGTTCCGCGAAGCCTTTCCCCGTCTGCGCGAAGCCGGGCTCGGTGAAAAGGAAAAGCGGGTCGTAACCGAAATCTCCGTCACCGCGGGGAGCGAAGAGAATCTCTCCTCTTGCCGTGCCTTCGATCACGAGAGCCACCGAGCCGTCGGGCCGCGCGAGCGCCAACGCGCAAACGAATCGCGCGCCTCGTTGCGCTCGGGGAACGTTCGCCAACAGCTCGAGTAGGTGCGCGTTGTTCGCCGCATCGTCGCCGTGCTTGCCTGCGAACCGTGCCGAGCGCACGCCCGGCGCTCCATCGAGCGCGTGCACTTCGAGCCCCGAATCGTCGGCCAACGCCCACAGACCGCTTGCGCGCGTCGCCGAGACGGCCTTCTTCTCCGCGTTGCCGCTGAAAGTCGGCCGATCCTCGTCGACCGGCGGCAAGCCTCCAATCGAACTCGGCAACACGACCTCGACGCCGACCGGCGCGAGCAGGCGCGAGAGCTCGACGAGCTTCTTCTTGTTCTCGCTCGCGATCAGCAACCGTTGCAGCGGCATGGACGGACCGTGGCGCGCTCGCGATCGATCACTTCGTCGCCAGCGCGGCCTTCTGGAGTTCGAAGATACGCGTGATCGCCGCGCCGCCGACATCGAGCATCGCGTCGAGGTCCGCGCGTTGGAACGGAGCTCCTTCGGCGGAACCCTGGACCTCGACGTACTCGCCGGCGCCGGTCATCACGATGTTGGAGTCGGTGTCGGCCTTGCTGTCCTCGCTGTAGTCGAGGTCGCACAGGATCTGCCCGCCGACGCGTCCCACCGAGACGGCACCGAGCTGCGTACGCAGGGGCCATCCACGCAGCACGCGCCGCGTCTCCATGACGGTGAACAAATCATGGAGCGCGACCCACGCGCCCGAGATCGCCGCGCAGCGAGTGCCGCCGTCGGCTTGGAGCACGTCGCAGTCGACCCAAATCGTGCGCTCGGTGATCTTGTTGAGCTCGATCACCGCGCGCAGCGAGCGACCGATCAGTCGTTGAATCTCGATCGCGCGACCGTCGACCTTGCCGGCGCGGTCGCGTTGCTTGCGATCGGGCGACGCCGACGGAAGCATCGAGTACTCGGCGGTCACCCAACCCTGCCCGCGTCCTTGGAGGAACGGCGGAACGCCGTCGACGTACATCGCGGTGCACAAGACGCGCGTGCGTCCGAAGCAAGCGAGGACCGAGCCGGGCGCGGTGTCGGTGAAGCGGCGCTGGAAGCTGACCGCGCGGAGATCGTTGGGTGCTCGTCCGTCGTTGCGTGCCATGTGAGGCGGCGCAGTATACGGGCGGAGTGCACGAACTCTTGGATTGGGTTGCAACCGATTCGGCGCAACGCGGTCGGAGTGTTCGGAACCCCGCGATCCGTCGGCGGCCGAACGACGCCGAAATGAGCGCGGCAGCGCATCACCTTGGGAAACCAACGAAGCATGGAACGACGTCGATCGGTCGAGTCGATTCGAACGGTGGGGAGAAACCGTTCGTTCGTGCGTCCGGCGGCGCGGGGTTCCGCTCTCTGACAACTTGGGGATGAATCGGGAACGGACGCGATCAGAGTCTGGTCAACGATCGCACGTGTTCGATCGCGAGACGAATCGTCCCGTCGGCGTCCGTGTCGATCGTGAGTCCCCCGGCGAGCGTCAGCGCGCGCACGCGACCGACACACGTCTCTCGATGACTCTCGACGCGCACCGACGCGTCGAGCAGCTTCGCGGCGACGGTGTACTCGGCGGCGACTGTCTCGGGCGCGAGGATCGCGCGCTCGAGCGCCGGCTCGAGCTCCGCTAGCGCTCGCGCGAGAACCGTTTCGACGGTGACGTCGATGCCGCACAGCGCGAGGCTGGTGACCGCGCGCGCGCGGACGAGCTCGGGCGGAAACTCGCGCTGCGCGACGTTGACGCCGATGCCGACGACGTAGTGGGGCGCGGCGATGTCGAGGCCTCGCGTCTCGACCAGGATGCCGACCAGTTTCGCGTCGCCGACGATCAGGTCGTTCGGCCACTTGAGCTCGACGCCGCTCAAACCGAGACCGCTCACCGCGCGCAGGACGGCGATGCCGCTCGCCATCGTCAACGCCGCGGGCTGAGCGAGTGCCGAGGGCAAGAGGACGATCGAGAAGTACAGTCCTTCACCCGCGGGGCTGTGCCATGTCGCGCCGCGCCGACCGCGTCCTTGGGTCTGCGTGCGCGCGACGATGACGTCGCCGTGCCTCGCGGTCTTGTCCGCGACCGCGGCGAGCGCGCGCTCGTTGGTCGAATCGATGGCCTCGAATCGAAAGACGCGACCGGACCAAGTCGCGGGCGAGTTCGGTCGGTGTTCGCGTGCGTGACTCAACGTGCCCACCGATCGCGACGAATTCGCCGACTCGAATCGGTCGGAGCCGGGACTCTCGTGCTCGCTTCCGCCAACCCTGCACCCGAGGGACGGCTACACCTCGCGCGCACGCAGGCGACGAGCCTCACGGCTTGCGAGGCTCGACGGACGCGAGCGCGCGATCGATGTCCTGCACCAGGTCCTCGATCGCTTCGATGCCCGCGGAGACACGAATGAGGTTCGGCGGCGCAGTTTCGGATGCCCAACGCGCGCGGCGTTCCCACGATGTCTCGACGCCGCCGAAGCTGGTGCCCGGTCGAATCAGGCGCGCGCCGGCGACGACGCGGTCGGCGACTCCTGCGTCGCCCTTCACCTCGAACGAAAAGAGCGGGCCGAACCCGCCGCGCATCTGGACTTCGGCGAGCGTCTTCGACCGCGGATCGACCGCCGGGTGGTAGACCCGCGCGACCTGCGGATGGGTGACGAGATGTTCCGCGAGCGACAAGGCGTTCTCAGACTGACGTGCGATGCGCAGCGGCAATGTCTTGAGCCCGCGTAACGCGACCCAGGCTTCGAAAGGACCGGCGATCAGTCCGGCGTTCGCTCGCCAGTTGCGGGCGGCGTCGAGGATCGAGCTCTTGCGCGTCGCGATCGAGCCGAGCACTACGTCGGAGTGGCCCGACACCGACTTGGTCAGCGACGTGATGGTCGCGTCGGCGCCGAGGTCGAGCGGTCGCTGCAACGCCGCGGTCGCGGTGGTGTTGTCGACGACGAACGGCGCACCTGCGGCGCGGGCCAGCGTGGCCAAGGCTCGGAGATCGAGCACGCGCAGGAACGGATTGGTGGGGGACTCGGCCCACAGGATGCTCGGCGTCGCGGTCAACGCGAGCTCGACCGCGGCGAGGTCGGTCATGTCGACGTTGACGAACTCGAGGCCGCGCGGTCGCAAGAGGTCGAGCAACTTGCGCGTGCCGTAGTAGCCGCCGTCGGGCAACACGAACCGCGCGCGTCCGTCCGCGAGCGACAACATCAACGCGAGCGCCGCTGCTTGTCCGGAGGCGAAGACCAGCGAGCGCGCACCCTCGAGGTCGCCGAGTCCGCTCTCGAGTGCCTCCCACGTCGGATTGCCATGGCGTCCGTAGGCGTAGGCGAGGTCGCCGGGATCGCCCGACGACAAATAGAAGGAGGCCGGTTGGATCGGCGTCGCGCTGGGCGCCCCGCTGTCGTGGCGACTGCCGGCGTGGGCCGCCAATGTGTTGAGGTCGACTTCCATGTCGACATCATCCGGGTCGCGGCCCGGCGAGGCCAGGGGTGCAGTGCCTCGAAACGCCCGAGCCGCTCTCGAGCTCTCGCGCCGCTTCGTTTGGAGCCGGGACCGCGCGGGAACGGCCGAGTTCGTTCAGGCGGCGCGCCGACTCAGGCGTGGAAGCTCTGCGACTTCTGGTTCAACAGTCCGTGCAGACGCGCCATCACGTTCGAGTGGATCTGGCAGACGCGGCTCTCGGTCAACGCGAGCATCTCGCCGATCTCACGCATCGTGTGGCCGACGTGATAGTACTGCTCGACGATGAACCGCTCCTTGTAAGTAAGCGAGCGGGTGATGTGGTTCATCACGTCGCGACGGTTCAGCTCGTGGATCGGATCGACCGCGTTCTTGTCGACCAGGACTTCGACCTTCTCGACGGAGTTGTCGTCGTCGCGATCGTCCCAGCGCTCCGAGAGCGAGAACATCGTCTTCGCTTGGGAGCTCGTGATCTCCAACGCGAGCTCGCCGTGTTCCATCTCCAACGCGGCCGCGAGTTCGGCGTGCGTCGGTTCGCGACCGTACTCGCCTTGCAGTCGGTGCAACGCCTTGTCGATCTTCGACGCCTTCAAGCGCACGAGGCGCGGCACCCAGTCCTGCGAGCGTAGTTGATCGAGGATCGAGCCGCGGATGCGCGTCGTGCAGTACGTCTTGAACTTGATGCCGCGGTCGGGATCGAAGCCGCGGATCGCGTCCATCAAACCGAAGAGACCGGCGCTGACGAGGTCATCGAGCTCGATCGACTTCGGCAACGTCTGCAGCAGACGTTCCGCGATGTGCTTCACCAACGGGTAGTGCAGCTCCATCAACACGTTGCGCAGCGTCTCGAGCCACGCCTCGTCGAGCGGCTTCAGGCGCGTGGCCTTGCGGTAGAACGTCCACAGCTCTTCCGTCGGCATCGCCTTGAGCGTGTCGACGTCCGGGCGCTTGGACTTCTTCGGCAGGGCCGGCTTGACCGCTTCGAGGCGCGCTTCCTCCGGTGCGGGGACCTTGGCGACGGGCTCGGCGCGTTTGGCCGAGGGCACGGGTCCCTTCGGACTCGGCTCCGCGCGCTTCGGGCCGCGGTCCTTCTTGACGGAGGCAACGGGCTTTTTCGTCACGCGGGGGGTCTGCTTCTTTGCGGCCATGGGACGTCTCGCCCGAGCGCTCAGAATTTCAGGAGCGCGTGAACCGGCGTCGGTTTCAGCTTCTCGCGACCCTTGAGGAAGCCGAGCTCGATCACAAAGCTCGTCGCGACGGGAACGCCGCCGATCTGCTTCACGAGTTTGAGCGCTGCTTCCATCGTTCCCCCCGTCGCGAGCAGATCGTCGACGAGCAACACCTTTTGCCCCGGCTTGACTGCGTCCACGTGGACCTCGATGTGGTCCGTGCCGTACTCGAGTTCGTACGCCTGCGACGCGGTCTTCCACGGCAACTTGCCACGCTTTCGGATGGGCACGAAACCCTTCTTGAGCTTGGCGGCGAGGCCCATCCCGAAGATGAACCCACGGGACTCGATACCGCAGATCAGGTCGTAGCTCTTCGGGTCGACAGCGGCCGCCATCTTGTCGAGGCACTCCTGCAAACCCTCGGCGCTCTGCAGCAGGGGCGTGATGTCCTTGAACAGGATCCCCTTCTTGGGGAAGTCGGGGACGTCGCGGATGTAGCGTTCGACCAAGCGTCTCCTCCGGTGCGTGCGTCGGCGGTGCGTTGACTGCCGGTGCGGACCGGCGGATCAGGTGTCGCTCCAGACGTCGCGAGTCATCGGTCCTCGCGCGGCTGGCGCGAGCCGATTGTTCACATTTCCGAGGGGTGAGCCAAGCCGAGGAGCTCCATTCCGTTCGCGATCACCACCCGCGCGTGGTGAACCAAGCGCAAGCGCGCCGCCGACACCGCCGGCGCTTCGCCGAGCACGCGGTTGTCGGAGAGCCAGCTCGACACCTCGCGACAGAGCCCGATCGAGAAGGTCGAGAGCTCAGCGGGCTCGCAGTGAGCGGCCGCGGCGCGCACGACCTCAGGGAAGCGGGCCATGCGCATCAGGATCGGACCGGCGTTCTCGAGCACCGCCAGGTCCGGACTCGCGGTTCCCTCGCCGCGCTCGGCGGCCTTGCGCTCGATCGCTCCGAGCCGCGCGTAGGTGTATTGGACGTACGGACCGGTATCGCCTTCGAAGCTCAGGATCTCGGCTCGGTCGAAGACGACGTCGCGGATGCGTTCGCGCTTGAGGTCGTTGAACACGATCGCGCCGACGCCGACGGCCTCGGCGACGGCCTCTTGGTCGGCGAGCGCCGGATTCTTCTCCCGAATGATGCGACGCGCCTCGTCGACGACCTCGTCGATCAGTTCGTCGAGGATCAGGACCTCGCCGGTCCGGCTCGCGAGCTTCTTCTTGTCCTTGCCCAGCAACAGACCGAAGTCGACGTGCTCCACGCGCTTCTGCCAGTCCTGCCCCATGCGCGTGAGGACCGCCTTCAGCTGTCTGAAGTGGAGCTTCTGCTCCCCGCCGACCACGTACAGGCACCGTTCGAAGGCGAACTCCTCCCATCGGTGGAAGAGCGCCGCGAGATCGCGCGTGGCATAGAGCGTCGTTCCGTTCGACTGCCGCAGCAGGCACGGCGTCTCCTTCAACCCCTTGTCGATCGTCTCGAGCCGCACGACCAGGGCGCCTTGCGACACCTCGGTCACGCCTGACGCGATCACGCGCTCCAAGGTCGGCTGCAGGTGGGGCTCGTAGAAACTCTCGCCGCGCACGAAGTCATGGCGGATGCCGAGGCGGGCGTACGTGCGATCGAAGGCGGCGAGCGAGACCTCGGTCACCCAACGCCAGAGGTCACGGACTTCGCCTTCCTTGCCGCTCTCGAGCTCCTGGTACGCGGCGACCGCCTCCGCGCGGAATGTCTCGTCGGTTTCGACGGCGTGCTTGCTGCGTTGGTAGAGCTCGAGCAGCCCGCGCACCGGATCGCGCTCGACGCCGACTTCGTTCCGCCAACGCCGGATCGCCACCACCAACCCGCCGAACTGCGCGCCCCAGTCGCCGATGTGGTTGATCCCGACGGCGCGATATCCGAGCGCGCGATGGAGCCGGATCAGCGCGGCGCCGATGATCGTCGAACGCACGTGGCCGACGTGCATGGGCTTCGCGATGTTGGGCGAGCTGAAGTCGATGACGATCGTCTTGCCCGCGCCTTCGTTCGAACCGCCATAGCGCGCTCCGTCCGCTGCGACCGCGGCGAAGACCTCGCGCGCGAGCGCCTTGCGCTCGATCCGAAAATTGAGGTAGGGGCCAGTCGCGACCACGGTCGCGCCCAACGCCTCGAACTCAACCGCCAGGACCTTGGCCAATTCGGCGGCGACCGCGGGCGGCGGCGCTTTTCTGGCTTTCGCGATCACGAAGCACGGGAACGACAGATCGCCGAGACTCTCGTCGCGGGGCTGCTCCAGGCGGATTTCGGCGCTCGGCACGCCGCACTTGGCGGCCAGGAGTTCGCGAAGGGGATCGGCGAATCGATGCAGCATGGACGTCCTCCGCGGCGCGCGGACGGAGGAGCATACCGGCGTGGCGCCGACGCCGCGAACACGCGTGAAGGTCGGCGAGCGCGAGGTTATCCTCACGCGAATGCCCGCTCCGCCCGCAGATGCGCGCTCATGCCTGGCCGAGGTGCTCGAGGTCGAGCGCGTCGGCGACGACGGCGTGATCCTTTCGGTGCGCCCCGAGCTCCCGATGCTCGACGTGCGCGCGAGCCGCTTCTTCATGCTCCGCCACGAAGACGGCCGCTCGCCGGCGATCCCGCGACCGTTCTCGCTCTACCGTCAACGCGGCACCGAGCTCGAGTTCCTGATCAAGGTGATGGGGCGCGGCAGCCAAGCTCTCGCGGCGAGCCGCACCGGCGAGAAGCTGCGCCTGATCGGCCCGCTCGGCAACGGTTGGCCGACGCTCGACGGCGATGGACCGATGTGGGTGATGCTCGCGGGCGGTGTCGGCTCCGCGCCGTTCTACCTCGCCATCGAACAAGCCCTGAAGGGCATGGACGGCAAGAAGCGCTGCAAGAAGGACCAGATTGCGTACCTCTTCGGCGCCGCGCGCGAGGGTCTGCTCTACGACATCGACGCGTTCCGCTCTCTCGGCGTGAAGGTCTTCACCGCGACCGACGATGGCTCGGACGGCATGAAGGGCAACGTGATCCAGTTGCTCGAGAGCCTTTGGGCGAAGGGCACGCTGCCGCGCGAATGCCGTCTGCTCGCGTGCGGACCCGAGCGCATGCTCGAGGCCGCCGAGAGGCTCGCGCACGAGAAGCACCTCGAGTGCTGGCTCTCGCTCGAGACCCTGATGGGTTGCGGCGTCGGCATCTGCAACGGCTGCCCGGTCCCCACGCGGCCCGACGGCCCGATCGGCAAGTGGCCGAACGCGAAGTGCTGCGTCGAAGGCCCGGTCTTTTCGACGCGCGAGATCGCCCTCGCGCACTACTGATCGCCGCGCGGCGGATCAGCGCTTCGGCTCGCTCGCGGCCGCCGCCTTCGCCTCTTCGAGCTTCGGGCGCAACTCCTCGACGAACTTGCCGTCGGGCGCGAGCGCGAGGGCTCGCTCGAAATAGGGCAAGGCCTCGGCCTTCGCACCGAGCGCGAAGAGCACGCGACCGCACTGATAGTGCGCCTCGAAGCTCGACGGTAGGAGCTCGCACGCACGACCGAACTCCGCGAAGGCGCGGTCGAGTTGCGCCAACTCGTAGAGGATCTTCGCCTTCTCGAGGTGTGCTTCGCCGAAGAGCCCGTTGAGCTGTAGCGCTCGATCGACGAACGCGAGCCCATCCGCGAGGCGACGCTCCCTCGCCGCGACGACGCCGGAGACCAACCAAACGTCGGCGTTCTTCGACGCGCGTTCGCGCAGGCTCGCGAGCAGCGTGTCCGCGTCACCGACCCGACCGCTGTCGGCCAAAGCGCGCGCGAGTTCGATCGCGATCTCCGGATCGGTCGGATCGATCGCGTGCGCGTGCTCGAGCGATCGAACCGCTTCATCGAGACGTCCGGCGCGAGCGAGGATGCTGCCGTGGTTGAACCAGGCCTCGGAACTCTTCGGGTTGACGACGGTCGCGTGCTCGAGCTCGGCGATCGCGCCCGGCAGATCGCCGCGCTGCGCCAACGCGACGCCGAGGCCAGTGTGCGCTTCGGCGCTGTCGGGGAATCGTTCGACGATCGTGCGGAAGAGCGGCTCGGCCTCGTTGCCCCAACACTCGCTCTGCACGTAGGTCTCGCAAAGGAGCACGCACCACGCGTAACCGACGTTCGCCTGCAGCCGATCCTCGACCGTGACGAGCACCGTTTCGTCGCGCACGCCCTTCTCGTCCGCCGCCCCGAGGTCCTGGGAGCGCGAGAAGGCGCGCAGCGCTCCGTCGAGCGTGTCGAACTCGAGCGTTCGACGGAAGCGGTCGAGCAAGACGCGGCCGAGTCCCCAATACACGTACGGACTGTTGGGGCTCGCTTCGACGGCGCCGCGGAACATCGTCTCCTCGTCGCGCCAGAACGCGACGCGGTCGCGGCTCTTCCAAGCGGCGAGGGCGGCGACCGCGAGGGTCAATGTCCACGCCACGATCGGCGCCTTCACGCGCGCGATCAGCGCGCCGAAGGCGAGCGCGGCGCCGGCGAGCGCGATGTACGCGAAGCGCTCGGAGATCGCGCAGCGGCCGAGTGCTTCGATCTCGACGAAGAGCGGCGACAACGCCGCGGGGATCCAGAGCAACGCAAGGAGGAACCCACGCTCGCGTTTGCGCCACGCGAATGCCGTCGCCGCGCTCCACGCGACGATCCAGACGACCGCCGTCCAGAACTCGCGATCGCCGAACGCGATCGCCGGCCGCACGTCGCGGAACAGGTTGAGGTGGAGGGGCGCGAAGAGCAGGCCGAGGTATCCGCCGAACATCTCGACACGGAACGAGAGTTCACGCGGCCACGGGAGCTCGAGGTGCGCGCTGACGAGATCGAGGCCGCCGGTCGGACTCCGAAACGCGGCGCAGCGTGCGAGGAAGTAGAGCGCGAACGTCGCGGCGAACGTCGCGTGCGCTCGCCATCTCACGCCGTCGCGCGCGACGAAGTCGATCAACGGCGCGAGCAGGAGCCACGCCGCCGCGCTCTCCTTGCCGAGCAAGCCGACGAAGAACCACGCCGCGGCGCCGAGCGGCAAGCCGTGCGATCCGCGCTCGCGCCACGACAGATAGGAGACCGCCGCCGCGAAGAGTCCAAGTGCCGCAAGCGGATCGTTGACCGCCGAGATCCACGCGGTCGATTCGACGACCAACGGATGGACGCCGAAGAGCAGCGCCGTTGCGAAGGCCGGAAGCACGCCGCCGAGCCAACGCTCGGCGAAGCGGAAGACGAGCGCGATGCAGCTCGCGTGCAGCACGAATGCGACGGCGTGGAATGCCCATGGTTGCGAGGCGCCGAGCTGTCCGCCGAGGAACAGCACCGTCATCGTGAGCGGTCGCCATTGCACGGTCGACTCGCCGCCCTCGGGCCGCACGAACTCCCAGTACGGACCGAAGAGCGCGTCGGCGAACGAACTCCACGACTGCAGGCTCGGGTTCCGCTGCACCAACGCGATGTCGTCGTAGACGAAGCCGCCGTCGAGCGCGCGCCACAGCACCGCGAGGCTGATCGCGATCGCCGCGAGCATCCACAACCAGGAGCGCGATCGGAGGCTGGCTCGGTCGGCGTTCGGGTTGTTCATCGGGGCGCGGCGCCCGACGGTGTACCCGACGGTTCGGCCGATCGCCACGGCACATTTCGGACCGACACGCGGCCGTCGCTGCGGCGCGACGGTGTGTCGTGTTGCTCGCTCGAATTCGCGCATGCGCGAGCGCGGCCCGCACGATGCGGCGAGGCACATCGATCGAGCGTTCGAAAAAGCAGCGGGGCCGGTCGCTCGTCGCGACCGGCCCCGCCTTCATTCGATCCACGCGGTCAGCACCGCGCGGAGTCCCGGGTCACGGGCAGATTTGGAACGAGAGCGCGTCCGACAAGCTCGTGCCGAAGCCGGTGAAGTCGAGCGGGTCGCGCGACCACCACTGACAGTAGACGAACGCTCCGGAGATCAAGTTCGGGTTCGTGCCCGCTTGGATCAGCGCGTTGAAGTCGACCGTGTAGAAGCCGGTGCAGTCGTCGCCGGTCGTCGATCCGCCCGAGCTCTGCGGCGGCGTGCGCTTGGTCGGCGACTTGACGCACAGGTGGCCGCCTTGGAACGCCGCACCGAAGGGTTGCGTGCCGTAGAAGAGCAGGCCGAACTTCTTGTTGAGGAACTCCGCGCCGGTCACGTCGAACGGCGAACCCGTGAAGGTCGGGTTGCCGACGTAGCCGATCACCGGGACGCAGAGCTGCGAGTTCACCTTCGCCGTGCAGTACACGGTCGGCGGTGCGCACAGCGGTGCGGCGGTCGGATCGACCGGGAACGCGTTCGACAGGAACGCGCCGGTGGCGCCGGCCGAACTCTTGACGAGCACGTCGCCCAAGCCGGCGTTCGCCGGAATGTTGACCACGATCGACGTTCCGCCGCCGCTCGAGGCCACACCCGTGACGACGATCCGCGGATCACCGGCCGGCGCGCTGGTCGTGGAGTTGGTGAACCACACTTCGTTGCCGGTCGCGCTGAAACCCGAGCCCATGATGGTCAAGGGGTTCTGGTTGTCGACGGAGGCGATGTGCGGCTTGCCCGCGGACTTGACGCCGTAGACGAACTGCACGCCGCTCATGTCGTCCGTCGCGAGCGAGCGTTGGCCCGTGCCGGTTCCGGTGATCGAGGCTGCCATGGTCGCGCCGCCGACCGCCGAGTGGCCGAGACCGAGAGCGTGGCCGTACTCGTGACACGCGACGCCTTGGAGGTCGATGCCGCTCGTCACGTTGCCCGGACCGTCCTGCCAGGTCCACCAGTCGTAGTAGAAGATGCGCCAGCCGGTCGAGATCGGAGTCTCGGTGAAGGCCAGCACGCCGCTCGGGTTCGTGCCCGTCTGCAGTTCGCTGTGAATGTTGTCGTTGGTGCCGCCGGAGCCGGTGGCGATCCCTTGCCAGGTGATGTCGAAGTCCGCGCCGCCGGAGCCGACGGTTTGCAGCGGATCACCCGCGCCGGTGCCGCCGTGGAGTTCGCTCGCCCATTCCGAGCAAGCCTTCCAGATCGACATCGGAGCGCCGGTTTGACCCGGCCAGTTCACGTCCGTCGTCACGTTGTTGTTCGCGGTCGCGTCCGAGAAGTTGTTGAACACGCGGACGTCGCGCTGAGAAAGGTTGAGCGAGCCGCCGATGGTCGAGAACCCGACCGATTCCTTCGGGAACACGAGGATGGCCGCGACGCCGAGGGCAATCGTCGGCAGAGCAAGTTGTTGGATCTTCATGGTTCGTGGATCTCCTTCAGATCACTTCTTGCCGCGCAACGCGACGAAATCCGCGCGGAGCTTGGACGTCGTGAGGTTGGTCGAGACCGCGTAGCCGTCGCCACGCCCTTGAACGACCGTGCCCGACTTGGTGTCGATCACGCGGTAGAGACCGCCGTGGCTCGCGTACAGCTGGTTGGCCGCGACGCCGCCGCCCATGTTGCCGGTCCACTTGTAGAACGCGACGATGTGGTTGCCGATGCGGATGTCGTCGGCGCTCGGAGCCTCCGAGTTGCTGACGCCTTCGGTCGGCGAAACGAAGCCGCCGGGGAAGGTCACGTCGACCGTCAACGCCGTGCCGGTTTCCACGGACTGACCTTGGATCGTCAGGGTCGTGAAGTAGAGCTCGGGCCCGTCGACCGGGTGATCCACGCGGAACACCTTGCGCTCGATGATCGTGCCGTCGACCGCGCTCACTGCGCGGGTTGCCAGGTCAGCGAGCGTCAGCCGCTCGATCTGCGCCCAGGCCAGCGACGCAACCGCGACCAACGCGGCGGCACCGAGCCAGGGCTTCAGGGAGGAAAATCTCATCGCACTGCTTCCTTTCTTGGACGCTTCTTGGACACTCCGAGTCGTGCACGAATCACCGCGGAGGGTGCTGAGTTCCCCCCCGCGAGTGCCTGCCGGCCGCGGACGTGAGTCTGCTTGGGTTGGCGGACGGCCGAGAACGCCGCCAGGTTCCAATAGCTTCCCGTAATCGTACCCTCTGTGTAGCGCGGGCGGCGGTCGACTCCGGCATCCTGCGAGAGGTGCCTCGGGAGTTCTTGCAGACCTGAAAGCGCTGCCTAGTGGTGGCGCTCTCCACCGCCCGGCAGCGGCGGGTGGAAGTCAGGAAAAGGCGGGTCGCCGAGGTACGGGAGCAGCTCCGAGTCGTCGGGGTCTTCGAGCAGCAACGTCTGGATCAACGTCCGGCCGTCGCGATCGCCGGCGCGCACCTGTGCGATCGCGAGCAAACGCTCCCAGTCGCGGCGGCGCGGCTGGATCGCCAACGCCTTCTTCAGCACGTCGATCGCCCGCTCCGGCGTTCCCGCCGCGATCAGCGCGGCCGCGGTCGACGCATAGCCATCGAGAGCGAAGGGCTCGGCGGCGCGGGCGCGTTCGAAGTGCTCGGCCGCGGTCTTGGGGTCGAGCGCCTCGAGGTACGCCTCGGCGACCGCCCGTTCCAACGCCGGCCACACCGGCCGCGCGTTCGCGACCGGTTCGACGTAGCGGAAGACGGCTTCGGTGTCGCGCTTCTCGGTCAGGACCGCGGCGAAGCAGTTCCACGCGCTGCGCACGAAGAGTCCGGGCTCGTGCGCGAGCGCGACCTCGCTCAGCAGCTCCAGCGTCTGCGGATCGATCTCGACCTGTTGCGCAGGGTGTTCGAACGGCGAGCTGAAGCACTGCGCGGCGAAGTGGAGCCGCAGGGCTTGCGCCACCTTCGACGTGTCGGAGTCGGCGGAGGAGGCGCTGTTCTCCAGGCGCTCCATCGCGGCGAACTGAGCGTCGAATTCGCGCTGGAAGCGACGCGTCCCGAGTCGTTTCGCGGGCAGCGGCGCGGCGCGGGTCGCCGTTGCTCGGAAGCGTTCGACGCCCGCGGCCGGAGCGCCATCCCACTCCGCCCGTGCATCGGTGAAGCCGTAGGCGATGCGATCGATGCCATCGCACGCGAGCAACACGTCACGCGACCAATCGTCCGCCGAACCGAGTCGGCGATCCGCGAGGTACGTCTGGATCGGTTGCCAGGCGACGACGGGCGGTCGCTCTTCGGCCAAGGACGGTAGATCGAACACGCCCTCGTCGGTTGCGGGCATCCAGATCAAATCCCACGCTTTCTTTCCGTCGCGCTCGAGGCGCGAGCACGCGGCGCTTGGCGACAGGATCTCGCCCGCCGGCTTCGGTGCCCCCTCGAACAGGTCGTCCTCCAAGGCCGCCATCGCGTTCGACCAAGCCCCGGTGCGATCGACGGTCGTCGCGCCGAAGCTCGTGAGCAGGTGCGCGCGTTCCGGCGAGAGTTGTCCGATCAACAACACACGCACGCCGGTGCGGGGCAACGCCAACGCGCGCCACGAGGCCGTGATTTGCGCGTCCTCGGCGCGCGCCGCGCTGCCGACCGCCGTCAGCCGCCGTCGATCGAGCGCCACGACGTACGCTCGATCGAGAGTCGGCTCGACCGTCAACAAACCGATCGGATGATCGATCCACAGGCGCGGCTCGGGCGGGAAGCGATCCCACGGCGCGATCACGACGGTCGAGCGCGGCGGCAGGCGATACGCAGCGAAGGCGAGGCCGCACGCGACGAGCGTCGGAAGCACCGCGCGCTTCGAGAGCGGCGTCTCCACCGCCGCGACCAGAGCGCTGAGCGCCGCGACGAACGTCGCGACAACGACGCAGTGTTGAGGGAAGTACGCGAACTCCTCGCCCGGGATCGGCCGGCCCGCGACCGCACCGAGCGGAAGCGCGAGGACGCCGAGTGCCGCGCCGACGAGCAGCGCCTCGAGATCGACGCGCCGACGGAGACAAGCGAGCGCGGCTCCCCACGCGAACGCCGGCACGACCAGCACGCGCGCGCCGATCAGGAAGTCGACGTCGAACATCCCGCGGCGCGAGGAATCGAGTCGCGCGAGGCCGTACAGGCCCGTGCGCAAGAACGCCTCGAGCCCGTCGCGCGTGCGCACGTCGGAAATGCCGGAGAGCGAAACCCAAACGCCGAGCGCGGCCGCCGCGACGAGCAACGGCAACGCGGGCTTGGCGACGCCGCCGCGGAAAAGCCCCGCGAATGCGGCCGCTCCGATGGCGAGGCACGCGACGAACGCGAGGCCGAAAACTGTTTGATCGTCGGCGGTGGACCCGAGTTGGCGCAGCGGCCGTGCTGCGGCTTCGAGCGCGACGACCGCGGCCGCAGAAGCGACCAGGATCCCGACGAAGCGTCGACGATTGGGCGGCTCGTCGAGTTCCGCGTCTCCGCCGGCGCGAGCGCACACTCCGGCGACGAACACCGCGACGACGAACGCGAGGACGAGCCCGAGCGTGCTCGAGATCTCGACCCACGGCGAGAGGACCAACGCGTGCAGCGCGAACCCGAGTGCCGCGCCCCACGCGAGTACGATCGGTCGGACCTCGCGACGCGCGCTCGCAAAGCGCATCGCAAGCGCCGCGGCGACGAACGGCAACGCGCGCCAGATCAAGCCTCGCCACGTCGACGTCACCGGTCCGTCGAAGATCGACGCCGCGAGTGGCGCTCGCGCGAGCGACGCGAAGAAACCGAGCGTCGCTCCGAAGCCGAGGGATCCGAGCCGCGCGTTCATCGAGTCGACAGCGTAGGGAGCGCGCGCGGTTCGAGCGAGACCGAGCCGCCTTCGACGCGCGTGAACTAGACTGCGCGGGTGCCGCTCGAAGTCTCCGCGTCCGCTGCCCGCGCCCTGCGACGCGAGCTCGTCGCGTGGTACCGCCGCGCGCGCCGGGACTTGCCGTGGCGACGGACACGCGACCCGTACGCGATCTGGATCAGCGAAGCGATGCTTCAACAGACGCGCGTCGAAACGGTCGTCGATTACTGGCAACGCTTTCTCGCGCGCTTCCCCGATGCCGCGGCGCTCGCGTCGGCGCCCGAGGACGAAGTGCTCGGCGCGTGGAGCGGCCTCGGTTACTACCGTCGCGCGCGCAACTTGCAGGCGGCGGCGCGAGCGATCGTCGAACGCCACGCCGGCCTTTTTCCGAGCGGCGCCGACGCGGTTCGCGAGCTCCCTGGCGTCGGCCCGTACACCGCGGGCGCGGTGCTCTCGATCGCGTTCGACGCACCGGCGCCGTTGGTCGACGGCAACGTCGCTCGCGTCTTCGCGCGGCTCTTCGAACTCGACGCGCCGATCGGTTCGAAGGTGCTCGAACGCGAGCTCTGGTCGCTCGCGCGAACGTTGGTGCCCGCGCGCGGCGCCGGCGAGTGGAATCAGGCGTTGATGGAGCTCGGCGCGACGCTCTGCACGCCGCGCAAGCCGCGCTGCGCCGATTGTCCGCTCGCGCGCCGCTGTCGAGCTCGCGCGGCGGGCCGCGTCGACGAGTTGCCGCGTCCGAAAGCGCGGCGCGCGACGATCGAGGTCGAGCTCGAGATCCTGTGGATCGAACGTGGCGAGCGCGTGTTGCTCGCGCGCCGTCCCGACGTCGGTCGCATGGCCGGCATGCTCGAGCTGCCGACGATCGAGCGCGCCGCGCGTGAAGAAGGCCTGTTGCATCCGACCCGCCACTCCGAAGGCGCGGCCTTCCGCGCGGCGGAACCGCTGCTCGAATTGCGCCACACGATCACGCATCACCGCATTCGCGCGTCGGTCTTCGCCGGCCGCACTTCCGCTCGCGTTCTGCCTCGACCGTACGCGTGGCACGCGCGACGCGAACTCAGGTCTTTGCCGCTGACTGGACTTTCGAAGAAGGTGCTGCGCGCGCTCGACAGCTGACTCGACCCCGCGCGCCCGCTATGCTCCGCCGGTCGAACGGAGAAAGCGCCATCGAAACCCAAGTCCGCCTGTCCACGGAACACGAAGAGGGCGAGAGCCCGCGCGAGAAACTCAGCGCTCGCGGCGTGACCATCGTCGTTCCCGTCTACAACGAGGAACGCGGCGTCGAAGGCGTGCTCGAGCGCTTGTCGAAGATCGATCTCGGCGTGCCGGTCGAGGTGCTCGCGGTCAACGACGGTTCGATCGACGGCACCGCGGAGAAGCTCGCGGCGGTGAAGAAGCGCACGCCGAACCTGCGCGTGATCACGCACCATACGAATCAGGGCTACGGCGCGGCGCTGAAGACCGGCTTCGCGCACGCGAAGAACGAAGTCGTCGTCATCACCGACGCCGACGGCACGTATCCCGAGGATCGCATCGTCGATCTACTCGCGTGCATCGACGACGGCGCGGACATGGCGGTCGGCGCGCGGCTCGGCGCGAACGTGCACATTCCGTTGATCCGCCGGCCGGCGAAGGCGTTCCTGCGTCAGCTCGCGTCGTTCCTCGCGGGCACGTCGATTCCGGATCTCAACTCAGGCCTGCGCGCGTTCCGACGCGAGCTCGTGTTGCGCTACCGCCCGATCCTGCCGCAAGGTTTCAGCTTCACGACGACGATCACGCTCGCGTCGCTGACCAACGGTCACCGCGTCGACTACATCAAGGTCGATTACGCCAAGCGCTCGGGCAAATCGAAGATCCACCCGATCCGCGACACGCTCGGCTTCACGCAGTTGATCATCCGCACGGTGATCTACTTCAATCCGCTCAAGGTCTTCTATCCGTTGACGCTCGCGTTCGGCCTGCTGCTCGCGGTGTCGATCTACTACGACGCGTTCTTGTCACCGGTCGCACCGAACTTGTCGGACAAGAGCGTCTTCCTCTTCGTCGCGACGCTCAACGTCCTGACGGTCGGCTTGCTCGCGGACCTGATCGAGAAGCGCTCGCGGCTGTGATGCGTGTGCGATCGGGCGCGACCTCGCCGGCCTGATCTCGATCCGGACGGCGACGTCGGCGCGCGACCTCGAATTTTCTGCGCGTCGGAGCGCGGAGATCGCGGCGTTCGTTCCAGCGCGACGTTCGCGGCGGTCGAGAGAGGCGTCGAGCGGCGGGGGGGCGGTGCCGAGGGAGCCCGCGCGTGCGCCGCGCTTCGACGAGGACTCCGATGCACGCACAGTTTTCGCGCCGCACGGCGGCGCGCCTTGGGGCGACCGCTTGGCTCTCGCTCGTCGCGGCTTGCGGCGGCGGAGGCTCGGGCGCGAGCGCGCCGAAGTCGACGGTCGAGTTCGCGAGCTCCGCGGCGACCGTCGCCGAGGGCTCGGGCGCGCTCACGGTCTCGGTCGTGTTGCACACTTCGCTCGCGTCGCTCGCGAAACCGTTCTCCGTCGTCGTCTCGGATCTCGGCAGCGGCACCGGCGTCGCGGGCTCCGACTTCACGGCGTTCGCGCCGACGACGGTGACGTTCCCGATCGGCGCAATCGACGGAGACGCGCAAACGGTGGCGCTCACGCCGCTCGCCGATCAACTCGTCGAAGGCGTCGACGAGACGGTGAAGCTCGGGCTCGGCCAAGCGAGCGGGGGCGCGATCCAAGGCGCGAAGAAGTTCACCGCGACGATCACCGACGGCGACCAAGCGACGATCCAGTTCGCGAGTTCGACCAGCATCACGCCCGACGAGACCAGCGCGCCGCGGTCGATCGCGCTCGAGCTCGACCTCGCGCCCGGCACGAGCCTCGGAGTTGCAATCACCGTGCGCGTCGACGACGTCGCGGGCGGTTCGGCAACGGCGGGCAGCGACTACGCGTCGTTCGCGAAGAAGACCGTGACGTTCCCGATCGGCAGCATGAACGGCGCGACGCAGATGATCGCGGTCAACGTGCAGGACGACAGCGTGATCGAAGTCGACGAGACCGTGCCGCTCCAAGTGACGCAGCCGAGCGTCGGCGCGGTGCTCGGCGCGACGACACTCCACCAACTCACGATCACCGACGACGACGCGAGCGGACCTTCCGCGTTCGTCGCGAGCGAAGGCGCGACCGGCGTCGAGAATCCGCTCGCGTACGACGAGCTCGTCGACCTCGGCACGCAGACGGTCGACGCGGGCCCGAACGCGGGCACGCGCGTGCGCGTGTCGAACGCCGGCGGCGCGCCGATGGCGCTCGCCGCGCCGCGTTTGACCGGAAGTCACCCAAACGATTTCGCGGTCGAGATCGAGCTCGCGCCGTTGCCGCCGCCGCCCGGTGCGCCGGAGTTCACGCTCGCGCCCGACGAGCTCGCACCTCTCGTCGCCTCGGCCCCCGACGCGGGGCCCGGCGTTCCGTTCGCGCTCGATCCGACGCGGCTCCAGGAGCTCGCGTCGAAGCCGCGCGCGACGTTGCACGACTTCCCGGTCCCGGAGCGCGGTCCGGTGACGCTCGATCTGCATCGCCTGCCTCTGCCCTTCACCGCCGACGCCGTGCTCGCCGTCGACGGCGTGCCGATTCCGGGCGGTCCGCGTGTCGCGCTCGGCGACCTGTCGTTGTGGAGCGGCAGTGCGCTCGAAGTGCCCGGTTCGCGCGTGTTCCTCGCGCTCTCGAGCTCGGGCTCGCGCGGCTTCCTCGAGTTCCCCGACTCGCCCGAACACATCGTGCACCTCTTCGCGGAGACGGCGTCGACGAGCCGCATGGCGCTCGAAGCGGAGCTGCCGTCGATCGCGGGCGCTCGACCGGCCGACTTTTGCGCCGAGCGTTCGGTGCCCGGCGCCGCGGCGCCGCCGACGAGCTCGCTCGGCTTGCCCTCGACCGAAGCCCTCGTCGCGTCGGACTGCCGCCTCGCGCTCGAAACCGACTACCAGCTCTACCAGAAGTTCGGCTCGACCCTCGGCGTCACGAACTACGTCACCGCGTTGATCGCCGCGGTCAGCGAGCAGTACTTCACCGACGTCCAGACCACGCTCTCGATCGCGTACCTCGGCGTGCACTCGTCGTCGAACGACGGTTGGACGTCGCAGGATACCGGCGGCGACTCGGGCGACTTGCTCGACGAGTTCGTCGCGGACTGGGCGCCGAATCAATGGCCGGTGTCGGCGGATCTCGCGCACTTCATCTCGGGCGCGAACCTCGGCGGCGGCGTCGCGTATGTCGGCGTGCTCTGCAACCAAAGTTTCGGTTTCGGCGTCAGCGGCAACATCGCCGGCGATATCAACTGGGGAGCGTGGACCGGCCAGGCCGCGTCGTTCACGTGGGACTTCGTCGTCGTCGCGCACGAGCTCGGCCACAACTTCGGCTCGAGCCACACGCACTCGTACTGTCCGCCGCTCGATCAGTGCTACGCGAATTGCACGCCGACGACCGTGTGTTCGCAGGGGACGATCATGAGCTACTGCCACCTCTGCGGCGGCATGGACAACATCGACCTGAACTTCCACCCGGTTTGCGCGGACATCATGCGGGCGCACGTGAACTCGAGCTGCCTCGGACTGTCGGCGCTCGCGGGCGGCGATTACGTGCAGTACCTCGTGAAGTTCAACCCGCTGACCGCGACCGGCACGCGCAACGCGAACCTCGAGTTCGACCACGACGCCACCAACGCCGTGCAGCCGTTCCGGGTGAAGCTGACCGGCTCCGCGCAGTAGCTCTAGTCGAGCGTTGACACGTTCGCCGCCGCGGCTTGTGATCTCCGGTCCACCACCGGAGATCCGACATGCAGAGCGTCCTCCTTCTCCTGCTCTTTCTGGGCAGTTCGTTCGTCGGCCCGCGCGCCGGCGAGGTCGAAGAGCTCGTCGCGAAGATCAAGGCGGAGAAGGACGCGGCCGGCGACGAGACCGTGCAGAAGCTCGGCACCCTCGGCACGCGGGCCGCGATGGAGGGGTTGCTCGTCGCGTACGACGCGATGGACACGCTCTACATGCGGCGCGAGGTGCTGCGCGCGCTCGCGAAGTACGACGGCGTCACGGATTGCGAACAGGCCGCGCTGCAGAAGATCGCCGACGCCGCGACGACCGAGGACGCGCGCGAGTTGCGCGACGCGGCGTTGAAGCTGCTCGGCGACGCCGAGCACTTCGGCAAGCACTTCCTCGCCGCGATCGTCGATTCGCCGGCCGAGGACAGCGTGCGCGCGACGGCGATGGAGCTCTACGCGCAGCGCTACGTCGACGACGACTACAAGTTCTTCCAGAAGCTCTTCCGTCAGGCGGACGAGGACGCGCCGAAGCTCAAGCCCAAGAAGCAACGCGAGAAGGAACCGCAGCTCGCGATCTTCGTCCTGCCGCGGATCCGCGAGATCGCGCTCGAGAAGATCGCCGGCAGGATGGACGCCGACGAGCTCGTCGATACCGCGCGCAAGATGGAGAAGGATGCGACCGACCTTCCGCGCGACGGCGTGCGGCGGCTCGCGTTGATCGAACTCGCGAAGCGCGGCGACAAACGCGCGATCGACCTCGCCCGCGACGCGTACAAGAGCACCACCGAGCGTTCGCAGAACCGCGTGCTCGCCGCCGAGCTGATGGCGAAGGACGACGGCGACAAACTCGCCAATCAATTCCTCGACGACGGCGGCAAGGGCACCGACGTCATGCCGGTCGACTTGCGCGACAAGCTCGCGGACCTGGTCGCCGAGTGGGCCGCGGATCCGAAGCAGAAGGCGTTGGTGCCGAAGCTCGAGAAGCTGCTCGGCGCGAAGAACAAGGACGGGCAGAAGTGTTTCGCGTTGCGCGCGCTCGTGAAAGTGGCCGACGAGAAGATCACCAAGCTGATCGCGAAGAGCTTGCTCGACGCGAACGCTCAGGTGCAGATCGCGGCGGCCGACGTGCTCGCGAAGCGCGGCGACAAGACGGCGGTCGCGGATCTCGAGAAGGCGCTCACGACGACGAAGAAGCCCGAGGTCCAAGGCGCGTTGATGGACGCGATCGGCGCGCTGCGTTTCGGTGAAGGCGATTGGCTCGCGCGCCTCGAGAAGGACTCGGAGTCGAAGGACACCGAGGTGCGCAACGCGGCGCTGTGGCAGCTCGCGAAGCTCGCGCAGAAGAAGTACCTGCCGCTCTTCGTGCGTTGCCTCGAGAGTGCGGATTGGTCGACGCGGCTCGCGGCGTTGAAGGGCCTCGAGATCATCGGCAACACCGACGCGATCAGCGCGATCATCACGCGGATGGAGAAGGAGGAAGGCCGGATGGCGCGCGAGTTCTGCGACGCGCTCTTCCGTCTGACCGGTCAAATGCTCCCGCCCGATCCCGCGGTGTGGAAGAAGTGGTGGGAGGAGAAGCGCTCGGGCTTCAAGGGCCTCGGCACCGGCGATCTCTTCAAGCTCCAGCAAGAGGAAGAGACGCGGCGCCTGACGCAGGCTTCGAAGAACACTTTTTACGGCGTGCGCATCGTCTCGCACCGCGCGATCTTCATCATCGACGTGTCGGGTTCGATGAACGAGCCGACGCGCTCGCCCTACCTCGGCAAACCCGGCGAGGCGCGCATGGAGGTCGCGAAGCGCGAGCTGATCAAGTGCATCGACGCGCTCGACAAGGACGCGCTCTTCAACATCGTCGTGTTCTCGAGCGGCGTCGATCGTTGGCTCGACGAAGGCGTCGCCGAGTCGAAGGACAAGGAGCGCACCGACGCGAAGACGTTCGTCTCGCGCCTCGGCGCGGACGGCGGCACCAACCTCTACGGTGCGGTCCAGACCGCGTTCACCGACCCCGACGTCGACACGATCTACATCATGTCCGACGGCGAGCCCTCGGTCGGCGACGTGACCGATCAAGCGGAGATCCGCGCGCGCGTCGGGCAGTGGAACGAGCACCGCAAGATCGTGATCCACACGATCGCGGTCGGCGGCAACTTCCAGATCCTCGAGTGGCTCGCTGCGGATTCGGGCGGCACGCACGTCAAGTACGATTGAACGCGCGTGAACTCCGACCGCACTAACTCGAGCCCGTCGAAGTCGCCGCGCCGCGCGCCGAGGCTCGGCTGAAGCCCGCCGTTCGATTCGTGCTCTCCGCGGCGATCGCGGTGGTGCTGGTCGTGTTGCTCGCGAAGTGGGGCGACGTCTCGTTCGACGACGTGGTGCGCGTGTGTCGACGCCTGTCGGTCGGGACGATGCTCGCGGCGTTCGGCGTGCACCTCGCGATCCACGCGTTGCGCGCCCAACGCTTCCGCACGTTGATCCCGGAATCCGAACGCCCGCGCTACGGCCCGACGTTCGCCGCCGCGAGCGCGCACAACCTCGCCGCGTACGTCCTGCCCGCGAAGACCGGCGAAGTCGCGTTGATCGTCTACTTGAAGAGCCTCTGCGGCGTGCCGAACAAGGTCGGGCTCTCGTCGCTCGTCGTCTCGCGTTTGCTCGACTTCTCGACGCTCTCGCTCGCGCTCGGCGTCGCTTCGCTCTACCTCGCGATCTTCGAGCCCGACGCCGCGCCCGCCGGCATCCTCGTGTTGGCGCTCGGCTGCATCGCAGCGGCGGTCGTCTTGACCGCGCTCGCGGCGCGCGGCGATTTGATCGTGATGGCGGTCGCGGCGGTGGTGCGCTTGACCGGCCTCGACCGCACACGCCTCGGCGCGAAGTTGCTCGAGCGCTCGACCGAACTCGGCGTCGCCCTGCGCGCGGCGGCGGGTGGCCGACTCGCGGTCGCGAGCCTGCAATCGCTCGCGATGTGGCTCGGCATCTTCCTCTTCTACGCGATCCTCGCGCGCGGCCTCGGCCTGCCCGACACGCTCAGCCTCGCCCACGTCGCGATCGGTTCGGGCTTCGCGGTGCTCTCGAACCTCCTCCCGATCAACTCGTTCGCGGGCTTCGGCACGCAGGAGGCCGGGTGGGTCCTGGGTTTCGGGATGCTCGGCGTCGAGCGCGAACTCGCGCTCTCGACCGGCCTCGGCGCCCACGTCTTCCAGCTCGCCAGCACCGTCCTTCTGGGCCTCGCCGGCCACATCGCGATGGGTTTCCTCGCGAAGCCCGACGCGAACGGCGCTGCACGCGAGCGCGAGAGCGGGTAGTCTTCTCCGCCGCTCCGCGCCCGACACCGTCGATGGCCGACAACGCACAAGCCCAGATCGAGCTGCACAAGGCTCTCGCGCCGCGCTACGCGTACCGCTACAGCTTCGAGTTCTCGCGGCTGTTCCAGGACGACTGGCACGGCGAGTTGCTCTCGCACTTGCCGCCGCGTTCGAAGCGCGTGCTCGACCTCGGTTGCGGCACCGGCTTCTTCCTCGCCGAGCTCGATCAGAAACGCCCTGGCGCGGTCGGCCTCGACATCAGCCACGCGATGTTGCGCGTCAGCGAGCAATACGTCCCCGGCGCGCGGCTCGTCACCGCCGACGCCGAGAAGTTGCCGTTCCGCGACCGTTCGTTCGACGCGATCTTCTGCAAGGGCAGCCTGCACCACACGCGCGACCACATCGCCTTCCTCGAGAACTGCCGGCGTGCGCTCGACAAGGACGGCGTGTTGATCATGAGCGAGCCCTGCAACGACAACTTCATGATCCGTTGGGCGCGGTACCTGCTCTATCGCTTCTCGCCGCACTTCGATCTCGGCGACCAGGGCTTCACCAAGAGCGGTCTGATCGAGCTCTACGAGCGCGCCGGTTTCGAAGTGACCCACGCCGGCCGCTACGGCGTCTTCGCGTACGTCCTCGCGGGCTTCCCCGATCACCTCGGCATCCTGCGTTGGGTGCCGGGCAACGTCGCGTTGGTGCGCTTCTTCCTGAAGTTAGACCGCTGGATCTGCTCGCTGCGCTTCCTGCGCATCCTGTCGTTCCAGGTGGTGATGGTCGGCAAGCCGAAGGCTTGAACGACCGCGCCGTCACCGACTCGGCGCCGCCCAGGTCCGGCCGTTCGCCAAGTCGAACGTGAGCGCGTAGCGCCGGCAGAACTCCGCGTTGAGGAGCCCGTCGTAGATCAGTTCCTTCGACGCGACTTCGCACTTCACCGCGCCGAGGCCGCGGATCGTGAGCTCGCAGTTCGCCGTCGCGTCGCCCGTCGGTGCGACGAGACCGAGTTCGGCGAACGCGTGCGGCGCGATCAAGACCGGCGCGACGTTGCCGGAATCGACCTCGAACCACAGCGGCCCGTGCTTCCCTTCGATCGCGACGAACATGTCGAGGGCCGCGCCCGCCGCTTGTCGCGCGAGGCGTGATTCGAGCTCGCGCCCGGCTCGCACGCGGACTTCGAGGCTCTTCGGCGTCTCGACGAAGACGCGGTCGTGTCCGAGGTCGACCGTGAGTGCGTGTCCCGCGAACGTCTCGAGCGAAGCGATGCCGCCGACCTTCGGCAGGCCCGCGAGCAGCGCGTCGACATCGAGCACGCCGACCTCGCCGCGGCGCGTGAACGCGCCGAGCGACACATCGATTGGACCACCGCGTCGTCCGTCGACGCGTCCGCCGTCGTGACGGAAGCCGGTGCCTCGGCCGAACGGCGTGCAACCGACCGCTTGCGCCGTCGCGAGCGAAATCACGGTCGAGCCTCCGCCGGTGTCGAACAGGAACGGCGTCTCCAACTCGCCGACGCGCACGTCGATCGTGCGCAGGACGTCCACGTAGGGCGCGAGCCTCAACTCGATCGGCGCGTCGACGGCGTGCACGGTCGATGCATCGGGTTCGATGCTCGCGATCGGCGTGCTCGGGTTCGAGATGAGAAGGGCGAGAGGGATCCAGACACGATTCATGTGGTTACCTCGAACGGCCACTCGGCCGTGAAGGACGGCACGCTACGACGGTGCCGCCGCTGCCGCATTGACGAGCGTCAAGATCCGGAACGCGGTGCGTCGCCGATGCGGGCGCGGATGCGGCTCAACGTCTCGGGCGTCACGCCGAGCCACGACGCGAGGTGGTATTGCGGCACGCGGCGCAGGAGTTCCGATCGCGTGCGCTCGAGCTCCACGTAGCGTTCGGCGGGCGACTGCGTGCGCCGACGGAGCTCTTGCTCGGTCTTGCGCGCGACCTCGGATTCGGCGGCGCGCCGTGCGAGTTCGCGCCAGCACTCGCGTTCCGTGGTCAGACGCTCGAGGGTCGCGCGCTCGAAGCGGAGGAATCGGCCCGGTTCGAGCGCCTCGATCTCGTACTGCGCCCGGCCGCGAAGCAGGTAGGCGTCGTACGCGCCGATGAACGCACCTTCGAGCTCGAAGCCGAGGTTGATCTCGCGGTCGTCCTCGCGTGCGACGATGCGCAGCAGGCCGACCTCGAGGAACCCGAGCCAGTCCGCCGATTCTCCGCGGCGCAGCAGGAGCGCGCCCTTCTCGAACCTCTCGATATGCGTCTCGCGCGTCAGCCGTTCGAGCTCGTCCGGTGGGACCGGGGCGTACACGTTGACCGCGCGTGCGAGCAACGAGAAGTCGTGCGTCACGCGGCCCAGCCTAGCAGTCCTCGACGGGGTCGAGTCACGAGCGCTTGTGCGGCGTGAGCACGATCCGGCCGGTCGCGAGTTCGGCGTCGATCGTCGCGCGGATCGAGCGGATCTCCATGCGGTCGGCGGCGACGCCGCGTTCGACCAGGCGGGCCTTCAACCGCGCGACGCGTTCGATCGCGACCTGGAGCAACGCGGCCTTCGTGCGTTGGTCACGGCGGCGTTCGGCGCCGGGGCGCAGCAGTTCGTGGACGCGATCGAGGGCGTCTTCGTTGGAGCCGAGCTCGCGATCCAGGCCGCGCAGCGCGAGCGTCGCGTCCGCGGATTCGCGCTCGCGGCCGATCGCGTAGTCGACGCGCGCACGGGCCGCGAGTTCCTCGCGGCGGCGCACCAGCTCGGACTTGTTGCGGCGCAGACGAGCTGAAAGTTCCCGGCAATCGTCCGCTGACGGATTCGCGAGCGCCGCGGCGCGCGCGAGGTCGGCCTTCGACAGAGACTGCTGCACCGCGAAGACGAAACGATCGTCGTCGCCGAAGCGTTGGATCAGGCGCTCGAGCTGCTCCTCCTCGCGCTCGCCGAGCGTCGCGACGCCCGCCGGATACTCGAGCGCGAGCGTGTCGTCGGTCGGCGCAACTGCCTCGTCGCCGCCGAACAAACCGCCGACGGCGCCGAGCAAGCGCAACGGCGCGCTCGCGACCGCGCGCGCGATCACTTGCGTCACCGCGCCGATCGCGGCGGAGACGAGCTCCGACGTCGAGAGTCCGTCGGCGCCGACGCGCACGTCGACCGACAACTTGTGTTGGTCCTCCGCGTCCTTCATCAGGAAGAGCACGGTGTCGAGCGGCGCCGGCAACGTCAGGTAGCGCGAGATCGGTCCGCCGCTCGGCTCGGAGAGCGCGAGGTAACTGAACGTCGAGCGCGACGCGATCGAGACGCCTTGCGCGCCTTGCAGCCGCGCGCGCACGCTCTCGTCGAGCAAGCCGTCGCCGAGCGTGAGGCCGGTCGATTCGGCGAGGCCGCGGAAGTTCGAGAGCTCGAGCGAGCTCACGCCGACGTTCACCCAACCGCGCACTTCGGGGAAGAGCGTGATGCGGCCGGCGAGCGCGACTTCCTCGAAGAGCGGGCGTTGTTCCAACGTCACTTGCTCGTCGCCTTCGCCCTCGAGCACCCCGCCGACCGCGTCGACGACGCCTTCGAGCAACGAATCCGACTCGACGCGCCGCGGCACGTCGACTTTGCCGGCGGTGACGAACGCGTTGAAGTAGAACGCCTTCGGCTCGGTGAGCGCACGCGTGGAGAACCTGCGCAGCTCGAAGTCGAGGTCGACGAGCGGTACGGTCGCCGGCGGCGTGCCGGTCGCGTCGACGAGTTCGAAGTCGAGGCCGGAGATCGAGAGGCGGTCGATCGTGAGCTCGGAGGCCGATGTCGTCGGCGCGGCGATTTGCGTGACGAGCTCGGGCGCTGGAGCTTCACTTGGCGGAGCTTCAGTGATCGCCGTCGGCGGAACGCGCAACGTCAGCCCGAGCGCATGCACACCTTCCGCGTCGCGGCGCACGCGACCGCGCGGCTTGACGAGCTCGATCGAGCGAATCGCGACGTCGCCGCTCTTCGGATCGATCTTCGCGATCTCGACGCGGCCGCCCTCGAGGCCCGCGAGCACTTCGCCGTCCGGCGTCGCGCGCAGCTCGAGCGGTCCGATCTCGATCTCCGCGCCGAACGGCTGCGTGAGATCCGGCGCGCGATCGGGCCGACGCGTCGCGCGGAAACGCATCTTCGCCGAAGCTCGCACGGTTCCGTTCGCGAGGCCGGAGCCGTCGAGCTGCGCCGCGAGCTTCGGCCACGCGCGCGTCAGCGCGTCGCCGTGCAAACCGTCGAGCGCGAAGTGCGTGTCGAGCTCGGGCTCGCCGTCCGCTTCCGCGAAGACGAAGCTCGTCGACCAACGATCGCAGAACGGCGCGGCGGCTCCCTCGACGTCGACGCGCATCGGCGGCGCGGACGCCTTGGCGCCCGCGAGCACGAGGTCGGCGATCTTCGCGCGCGCGGAGAGCACGATCGGCTCCGCGTTCGCGCCGGAGGATTCGTCGACGAATTCCAGGCGCGCGAGTTCGAGGTTTCCTTTCGTGAGCGCGAGCCGCGTCGGTCCGGCGCTCGGAGTCGCGACCGTCGGCTCAGGCGTCGCTTCGACCGGCGTCGAGCTCGTAGGCGCGGCCGAGAGCGCGATGCCGGCGGCGTGCAGAGTTCCGTCGCTCGTGCGTCGCGCGGTGAGCTCCGCGCCGGAAACGTCGAGCGCTTCGACTTCGAACGACCCCGCTGCGAGGTCGATCGCGGACTTCAGCTCGACCTTGTCGAACTTCGCCAACGTCGCGTCGCCTTCGGTCAACGCGAAGTCGCGCAGGGCGACGTCCGCCGAGCGCCCCGCGGACCACGTCCCGAGCTCGCCGTTCGCGAGTTGGCCGAGCACCAAGACTTGCCCGGAGCCGATGCTCGCGTCGAACCGCGCGTTCCCGTTCTCCATCTCGACCGCGACGCCCGGAGGCAGGTACGCGGCGAGCGCGCCGGCGCGCAGACGATCGCAACCGACGTGCGTCTCGACCAGCCACGCGCCGTCGTCGAGCCACGCCGTGCCTGCGACGGTCGCGCGCGGGAGCTCGGGCCCGACCTGCGCGACGAGCGAGAAGTGCGTCGCCCGTGTTTCGATCGACGGCTCGGTCGGATAGAGCCCGATGCGCAACGGCTCGACCTTCGCGTCGAACCCGAGTCGCGTCGTCAC
>JAIOPM010000026.1 GCA_021413885.1 Planctomycetota bacterium
GATCCCTGAGACCAGCGTCGACTCTTCCGGGCGTACCGATGGGGGAATCGGTGGAAGGAAGGTGTGGGGGGAGCAGGTGCCCGGAGGCTCGACACTGGCCGACAGGGACGGCGGCCGCGAGGGGTATCGGTGGCGTCATTCGCCGCCGTGAGTGCAAAAGCGCTCCGCGGAAAACGTTTCCGGCGCGAATCCCGCGATCGGCCCGAGCGCGTCGCTACCGCCAGACCTTGACCTCGGTCTCGAGGCGCACGGTGGTCTTCTGGGCGACGCGATCGCGCACGTCCTCGATCAGGGTGAAGACGTCGGCCGCGCTCGCCGCGCCGCGGTTGACGATGAAGTTGCCGTGGAGCTCGCTGACGATCGCGTCGCCGCGCGCGAGTCCCTTGCAGCCTGCGTCCTCGATCAACTTGCCCGCCGAGCGACCGTCGGACGTCTCCTTCGGCGGGTTCTTGAAGATGCAGCCCGCGGACCACTCGGTCACCGGTTGGATGCGACGCTTCTCGAGCAGGTACTCGCGCACGCGCTGCTTCACGCGAGCCGAATCCTCGACGCGGAACGCGAGCACCGCGCCGAGCACGATCGAAGCTCCCAGTCCCCCGTCGCGATAACGCGGCGTGCAATCCGCGCGCAGGAGATCGCGCACTCCGCCGTCGGGATCGACCACGCGCACGCGCTCGATCACGTCCCACATGTCGCCCCACCGACCGCCCGCGTTCATCGCGACGCCGCCGCCGAGGTTTCCGGGCACGCCCGCGAGACCTTCGAGTCCGGTCCAACCGAGTTCGCTCGCCGCGCGCACGATCGCCGGCATCGTCGCGCCGGCCCACGCGACGAATCGCGGGTTGGTCGTGCGGTCGCGCGGCGCGACGCGCGCGAGGTCGGCCTCTTCGCCGGTCAACGCGCCGCTGACCTCGCCGTCGAGCGGTGCGCGGAAGAGCCGGTTCATGCGCGATGTGGTGAGCACCGCACCGCCGAGCATTCCGTCGTCGACGAGCAAGTTCGCGCCGCCGCCGAGCACGCGCGTCGCGACGCCGCGTTCGCGGCACGCGGCGAACGCCGCGACGAATTCGTCGGGCGTCGCGGGCTCGAGCAGCCACTCGACGCGGCCGCCGACGCGCATCGTCGTCCTATCGGCGAGGTCCGCGCGGGCGAGAGCGGCGCAGGGCCAGTTCTGCGAGGAGCTCATCCTTCACGTCCTCCACATCGCCCGCTCCGAGGACCAGCGCGGCGCAGTCCTCGGGCAGAGCTTCGACGAAGCGTTTCACGCTCGCCGACAGCGAGCCCCCCCACGATGCCGTGACGCCGGCGCCTTGCAGCGCGCGCGCGAGTTCGCAAGCGCCCGCGGTGTGCTCGCCGTCGATGTGCGCGCGCGCGCCGTAGACGTCGGCGATCTCGACGCGATCCGCGAAGCGCAAGCTCTCGACGAATTCGTCGAAGAAGCGCGCCGTGCGACTGTGTTGGTGCGGTTGGAAGAGCACGTGCAGCGGCCGCCCCGGCAACGCGCGACGCGCGGCCTCGAGCGTGACCCGCACTTCGGTCGGATGATGCGCGTAGTCGTGCACGACGGTCGTGCCGCCCGCGACGCCCCACGTCTCGAAGCGGCGCTTCGCGCCGGCGTAGCCCGCGATCCCGCGCGCGGCGGCGCGCGCGGCGCGCGCGAGATCGAGATCGGCGCCGCGCGCGGCGGTGCCGACGGCGAGCGCGAGCGCGAGGCTCGCGTTCTCGACGTTGAACGCGCCGGGCACGGCGAGCGTCACGTCGGCGACCTCGAAGCCCGGGCCGAGCAGATCGAAACTGAAGCGACCCGCGCGTTCGCCGCGCAGGTTCGCGTGGACGTCGCGACCGAAACGCCACACCTTGCAGCGCGCGGCTTCCTCGACCGGCCGCGGCACTTCCTTGCCGACGACGAGCAGACCGTCCTGCGCGAGGCGATCGGCGAAGTGCGAGAACGCGCCCTTGATCGCGTCGAAATCGCCGTAGTAGTCGAGGTGATCCGGTTCGACGTTGGTGATCGCGGCGCCGAACGGAGCGAGCTGCAGGAAGGAGCGGTCGTACTCGCACGCCTCGACCGAGAACCAACCGTCGCTCGCGGCGCTGGTCGCGTTCTGTCCGAGCCGACGACAGATGCCGCCGACCAACGCGCCGGGCCGCGCGAGCGACTCGCCGAACTCGTGCGCGAGCTCCACCAACGCGTGGAAGAGCATCCACGACGTCGTCGTCTTGCCGTGCGTGCCGGCGATCGCGAGCGTGCGACGTTCGGGCGTGATGCGGCGCAAGAGCTCCGCGTACTTGATCACCGCGATGCCGCGCGATTCCGCCTCGCGGACGCGTGGATCGTCGAGCGGGATCGCGGCGGAGCGCACGACGAGTTCCGCGTCGGCCGGCGCGAGCCGCGCGTTCGACGTGTCGACTTCGACGGCGACGCCAAGGCTGCGCAGCAGCTCGACGTGTTCCGACGGAGCGCGATCGTGACCGGTGACCGTGTGGCCGTGCTCGACGAGCAGGCGCGCCGCGCCCGACACGCCGGCGCCGCCGGCGCCGAACAGGTGCACGCGACGCGGCACGAGCGGGAACGGTTGCAACGTCCCGAGCGGCGGCAGCTCGAGAGCTTCCACGCGCGGAATCGACACGACCTGGGACGAACGGGACACGGCAGTGGGGTTCATTCCAACTCCAACGGCGAAGAGTTCAAGGCGCGCGTCGCGCCGAAGCTTCGATCTCGGTCCACAGGCGTGCGACGCCGTCGCGCGGGACGATGCCGGCGAGCGCCGCCCCCATCGCGCGTCGTTCGCGTTCGCCGGCGGGGCCGAGCAGGAGGACGAGGTCGCGGGCAAACGTCGCGTCGAGCTTGGTTTCGTCGACGATGCGGACGCCGGCGCCGAGCTCGCGCGCGTTGCGCTCTTGATGGCGATCGGCGCTGTGAGGATAGGGGACGACGCAGGCCGGCCGCGCGAGCGCGCCGACCTCGGCCAACGTCGACGCACCGCCGCGGCAGAGCACGACGGTCGCCGCCGCGAGCGCGCGATGCACGTCGTCGACGTACTCGATCGCGCGTTGTCCCTCGAAGTTCTCGTGCGCGGTCTCGTTCAGACGCCCCGGCCCGGTCTGGTGCAGGATCTGGACGCCGTTCGCCGCGAAGAACGCCGCGTGGGCGGCGACGAAACGATTGAGGCCGAGCGCGCCTTGGCTGCCGCCGAGCACGACGAGCAGAGGCCGATCGGGATCGAAGCCGAGCGCTTCCGCCGCCGCGCGCGATTCGATTTCGCTGCAGGCGCCGCGTTGGAAGCGCGCCGCGAGCGGCGGTCCGATCCAACGATGCTTCGCGCCGTCGTGCTTCGCCGCGGTCGCGCGCCACGCGTGGACGACGCGCGCGGAGAGCGGCGCGAGCCAACGCGTCGCGCGTCCCTCCGCCGCGTTGATCTCGACCAACACGATCGGGATTCCGAGCGATCGCGCGGCGAGCGCCGCCGGCAACGTCGTGAAACCGCCGAGGCCGACCAGGACTTCCGCGCGGTGTCGACGCAACGCCGCGCGCGCGCGCCGCGCCGCGGGCAACGTCAACACGCCGAGGCGTCCGAGCCCGGGAGCTCCGCCGCCTTCGGGCTCGAGCGACAGCGCGACGCGCTCGAGTTCGATCGGCGCGAGGCGTTCCGCGAGGCCCGCCATCGCGCGCGCCTCGACCGCGCGTCCGGTTTGGAACCAGACGACGTCGGCGAGCGTGCCGCGCTCCGCCGCGTGCTCGAGCAAGTAGCGGCCCGGCAGGATGTGTCCGCCGGTGCCGCCGCCCGCCAGCGCGATCCGCAGAGCGCGCGGCGTCGAGCCCGTCGCCGTCGCGACGGAGCTCGAACGCACGCGGCTCGACGTGGTCGCGTTCAACGCGCTGCGTCTCCGTCGTTCTCGAGCCGGATCGACGAGTTCAGCAACGCGGCGTTCGGCGACACGGGCGCCTTCGACGCCTCGAGGCCGAGCCGCGCGTCGTCCGCGCTCGGCGTCGTCGGGCCGGCGCGCTTCGGCGTCGGCGTTTCGACCGCGCCGGAGCGCAGACGCGCGCTCTCGTCGTACGGACCGGCGAGGCCTTCACTGAAGAGTCGGCTCGCTCGCGGTGCATCGAGCACCGCGATGATCACGCAGCCAAGCAGCAGGATCAGATGGATCTTGCGGTTCATCGCACGCGGTTCTTGCGCTCGACCTTGGCGACCGTGCTCGAGCCGACCGCGACACCGCCGGCGGCGACGCCCTTCGGCAGACGCAGGTGCGTGCCGACGATCAGGCGATTCGCGTCGATCGACGGGTTGAGCGCCGCGATCTCCGTCCAACGCGACGTCTTGCCGAGCACCTTGTTCGCGATCTCCGAGAGCGTGTCGCCCTTCCGCACGACGTACTCGCCGCCCGGCGCGACCGCGGGCGCGTTCGCAGTCTTCGGCGCGGCGGCGACCTTCGCTCCGGCGGGCATCACGAGCTTCATGCCCTTGCGCAACTTCTTGGGATCGAGGTTGTCGTTGAGCTTCGCGATCTCGGTCCACTTCGCGGCGCTGCCGAGCTGACGCGCGGCGATCTCGCCGAGCGTGTCACCGCTCTGCACGACGTAGGTCGGGCCGGCCGCGAGCGTGCGACGATCCGCCGGCGATTCGACGGCCGACTTCGGCGCGTTGACGCGCGGCGTTTGCGGTTGGAGATTGACGAAGCCCGTTTGCCCCGCGTCGTTCGTCGACGGTTGCTGCATGCCGAATTGTTGCTGCGCGCCCGGCACCGTTTGGCCCGCTTCGCCTTGGTGCACCGCGCCGACGCGACCGCGGTTGACCCACGGTTGGCCCGGACGCCAGTCGGCCGGCATCGTCGGATCGCCGACGCGTTGCGCTCCGCCCGCACCAACTTGCGAGTTGCCGAGGTTGGTGCCCGCGACGCCTTGCGGATCTTGCTGCATCGGCGCGAGGCCGGTGCCCGGCGTCGCGCCGGTGTCGGTGGTGGTGAAGTTGTTCTCGACCGCCGGCTCGTTGCCGGTCGGCGCTTGCGCGACTTCGGTCGAGCTGCCGCGCTTGAAGAACGAGAAGGGGCTCTTGCCCTTCTTCTGGCTCCACAAGGAGACGGCGAGGATCGTGACGAGCAACAGGACGAGCGCGATGACGGCGTACTTTTCGATACGTTGCATGGAAGGGTCCGCTAGTGGGGTGACGCGTGCTCCGCGGATCGAGCGCGCGTGGATGGAACGGGTTGTTGAACTGCGGTTCGAGCTCGAAGCGCGCCGAGCTCGACCGTGAACGAGAACGTGGAAGTCATGAGGTCGGAGTCTCCGTCGCGCTGGTGCGCGCGGCACCGATCGCGAGTCCGACTCCGATGCAGGCGACGATCAGCGACGTGCCTCCGTGCGAGATGAACGGCAGAGTCATGCCCTTCGGCGGCACGACGTCGGCGACGACTTGGATGTGCAGCAGCGCCTGGAAGAGCGTCGACACGAGCAGGCCGAACGTCGCGATCGCGTCGTAGCGATCGCGGATCGAGTAGACGAGGCGCAGGCTCTGCCACATGAACGCGATCAGGAGTCCGATCACGAGCGCGACACCGAACCAGCCGAACTCCTCGCCGATCTGCGCGAACGCGAAGTCGGACTCGAGGTACGGCACGCCGAGGTTGCGCGCGTCGCCGTTCGCGACGCCCATGCCGAACAGTCCGCCGTTCTGCATCGCGGTGACCGCGCCGGTGACTTGATCGCTGGTGCGGTGGCCGAGGAACATCTCGATCCGCCGGTGGACGTGCGGCACGAAGAAGTAGCCGAGCACGAGCGCGACGCTGCCGACCGTGGCGAGGAAACCGCCGACGTGGTTCAAGCGCGCGCCGCCGACCCACATCGTCGCGAGCAGACAGACGAACAGTAGCAGCGAGCCGCCGAAGTCGGGCTCGACCGCGACCCACACGAAGAACCACAGTCCGACGGCGAGCATCGGCAGCACGCCGCGCTTGATGTCGGTGACCAACGGCCCGAGCGTGACGCACTTGTGCGCCGCCCACAGCACCACGACGATGCGCGCAAGCTCCGAGGGCTGGAACGTGAACACGCCGAGGTTGACCCACCGACGCGAACCGTTGATCGCGCCGCCGATGCCGGGGAGCAGCGCGGCGATCAGCAACACGCTCATCACCACGCAGAGCATCGGGATGTAGCGCCGGATCCCGCTCGGTCCGATGCGCGCGAAGACGATCAACGCGATCAGGCCCGCGCAACGGAACCACATCTGCGACGCGAGCTGACCTTGGAACTCCTCGGGCGCCATGATCGTCGCGGCGTGACTCGCCTGCAGCGCGAGACCGACGCCCATCAGCGCGAGCACGATGCAGAACAGCGCCGTCGCCGGCCCGCGCGGATCGTGCGTGCGCGCGAAACGCGCGACGCTGTCGAGGTGATCGTTCAGCGTCAGCTGACGCGGACGAACACTGGTCGACGATGACTGGAGGGCTCCGGACATCAGCGCACCTTCAACAGTGCGAGGCTCGCCATCGCGGAAGCCGCCGCCATGATCCACAGACGCGTCACGACCGTGACTTCGTGCCACGGCGCCGCGCGCCCCTTGTTCTTGAAGAGCACCACGCCGGTCTGTTGCAGACCGTGGTGGATCGGCGCCATCGAGAAGAAGCGTTTGCCGCCGGTGCGACGGAAGTAGAAGCGCTGGAACCAGCTGGTCGCGAGCTCGAACACGAGCACGGCGGCGATCAGCGGGAGAACGAGCTCTTGCTTGGCGACCAACGCCATCCAGCCGAGCAATCCGCCGAGGGGCAACGCGCCCGAATCCCCCATGAAGACCTTCGCGGGGAACGCGTTGTACCAGAGGAAACCCATGCACGCGCCGCACAGCGCGCCGCCGACGACCGCCATCTCGCTCGCCGCGGCGACGTGCGGCAAGTGCAGGTACGCGGCCCAGTCGGGACGTCCGGTGATGTAGCAGAAGATCGAGAGCGCGAGCCCCGCGATCAACATCACGCCCGCGAGCAAACCGTCCATGCCGTCGGTGATGTTCGCGGCGTTCGACGCGCCGACGACGACGAACCATTCGAACGCGATGAACGCGAGCACGCCGAGCAGACCGAAGCTCGCGAGAGGAATGCTCGCGCTCTTCAGGAACGGCGGGTAGAGCGAGAGCAACGTGTGCCGCCCCGTCGACACCGCGTAGAACGCGAGCGCCGACAACGCGCCGATCGCCACCACCGTCAGGCCGACCATCTTCGCGCTCGCGGTCAGGCCCTTGCACTTCGGGATCGTGAGCTTCTTGTAGTCGTCGACGAAGCCGACCGCGGCGAAACCGGCGGTGACCAACACCGCGAGCACGACGTGCAAATTGTTGAGGCGGCCCCACAACAACACCGACGCGAGCAACGCGCCGATCAGGAAGCTGCCGCCCATCGTCGGCGTGTTCTTCTTGCCGACCTTCTCGCTGTACTCGGCGAGTTCCTTCGAGTCGGTCTTGGTGACGTCCTCGCCGACCTTGTGGCGCTTGAGCCACGCGATCATCGGGCGCCCCCACCACAGCGCGAGCGCGAACGCGGTCAGACCGGCGAGCGCTACGCGGAAGGTGATGTACCCGAAGAGGTTGACGCCGAAGAGTTCGTTGAGGACGACGGGCAGCATCTCAAGCCGCCCTCGTCGGATGGAGTTCGGCGAGGCGCCGGGTCAGGCGCTCGAGGCTCATGCGCCGGCTGCCCTTGATCAACGCGACGTCGCCGCCGACGAGCAGGTTCGGGAGCTCGCGCTCGGCCTCGTCGACGTCCGCGAAGTGCAGCACGCGCGACGGCGCCATTCCGGCGACCATCGCACCCGATGCGGCGCATTCGGCGAGCTCGCCGATCGCGAGGAAGAGGTCGATGCCGGCCTGCGCGACTTCCTCACCGAGCTTGTGGTGCAGCTCGGGCGCCATGTCCCCGAGTTCGAGCATGTCGCCGAGGACGAAGACCCGCCGAGCATGGCCGTGAAGCCCGGCCAACACCCGCACGGCGGCGCGCGCCGAATCGGGGTTGGCGTTGTAACTGTCGTCGATGACCACGAGGTCGCCGATGACGTGACGCTCCATCCGTTGACGGCCGCCCTTGAGGCGCGCGATCGCGGGGAGGACGGTCGCGAGCTCGAGCCCGATCCCGCGGCACGCCGCGAGCGCCGCGAGCAGGTTCGAGACGTTGTGCTTGCCGAGCAACGGCATCGCGATCTCGTAGCCCTCGACGCGGAAGGTCGTGAAGCCGCTGTCGAAGTGCAGGTCGGTCGCGTTGAGCTCGCCCTCGCCGTCGACGCTGATCGTGATCAGGCGCGCGACGGTCGCGTCGCGCAGGAGCTCGTGATGGCGGCTATCGAGGTTGAGCACCGCGAAACCCTCGCGCGGCAGCGCCGCGAACAGGTCGCTCTTCTCGCGCGCGACGCCCTCGACCGTGCCGAGACCTTGGAGGTGCGCCGGCCCGATGTTGGTGATGATGCCGCCGGTCGGACGCGCGATGCGCGCGAGCTGCGCGATCTCGCCGGGACCGTTGGTGCCCATCTCGACGATCAGCGCCTGAGTCGTCTCGTCCGCGAGCAACAACGTGTGCGGCACGCCGACTTCGTTGTTGAAGGACGACGGCGACGAGACGGTGCGCACCGAGCCCGAGAGCAGCTCGGTCAGGATGTTCTTGGTGGTCGTCTTGCCGCACGAGCCCGTGATGCCGATCACCTGCGCGCGCAACTTCGCGCGATGCGCGCCGGCCAGATCGCCGAGCGCGCGCCGCGGATCGGGATGCCACGCGATCGCGACGTCGCCGAAGAGATCGGGCAGCGCGTCGCCCGGATTGCCGCGCAAGAGCACCATGCTCGCGCCCTTCTGCGCGGCCTGCACGGCGAAGCGATTGCCGTCGAAGTTCTCGCCGGAAAGCGCGACGAAGAGTTGTTTCGCTTGGAGCGTGCGTGTGTCGGTGCTTGTACCGACGACACTGCGACGCACGTCTCCGCGGGCGAGCACGGCGCCGGTCGCATCCAGGATTTCTTGAACTCGTAGTGCGCTCACTGAAGTGCCTCTGCCGCAACCCTGCGGTCATCGAAAGGCAATACGTCGCGCCCGATCGTCTGTGTCGTCTCGTGCCCCTTGCCCGCGATCAACACCACGTCGCCGGCCTCGGCCGACTGCATGGCGCGTTCGATGGCAACTCGGCGGTCCGTCTCGATCAGGATCCTCGCGCGCGCCGGCCGCATGCCGGAGAGGACCGAATCGATGATGACCGCGGGGTCTTCGCTGCGAGGGTTGTCGCTCGTCACGACGGCGACGTCGGCGAGCTCGTTGACCGCGCGCCCCATCGGAGCGCGCTTCCCCGAGTCTCGATCGCCCCCACAACCGAAGACACAGATCAAGCGTCCGCGTTTCTTGTCCGCTTTCGAAGGGGTCGAGTCAAGACTCTCTCTCAACGTCGCGAGCACCTTGCGCAACGCGTCTTCGCTGTGCGCGTAGTCGACGAAGACTCGGAACCCACGTTCACCGGTCGCGACCGACTCGAGTCGACCGGGAGCAGGAGTGACGGTTGCGAGCCCCTCCACCGAAGAGGAGGGGCTCGCACCCGACAGGAGTACCGCGGCCAGAGCCGCAAGTGCGTTCTCGACGTTGAATCTCCCCGACAAAGGCAAACACACCCGTGTCCGTGGAATCCCCATCCCGTGGACAGAAAACTGGGTGCCTTGCGGTTCGATGACGACGTCGGAAGCCCATAGGTCGACTCGCGACCTGGTACTGAATCGAATCACCGACGCCCCGACGTCGCGCGCGGCCGAGGCCATGCGCTCCGAAGCAGGATCGTCGGCATTGACCACGGCGGTCGAGCCCTCGGCGAGGGACGCGAAGAGCCGCTCCTTGGCGGCCGCGTAGCGCTCGAGATCACCGTGGTAGTCCAAATGGTCGCGCGTCAGGTTGGTGAACAGCGCGACGTCGACCTCGAGCCCGGCGTGGCGCTCTTGGTCGAGGGCGTGGGAGCTCAACTCCAACGCCGCCGAATCGCCGCCGGCTCGCAGGTGCGCGGCGAGCAAGCGTTGCAGGCTCGGCGCGTCGAGGGTGGTGTGGGTTGCGGGTTCGAAGCTCCCGCCAGCGATCTTGTTGCCCGCGGTGCCGAGCACCGCCGGACGCCGGCCGAGCCGCTCGAACAACTGCCCGACCAGGTGCGCGACCGTGGTCTTGCCGTTGGTGCCGGTGACGCCGACGGTGAAGAGGTTCGAGGACGGCCGGTCGTGGACCAGAGCCGCCGCGCGACCGGCGATGCGGCGCGTGTCGGCGTGGATCCACTGCACGACATGGGGCGCGAGCCCCTCGATCGGCGCCGTCGTCAGGATCGCGGCCGCTCCGCGGGAGATCGCCTCCCGCACGAAGACCGCGCCGTTGGATTGGGTGCCGGGCAGCGTGGCGAAGAGCGCGCCTTGCATCACGCGGCGGCTGTCGAGCTCGACGTCGAGCACGTCGACCGAGGGCGACGCGCCGACCAGCTCGCCGCCGAGCACTTCGCGGAGGACTCCGGTGCGGACCATCAATGCACCTCCTCCGCCCACGGACGTTCCGAAACGGGCTTCGCCACGATCTCCGAAGGCGCGAAACCGGGCAGCACTTCCTCGACCGACTTCAGGCCGAGCCGCGTGATGCCGAGCGCCTCGTCGAGGATCGCGATCGCCGTGGGACCGGCGACGCGGGCGCCGTACTTGCCGACGCGCGGCTCTTCGGCGACGACCAACACCATCACGTCGCGATCGGTGCCGGGCAAGCGCCCGAACGCGCACATCGAAGACGTGTAGCAGTGAGCGTGATCCTGCTTCGCGTCCTTGAGGGCGCGGCGGCATTCCTTCGAGCAGGTCGAGTGTTCGCGCCAATGGCGCTCTTGGTGCGCGAGGTCGACGTGCGTGCAGATTTCGCTGGCAACTTTCTCCGCGGTGCCGGTCTTCGTGCCGATCTCGACGCCGCGCGCGAGGTCGGGCCCGCAGACCGGCTCGCCGGTGCCTTCGCGCGCGCCGAGGCCCATCATCGCGCGGATCGTCGCGCTGGTCTCCGGCCTGAAGACGGGCAGCGGTTCGGCGTGCGGAAGCAAGTAGCGCACGCCGTTCTGCTCGACCGCGTCGATCAGACGCAACGGCAAGTACGAACCTCCGCGCAGCACCGTCGCGAGTCCCGCCGCGTGTTGCCACATCGTCACCAGGACTTCGTGGCCGAACGAAACCGAGGCGTGCGTCCAATTCGCCTTCCACGGGAGCTCGCGCAGGTAGCCCGCCGATTCCGGTCCGAGCGAAGCGTGCGGCAGCGCGGCGTAGCCGAGGTGCTCGAGGTACGAACGGAAGAGCCCCGCCTCGACGCGCGGCCCGATCTGCACCATGCCGGCGTTGATCGAGTGCGCGAGGATCTCCGACGCGGAGACCCAACCCATCTTCTCGGGATGGTCCGCTTCGTGGATCGTGCGGCCGGGCAAGTGGTACTCGCCGTGGCCGACGTCGAACATCTCGTCGGGCGTCACCTTGCCGTCGTCGAGCGCGATCGCCATCGCGATCACCTTGAACGTCGAGCCGGGCGTGAATTGGTGCTTGAGCGGCGTGAACGCGCCGACGTGGTACGCCTCGCGCGAATCGACGGCGAGCACGTCGCCGGTCGCGAGATCGATGACGATCGCCATCGCGAGCGCCGGCTTGTTGCGTTCCATCAAGCGGTCGAGCTCTTCGCCGACGCGCTGCTGGAGGTACGCGTCGAGCGTGGTGACGACGCGCGGCGTCTCCGACGCTTCGTTGGAGTCGATGTAGTAGGTGCGCGGAACGACCCGCGGCTCCTTGCGACGGACCGGCGAGTGCCGTTCGAACGTGTAGCTCGCGCCGACGCGTTCGAGCGACGACCAATCGGAACGTTCGAGCTCCTTCGCGGCCGCGAGCTCGAGCCCGCTGACCGGGTGCAAGACCGCCAACTGTTCGCGCGTGCGCTCGAGCAAGTCGTCGACTTGGTCGGCGGAGATCGCGGGCTTGCCGTCGATCGAGAGCTCGGAACGCTCGAGGCCGACTTCATGCAACGCGAGCGAAAGCGCCGAATCGCGATCGATGTAGCCCCAACTGCCGAGCAGCCGCTGCGTGCCCATCGGGTACACGCGATCGCGGTCGCGGGCGATGTGCATCTGGACGTGCATCACGCCCTCGTCGTTCAGGAGCTGGAAGAGCCCCGGGGCGACCGCGGGATCGAAGTCGCGGATCGCGACCACGTACGTCGTCGGCATCAGCAAGCGCCACGTCTCGTCGCGCTGCCGCTCGAGATCGACTTCGCTGCTCGAATCGCCGGCCGCCTGCGCACCGCGGATCGCGCGCGCCACGCCGTCGGCGATGCGGCGACTCCAGCGCAGCGGGTTCTTGTCGTCCTTCTTGAAGTGCGCGGCGCGCGACTGCTGGCAGAGCACGGTCGCCGGACGCCACCACAGATCCCACGTCCCGTCGCCGCGCGACACGACGGCCATGCCGTCGACGTGCGCGGGGACGTCCTTGTCGCCGACGACGCCGGTCTCGATCCACGCTTGGAGCGCCGAGGCTTGACGCGCATCGAAGCGCGCTCCGCAACGAACGATGCCGTCCTCGGCGTCGGGCATCAGCCGCGCGAGCAACTCTTCCCGGTCCCAACCGGGGCCGAGGATCTTGCACATGCGCTCGGTCAGGGATTCGGGCGTGTGCGCCTGCCACAGCGCGTTCGGCGAACACACGAGATCGAGCCGCTGCACGAAATCGGCGAGCGGACGTTCGTTGCGATCGACGATCGCGAACTCGGGCGCGGGATCGTGCTCGGTGCGTTGACGGATGTCGTGCGAGTCGGCGAACACCAGCCGACCGAGCCACAACGCGAGCAACACGAAGACCGCGCCGAGCGTCAGGAACGCGCCCGCCGGACGGACGCCTGACGCGGAATCGGCGAGCAGCGGTGATTCGCTCATTGCTGCACCGCCTTCGTTTCGCGCTTCGCTTCGCGGCCGCGCTTCGCGAGCGGGCGATTGGGCTCGCCCCACACGTGGGCGCGCACGAGCGCTTGAGCCTGCACGTTCGCGGCCTCGACCATCTCGCACCGGCGCTGGATCTCCGCGAGGCGACGCGCGCGCTCGTGGTTCTCGGACTGCACCGCGGCCGTGGCGAGCGAGACGAACAAAGCGACCGCTCCCAGAGTCCAAGCCACGACGGGACGCTTCATGGACGCGCTCCCGAAGTCGAATTCTCGAGCCGCGAACGCGTGCGCGCCGCCGCGCGCAACGACGCGGAGCGCGAGCGCGGGTTGGACCGCGCTTCGAACGCACCGGGGCGCACGGGCTTCTTCGTCAACGGCTGGAACGAGCCGTCCTTCTCGCCGCGCGAGAGGAAGCGCTTGACGACGCCGTCCTCGCCGGAGTGGAAGGAGATCACGACGAGCCGACCGCCGTCGACGAGCCAACGTTCCGCCGATTCGAGTCCGCGCACCAGCTCGTCGCCTTCTTCGTTGACCGCGCGACGCAGCGCTTGGAACACGCGCGTGGCCGGATGCACGTCGCCGGAGCCGCCGCGGCCGAGCGCGCGAGCGACGACGTCCGCGAGCGCCAACGTGCGCCGGAAAGGCGCGCGACGGCGGAGTTCGACGATCGCTTGCGCGACCTTGCGCGAGCGCGTCTCGCCGCCCTCGTGGAAGAACAGATCCGCGAGATCGTTCTCGTCCCACGTGTTGACGATGTCGGCGGCGGTGCGCTCCCGATCGGGATCCATGCGCATGTCGAGCGGGCCGTCGCCCGCGAACGAGAAGCCGCGTTCGCGACGATCGAACTGGAGCGACGAGGCGCCGAGGTCGAGCAGCCAACCGACGACGCGCTCGATGCCTTCTTCGTCGAGCAACGCATCGAGCATCGAAACGCGTCCGCGCCGCACGCGAGCACGCGAACCGAAACGCGCGAGGTTGTCTTGGGCGAACGGCAGGATCTCCGGATCCTGGTCGACGCCGAGCACGCGCAACGTGGGGCAAGCATCGAGGATCCGCGCCGCGTGACCGCCGACGCCGAGCGTGCCGTCGACGATCCATCCGTCGCGCGGAGCGTCGCTCGAACCGAACGCGGAGACGACCTCGTCGGCGAGCACGGAAACGTGCACACGCGCTTGGTCCTCCCTCCGCTTTTCGCGTTCGATCACGATCACCTCCACCTTCCCCCTCGTGCGCACTCGGAAGCCCCGGTCAGGTTCCGTTCGTGCGCGTCGACGCCCGCCCGTTGTCGCCGCAGATCACGCGATCCAAGCGATCGAAGTCGTTGCCGTGTTTCGCCTCGAGCGCGCGCCACGTTTCCGCGGGCCAGATCTCGATGCGATCGATGACGCCGACCATCACCACTTCCTTGTCGATGCCCGCGAGCGTCTTCAGCTTCTCGGGCAAGAGCAAGCGTCCCGCCGAATCCAGATCGAGCGCGTTGGAGCTCGAGAAGAACAGGCGCTGCATCAACCGCGCGTCCGACCCCTCGAACGCTTGCGTGTTCAGACGCTCGAGCACCGATTGGAAACCGGCCTTCGAGAACAGGAAGAGGCAGCCTTCGAAGCCGCGCGTCAGCACCGCGGTCAAGTTGCCGTCGGCGCCGCGCTCGAGACCTTCTTGGAAGCGCTTCGCCAGGAAGACGCGGTTCTTGTTGTCGAGCGTGTGGGTGGATTCACCGAGCCACATCACGCACCTCCGCCGGCGGAACCCAGCGCCTCTTCACCGAGCAAGTGCTCGGGGGCGCCGCGACTCGACGCGGGGAGGACGCGTTCATCGCGAACGCGCCATGGGCTGACCACCACTGTCCGCCACTCTCCACCACAAGCGCAGTTTGCTCCCCCACACGACCCACCGCAAGATGTCCGCGAATTTTTTTTCGTCGGAAGTTGGGCGTTCGACGAGACTTGGGGCGACGAGGCTCGACCAGCGGAGCGCCGATCTTGACGACCCAGCCGGTGGTAGTCGGCGCGCGATTTCAGCGCCCGACCCACAACTAATGGTGTGTGGCCTGCGCCCGCATCACGCGGCGACCCGAGGCGTTCAGTTGGTCAAAGAGCCGTCGCCGGAGCCCGCCCACCGCGATCGGGGGCTGCTTCGACGCTGTTTCGAGGTCAGTCGGGCCCCACTTCTCGGTTGGGTTCTCGGTTGGGCCACGCGTCGCCGGTCGCTCGCGCTTCGAGCTCGTCGGCGCTCGCTGTCGCCGCCGAGTCCGCGGACTCGACGCCGACCGACACCTCCGCGTCGGACTCCGCGCCGTCGAAGATGTGCTGCAGTTCGGCGCGCAATTGATCGATGCGCTCCGGCGTGAAGTCGAACACGAACACCGAGAGCGACTCGGTCTGGCGCGGCCGGTAGACGAGGAACGACTCGCCTTCCTCGCCGCGCACGATCTGACGGATCTTGAGGCGCCGTTTGCGCAGCAGGATCAAGCAGAGGACGTAGCGCAGCTCGCGCAGCTTCTGTTCGCCCTTGCCTTCGAGGTGCAGGAAGAGCTGCTCGAGCGCCTCGAGGTTCAACTGCACGCCGCGGCGCTTCTCGGCGGAGTGGCGAGTTCGCCACCAAAACAGCCATTCCGAGGTCGAACTCGAATTCCAGCACCCGACGCAGCGGTCCTCGCGCACCAGCGCGTCGCCGCGCACGCAGAGCACGGAGAAATGGCGCTCAGCCTCGTCGAAGGCGTGGGAACACGCCGCGCATTGAGCGTGTCGTCGTTCGATCTTCCAGTCGTTCATCGGTGAGCCGCAGGCCGTTGCAACTCCCTGAAGTGTAGCTCGGGCGCTTCCAAAGCCACGCTTCTCGCGGCAAACCGAGCGTGCGGCGAACGAGCGCTGCGTCAGCCGCCGCGCTTGCCCATGCGCTCGACGCCGTGCGTTCGCCACCAATCGAGCCAGTCTTGCGGTGAGCGCGAATGTCCGTCGCCGGCGAGCGCGCCGAGCGCCGCTTCGATCGCGCCGAGCAACTTGACCTCGCCGTCCGAGATCGAACGCGCCATCGCGTTCGCGAGCGCCGGGATCGCGCGCGGATCGCCCAAACGACCGAGGCCGTCGGCCGCCGCGCGTCGCACGGTCGCGTCGGCGTCGACCAACGCGCGTTCGAGCGTCGTACGCCACGGCGCGGTCGCGACGTCGTGGGCGCCGCGCGAACCGAGTGCGCGCGCCGACTCGGCGCGCACGATCCACTCGGCGTCGCCGAGCGCGAGCTTGGTCAACGCGGCGCGCACTTCGGGCTCGTGTTCGCCGGCGTGCGGCAATTCCGCATACAGCTCGGCAGCGCGGCGCCGCACGCGTCCATCGGCGTGGGCGAGCGCGGGTTCGAGCGGCACGTTCGCGTCGCGGCCCATGCGCACCAACGTCCGCGCCGCGAGGTCGGCGACGATGCCGTCGGCGACGCCGAGCAGTTCGACCAGAGACCGCGCCGCCGTCGGCCCGAGCCGCGCGAGCTCGCTCTCCGCGCGCAGGAACGCCGACCGCGCGCGTTCGTCGGTGCGCGCGGCGAACGCGTCGTACGAACGCATCATCTCGAGCATCAAGTTGTCGACGAGGAAGCGCGTCGCCGCCGGATCGGCGAGCGCCTGCGCGCGCGCCGCTTCCCATTCGTCGCCGCCGCGGCCGTACGCGACGAGCAACGCCTTGCGCTCGGCAGGCAGATGCTGGACTTCGGTCAGCGACTCGGACTTCGCGGCGGACGAGCGCGGTCCCCCGCACGCGCAGAGCGTCAACGCGAGCAGCACGCCGACGCACTTCACGACGGATCCCCCGCTCGCGCGCCGCGGTCCCACGCGTCGAGGAATTCCTGAGCCATCCGCGCGGCGAACCACTCCTCCGGCGGAACTTGCGGCGCGCCGCGTTCATGCGCGTGTTCGAGGATCTCGACCAACGTCGCGCACCACGCGTCGGCGGATTCCGCGGCGCGTCCGAGTTCGCGAGAGCGCGCGCCGAGGCTCGCCGCGAGTCCGGGCTCGGTCGCGAGGCGTTCGAGCGTGTTCGCGAGCGATGCCGCGTCGCCAGGCGCGAAGAACGCGACGTCGCCTGCGCGACCGCGCTCGGCGAACGCGCCGTGCTCGGGCGCGACGAGCGCGAGGCCGAGCGCACGCGCTTCGTCGAGCACGAGCCCGAACGACTCTCGCGCGCGCGAAGCCGTCAGCCACGCGTGCACGTTCGTCGCGGGATGACGCGACAAGTTCGAACGCTCGTACGCACCGTGGAAATGAACGCGCTCTGAATCGGAGCGTTCGCGCAGAGCCCGCGCGAACTCCGGATCAGCGTCGGCGCCAGCGAAGTGGACTTAGACGTCGACCCGGCCACGCAGTCGCTCGAACGCGTCGAGCACCAGATCCTGCCCCTTGTGTCGCATCAAGTGCCCGGGCACGCCGACGACGAGGCGACCTTCCTCACGCGGTTCGTGTCGCGAACGCTGCACGGCGCCTCCGAGTTCAGCGAGCGTCGGCGCCGGCCCCGGCGCGAACACGCGCACCCGCGGATCGTCGCTCTTCCACATCCCGACGCTCGCGAGCAGATCGCGATGGGCCGCCGTCGGCACGAGCCACGCGCGCGCGCACTCGAGCTCGGCGCCCAAGTCGCGTTGCCGCTCCGCGAGCAACATGAACTCGCTCTCGCGCTTCACCCAGCGCGTCTTCGGCCCCACGCGCGCCGCGCACGCGAGGCACGGATGCGGCCCGACCGGCGCGTCGCAGCTCGAGAGCCGCGCGGTCTCGACGCGGAACGCGATCGGGCAACTGGTCCACGCGTCGTGCAAGCTCACGATCGCCGGCACGCCTTCGCGCGCGGCGACGCGCACGAGGTCGCGGCTCAAACGGATCCAGTGGTGCGCGTGGACGACGTCGGGCCGGAACGTGCGCAGAACGCCGCGAAACCGGGCGGAGACGGCGGGCGCGAGCGTCTTGTGCCAATGGTCCGCGAAGAGATCGGTGCGCGCGAGGCGCACGACGCGCGCGCGGCGGCCGCTCGAGGGCTCGACCAACTCGCGTTCGGAGTCGGAGGTCTCCAACGTCCCCGCGACGACGCACACGTCGTGACCGCGCGCGAGCAGGGCGAGCGCCTCACGCTCGACGCTCGACTCCGTTCCGCCGACGAGCTCCGGCGGGAAGCCGTGCGCGATCAGCAGGACTTTCACGGTCGCTCCGCGAGCCGCGCGGCGCGCAGCGCGTCGATCGACTCGAAATAGATCTCCTCGATCTGCTCGGCGTCGCGCGCGACGCTCTTGATCGGCCCGGCCTCGCGGTAGAGCGCGTCGAGCCGCGAACGATCGCCGATCAACTCCGCGAGGTGCCGCGCGAGATCGTCGACGTCGCCGACCTTGAAGTGGTAGCCGGTGAGCCCGGGCTCGACGAGCTCCGCCATGCCGCCGAGATCGCTGACCAACATCGGCGTGCGCGTCGCGATGCCCTCGACGATCACCAGCGGCGAATTCTCGTACCACACGCTCGGCACGACCAGCAGATCGGTGTTGCACAGCGCGCCCGGCACTTCGTTGCGTGCGAGCGGACCCGCCAGCCGCGCGCCGACTTCGCCGGCGAGGCGTTGGAGTTCCGCGACGTACGCGGGGTTGTGTTGGAACGGGCCGTAGAGCGCGAGCTCGGCGCGCGCCGCGAGTTCCGCGGGCAGACGCTTCCACGCTTCGAGCAACAAGTGCGGCGCCTTGTGCGGCGCGAGCGTGCCGATGAACGCGACGCGCACTTTCTCCGCGCGCGTGCGCTCGACCTTGCCGAAGCGCGAGAGGTCGATGCCGGTGCGCAGGAACCGGATGCGTTCCGGAGGAATGCCCCATTCGACGAAACGCTCGCGCAGGAAGTGACTGGGCGAGAGGAAACGATGGACGTGCGGCACGACGCGTTCGCGGAACGCGCGGTCGCGCTCGGCGACGACGACGGCGAGCTCGTCGGCCCGCGCGCGATCGACGCCGCCTTCGTTCGGCGCGCCGCGGGCTTCCTTCCAACCCTGCGCGAGCCGCGCCGCGCCGCGCGCCGCGGGTGCGAGGTTGACGCCGACCGCGCCGCGCACGCCGGAGATCCAGCGCGCGAGCGAACGTTCGATCGGCGACTGCGCGAACTTGAAGCTCGTCAAGCACTCGCCGCAGCGCTTGAAATCGATCGTGTGGCAGATCGACGTGTCGGCGTGGACGCGTTGGCCGTAGCGCGCGCACTGCAGCCAATAATCGTGCAGCGTGAAGAGCACCGGCAAGTACCGCGCGGCGCACGCTTCGATGCAGCCGATCGACAGGTACCACAGGTGCTGGAAGTGGACGACGTCGGGGCCGAAGCGTTCGAGCACGCCGTCGAAGATCTCCGCGATCTTCGGCTGCTCCCACGTCTCGCGCAGATCTGCGTAGTAGAGATTGTTGATCAACTCGATGACGCGCAGTCCGCCGTACTCGCGTTCGCGCACCGAGAGATCGGGCAGCGAAATGTCCTTCTCCGCCGTGAAGACCACGACTTCGTGGCCGCGTCGCGCGAGCTCCTGACCGAGCTGCAGCGTGTAGACCTCGGTCCCCGCCGTGTGCTGGGGCAGGAAATTGTGAACGGCGAGCAAGACCTTCATCGACGGCGAGGGATTCTAGTGTGACGACGGCGCGGGGCGACGCTGAAACACGGTGACGCCGCTCGTGAATCTTCGATCGCGCGCCCGGCGCGGCGCGCGTTCGACGCGGCGATCACTATCCTGGTCGACTTCCGTGAACCGCACGCAGTCGCTCACGTTGCTCGCACTGCTCGTCCTCGCGGCGAGCTGGTGCGCGTTGGTCGAGCTCGGGTCCCGAGTTCCGCCGACGGCCGAGTTGTCCGCGCGTTGCGCCGGACACGCGTGCGGCTGCGCCGAGGACGGTTGCGCGGAACGCTGCTGCTGCGCGCCGAGTTCGACGACTCCAGCGGCCCCGAGCGTCGCGCTCGCGAGCCCGATCGACGCGTCGAACGCCGGAGCGCGAGCACGCTGCAGCGTCTCGAGCGGCTGCGGCGGCGAACGCTCGGTCGGAGTGCCTGCCGGCGCGTGGCGCAGCTCCGCGCCGCCGCGCGTGGCGCACGTCCGAACGCCGAGCTCCGCACGCTTCTCCGTCGAAGTCGCCGTCCGAACGGCGCCCGGCCGCGGCCGCGAACGCCCGCAGCTCCCTCCGCCACGTCGAGACGATCCGCACCGCGCGTGATCCGGGCGTCGCCGTTCGCGGCGCGCGTCCGACCGTTCGTGCTCGGCTCGGCCGAGCGCTTTTCTCCGGCGTTCTTCTCTCTCCGCTCACTCACCGAGTCCTTTCGTGTTGATTCCTTCTCTGCTCCCTTTCCTGTTCACTCCCCCGCTCCAGCCGTCACCCCTTCCGCGCGATTGCAGCGCGTGCGGTTTCCACGCGGGCGGTTCCTTCGTGCACACGCTCTCGGCCGACACGCTCGCCGCGGGGGCGTGGCAGACGTCGCTGCGTTTCGATTGGATCGAGTTCGAGCCCTTCTCCGATTCGAAGCTCCTCGGCTTCGCGAACCAAGGTGTCGACGCGCACTCGATGGACCGAGGGCTCTCCGCGCGCATCGGTCTCGTCTACGGCGCGACCGAGAACGTCTCGGTCGGCCTCGACCTTCCGTACATCTCGAATCAAGGCATGCGCGAGGGCGAAACCTCCGGCGGACCGACGACGGTGATGGACATGGGCGACGCCGAAGGCCTCGGCGATCTCTCGCTCTTCGCCAAGTGGCGTTGTTGGACGAACGAGGACGCGCGCGCGGCGCTCTACGCCGGCGCGGAGCTCCCGACCGGCGCCGACGACGTGAAGGACGACGACGGCATGCGCATGGAAGCGCACCATCAGCCCGGTTCGGGCTCGTTCGATCCGTTCCTCGGCGCGGCGTACACGATGGACTTTGGAGGTAAGAGGTTCGGCGCGAGTCTGCTCTACACGCTCGCGGGCGACGGCTCGCAGGACTCGAACCTCGGCGACCTCCTGCGTGCGAACGTCGGTTGGTCGTGGCGCGTGTCGGGCGCCGACGAGGGCGCGAAGAGCGAGCGCCTGCTCGAGTGCAACGCGCAGTGGCACGAGCGCCGGACCGAGGACGACGTGGACGACGCGAACAGCGGCGGCGTGCAGGTCTTCCTCTCGCCGGGCTACCGCGTGCGCACCGACTCCGGTTGGAGTTGGTTCGCGTCGGTCGGCGTGCCGGTGCTGCAGAACCTCTACGGCGAGCAAGTCGACGTCACGTTCCGCACGTC
>JAIOPM010000019.1 GCA_021413885.1 Planctomycetota bacterium
GTGCAGAGCTCGAACGGAGTCGGATTGACCGACGCACTCTTCTTCTACGTGACGCGCTGACGCGACCACATCGCAACGCGAACTCGCGGCCCGGCTGCCCGGCGGGGCGGCCGGCCGAGTGCGTTCGCGAGAGGTGGAAGCGCTTCGACGGATCGGGCGCACGCTCTGCGTCGCACGGTCGACCGGGCCCGAGCGCGTGCGCCGCGAAGCGAACGGGCTCGACCTCGGGATGCACGACTCGAGGCGCGAGCGGTAGGCGACGTTGGTCCGCCTCGCGTCGGCGCTGACAAGTCGGACCCGGGGCCGGCGCTCGACTGGGAGCGGTTGCTCGCCCGCGCGCGGTTTGAAGACGCTCGAGCCCTGAACGCCCGATCGCGGCGCGGGCCCGACGTTTTCGGGCGTTTCCGTGATCGACGAACGGGTCCGGTTGCGTGTGTCCCTGCGAAGGCCCCGATCCACCTCCCACGAGGAGCACGACCATGCACACCACCCGTCCGACAGCGTTCTTCCGTTCCCTCCGCTCCCTCGCCGCCGCGGCCGTCGTTGCGACGAGCTTCGCGCTGCCGACGCGGGCGAGCGAAATCCTCTACGGGACGGGCGGCGGCCCGTTCCTCAGCGCGATCTACGGCGTCGACACCACGACCGGCGAAGCGACGCTCGTGTGGGATCTGCCGTGGCTCTATCTCTACGCCGGCGGCCTCGCGTACGACCCCGCGACCGACGACTTCTACGCGATCGGCGGCAAGGTCTCCGACCCGGGCACCAGTCGTCTGTACCGCATCGGCCGCACGACCGGGATCATCACCGAGTTTCCGGGGATGAGCCCGACGCTCGGTTTCAGCGGCGGCGGCCTCGCGTTGCACCCGACGACCGGCGTGCTCTACGCGACGGGACTCGACGGGTACCAGAGCTCCGGGCTCTACACCATCGACAAGAACACCGGCGTGCCGACGTTCATCGGCCATTCCGGAGGCCAGTGCTGCGTCGCGCCGTTCGGATTCAACATGAACGGCCTCGGCTTCCGAGCGGACGGGACGTTGTTCGCGAACGGCTTCACGTTGAGCGTCCCCGACTCTCACCTCTTCACGATCGACCTCGCGACCGGTCTCGCGACCGACATCGGACCGCACGGCGTGTTGCTCGGGCGCCAGCTCGCGTACAGCGATCTCGCCTTCCGCGCCGACGGGCAACTCTTCAGCATGGGGTCGATCACCGGAGCGACGAACGGGCTCTACACCGTCGACCCGCTCACCGGACACGCGAGTCTCGTCGGGAATCTGATCGCACCGCTCGGCTGCGACGGCGGGCTCGTGTTCGTCGGCGAGCGCGCGCCGACGACGTACTGCACGGCGAAGACCAACAGCCTCGGCTGCGTGCCGAAGATCCGCGTCACCGGAACCGCGTCGTTCGGCGACGCGAGCCCGCTGATCGTCGACACGCGCGACGTCCTCAACAAGAAGAACGGATTACTCTTCTACGGACTGAGCGGTCCGGCCGCGATCCCGTTCCTCGGCGGCACGCTGTGCGCGCAACCGCCGGTGCGTCGCACGCCGGTGCAGAAGGCGGGCGGCGCGCTGCCTCCGGTGCTCGATTGCTCGGGGACCTACACGTTCGATTTCGACGCGTGGTACGCGTCAGGCCTCGACCCGGCGTTCACGCTCGGCAAGGTCGTCGGCGCGCAGTTCTGGTCGCGCGACATCCAGAGCTCGAGCGGCGTCGGTCTCACCGACGCAGTCCAGTTCTTCATCACGCCCTGACGGCGAGCGACACGAAGCGTGCGAGGCCGGCCGCTCGATCGAGCGGTCGGCCTCGTCCGCATTCTGGAATCCGCACGAGAAGCCTGGACCGCGTCGCGCGCTCGGTGAGTTCGCGCTGCGTGCGTCGAAAAATGCGTCGTCGCTACGCTGATCTGCGGAGGGTGTCGCGCGCGGCGATCGCTTAGCCTCGGAGCACGGCCGGTCGGCCCGGGTTCCGCGGCGTTGCATTCGAGCGCCGGCGACCTCGACCGCGCGCGGCGCGCAATGTGCGCACGCTGCGGCGCGATCCGTGCAACTCCGCCGAGCGACACCAGGAGCCTCCACATGAAAGTCGACTTCGGTCTCCGCTACTCCGCATCGCTCTCGTTCCTGATCTTGTCGGCGATCTCCGCTCGCGCGCAGACCATCACCGTCGACACCGCGTCGGACGTGACCGACTTCGGCGGCGCGCAGCAGGTCGCAAACTTGCCGGGACCGGATGGCAAGGTCTCGCTCGCGGAGGCCGGACTCGCGTCCGACAACACGCCCGGAGTGCAGACGATCGCGTTCCACGTCCCGCAGAGCGAATGGACGTACCAGTGGCTGTACCCGGGCCGCGCGGTGCTCCAACCGTTCCTGGGCTTCCGCGTCTTCGACACGGTGGTGCTCGACGCCACGACCCAGACGGCCTTCACCGGCGACACGAATCCGGCCGGCGGCGAAGTCGTGATCTGGGCGCAGACGTACTTGGTGAACAACATCGGGAGCACGTTGCGCGGCTTCGACAACACGCAGATCTCGGTGAGCGGCGGTTCGGCGAACGTGATCCAGGGCAACACGCAGAGCAGCATCGACGTCTACGACTCGGCGTTCACCGTCGTGGGCGGCGCGAACCCAGGCGAGGGGAACACCGGCGGCACGATCAAGATCGATCGCTCGAGCAACAACGTCGTGATCGGCAACACGGTCCAGCGCGTGCGCGTGCTCGGTTGGATCGCCGGCGGGCAACCTGCGGCCAACGTGCGCATCGGCGGGCCGTCGCTCGGCGAGCGTAACTACATCACCGGCTACGGAACGTGGAGCGAGGGCTGCCCCGGCGGCACGACGGTGCAGATCTTCGACAGCATCGGCGTCGTCGTCGAGAACAACTGGATCGGCACGACTCCCGACGGAATGTCGCAAGGCAGCCTCGCCTCGACGGCCGGCGTCGGATTCGAAGGCGAGAACTACAACACGATCATCCGCAACAACCGGATCGCAGGCATCCTCGGGCATGGCACGGGGCCCCACTGCGTCGGATGGCTCGTCGGAGCCGCGATCTCCGTCTATGGCACGGGCAGCGGTATCTCGATCGTTGGGAACGCCATCGGGCTGAACGCCAACAACGAGCCGCTGCTCGGCAGCGTCACCGGCATCGAGACATCCAACTACTATCTGGGACCGATTCAGAATGTCGTCATCGGCGGCTCGGGTCCGGGAGACGCCAACGAGATCGCGGGACACCTCGGCGCTGGAGTGAGCGTGTCGAACACCTACGCCGGCGTGCGTGTCGCAGGGAACTCGATCCACGACAACGGCGGCCTCGGCATCGACCTGATCACGAACGGTTTTCTGACCGGCGTCACGCCGAACGATCCGCTCGACGTCGACACCGGCGGCAACGGACTGCAGAACTTCCCGGTGATCCAGTCGCTCACGAGCACCGCCACCACGTTGCGCATCGTCGGCACCCTGAACAGCAGCGTGTCCTCGAGCTTCGCCATCGAGTTCTTCGCGTCGCCGCAAGCGGACGCGTCCGGCTTCGGCGAAGGCGAGGTCTACCTCGGCTCGACCAACCTTTCGACGAACGCGAGCGGCGGGCGTCGGCAACGGCGGCGTCGCGATCTACTGCACGGCGAAGATCAACAGCCAGGGCTGCGTGCCTCAGATCGGTTCGAACGGAACGCTCTCGCTCGGCGACGGCAGCCCGTTCGTGATCGCGGCCGCGAACGTGCGAAACGCGAAGAACGGACTCTTGTTCTACGGCGCGAGCGGACGCGCCGCTTCGCCGTTCCTCGGCGGCACGCTCTGCATGCAGCCGCCGATCCGACGCACGACGGTCCAGAACTCCGGCGGCTCGCCGCCTTCGACGCCGGACTGCTCGGGGACCTACAGCTTCGACTTCGATGCGTGGTTCGCGTCGGGCAAGGACCCGGGGCTGGGGCTCGGCGACGTCGTCGACGCTCAGTACTGGTCGCGCGATCCGGCGAGTTCGTCGGGCGTCGGACTGACCGACGCGCTCGAGTTCACCGTCACGCCGTGAGCGGGCGAGCTGCCCGGCCGTTCGAACGCTCGTTCACTTCGGCAACGAGACACTACCGCAGCGATCGCAGAACTGAATCCGAGAGGTGATCCATGAACATGAAGCTCCATGCCCTGCAGGTACTCCTGGCGCTGACCGCAACGATCCGCGCGGCGGACGCTCAGACGATCACAGTCGACATCGAAGACGCGAGCATCTTCGATGTTTCGACCACCGCGACGGTGGCCGATCTTCCCGGGCCGGACGGCCATATCTCCTTCGGCGAGGCGATGGTCGCTTCCAACAACACCCCGGGCCGGCAGACGGTTGCCTTCGCCATTCCAACCAGCGCCTGGACGTACAACCCGCAGTGGTACCCCGGCGTAGCCGTGATTTTCGGTTGGGTGCCCAACATGAGCGCTGACGACGAAGTGACGCTCGACGGCACGACGCAGACGGCTTTCACGGGCGACACCAATCCGAACGGGTGGGAGGTTCAGTTCCTGACGCAGTTCTTCGTCGCGGCCGACAACTGCGGGATCACGGGTCTCCACGGCCTCGACGTCTGGGTCGACGGGTCCTACTGCGTCATCGAAAACAACAGCGCCGTGAGCGTCCATCTCTATGGCGGCTTCGGAGGCTCGAGCAGTGCCGGCAACCTGGTGAAAGGCAACACAGGCCTCGGCTTCCTGCACATCGACCAATCGAGCGACAACGTCGTCGTGGGCAACACCTTTAGGCAGGTGCGCGTCTACGGCTACGTGGCTGGTGGCTTCCCGGCCGTCAACAATCGGATCGGCGGGCCGACTCTCGCCGAACGCAACTTCATCGTCGGCACGGGTACATGGAACAGTGAGGGCTTCCCCGGCGGCTTCGCGCTACAGATCGTCGATACCACCAACCTCGTCGTCGAGAACAACCAGATCGGGACGACTGTCGATGGCATGAGCATCGGCCATGCGGCCTCGATCGCCGGGATCCTGATCGATGGCGTGAACAACAACACGACGATTCGCAACAACCGGGTCGCCGGGGTGCTCGCAACCGTCGTCCCCCCTCACCAGCCCGGCTACCAGGCGGGAACGGCGATACGCATTGGTGGCTCCGGCTCGGGCCTTCAGATCGTCGGCAACAAGATCGGCCTGAACGCGCTCGATCAGCCAGCGCTCGGCAGCATCACCGGCATCGAGACGCTGCACTGGTGGAACCCGATCGGCGTACAAAATGTCCGCATCGGAGGCTCCGCGCCGGGTGAAGGCAACGAGATCGCAGGCCACCTGGGCTCGGGGATAAGCGTCGCGAACACGTTCTCCGGTGTGCGTATCGTGGGCAACTCCATCCACGACAACGGTGGGCTCGGCATCGACCTGGTCACCAGTCTGTTCGTCCATGGAGTCACACCCAACGATCCGCTCGACGTCGACACCGGCGGCAATGGACTCCAGAACTTCCCGCTGATCCAATCGTTGACGAGCACGGCCACCGCGCTTCGCATCGTCGGCACCCTGAACAGCAGCGTGTCCTCGAGCTTCGCCATCGAGTTCTTCGCGTCGCCGCAAGCGGACGCGTCCGGCTTCGGCGAAGGCGAGGTCTACCTCGGCTCGACCAACCTTTCGACGAACGCGAGCGGCCTCGCAAATGGGGGCGGCTCCGTCACGATCTACTGCACGGCCAAGACGAACAGCCTCGGCTGTCTGCCGCGGATCGGATCGAGCGGCACGCTCTCGCTCGGCGACGCGAGCCCGTTCGTGGTCACCGCGCAGCAGGTGCTGAACGGGAAGAACGGGCTCCTCTTCTACGGGACGACCGGTCGGGCCGCGGTTCCGTTCCTCGGCGGCACGCTGTGCACCAAGCAGCCCGTCAAGCGCACGATGGTCCAGAACGCAGGCGGCTCGATGCCGCCGGTCGCGGATTGCTCGGGGACCTACAGCTTCGATCTCGACGCGTGGATCGCGTCGGGCAACGATCCCGCGTTGACGCTCGGCGACGTCGTCGACGCTCAGTACTGGTCGCGCGACGTTGCGAGTTCGTCGGGCGTCGGACTGACCGACGCGCTCGAGTTCTTCGTCACGCCCTGAGCGCCGACGCTCAGGACAGGTTGAAGCGCTTCGACAAGATCACGCGCAGCATCTTCAAGCCGGTGCGCACGCTGTGGCGCAAGCTGCCGGAGTGCTTCGACTCGCCGCCGCGGCGGCGGTAGTAGCTGACCGGGATCTCGATGACGCGTCCGCCGGCGCGGATCATCTCGACCATCATCTCCGGCGAGAACGCGGCGTCGTTGCGTTTGGTGTAGCCGCGGATCTTCTGCCACGAGTCGCGCCAGAGCGCGCGGTACGTGCAGCCGACGTCGGTGAAGCGCGGCTCGCGCGACCACCACAACGCTTCGATCAACTTGCCGACGACGACGTTGCCCCAACGCAGGAGCCCGTCCATGTTCGCGCCTTGCTCGATCATCTGACGCGTCGTGCGCGTGCCGATCGCCATGTCGGCGTCCTTCAGGAACTCGAGCAGCTTGCCGAGGTCCTTCGCGCGGAACGTCGAGTCGGCTTCGACGAGCACGAGGATGTCGCCGGTCGCGAGGTCGAGCCCTTGGCGCAGCGCGTCGCCGTAGCCCTTCAACGGCCGCGAGTACACGGTCGCGCCCTCGGCTCGCGCGAGGTCGCCGGTGCCGTCGGCGGAGCGATTGTCCATCACCACGATCTCGTCGACGTGGTCGCGGAAGTCGCGGATCACGTGCGCGATCGACGCGGCTTCGTTGTACGCCGGGATGACGACGCTGACGCGCCAACGGTCGAACGAGAGCGTCCGCGCAAGGTGGTTCGCGCCGTTCAAGTCCTCGATCGTGTTGACGTTGAGGTAGTGGCCGGTGAGTTCGAACGCGAGCACCGGCGCGCCGCGCTTCGCCGCGTGATCGACGATGTCGGTGAGCTCGAGGCGACCGCTCTTCGTCGAACGCGGCGTGTTGCGCGCGTCGTCGAAGATCTCGGGCGAGAAGAGGTACGTGCCGCAGCCGACGAACGGACTCGGCGCGCGCGTCGGCTTCTCGACCAAGGCGCGGATCCGCGAGCCGTCGAGCTCGACCGAATAATTGCGACTGATCACCTCGAGGTCGTCGGTGCGATGGATCGCACAGACGGCGACGTAGGGTTCGGTGATGCGTTCGAGCTCCTCGTGGTTGGTCTCGAGGTACATCTCGTCGCCGAGCAACATCACGAACGGCTCGCGCACGCCGGCCTTCTCGACGACGGCGAACAACGTCCCGAGTCCGCCGTCGACATCGTCGTTGACGACGTAGACGAGCTCGAGCCCGAGCACCGTCCCGTCGCCGTACGCCGCGCGGATCTGGTCGCCGAGATGACCGATCACGACGAAGACTTTGCGGATCCGCAGGCGATCGCGCAGCAGCTCGAGGTTGCGCGTCAGCAGCGGTTTGCCCGCGACCTCGAGCAACACCTTCGGCACGCTGTCGCTGCGCGGATGGATGCGCGTGCCGCGTCCGGCGGCGGCGATGACGGCGATGCGGGGAACGGGCACGGGCGACGAGAATACGGGACGTCGCACAGCGGTGCAAAGGCGGCGCGCGAGCGCGTGAACGTCAGTCGTGCATCGACTGGAAGACCGCCAACGCGGCCTCGAACGTGCGCCGGACGTCGGCGCGTTGGGTGTCGTCGGCGAAACCGTCGTCGGTCGCGAGCTTGTCGATCCGCGCGCCGATCCACTTCGCCCAATACGCCGCGGCCCGCGCGCGCGCGCGCGGCTTGCCGGGGACCTCGAGGTACACCGGACTCGTGTGCGCGAAGCGGATCAGGTTCGGATCGGTGCCGCGCACGCGCGCGACGATCCAGCCGGAACGCTCGGGTCGCACGCGGCCCTTCCATACGACCTGGTGTCCGTCGGGCTCGGGCTCGAGCGTGCGCACGACGACGCCGTTCGAGACGAGTTCGAGCGGCGCGAGCTCGCGGTTCCATTCCGCGCGCACCGAGACTTCGACCATGCCGTCGGATGCGGGCGACGGCGAAGGCGGCAGTGCGGGCCGCGGCTTGCCATAAATGAGCGCAGCTTCTTCGCGGCCGATCGACGCGACTTCGCGCGCGCCCGACGCGAGCCGCGCGACCGGCGGATGGGGGACGCGTGCGATGCGTCGCGATTGCGGCGCCGGCGCGAGCACGTTGCTCGCCGGCACGCGCACGACCGAGCCCGGCCCGAGGCCTTCGACTTCGAGATAGAGCATCGGTCCGTTGGTGACGAAGCTCCGTCCCGCGCGAAAACCGTCCCAGAACGCTTGCGCGGAGAAGGCGCCGTCGAGCTTCACGTACACGCGGTTGTGGCCGACCGGGCTCGACTTCACGCCCGCCGCGCTGCCGCCGCTGAGCGGCAGACGGAAGCCGCAGTCGAGCAGCCGGTAGTACTTCTCCTGCACCATCCGCAGCGTGCCTTCGACCGTGTCGCCGAACTCCGCGAGGTCGTCGGCGTTGCCGTAGCGCGCCGTGCGCGCGAGCGCGTAGTCGTAGCCGAAGAAGTTGCACGCCAGCTCGACGGCATCGAGTTCGCCGAGCGCGACCGAGACCGCGACGTCGTCGAAGCTCGAGCTGTGCGCAACCGCGACGCCGCCTTGCGCGCGCGCGCGCCGCTGGTACTCGAAGTTGAGCGGCCACGCCGCCGTCGGCGCGTCGAAGTGGATCGGGCTCGCGAGGTAGACGAGGTAGACCGGCGCGCCGTAGCGGACGATCGGGACGCGCTCGTTCTCCTGGTCGTTCAAACTGCAGACGTGCGTCGCGTCGAGGACGCGCACGCGCTCGAGCCGCGGCGCCTCCTGCGCCTGATCGGCGCCGGTGATCCACGCGGCGATGCTCGTGCCGACGTTCAAGTCCTCGGCGAGCGTGTGATCGCACGCGAGGTCGGCGGGGTAGTGGACGTGCGTGTCGCCGGAGTACCAACCCTGTTCGCTCGGGTGCGTCCAACGCCGCAGGCTCAACGTCTCGCGCACGGTCAGGCCGGCGCCGACTTCGAACGTCGCGAGCGTCGCGTCGTACTCGAGGCCGCGTTGGACCTCGACGTTCACGGTTCCCGCGACGACCTCGACTTCGAGCGAACTCTTCGCGAGGTAGAACGGCCCGCCCGCGTTGAACGGATCGATGCCGCGCACCGCGTTGGTGCCGTCGGCGGAGCGCAGGTAGACGCGCGCGAAGAGCGGCTCGCCGCTGTCGGCGTCGACGATCGAGAGCGCGAGCGTGCCGGTCTCTTGCGCGAACGCCGGTCGCGCGCCGACGAAGCACGCGACGCCGACCGCGAACGCCGCGAGGCGCGAACTCCGGCTCGTGCGGCTCGTCGCGCGCTCGCTCGACCTGTGACGGCTCGGGGCGCGCATCCTCGCAGGGTAAGCGGTGCGCCGCGGAGGCTCAACCGTGTCGCGCCGTCGCCTTCCTGGGCGCGGAGGCCGCCGCTATGTTGAACGAGCGGCCGCGGTCCGCGCGCGTGCGAACGAACGAAGAGATCCGAGGCGAGCCGATGCCGCGGCGCGTCGTCTGGGCCGTCGCGCTCGTGTTCTGCCTGGTCGCGTGGGCGAGCTTCGCGTCGCGCGACTTCGGCCGGCACCCCGACGAGGTGTTCCAGGTCGACATGGTCAGCCACACGCTCGAGACCGGGTCGTTGCTGCCGGATTGGTACCGCTATCCGTCGGTGACGTTCTGGTTGAGCTTGGTGTCGCTCGCGCCGAAGGCGATCGCGGTCGGGTTCGATCGCGCGCAGTTGCTCGAGCACGTCCACGGCCCTGAGTTCCTGCTCGACGGGCGCGCGTTGTTCCTCGTGATCGCGTACGTCGTCCTCTTCTGGGTCGCGAAGCTCGCGTGGACCGCGACGCGTTCGTCGGCGGCGACGTTGCTCGCAGCCGTGTTGCTCGGCGCGTCGTTCGAGCTCCACTACCACTCGCGTTGGATGGTGTCCGATGCCATCAACTCGCAGTGGGTCGCGCTCGGGACGCTGTTCGCGTGTCTCTACCTCGCGAGCGGCAGGCGTGCGCACTTCCTCGGCGCGGCGTTGGTCGCGGGCGTCGCGACCGGCACGAAATATCCGGGCGGGCTCGTGCTCGTGCCGCTCGGCTTCGCAGTGCTCTTGCGCCATCCGCGCGGCCTCGGGCGTACCGCGTTGCTCTGCACGGGAGCGCTCGCGCTGGTCGTCGCCGCGTTCCTCGTCACGACCCCGGGCGCGGTGCTCGAGTGGTCGAGCTTCCACCGAGACGTCGTGCGCGAGATGCGTCACTACTCCGAGCGCGGGCACGGTCCGTACTCGATCGAGCCCGGCCTCGAACACGTCACGCGCATCCTCGCGTACTTCGCGTTCAGCGCGCTCTCGTTCCAACCGGTGATCGCGGCGTGCGCGTTCGCGGCGGCGTTGATCGGCGTCGTATGGCTCGCGCGGCGCGACCCACGTCTCGCGCTCGTCGTCGGTTCGTTGCCGATCGTGTACCTGCTCTACTTCTCGACGCAGCGCGTGATGTTGGTGCGCAACCTCCAGATGTTGCTGCCGTTTCTCGCGGTGTTCGCGGCGTGCGGCGTGCATGCGCTGACGCTCGCGTTCGCGAAACCCGCGGCGCGCGTCGTCGTGTGGGCGTTGGTGCTGGTCGGGCTCGGTTGGAACGTCGCGTGGCTCGCGCGCTCCGACCTGTCGATCGTGCGGCGCGGTTCGATCGATCGTCCGGCGGAGATCGAGAGCTTCGTCCGCGCCGCCGCCAAACCGGTGTTCCTCGGCAAGCGCGTGCTCGCCGAACTCGGCCCCGAACGCGCCGATGCGCTGCGCGCCGAAGGCAAACTTGCGACGAGCCCCGCACTCGCCGACCAAGTGCTCGTCTACGTCTTCGACATCCGTCTCACCGACCGCGCGACCGCCGAACGATTCGTCGCGAATCGTCGCGGCACGTACGGACTGTTGCCGTCGGGCCCGTGGGAGGTGAACTGGGACTTCTACCCGTCGTGGTCGGGCGAGGATCGTCCGCTCGTCCTCGCCGCCGACTACTACAGGAGCCTGACGACGAAGCCGTGAGCCTTGGCGCACCGCGTTGCGCGAGCACGGCGACCGGCTACGATCGCGACGGAAGGACCGACGTGATCACGGGCGAGATCGGCGAAACGAGATGGAGGTCGCGCATCCGTCGACTCGTCGTGGCGGGCGCGGCGTTCTACGGATTCATGTTGCTCGGCGGCCAATGGGCGCGGTGGCGTGTTCCTTCGCGCGCGCGACCCGAGGCGATCCAGGCGCACTATGCGCGTCAGATCGAGATCCTGCGGCGCTACGCGAGCGCCGGAGTCGAAGGCGGCGACTACCACGGTCCGAATTCCCTGCCGTTCGAAGACCGAGCCGCGTTCGACCTGCCCGAGATCCTCTACGCCACCGCGTACTCTCGCCAAGGAACCACCGGTAGCTCTGTCGTCCCTCTGAAGGGGCGCGGGGACGAGGCCGGTGACCTCATCGGGTGTTTCATGCTCGTTCCGACCGCCGATGGAACGAGCAATCTGTGGTCAGGCGATCGGTCGCAATACGTCTCGTACGAAGTCGCCGCGTCCACAGGTTCCGGCAGCCTGAGCTACGAGATGCTCTTCGACGTCGCGCGCATGCAGGACTGAGCGCAAGGTCGTTGCGACGTCACAGTTCGCGCAAGCGACCGTGCGCAGCCGCTAGGCGTCGCCGAGCTTCCGCGGCGTCGACCTTCGCGCGGTGCATCGCGATCGCGGTCTTCACTTCGCCGTCGGCGGAAGCGAGCAGTGCTTTCGCACGCTCGTAGTCGAGGCCGGTGAGCTCCGCGACGATGCGCGCGCCGCGGTCGACGAGCTTGGTGTTCGCGCGCGTGTTGACGTCGACCATCAGGTTCTCGTGGACCTTGCCGAGCTTGGTCATCACCAACGTCGAGATCGTGTTGAGCGCGAGCTTGGTCGCCGTGCCCGCCTTCAGGCGCGTGCTGCCGGTCAACACCTCGGGTCCGACCAACACGCGGATCGAGACGTCGGCGCGATCGGGCGCGTGTTCGGCGCTGACGCACGCGAAGAAGATCGTCGCCGCGCCGCGCGCACGCGCGAAGTCGAGCGCGCCGTGCACGAACGGCGTCGTTCCGCCGGCCGCGATGCCGAAGACGACGTCGCGTTCGGCGAGCGCGCGCGCATCGAGCTCCTTCGCCGCCGCTTGCGCGTCGTCCTCCGCGCCTTCGATCGAACGCGTCAACGCATCGAGCCCGCCCGCGAGCACCGCTTGCACTTGGCGCGGATCGCTCTGGAACGTCGGCGGGCATTCGACGGCGTCGAGCATCGCGAGTCGACCGCTCGTGCCCGCGCCGACGTAGATCAAGCGACCGCCGCGCTCGAGCCGCTCGGCGATGACGTCGATCGCGCGGACGATCGCCTCGCGCGCCGCGTAGAGTCCGCGATGCACGCCGACATCTTCGCGTTGGATCAAGTCGACGGCTTCGAGCGTCGTCAGGCGATCGAGTTCGTGCGACGCGGGGTTGCGTTGCTCGGTCAGGAGATGACCGCGGGTCGGAGGAGCATCGCTCACGCGCGTTCCTCCGTTCCCTTGCGCGTCGCGCCTTCGGTCCACATGCCGCGGCCGAGCGAAGCGCCGCCGTCGATCGTGAAGCACTCGCCGTTGACGTAGCTCGACGCGGGCGAGAGCAACCACAGACAGTGCGCCGCCATCTCGTCGGCGGTGCCGAAGCGTCCGAGCGGAATGCCCGACTCGATGCGCGCCTTCATCGCTTCGTCGGGCCAGAGATTGCCGCGCGCGCCCTCGCTCTCGAACGGTCCCGGCGCGATCGCGTTGACGCGCAGACCGAACCGCGCCCATTCGACGGCGAGCGTGCGCGTCATCGCGAGCACGCCGGCCTTCGCGCTCGCGCTGTGCACGACGCCCGGCATCCCGGTCCACGCGTACGTCGCGACGACGTTGAGGATCCGGCCGCGGCGCGCTTCGATCATGTGCTTCCCGAAGTACCGCGACGCGTAGAACGTGCCGTCGAGCACGATGCCGAGCACCGCGCGCCACGCGCGCGCCGACAAGCGCTCCGCGGGACACACGAAGTTGCCCGCCGCGTTGTTGACCAGAATCGTCGGCGCGCCGTGGCGTTCGGCGAGCGCGTTCGCCGCGCGCTCGACGTCGACGGGCTCGCGCAGATCGAGCGTCGCCGCCTCGCCGCGCCAACCGCGCGTCGCGCATTCGTCCATGAACGCGCGATGGTGTTCGGCGTCGCGCGAAAGGATGACGACGCGCGCGCCGAGGGCGCAGAGTCCGCGCGAGATCTCGAGGCCGAGCCCGGTGCCTCCGCCGGTGACGATCGCGAAGTCGTTCTCGAACGTCTTCGGCGGCAACCAACGCGCGGCGTGCGGGAGCTCGGTCTCCATGGCGAGAGCCTGCGTGGCCCGCGCGCGCGAATCAAGGCTCAGACGTCGCGCCGGACGCCGAGGTACTCGACCTCGGTGCCGTCGGGGAGCTGGAAGCCCGCGGTGCGCGCTTCGAGCTCGTCATCGATGCGTTGGAGCTCGTCGCCGTCGCCGCTGATCTGGATCGAGATCTCGGTGACCGCCGTGCCGCCGACGTCGTGCTCGATCGACGTCGAGGAGAGCGCGTCGCGCCCGACGACCTCGCGCACGATCGCGAGCAGCGGGTGGTAGTCGACGTGCTCGCCCTCGGCGCGGAAGACCAAGCGCGCGTGGTCGTTCCACGGCGCCGCCGGAGGGAAGGTGTCGTGATGTTCGAGCCGCCAACGGCCGGTCGGCAGGTGATCGATCGCTCGGTCGGCGACCCGCGCCGCGAAAACGAACGCGGCGATCACGCCGAACCCGAGCAGCACGCACAGGCCGAGGCAGCCGAGCCCCGCCGCGATCGCGCAACCGGTGACGCCGGCGAGCGTCTCTCCGCCCTGGCGCTTCCCGAGGATCTTGATCGCGGCGAACGCGAGACCGCCGAGGACGAGCAGGGCGAGTAGGAATAGACCAGCGAGCAAGAACACCATTCCGCGGGCACCCAACATCGCGATCATCGAGAGACTCCTTTCGAAAGCCGGCCCGCCTACGGCGCACCGCCCGGCGCATTCGCGGGGACGCGTCGCGCGCGGCGGCGAACGGAGGCTAACGGCTCCGGGCGCCTGCTCGATAGAGTGTGCGCCCTTCGCGTCGACCCGAAAGAGACCATGCAGACCCTGACGAGCTTCGTCCAAGAGCGCTGGATCGCCGGCGACGGCGCCGCCACGCCGCTCTTCAATGCGACCACCGAGGAGCCCCTCGCAGAGACCCGCGCCGGCGGCATCGACTTCCGGGCGGTGCTCGCGCACGCGCGGGACGTCGGTGGCCCGGCGTTGCGCGCGAAGACGTTCGCCGAGCGGGCGGCGATGCTGAAGGCGCTCTCGACCGCGATCCACGCGCACCGCGAGGAGCTGATCGAGCTCTCGGTCAGGAACGCGGGCACCACCCGCGGCGATGCGAAGTTCGACATCGACGGCGCGATCGGGACGCTTGCCGCCTACGCGACGTTCGGCGCGGCGGTGGGGGAGCGACGCTTCCTCACCGACGGCCCGGGAGTCCAACTCGGCCGCACCGCGCGTTTCTGGGGCGAGCACGTGCTCGTGCCGCGCCTCGGCGCCGCCGTGCACGTCAACGCGTTCAACTTCCCGGCGTGGAACATGCTCGAGAAGGCGGCGTGCGCGCTGCTCGCCGGTTCGCCGGTGATCGAGAAGCCCGGCACGCCGACCGCGTTGGTCGCGTGGCGCGTCGCGGAGATCGTCGTGCAGTCGGGCGTGTTGCCGGCGGGCGCGTACCAGTTCGTCGCGGGTCCGGTCGGCGATCTGCTCGATCACATGGGGCCGCAGGATTCGCTCGCGTTCACCGGTTCGTCGGGAACTGCTGCGAAGTTGCGCGGTCACGCCAACCTCGTCGCGCGAAACGTGCGCGTCAACCTCGAAGCCGACTCGCTGAACTGCGCGATCCTCGCATCCGATGTCGACTCGTCGGCGGATGCGTACGGCACGTTCCTCTCGAACGTCGCGCTCGACGTCACTCAGAAGACCGGACAGAAGTGCACCGCGGTGCGGCGCATCTTCGTACCGAAGGAGCGCGTCGGCGATGTGCGCGCGGACCTCGGCGCGGCGCTCGCGAAGACCAAGGTCGGCGATCCGTCGGAGGCCGAGACGCGCATGGGGCCGCTCGCGAGCGCCAACCAACTGCGCGACGTGCGCGCCGGCATCGAACGCCTCGCGGCGCACGCCGAGGTCGCGACCGGCGGCGCGAAATCGATCCGCGAGAAGGGCTGGTTCGTCGCGCCGACGCTGCTGGTCGCGCGCGACGCGCACGACGCCGCGTTCCACGCCGAGGAAGTCTTCGGACCTTGCGCGACGATCCTGCCGTACGACGGAACGCCGGACGAAGCGATCGCACTCGCGGCGCAGGGCGGCGGCGGATTGGTGGCGAGCCTCTACTCGAACGACGCGGCGACGATCGAGCGCGTGGTGCTCGGCCTCGCGCCGTGGCATGGTCGCGTGTGGGTCGGCAGCGACAAGCTCGCCGACCAGGGCCTGCCGCCGGGCATGGTGTTGCCGGCGTCGATCCACGGCGGACCGGGGCGCGCGGGCGGAGGCGAGGAGCTCGGCGGCTTGCGCGGACTCGCGTTCTACTTGCAGCGCACCGCGGTGCAGGGCTTCAAGGGTTACGTCGAGTCGAGCTTCGGTTCCGCGCCGAGCGCGTGAGAACGTCGCGGGCGCTCCGACCTCGCGGTCGAAGCGCCCGTTGGATTCTGCCTAAGAGAGCGTCAGTTCGAGTACGCGAACCCGAACGTCGAGAGCCGCGGCGAGAGGTTGGTCGTCGCGTTGGCGATGAAGCTGAAACGCGCTTGCACGTACTTCGAGCCGTTCAACGTCGCGAGCGACGGCTTCCAACCCGAATCGAAGTTGAGGAACGTCGGCGTGAAGTTCAACATCGCGGTTCCGCCGAGCGCGGCGCTCTTGCTGTTGCCGTAGAAGTCGAGGTTGTCGGCGTTCGCCCACGAGCCTTGGTTCGAAGCCGACGGGAAGTTGTCGATCGCGGTCGCGCCGCGGTACGCGACGACGATCTGCGTGCCGGCCGGTTGGTCGACGGCCGCGGGCTCGATCACCGGCGGCGCGAACGTCGGCGCGGTGAACTCGGTGTCGAGCCAGATCGTGTGCGCGCGGCTGACGCGCACGACGAAGTCGGCTTGGCCGATGTACACGGAGTTGTCGGTCGGTAGCGTCGCGAAGCCGGTCGACGGATTCACGCCGCCGCTGGCGGCGATCTCGGCGTCGGGATCGACGGTCTTCGGCTGTCCGCCCGCGAGGATCCCGCCGGACGAGAACGCACGGAAGAACGGCGCGGCGGACGAGTTGATCGCGATCGCGATCTTCAGGCCGTTGAGCCCGATCGAGCTGCCGGAGGGATAGCAGCGGAACTCCATCAGCAACGGCAAGCCGACCGTCGGCACCGCGTCCTTCGCGTACGGCACTCCCGGTGTCCCGATGCCGAACACTTGGACGAAGCGTCCGGTTTCCGCTCCCGTGCCGCCCGGCGCTCCTACGTACGTCTGCGCGGTGTCGCGCCAAGTGTAGTAGCGCGGCGCTTGGCCGGCGGGAAGTTGATGGTTCAAGGGCCACGGCTGCAGCACCGTGCCGCTCGCGGAAACGAACGTGTCCGCCGCCGCGACCGTGTAGCCCCAGTCCTTCGGGTGCACGATCGTCAACGGATCGCTCGCCGCATCTCCGACGTTGGCGGAGTACGTCTTGCTCAGGCCGCTCGCCGGGTACTTCGGCAGGAGCGACTGCGGGTTGATCACCTCGTCGGGCAGGAAGTGTCCGTGCGTCAGCGCCATCTGGAACTGCGGGAACTGATCGAAGTTCACCGAGCCGACGGAGGGCGACCAGTTCAAGCCTTCGACATCGACGTTCATCGTCGATTCCTCGGTCAACGAGAAGCCGAGGTCGTGGTAGCGCCACGCCTGCATCATCTTCGAGCCGAGCGGCACGAGCGGCGTCTGGAGCCCCTGCGTGAACGGGATCATCGCGCCGACGATCGGATTGCTCGCGTCGAGCGTCGCGGAGAAGCGCGTCACCGGTCGCGGCACGAGCTGTTCGTTCGCGAGGTCGTAGAGGAATTGCCCGCGCACTTCCGGCGTCGGGAACGTCGCGAAGCTCGGCACGTCTTCGTCGGCCGACGAGAAGCGCAGCACGAGGTTGTCGCTCTGCACGCCGGCGGCTTGCGAGTCGAGTTCGAAGCTCGTGTGGAATCCGGCCGGGCGGAATTGCGCGCCGCCGGTGCCGCGGAGGCCTTGCGGTCCGCCGGCGAGCTCGACCTCGAACGTCTCCGCGAGACCGGTCGTGTGTTGCAGCGGGAGCGACGGAACGAAAGTGAGATCGCTCTGCGACGCCGCGGTCACCAGCGTGCCGACGACGAAGCGGTGCAACGGCGACGTCTTGCTCGCGTCGAGGATCCGGAACGTGTCGAACGCGCCGAGCGACGCGGGGTCGATCGGTTGGTTGAACGAGACCGAGACCCGCGCGTTCGGCGAGACACCGCGCGCGGGCAACGCGAGCGGCGGCGGCGAGAACGTCACGAAGCACGCGGGCGGAGTCGTCGTGCCCGGTTGCCACTTCAAGCTGAGTTGCGCAGCGCCGGTGTGCGGCGACGTGCCGGTCAAGACTCTGAAGAGCGCACCGGTGATCACGCCGCCCACCGGAGCCGCGGACGGCGCGGTCGCGACCAGCAGCGAGCCGTTGCTCGAGATCAACGTGTCGCGCAGTTGCACGGACGCGGCGCACGGCAGGCTCGCGTAGAGCAGGTCGAGCTGGAACGCGCCGCCGCCGAGCGGCGTCGCTTGCGTCACTTGAACCGCTTGGTGACCGATGATCGTCAGCGGGACCGACGACGTGAGGAACGCTTTCTCGTCGTCGCTCGGCCGCGTCGCGAACGAGCGCACGACGTCGTGCGTCGCGGCCTCGGTGAACTCGCCGCCCTGCCCGAGTGAAACGCCCGACGCGTTGCGCACACGCGAGCCGCCGTCGGTCGCGAGGCGCAGGACGACGTTGGGTTCGTTCTCGCCCGCGCCGCTCGGAAGTCCGAGCGGTTGCGCCGTCAGCGTGATGTCCGACGCGTCGACGTCCGCGGTCGAGATCGCGGGAGCGACAATCACGCGCGACGGATGGAACTCGAGCCGACCGTCGCCGTCTTGGTCGATCATCGCCCCGTGGTGACGGTCGGCGAACACGCGCGCGGCGAACGGTCGATCGCCGAGGCGGCCGACCGCGAGGCGGATGCTCTCGCTGTCGACACTTTGCGGATCGAGCAGGTCGTCGAACGCGAGCACGAGCACGCCGTTGCGCGCGACGGTCGAGTACGGCGGCAGCTCACTCGCATCGAGCCCGTGATCCGCGAGACGTTCGAGGCGCGCGTCGAGCGCGGCGACGACGTCGAGGAACCGACGCGCGGTCTTCGGGTGCGCGACGATCAGCTGATCGCGCGCGAACACGTCGTCGTAGTCGAGGCGCCAGTCGGCGTTCTCGAGCTCGACGTCCGCCGGCGCGACGAAGTCGCGGGTGACGAGCTCCTGTTCACCCTGCGCGCCGGTCGCGTACAGATCGACCAAGCGGCCGGCGTACACCGCTTCGAGCGCGAGCCGGTCGCCGCGTCCGTCTTGCAGCGTCGCGTTCAACAGCAGCTCGCCGCCGGGGCCGTCGAAGCGCGACGTGCCTTTCCCTCCGTCGCTGCCTTGCGAGCAAGCGCCGAAGAGCGCGATCGCGAGCGGCGCGATCCGCGCGAACGAAGTCCGAGAAGCGCGAGAGGAAGGCTGCAGCGGGAGGCGCATGAGTCGACTCCTACGGTCGGCGGTCGGGGAAGTGCGTGAAAGCCGGAAGAGGGGCGCGCACTTAGGTTGCGAGCGAACTCGAAGTCACTGCGCTCGCGCGGAATTCCGCGCGCCTTTCGGACTTCGTCGTCGAGCGCACCGCAACTCCGCGGCCGGACCGACGTGCTCTCGATTCTACGAGCGTGTTCTACGAACCGGCGTTCGTGCGCGGAGCTTCGTCGGCGAAGCGAGCGCGATTCGCTTGCCACCAAGCGCGCCATTGCGCGGCGCTGTTGCCCGGGTTGGCTTGCGTCAAATTCTGCAACGCCTCGCGCACGCGCCGCACCTCGGCGCCTTGGCCGACCGTGTACGCGCTGATCACGCGCACGTCGAGCACTGAGCCTTCGATCAACGTGTTGACCTGCGGATCGGCGACCGCGGAGAACTGCGCGACCTCGACGTCGTAATCCTGCACGTACGCGACTTGGCGGCCGACGAAGATGCTCGCCGCGGGCGGAGTCCAACCGCCGCCGCTCTGCGTCGCGGCCGCTTCGAGGTACGCGATCAACGGCTCGATCGCCGACGGGTACTGCATCGCACCGAGCGCGTCGATCGCGTTCGCGCGCACCGACGAGTAGCGCGATCCGAGCGCGCGCACCACCGGCGCGACCACCGCGGGTTCGTCTGCGGTCTTCAGCGCGAGGGCTGCTTCATGGCGCACTTGTTCGGAGCCGTCGAGCACCGCGCGCGAGGCGAGGCCGCGCAGTTCCGCGCCCGGGCGCAGGCGACGCAACGCCAGCACCGCGAACGCGCGCACGCGCGACGAATCGGCGCCGAGTTCCTTGGTGAGCCGCGCGTCGAGCGTCTCGCGCTCGGCACGCGCGCCGAGTTGACGCACGGCGACCTCGCGCATCGTCGGACCGAAGCCCGCGCCGGCGCGGAACCACTCGGTCAGTCCGGCGTCGGTCTTCGCGTCGGCGTTCGAGGCCCGCACGAAGCTGGCGAGCTTGGCGCACGTGTCGAGCGCGATCTTCGAGTCGGGGTCGCGCGTCAGGAGCGTGTCGAGCTCCTTCACGCCCTCCGTCAAAAGCCCCGCGCCGCACAGCCAATCGGCGTACACGCCGCGGCGCGCTTGGTCGCGGTCGACGCCGACGGCGAGACGCTTCGCCTCGGCGAGCAAGTCGCGCTCGACCGCCGCGTGCACCACGCGATCGACGGGCAGCGATTTCCACGCGGTGCCGTCGAGGTACTCCCACTGGTCGCCGGCGAGGCGCGACTTGGCGCGCACGAATCCGCCGCCGGCGAGCGACAGGACGCGGCGCACTTCGCGCGCGTTCGGATCGACGGCGTCCGACGACGCGGCGGTGTCGGGCGCGGTCTCCTGCGCGGCGACCGTCGGCGCGCACAGCGCGAGTCCGACGAGGATCGAGAGCACCGACACGGTGGACGAACGACGAGCGTGTGTGGCGAGCTTCATGGCATCCAAGCTAGTGGGAGTGGAAGGTCGAGCAACCCGAGTTCGGCAAGCCCCACGCAAATCAACGCGCGCTGAAAAGAAGCAGGGCGGCGACGTGCCCCTTTCGGGTCCTGCCCACGCCACCGCCCATTCGAATACCTTGCTCTGCCGAGTCTGGCCTCGCGCTATCGCTCGGCAGACCGTGCGGTTCGTCGGGAGTGCGACCTTCGAACCGCGCGTTCGACGCGCCGCCGTGTTGAATTCCGCGCCCGGCGGGGTCGACGCCACGAGCTTCGCGAGTTTCGTGCCACCTTCAGGGTCCGGACGCGGTGGAGTCGAAGGTCAACGCGCCGGTCGCGCAGGTCTGCCGCACGAGCAAGCCGCGGCGCGCGAGTTCGGCCAGGATCGGCGCGGGGCGCGACTCGCTGATCCAGACTTCGGTCGGCCGCGTTCTAGCGAGCAACGCGCCGAGCCCTTCGGTCTCCGAGCCGTGGTGGGGCGCGAGCAGGACGTCGACCGGCCCGCGGAACGTCTCCGACGCGCTCTGGAGCGCGAGCGCCGAGCCCTCGGCGTCGCCGCACAGCAGCACGGCGCTCTCGCCGACCTCGGCGCGCAAACTGCGCGAGCCCAGGTTGCCCGGGCCGTCGTACGCGCGCACGAGGTCGAGCCGCAGCGGACCCGAGGTCGAGAGCCGCAGCCTGCCGACCCCGAGATCGAGCGCGCCGACCGCGAGCGCTGTCGCACGCGGCGCCGGGTCGAGCGCCCCCGCCCAGACGCGCGGGCGAAAGCGCTCGGCGATCCACGACAAGGCCGACACGTGGTCGCGATCGTCGTGGGACGCGACGATGCCGAGCGAGCCCGTGTCCCACGCCGCGAGCGTCGGAACGACCGCCGCTTGGGCGACCCGCGTGCGATCGCGGGAGCCGGCGTCGAAGAGCCACGTCTCGCCGCCCGGCGCGCGCAACGCGACCGCGGTGCCGTGACCGACGTCGAACGCGACGACCTCGAGCCCGCGCGGCGCCGCGACCCACGGCGCGAGCAACGCCGCCCACGCCGCGGCGGCGAGCGCGGCGAGTCGCGCGCGTCGCGCCGCAACGCCGCGGTGCGCGAGCGCCGCGAAGGTCGCCGCGGTCGCGGCGAAAAGGAGCCAGCCCGGCCGCGGCGGCAGGACGAGGGGCGTGCCCGGCAAACGATCGCCGAACGCGAAGAGCGCGAGCAGCGCCTTGGCGACCGCGACGAACGGCGGCGCGAGGTTCCAGCTCGGGATGCAGACCCAGATCCAACCGCCGAACAACAAGCACGCGAACAGCGGCACCGCGGCGACGGTGATCAGCGCGCCCGGCACGCTGAACTCGCCGAACACGCTCCACGAGATCGGCAGCGTCGCGAGCACCGCGGCGCACGACGCGCCGAGCGCGAGGGCGACCGTCTGCCGCACGCGCCGCGCGAACGCGGTGTGCCAATGCTCCGCGAGCTCGAACCGTTTCGGTCCGACGAACAGCCGCGCCAGCGGCGCCGCCGCGAGCAGCAAGCCGAGCGTCGCCGCGTACGACAGGAGCAACGCGACCTCGCCGATCGCGCGCGGCGCGAGCGTCACCTCGGCGAGCAACGCGAAGCTCCACAGCGACAACGTGTCGACGCGCCGGCCGCCACGGGAGTTTCGCACGAGCGCGCCGGCCGCCGTCGCGAGCACGAACGCGACCGCCGCGCGCCGCACCGGCGATGCGCCGCCGGCGATCGGCACGTAGACGAGGACGGCCGCGAGGAACAGCAGCTCGCGCAACGCGCCGAAACGTCCCGGCAGGATCCACGCGAGCAGCCCGCCGAGCGCGCGCGACAACGGCTGCAACGCGAACGCGGCGATCCACGTCACGTGTTGGCCGCTGACCGCGAGCAGATGCCGCGTGCCCGTGCGCGTGAAGAGGTCGAGCGTCTCCGCGTCGAAGCGCGACGTGTCGCCGCACACCAGCGCGCGCAAGAGCGGCCCGTTCTCCGGGCCGCCCGCGCGATCGCACGCGCGTGCCAGCGCTCGCCGCAAGCGCGTGAACGGATTCGCCGCGCGTGTGGAAGGCGCGAGGCGCACGATCTCGTCGGGGAGCGGCGTGCGCATGCCGCGCGCGTCGGATTCGTCGATCTCGCCGGGACCGCGTGCGGTGCGCGAGCGGTCCGCGGTCTCGAGCACGCGAATGCGTTCGCCTTCCTCGACCCAGCCCGCGCCGAGCTCGATCGTCTCACCGGGTCGTGGCTCGAGCGTTCCGTACTCCTTGCCGTGCAACGCGCCTTGCACGCACCACGCTCCCGCGACGTCGGGGGCGTCGAGCTCGGGCGTCACCGGATCGACCGCGGCGCGCGCGAACGACGCGGCCGCCAACGCGATCAGGATTCCGCCGGTCGGAAGCACCTCGCCGCGCCGCGCGATGCCGAGCTGCATCGATCCGCCTGCGCGGACCCAACCGCACACCCACGCGACCGACGCCACGACGAGCGCCGCGAGCGACGCGAACGCGAACGGAGCCCACGCGCCGCGGTGCACGCCGCCGGCCGCGCCGACGGCGAGCGCGAGCGCGACGGCGAGCAGCGGTCGCGCGGGCGGACGAGGATTCGAGTGTTTCTCAGGTGTCGCGCGCACGGCGGCTCTCGAACCTGCTCGACCGGGCCGCGCGTCCGCGGTTACACGTCGCGCGCGAAAACGGCCGACGAAACCGGAGCTCGGTCTCGCTACAATTCCGCGGATGGCCAAGACCCGTCCGGCGCCCGCGAAGCACGCCCTCTTCCCGGGCACGTTCGATCCGGTGACCCTCGGTCACGTGGATCTGGTGCGGCGCGCGGCGCGGGTGTTCGAGCGCGTCACGTTGGCCGTCGCGACCCATCCGACGAAGACCGGGCTCCTGTCGGTCGACGAGCGCCTCGTGCTGCTGCGCGACGCGAGCTCCGACCTCCCCAACGTCGACGTCGTGCGCCTCGAAGGCCTGGTGGTCGACGGCTGCAAGTCGCTCGGCGCCGGCGTGATCCTGCGCGGCCTGCGCGACGGCGCGGACGTCGAGTACGAGCTGCAGATGGCGCGCTCGAACCGAGCGATGGCGCCCGAGATCGAGACCGTCCTCCTCGCCGCGTCGCCGGAACACGCTCACATCTCGAGCACCCTCGTCCGTCAGATCGCGGCGCTGGGCGGCGACCTCGCGCCGTTCGTGCCGAAGTCCGTCCTCACCCTCCTGCGCAAGCGTCGCGCGCGACCCCAAGGCTCCTGACATGACTCGCAGCGTCGTCTCCACCTCCCACGCGCCGAAGGCGATCGGTCCGTACAACCAGGCGATCGTCGCCGGCGGTTTCGTGCACTGCTCCGGTCAGGTCGCGTTCGATCCCGCCACGGGCGAGTTCCTGAACGGCGACATCCGCGCGCAGACCGAGCGCGCGCTCCTGAACTTGAAGGCGGTGCTCGCGCAGGCGGGGACGAGCTTCTCCAACGTCGTCAAGTGCAACGTGTACTTGATCGACATGGGCGATTTCGCGGCGATGAACGAGGTCTACGCCCGTCACTTCACCGGTGAGCCGCCCGCGCGCTCGACCGTCGCCGTCGCGGCGTTGCCGCGCGGCGCGCGCGTCGAGATCGACTGCACGGCCCTGTTGAGCTGAGGCGCGCACCATGGGACTCGCATGCGGCATCGTCGGACTGCCCAACGTCGGCAAGTCGACCATTTTCAACGCGATCACGGCGGCCGGCGCCCAGAGCGCGAACTATCCGTTCTGCACGATCGAGCCGAACATCGGCGTCGTCGACGTGCCCGACGAGCGGCTCGCGAAGATCAACGGCTTCATCCCGACCGAGCGCATCCTCCCCGCGTCGCTGAAGGTCGTCGACATCGCCGGTCTCGTGAAGGGCGCGTCGCAGGGCGAAGGCCTCGGCAACAAGTTCCTCGGCACGATCAAGGAGTGCGACGCGATCCTCCACGTCGTGCGCTGCTTCGCGAAGAAGGACATCATCCACGTCGCGGGCTCGGTCGATCCGTTGCGCGACATCGAGATCATCGACGTCGAGCTCGCGCTCGCAGACCTCGACACCGTCGAGCGCGCGCTCGACCGCGTGTCGAAGAAGGCGAAGGGCGGCGACAAGGAATCGATCGTCCAACGCGACGCGTTCGAGAAGGCGAAGGGGTTGCTCGAGCGCGGCGACTCGTTGCGCTCGCACGCTTGGACCAAACCGGAGCGCGAGGCGCTCTTCCCGCTCTTCCTGATCACGATGAAGCCCGTGCTCTTCGTCGCGAACGTCGGCGACGACGACCTCGAAGGCCGTTCGCCGATGGTCGACGTCGTGCGTGCCCAGGCGGAGAAGTCGGGATCGCAGATGATCCCGCTGTGCGGCGACATCGAGGGCGAGCTCTCCGCGATGGAGCCCGCCGACCGCGCGACGTTCCTCGCCGACCTCGGTCTCGCCGAGCCGGGCTTGAACCGTCTGATTCGTCAGGCGTTCAACTTGCTCGGCCTCTCCACGTACTTCACCGCGGGCCCGAAGGAGATCCGCGCGTGGACGATCCACAAGGGCGACACCGCGCCGGTCGCCGCAGGCGTGATCCACTCGGACTTCGAGAAGTTCTTCGTGCGCGCCGAGATCTACTCCATCGACGACCTCGTGCAGTTCAAGAGCGAGGCGGCGATCAAGGCCGCGGGCAAGCTGCGTTCGGAAGGCCGCGAGTACGTGATGCGCGAGGGCGACATCGCTCACTTCCTGATCGGGAAGTGAGCCTCCGCGGCGGCCGCGCGAGTTCGCGCACGCCGTGCGCGATTGCGCGCGCATCGTTTCGCGTTCGTCATCTCTGCGGCCGAAGTCGAGGCGATCTTCGGACTCGTCGGGACTTGTGACGGCGCCGTTCGAAACTAGGTACGAGTCGCGCGCTACATCGCCGCGTCGATTCGCGATTCATCCCGTCGCGAGTCGCTCGAGACCCCTTTCGAATCGATGAGGTAGCCATGGCCCGTTGGAAACAGACCGCTTGGACGCGCGTGCTCAGCTCCGCGCTCGCCGTCGGTGGAAGCGCACTGGTGCTGCTCACCGCGCAGAACACGTCGAACGCCGCGGCGTCGTCGAAGGTTTGGGTCGTCGGACCCAATCCGCCCGCGATGACCGACATCCAGATCGCGGTCGACTCCGCCGCGGCGGGCGACATCGTCCTCGTCGACTCCGGCACGTACGCGGGCTTCACGATCGACGGCAAGGCGCTGACGATCGCGGCGCGCGTCGACACGTCGGCGGGCGAAGCGGTGTTGGTCAATGGAACCGTACGCATCGCGAACCTCGCGGCCGGCAGCGCGGTGGTGCTGCAAGGCGACGCCTTCACGATCGATGGCCAGACCGCCAATGCGTTGGAGGTCGTGACGTCCCTCGGTTCGGTGCGCGTGCAAGGGCTGACGTTGCTCGGCGGTTGCGCGACGCTCGGAGCCGACGGCGGCGCCGGTTTGATGCTCGACCAAGCGGCCGATGTCGCGCTGATGTCGACCACCGCCAAGGGTGGCGGAGTCTGTGAGTATCCGGCGAGCGGCGGCGACGGGATCCATGTCACGCAGAGCCAACTCGCGCTCTACTCGGTGACCTCGGAGGGCGGCCACGGCGGCGAGGACCTCGCGTCGTTCGGCACCGACGGCACCGCCGGCGGCTCGGGCTGCGTGCTCGTCGACGGCTTCCTGTTCTCGGTGCACTCGACGTTCACCGGCGCGGACGCCGGCTCGGGCGGCGACGGTCTCGGCGACTGCATCACCGGGATTCCGCCGGGACAGGGCGGCAACGGCGGCCACGGTCTGGTGCTCGGCGGTTCGGGCGCGACCGCGCGTTTGATGGACACGTCGCGCGTCGGCGGCATCGGCGGCACGGTCGGCGGCGGCACCACCTGCACGCAGACCGACGGAGCGCCCGGCCTCGCCGATTCGCTCGCGGCGGGAGCGACGCTCACCGAACCCGCGACTCCGGTGCGCCTCACACACGCGCCGAATCTCTCCCACGAGCTCTCCGGCATCCAACTGAGTTTCGAAGGCGTCCCCGGCGATCACGTCTACGTCTTCCTCTCGACGGCCACGCAATTCGTCGACATGCCGCCGTTCGCGGGCGTGTCGCTCGCCAAGGGCCCGTTCTTCTATCGCGTCTCGATGGGCATCGTCGGACCGACCGGCGTGCTCGACAGCGCGATCGGCGTGTCGAGCCTGCCCGTCGGCGTCCAAGGCGAAGTGTGGCACGTCCAGACCTTCGTCCGCACCCTTGCGAAGAAGCGTCTGCTCGGCGGGCCCGCGACGTTGGTCGTGCTCGACTCGCAGTTCTGAGTTCGAGTTCGTTACATGGTCGGCCGCGCGGCTCGCAACGAGCGAAGCGCGGCCGACGCGTTGATGCGGCGCTTCTCTCGCGTCATCCTTCCTCGCGCGTGAAGCAGCACCAGGAGACGCTCGAAGTGCGCACCGCCGGTCGCGGCTGCACCGACCTCACCGCGGAACTCCGCCGCATCGTCCGCGCGAGCGGCGTGTGCGTCGGCCTCGCGACGGTCTTCTGCGCGCACACTTCCGCGAGCCTGCTGATCCAGGAGAACGCCGACCCCGCGGTGCTGCGCGATCTCTTGCAGTGGTTCGCGCGCCTCGCGCCCGACGGCGATCCGCGTTACGAGCACGACGCCGAAGGTCCCGACGACATGGCCGCGCACTTGCGCGGCGCGATCACGCGTTCGTCGGAGTCCGTGCCAATCGTCGACGGCGCGCTCGCGCTCGGCACGTGGCAGGCGCTCTACCTCGTCGAACATCGTACTTCCGCTCACCGACGACGCGTCGTCGTCCACGTCCAAGGAGATTGAACATGCGACTCTTCACGTTGGTTCTGCTCGCTCTGCTCTCGACCGCATGTCGCGCGCCGGCCGCAGCTCCCGCGTCGACGCCGACGCCCGCGTGGATCGCCGGCGTGTGGCGCGGAGAGCAGGCGGGCGCGACGACCGAGGAGTATTGGACGCCGTTGCGCGGCGGCTCGATGCTCGGCGCGGGCCGCGTGCTCGCCGGCGGCAAGACGGTGTTCTTCGAGCACCTGCGCATCGAAGGGCCGGAGCTCACCGGCGGCGCGTGGCGCTACGTCGCGTTGCCCGCGGGGCGTGATTCGACCGCGTTCGAGTGCGTGAAGCTCGAAGCGGGCCTGGTCGTCTTCGAGAACCCGACGCACGACTTCCCTCAGCGCGTCGTCTACCGCCTGCGCGCCGACGGTTCGCTGCACGCGCGCATCGAGGGCAAGGAGAACGGCGTCGAGCGCGCCGAGGATTTCTTCTTCTCGCGCGCGGAGTGAAGTTCAGCGCGCGTAGAGCTCGCGCTTCAGGATCTCGAGGTAGCGCGTCGGATCGCCGATCGGCTCGAAGCCGTAGCGTCGATACAGCTCCTGCGCGTCGCGCGTCGCCAGACTGAAGCGCCGCAAGCCTTGCAAGTCCGGATGCGCGACCACGCACTCCATCAGACGCTTCGACACGCCGCGACCGCGCGCTTCCTCGAGCACGAAGACGTCGCACAGCCACGCGAACGTCGCGCGATCGGTGACGACGCGCGCGAAACCGACTTGGCGCGCGCCGAGGTACGCGCCGAAGCCGAGCGAGTGCTCGAGCGAACGCTCGACGACCTCGCGCGGAATGCCCTCGGCCCAGTACGAACGCGTCAAGTAGCCGTGGATCACGTCGACGTCGAGACGCTCGCGCGCGTCGGAAATCTCGAGCTCGCCGAACGTCCAGGTCCGCGTCATCGCCCGGGCTCGACGCGCAAGTGTTCGCGCAGCCACGAGTCCCACAGGTTCGGACGGTCGAGCTCGAGGAAGCTCGCCGCGCTCGGCGCGAGCAACTCGGCGAGCACCGGGTCCATCCGCGCGAGCGTGTCGAGCGTGCGGTTGAAGCCGTAGGCCTCGTTCTCGTCGCGGCGCAGCACGAGCTCGAGCACCATCGCGTCGCCGCCGGAGCCGAGGATCGTCAGGCGCACGGTCGGTTTCTCGAAGCCGAGTTCGTTCGCCGAACGGCGCGCGAGCGCACCCGCGGTCGGCACCGACGTCAGGAACGCGAGGAAGGCTTCGGCGCGCGGAGCGGGGCACGGCTTCGCGAAGCCGTCGACCGAGAGTTGCCACGTCCACGCCGCCTCGCTCGCGCTCGACGCGTCGGTCGCGAGTTGACGGACGAGTTCGAGGCCCGTCCCGTCGTCACGGTCGACGAACACGCGATCGATCGTCCGGCCCGGGCCGGGGAACGGCCCGGCGACCAGGCGCGCGTCCTCGAACGGCACCGGCCCGCGCGCGAACGTCTCGTCGAGCAGGCGCGCGAGGTCGAAGTCGAGCTCGAGCACCTTCGTCTCGCCGCTCCTGCGTACCAACGTCGCGTGCGGCGGCAGCGAACGTCCGACGTCGAGCGCGAGCAACACGTCGCGCCCCGGATCCGCGAGCACCTTCGCGCCGCACAGCTCGATGCGCCACAGCGGCGTCCGCGCGAGCCCGAACGCCGCGATATCGGCTTCGTCCGACGCGCGCGTGAGCACGCGCGCCTCCAGGATCGACTGCACCAACGGCTCGATCACGCGCGAATCGCACACCGCGTTGGTCGCGTCGAGCGCGCGCCAGAGTCCCGCCTTGCGCGCGACGATGCGGCGCGCGCTCGCGCCGGGTTGTTCGATCGACAGCGCGGCGACGACGAGCTCCTTCGCCCGCTCCTCCGGCAACAAGCGTTCGACCAACGTCGGCTGCGGCGTCTCGCGTGAACGCAACGAACGTTCGAAGACGAAGAACAGCGCCGCCGCGAGCGCGAGCAAGAGCGCCGCGCGCGTCACGGCCCGACTCCCGCGAGCGGACGCGCCGCGAGGCGCCGCATCGCGAAGGCGAAGGCGAGCACCAGCGCAGGTCCCGCGAGCACGACGACCCCGCGCCACGCGAGCCGTTGATCGGTCGGCGGCGCGCGGAAGCCGGCGCGGCGCGGACGTTGCGCGAGGATGCCCGCGTGCTCGTCGCCGAGCGCCGCCGCGGTCGTCGCCGCGAGCAGGAAGTCGGCCGCGCGCCATTCCTGATCGAAGAGCTGGCCGTTCTTGAACGTCTCGGAACAACCGATCAGCACCGCGCGCGCTTCGTGCTCACTGGGAGTGCCGTCGGCGCGCGGAAAACGTCCGCGCACGTCGAGCGCGAGATCGACCGGCCCGAGCGTCTCCGCCGGAACCGCGAGGCTCTCCGCCGCGAGGTCGCCGCCTTTCCAATCGATCGTCCACGCTTTCGCGGTCGAGCGCACCAACGGCTCGACGCGCAGGCCGTGCGCCGCGACCTTCTCCGCGTCGACGCGGAAACGATTCGCGTAGGGGAGGCGCAGGTCCGAGAGCCCGCGTGTGATGGGCGACGTCGTCGAGAAATCCTCCGGCAGCGCGCGCAACACGAACGGTCGCGCCGACGTCTCGAACGAAAGTTCGCGCGCCGCGCGGCGAGCGCCGACTTCGGTCGCGACGTCGAGCGTCGCGGAACTCGCGTCGCACAGCACCTCGCGCGCGAGCACGAGGCCGAGGTCCGCGAGGAAACCGTTCTCGATGTCGCAGTACTGCGGCCGCGGCCAGTGCGCGAGCTCGCCGCGCTCGGTGTCGAGGCGCCGCGATTGGATGGTGAAGTGCTGCGCGGCGATCACGACTCCGGTGCCGCGCGCGAGCGCCGCGGCGACCGTCGCGAGCATCGGCGTCGCGTCGCGGCGCGGTTGCAACCACACGATCGCGTCGACGGTCTGCGGCAGGCGCGGCGCGGCGGGATCGATGCGCACGACGTCGAAGCCGTTCTCGACGAGCCACGCCTCGGCCTGCGAGTACACGTCGGACTCGGTGGGGGCGAAGAGCTTCTTCGCTTCGTAGAGCTCGCGCGCTTCCGCCGCCGACAAGCGCGGCGTGTCCGCCGCGAACGCGACGCACGGTCGGCGTCGGCCGAGCGCTTCCTCGAGCGCGCCGACGAGCCGGAACTCGGCGATCGCGTCGCCGTCTGCCGACGTCAGATCGACCGCGACGCTGCGGTCGCTCGTCGAGACGCGCAACGCCGCCCACACGGCGCGCACGGTGACCGCGGTCTCGTCGCGGGTCTCGACGGCGCGCGCGGCGATGCCTTCGCGCGCGAGCTCCGAGCGTTCGTCGTCGGAGAGCGCGTCCGGCAGACGCCGCACGAACTCGAGGTTCGCGCCGGCTTGCTCGAGGTCGGCGACCAACACGCGCACGCGCGCGACGGTCGCGGCGATGCGCGGCGGCAACGTCGAGCTCGCGAGCAGCTCGACCTTCACCGCCCGCACCGCGGACTTGGCCGCGACCAACGAACGCGGCGCGAGCGTGTGCAGGCGTTCGACGGTGACGTCGACGCCGACCGGCGCGAGCAGGCGCGACGCGGCGAAGCCCGCGACCGCGAAGAGCCCGAGCAACAGCGCGACGAACCCGAGATCGCGCCCCGAACCGCCGGCCGCGAGCCGCAGCGCGGCGATGCGCCCGCGCAACACCGCGAACAGGAAGAGGCACGTCGGCAAGAGTCCGATCACCGCCACGCGCCACGCGAGACGTCGGTCGGCGGAGAGCGTCGGCAACGGCTCGACGCCGTGTCCGCGAGCGCGCACGCGCGCCGAGCGCTGCGCGTCGGCGAGCGACGCGACCAACGCACGCGCGAGGTTGCGGTGCGCGAAGTCGGCGAGTTCGAACCAGCCGTCCTCGAACGGACTGCTCGAACCGAACACCAGCAGCGAGCCGCCCCAACCGTCCTTCGGCGCGAGTTGCAGCGCGAGCGCTTGGCTCCCGCGCCGCGGATCGGCGCCGGAAGCCGCCGTGCCGCGGCGGAACGCGCGCTCGCCGCTCGCGGAGACCACGCGCGATTCGAGGCCGCGTTCGACCAGCTTCGCCGCGTCGAGCTCGAGGGGATTCGGCGCGCGGAAACAGAGCGTGCCGTTGGGTTGCGAACCGAGCAGACGGAAGTCCTGCTCCGACGCGATCGACGCGACCGCGAGCTCGGACTTCGCGGCCGCGGCGGCGCTCTTGGAGATGCCGGAGTCGTCGGCGACGACTTCATCGGCGACGCGCACGCCGAACTGCGCCGCGATCGCCGCGAGCGCTGCGTGCGACGGCGCGTTCGTCCCGTCCGCTTCGAGGCCGCCGCCTGCGAGCACGACGCTGGTGCCGCCGTCGATCGCGCGCGCGAGTTCGGCGACCGCGGCGTCCGACGCCGTGCGCGGCGCGATCCAGACGACGAGCGCGGTGCCGCTCGGCAACGGCTCGCCGCGCTCGAGGTCGACCGAGACGACGTCGGCGGTGCGCGCGAGTTCGGCGGCGAGCGCGGTCGTCGGCGCGTTGCTCGCGAGCGCGATCTTCGGCCGCGAAGGGCTCACGAGTTCGTGCAGTTCCTCGGCGATCAGGAGCTCGAGCTGATCGAGCCGCTCGCGAGAGATCCCGTTGATCACCGTCTTGCCGTGCGCGCCGTAGCTCAACACGAGGCCGGCGTAGACCGAGCGCTCCGCGAACGCATCGGCGCGCACTTCGCGCACCGAGAACGGCGTCACGCCTTGGCCCGCGATCCAATCTGCGAGGTCGGGCGAGCGCGCGGGGTCGAGCTCCTGCCATACGAAACGACCGCGGCCGGCGACGGTCAGACGCTCGAGCAATTCGTGGAGCTCGCGGTCGAGCCCGCGCTCGGACGACGGGAACTCCGCCGGCGCCGATAGCACCAGCGTCGCGACGACTTCCGAGTCGAGGTCGTGCATCGCGCGTTCAGCGCGGGGGTCGAGGCGCACCCAGCCGGTGTGCTCGAGGTCGACGCGCGGCAGACGCAGCGCGTCGAGCACGCGCGTTCCGAACGCGACCGCGAGCAAACCGACGAGCGCGGTCGCGAACAACAGGCGGCGTTGCGCCGCGCTCACGTGCGCAGCCTCCGCACCAACGTCGTCGCGAGGCCGAGGCTGAGCGCGGTGAGCCCGACGAAGTAGGCGAGCGCCGGCGCGCTCGCGACGCCGTCGACGAGTTCCTCGTAGTGGGGGATGACCGAGAACGAATCGTGGATCCACGTGCCGACGTTCGCGCCCGCGAAGAGGCCGTCGAGGATCGCGACCAAGCGCTCGTCGCCCGAGAGCACCAGCAACGCCGACACCAACGCCGCGAGCACGAACGCGACGACTTGATCGGGCGAGAGCGCGGAGAGTAACTCGCCGACCGCGAGCAACAACGCACCGAGCAACAACGCCGCGAGGTAGCCCGACGCGATCAACCCGAGATCCGGCGAGCCGAGCACGCAGAGCATGACGACGATCGGCAACGTGCCGACCAGGAACAATCCGTAGAGCGCGAGCGCCGCCGCGAACTTGCCGAGCACCAACGAACCGGTGCGCAGCGGCAACGTGACCAAGACCTCGAACGTGCGCGTGCGTCGCTCCTCGGCCCAGAGGCGCATGCTTTGCGCCGGCAGGAAGAGCACCAACAACATCGGCAGGCGCGCGAAGAACGGCCCCATGTCGACTCGCGACGCGAGGAAGAACTCGTTCATGTAGATCGAGTTCGCGAGCAGCAGAGCGGCAACGGTGCTCGCCGTCGCGACGCCGGAATCGAACCACGCGGCAAACTCGCGCGCACAGACGATCCACGCGCCGCGGACGAGACTCAGGGGTTGGGCGCTCACGCGCGGCCTCCTTCCGGCGCCGGCTCGAGCAAGCGCACGAGTTCCTGATCGAGCGTCCGTCCCGCCTCGCGCGCGCGCGACGAGATCGTCGTCACGGGCTCGTCGGCGACCAAACGTCCGCGGTGGATCGCGACGACGCGTTCGCACGTGTCGCAGACCTCGCCGAGGATGTGGCTCGAGAACAGGATCGCGCGTCCGGGCGCGAGCGAGCGCAGGAAGTCGCGGAACGCCGCCATCTGCACCGGATCGAGTCCGTGCGTCGGCTCGTCGAGCGCGATCACCGCGGGATCGTGGATCAACGCCGCCGCGAGCCCGATGCGTTGGCGGTAGCCCTTCGAGCACTCCTGGACGCGCTTCTTGATCACGGCGCCGAGCGCGCACGACTCGATCGTCCACGCGAGGCGTTCGGCTAGCTGCGCGCGGTCCAAGCCGCGCGCGCGCCCGACGAACTCGAGGTAACGCACGACGCGCATGCCGTCGTAGAGCGCGTTGTGCTCCGCGAGGTAGCCGAGCGAAGCGCGCGCGCCGAGCGGATCCTTCACCACGTCGGAGCCCGCGAGCTCGATCGTGCCTTCGTCGGGTGCGAAGTACGTCGACACCATCTTGAGCAGCGTGCTCTTGCCCGCGCCGTTCGGTCCGACGAAGCCGACGATCTCGCCGGGCCGGATCGCGAACGAAACGCGCTCGACCGCGACCGTCGCGCCGTAGCGCTTGGTCACCCCGCGGATGTCGAGCAGCGGTCGCGTCGTGTCGTTCATCGCGCGCGCTCCGCGTCGTGGAGGTGGCACGCGACCGACGGCCCGCGTTCACGAACGAGCCGCGCGAGGGTCGGACGTTCGTCGCCGCAGCGAGGCCCGAGTTCGGGTGCTTGCGGACAACGCGGGTGGAACGTGCAGCCCGACGGCAACGCGAACGGCGAAGGCGCGTCGGCGCCGACCAAGAGCGACCGCGCTTCCGGTGAACGCCGCGCGAGCGCGACCAACGCGCGCGAGTACGGGTGCAACGGCGCGCGGAAGAAGTCCTCGACCGAAGACTCCTCGACGACGCGGCCGAAGTACATCACGGCGACGCGCTCGCACATCTGGCGCACCAACGCGAGGTCGTGCGTGATGAAGAGGTAGGCGAGACCGAAACGTTCGCGCAGGGAAGCGAGTAAGTTGAGGATCTGGGCTTGCACGGAAACGTCCAGGGCGCTGGTGGGCTCGTCGAGGATCAGCAGTTCGGGCTCGAGGGCGAGGGCGCGCGCGATCGCGAGCCGTTGACGCTGGCCGCCCGAGAACTCGTGGGGGTAACGCCCGAAGTCTTGCGTCGAGAGACCGACCGCTTCGAGCAACGCGAAGATCCGCGCGCGGCGCGAACGCGCGTCGCCGATCTTGTGGATCGCGAGCGGCTCGGCGAGGACCTCTTCGACCGAGAGCCGCGGATCGAGCGACCCGAACGGATCCTGGAAGACGATCTGGATGCGCCGGCGCACCGCGAGTAGTTCGCGCGACGAGAGCTTGGCGACGTCGCGGCCGTCGACGCGGATCGAACCGCTCTGGTGTTCGACGAGTCCGACGAGCGCGCGCGCGAGCGTCGACTTGCCCGAGCCCGACTCGCCGACCAACGCGGTCGCGCTCCCGGATTCGAACACGAGCGAGACGCCGTCGACCGCGCGCAGTTTGCGCGGGCCGCCGCGTTCGCGGTAGGCGACCGTCAGGTCGACCAGTTCGAGCAACGAACTCACGGCGTCGACGCCTCCTCGCGCGGGAGCGCCAAGCGCTCCTTCTCGAAGCACGCCGAGCGCCGACCGGAACGCAGCGACATCGCGCCTTCCGCGCGCAACAGACCCGAGAGATCGGGACGTTCGCGACGACAACGCTCGACCACGAATTCGCAACGCGGATGGAACGCGCAGCCGGTCGGCAACGCGGCGGGATCGACCGGAGCTCCCGCGACCGCCGCGAGCCGCTTCGGCCGTTCGCCGTCCAGGCGCGGGCGCGCGCGCCACAACGCGGCGGTGTACGGATGCCACGGCGCGGCGAAGAGCTCGTCGGCGTCCGCCGATTCGGCGACGCGACCGGCGTACATCACGTGCACGCGTTTCGCTTCGCTCGCGACGAGCTCGAGATCGTGGCTGACCAACAACACGCCCGCGCCGTTCTGTTCGCGTTCGCGCCGCAGCAGATCGAGCACCAGCAACGCGAGCGCGGGATCGAGCGCGGTCGTCGGCTCGTCGGCGATCACGACCTTCGGCTTCGCGATCAACGACATCGCGATCAGCGCGCGTTGACGTTGGCCGCCGGAGAGTTCGTGGGGGAACGAAGCGAGGCGTGCCTCGGGCTCGGCGATGCCGACGTCGCCGAGCGCCTTGCCGGCCGCGACCAACGCTTCGCGCCGCGAGAGTCCGCGATGGACCTCGAGCACCTCCGCGATCTGCAGGCCGATCGTCAGGAACGGATTCAACGCCGCGGTCGCGTCCTGGAAGACCAACGCGATCTCGCTCGCGCGCACGGCGCGCAACTCGTCCTCGCGGAGCGCGAGCAGGTTCTTGCCGCCGAACCAGATCTCGCCGGTCTCGACCGTGCCGCCGGAGAACGCGACGAGGCCGAGGATCGCGAGCGCGGTCGTCGATTTGCCGGAACCGGACTCGCCGACCAACGCGACGGTCTCGCCGGCGTCGAGCTTGAACGACACCTGATCGACGGCCCAGACGGGACCGCGCGGCGTGTCGTAGCGCACGCGCAGGTTGGTGACTTCGAGCAGGCTCACGGCGTCGTCGGCTCCTTCGCGCGCACGTCGAGCGCGTCGCGTAAGCCGTCGCCGAGCACGAACAGCGCGAGCAGCACCGTCGCCATCGCGACCGCGGGGAACGTGAAGAGCCACCAGTGGACGCGCAACGCGTTGATCGCGTCGACGCCGTCGGCGACGAGCAAGCCGAAGCTGACGGCCGGCGCTTGCACGCCGAGGCCGAGGAACGAGAGGAACGCTTCGGCGAGCATCACGCTCGGCAGCGTCAACGTCAGGTAGACGACCGCGACCGAGAACACGTTCGGCAGGACGTGGTGCCGCAGGATCCAACCGGTCGACGCGCCCATCGCGCGCGAGGCGAGCACGAATTCGCTCGACTTCAACGCGAGCACCTGTCCGCGGATCACGCGCGCCATCGTCAACCAGAACACCGCGCCGAGCACGACGAAGAACACGACGTCGCGGTTCACCAAGGCCTCGCCGAGGTTCGCGCGCGGCGCATCGAACAGCGCGAGAGCGGTGATCACCAGGAACACGAACGGCAGCGAGTAGAGGACGTCGACGATCCGCATCATCCAGCGATCGGTGCGCCCGCCCTTCAGCGCGGCCCACGCGCCCCACGCGACGCCGATGCCGAGGCTGATCGCCGTGGCGGCGAGCGCGGTGACGATCGACTTGCGGCTGCCCCACACGATCCGCGCGAGCAGATCGCGTCCTTGGGCGTCCGTGCCGAGCCACGGACCGGTCTGGAACTTCCCGTACATCGACTTGCGCAGCTCTACGAGGCGCGCGTCGAAAGCGTTGAGGTTCCAGTAGTCGACGCGGAATTCGCCCTTGGTCTTGTCGAGCCACGGCCACACCGGCGGCGCAGGCCGCGTCACCGGGTGCATCGTCTTCGGGCTCGGGATCGGCAGCAGGGGAGCGAGCAGGCTCGCGATCCCGATCGTGCACAGGAACACCCACGCGAACCACGCCGCGCGGTTCTTGCGCAGCTTGCTCCACGCGCGCGCGGAGAGCGGCTCGCCGCGGAAGCGTTGCGCTTCGAGGTAGAGCGCGTCCACGTCGCGGCCGCCGAGGTCCCACCGGCTCTGCTCCGCCACCTAGAGCTCCTCGAGCGCGATGCGCGGATCGAGCCGCGTGTACGCGAGGTCGACCAACGCGTTGAGCGAGTAGATCAGCACCGAGTAGACGATCGTGACGCCGAGCGCGAGCGTGTAGTCGCGGTCGAGCGCGCTCGCGACGAAGTGCGAGCCGGTGCCCGGGATCGCGAAGATGCGCTCGATCACCAAACTGCCGGTCAACACGCCCGCGGCCGCGGGGCCGAGGTACGAGATCGCCGGCAGCAAGCCGCCGCGCAACGCGTGACGCCGCACGACGGTCGAGAACGGCAGGCCCTTCGCGATCGCGGTGCGGATGTAGTCCTGCGAGAGCGCTTCGATCAGTCCGGTGCGCACGAGCCGCGCGATGTACGCCGCGACCGGCGCGCCGAGCGCGAGGCTCGGCAGGACGAAGTGCGCGAACGACGTGTTGCCCGCGACCGGCAACCAACCGAGCGTCAACGCGAAGACGAGCACGAGCAGGCCGGCGATCACGAAGCTCGGCAACGCGATGCCGAGCGACGAGCCCATCCGCAACCACAGATCGAGCTTGCTGCCGCGCCGCGCCGCGCCGACGACGCCGATCACCGTGCCGAGCGCGATCGACCACACGAGCGCGAGGCTCCCGAGCGCGAGCGACACCGGCAACGACTCCGCGAGGATCTGGTTGACGGTGTAGTCGCGGTGACGGAACGACGGACCGAGATCGCCGGCGAGCACGCCGCCGAACACGCGCTCGCGATCGCCGAACAAGCCGTGCGTGTCGACGTTGAGCGGCCCGAGGTACTGCACGTACTGGCGCCACAACGGCCAATCGAGGTGGTAGCGCGCGTCGACGTTCGCCGCGACCGCGGCGGGCAGACGCCGCTCGGCCGAGAACGGACCGCCCGGGACCAAACGCATCATCAAGAACGCGAGCGTGACGACGATCCACACCGTCAATGCGAGACCGAGCGCGCGCCGCGCGAGGAAATGCGTCATCGCCGCGTCCTTCCGCCGGCCTTGCGCTCGATCTGGGCTCGCGGCGAGTAGAGCCCTTCCTTCGGTCCGTGCGACAGGACCTTGCGCTCGCGCGCGTTCATCTTGCGGCGGCTGCGCTCGAGATCCGCGTCGTCCATCCAGTACCAGAACTTCGGGTTCTGATCGTTGAGCGCGTTGGAGCCGAAACCCGCGAGCCGCGGATCGACCATGTTCTGCGAGACGTACGAGTAGATCGGGAGGATCGGCAGTTGGTCGAGCAGGATCGCTTCGGCCTGGCGCAGGAGCTGATCGCGTTGTCCGAGGTCGCCGAGATGCCGCGCTTGCTCGACGAGCGCGTCGTACTCCGGATTCTTCCAACCGGTGCGGTTGTTCTCCGAGTCGGAGGTGAACACCGCGAGGAAGTTGGTCACATCGGGATAGTCGCAGATCCACGAAGAGCGCGACACGTCGTACTGCAGGTTCGCCTGGCGGTCGATGTAGCTCTTCCACTCCTGGTTCTCGAGCGCGACGTCGAGCCCGAGGTACTCGTGCCAACCGTCGGCGACCATCTCGGCGATCGCGCGGTTCTGGTCGCTCGAGCTGTAGAGGATCTGCAGCGTGCCGAACGGTTTGCCGTTCGGGCCGAAGCCCGCGGCTTCGAACTCGCGCCGCGCGCCGTCGAGATCCTCCTTCTTGCCGGGCGGCGAGTTGTACGTGCCGATGCGGCCCCACGGGACCAGCGTGTAGGCGGGCTTCTGTCCGGCCTTCAGGAACTTGTCGCAGATCGCGACGCGGTTGATCGCGGCGTAGAGCGCACGTCGCACGCGCGGATCGTCGAGCGGCGGCTTGGTCGTGTTGACGCGATAGAAGTAGGTGCCGAGGTAGGGCTGCGGATCGAAGTCGTCGCCGGCGAGCAGTTGATCGACCAACGACGGCGGGATCGTGCCGTCGAGCCAATCGATCTCGCCCGCGCGGTACAGGTTGAACGCGGTGGTCGCGTCCTCGATCACGACGACGTCGATCGTCCGCAGCGCGACGCGATCGGCGTCCCAGTAGCGCTCGTTCTTCGAGAGCCGCATGCGATCGTCGAGGCGCCGCGACGTCAGCACGAACGGTCCGTTGCAGACCAAGTACCCGGGCTTCGTCCAGCGCGTCGACCAATCGTCCGGCCAACGCCGGCGCGCGTTCTCGAGCGACGCGCGGTGCACCGGCGACGTCTGGTACGAAGCGAGCAACTCGAGGAAGTGCGGCGTCGGCGCGACGAGCTCGACCACCAACGTCTCGGCGTCCGGCGTGGTGACGCCGAGCGGCACGGCGCCCGCCGCGACCGGCTCACCCTGCGCGTCGCGGCCGGTGGTGAGCTCGCGCCCGCCGCGGATGCACCACAGCTCGGACGCGAACGGCGACGCGGTCTCGGGCGCGAGCAGGCGCTCGAAGTTCCACCGGAAGTCCTCGGCGGTCACGTGGTCGCCGTTGGACCACAGCGCTTCCTTGCGGACCTTGAACGTGTACGTCAGTCCGTCGTTCGAGCGTTGCGTGTTCGCCGCCAGGGCCGGCACCGCTGCGCCATTCATCGGATCGCGGGTGTAGAGCCCCTCGTACAGCGCCCGGATCACGCGGCCCTCCGGGATGCCGTTCGCGACCGCGGGGTCGAGGCTCGACACCTCTGCGCCGGAGTTGAAGACGAAGTCGGCGCGCGGGGCGGAGCGCGAGAGGGCGACGCTCCATGCCCAACCGACCAACGCGATCGGAACCAAGGAAAAGGCCGCCACCCAAAGCGGTGAAGCCCATCTCCCGGATGCCATGGCGAGGGATGCTATCAACGTCGTGAAGCGGCACAAGTCAGCCTGGCTCAATGAGTTGAGCCCTTGACGCTCGGTTCGCATCCAACTACGGTGCGACCGCGTTCGGAAGCGTCGGTCTGGAGCATCGGGCCGTAGCACGTTCGGCCCGAGTCACTAGACCTCGTGTCGCACGCCGTGCCTCCGGCGGCGACCGTTCCCGGACCAGCCCCGGAGCCCCATCGATGTCCTTCCGTTCGCTCGCTGCGCTCGCTTGCTGCGCCGCGCTCGCTGTCCATTCGCTCGCGGAGATCGCTCGTGCGACGACGCAGGATCCGGCGGCGAAGCCTGCAGCTTCAGCGGCGCCGACGCTCGTCCCGGTCGACCCCGACTACTTCCATCCCGATCACCAACCGGATGCGGACGGTCGCCGCGCGCCGTTGCCGCAGCCCTCGTTCGGCGGGCGCGTGATCGTGCGCATCGACGCGCTGCCGCCGAGCTTGAACTTCGCCCTCGACGGCTCGGCGGTGACGCGGCGCATGTTGTACGAGCTCCACGAGACGCTGCTCGGGACCGACTGGGAGACCGGCGAGCTCGTCCCCGACGTCGCGGACAAGTGGGAGGTCGAGGACACGCTGATCCTGCAGCGCGTCGACGCCGCCGGCGCGCCGGTGCGTCTGGTCGGCGAGGTCTCGCGCGACGGCGAGGACTACATCGTGCGCAGGACGGCGTCGACTCCGACGCGCGTTCCGAAGGCCGACGTGCGCGCGCTCGAACGCGCCACCGTGGTCACGTTCCACTTGCGCCGCGACGTGCATTGGCAGGACGGCGAGCCGTTCGACGCCTCCGACGTCGTCTTCAGCGCCTCGATCTACGCCAACCCGCGCGTGCGCTGTGACAACAAGCGCCCGAACTTCGACAACGTGCGTTCGCTCGAGAAGCTCGACGCGTACACGGTGCGCTTCACGCTCGAGCGCGCGGACTTCCAGGGGCTCGGCAAGCTCGCGGACTTGTGTCTGTTGCCGGCGCACCGCTACGACCTCTCCGATCCCGACCACGCGCGCTTCGATCCCGACTACGTCCGCGCGAAGCAGGCGGCGAACCCGAAGTGGAAGCCGAGCGCCGACGAGCAAGGCGACTACATCAACGACCATCCGTGCAATCGCAAGTGGGTCGGGCTCGGTCCGTATCGTCTTTCCGAATGGGCCGACGACTACGTCGAGGCGAAGCGCTGGGACGGCTACTTCGCGCCCGAGAGCGGCGGCTTCGTCGACACGATCCGTTGGCGCTTCATCGCGAACGACGACACCGCGAACGAGGCGTTGCTCGCGGGCGACATCGACTTCAATGATCGCCTCGGAACCGATCAGTACTTCGGCGAGTTCACCCAATCGAAGACCTTCCTCGATCGTTGCTACAAGGGCTACCTATACGCCGACACGTACGGCTTCATCGCGTGGAACCTGCAGCGCAAACTGTTCGCCGACGTCAACGTGCGGCGCGCGCTCGCGATGCTCTTCGACTACGAAGGCATCCGCGCGAACTACTACCGCGGCCAGGCGATCCAGGTCACGAGTTGCCAACCGATCTCGTCGCCGGCGTACGACTGGTCGATCACGCCGTTGCGTTTCGATCCGGCGCGCGCGGACGAGCTCCTGACCGCCGCCGGGTGGTACGACCGCGACGGCGACGGCCTTCGCGACAAGGACGGCGAGCCGTTCGCGTTCGAGCTCGCGATCAACACCGGTTCGAAGACCAGCGAGACGCTGGCGGCGCGCTTCCAAGAGGAACTCGCGAAGCAAGGCATCCGCATGCGTGTCGCCGCGTTCGAGTGGAGCACGTTCCAACAGCGCTGCTCGACGCGCAACTTCGACGCGGCCGCGCGCGGTTGGGTGCCGCCGCCCGAAGTCGACCCCGAAGGCCTGTGGCATTCGAAGTGGGCGAACGCGGGCGTCGGCGGCTCGAACTTCTGCGGCTACGCGAACCCCGAGATCGATCGCTTGATCGAAGTGGGTCAGCACGAGGTCGACGACGCGGCGCGGTACGCGATCTGGCACGAGCTCGGCCGTCGCATCTACGCCGACCAGCCCTACCTGTTCCTCTTCAACCCGGCGCGCAAGTTTGCGCTGTCGAAGTCGATCCACGGCTTCCAAGCGTTGCGCTTCGATCCGTGCTACGCGATCCGGCGTTGGTACTACCCGAGCGGCACGCCGGGAACGCGCAGCCAGCGCGCGCGGTAGGATCCGCGCGTGATCCAAGCCTCGACGCAACGCTCGGTCGGCGTTTCGCTCGAAGGATCGGGGCGCGCGCGGCGAGGGTGGCTCGCGAGTCTCGCGACGCGCGTCGCGGTGTTGTTCGGCGTCAGCGTGCTCGTCTTCTGCGTGCTGCACGCGGCGCCCGGCGATCCGTCGTTGTCGGTCGGTCTCGCGATCGGCGAGGACGGGCGCGTGGTCGGCGATGCGGCGCGCGCGCGCTTTCGCGCCGAGCACCTGCTCGACGCGCCGCTGTGGCGCCAGTACTTCCACTATCTCGGGCCGTTCGATCTCTCGCCGCGCGGCCATCCGTGGTTCGGCGGCAGCGGCGAGCGTGACTTCGGCGGCCTGCTCTGCCTCGACTTCGGCCGCGAGTTCCAACGCCCCGACGTCGCGGTCGCGGACGAGCTCGCGCGGCGCCTCGCGGTCACCGTGCCGCTGACGCTGGTCGCGATCCTGCTTGCGTACGGCCTCGCGGTGCCGCTCGGCGTCGCGTGCGCGCGAAGACGCGGCAGCTTCTTCGATCGCGCGACGAGCACGCTGCTGCTCGCGCTCTTCTCCGTGCCCGCGTATTGGGCCGCGTTGGTCGCGATGGTGATCTTCGGCGCGCGCGGGCTCGGTTGGTTGCCGATGCTCGGGCTGCACGACAAGAACGCCGCCGAGCTCGGGCCGTGGGCGAGCGCGGTCGACCTCGGGCGTCACGCGCTGTTGCCGGTCGCGGTGATGACGTACGGCGCGCTCGCGTACGTCGCGCGTCAGACGCGCGCAGCGATGGTCGAGGCGCTCGAGTCCGATTGCGTGCGCGCCGCGCGTTCGCGCGGGCTCGAGGAGCGGCGCGTCGTGTGGCGCCACGCGTTCTCGAACGCGGTGTTCCCGCTGTTGACGTTGGTCGGCTCCGTGTTGCCGGCGCTGGTCGGCGGCTCGGTGCTCGTCGAGTCGATCTTCGAATTGCCCGGCGTCGGCCGTTACGCGTACGAGGGTTTCCTCCAGCGCGACTACAACGTCGTGATGGCGACGACGCTGGTGTCGGCGGCGTTGACGCTGGTCGGGCTCTGGGTTTCCGACGTGCTCTACGCGTGGTTCGATCCGAGGTTGCGTCGTGCCTGAGTCCGCGCCGAGCTGGCTCTCGCTCTGCCGCGCGCGCTTCTTCGCGCGGCCGTTCGCGCGTCTCGCGACGACGACGTTGTTCCTGTTGGTCGGGCTCGCGGTCTTCGCGCCGTTGATTGCCAACGATCGGCCGCTCTACCTGCGCGCGGTCGACCGCGGCGGCTTCGAGTCGGCGCGCCGTTCGCTCGCCGTGATCGTGTTCGCCGTCGAGCGCGAACTCGTCGCCGCGCCGCGCGACGCGGACGCGCTCGAGCGCGAGCTCGGTGCTCTCGAGCTGCGCGCGCGCCGCCTCGGGCCGCCCGCGAGTCCGGCGTTCGCCGCGGAACTCGACGCGATGGTCGCGAAAGCGCGAGCGTTCGCCGCGGGTGCCGCGACGAGCGCGACGGAACTCGACGCGTGGCGCACCGACGCGACCGAGCTCGCCGTGCGGCTCGCGCCGCGCGACGCGAGTCACGACGGCATCGAGCTCGTCGCGCAGACCACGTTCCCCGCGTTCGCGACCTTGTCGCCGCTCGACGGGCTCGCGATGGGGGCATGGGGCGCGCTGTTCGTCGGCGGCCTCGCGCGCCTCGCGACGCGGCGTCGGCTCTCGATCCGCGCGGTGCTGCTCGGCGCGACCGCGGCGGCGGCGCTCGCGGCGACGGCCGCGTGGCTCGGCGCCGACGCGAGCACGCCGCCGGGTTCCGCACAGAAGCGCGCGGCGTCGAGCGGCGAGCTCGAGGTCGAGAGCGCGCTCTTCGCGCCGATCCCTTTCGGCTTCGGCGAGACGCGCCTCGGCGAGGCGCATTCGCCGCCGAGCTGGTGGCGCAGCGAGGAACCGGTGAGCGCGGAGGCCGACTCGGACCTCGGGTCCCGTTGGGACCTCGCGTTTGACGACTCGAAATGGATCGAGGTGTTGTACGGCGAGCGCGAACTCGACGATCCCTGGCGCCATCCGTTCGGCACCGACTCGCTCGGCCGCGATCTCGTCGCGCGTTGCGTTTGGGGAGCGCGCGCGAGCTTGACGATCGGCATCGCCTCCGCCGCCGCGGTCGCCTTGATCGGCACGTTGATCGGCGCGCTCGCCGGACACTTCCGCGGTTGGGTCGACGGCGTCGCGTCGCGCACGATCGAGGTCTTGCAGTGCGTGCCGAGCTTCTTCCTCGCGGTGCTCGCGTTGTCGCTCGTGCGCGTCGAAGGCGTCCAGGCCGCGCTCGCGGTCGCGGCGGTGATCGCGCTGTTCGGTTGGACGCAGATCGCGCGGCTCGTGCGCGCGGAGTTCCTGCGCGGCGCAGAGCTCGACTGGGTGCTCGCCGCGCGCTCGGTCGGCGTGTCGGAGAAGCGGCTCGTGTTCGTGCACGTGTTGCCGAACGCGCTGTCGCCCGCGATCGTCGCGGCGGTCTTCGCGGTCGCGGGCGCGATCCTGCTCGAGTCGGCGCTGTCGTTCCTCGGCGTCGGACTCGCGGAACCGGTGCCGTCGTGGGGGTCGGTGCTCGGCGACGCATCGAGCGCGCACGAGTGGTGGACGGTCGCGTTCCCCGGGCTCTTCCTGTTCGCGACGTTGCTCGCCGTGCACCGCGCGGGCGAAGCGTTGCGCGAGGCGCTCGATCCGCGGAGCGAAGTCCGATGACGCACGACGCGGATATCCTGCTCTCGGTGCGCGACCTCGCGGTGTGGTTCGACACGCCGCGCGGTCCGGCGCGCGCGGTCGACGGAGTCGGCTTCGAGCTCTCGGCGGGCGAGCGCATCGCGCTGCTCGGCGAATCGGGCTCGGGCAAGACCGTGACGGCGCAAGCGCTGCTCGGCCTCGTCGATCGGCCGGGGCGCATCGTGTCGGGCTCGATCCGCTGGCGCGGGCGCGAGCTCGTCGGGCTGGACGCGCGCGAGTACCGCCGCATCCGCGGCCGCGAGATCGCGTTGGTCTTCCAGGATCCGCCGGCGGCGTTGAACCCGGTGCTCTCGATCGGCGAGCAACTGACCGAAGCTCCGCGCACGCATCTCGGGCTTTCGGCCGCGAGCGCGCGCGACCGCGCCGCGAGTCTGCTCGGCGAACTCGGCTTCGAGGAAGGCGGGCGTTGGCTCGAGCGTTTCCCGCACCAACTCTCCGGCGGCCAACGCCAACGCGCGGCGCTCGCGCAAGCGTTGATCTGCGATCCTGCGCTGGTGCTCGCCGACGAGCCGACGACCGCGCTCGATCCGACGTTGGTGTTCACGGTGATCGAGCTGTTGCGCCGCCGCGCGCGCGAGCAAGGCACCGCCGTGCTGTGGATCACGCACGACCTGCGCGTCGCGCGTTCGATCGCGGAACGAGCGGTGGTGCTCTACGCCGGCCGCGTCGTCGAACGCGGCGAACTCGCCGAGCTCGCGCGCGCGCCGCGCCATCCCTACACGCGCGCGTTGTTCGACGCGCGGCTCGAAGCGGCGATCCGCGGCCGCGCCCTCGCTGCGCCGGTCGGGACGAGCGGCGATCCGACCGATTGGCCGTCGGGCTGTCGCTTCCGTCGCCGCTGCGCGTTCGCGGACGACCACTGCGCGACATGGACGCCGGAGCTCGTCGGCGATGCGCGTCATGCGATCGCGTGCCACCATCCGCTCGAGGAGCCTCGCGCGTGACTTCCCGCGATCCGATCCTCGAGGTCGCTGGCCTCGCGAAGACGTACCGCGCGAGCGGCGTCGCGGTCGCGGCGCTCGACGACGTGTCGTTCGAGCTCGAGCGCGGCGAGCGGCTCGCGGTCGTCGGCGAGTCGGGCTCGGGGAAGAGCACGTTGCTGCGCGCGTTGCTGCGTTTGGTCGACGTCGAGCGCGGCCGCGTGAAGTTCGCGCCGCGCGGCGCCGGTGGGCGGCTCGATTGGCTCGCGCTGTCGGGGGGTGAGCTCGCGCGCTCGCGCCGTTTCGTCCAGGGGGTCTTCCAGGATCCGAAGGCGAGCCTCAATCCGCGCCGGCTCGTGCGCAGCGCGATCGAAGAGCCGTGGCTCGTGCATCGACTCTGTCGCGACGACGAGATCGCGACGCGAGCGTCGGAACTCGCCGCGCGCGTCGGCCTCGACCCGGCGACGACCGCGCGGTTCCCGCACGAGCTGTCGCTCGGACAATTGCAGCGCGCGTGCATCGCGCGGGCGCTCGCGAGCGAGCCGGAGCTCTTGCTGCTCGACGAGCCGACGTCGGCGCTGGACGTCGGGCTGCAGGCGCAGATCGTCAACCTGATCCTCGAGCTCGCGCGCGAACGGAACACCACTCTCCTCTTCGTGTCCCACGACCTCGATCTCGTCCGCTACTTCGCGGAGCGCGTGATCGTGCTCGAACGCGGACGCGTCGTCGAACGGCGCCGGTCGACGAAGTCCTCGGCTCGCCGCGCCATGCGCACACACGCGCGCTCGTTCGCGCGTGGGCCCTGTGATCAGGCGGTGATCAGGCGCGCGTTACGGCGGTCGGCGCGAGCTTCAGCCCGTACTTCGCGATCAACAGCGCGCGCAGCTCCTCGAAGTCGCGGATCGCGTGATCGGGCGTCTCCTCGGGAGACGGCTGCGTGCGCGCGGCGCGCGCGGTCCACACCGTGACCATCCCGAGCTTCTTCGGCGGCGCGATGTCGTTCTTCGGATTGTCGCCGACGTACATCACCTGCGCGGGCTGGAGCGCGAGCGTGCGCAGCGCGAGTTGGTAGAGCTTCGGATTCGGCTTCGAGATCCCGATCTCGTCGGAGATGAAAACCGCTTCGCGATCGAGGTAGGGGACGAGGCCGAGACGGACCAGTTTCTCCGCCTGCTTCACCGCGAGACCGTGCGTGACGACGCCGAGGCGGATCCCGATCGCCGCGAGGTCGCGGAAGAGTTCGTGCACGCCGGGGAAGGTCTTGAGCTCGCGGAACTTCGTGTCGTGGTACGCGGCGACGCCGGCCGCCACGACCAACGAACGATTCAGGGAGGCCAGGCTTTCACGCGGCAGGCGCAGCAACAACTTGTCGAAGTGGTGCTCGTAGTTCGACGAGAACTCGGCGATCACTTCCTCGAGTTCGGTGAACACGAGCTCCGGATCCGCCTTCAAGCCGGCCGCGACCATCGCCTGGACCGCGTTGCGTCGCGCGGCGCGCGCGAAGCCGGTCGTGTCGCACAGCGTGTCGTCGATGTCGAAGAGGATCGCGCGCAGTTCGGTCATGGCGGGGAAGAGCCTACGTCGCGCCTTCGCACGCGCCAAGTTCGCCGAGCGCCGTCAGCGCTTCTCGTCCTTCGATTTCGGCCAGAACTTCGCGGCCGACGCCGAGCTCCACGCCGCGTCCTTGTCCGCGTGGCACAAGAGGCAGGCGTCGGGCGTGCCGGTCGCGAGCGCGCGTTCCGGGTTCGGCGACCAATACGTGTGCGAGCGCAGCTTGTAGCTCCCCGCGTGGTCGACGATCCGAGGCATGTGGCACTCGACGCAGCGCGCGCCGGCGTTCGCGAGCGGGTCGCCGCCGTGGCCGCTGTGCTCGGCCAACTCCTTCGGCCCGCCGAGATCCTCGTGGCACTGGGTGCAGAGCGAGTTGTCCTCGATCGGTCGCACCAACGCGGCCGCGTCGTGTGCGTCGTGGCACGTCGTGCAGGTCGGCGCGTCCTCGCCGTGGTGGAACATCTCCGACCGGCGGTAGTCGGTCAGCTGTTGGTGGTGATTGCGCGACGAGCCGTCCTTCCAGAAATCGGTCGGCGGACTGTTTTCCGGCGTCGCTTGCACGAAGTGCGCGTCGAGCGCATCACCGGGCATCAAGTCGTAGGGATAGGCGAGCTTGCCCGGCAAGCCGGCGGGCGCGCCTTGGTCGGGACCCGCGGTTCCGCGCGAGTGGCACTTGCCGCACGTGTCGAGCTGCTGCGCATGCGTGAACTCGCTCGGGCAGAGGATGTTGTCCGTGCCGCCTTGCGCGCGCACGTGCGCGACGCCGGGACCGTGGCAGGCTTCGCAGCCGATCGCGAGCTCGCGCCACTCGGTCACGTAGGACTTCTTCTCCGCGTCGTAGTTCAAGTCGAGGCCTGTGGTGTGGCAGCCCGCGCACTTCAGTTGCCACTGCCACGCGTCGTCCATCCAGAAGTTGCCGGTGCCCGGAGCTTCCGAGGCCTGCCGGCGCCACTCGACGAACTTCCCGTCGTGCGCGAACCACTGGACGGGGAGCGCGTGCCACGAGCCGTCGGCGAAGCGCGTCAGGTAGCGCTGCTTGTAGCGGTTGCCGACGGTGCGCTCGATCGCGAACTCCTGCTGCGCGCCGCTCGCGTTCGGAGCCTCGATGATGAACGCGTCACCGTCGCGCCGCAGGACGATGCGCTTGCCGTCGGCTTCCGTCTTCACGACGGTGCCTTCGGTCGTGAAGGCGCTGATCACGGTGTCGGGCGCCGCCGCTTGCTCCATGCGCGAGTGCAGTGAGGCCTTCCACAGTCCGTACTCCTTCGCGTGGCAGTGAGCGCACGCGTGCGAGCCCACGTACTGATCGCGGATCGAGCCGGGTCGCGGCGCGCTCGTCGCCGCGGACTCGACGCGGCAATCGGCGGTCGCGATGACCAGCAGCAACGGCAACGCGACGACGGCGAGAGTGGAGGAGGCGATGCGACGGAAGGCGTGCGACATGGAGCTCCCGGAGAAAGTGGCGCTGCGAAGCGCGGGGCGATGCTACCGGCGTGGACCTTCGAAAAGGAAGCGGGGCCCCGCGCGTCTGCGCGGAGCCCCGCTTGGAACGGGCGATCGTGACCGGTCGTGATCAGCGACGCGCTTCGAGCTTCGCGAGCTCGTCACGCACGTCGGTGATGTGGGCCTTGATCAGGATCATCAACGTCTTGTTCTCGTCGTCGTAGCCCTCTTGCTTGAAGAAGAATCCGACCAGCGGGATCTTCGCGAGCCACGGCACTTCCGCCTTGCGCTGGACGTTGCGCAGGTTGGTCAAGCCGCCGAGCAGAATCGAGCCGCCGTCCGGGATCACCGCGGTGGTGAACACGCTCTGCACTTCGAGCTCGGGCAGTTGGAACTCGACCGGCGACGTGTTGCCGCCGAGGGTCGACGAGAACGGACGCAGCGCGACGACCTTCGCGACCGTCGGCTGGATCTCGAGCCGCAGGTACTTGCGGTCGTAGAGGATCGTCGGACGCACGTCGAGCACGACGCCTTCGGTCAACACGTTGACCTGGGGATCGGCGACCGCCTGGAACTGGGCGACTTCGACGTCGAAGTCTTGGATGTACGCCTGTTGGTTGATCACCGAGACGAACGCGCGCTCGGTGTTGTGGACCGACAGAACCTGGTCGTTGACCAGCTGGTACTCGGTCGACTTCTCGACCGCGCGCAAGATCGCCGACACCTGGAGGTCGTTCAGGAACGTCAGCTGGGCCGTCATGCCGCCGATGTTCGAGATCTTGTCGCCGAGACCCTTCGAGAAGAAGTTCTCGATGTGGCCTTTGAAGTCGCCGTCCTGGCCGTCGTTGTAGAAGAAGCCGGCCGAAGGGGGACCGGAGCCGTTCGAGCCGCTCGAGCCCGTGCCTCCGTTGTCGAGGCCGCGCGACGTCGCGTCTTCCTGGCCGTTGGTGAAGTCGTCGAGGTCGGTGAACGGCGTGCCCGGGTTGTCGAGGCCGCGCAAGTCGACGCCGATCTCCTGGATCCAGTTCGAGGCGACGGTCATGAACTTCGACTCGATCGTCACCAGCGAGGAGTTGAAGCGTCGCAGGTCGTTGAGGAACTGCTTGACCTTCGCCTGCACCTCGGGCGAGTGGACGACGAGGATGTGACCTTCGCCTTCGTCGATGCGCACGCCTTCTTGTTCCCAGCTGCCGGGCTCGACGTTCTCTTGGATCAGCGCCTTGAGCTGAGCCACGTCGATCGGGCTCGGGCTCTCGCCGACGCCGCCGAACGGACCGCCGCCGTCGTCGTCCTTCATGTCGTCGAGCAGACGCACGCGGTCGATGCGCGGACCGGTGAAGTCGGTCAGGCCGAACACCAGGTCTTGGACGTCGTGGTTGTAGATGACGAGCTCGCCGCGCGCCTTGGTCTTGGTGGTGACGATCACCGCGTCGTGCTTGACCGTCCAGGAGACGGTGTCGCCGCACGCCTTGGTGACGATGTTGAGCGCTTGCTCGACCGTCAGCGGATTCTGGAGCGCGAGGTCGAACACCACGCCGGCTTCGGTCGCCGCCGTTTCAGCCGCCGGATCGACGACCAGGGGCAGGCCGGTGAGCGTGCGGATGATGTCGATGACCTTGGTCAGGCTCTCTTCCTGTTGGACCGTGAGGCCCGGGATGCGGGTCGTCGCGAGTTGCTCGCGCAGCGCGCGTTCGGACTCGGGCATCGCTTGGGAGAGGTCGATCCCGCGGCGCGTGCTGCGCTTGGCGGTCAGGTCGTTCCAGAAGTCTTCGTCGGGGAGCTTGATGACGTCGGTGTACGGCACCCGAGCTTCCGAGAGCTCTTCCTGCCAGCGCTTGAACTGTTCGCGCTTGGCGCGGACGTAGTCTTCGCGCACTTGCTCGCGTCCGGCGCGGAAAGCCGCGTCGCGGATCTCCTGCGCCTTCTCGTTGCGCGGATCGCGGCGGAGGACTTGGTCGGCGTAGTCCATCGCCTTGTCGTACTTGGTCGCTTCGAACGCGCCGATCGCTTGGTCGAGCAGGTTGGAGACCGCCGCGTCGCGGCGATCGCGTTCCGCCTTCTCTTGTTCCTTCAAGCGCGCTTGGGCTTCGCGGTTTTCCTTGTCGCGGGCGGCCTTCTCGGCGCCGGACTTCTGGGCCTTCGCGGCCTCGAGGGTCTTCGCGACCTCTTGGTCGATGCCGTTCCAGTCGACGGTCGACGGCGCCCAACGGATGTGGTTCTGGACCACGGTCAACTCGCCGATCGCGCCGTCGTAGTCGCCGCGGGCGAGCAGCAGCTTCGCCTTGTTGAAGGACTCTTCCGCGTCGGCGCGCATCGATTGCAGTTGCACTTGGTACTGCGCTTCGAGGTCGGCGCGGCCGGTGCCGAGCACGCCGCTCTGGTCGCCCATCAGGGCGCCGACTTGATTCAGGAGCTCGCGCGCTTCCGCGTGGTCGGGCTCGAGGTCGAGCGCGAGCGTGATCTCGTTGCGCGCTTCTTCGAGACGCACGTCCGCCATCAGGGCGCGCGCGTTCTCGAGGTGTTGGTCGATCAGGATCTTGTTCTTCTGTTCCTGGAGCGTGAGGCGTTCGACCTCCTGCTTCTGGAAGTCGCCGGCGTTGGCGGGAGCTTGCTGCGCACCGCCTTGTTCGCCGCCTTGTTCGTGGGGGGTCGCTCCGCCCGCGGGGTTGGCGTTGTCGTCGCGGGCCGGCGTCGAGACGCAGGCTGTCGTAACGCCGAACGCCAGGACGAAGACGAAGGGCAGTGCTTTGCCGACGTGGATCATCGGAAGAAACGAGATCGGGTTGTGGTGGGGACCCAGAGGTGTTCGCTCTCTACGTGTCGCGCGTCGCGAGTAACGCAGAAGAGGTGGGGAACGCCTTGGCGTAGAACTGGGGGAGACCGGCTCGGCGGGATCGTTCGAGAGAGAGAGTCGAGACGGTTTCGAGGCGAGGACCTAGCGAAGCTCGAAGCCTGCCGTCGTGCGCCGCGCGGGCACCCGCGAACAGGAATTCCGACCCGCTCCGCGCGGGAGCGAGGGGCGGAAAGATACCAGCGTGGTCACCGGTTGGAAAGGCGCTGATCGAGTTCGAGCGCGTCGTTGCGAGGTGTTCGACGCGTCGAACCGAAGCGGCCGAACCTCGCGCGAAAGCGCACGCGGCGCGCCTCCGACGCGCGAGCGCGAAACGACGACTTCGCACAGTCTCCGCCCGTGAATGCGAGCACCTCGCCCGGCGTGCCGGACGAGGTGCGTTGTGAGCCTCGCGCGAGCCGGCCGCGGCGGCCGCAGGCTCCGTGGCCGGCGGTCAGCGACCGACCTGCGCCTCGGTGGGTTCGACCTCGGACGGAATCACGATTCCGGCGCGCAGCAGGATCAGCAGCTTGCGGTTCGAGCTGTAGGTGCCCTTGCGTTCGAACAGGAAGCGGATCAACGGGATCTTGCTCAGGATCGGAACGCCGGAGTCGAGGTCCTTCTTCTCCGAGACCTTCAACCCGCCGAGCATCACCGTTCCGCCGTCCGGCATCGGCACCGTGGTGCGCACCTTCTGGATGTCGACTTCGGGGAGCTGGATCGACACCGCGTTCTGACTGCCGAGCGACGTGGCGACTTCCTGGATCGGGCGGCGCAGCACCGCGACCGTCGGACGCAGCTCCATCATGATGAAGCGACGGTCGGCGGAAACCACCGGACGCACGTCGAGCACGACGCCGTCCTGGATCACGTCGACGATCGGGTCGGCGATCGACGAGCCTTGCGCGATCTCGACGTCGAAGTCCTTCACGTACGCGACTTGGTTGAGCACCGCGAGGTTCGCGCGCGCCGTGTTGAACACCAAGAGGCGCGGGGAGGTGACGAGCTCGACGCGCTCGCTCTTCGAAACCGCGCGCAAGATCAGTTCGGCCTGGAGGTCGTTCAGGTACGTCCAGGAGAACGAGAGGCCGCCGGTGCCGGTCAACACGTTCTCGTCGCCGAGCGCGGCGTCGTACAGGTTCTCGACGCGACCGCGGATGTCCCCGTCGCCGCCTTCGTCGAAGAAGGCGCCGAGGTCGGAGTCCTGACCGATCTCCTTGCCGATGTCGCCTTGGGTCGACGGATCGCCGAAGTCGTTGAAGAAGCGGTTGGTGCCGAGGCCCGGCTGTCCGAGGCCGCGGAAGTCGACGCCGATGTCCTCGAGGAAGTTGTCCTCGACCTTCAAGAAGCGCGCTTGGATGTCGACCATGATGCTGGTCGCTTCGCGCAGGTCTTCGAGCAGCTTCTGGATCTGCGCCTGAACCTCGGGCGTCTGGTTGACGACCATCGTTCCGGCCTCGGTGATGCGCACCGAGTTCTTCGGATCGTCGGTCCAGGACGTCGGCGCGATGTTGTCGCGGATCAGCGCTTCGAGCGCGTCGCTGGTGACGACCAGGCCTTCACGCGCCGGCGTGTTGTCTTCCGGTTGCTCGGTCGCGCCGGACGGGTTGACGTTGATTTCGCGGCCCGGGAAGTTCGGCACCGGGTGGATCAGGTCTTGGACGCCGTACATGTTCAGCACCTGACCGCCGAGCATCTCTTCCTTGGTCACGAACTTGACCACGCCGTCCTCGACCTTCCATTTGATGCTCTCGGAGGTCTCCGCGATGATGTCGAGCACGGTCTTGACGCTGCGCTCGGGCAGGTCGAGCTTGATCGTCTGCGCTTCTTCGTCGAGCGCGGCGACCGCCGGGCTGATCAGGAAGTTGACGCCCGACAGGTTCTGCAGGTGGCTCGCGATTTCGCTGAGCGGCGAACCTTGGTCATCGGCCCCGACGAAATGGGGCGCGATGCGCACTTGCTCGAGGCGTTCGATCACGACCTGCTTGTCTTGCAACGTGCGCGGATCGCGGTTGCCGAACTCGAGCGGACGACGGCGGCTCACTTCGGCCCAACGGTCGAGGTCGTCGAACACGATCGGATCGAGCTGCGGGACGTCCATCGTCTGGAGCTCGTCGATCGTCTTGCGCCACTCTTCGCGGTAGCGGATGCGCGTGGTCTCGTCGGCCTTCTGGTGCTTGGCCGATTGCGCGACGTCGCGGAGTTCCATCGCGGCTTCGTTGCCCGGATCCATCGCGAGGATCTGGTTGCAGAGCACTTCGGCCTGACCGTAGTTGTCGGCGAGGAACGACTGGTTCGCCTTGTTGTAGAGCGACTTGATCTGGTTCTCGCGGTAGTCGCGTTGGTCCTTCTCGCGCTGGGCCTTCTCGGCCTCGGCTTCGGAGCGCAGACGCGCGACCTCGGCCTTCTTCGCTTCCGCCGCTTGGTTGACGGCGTCCTCGAGCATGCCGTTGACCGCCTTCTCGTTCATCGAGCCGTCGGCGATCAGCGGGTGGTAGCGCAGGATCGTCAACGCTTCGCGGAACTGCTCGACCGCGGTGTCGTAGTCGGCGTGGCCGAGCGCGGCCTTGCCTTGGATCATCGCGTCCTCGGCGGCCATGCGCGCTTGGGCGCGGCGCACGACTTCTTGGGACTCCAGGTCCTTCATGCCTTGGGCGGCTTCCGCGAAGGAGGTGCCCATCAGCACCTGGACCTTGCGGATCTTCTCGCGCGCGGCTTCCGACGACGGCATCACGTCGAGCGCTTGCGAGTACTGCTCGAGCGCGCCGTTCAGGTCGGCGAGATCGAGCAGACGATCGCCGGCGGCGATGTACTGCGCCGACACCGCGCCTTGACGTTCGTGGATGCGCTGCAGACGTTCGGCGTCTTGCGCGAGGAACTCCTGTGACCCCTGCTGCGTGCCCTTCGCGGGCGCAGCGGCTTCGATGGCTTCCGGCGCGTCGGGCGCATCCGGATTCGCCGCGGTGTCGTCCGCCGCGGGAGCACCGGCCTCGGGCGTCGGGCTCATCTCCACCGGCGGAAGGGTCGCGTCGTCGTTCGTCGTCTGGCAGGACCAGGTGGTGAACACCACCACCATCGGGATCAGGAGGAAGCGCAAGCGCATTGGGATTCTCAGGTTCCTGGGATCCGAACGCGAACCCTAGTCGTGCACGTCGTGCGTGACCGTGCGTGACAGGTTGGTCCGTGTCGGGGGCGGGTCAGAGCTGGAGAGAGGTGAACCGTGTGGGACGGTAACAGGCCGCGCGTCTGAAGATGCGGAGCAGAGCGGCGGGCCAGATCAGACTGGGTCGGACGGGGTCGGACGAGTCAGTTCTCGCGGAGTCGAGAGCGATACGAACGCCAAAGAGCGGCCGACATCGAGGCGTTGCCGATCGTCGCGCGCGGACGCGCCGCGCGTGGGAGCGAGGCCCTCGCGGGGTCGCGCTCGCTCGACCGGAACTCTCGTTCGGAGCCTCCGAACGGGGACGAGACTTGCGTTCTCGACCCGCTTGGAAGGGGCGGGAGCATACCGGCGCCCCGCAAAGGGGTCAACCACGCGCGACGTCCGAGTCCGCCCCAACCGGACGTCGGCTACCCGTTCCGAGAGCGCGAGTTACCGCGCGTGCTCAGGAACCCGAGCGAGGCCGCACGCCGAGGCCGAGTTCGGCCATCGCGAGCTGGATGTCCTTCCAGCAGTCCTTCTTCTTGCTCTCGTCGCGCAGCAGGTAGGCCGGGTGATAGGTGGGCACGACCTTGCGGCCGCCGAGTTCGTGCACCCGCCCGCGCAGGGAGCCCATCGACGCCTCCACCTTCAATACATGCATCGCAGCGTGGCGCCCGAGCGGGATGATCACCTTCGGGTCGACGAGCTCGATCTGCCGGTCGAGCCACGGCGTGCAGAGCAATTTCTCGTGCTCGGTCGGATCGCGGTTCTCCGGTGGCCGGCACTTGAGCACGTTCGCGATGTAGACGTCCTCGCGCGTGAGCCCCATGCCCTTGGTGATGATGTCGGTGAGCAACGCGCCCGCGCGACCGACGAACGGCAAACCTTGGAGGTCTTCCTGCTCGCCCGGCGCTTCGCCCACGAACAGCACCGGGACGCGCGCGCGGCCGTCGGCGAACACGGTCTGCTTGCGCGTCTTGCACAGGCCGCACGCGGTGCACTCGGCGACGCGCGCGGCGAGGTCGACGAGGTTCGTCGAGGCGGCGGCGAGCGCGCGGATCTCCTGCGCCTTCGCTTCCGCGGCGACCAACGCCGACGACGTCGCGACGGCGCGAGGCGTCGGCGCCTTCGGGGCTTCGCGCACCATCGGGTTCGGCGCGCGCGGCGTCGCAGCGACGGTCACGGGGCGCGGCGTCGACGCGGCAGCCGTCGGAACGGCGGCAACCCTCGGCGCGGCGCGCGGCGCGCGCGGTTCGCTGGTCGCGCCGAGCCAACGGCGCCAACGCACTTCGCGCGCGACCGCGCCGGCGAGGGCCGACAGCTCCTCGCGCGGATCGTCGTCGGTCACGTCGGGCGAAGTCATGGCTAGGAAGGCTCGAGTCCGGTCGCATGCTACCGCTTCGTCGTTCGAGCGACCACGCGCGCGGCAGTACACTTCGCGGTCCCACCATGCACCTCTCGAACCCGCGATCCGTCCTCGGCTGCGTGCTCCTCCTCGTCGGCGCGTGCAGCGAACCCGCCGCCGTCGAACCGACTCCGTCGAAGAACGCGCGGGCCGCGACGTCGCCCGCCGCGCCCGTGCACGACGCCGCTTTCCTCGCCGCGGCCGAGCGTTTCGAGCTCGGTGACTTCGCCGGCGCCGAGAGCGGCTTGCTCGCTCTTCCGGACGGCGGCGGCGTCGAGGGCGAGCTCCTGCGCGCGCGTCTCGCGGCCTCGCGCGGCGACGACATCTCGGCGCTGCGCACGCTCGAAGCCGCGAAGGTCGCGCACCCGCGCGACGCGCGCGTGCTCGCGACCGCGGCCGAACTCCACGCGGCGGCCGGGCGCACCGGTTCCGCGGAAGACGAGATTCGCGCGGGGCTCGCGCTCGATTCGCAGAGTCCCGATCTCCGTCGCGCGCGCGGCGTGCTGTTGATCTCGAAGGCCGGCGGCGCGGAAGCGGGCCTCGATCACTTGCTCGCGGCGCGCGCCGCCGATCCGCAGTTGCCGTTCACGCGCCGCGCGTTGTCCGAGGCGCATCGGCTGGTCGCGACGCTCGCGTTGTCCAAGCAAGACGCGGCGAGCGCGCTGCAACACGTCAGCGCCGCGCTGATCGAACTGCCCGACGACGCCGACCTGAAGTTGCTCGGCGCCGACGCGCACATGGTGTCGAAGCACTTCGAGCAAGCGCTCTCGATCTACGAGGACCTCTACAAGCAGGGCCGCGATGTCGGCGCGACGCTCGCGCAGAGTTGCAAGACCGCCGCGACCGCCGCGTTGCTCGAGAAGAACCGACCGCTCGCGATCGAGCGCTTCCTACGCGCGCGCGAACTCGGGCTCGGGCCCGACGCGCTCGGCTTCGGCGCGACCGCGCTCGCCGACGAGTGCAAGACGCACATCGATCTCGGTTGGAAGGCGTACGACGCGCGCGACTTCGCGGGAGCGCGCGACGCGTTCGCGCTCGCACTGCGCTACGACCCGACTTCGCTCGACGCGCGGCGCGATCTCGGGATGACGCTGTTCAGCCTCGGCGACGCGCAGGGCGCGTCGGACCAATGGCGTCTCGTGCTCGACACCGCGCGGGCGAAGAACTTCGAACTCGCCGAGCCCGTCTACCTCGACCTCGCGCGCGCTCTCTACCAACTGCACAAGACCGACGAAGTGCGCGAGGTGTTGGAGCGCGAACTGACGCGCAAACCCGACGGCCCCGGCTCAACCGAAGCGCGCGAGATGTTGCAGCGACTCGATCCGGCGACGAAGCGCTGACGCCAGCAGCCCGTTGAAGAAGTCATCGCGGCGAGAAGGCGCCCGGCCGCGCAGGCTCTGCGTCGCGGGATCCTCTTCGCAACGACGCGCGGCGTCGTTGCGATCCCGCGGACGCGGGACCGAGGCTTACCCCTCGGCGAATTCGCGAATTCGCCTGCGGCGACGCTCCTTGATCCGACACGGCCGGACGCCTTCTCGCTCGCAAGCACTTCTTCAACGGCCTGCTAGATCACGCGCAGCCACTCGCCGATCGTCGGCACGCCTTGCGCGCTGACGGCGAAGAGCATGTACCAACCCGGTGGCGCGACGTTCCAGTCCTCGGGCAGCAGCACCTCGAGGTCCCAACGCAGCGGTTGACCGAGCGGATCCGGTTGACGGCGGCTCGCGATCCCGAGCTCGACGTAGCGTTGGTTCTCGTCGAAGCCGTGCGTGATCGACGACGGGCGCAAGAGCGTCACCTTGCGAATCGCGTCCGAAGCTTCGCCGTACTCGACGGTGAAGGTGAACGTCGCGCACGGCGGCGTCGCGCAGTAACCGATCGAGGTCGGCGCGCGCACGACCGTCGGACGCGGGCCGCGGAACAAGTACGGCGGGCTGTAGATCTCGACCGTGTGTTGCGGATCGAGCACGCCGCCCGCCGACACGATCCGTCCGTCGCGCAACAGGACGGCGACCGAGTGGTACGTCCGCGGCCGCACTTGCGCGTTGAGGCGGCGCCACGCTCCCTTGGCTCGGTCGAAGAGCTCGGGCGTCGTGCGCGGAACTTTCACGCCGCTCGGATCACTCGGTCCGTCCCAACCGATGCCGCCCAGCGCGATGAAGTCGCCGTTGGGCAGTTGCACGGACACCGCATGTCGCCGATCGAACTCCATCGAAGGCTCGTCGCTCCACGTCGAGCCCGCGCCGACGGCCGGCGCGTGGATCGACTCCATCGAGTCGAGCACGTACCAATCCGCCAAGCCCGATCCTCCGCCGGGGCCGAGGAACGACGACAAGCCGCCGAGGATGTAGATCGACTCCTGTCGGCCCGCCGCGGTCCAATCGAGGAAGTGCACGGAGTTGCCCGCTTCGCGCATGCGCGTGCCGGGCGTACCGCGGATCCAACGGAAGCCGCCGCCGGGCAACGGGCAGCCGAAGTACTTCTCGTCGGCCATCGGGCCGGTGACGAAGGGCATGCCGGTGCAGAGCCAGTGCGTCCATGGATAGGTGCCGAGCGACGCGCGGCTTGCCGTCGGTTGGCAGTGGTCGTCCGCGACCTGATTGAGGTAGAGCGCGCCGACCGTGCCGGTCGCGACGTCGAGGATCTGGTGCGTCTCCTCGGGCCCGATCGGTTTCTGCTCGTGACCGAGCACCAGGAACTGCGTGCCCGTCGGCGAACCGATCTGGATTGCGCACGGATACCAACGCGGCGCGAGCGGATCGAGCGGCGTCATCGCGGTCCAACCGCTCGCCGGCGCCCAACGGTAGATCCCCGACGAGCCCGTGTAGCAAGGCATCGTCATGTCGGTTCCGCCGACGACCCACCAGTCGCCGTTCGGCGCGAGCGCGTGCCCCGAGCACCACAGCGACTCGCGCATCGAGTTCGGCACGTCGTCGACCGAAGCGATCGCTCCGGGCGCCGCCGGATCCCAGTGCCACACCTGCGTGTGCTGCGCCGGATCGAACGGGTTGGCGCAGTTGCGGTATTGGTTGGCGATGAAAAGGATCTGACCGACGGGCGCGCCGCCGGCGTCGTTCGGCGGAACGTAGACCGCGTGCGTGATCTCGCCGGTCGAGATCACCGGCGGCGAATACGGACCGTCCCAACGTCCGCCGACCGACGGCAACAGCACGCGCTCGCGCGGCGAAGCGGGCGCGAGCGGCGTCGACGATTGAATGGATTGCGCGGAAGCGACGGCGGCGAGCAGTGCGATAGCTGCGAGCGAGCGAAGCATGACGACCTCGTGGCAAGAAGGTCCTGGTCTCCCGCCCCACGTTATCCCACTTGCGCCGGAACGGGAACCCGCCGCGCTGAACGGGCCTCAGCGCGTCGGTTCGGCGAGCGGATCCTTGCCGCCGAGCTCGGTGTAGCGCCGGTAGCGCGTGTTCGCGGCCTCGGCGTCGCCCGCGCGCACCAAGAGCCGCGCGAGCTCGAGGTGCGCCTTGAGCAGGCGCTCGTCGTCGGCCGCGGGACCGCCGACGATGCGTTCGAGGTCGGCACGTGCGTCGACGTCGCGGCCTTGCATGCGCGCGATCACCGCACGGTTGAAACGCGCGAACGGGAGTTCTGGATCGAGGTCGAGCGCCTGTGTGTACGCCTTGCTCGCGCCGTCGAGATCGCGCTGCTTGCGCCGCGCTTCGCCGAGCAGGAACCAGCCCGACGCGAACGTCGGCGTCGTCGCGGTGAGTTCGGTCAGGAGCGCTTCGGCTCGCGCGTAGTCGTGCGCCTCGAGGAAGAGCTGCGCGAGTCCGACGCGCGGCAGCGGATCGTCGGGATGCTCGCGGATCTGGATCCTGCGCGCGCGATAGAAGCCCTGCCACGTCCCGAGTTCCGCGGCGCGCGTGAACCACTTCTGCGCTTCGGCGTCGTCGGCGCGAGCGAGCGCGGCCTGCGCGAGTTGGTGGCACGCCGCCGGCGCGTCGACGGAGAACGGCGCGAGTTCGAGGAAGCGTCGGAAGAGCGGCGCGGCGTCGGCGAACTTCTGCTGGCGCGCGAGCGCGCGTCCGCGCAGCAGCCAACACTCGGCGATGTCCGGGTAGCGCACCGCCGCACCCTTCTCGCCGGCGAGCGCGCGCGCCGCCGCTTCGAGGTCGTCGTTCTCGAGCGCGAGGCGAGCGCGTTCGAGTTCGATCCAAGACTTCGTCGCGTCGGTCGGCGTCGCTTGCTCGAGCAGCTTGCGAGCGCGCGCGTCCTCGCCGGTCGCGGCCAGCGCGCGCGCCGTGAGCGCGAGTACTTCGCCGTCGTGTTCGAACGCGCCGTCCTTCGCGGTCCATGGACTCGAACGCACGAGCGCTTCGCGCGGCGAGTCGAGTTCGAGGTCTTCGCGCAACGCCGCGACCGCGCGCGCACGATCGAGTTCGGCGCCTTGACCGAAGAGCAGCAGCGCGAGCGCGAGGAGCTTCATCGCTTCGCCGCCTCCGCAACGATGCCTCGACCCTCGCGGATCGTCAGCGCGCGGTCGCCCTTGCCGGGCCCGAGCGTTTCGACGCGGCCGGAGGGCCACAACACGCGAATGGACTCGTAGTCGGTACTCGCGCCGAGGCCGAAGTAGAGCCACGCCGCGGACGCCGATTGGTAACCGACGGCGGTGTGCGCGCTGGCGAGCAACGCGAACTCCGTCGTCTTCGCCGCGGGCTTCGGCACGACGATCACGCGCGCGCCGCGGCCGTCGGCCGGCGTGCGCGGCCCGTTCGGCGTCGCCGCGTCGGCGTCCGGCCCGAGACAACGCACCGCGAGACGATGCGCGTCGGGCCCCATTCGATTCATGCCGAGCGCCGCCGGTCCGTCGATGCGCACGAGCACGAGATCCGGCGCGAGGTCGCCGTCGAAATCGCCGATCGCGGAACCGCGCGCGCCGAGCTTCGGCGCGAGGATCGAACGTTCGCTCTGCGGCGCGACCGCGCGCAGCTTCGTGCCGAGGTCGAGGTGCCACAGCGACGCGGCTTGGCCGTAGCTCGTTCCCGTTCCTTCGCGATCCGCTTGCGGGTACGTGTGGCCGTTCGCTTCGAAGAGTTCGAGCTGGCCGTCGCCGTCGAAGTCGACGAACTGGAGACTCCACTTCAGCAGCGCCTTGGTCTCCTTCGCGAGTCCGATGCGGTACGTCGCGCGGTTGAAGCCGCGTTCGGCCGCGAGGTAGAGCTCGGTGGGCTCGCCGGAAAAGTTGGCGACCGCGAGATCGAACTGACCGTTGCGATCGACGTCGCCGAACGCGACGCCCATTCCGGCTTGCGCGACGCCGTCCTGGCTCAACGCGACGCCGGCGGTCAACGCGTGGTCGGTGAACACGCCGTGGCCGTCGTTGATCAGCAGGTTGTTCGGCATGCTGTCGTTCGACACGTAGAGATCGTCGTCGCCGTCCTGGTCCGCGTCGAACGTGGTGACGCCGAGCGTGTACCCCGGAACCTGCGCCGGATACCACGTGTCGGTCGCGTCGACGAACGAGCCGTCGCCGCCGCCGCGGTAGAGCCGGTCGCGTTGCGCGACGAGGCCCTGCGGTCCGCAGTAGACGTCGTAGCCCTTCCAGCGACACGGCAGCGCAACCGCGCCTTCGCCGACTTGGCCGACCGTCGGCGCGACGGGGTCGAGCTCGAGGTAATTGCCGACGTAGAGATCGAGTTTGCCGTCGCGGTCCGCGTCGAAGAGCGCGAGCGAACTCGTCCAGCGCGGCGGATGGCCCTTCTCTCGCGCCTGGCCTGGCTCCAACCGATCGAGCCCCGCGTCGCCGAGCAAGTCCGCGCCGACCTCGAGCTCGCCCTTCGCGTTCTGCACGAGCACGCGCAATGCGCCGAAGCCGCCGACGACCAGATCCTCGTCGCCGTCGCCGTCGACGTCGCCGCTCGCGAAGCCGGTCCACCAACCGGCGAGGCCGGGACCCTTACCGCGCGTGAAATGTCCGTCGCCGCTGTTGACGAAGACCTCGACGTCCGCGCCGGGGCCTTTCGTCAGGTCCGCGAGGCTCGCGAGCCCCTGCGCGAACACGAGGTCGAGATCGCCGTCGCCGCCGAGGTCGAGCACCGCGACGCCCGCGCCGTTGGCTTCGAGGATCGTGCGCTTCTCCGGCTCGCCGCAGACGTTGACGTAGTCGAGGCCGCGTTCGCGGGCCTCGTCGACGAGGTCGGGTGCGACGCTCGCGGTACGCGGCGCCTGCGTCGCGGCGGGCGCTTTCTCCGCGGTGTCGTCGGAACAGGCGGAGAGCGAGCCGCAGAGCAGCAACACGAAGCGGGCGAGATGGGGGCGATGCATGGGTGCGGCCGCGAGCCTAACGCGTCGGTCGGGCGCGAGCTCCTCTCGAACGCGCTCTAGGCGCCGGGGGAACGGCGCATTGACCATCGAAACGCCAGGCCTTACCCTCCTCCGCCTTCGAAGTCCAAGGTCCGCACCTTTTCGGCGCAGGTGCCCGACCGCTCGGCGAACCTTCGGGCTCGCCCGCGCCGCGAGTCGTCCGCCATCTCTCAACACAGCAAGAATCTGCTCGAGGCTTTCAAGCACTCGAACCCGCCGCCGCCCACGCCGGCGACGCCGACACCGAAGCCGGTGAGTGCTCAAACGAGCGCCCCGACTCCGGTGGTCGCTGCCGTCGCGCCTGCGCCGACTCCGGCCGCACCTGCGCGCGCCGCGAGCGTGCCCCAAGTGATGGGGGCGACGACGCCCGCAAACGCCGGCGGCTTGCCTCCGCGTCGTTCGAACGCGCCGAAGTTCGCGTCGCCGATCGCGTTGATCGTCGCGGCTCAAGTCGTGTTGCTGGTCGGCGCGTTCTTCATCGGACGTTGGAGCAAGTCCTTCGGCGACGGCGTCGAGGCGAAAGGCCCCGGCGAGCGCGCGTCGCTCGAGTCCGCGCTCGGCGACACGCCGACGAACGCCGCGCAACCGAACCTCGCGCCGAACAACGACGCGGCCGGCTTGCTCTCGCGTCCGCAGAACATGACCGCCGCCGACGCCGCGTTGCTCGATCCGCGCAACCGCTACACGGTCAAGGCGATCCAGTACGACGCGAACGAGCGCAGCCTCGCGCTCGCGAAGGAAGTCTGCGCGCACTTCGCGCGCCGCTCGTTGCCGGTGTGCACGCCGTACCAACGCGGCGGTTCGTTGGTGATCCTGGTCGGCGCCGCGGCGAACACCGCGGACCTCGAGGAACTCCAGCGCGCCGTCAAGTCGATCGATTCGCCGAACGGCGCCAAGGGCGAGTTCGGCTCGGCCTACATCGCGCCGATCGACAGCGTCGTCCAACGCAATCACTAGAACTCCGATCCCTCTCACCAAGCCATGTCGATCCACTCCAGTCTCCGCGGCAGCAACTCCCTCGTCGGCGATCGCAGCGTGCTGACGCGCCAAGAGCGCATCCTCCAGCTCGAGAAGGCCGGCAAGTTCGACGCGACCAAGCGTTCGGCGCTCGCGCTCCCGAAGGTGCGCACCAAGTTCAAGGTCATCGGCGCGAAGAAGGCCGAGAAGCCCAAGGCCGCCGCCGGTGCTGCCGGCGCCGCCGCTCCGGCCGCCGCGCCCGCCGCGGCGAAGGCCGCGCCCGCGAAGGGCGCGAAGAAGTAGATTCGACGTCGACGCCTCCGCGCGTCGGTCGAGCCGTCGACTCCGGGAGGTTCACGCCTCCCGGTTTCGTTCCCATGAAGCACTCCGACGTTCGCGCGCTCGCGCCCGTGATGGAAGTGTTCGCCTCGATCCAGGGCGAAGGCGCCTACGTCGGCGAGCCGCAGACGTTCCTGCGCTTGCGCGGTTGTCCGCTGCGTTGTCGGTGGTGCGATACGCCGGGTTCGTGGCGCGTGCGAGCCGCGGACCGCGCGCGTGTCGGCGGACGCGAACTCGCCGACCGCGACTCCGCGTGGGCGACGCCGTTCCAGGCCGCGTGTTGGATCAAGGACGCCGAAGCGGGCGCGCTCGCGCGCACCGTCAGCGTCACCGGCGGCGAGCCGTTGATGTGGCCCGAGTTCCTGCTCGGCTTGCGCTCGATGGTCGGCGAGCGTCGTCTGCACCTCGAGACCGCGGGCGCGCATCCCGAGACGTTGGCGCGGGTGCTCGACGTGTTCGATCACGTCAGCTTGGACCTCAAGCCCGACCTCGATCTGGACGCGCCCGAGGAAGAGCGGATGGTCGAAGGCGAAGCTCCGACCTCACCGACCCGCGAACGCGCGCCACGCACGCGCGCCGAGTGGAGTGCCGCTCGCGAAGCGTGCCTCGCGCTCGTCCGAGACCGCGACGCGTGCGGCAAGATCGTCGTCGGCGGCGAGCGCGCGCCCGCGGACTTCGCCGCGCTCTTCGACGAGGTCGAACGCGTCCATCCGAAGTTGCTGGTGATCCTGCAACCCGCGACGCCGATCGCTTCCGTTCCCGCGCCGTCGCGCGCGCTGCTCGAAGCGGTCGTCGACCTCGCGGCCGAGCGCGGGCTCGCGACGCGCGTGTTGCCGCAGGTGCATCGCTACTTGCGCATGCCGTGAGCGTTCGGCGCTCGCCGCGTCTCGACGTCGCGCAAGGACGCGGTGCCGCGGCCGGAGAGCCACAGTTCGAGCGGGCCTTCGATGTCGGCGCCGTCGAGGTCGAAGTAGTAGCTGTCGCCGCCGCGCCGCAGCGCGCGGACGCTTCCGACGCCGGCTTCGGCAACGCGGGCGCCGGGGCAGCGGTAACGCAGTTCGAGCGACCCATCAACGAGGACCTCGATGCGAACGCGCACGCGCAGATCGCGCCCGTCGCCGGTGAGCGCGACGGGTAGGACGATCGGACGCGGCTCGTCCGACAGCGCGACCCGAACTCGCGCTCCGCGTCGGCTCTCGCGTGCGACCGGGCGGAGTTCGGGTGAGAAGTCCGGCTGCGCGTCGACCGAATACGGATCCCAGCGACCGACGACGTCCCGCGACGAACCGAAGCCGAGCGAGGGGTCGATCTCCGGCGGCTCGAAGTCGAACAGCGCGCCGTCGATGAGCGAGCGCTCGACGGTCAAGTCGATGACGATGTCGGGTTGGGCGTTCGCGATCACGTTCGGGTCGAGGCGGTGCGTCCACTCGAGCGTCAACTCCGACGCGTAGTTCGCCCACGCGCGTTCGATGAACGGCACGAACGAGTCGTGGAACACCAACACACGCGGCGCGTGCGCGCTCCCGCGCCTGTAGACCACATGCCGACCGTCGCCCTGCGGCGCCTCGGCTCCCTCGTCCGGCGGCCCATCGCCGCGCAGGGGCACGAGGATGCGCGCTCTCTCGGCGAACCACCGTCCGAGATACATCTGGAACAGCAGTGAGTCGGTCGTCGGCGTTTCCTGCACCCTCAGCTCCGCTCGATTCGCGATCGGCGCATCGGCAAACTCTCCGGCGATGTGTTCGGTGAGCGCGCGCAAAGCGACGAAGCCGCCTCGCGGGGTCCAATGCGTGCCGTCGTACGTGTACAAGTAGTCGCCCTGCTCGTCGCGAGCCTTCGCCTCGCGGAACGCGGACCGCAAGTCGAGCAGCGTCACATCGCTGTTCTTCTTCATGTACTCGGTCAGCTGATCGAGATACGTGGCGCCGAGGCGCGTGTAGTACCTGGGGAAGTGCTCCGGGTAGATCGACGCCTTGTTGGGCGCGATGACGAAGGCATAGCGGATTCCCATGCGCGCGAGGTAGTCGCGACGGGCCTCGAGGCGGCGCTTCCACGCGTCCTTCGCCCTCGATCCGACTCGGATGAGGCCGCGAAATGCGTCGATGGTGTGTTCGGTCCGGAAGAAGACCCAGCGGTCGTCCCCGACGATGAACATCGGCGCGGGTGCGTTCTGGAAAACGAAGAACTGCAACGCCGAATGCGCTGAGAGGAACGCGTCGCGCAGCCCGAAGCCGTCGCCGTACCAGCGTTCCCACGTGGCGGGCCACCGCTCGAAATCGGCGACGCCGTGCGGAGCTTCCGGCGCCGGAAACGGCCCGCGCAGTTCCTGGGTCGGTTCTCGTCGGCCGCGTTCGCGTGCGATCTCGTCGATCGTCGGCGCAATGAGCAAGAGCACGAAGAACGCGACGAACGCGAGGTCGATGCGCTTGGCGGACGAAGCTTGGGGTGCGGCGTGCATCGGCTTCAGAAACGGAAGTAGATGAACGGGTTGTAGGACCCCGCTGCGAGTTCGCACACGGCGACGAGCAAGACGCAACCCAGCGCTACGTCCGCCGCGACGCGCCAGCGCGGCGACATGCCGTGGTTGGAGTGAGGGGCCGACATGCGAAGGCGTCGCCCCAACTCGCGCACCCACGGCGTCGCTCCGATGGCGCCGGCGACGAGAACAGTCCACTGCAGTCGTTGGGCGTACATGCCGAACGTGTAGAGGCGCGCGTCTCCATGACCGGGTGTGAACAGCGCCCCGACGTACCCGAGGGCATCGTCGAGCGTCGCCGCGCGGAAGAGAACCCAACCGACCATCACGACGAGCAAGACGTAGACGTGGCGCAACGGCCGCGGCGTGCGCTCGAGCCCCGCGCCGAGCCCCGCGCGTTCGAGCACGAGGAACGCGCCGTGGTAGAGACCCCAGACGAGAAAAGTCCAACTCGCGCCGTGCCAGAGTCCGCACAAGGCGAACACGACGACGAGGTTGAAGTAGGTGCGCGCTCGACCGCGTCGATTGCCGCCGAGCGGAATGTAGAGATAGTCGCGGAACCAACTCGACAGCGAGATGTGCCAACGCCGCCAGAACTCGGTGATCGAGCGCGAGACGTACGGGTGCTCGAAGTTCTCGAGGAACCGGAATCCGAACATGCGGCCGAGCCCGATCGCCATGTCCGAGTAGCGAAGCGTCGCACGCCGTTCGCGAAGTTCGCGAGGTCGACCGAGCGCTCTTCGATCTGATCGGCGACGTCCTGGTAGCGGACGATCGGTCCCGCGACGAGCTGCGGGTAGAGCGCGACGTAGAGGCCGAGCTTCAGCGGGTCCCGCTGCGGGCGTGCTTCGCGGCGCGCGACGTCGAGCACGTACGACAACGCTTGAAACGTGAAGAACGAGATCCCGACCGGCAGCCGGATCGCGCCGTGCTCGGTGCACAACACGGCGCGCAACTCGGGCGAGAGGCCGAGCGCCTCCGACAGCGGCGCAAACGGCGTCGGCGACCAACCGAGGCCGACGGCGACGCCGCTCGCCATACCGAAGAGCCAATCCGAGTACTTGAACGCGACCAGGAGCGCGAGATTGGTTGCGACCGCGGTCGCGACCGGCGTCGCGACGCGCGCGCCGCGAGCGAGAGCGCGCGCCGCCCACAGCCCGAAAACCCAGTTCGAAGCGATCGACACCAGCATCAGGACGCCGAGCACCGGTTCGCCCCAACCGTAGAAGAAGAGGCTCGCGAGCAAGAGCCACACGTTCCGCGCGCGATGTCCGCGCAACAGGAAGTAGATCGCCAGGACGATCGGCAGGAACCGGAACAGGAAGAGCGTCGAGCTGAAGAGCAAAGTGGGGGCTCGCGATCGACGATTGTCGCGCGGTGTCGAGCGCTTGGCTACGGCGCGCGAGCGCCGAGTCGTCGCACGCGACCCGCGCGCGCGGCGAAACTTCTTCTGCGCGAGTCGCCGACTCCGCGTCCGTTCGTCGCCGCGAGCTCGCGCTCGCGCAACGCCTCGGGCGTGCCCGTGCACACGGTTCGCGGCGCCTCGGGTTGAGGCCGGCGGTCCGACGCCCTACCCTGTTCGCCCCTCGTGATCACCGAAACCATGTCCGCACCGCTCGTCCAACCCCGTCTCCCGCGCGTCGCCATCGTCGGGCGACCGAACGTCGGCAAGTCGACGTTGCTCAATCGCTTGTGCGGCAGCCGCGTTTCGATCGTCGAACCGACCGCCGGCGTGACGCGCGACCGCGTCAGCGTTCCGTCGCGCATCCCGACGCACTGGGGCGAGCGTTGGGTCGAGGTCACCGACACCGGCGGCATCGGCATCGTCGATCGCGACGACCTCGGCGCCGACGTCGAGCGTCAGGTCAAGTTCGCGGTCGAGCTCGCGGACCTCGTCCTCTTCGTCGTCGACGCGCGCGAAGGCTTGACGCCGCTCGATCGCGCGGTCGCCGATCGTCTGCGCGGGCTCGGCAAGCCGGTGCTCCTGGTCGCCAACAAGGTCGACGCGAAGGGCGTCGAGTGGGAGGTCGACGGCTTCCGTCGTCTCGGCCTCGCCGAAGGTCCGTTCTCGATCAGCGCGCTCGGCGGCGAAGGCGTGCGCGAGTTGTGCGAGCGCATGGGCGATCTGCTGCCCGGCGAGACCAGCGAACTCGGGCCGCCGCCGCCCGCGATGAAGCTCGCCGTCGTCGGCGTGCGCAACGCCGGCAAGTCGACGTTGATCAACGCGTTCGCCGGCGAGGAGCGCATGATCGTCTCCGAGATCCCGGGCACGACGCGCGACTCGGTCGACGTGCGCTTCGAACGCGACGGCCGGACGTTCGTCGCGATCGACACCGCGGGCGTGCGCAAGAAGTCGAAGATGGCGGACGCGATCGAGTTCTTCTCCGACGCGCGCAGCCTCAAGGCCGTGCGTCGCGCGGACGTCGTCGTGTTGCTCTTCGACGTCAATCAACCGCTGACCGCGCTCGACAAGAAGCTCGCGCGCTACTGCCTCGACCACTACAAACCGGTGATCCTCGCCGCGAACAAGTGGGACTTGGTCCAGCGCGAACACGAACGCCAGGAGTTCATCGACTACGTACGGGCCGAGCTCACCGGCATGGCGCACGCGCCGTTGCTCTTCCTGTCGGCGAAGCACGGCCGCGGCGTCAGCGAGATCCTGCGCCTCGCGGACGAACTGTGGGACGAGAGCCAAGTCCGCGTGCCGACCGGCGAGCTCAACCGCATTCTCGGCCGCGCCGCCGAATCGCGCTCGCCGTCGAGCCTCGGCCACCGCGTGCGCATCTACTACACGACTCAGGTCGAAGGCACGCCGCCGACGTTCGTCTTGTTCTGCAACGACAAGGACTTGATCAACAAGGACTACATCCGGTACCTGACCAACCGCTTGCGCGACGAGTTGCCGTTCAAGCGCGTGCCGTTGCACATCATCCTCAGGGACCGCGAGCGGAACGACGAGGACGAGCGATGACCTTCGGCAACGCTTGGCGCAACGCGTGGATCGTCTGCGTGCTGCTCTGCTTCGCAGCGAGCTGCAAGTCCGACCAACCGCCGGCGCAGTGGCGCAAGGGCGAGGTCGCGGCCGCGAGCGACAACGTGCTGTGGGAGGTCGTGGTGCTCGCCCTCGAGAAGGAGAGCTATCCGGTCGGCGCCGGGCTCGATCCGTCGAAGGGCATCGCGGTGTCGGGTTGGCGTTCGTCGCTCGCGCCGTTCAAGAGCAAGGGCTGGCGCGCCCGGGCGCACGTCGAGTACGAGCGCAGCGCGCCGGGCCGCTACGCCCTCCAGGTGCGCGTCGAGAAGGCGACCAACGAGGACCTCGTTCGGCCCCTCGATCCGACGTACGCGGAATGGAAGCCGGCGGCCGACGACGAAGAGCGCGCGGGCGTGCTGCTGCAACGGATCCGGTCGTACCTCGGCGGCGAGATCGACGTCTCGGAGCCGAAGCGCGGCGCGAAGAAGTAGTCGTCCGACGCGCGCGACCCTGCGCGTCGCGCGCGAATCGCGGCAGGAAATGCTTGCGCTCGCTCGTTCGAGATCCAAGCCTCTGCGACACGCGAAGAGGCCATGGACGCAACGCGTGAAGCTCGAGAACGGGGTTGGGTCGACGCGCGGCCGGTCGGGCTCGTCGACGCGTTGGTCTCGTGCGTGCGCCTGCCGCGGGTGCTCTTCGAGCGACGCGAGCTCCTGATCGCAGGCGTGCGCCGCGACCTCGGCGCGCGTTTCTCGGGCACGGTGCTCGGCCGCGTGTGGCCGCTGGTGTCGCCGCTCCTGCTGTTCGGCGTCTACTACTTCCTGTTCACGCGCATCTTCGGGTTCAGGCTCGAAGGCCTCGACCCGGAACGGCGCGGCGCGATGGGCGTCTACATGTTCGTCGGCGCGTTGGCGTGGACAGGCTTCGCCGAGGGCGTGACGCGCGCGAGCACGGTGCTGGTCGAGAACGGGACGTTGATCAAGAAGCTCGCGTTCCCGTCCGAGCTCCTGCCGCTGCAAGTCGTGCTCGCGAGCGCGGTGACGCAACTGATCGGCTTCGGCGTCTTCGCGGTCGTCGCGACGGTCGCGTCGTTCTGGCCCGCGCCGGGCGTCGCATTGCTCTGGATCCCGGTGATCCTCGCGCTGCAACTCGCGTTCACGTACGGCCTCGCGCTGCTCGTCTCGGCGGCGAACGTGTTCCTGCGCGACGTCGCGTCGGGGCTGTCGCTCGTGATGACCGTGTGGATGTTCGCGACGCCGGTCTTCTGGATGCCGGTGCGCGAAGTCTTGCCCGCGATCGGACCGTGGTTGCCGTGGATCGAGCGCAATCCGCTCTACTCGCTGTGCTACGCGTGGCGCGCGGTGTGGATGTCGAGCGCTCCGACGGTCGCGTTCCCGCACACGATCGGGTCCGAGTTGCTCGCGTTCGCGCCGTGGGCCGTCGGCGCGTACGTCGTCGGCGCGACGTGCTTCGCTTTGGTCAAGCGGCGTTTCGCCGACGAGGTCTGATGGACGGCGCGGCGCTCGAAGTCGAGGGGCTCGGCAAGGCGTATCGACGCTACGACCGAGCGTTCGATCGCGCGCTCGAGTTCCTCACTCTCGGCAACGCGAAGCGTCACCGCGAGTTCTGGGCGTTGCGCGACGCGAGCTTCACCGTCGCGCGCGGCGAGGCCTTCGGCATCGTCGGCGGCAACGGCGCGGGGAAGTCGACGTTGCTCAAGTTGCTCGCGGGCACGACGCACCCGAGCGCGGGACGCTTCCGCCTGAACGGTCGGCTCGGCGCGTTGCTCGAACTCGGCGCGGGCTTCCACCTCGATCTCTCCGGTCGCGAGAACTTGGCGCTCGCCGGCGCGTTGATGGGTCTCTCGCGTTCCGAGATCCGCGCCAAGGAAGCCGAGATCCTCGAGTTCGCCGAGATCGGCGAGTTCGTCGACGCGCCGGTGCGCACGTACTCGACCGGCATGGCGGTGCGGCTCTCGTTCGCGCTCGCGACCGCGATCGATCCCGACGTGTTGATCATCGACGAGGTGCTCGCGGTCGGCGACGTGTACTTCCAGAAGAAGTGCGTCGATCGCGTGCTCGACTTCAAGCGCAGCGGCAAGACGATCCTGCTCTGCAGCCACAGTCTCTACGACGTGCGCAATCTCTGCGAGCGCGCGTTGTGGCTCGATCACGGCCGCGTCAGCGGACTCGGCGACGCGACCGCGGTCACCAACGACTACGCGACGTTCGAGCGCGAGCACGCCGGCGCCGACGCGTCGAGTACGCCGCGGCCCGGCTTGCCGCGCGTGCTCGCGGCGCGCATCCGGCGTCGCCGCGACGGCGTCGAGGTCCACGAGATCGAGGCGGGCGAATCGATCGACATCGGCGTGTGGTGGGAGAATCCGGAACCGACGCGGCATGCGTTGCAGCTCGGCATCGGCTTCCTGCGCCAGGATCGCACGCTGGTGTCCGCCGCGGCGACGCACGTCGACGGCGCGTCGTTCGACGCGCGTTCGGGCTCGGCGACGTTGGAGCTCGAGCAACTGCCGCTGCTCGCGGGCCAGTTCACGGTGCTGGTCGTGCTCTTCGACGGCGACGGCGTCCATCGCCATCACGAGTACGCGCTCGATCGGCCGCTGACGGTGCGCGCGCGCACCAAGGAGCTCGGCCTCGTCCGCGTGCCGCACCGTTGGCGTTTCGCGCCGCTCGAAGCGCCGCCGAAGCGATGAGCCTTCCGCGTCGGCTCTCGGCGTTGGTCGTCAATTACGGCACCGCGCGTTTCGCGAGCGCGTGCCTCGCGTCGCTCGAACGCGAATGGCTCGCGGCGGGCGGCGCGCGCGAGCAACTCGAACTCGTCGTCGTAGACAACGCGTCGCCGCACGAGCGGCCTGAGGACCTCGTCGCGCTCGAAGCGCGCGGCGCACGCTTGATCCGCGCGACCGAGAACCTCGGCTACGCGCGCGGCGCGAACCTGGCGCTCGCGCATTCGAGCGGCGCGCCCGACGACTGGGTCGCGGTGCTCAACCCCGATCTCTTCTTCCTGCCCGGTTCTCTCGCCGCGTTGTTCGCCGAGGCCGCGCTCCCGCGCCTCGGCCTGCTCGCGCCAGCGTGCTACGTCGATCCGACGTGCGAGCTCGCGTTGCCGCCGCACCAACCGCCGACGCTAGGTGATTTCGTCGCCGACGTCGCCGCCGAGCATTCGCCGGCCGTCGCGCTGCGTCGCGCGAGTTCGCGAGCCCGGCGCGCCGAAGCGGTGTGGCGTTCGAACGACGCGTGCCTCGCTCTGCCGATGCTTTCCGGCGCCGCATTGTTCTTCCCGCGCACGACGCTCGTCGCGCTCAGGGGGAGCGGACTTTTCGACGAGCGTTTCCCGCTCTATTTTGAGGACACCGATCTCGCGCTGCGCGTGCGGGACGCGGGGCTCGTCAACGTCTTCGAATCGCGCGCGCGGATCGTCCACCACTGGGCGCGCTCGAGCGGCGTCGGCGCCGACTTCGACGGCGAGCCCAACGCGCGCTTCCACGTCAGTCGACGCGCGTACGTCGAACGCCGGCACGGCAAACTCGCGGCGCGAGCGATCGACGCGCTCTCGCTCGCCGCCGAAGCGCGCGGTCCGAGCGAACGTTGTCCGCCGATCCACGCCTTCGAAGCGCTTGGGTGCCGCGCCGAGGCTCCGGAGCTCCGTTTCCCTCGTCGCGAGAACTGGGTCGTCGAGCTCGCGCTCGCGCCGCACTTCCCGCTCGCCGCGGGCGTCCTCGTCGACGGCGAGCGTTGGCGCTTCAACCCGCGCGCGTGGGAGTGGCTCTTCGCCGGACGCTATTGGCTGCGCGCCCTCGAGCCATCGACGGCTCGTTGCGTCGCCGCGTGGACCTTCGACAAGACGAGCGCGGCCCGGCAAGATCCTCTGACGCTCGAGGAGACCGCCCGCGATCGCGGCGCGCTCTGATCGCGAGCGCCCCAGGATGCAGGCGTCGAAACCCGAGGTGATCTCTCTGCCGTTCGCGGCGCGCGTGCTCGTCCTCGCGCCGCACGCGGACGACGAGGTGCTCGG
>JAIOPM010000030.1 GCA_021413885.1 Planctomycetota bacterium
CGAGAAGAAGACGTCGAGCGAGTGCTTCGACACCGCGCGCGTCAGCTTGAGCATGTCGAACGGCGAGCGATTGCCGTCGGCCGACGCGGCCTCGGTCGGTGAGGCGCCGAGCGGCACGGTGACGAGCTCGACGTTCGGAGCTTTCAGCTCGAAGCAAGCGGCCGCACGCTCGTCGGCGAAGAAGACGAAGCGATCGTCCTTCGCGCGCTCGACCATCGCGGCGCAGAGCTCGCGCGTGAAGCGACCGTAGCCGCGCACGTTGGCCCAGCAGGTCGCGTCGACGCCGATTCTCACGCGCGACTCCGCGTCCGACGGCGGTAGAGCGCGAGCCACACGAGCCCGAACACCATGCCGGCGAAGAAACTCGCGAGCAGTGCGATGGTGAGATTGCGCACGAGCAGCGTCGGCGTGGCGAAGCGCTTGAAGAGCTTGCGCCCGAACGTGTCCTTGTCGTACTCGTTGACGTCGCGGAAGTGCGCGGGCGTGAACTTGTTCGTCGTCAGCGCGCCGACGGTGCGCACTTCGTACTTCACGTCGCGGCCGTCGACGTGGACGAGGACGAAATTGTCGAACTGGGCCGACAGGATGCGAGTGAGCTCGCGGTTCTGCAGCATCGTCAACGGGCCGTAGTCGCCGCCGAAGACCGCTTCGACGTGGCCGGAGACGAGCTTCGGATGAACCTTGCGCCACCACGCCGCGTCGTCCTCCCACCACAGCATCTGGTGCATGAAGACGAACGCATGGCTGTCGCCGGTGCGATTCGCGAGCTCGCGCTCGACGAACTCGATCTGCTTCGCGTCGAGGTCCTTGCCGCGGATGTAGTTCTGGGGGTGCTTCTGCGTCGAGCCGTCCTCCGGCCACCAGATCGATTGCAGCAACAGGAACTTCGTGCCGCGGAACTCGAACGCCTTCGGCAACGCGCCGTAGCGCTCGAGCCAGACGTTGCGCGTCGCGACGTCGTTGACGTCGTGGTTGCCGGGCACGCGGTGCACCGGCATCGAGAGGCGCGCGAGCTTCGTGTCGAGCGCATCCCAGTCGGCGCGGATCTTCGCGACGTCGGTGACCGGCGCATCGATGTCGCCCCAGATCAGATCGCCGCACAGGAAGACGAGGTCGGGGTGCGCGACTTCGACGGCGTCGAGCACTTCGTCGAGGTTCTGGAGCTGCTCGCCGTTCGCGTCGCCGCGCAGGTGGCCGAGCACGGCGAAAGTGAACGGTTGTTCCGGCGCGTCGAGTGCGATGCAGAGCGCGAGCGCGGCGAGCAGGGACATCAGCGAGCTCCCGCGTCGAGCGCGACGACGTCGATGCGGTGGACGTAGAGCCGCGACGAGCCGCTCTTCGGCGCGCTGTTCGGCACGCCGCGCAACATCAGGCCGCGGTAGGAACCGCGCGGGAGGTCCGCGATCGCGAACTCGAAGCGCGTCGGATCGCGCGAGGTGTCGATCGGCACGACGATCTCCGCGCCGGAGGTCGGAGCGATCACGAGCTCGGCGGTGAGCATGTCCTCGGTCGCGACCTCGACCGCGAGGACGTAGCGCTTGGTCGGATCGTCGAGCTTCCAATCGACCGTGGTGCCGAAGCCGCCGTGCTCGCGCTTGAACGTTGCGACGAGACCTTCGAGGCGCTTGTCGAGGCGCCGCACGCCGCCCGCGCGGATCCAGCCGTCCGACGGAAGGCCGAAGTCGTCGGCGAATTCGACGTGAACCAGCGGCGGGCGCGGCGTGCCGATTTCAAATGCGTCGATCGGGCCGAGTCGGTCGCTCTTCGCCGTGAACCCGAATTGTTGGAAGAGCCAATTCGCGTCGACCGGCGCGGGCACGGCGTCGCCGCCGTTGCCGATCTGCGAGCCGTAGACGGTCATGTGCGTCTTGTTGTCGAACTCGAGCGTCGTCTTGGCGTCGGTGACGATCGAATTGACGACCTTCGGCCAACCGCCGTAACCGTAGCGCCAATTCTTGAGCCGCGCGCGGATGCCCGTCTTGCAGTTGCGGATCGAGTTGTGCGCGATCACTGGCTCGGACGTGTCCTTCACCTCGATGCCGCGATTGCAGCCTTCGATGGTGTTGCCGAAGAGGATCGGCCGACTCGCTTCGCCGACCGAAATGCCCTTGTCGAGCGAGTTGGTGATCGTGCAACCGACCACCGTCGGCCAACACGTCATGAAATCGCAGCCGTCGTTCGCGGAACGATCGATCACGCAGTCGCGGATCTCGCCGCCCGACATGTCGTAGTCGACCGAGTCGCCGTTCGCGTTCCGGAAGCTGCACGCGAGCAGATTGAGATCCGCGATGTCGGCGTGAATCATGTCGTCGCAACGCATGTTCGAGTCGAACGAGCAATGGCGGAACGTGACGTTCTTCGCGTTGTGGACGCAGACCATGCCGGTGTACTCGACGCGATCGAGCAGCGCGCCGCCGCCGCCTTCGAAGTTCATCCACTCGAACTCGCTGCCGTCGACGCCATGGCCTTGCATCGCGAAGCAGCCCCACGGCTTCTGCTTGACGGCGTTCGTGATCGTGATCGGCGCCGACTCGGTACCGCGGGCGCGGACCTTGCCTTTCGCCAGGATCGATACGTTCGGGCCGAGGGTCAGATGCGTGCCCGCTTCGATCGTGAGCGTCGACGTCGCGCCGACGACGAGCGTCTCGGTCAATTGCATGTCGCCCTTCAGGACGATCTCGCGACCGGGCTTAGGCTTCTCGAGCCAAGGGTGCCAACTGTCGCTCGCTGCGATCGGCGAGTCCTTCGGCCAAGCGCTCGCGACGACCGGTTCGTGCGTGTGACGGCTGCGCAGATTGGGCGTGAGGTCGCCTCGCGTGGCGACGAGGAAGTAGCGATAGGCGATCGGAGCGGAACGCAGGATGGGCCGCGAAGTGTCGACGCCCGGGTAGAGAATCTCGGGCGTGTCGAACACGAAGGTGTCCCAGGCCTGGATGCCGTCGACGCGCCGATCGCCGACCGACCAAACGCCGTCGAGGTCGGAGTCCGCCCAGACGGCGACTCCCTTGCCCGTGACCTCGCCGTCGCCCGGCGGGGGACTCCACTCGTCGTTCGAGTTGCCGCCGACGCGAAAACCGGTGAGCTCGGCCGCGGCAAGGCCTCGCGTCTCGAGGTCGAGCACGAGAAGCCCGTTCGAATCGCGCTCCGCGTGACACGCGACGCTCGCATCGCCGATCCACGTCTTCACCTTCGCGAGGTTGCGTTCGATCGTCGACAAGCACGCCTGACTCGTCCCGATGTCCGGGATCAGGCCTTCGCGCAGATGCTCGTACTCGAGCATGTCGCCGAAGCGCGTTTCGATCTCGTCCATGCGCCGCTTCGCCGCGGCGAAGAGTTTGCCGCCTTCGATTTGCTTCGCAAGCTCCGCCAACGCGCCGTCGAAGATGCGCGGATCGCGCAGGAACGTGCGCAACGCTCGATTGAAGTGCGAGTCCGCCGGCGGACGATCGAGATCGAGCAGCCGGATGTCCCACGGGATCTGGTGCAAGAGGCCCGACGACGGATCCTCGTACCAGAACTGGTTGTGCACGCCGCTCATGTGGAACGGATCGCCGCACGCGAGCATCAGCGCGAGCATGCGCGAGAGTTCGTCGCGGTCGAGCCACGACATCGCCTCCTCGAACTCCGCGTGCGTCGAACCGTTGAGCGCACCGAGCCATTCACCGAGCGCCGCGGTGCCGGTCGAACCGGGCCGATCGTTCTTCGCGGCGCGATCCCAGATGGCGAGGTTCTTGAAGAGCTCGCGCTCTTGATGCTTGAAGTACTCGCCGCGTTCCGCGGTGTCGCCGCGGTACACGTTGCCGGGCAACATGACGTGGCGACGCAACAGCGATTCGTCGAGCGTCTCGGTGAATCGGAACAGACCGTAGAAACGATCGTTCAAGAACACCGGCACGACCGCGGTGTCGGCGCACTTGATGCCGAATTCGCTCGGCAACGAGTTCGCGAGATAGGCGGGCAATACGTCCTTCGCGGAGAACGCGAGTTGGCGATAGCCCTTGAACATCCGCCCGCGATCGGCGCGCAGAGCAAACGACTTCTTCACCGTCGTCCAGTGGACGCTGGTGTCGCCGCGCAACTTGAGGCCGACCTTCTCGAGCGTGCCGTGCTCGTCGACCGTGCCTTCGATCTCCTCGCCCCAACGGCCGAGGATGTCGTTGCCGACCGCATCGAAATGATTCTGATCGACGAAGAGCCGCAGGAGCGGCCGCGTCTCGTCCTCGGCGGAAAGGTGCGCCTCGAGTTCGCACACGCGCGGCCAACGCGCGAGCGCGCGGACTCGATCGAAACCGAAGCGATCGACGTGCTTCGAACGCGCGTTCCAGTCGTCGAACTGTTGGACGCGTTGGTAGTCGAGGGCCGACGCGACGAACAAGTAGAGACCGAGCGCGACCAACGGCACGGTGAAAACGAGCACGCCGCGCAACGTGATGCGGCGCTTCGAGCTCGTCCGACGTCGATCGAGGGCGCTCACGTCATTCCTCGAAGAGCGAACCGGCCTCGAGCACGCCGCCGATCACCGTGCGGCGTCTCACGTCTTCGAGTTGATCGAACAGCAGGCGATTCGAGTAGCTCTTCTCGACCTTGAACCAGAGGTCCTTCGACATCTGCTTGTAGAGCGTGAGCTCGATCCGCACGCGCGCCGCGCCGTTCGGCACGGCGACGTGTTGTGCGAAGCTCGACTCCTTCGACGCGGCGGCGAAACGGCCTTGGTCGTCGAGCTTCGCCGCGGTCGGAGTCCAGGGACCGGCGAAGATCGCGGGAACGATCGGCGCGGCGACGCCGACGTGTTGGGCGGGGACGAGCGCGAGCTCACCGATGCGCGCCGAGTATCCGTGCGTGGCAACTCGCGCGTCGCCAGCGAAGTTCGCAGCGACTTCGAACGGCACGTCGAACGCGTGGGGCAATCCGTCGACCGGAACGTCGAGACCCACGCTCGTCGCGCCGAGCGAGAGCTCGACCGAACCGAGCAGCCACGCATTGAAGTACTGCTGGTGGAGCTCGACGACCTTCGCGTAGAGCGTCGCGACGTCGAACAACATCCCGGTCAACGTTTCGACGGTCGGGAAATGAGTGGGATGGAGGCGCAGCACCTCGCGGTACGCGGCTTCGGCGAGATCGCTCTCGACGAACGCGCGCAGGGCTTCGGCCCGCGCGTAGTGGTTCCGCCAGTTGCGCGGGTCGAACGCGACCAACGTGTCGAACGTCTCGAGCGCGCGCTTCTTCTTGTCGAGCGCGACGTACGAACGGCCGAGCAACGTCAACACTTCTTCGCGTTCCTGGTCGAGCCGATGTTTGACGATCACCGCCGGATGGTTCGCGTCGATGCGCTCGAGCAACGCGGCCGCGTCCTCGAAGCGTCCGGCTTCGTACAGACGCTCCGCGCGCGCGAGCTCGGTGCCGCTACGCGCGTACCACCACGACACGACGCTCTCGAGTCCGCGTTGCCACACGCCCCACGCGAACAGCAACGCGAAGCACGCGCTCACGCCGACGAGCCACGCGACGATCAGTCCGCGCTCGTGAGCGTGCAGCCAACGCCGCACACCCGCGAGTTCGCCTTCTCGTCGCGCCTCGCCCAGCAGTCCGCGCATCAGACGTTGACGTTCTGTTGGCCGCTGAGCAGCGTGACCTTCGAATTGCGGTTGACGGTGCGGACCGCGTCGAGGAACCCGCGTTCGTCAGCGTCCTTCTTGAATTGCACCGAGTAGACGAGCTCGAGCGCGGTGCCGCCCTGGATCGTCTCGACCGAGAGCAGCGCGTGGTCGCTGAGGAAGCGCGCGAACACGTCGTTGAACGCGTTGTGATAATCGGTGCCGTCGGGCAGATGCACCTTGAGCAACACTTCGGCCGTCGGCATCGAGCCGATGTCGAAGCGATAGAGGAAGTACACCATCGGGATCGCGAACAGCGTGAACGCCGCGCCGAGCAGGATGAAGCCCGTACCGCACGCCATTCCGACCGCCATCGTCATGAAGAGGAAAGCGACGTCGCGCGGATCCTTGATCGCCGTGCGGAAGCGGATGATCGAGAGCGCCCCGACCAACGAGAACGCGCGGGCGATGTTGCTCCCGATGATCAACATGATGATCGAGACCGTGACGCCCATGATGATCATGGCGTGCACGAACGACGTGGAGTACGAGAGGCCGCGGTGCGTCTGCTTGTAGGCCCACGCGAGCAGCATCGAGAACACGAAGCTCGCGACCAGCACGAACACGATCTGCCAGATCGTGAAGTCACCTGTGTTGCCGGCGCTCTTCAGCAGTTCGTCGAAATTCACGGTCGGGACTCCTCGGGAATCAGGTGTGGCGGCCTTGGAAGAACTCGAGGTCGGCGGCGCGCGCGTATTTCGAGAAGCGCCGCGACATCAGGTTGTGCTTGGCGACGAGCTTCGTCAGCCACAGCGGCACGGTGTGATTGAATTTGATCTCGAGCACCGCGAGGTCCGCGGGCAAGAGGTACTTGCCGGTGTCGAAGCGCTCGCGGATGTCGAGGGCGCGCGCGTCGTACTGCAGGCGTGTGTCGAAGGTGATGCGCAAGTCGTGCTCGTGTGACCCGAAGAACGCTCGTCGACGATACGAGATCGCGAGCTTCGGTTCGAGCAAGTGGTGGCGACACAGGAAGAGCGCCTCTTGCAACACCGGATCGACGACACCGTGCTCGCGCGCCGCGTCGATCGCGCCGTTGGCGAACAGCGCGTGCGCATCGACGCGCGACATCAGCGTTCGACGCTTCTGGACGGTCTGATCGATGCGCTGCTTGATCTCGACGAACGCGTCGTTCGAGCCCTCGTAGAGGCGGAAGCGCAATTTGCGGCGGTACTTCTGCCCGTCGATCTTCTCCCAGAAGCAGACGAGGTCCGGCGAATCCCAGTAGAGCGAGTAGACCGGATAACCGCGTTCCGTCGGCGAGTGCGGATCGGGCGTCGTGTAGCCCCCGAGGTCGCGGATCAGCGCTTCGGCCTGCGCCTCGGCGATCACGTACTTGAACTCGAAGCGGTTGAACGTGCGGATGAAGTCGCCCGCCGTCGCCGGCGCGTTCATGACGCGGTCGGAGAAGGCACCTTGGACTCCTCGTCCTTCTTGCCTTCGAGCTTCTGTTCCTCGTGGTACTCGAAGTCGGTGTTGACCGCCCACACGTCGTGCTTCGCGCCCTGCATGTTCCACACGACCATCATCGCGGTCAGCATCGAGTGGTCTTGGTTGTTGTACTTGTGCATCCCGTTGCGGCCGACCGGGTGCAAGTTCGAGATCGGATCGATGTGCGACCGCACGTTGTCGAGGTGCGCGCGGTAATCCGCGTCGTAGATCGGATACGCCTTCGGCATGCGCACGACGCAGCCGTCGACGACGAGCTTCGGATCGGCGAGGCCGAGTTCACCGAGCTCCTTGGTCGCGAGCTTGATCAGATCCTCGTCCTTCGATGCCCACAGACCGTCGCCCTCGAAGCAGAAGTACTCCATGCCGAGGCACGTGCGGCCCGGCTCGGGAATCATCTCGCGCGACCAGTTGTTGAAGTTCTGGATGCGACCGACCTTCACGCCCGGCGTGTGGATGTAGATCCAGTTGTCGGGGAACAGGTCTTCCTTCGCGAGCATCAGCGCGACGACGAGGAAGTCGCGATAGCGCAGACCTTCCGCCGCCTTGCGGATCGGCTCCGGCGGCGTGGGCTCGAGCGACCGCACGAGCGAGCGCACCGGCATCGTCACGATGAAGTGCTCGGCTTCGATGCGCACTTCGCCCTTCGGCGTCTCGGCGCGCACGGCGACGACGCGACCGTCGCGCACTTCGAGCTTCTTCGCCTTGGTCTGCATGAGCACCTCGCCGCCCCATTCCTGGATGCGCTTCGCCGCGGTCTCCCACATCTGTCCGGGACCGAGGCGCGGGTACTGGAAGCGATCGATCAGGCTCTTGATCTTCGTCGAGCGCCGGTTGAGCGCCGTGGCGCTGAGGATCGCCTTCGCGAGCGACAGGTTCTGGATGCGCTGGGCCGCCCACTCCGCGCGGATCTCCGTGCACGGAATGCCCCACACCTTCTCGGTGTAGGTCTTGAAGAAGATGTTGTAGAGGCGCGAGCCGAAGCGGTTCGTCACCCACTGCTCGAAGTTCTCCTCGATCGGGTTCGGCCAGATCTTCGCCTTCGCGTACGAGAGCACGATGCGGATCGCCTCGAAGATCCCGAGGCCGCCGAGCGCGTTGCCCGCCTTCAACGGATAGTCGAAGTACTTGCCGTTGTAGTGGATCCGCGACATGCGCGGCGTCTGGATGAACTCGGGGCCGAGGATCTCGTGCCACAGTTCCTCGACCGGCTGCACCTTCGTGAAGAAGCGGTGTCCGCCGATGTCGAAGCGATAGCCCTTGTACTGCGCGGTCTGCGAGATCCCGCCGAGCATCGTCGTGCCCTCGAGCACGGTGACCGCGACGCCCTTCTTGGCGAGCAGGTAGGCCGCCGTCAAACCGGCGGGCCCGCCGCCGACCACGACGACACGGTCGCCGGGACGCAGCGGAGCCGTCGCGCGGGGGGCGCTTTGGGACTGGGACTCCATTCAGACGGGCAGGGGCTTGCGGGAGAAGATGGGCAGGCTCTTTCGACCGCGCGCGGGGTTCCCTTGAAGGGGCGAGACACGGCACGGACGAGGGGTCGCATCATAAGGATTCGATCAGCGATCCCTCACAACGAGCTCGCGTTCGCGTGCTCGCGGAACGCTCACCCCGCGCCGCCCGAACCGTCCTTCCGGCGCCGAATCGACTCGCGCAGCAGGTATTCGATGTGGCCGTTGAGGCTGCGGAGTTCCTGGCTCGCCCAGCCGCGGAGTTCCGCCATCAACGGCTCCGGCAGGCGCAGCAGGAAGGGTTTCTTCGCCGCTGCGCCGGCCGGTTCCTCTCCCGGGGGAGCGCGTGAATCGTCGGGGCCGACCACGGTTGCCTCGCGCTCAGGTGTAGAGCGAGCCTGTGTTGAGCACCGGCTGCGGGTTCTCGTGCGAGCAGAGCACGACGAGCAGGTTGCCGACCAACGTCGCCTTGCGTTCGTCGTCGAGCTCGACGACTCGCTTCTCGGACAGGCGTTGGAGCGCGAGCTCGACCATCCCGACCGCGCCTTCGACGATCATCGCGCGGGCCGCGATGATCGCGGTCGCCTGCTGACGTTGGAGCATCGCCGCGGCGATCTCCGGCGCGTACGCGAGGTGGGAGAGACGGCCTTCGATCACCTCGATGCCGGCCTGTTCGAGACGCGCTTGGAGGATGGTCTTCAGCTCGTGCGCGATCTCGTCGGAGCCGCGCAAGCTCGTGGTGGTAAGCTCGGTGTGGCTGGTGTCGTACGGGTGCGATTGGGCCAATTGGCGCACGGCGGACTCGCTCTGGACGGCGACGTACTCCTCGAAGTTCTCGACGTCGAACACCGCCGCCGCGGTGTTGCGCACGCGCCAAACGACGACGGCGGCGATCTCGATCGGGTTGCCCAGGAGGTCGTTCACCTTCAACGCCTTGCCGTTGAGGTTGTGCGCGCGCAGCGAGACCATGCGCTTGATCGTGAACGGGTTCGTCCACCAGAAGCCGGCGGTGCGGACGCTGCCTCGATAGCGACCGAAGAGCACCAGGACGCGCGACTGGTTCGGGCTGACGACGAAGTGCCCGAAGATCAGGACGATGCCGAGCACCGTCAAGAACGCGAGCCCGACGTACCAGAGCGGATGCTGCTGCGCCTTCGCCGTCGCGGCGATAAGGGCGAGCGGTCCGAAGATCATCGCCAGAGTGAACGGGAACATCAGCCAACCGCTGAAGGGCGTGAATGTGTTCTCTTCGTGCTGCGGGCGGTTCGTCATGAGAAGTCTCCTTGGGGGTCAGTATCGGAATGATATCGCTGCGATATGAACGTTTGGCGCGTTCATTCCGAACGGACCGGCGGAACCCCCAAGTGCAGACGGCGCCAGGGTTAGCGTGGGTCGCCGCTCCGGCCGATGGCGTCCGGTGCGAACGCCACTAGGCTCCCCCGATGACCCGCGCCGTCCTCTGTCTCTCGCTCGCGCTGCTCTGCGGTTGCGATCACGGCGGCGCCGAACCCGAGCGCCCGACCCGGCCGCCGAACGTCGTGCTCGTCACCCTCGACACGGTCCGCGTCGATCACCTCAGCACCTACGGCTACGCGCGTCGGACTTCGCCGAACTTGACCGAGCTCGCCGGCGTCGCCGATCGCTACACCGCCGCGCAGTCGACCGCGCCGTGGACCGTGCCGAGCCACGCGTCGATCTTCACCGGCCGCTACACGTTCCAACACGGCGCCGAAGCGAGCGAGCAGGCTCCTGAGACCGCGACGCAGAACGCGGTGCCGCTCGCCGAACGCTTCGACACGCTCGCCGAGGTCCTCGCCGCGCGCGGCTATCGCACCGGGGCCTTCGTCGCCAACGACGTGTTCCTCGCGCAGCGCTTCGGCCTCGCGCAAGGATTTCAGACGTACGTTCCGGCGCGCAAGCCGGCGGTGCAGGTCAACCAGCCGGTCTTCGAGTTCCTCGCCGCGAAGAGCAACGCGCCGTTCTTCCTCTTCGTCAACTACATGGACGCGCATCGGCCGTACCGCACCGATCCGCTCGACGACTCGGCCGCGCGCGGGCTGCCGTCGCCGGATCCCGAGCCGGCCGGCGCGCTGCTCGATCGCTACGTCGAAGCGGTGATGGGGAAGAGCGGCGACGACGTGGCGAGTTTGCGCGAGCGCGTCGTCGGTCAGTACGACCACGGCGTCGCGCACGACGATCTTGCGCTCGGCGCACTGATCGCGAAGTTGAAGGAGCTCGACCTCTTCGACGACACCGTGATCGTCGTCACCGCCGACCACGGCGAGTACTTCGGCGAGCACGAGCTCGTCGAACACAACAAGGACGTCTACCAGGAAGCGCTGCGTGTGCCGTTGGTCGTCAAGCGTGCGCGTCAGACGAGCGGACGCGTCGTCGAGACGCGCGTCTGCCACGCCGAGCTCGCGCGTTTGATCGGCGGCGCGTTGACCGCCGACCTCGACGCCGAGTTCGCGAAGCACTTCCCGTACGCGCCCGGCGCGCCGCTCGAACTCGCGGAGATCTGGCTCAGCCGGCCCAACGAGTTGAAGGCGAGCTGGGGCGCGCGCTTCAAGCGCAAGCGCGCGGCGCTCTACCTCGAGCGTTGGAAGTACATCCGGTCGTCCGACGGTCTGAACGAGCTCTACGACCTCGCCGCCGATCCGCGCGAGACGAAGAACCTGATCGGTGAGAAGGTGGAACTCGCCACGAAGCTCGCCGAGCGTCTCGAGCGCTTCGAACGCGAGTCCCTCGCCGCGCCGACCGACGGCGTTCCGGTCGAAGTCGGCGCGGCGGAACTCGAGGAACTCCGGCGGCTCGGCTACGCGCGATGAAGCTCGCGGGCTGGCTCGCGGCGATCCTCGCGCTCGGGCTCGTCGTTTGGATCTTCGTGCGACGCGCGAACGACGCGTCACGCGAAGAGCCGACGTCCGTCGCACGGGTCGACACGCGGCCGAGGGACCCCACGTCCCACGAACGTCTACTCGCGACGGCCAACGCGCGCGTGACCGGCGTTGTGCTCGTCGGCGAAAACCTTCCGCTGGCGGAGCTCGACATCCAGTGCATCCCGAGTCGTGAGACGGGCAAACCCGCGCGCTTCGTCACGTCGCCGCGTCCGCTCGACGAGGCCGGTCGCGGCGAGTACACGCTCGCAGGATTGCCGGACGGTCGCGCGACGATCCTGGTCGTGCCTCGGAACGGTCCGGTCGTCCTGCGGCTCGAAGTCGAGCTCCATGCCGACGAAACGCATTCGCTCGAGCCGTTCGACTTGCGCCGACTCGTGCACGCGCTCCACGTCGTCGTGCGCGACGAACTCGGCGAAGGCATCAACCAATCCAGGCTGCTCGTGCGTGGTCGCGACGCGCTCGACGACTGGCGCGCGGTCAACACCGACGACGGTCATGCGACCGTGCGCGCGCGTTCGGAGCAGATGGACTTCGTGATCGGCGCGTCGGGCTATCGCACGCGGACCGTCCAAGGCGCGAGCGAGGACTTCGAGATCCGCCTGGCGCGAGGCATTTCGGTCGAGCTCGTGCTCGACGCCGACTCGCTCGCGACGCTCGGCCCCGACGGAACGCTCGCGGTCGCGCTCGAGCGCGGCGAGCTGAGCGGCGATCAGAGTTCGTTCGCGCGCCGCGAGCTCGCGAAACCCGACGCGAACGGCCGCGCGACGACGCGGCTTTCGGAACCCGGCCGCTTCCGCGTCGAGGTCGACGTCACGGTGCGGCGCGGCAAGGAGCTCGCGCGCTTCGCCGCGCCCTGCGAGCCCGCGACGATCGACGTGCGCGATCTCGAAGAGCCGCAGACGCTCGCCGTTGCGCTCTCGGCCGCGGATCGCGCCGCGTTGCGCGCCTTCCTCGCGCCCTGACCGCGCGTCGCGCGAGCCGGCGCGTGCTAGTTTCAGCGACGCCGAACGTCATGGGGAACTCACGCCCGATCTGGTTCGCAGCGATCGCCGTCGTGCTCGCGCTCGGCGGCGCGGCGTACTATCTGGTCGTCGCGCAGCCGATCCAACCGCTCGAGGCCGTTCGCGTTTCCGCGGAGCCGGCGAACGAGTCGCGCGACGAACACACGAACTCCGCGGTCGAGCTCGAGTCGCCGCGCGAAGTCGTAGCGGGTGAGACACGCGTCGAGACGACGCCGGTCGGTCCCGAGCCCGCGGCTCCGCACGGCTCGTCGCGTCTGCGCGTCGTCGATGCGCGCACGCGCAAGCCGATCGCGGGCGCCGAGGTGCGCGTGCTCGAGCTCAAGGCGTCGGTGCCGCAACCGCAGCAAGGCAACTTCGTCGAGCTCGTCGCGCAAGCGTTGGCGAAGGGCAAGCACCAACGCTCCGCCTCTGACGGCACCGCGCCGCTTCCGCCGAAGCGCAAGACGGTGATGGTCGTCGCGTGGACGAAGGAGCGTTGGGGTGCTCAGCGTTTTCCGTCGGCCCCGGGCGTAAACGACTTCGCGCTCCATCTCGACGGGCCGATCGAAGTGCAGACGCGCGACGCCGACGGACGTCCGATCGCGAACGTGCCGCTCGCGCTCGCCGAACACGTCAACGCGGAGAAGGGACTCGCGCGCCGCGCCGACGCGACGACCGACGAACGCGGTCGCGCGGTGTTCGAGCATGGTCGCGCGCTGCTCGAGCGTTCGCCCGGCGCGCCGTTGACGGTGGTCGTCGACGGTTCGTTCCCGAGTCTCGTCGAGCGCAACGTCTCGCTCGACGATCTCGGCTCGCCGATCTCGATCACGGTGCCGGCGTTCGGATCGATCGAAGTGATTGTGCACGACTTCGACGATCACGAGGTGCGCGACGAGCTCCTGGTCACGCGCTCGCCGCGCGGACTCGAGCTGCCGTTCGTGTTCCCCGAAGAACGTCCGCCGACGCTGCAGAAGGGTCGCGTCGTGTTTCCGGTCGTCGCTGTCGGTGTCGCCGTGGACTTCGAGACGTACCTGCACCCCGGCAAGGCAGCGATCGGTCCGTTGCGCGGCACCGCGACGGTCGCGCGCGCCGGTGAGCGCGTCGAGCTCGTCCTCGGCGGTTCGAAGTCCGTGCCGATCCTCGTCGCGCGCGTCGTCGGCGAAGACGCAACGCCGCTCGCGCGCGTGACGCTGCAGTTGCAGGTGATGCAACCGCCGCCGGACGTGCGGGTCGTCGGCGCGCTCGAGACCGACGACGCGGGCCGTTTCCGTTTGCCGTTGCCGAACTGGCCGAACGGCGGCGGCGCGCTGCGGCTCGTTCTGCTTCCCGCCGGCGAACGTCCGTTGCTCACCGCGGTGTTCGACGTGCCGGTCGCGTTGGTCAAGGGCGAGCAGACGCTCCCCGACATCGTGCTCCACGGCCTGCCGTTCATTGCCGCCGGTCGCGTCGTCGACCAACTCGGCGCGCCGATCGACAAGGCGCGCGTCGAGGTGCTCGAGCGTGCGAAGGACGGCTCGAAGTGGCTCGCGACCAACGGCGCGGCGGTGACCGACGCGGACGGCGTGTTCACGATTTCCGCGGAGCTCGTCGACGCCGAGCTCGGCATCCGCGCGAGCGCCAACGACGCGCCGCCGATGGAGATCGCGCCGCTCGTGCGCGGCAGTCGCGGTCTCGAACTCGCGCTCGAACGTTGGGCGTCGTTCGACGGCAGCGCGTGGATCGATCCCGGTCTCTCGCCCGCCGAGGTCAACGTCGTGTGGATCACGACGTCGCCGAAGGACGGAGGTACGGTCACGTTCCGGATGAACGGAGCGTCGCGTCCCGCTGCGAAAGGCGAGGCGCTCGCGTACTTCACCGGCCAACGGCTGCAAGCGGGCACCGGTCGCCTCGAATTCCGCGCGATCAGCACGGTCATCCTGACGCTCGATCCGATCGAACTGCGCCCGGGCCGCAACGACGATCTCGTTCGGCGTCTCGATCTGCGCAGCCTGATCCGCGTCTTCAACCTGACGATCAACGATCAACGCGGCGAGAGCATCGGCAGCGGTCAAATCCACTTCCGTCCGAGCGGCAGCGAGGAGGCGTGGGACCTGTGGGAGTTCAAGGGCGGCCACGCGCGCATCCTCGCGCTCGCGCCCGAGCTCGATCTCTCGGTCTTCGGCGCGCCGGGTCGCGCGACGTTCTTCCAACAAGTGCGCGGCGATCGCACGCTCGTGCTCGACGGTCCGATCTGGACGAAGATCTCGATCGAAGGCGGCAATCCGGTGCGCGCGCCCGACACGTTGTCGTTGGTGGTCGGGTTGAAGGAGCCGAGCGGTCCGACGGTCGTTCCGGCGCTGCGCAACACGCACACGGTGTTGCTCGACGAAGCGGGCCAAGCCTCGATGGCGTTCGCGTGCCCGGGCAAGTACGCGGTCTCGTTCAGCGTCGGACTCGGCGCGCGCGGGCTCGTCGGTTCCGTGGCGAAGGAAGTCGAGCTCCAAGTCGACGTCCGCGATGGCGAACAGGAACTGACGGTCGCCGCACCGCGCGTCGCGATCCAACGCGTGCTCGAAGAATTGGCGAACGCGCCGCCCGAGACGAAGCGCTGAAGCTCGCCGAACGTCAGCGACCGCGGCTCGCCGCGTTGCGTTCGCGCCGCGCCGGCGAGTTCTCGCCCTTCGCTCCCGGCACGAGCAGGCTCGCGCCGATCGCGCCGGCTCGATCGCCGAGTTCCGCGACGTGGATCGCGGGCGGACGATCGGGCGTGAAGAGGTGGGGGAGCATCGCGTCGCGGATCTTCTCCGCGTACGGCTGACCGAGGCGCACGCCGAGACCGCCGCCGACGACGATCGCTTCGACGTCGAGCAGCGTGCACGCCGACGCGAGTCCGGCTCCGAGCGCCTTCAACGCGCGTTCGATCAGCCACTCGGTGTAGCGGTCGTGCTTCTCGAGCGCCTTCGCGAACACGCCGGCGGAGAGTTGCGTGCGGCCCTTCTTCTCCATGATGTCGAAGAGCTCGGTCTTCTCGCCGCGTTCGACGTCGCGCCGCGCGCGTGCTTCCATCGCGCGTCGACCGGCGTACGCCTCGACGCAACCGCGTCGTCCGCACGGACACCGCGCGCCGTTGCGCTTGATCACCATGTGGCCGAGCTCGCCGGCCGCGCCGCGGCCGAGCCAACGTTGGTGGTGCAGGATCACGCCGCCGCCGATGCCGGTGCCCCAGAACACGCCGACGAACGAATCGTACGGACGTCCGGCGCCGAGGAAGCTCTCGCCGTCGAGCGCGACGCCGACGTCGTTGCCGAGTTCGACCGGCGCGCCGAGCGCTTCCGACAGCGCGGCCGCGAGATGGAACGGCTCCTGCCAACGCGGAAGGTTGCCCGCGCGCGCGACCGTGCCGTTCCTCGCGTCGACGAAACCCGGCGAGCCGACGCCGACGCCGAGCAGCGCCGACGTTTCGACGCCCGCGAGCTTCGCCGCTTCGCCGAGCGTTGCCGCCATCGTCGCAGCGACGTCGCTCGGTCCGCCTTCGTGCGGCGTCGACGTGCGCATCTCGCCGAGAACGCGATGCTCGTGATCGACGATCACCGCCTGGATTTTCGTGCCGCCGAGATCGATGCCGCCGCGGATGTGCATGGGAGAAGCTCCTGTTCGCGAGCGCTTCGATGAGCGTCGCGCGCTGAGGTTACGACTCTCCGAGGAACGGCGGAAACACCTTGCTCGCTCCAGTGGAGCGCGGAGCCGGGTCCCGAATTCGGCTTCGCGGCGTCGGTGCGAATCAGGCCTCACAAAGTCCGGAGCGCCGAAAGCGAGCTTGCCGACCCGCATCCAAGCTCCGCGTCGACGAACGGGTCCACGCGGGACAAACGTCGCGCGGACGGTCGGTCGATAGAGCCGACAAATCTTCCGACCGCCTTCCCTAGGCGGCCCTTCCGCCTCGCAGTCCTCGTTCCCCACAACCCTTGCCGTGAAGCACGACGACCCCAACCGCCGACTCGACGAGCTCGCCGTCAACACGTTGCGCACGCTCGCGATGGACGCCGTGCAACAGGCGAACTCCGGTCACCCGGGCACGCCGATGGCGATGGCGCCCGTCGCGTACTCGTTGTGGCAGAAGAGCCTGCGCTTCGATCCCGCGGATCCGATCTGGCCGAACCGCGATCGTTTCGTGTTGTCGATGGGGCACGCGTCGACGTTGCTCTACTCGCTCTTGCACGTCACCGGCACGCGCGCCGTCAATCCGAAGTACGAAGTACTCGGACGCGAGAGCGTGTCGCTCGACGACCTGCGTCGCTTCCGTCAACTCGACTCGCGTTGCGCCGGACATCCGGAGTACCGCTGGACGTCGGGCGTCGAGACGACGACCGGTCCGCTCGGCCAAGGTCTCGCGACCAGCGTCGGCATGGCGATCGCGCGCGAGTGGCTCGCGGCACGCTACAACCAGCCGAACTTCGACCTCTTCGACTACCGCGTCTACGCGCTCGCCGGCGACGGCTGCATGATGGAAGGCGTCGCCTCGGAAGCGGCGTCGCTCGCGGGGCACTTGAAGCTCGCGAACCTCTGCTGGATCTACGACAGCAACCGCATCACGATCGAAGGCGACACGTCGCTCGCGTTCAGCGAAGACGTCGCGGCGCGCTTCCAGGGCTACGGCTGGAACGTGTTGCGCGTCGGCGACGCGAACGATCTCGAGCTCGTCGAACGCGCCTTCGCGTCCGCGCAACGCTGCACCGATCGTCCGACGTTGATCGTCGTCGACAGTCACATCGCGTGGGGCTCGCCGAACAAGCAGGACACTCACGGCGCGCACGGCGAACCGCTCGGTGAAGAAGAAGTTCGTCTGACCAAGCGCGGCTACGGTTGGCCCGAGGACGCGAAGTTCCTGGTGCCCGACGAAGTGCGCGAGCACTTCGCGAACGGCATCGGCAAACGCGGCTCCGACGCGCGCGCCGCGTGGATGAATCGTTTCGAGGTCTATCGCGCGGCGTTCCCCGAGCTCGCCGACGAGCTGATGCGCATCCAACGGCGACAACTCCCCGAGGGTTGGGATCGCGAGCTGCCGTCCTTCCCGACCGATTCGAAAGGCGTCGCGGGCCGCGATGCTTCGGCCAAGGCGTTGAACGCGATCGCGAAGTGCGTCCCGTGGTTCCTCGGCGGCGCCGCGGACCTCGCGCCTTCGACGAAGACGCGTCTGACCGTCGACGGCGTCGGCGATTTCAGCGCGACCAATCGCGCCGGCCGCAACTTCCATTTCGGCGTTCGCGAGCACGCGATGCACGCGGTGCTCAACGGACTCTCGCTCTCCAAGCTGCGCCCGTTCGGCGCGGGCTTCTTCATCTTCAGCGACTACGCGCGCCCCGCGATTCGCCTGTCGGCGTTGATGGAGCTGCCGGTCGTCCACGTCTTCACGCACGATTCGATCGGCGTCGGCGAGGACGGACCGACGCACCAACCGGTCGAGCAACTCGCGTCGTTGCGCGCGATCCCCGGCCTCTTGACGATCCGCCCCGGCGACGCGAACGAAGTCGTCGAAGCGTGGCGGTTGACGATGGAACAACGGCACGAGCCGGTCGCGCTCGTCCTTTCGCGTCAGGCGATGCCGACGCTCGATCGCGCGCAGTACGCGGCGGCGAGCGGCCTGCGCCGCGGCGCGTACGTCCTCGCCGACGCGCCCGGCGGCAAACCGGAAGTGATCCTGATGGCGTCCGGTTCCGAGGTCGCGCTCGTCGTCGCGGCGCACGAAGCGCTCGTCGCCGCCGGCGTGCGTTCGCGCGTCGTCAGCTTCCCGTGTTGGGAGCTCTTCGAGCGCCAAACGCTCGAGTACAAGCAAAGCGTCCTGCCGAGCGACGTCCGAGCCCGCGTCGCCGTCGAACAAGCGTCGCCGTTCGGGTGGGAGCGCTACGTCGGCCTCGATGGCCGCGCGCTCGGCATGACGAGCTTCGGCGCGTCCGCGCCGCTCGCGCACTTGCAGAAGAAGTTCGGTTTCACGGTCGACGCGGTGGTCGCGGCGGCCAAGCTCCAACTCGTCGCCGAGCCCAAGCAGAGCGTGCACGCGTGAAGTCGCCGCGCGCTCGTGAAGTCGGCCCGCGCGACGGATACCCTGCGCGTCGGTCGCGTTTCGCGCCGTCGCTGATCTCCCCGTTCCTCCACGATCTCGCCCAGCCATGAAGACGAAGAAGGCCCCGTCGCTCTCCAAGAATCCGTTGATCGAGCTCTCCGAACTCGGTCAATCCGTCTGGTTCGACTACATTAAGAAGAGCTTGATCGAGTCGGGCGAGCTCGCGCGCATGATCGAGCACGACGGCCTGATGGGCGTGACGTCGAACCCGTCGATCTTCGAGAAGGCGATCGCCGGCTCGAACGACTACGACGCGGACCTCGCCGCCGAGCGCGCGAATTGCTTCCGCGATCCGAAGGGCGTCTACGAACGTCTCGCGATCCGCGACATCCAAGCGGCGTGCGACGTACTATCCGGCGTCTACACGTCGACCAAGCGTCGCGACGGCTACGTGTCGCTCGAGGTCGCGCCGACGCTCGCGCACGACACGCAAGGCACGTTGGAGGAAGCGCGTCGTCTGTGGAAGACGGTCCAACGCCCGAACTTGATGGTCAAGGTCCCGGCGACGCCCGCGGGCGTGCCGGCGATCGAGAAGCTGATCAGCGAAGGCATCAACGTCAACGTGACGCTGCTCTTCGCGGTCGATGCGTACCTCGCGGTCGCGCGTGCGTATGTGCGCGGGCTCGAGGCGTTCGCGAAGAAGGGCGGGCCGGTCGCGCGCGTGGCGAGCGTCGCCAGCTTCTTCGTCTCGCGCATCGACACGGCGCTCGATCCGTTGCTCGACCTGAAGATGAAGACCGCGCCGACCAACGCGCAGCGCGAACTCGCCGGGATGTTGCGCGGCAAGGCCGCGATCGCGAACGCCAAGCTCGCGTACGCCGAGTACGAGAAGCTGCTCGCGACCAAGGAATGGCAGAAGCTCGCCAAACGCGGTGCGATGCCGCAGCGCCTGTTGTGGGCGAGCACCAGCACGAAGAACCCGCGCTACCGCGACGTGGTCTACGCGGAGGAACTCGTCGGCAAGGACACCGTCGACACAATGCCGCCGCAAACCTTCGAAGCGTTCCGCGACCACGGCCGCGCGCGCGCGACGTTGAACGAAGGCGTCGACGACGCGCGTGCGACGCTGGACGCGATCGACGGCCTCGGCGTCGACTTCGGCGCGGTGACGTCGAAGTTGCTCGACGACGGCGTCGCGCTCTTCGCCGACGCGTTCGAGAAGTTGATCGGCGCCGTGCGCGCGCACGCGAAGCCCGTCGACGGTCCGCGCCTGTGCGCCGAGCTGCCGACCGGTCTCGCGAGTGCGGTCGACGCGACGCTCGCCGGTTGGGCGAACGGGAACAAGACGCGGCGCCTCTGGAACAAGGACGCGTCGCTGTGGACCAACGGCGACGAAGCGCAGTGGCTCGGTTGGCTCGACATCGTCGACCAACAGCGCGGCGAGCTCGCGAAGTTCGCCAAGCTCGCGAACGAGCTGAAGGGCGGCGCGTTCAAGCACTGCCTGCTGCTCGGCATGGGTGGCTCGAGCCTCGGGCCGGAAGTCTTGAAGTACACGTTCGGGAAGCACAAGGGCTTCCCCGAGCTCCTCGTGCTCGACTCGACCGATCCGCAACAGCTGCGCGCGTTCGAGAAGCAAATCGACTACGCGAAGACGATCTTCATCGTCGCGTCGAAGTCGGGCAGCACGCTCGAGCCCAACATCTTCAAGCAGTACTTCTTCGAACGCGCGAAGGAAGAGCTCGGGGCGGAACGCGCCGGCGCGCAGTTCATCGCGATCACCGATCCCGGTTCGAACATGCAGAAGGTCGCGGAGGCCGATCATTTCGGCCGCGTCTTCTTCGGCGTGAAGACGATCGGCGGACGTTACTCGGTCCTCTCGGACTTCGGCATGATCCCCGCGGCGATCAGCGGCATCGACGTCGCGACGTTGCTCGAGCGCGCGGCGGAGATGGCGCGAGCGTGCGGACCGGAAGTCGCTCCGAAGTCGAATCCGGGCGTGATGCTCGGCGCGATCCTCGGCACGGCGGCGCGCATGGGCCGCGACAAGTTGACGATCGTCGCGAGTCCGTCGCTGAGTCACCTCGGCGCGTGGCTCGAGCAGTTGATCGCCGAATCGACCGGCAAGGAAGGCAAGGCGATCGTGCCGCTCGAGGGCGAGGAACTCGCGCACCCCGACGCGTACGGCGACGATCGCGTCTTCGTCTACCTCTCGGTTGCCGCGGACATCGACGCGAAGCAGCGCAAGCGGCTCGCCGCGCTCGAAGCCGCCGGGCAACCGGTGGTGCGCATCGAACTCGCCGACACCTACGACCTCGCCGCGGAGTTCTTCCGTTGGGAGATCGCGACCGCGGTCGCGGGCGAAGTGCTCGGCATCCACCCGTTCAACCAACCGGACGTCGAAGCGAGCAAGCTCGAGACGAAGAAGCTCACTTCCGCCTACGAGGAAACCGGCAGTCTGCCGAGCGAAGCGCCGTTCTTCACTGAGGGCGGTATCGCGCTCTTCACCGACGAACGCAACGCGGCCGAGCTGCGCGCCGCGACGAAGAAGCCGTCGCTCGTCGGCTACTTGCACGCGCACTTCGGGCGCGTCCGTCCCGGCGATTACGTCGCGTTGCTCGCGTACGTCGAGATGAATCCCGCCAACGAGCAGCACCTCGCCGCGACGCGTCTGCGCATCCGCGACTCGAAGCGAGTGGCGACGTGCCTCGGCTTCGGGCCGCGTTTCCTGCACTCGACCGGTCAGGCCTACAAAGGCGGGCCGCAGAGCTGCGTCGTCGTGCAGATCACGTGCGACGACGCGCGCGATCTCGGCGTGCCGAACCAGAAGTACACCTTCGGCGTGGTCAAGGCGGCGCAAGCGCGCGGCGATTTCGCCGTGCTCGCCGAACGCGGACGGCGCGCGTTGCGCGTCCACCTCGGCAAGGACGTGAAGAAGGGCCTCGCCAAGCTCGGCGAAGCGATCAAGAAGGCGCTGCGCTGAACGCGGCGTTCGATGAATAGGAGCCTCGACACATGAAGATCGGAATGGTCGGCCTCGGCCGCATGGGCGGCAACATGGCGCGGCGCTTGATCCGCGGCGGACACCAAGTCGCCGGTTACGCGCAGTCGAAGGAAAACGTCGACGCGCTCGCACCGCACGGCGTCGAAGGTGCGTACTCGCTCGCGGAGCTCGTGAAGAAGCTCCCGTCGCCGCGTATCGTCTGGTTGATGGTGCCGTCCGGCGAAGCGACGGAGCAATCCGTGCGCGACGTCGGTGCGTTGCTCTCCGCCGGCGACGTCGTGATCGACGGCGGCAACAGCTTCTTCAAGGACGACGTGCGTCGCGGCAAGGAGCTCGCGAAGAAGGGCATCCTCTACGTCGACGTCGGCACGTCCGGCGGCGTGTGGGGCATCGAGCGCGGCTACTGCCTGATGATCGGCGGCGATCCGCGCGCGATCGAGATGTTGACGCCGATCTTCCGCACGCTCGCGCCCGGTCGCGGCGACGTCGCGCCTTCGCCCGGTCGCGAGAAGCGTCGCAGCAGCGCGGAAGAAGGCTTCCTGCACTGCGGCCCGGTCGGCGCCGGCCACTTCGTGAAGATGATCCACAACGGGATCGAGTACGGGATCATGCAGGCGTACGCCGAGGGACTCGACGTGATGCGCTCGGCGTCGAAGCCCGAAGTTCCCGCCGACCAACGCTTCGACTTCGATCTCGCCGACGTCACCGAGTTGTGGCGCCGCGGCAGCGTGGTCGGTTCGTGGTTGCTCGACCTCACCGCGATGGCGCTCGCCGAGAGCCCGAACCTCGAGGAGTACTCGGGCTTCGTGCAGGATTCCGGCGAAGGCCGTTGGACCGTGCAGACGGCGATCGAAGAAGCGGTGCCGGCCGAAGTGCTGACCGCCGCGCTCTACACGCGTTTCCGTTCGCGCCAAGAACACACCTTCGCGGAGAAGGTGATCTCGGCGATGCGCAAGCAGTTCGGCGGGCACGTCGAGCCGCCGAAGAAGGGTTGAGCGTCTCGACGCGCGCCATGTCGAACCAAGAACGCGGTGCCGGTCACGCCGTCCCGCCGTGCGCGCTGGTGATCTTCGGCGCGGCGGGGGACCTGACCAAGCGCAAGCTGATCCCGGCGCTCTACAACCTCGCGCGGCAGAAGCTCTTGCCCGACGAGTTCGCGATCGTCGGTTGCGCACGCGCCGAGCTCGACACCGCGGCCTTCCGCGCGCAGATCGCGAGCGAGATCGAGCGCCACGTGCCCGGCACGTTCGACCCCGAACTCTGGAAGTGGATCGAGGCGCGCCTCTACTACGTCTCCGGCGATTTCGGCGAGCCGCACACGTTCCCCAAGTTGAAGGAGCAGCTCGCGGACCTCGAGAAGCGTCACGGCACGCGCGGCAACCTGCTCTTCTACCTCGCGACCGCGCCGGACTTCTTCGCGCCGATCGCGACGGCGTTGCGCGATCACGGCTTGGTGGACGAGTCGGGCGGACTCTGGCGGCGCGTGATCGTCGAGAAGCCGTTCGGCCGCGACCTCGCCAGCGCCAAGGCGCTCAACGCCAACTTGCTCGCGGTGCTCGCCGAGAAGCAGATCTACCGCATCGATCACTACCTCGGCAAAGAGACCGTCCAGAACATCCTGGTCTTCCGCTTCGCGAACGGGATCTTCGAGCCGATCTGGAATCGTCGCTACGTCGACCACGTGCAGATCACGGTGTCGGAGACGCTCGGCGTCGAGAAGCGCGGTGGCTACTACGATCGCGCAGGCTGCATGCGCGACATGGTGCCGAACCACATCTTCCAATTGATCTCGCTGGTCGCGATGGAGCCGCCGATCTCGTTCGACGCCGACGCGGTGCGCGACGAGCAATCGAAAGTGCTGCGCGCGATCCATCCGCCGACGCCGGAGGACGTGCTCTCGTCCGCGGTGCGAGGTCAGTACGGCGCGGGCGGCATCAACGGTCGCGCGTTGCCCGACTACCGCGCGGAAACCGGCGTTCCGCCGAGCTCGCACACCGAGACGTTCGTTGCGATGAAGCTCGCGATCGACAGTTGGCGCTGGAACGGCGTGCCGTTCTATCTGCGCGTCGGCAAGGCGCTCGCCGCGCGCAAGACCGAGATCACGATCCGCTTCCGCAAGCCGCCGCTCGTGCTGTTCCGCAACACCACCGTCGGCGACCTGCATCCGAACGACCTCGTGATCCACGTGCAGCCGAAGGAAGGTATCTCGCTGCGCTTCGGCGCGAAGGTGCCGGGCGCGCGGCTCGAGCTCGGCGGCGTCGACATGGAGTTCGACTACGCCGAACGCTTCGGCGCGACGCCGGCGACCGGATACGAGCGACTGCTCTACGACGCGATGCTCGGCGATCAGACGCTCTTCCAACGCGCCGACATGGTCGAGGCGAGTTGGAGCGTCGTCGCTCCGATCCTCGACGTCTGGCAAGCGTTGCCGCCCCGCGGTTTCCCGAACTACGCCGCCGGAACGTGGGGCCCGCGCGAGGCCGAGCTGATGCTCGAACGCGACGGCCGCAGCTGGCGACCGATCGAAGCGTGAGCTGAGCGACGCCGGGCGTGGGCTCGCGCAAACCGTCCTGACGACCCGAAGAATGCCGGTTGACACGACTAGACGACCGGTCTACTCTCCGCGCCCTCATGCTTCCGACCCAGAAGGACACGGGCACGCGCGACAAGCTCCTCGAAGCCGGCGCCCAAGCGATCGCCGCCAAGAGCTTCAACGCCTGCGGCCTCGCCGAGATCCTCGCTGCGGCCGGGGTGCCGAAGGGATCCTTCTACCACTACTTCGCGTCGAAGGAGGACTTCGGCGTCGCGCTGATCGACCGCGCGTGCGCCGAGTACGCCGAGTTCCTCGAGCCGATGCTCGGCGATGCGAACCGCACGCCGCTCGAACGTCTGCGCGTCGTGTTCGAGCAGAGCCGCGAGGAGTGCCTGCAGGTCGGCGCGTCGCGGCAGTGCTTGATCCCGAAGCTCGCGCTCGAGACCTCGCAGCTCAGCGATCCCGTCCACGCCGCGGTGAAGCGCGCCTACCAGAAGTGGAGCGCGTTGCTCGCCGCGGTGATCCGCGAAGGCCAGCAGCGCGGCGAGATCGACCGCACGCACGAAGCGGAGCGCCTCGCCAACGTCCTCGTGATGATGTGGGAAGGCGCGACGATGCGCGTGCAGATCGATCGCAGTCTCCAACCCGTCGACGACTTCTTGGTCTTCGCTTTCGATTCGCTGCTGAAGAGTCGCAGCTGAATCAGCCCGTTCGTTCCATCTAGCGGTCCGTTCGGGCCGCACTAGACGACCAGTCTACTCACTCGCATTTCATCGACCTCGCCATGCAAACTCAGCACTTCCGCCTCCGCCCGCTCGGGCTCGCTTCGTCGTTCGCCCCGTCGTTCGAAGGAGGGCCGCAAGCGTGACTCGCCGCTCTCTCTTCGCATCGTTCGCGCTGTTCGTCGGCCTCGCCGTGATCGCCGTCGGGCTCGTGGGTTGGAAACGCGGGGAACTCGCCGCGAGCCAGGCCGCCGCGGCCTCGATGCCCGAGCCGATGGAGGCGGTCACGACCGCGACGGCGACGGCGCACACGTTCGTGCGCTCGACGACGTCGATCGGCACCGTGCGCGCGCTCAGGTCGGTGACGTTGCGGAACGAGCTCGAAGGCACCGTGCGCGAGGCGCACCTCGAGCCGGGTTCGATCGTCGAGCAGGGGACGTTGCTCGTCGCGCTCGACGTCGCCGTCGAACAGGCGGAACTCGCGGCGCAAGAAGCGCAAGCGAAGCTCGCCGAGACGTTGCTCGGTCGCGTGCAGCGCGCGCTCGACAACAAGGGCGCGTCCGAGATCGACGTCGACCGCGCGAAGGCCGAACGCGACGTCGCGCAGGCGAACGTCGCCCGCACTCGCGCCGTGATCGAACGCAAGACGATTCACGCGCCGTTCCGCGCGCGCATCGGCATGTCCGACGTCCACGAAGGGCAATACCTCGAGGGCGGGACCGAGCTCACGACGCTGCAAGGCCTCGACGCGGCGATGCACGTCGACTTCGCGGTCAACCAGACCGTCGCGGCCGGCTTGCGCGAAGGGGGCGAGGTCGAGCTCTCCGTCGCCGGCTCGCCGAACCGCAAGGCGACGATCGTCGCGATCGATTCACGCGTCGAGGAAGCGACGCGCAACTCGTGGATCCGCGCGCGGTTCGACGGCACGGAAGAGCGGCTGTCGCCCGGCGCTTCGGTGCGCGTGATCGTGCCGATCGGCGAGCCGCGCGCGACCGTCGTGATTCCCGTCAGCGCGCTGCGCAAGGGACCCGCGGGCGACCACGTCTACGTCGTGCAGAGCGACGAACAAGGCGTGCAACGCGCGCACCTGCGGCCGGTGCACGGCGGCGCGTTGCTCGGCGACACGGTCGTGGTCGAGGACGGTCTCGCGGTCGGCGACGTGGTCGCGGCGTCGGGCTCGTTCAAGCTGCGCGAAGGCGTGCGCGTCGTCGTCGCCGAAGCCGAGGCCGCGCACCAATGAGCTCCGCGGATCCGCGCTCGAAGGAGCGCTCCTTCACCGACATCTTCATCCGTCACCCGGTGCTCGCCATCGTGGCGAACTTGGTGCTCGTGCTGGTCGGGTGGCGCGCGCTCGTTGCGCTCCCGGTGCAGCAGTTCCCGAAGATCGAGAGCTCCTCGGTCCTGATCACGACCGTGTACACCGGCGCGAGCGCCGAAACCGTGCGCGGCTTCCTGACGACTCCGATCGAGCGCGTGGTCTCCGCCATCAGCGGCGTCGACACGATCGAATCGACCAGTCGCGCGGGCGTCAGCATCGTGACGGTGCGCCTCAAGCTCAACCACTCGAGCACCGCCGCGCTCGCCGAAGTCACCGCGCGTCTGCAGCAAGTGCGCGCCGAGTTGCCGTCCGAGGCCCAGCCTCCGGTCGTCGAAGTCCAGCGCGCCGACCGACCGTACGCGTCGTTCTACTTGAGCTTCTCGTCGGACGAACGCGACGTGCCCGGCCTGACCGATTGGCTCGCGCGTTCGTTGCAACCGCAGCTCGCGACGCTCGAAGGCGTGCAGCGCGTCGGCATCGAAGGCGGTCGTCCGATCGCGATGCGCGTGTGGATGGAACCGGACAAGCTCGCGGCGCTCGGTCTCTCGCCCGGCGACGTCAGCGCGGCGTTGCAACGCAACAACTACCTCGCGGCGGTCGGCCAGACCAAAGGCAACCTCGTGCAGGTCAACCTGCTCGCCAACACCGACCTGCGGACGGTGAAGGAGTTCGAGGACCTGATCGTCACCGATCGCGGCGGAGCGGTCGTGCGTTTGTCGGACGTCGCGAAGGTCGAGCTCGGCGCGGAAGAAGCCGACTTGGCCGCGAAGTTCAGCGGCCGCGAGGCGGTCTACCTCTCGGTGTGGCCGCTGATCGGCGTCAACGAGATCGAGGTCGCGCACAAGCTGCGCGCGGAGATGGAGCGTCTGCGTCCGACGTTGCCCGCCGACATCGACATGCGGCTCGCGTACGACGCGACGACGTTCATGGAGAACGCGCTGACCGAGATCACCAAGACGCTGATCGAGACGATCCTGATCGTCGGCGTCGTCGTCTTCCTGTTCCTCGGGTCGATCCGCACGGCGCTCGTGCCGCTGGTCGCGATGCCGGTGTCGCTGGTCGGCGCGGCGATCGTGATGTGGGCGGCGGGCTTCAGCCTCAACCTGCTGACGATCCTCGCAATCGTGCTCTCGGTCGGTCTCGTCGTCGACGACGCGATCGTCGTCGTCGAGAACGTCGAACGTCACATGCGTCTCGGCAAGACGCGGCTCCAAGCGGCGCTGGTCGGCGCGCGCGAGCTCGTCGGCCCGATCATCGCGATGACGATCACGCTCGCCGCGGTGTACACGCCGATCGGTTTCCAAGGCGGCTTGACCGGTTCGTTGTTCCTCGAGTTCGCGATCACGCTCGCCGCCGCTGTCGTCGTGTCGGGCATCGTCGCGGTGACGCTGTCGCCGATGATGAGCTCGCGCTTCGTCCACCCCGGCGGCAAGGAAGGTCGCCTGACGAAGTTCGTCAACCGCGCGTTCGACGTCGTGCGTCGCGCGTACGCGCGCGCCCTCGAAGTCGCGCTCGAGATGCGTTGGGCGATCGTCGTCGCGTCGCTCGTCGTGATGGCGGCGGCGTGGCCGCTCTACGTGTTCTCGAAGAGCGAGCTCGCTCCTGTCGAGGACCAAGGCCACATCAGCATGTTCCTCGACGCTTCGCCGGACTCGACGCTCGAAGCGGTCGACGCGCAGGCGCAGAAGGTGATCAAGACGATCACCAGCTTCCCCGAAGCGAAGTTCATGTGGTCGTTGACCGCGAGCTGGGGCGGCTTCGGCGGGATGGTCACGAAGGACTGGCGCGAACGGACGCGCTCGACGGAGCAGATGTACGGCGAAGTCTTCGGCGCCGTATCGCAGGTCCCGGGCCTGCGCGTGTTCCCGCGGCTCGATCCGCCGTTGCCGAACGCCGGCCAGTACGACGTCGAGCTCGTGTTGCAGAGCAACGCGCCGCTCGAGGAGATGCAGTCGGTCGTCGGCGCGGTCGTCGGCGCCGGTTGGCAGAGCGGCAAGTTCCTGTACGTCGACACCGACCTGAAGATCGACCGTCCCGAAGCGCGCGTCGTGATCGATCGCGATCAGATCGCCGACGTCGGCCTCGACCTCGCGAGCGTCGGGCGCGAGCTCGGCACATTGCTCGGCGGCGGGTACGTCAATCGCTTCAACTACTTCGACCGCAGCTACAAGGTGATCCCTCAGCTCGCCGTCGCGGATCGCGCGACCGTCGGTCCGTTGCTCGACCTGAAGATCAAGACGCCGTCCGGCGTGTTGGTGCCGGTGTCGACGTTCACGCGGATCGAGAGCAGCACCGCGCCGCGCACGCTCAATCGCTTCCAACAGCGTAACGCCGTGCGCGTGTTCGGCGGCGTGCAGCCCGGGGTGACCAAGGCCGAAGGCCTGAAGATCCTCGAGCAAGCCGCGATCGCCGTCGGCGGACCGGACGTGACGCTCGACTACGCCGGTGAGTCGCGGCAGATCCGCCACGAGGGCTCGGCGTTGATCGTGACGCTCGGCTTCGCGCTGGTGCTGATCTACTTGGTGCTCGCGGCGCAGTTCAGGAGCTTCCGCGATCCCTTGATCGTGCTCCTCGGTTCGGTGCCGCTCGCGATCTCGGGCGCGCTGGTGTTCAGCTTCCTCGGGCTCACGACGATCAACATCTACTCGCAGGTCGGACTGATCACGCTGGTCGGCCTGATCGCGAAGAACGGCATCCTGATCGTCGAGTTCGCGAACACGCTGCAGGAGCGCGGCGTCGCGAAGGCGCTGGCGATCCGCGAAGCGGCGCAGACGCGCTTGCGGCCGGTGTTGATGACGTCGGCGGCGACCGTGCTCGGTCACTTCCCGTTGGTGCTCGTCACCGGTCCGGGCGCGGAAGCGCGCAACTCGATCGGCACCGTGCTCGTCGCCGGCATGATCGTCGGCACGGTCTTCACGTTGTTCGTCGTGCCGGTCTTCTACTCGCTGATCGCGGCGCAACACGTGCCGCATGCCGAGGACGATGAGGAAGAAGTCGTGCTCGAACGACCCGCGACCTCCGCCGTCAATGCGTCGCGCGAACCCGCGATGGGAGTGGTCTGATGCGTTTCAAGATTTCGATCGCGGCGTCGACGATGTTGCTCGCGGCGTGCGCGAGCGTCGGCGAGGACTACCACCAACCCGAACTCGCGACGCCGCCGACGTGGCAAGCCGCCGACGGCGAGCACTTGCGCGGCGAGACGCCCGAACTCGCGGCGTGGTGGCGCAAGCTCGGCGATCCGGTGCTCGACGACTTGGTCGAGCGCGCGGCCCGCGGCAGTCTCGACCTGCGCGAGGCGTTCGCTCGCTTGCGCGAGGCGCGCGCGTTGCGCGGCGACGCCGCGGGCGAGCAGTTCCCGAAGCTCGACGCCAAGGCCGGCTTCCTGCGCCGCGGCGAGAGCAAGAACACGCCGCTCGGCAGTTTCGTCCCCGACAACGGCGTCTACTCGGCCGGCTTCGACGCGAGTTGGGAGATCGATCTGTGGGGCCGCGTGCGCCGCTCGGTCGAAGCGGCGGACGCCGACCTCGACGCGTCGGTCGAGAACGTGCGCGACGTCGCGGTCGCGGTCACCGCGGAGACGGCGCGCAACTACGTCGAGCTGCGTGCGTTCCAATTGCGGCTCGCGATCGCGCGCGACAACGTTTCGTTGCAAGAGCAGACGCTCGCGTTGGTGCGCGGACGCTTCGACGCGGGTTTGGTCGGCGAGCGCGACGTCGCGCAGGCCGCCACCAACGTCGAGTCGACGCGCTCGCGCGTGCCGGCGCTCGAAGTTGGGCTCGCGGCAGCGCAACATCGCCTCGCGGTGCTGGTCGGCCTGCCGCCGGGCGCGCTCGCGAACGAGCTCGGGCCCGATCGCCCGATCCCGGTGCCGCCGCTCGCGCTCGCGGTCGGCGTGCCCGCCGATCTGCTGCGTCGTCGCGCCGACGTGCGCCGCGCCGAACGCGAAGTCGCCGCCGCGCACGCGCGCATCGGCGTCGCGGAGGGCGAGCGTTTGCCGAAGTTGACGCTCGCGGGCGAGCTCGGGCTCGCCGCCGAAGACGTGTCCGACTTGAGCGACAGCAACAGCGGCGTGTTCGGGATCGGACCGTCGTTGCGTTGGTCGCTGTTCGACGGCGGGCGGCTGAAACAACGCGTCGCGGCGCAGGAAGCGCGGACCGAACAGGCGCTCGTGCGGTACGAACGCACCGTGCTCGTCGCGCTCGAAGAGGCCGAGAACTCGATGGTCGGGTTCGTGCGCGAGCAGACGCGTCGCAACTCGCTGCGCGAAGCGGCCACGCAGGCTCGACGCGCCGTCGACCTCTCGCGCACGCAGTACGGCGAAGGTCTCTCGGACTTCCAGTCCGTGATCGACACCGAGCGCGCCGTCGCCGATCTCGAGGACCAACTCGCGATCAGCGACGCGGCGATCGCGACGCAGTTCGTCGCGCTCTACAAGGCGCTCGGCGGCGGTTGGGAAGAGCGAGCGCTCGACGCGGAGCCCACGCGCGAAGCGGCGGGCCTTTGACGCCGCGCTCGCTCGCTCAACGCGTGACCGCTTCGTCGCGCGTCGCGGACCAACGCAGCTCGGGATCGAACACGCGGAAGTAGAGGCCGAAGTCGCCGCTGCCGTTGACGACATCGAAGACCAGACGATTCCAACCGGCGGCGACCGCGACGCGGCCGAGGTGCTCCCACGGATCGGCGCCTTTGCTCGCGGGATCGGCGTAGAGCAACGTCTCGCCGAGCCGCACGCGGCAACCGTCGTCGGTGCCGAGCGTGTACGCGATCGTGCGTTCGTCGGGCGACCACAACCAAGTCTGCGCGAACGCGCGCGCGTCGACCGAACGTTCGCTCGCCGCCGCGCCGCCGATCGCGAGCAACGACACGTAGCCGTGAGCGTTCGCTCGCCGCGGCTCCCAAGCGACCGGCGCATTCGCCTTGCCCGGCCACGACTTGGTCGTGTCGGCATCGCGCTCGGGCCCGAGTTCCGGCGACTTGCCGGCGGGGAAGTAGCCGATCACCGACCAATCGTCGACGAAACGCTCGAACGCGAGGCCGACGAGCTCGCGCCGCACCGTGCGTCCGTCGAGGTCGTCGTGATCGACCAGGAATTCGTTCGCGAGCGTCGGCCCGTCGCCGCCCGACGCGATTCGCGCGCGCAACACCGCGAGCCCGAAGAACGAGTCGCGCAACGCATCGGCGCCGACCGCGTCGAGCACCGGCGCGTAGCTTGGGTCGTGCGCCGCTTCGGCCGCGCGCGCGGCGGCGAGGCGCACGCAGCGCTCTTGGTCCTCGAGCGCGCCGGGGATCAGCCGTCGCGCGAACGCCGGCTTCGCAACGACCAACGCGTCGAGCCACAGCGCGCGTTCCCACGGCGTCGCGCTCGAGTATTCCGCGACCAGGGCACGCTCGTCGAGGCTCTTCGCCGCCGCTTCGATCCGCGCCGCGGGCGCGGTCCACTTCCCATCGCGGTCGGCGTCGATCCAGATCGGGTTGCCGATCGCGATCGGGCGCACCGGACGATCGCTCGCGATCGCGACCGGCGCGAGATCGCCGGAGCCGTCGACCGTGACGACGACCCACGCATCCGCGCGCGGCGCGAGGTCGAGCGTCGTCTCGAACGCATGCGCGTTCGGATCGACGCGCGCACTCCAGAGCAGATCGCCGTTCAGGAAGACGCGCACGCGATCGAAGGAGATCCACGAGGCGGAACGCGCGCGGATCTCGAGCTTGGCCTTGCCCGTTCGCGGACCGCTCGCGACCGTCTGCACGTCGGAGCCCATCTCGCGTCCCTCCACGAGCACGTCGAGGAACGGTCCGCTGGTGGTGAAGCACTTGCGCGCCCGCACCGCCGCCGCGACTTGCCGCGGATCGAGCGCGCCCGGATTCGAATCGTCGACGCCGACGTAGTTGCGCGGATAACCGGCGAAGTCGTACGTCACCGTGTGGCTGTCGGAGTTGCCGACCGCCGCGTAGCGCGCACCGCGGTTGAGCAGGTGGAACCAATCGACGAGCACCGAGTGCAGGTTCGGACCGGTGTGCTCGGTCACCTCGCCGGGCTCGTCGTAACCCCACATCGGATTCGCATTCAGGATCTCGACCGCGTCGAAGTCAGGCGACCAGTTCGGATCGCTCGAACGTCCGGTGATCGGATCGAAGTGGACGTGGCCGAAGTAATCGATGTCGGCGTAGCGCGGGTGATTGACCTGCACGATCGGCGCGACGCTGAACGCGTTGGTCTCCGCGCGCATCGACGCGAAGAGCACGTGCGCATCGACCGGCGTCGAATCGATCGGCGCGCGCTTCGGATCGAGCGGGAACGCGTTGAAGTGGCCGATGTCGGTCGACACTTCGTCGCCGGTGATCGCGGTGATGCGTTCGCTCACGCCCAGCGCGCGCAGCGTCGGCTGGTAGTCGATGTTCTTGTTGTGATCGGTGGCGACCGCGAACTCGACGCCTTCGCCGATCAGCGAGACGATTCGCTCGTTCAGGTTCGCGTCGCCGTGGCCCGAGTGCGTGTAGGTGTGGAGGTGGAAGTCGGCGCTCGCCCAACCGGGCGTGTCGAGCTCGTGGCGCAAACTCGGCGACCACTCGTAGTCACGGCCCGCTTCGAACACGACCGAGCGTTGCGCGAGGCTCCACTCCGGCCCGCGCGTCGCGAAGATCGTGTAGGTCCCCGCGGGTACCGTGATCGTCACGCGCGGCCCCAGCGTGTAGACGACGTTGCGGCGCACCGCGAGCACGCCGCTCGCCGGATCCTTGTCGGTGAAGAGCGCGGGTTCGTGCTTCGCGTCGTCGAGGAACGTCAAACGGCCGGGCATCGGCCGATCGTTCTCGTCACGGATCTCGAACGTCAACTTCGCGACGTCGGCGCGCTCGCCGGCGGTCGGAACGAGCGGCACCCGCGCGTCCTGGGACGACGAACGCACGCCCAGCGCGAACAGCGCGGCGAAGCCGACCAGCAACGCGAGGGCGAGCTTCCGTGAGCGCATGCGAACGCGGAGTCTAACCCGACGACGCGCGCGCGTCGGACGTCACGGCAGTTGGAGCGAGCTCCAATTCGTGAGCTGCACGTTCGCGCCCGACTTCACCAACGCGCGGTACCACAGTCGTTTGCCCGCCAAGAGCGGCGTCGACGGCAAGGTCGTCGCGAGGCGCGCGAGCCCGCTCGCCGGGATCGTGCCGACGTTGACGCCGACCTGGAAGCGGTGCGCGAGTTGTCCGGCGCCGAACGTCGCGAACGGATCGGCGAGGGTCGACTGCAACTGGATCACCGCGCCGGCCGGGCCGGTGACGAAGGCGCTGACCGAACCGCCGAGCGCGGGCTTGCCGTACAGCGCGAGCCTCGCGTGCGAATCGAAGATCTCGATCCGCAGGTCGTCGACCGCGGCTTCGACCACCGAGTTGTTCGGGTTGTCGGTCGCGGTGAAACGCAGGCGCATCTGCGACGTCTGCGGCAGGATCGAACCGACCGTGAAGTCGACGGTGTTCCACGCGTTCGCGTTGACGGTCACGTTCTCGAGCGGCGACCAGCTCGCGCCTCCGTCGTTCGAGATCGAAGCCGCGAACGTGTCGTCGACGACCGAGAGGTCCGCGAACCAACGCGCGAACGACAACACCGCGGGGCCGCAGTGTTCGAGGTCGAAGATCGGCGAGAGCAACGTGGTCGTTCCGCCGTCGACGTCGTCGGTGCCGGCCGAGCCGCCGCCGTTGCCCGTCAGGTAGCAGTTGACGCCCGGCGCCGCGCTCGCGTCCGCCGCCGGATTCGCCGGCGTGCCGGACGAGTTCGTGCCGATCGGCGAACCGCGCGTCCACAGTCCCGACGTCGCCGTGTCGCCGACGACGCCGGTGGTCCAACCGAGGATGCTCTCCGCGTCGTCGAGCACGAGCGTCACCGGCTTCCCGAGCTGGATCGAGCCCGCGATCGTCTGCGACCAACCTTCGTATGCGAGCGTCAACGTGTAGTCGAGCGCCGCGCCGCCCGGTGCGTTCGGTGCGATCGCGATCGTCACGGGGCCGCTCGCCGCTTGGCTGAACGCGCCGACGACGCCGAAGTCGTACGAACCGTTGGTGATCGAGGCGTACGGGCTCGAGCTCGTCACCGCGAGCGTCACCGAGGTGCCGCTCGCCGCGCGGCCGCTGTTGCGCACCGTCGCGCCGAGTTGCACGGACTCGCCGGGTTCGTAGAAACCGTCGCCGTCGCCGAGTTCGATCGAACTGGTCGAGAGCACGCGCATCCACGCTCCCGCCGCGAGCGCGGTGCGTTGTTGCGCGAGCAACATCTCGTCCGCGAGCGGCACGATGCGATTGCTCGGCGGCCAGAAGCCGTCGGACGTCGAGCCGACTTCCGGCGACCACGCGAGCGTGCCCTTCGCATCGTGGTCGTAGTCCGCGGTGACGCCGTTCGCGGCGTAGAGCACGAACGGAGGCGGACCGATCGTGTAGTGGTTGAGCTCGGTCGCGAGGTCGGACACCTCGACGTACTGCGCGTTGTTCGCCGGATAGATCGCGGCGTAACCGTAGGGATAGAGCCACAGGTTCGAGTACGTGTGGATCGAGAGCGACGACTTGAATTGGCGCGAGGCGATGAAGTTCTGCATCGCCTGGATTTCGGGCTCGCTAGCCGCGGAAGGACCGCGGTACGTTTCGTCGGACGTCACCGGGCTCGAACCGCCGTTGTCGAAGCCCCAGTGGTTGTTGTAGTTGCGGTTCAAGTCGACGCCGAAGGTTCCGCCGCCGTTGTTGCGCCGGTTCTTGCGCCACAAGCCGCCGCCGCCGGGATTGGTCGACTGGTTGAAGACGTAACCGTCGGGATTGACGACCGGCACCCAAAAAATCTCGCGGTTGTCGACGAGGTACTTCGCGAGCGGATCGGTCGCGTAGCTCTCGAGCAGGTAGAGCACGAACCACAGCGACGCTTGCATGCCCTCGGGCTCGCGCGCGTGGTGCAACGAATCGATGCGCACCTCGGGCTCGTTCTCGTCGATCGCCGCATTGTCGGAAATCTTCAGCATCCACAGCGCGCGGCCTTCGACCGAGTTGCCGAGACTCGTCTTCGCCGTCGTCAACGTCGGGTACGCGGCGTGGATCTGATCGAGCACCGCCGCGACTTGCGTGTACGTGTAGTAGCCGCCCATCGAGCCGCTCGCGAAAGCGGGGCTGAGCCACGCGCCGTACGCACCGCCGGCTTTCGGCGACGCGGCGAGACGCTCGGCGTAGAAGTTCTCGAGGTCGTCGATCGCGATGCGGTGCGGAATGCCGGCGCGGACGAGCGCTTCGAGCTCGCGATCGTTCGCAACGACTTCGACTTCGTGCGTCGCGTCGTCGTGCGCGACGTGGTCGAAGCCGAGCTCCGCGAAACGGCCGGTGCGCAGACTTGCATCGGCGTCGTCGATGCGGACGACGTGGTATTGCGGGCGAACTTGCGCGGCAACTTGCGTGACGGAAGAGACGGCGACGGAAAGAGCGAACAACATCGACATGCGGGGACTCTCGAAGCGGCGAGCGAGGACGGCGGAGGACGCGAGGCGGACATGCTAACGGGAAGCGCGCCGAACGCTCGGCTTGGACGCACGTCGCGGCTCGCGGGTTCCGACGAGTCGGCGTGTGCTAGGGTGGCGCGCGATGAGGCATTTCGTGCTCGCGGCGGCGGTCGTGCTCGGAATCGGTGCGTCCGCGTTCGCCCAGGAAGCGCGCGAGATCTTCGACGGACGCACGCTCGCCGGTTGGGACGGCGACGAACGCTACTGGCACGTCGAGGACGGCGCGATCGTCGGGCGTTCGACGGCGGAGCAGCCGCTCGCGAGCTCGACGTGGTTGATCTGGCGCGGCGGCGAAGTCGCCGACTTCGAGATCGAGTTCGACTTCAAGCTCGTCGGCGGCAACTCCGGCCTGCAGTTCCGCAGCCGTGATCTCGGTGAGCATCGCGTCGCGGGCTACCAAGGCGACCTCGAGGACGGCCCGAATTGGAGCGGCTGTCTCTACGAACAAGAGGGCCGCGGCGTGATGGCGCGGCGCGGCGAGTCGTTGCGCGTCGACGCCGACGGAGCGCGCACCGTGCTGCAGGTCGCCGACAGCGCGAAGTTGCTCGCGAGCGTGCGACCGCGCGAGTGGAACACGTACCGCATCGTCGCCCGCGGACCGTCGCTCGCGCTCGCGATCAACGGCGTGCCGATGACGACGGTGACCGACCTCGACGTCGAACACGCGGCGACGCGCGGCATCCTCGCGTTCCAACTCCATCAAGGGCCGCCGATGGAGGTGAAGCTGCGCAACCTGCGTTTGCGCGAGTTCCCTCCCGACGCGAAGCCCGCCACCGCGCCGAGCGATCCCAACACGCCGAAGTGGATTTGGACGCGCGCGTCGGCGTTGCAAGACGCGGGCGAGGACGAGCCGGCGTGGTTTCGCGCGAGCGTGAAGCTCGAGCGCGCTCCGAAGTCCGCGCGTTTGTCCGGCGCGGCGGACAACTCGTGCGTCGTCGAGATCAACGGTACGGAAGCGTTCGAGAACGAATCGTGGGAGACGCCGGGCTTCGTCGACGTCGCGCGGTTCCTGCGCGTCGGCGAGAACGTGCTCGCGGTCGAAGCGAAGAACGAAGGCGGGCCGGCGGGCGTCGAGCTCGCACTCGACCTCGAATTCGACGACGGCTCGAAGCAGCGCATCGTCACGAACTCGACGTGGCTCGCACGCTCCGACGAAGCCGCCGCGTGGAAGCCCGCGGTCGAGATCGCGCCGCTCGGCGGCGGGCCGTGGGGTTCGCGTGAAATTCAACGCTACGAGCCGCCGCGCGCGACGCCGGCGGAAGAACTCGAAGTGCCGAAGGCGTACCACGCCGAGTTGGTCTACACGGTCCCGCGCCGCAAGCAGGGTTCGTGGGTCGCGATGTGCTTCGACGATCGCGGTCGGATCATCGCGAGCGATCAGTACGGGCCGCTGTATCGCGTCACGCTCGCGAACGGCTCCGAGTCGAAGACGGTGTCGAAGGTCGAGGAACTGCCGCTCCCGCTCGGACGCGCGCAGGGTTTGTGCTTCGCGTTCGGCGCGCTCTACGCAGTCGTCTCGGAACAAGAAGGCGATTGCGTTCCGGGCCTGTGGCGCGCGAAGGCGCTCGACGGCGAACGCTTCGCCGCGCCCGAGCTGTTGAAGAAGTTCGACGGCTCCGGCGAGCACGGACCGCACGCGGTCGTCAAGGATCCGATGCGCGATCGCTTGTGGATCGTCGGCGGCAATCACACGAAGTTGCCCGACGTCGCGCGTTCGCGCGTGCCGCTGCACTGGGGCGAGGATCAGTTGCTGCCGCAACATCCCGATCCCAACGGTCACGCGGTCGGCATCACCGCGCCCGGCGGTTGGATCTGCAGCACCGATCCCGACGGCAAGGATTGGGAGCTCTACGCCTCCGGCTTCCGCAACTGCTACGACCTCGCGTTCAGCGACCAAGGCGCGATCTTCACCTTCGACTCCGACATGGAGTGGGACATCGGTCTGCCGTGGTACCGGCCGACGATGATCGAGCACGTCGTCAGCGGCGGCGACTACGGTTGGCGCACGGGTTCGTGGCGTTGGCCCGCGTACTATCCCGATGCATTGCCGGGCATCGTCGACGTCGGCATCGCATCGCCGACCGGCATGTGCGCGGATCGCGGCGGACGTTTCGCGCCCGAGCTCAGCGGCAAAGCGGGCGGCGCGATCTTCGCCGCCGATTGGGCCTACGGGACGATCTATTCCGTAAGACTCACTCCAAAGGGCGGCAGCTACAGCGCGACGTTCGAGCCGTTCATCAAGGGCAAGCCGCTCGCGGTGACCGACATGGAGTTCGGGCCGGACGGAGCGCTGTACTTCCTGGTCGGCGGCAGACGTACGCAGTCGGCGTTGTATCGGGTCGTTCGCACCGACGCCGAAATGAAGTCGTCGGCGCCCCTGGTCGTGCAGTACGCGTCGACTCCCTTCTTCTGGGCTCAGTTCCACACGCTCGAGCTGAGCCCGAAGCTCGTCGACCAAGCGATCGCGGACCTCGACGACCCCGATCGCTTCGTGCGGTACTCGGCGCGCGTAGCGTTGGAACACGCCGACGCGAGTCTGTGGCTGACGCGCGCCCTCGCGGAGCGCAAGCCGCAGCCGCTGCTCGAGCTCCTGATCGCGCTCGCACACCGAGGAGAGGCCGATCTCGCGTCGCGTGCTCTGACGAGGTGGGAGACGCTCGAAGTCGAGCACTTCACCGACGAGCGCCTGCTCGACGCGCTTCGCGTGCTTGGGCTGTTGTGCATTCGCCTCGGCCCGCCCGACGAAGCCCAAGCGCACCGGATTGAACGGCATTTGCTCGCGCTCTTCCCGCACGCGAACGAGAACGCGAACCGCGAGCTCGTCAATCTCCTCGTCTACCTCGGTGACGCGCGGATCGTCGAGCCGGCGCTCGCGCGCGCCGAAGCCTCGAAGGCGCAAGCCGATCGCATCGCGTACCTGTGGGCGCTGCGCAACCTGAAGAGCGGTTGGACGCTCGACCAACGCGCGCGTTTCTTCGCCGCGTTGAACGACCTCGTCGCGCACACGAGCGGCGGCAACAGCTACGCGAAGTACCTCGAGAACCTGCGCGACGACACGGTCGCGACGTTGACCGACGCCGAACGCGCGGCGCTCGGCGCGCGCATCGATCCGCCGAAGCCGGAAGCGGCGGCTGCTGCTGCGCCGCGCGCGTTGGTCAAGGCGTGGAAGCTCGACGAGCTCGTCGAACTCGCCCCGCGCTCCCACGCCGGTCGCGACTTCGAACGCGGCAAGAACGCGTTCCGCGACGCGACCTGTCTTCAATGCCACCGTTTCGCGAACGAAGGCGGCGGCTCCGGCCCCGATCTGACCGGCGTCGGTCGGCGCTTCGGCGATCGCGATCTGCTCGAAGCGATGGTCGAGCCCTCGCGCACGATCTCCGATCTCTACCGCGACACCGAGATCGTCACGCACGACGACGAACTCGTCGTCGGCCGCATCGAGGAACTCGGCGGCGGTGCGTTGCGCGTGTGGCTCGCCGACGGCACGCCGGCGGTGACGCTCGCGGCCGCCGACGTCGCCGAGCGTCGGCCGCATTCGTTGTCGCGGATGCCGAACGCGTTGCTCGACACGTTCAGCGACGACGAAGTGCTCGACCTGCTCGCCTACCTGCGTTCCGGCGCCGAGCGCGACGACGACGCGTTCGAGCGGAAGCCCTGAAGTTCGGCCGAGTTCCGGGAGCCGGACCGCGCGTCCAGGGCGTGGATCGAGCGAGTGCCTGGCGCGCGTGTGCGCGGACGGAAACGCGGGAGAATTGACCGAATTGGCCGGCAAACGGCGCAGGAACGGGTGGACGCGAGAAGCGCGGGCTTGTCGAGAGCTGCGCGGCGCGCGTCCCACCCGCAATCCGGTTGGTCACCCACCCAGAGGCTCACGTCATGTGCTTGCGTTTTCTCCCGAGTCTGCTCACGGCGTTCGCCGCGTTCATTCCGCCCGCGTCCGCTCAACAACCCGTCTATCGCGCCGAGTTCCTCGGATCGGTCCTCGGGGTCGCACGCATGAATGCCGGTGGCGAGATCGTCGGCACCGACACCTCCGCGTTCGGCGGTGTACGCGGCTGGGTCGCGAGCTCAGGCTCGCCCGCAGTGGCGTTGCCTCTGCCGCCGGGCCGGCTGACGAGTTGGGCGCACGACATCAACGATCTCGGTGTGATCGTCGGCGCAGTCAGCTCGTCGTCCTTCTCGCCGGAGTTCGGCGGCATCGCCGCGAAGTGGGTTCCGAACGGCAGCGGCGGCTACACGGTCGTCGAGTTCGGAAAGCTCTCCGGCCACGTGCGCAGCGACGCGCTCGGAGTGAACGACGCCGGCGATGTGATCGGGTTCTCCGCGGACAGCCAGTTTCGCTATCCGGTGCTGTTCACCGGCCTGAGCGGCATCCAGAACCTCACGGCGACCGGGCTGTTCGACCCGCAGAAGATCAACGAGCAGCGGGTGCTCGTCGACGTCACCGGCAAGCGCATGGACCTCGATACGTTGGTCGTGGAGAACCTGGGGTTGCCCGCCGGCAGTTACCTGGCGACGAATTGCTACTCGATCAACGAACTCGGCCAGGTGTCCGGCGCGGCGATCCTCTCGACCGGCACGAGCTGCGTCCAGGTCGCCGCTCGCTACACCGATGTCGTCGGCTGGGAGACGTACGGCGGTTGCGGGCCCTCGAACGGCGTCGCGGATCTCAACGATCTCGGCGACATGTTGCTGAGGCTCGGCCTCGATCCCTACGTGCGCTTCGAGGGTCTCGGTGCGTTCCGCATCGAGGACTTGATCGCGGCCCCGGTCGGACACTGGTTCGTGCAGAAGTTCGGCATGGGTATCAACGACACGCAGCAGATCGCGATCTGCGCGCTCAACCAAGTCACAGGGGAGAACGGCCTGGTGTTGCTGACGCGCGAGACACCGGTCGGCACGACTCTCTGCTACGGCGACGGGTCCTCGGGTAACTGTCCGTGCGGAAATGCGGGCGTTGCCGGAGCGGGCTGCAAGAACTCGACGGGCGTCGGCGCGAAGCTCGCGGCGACTGGCTCCGCGAGTGTCGTGGCGGACGATCTCGTGTTGTCGGTGACGCAAGCCGCTCCCGGCAAGTCCGCCCTCTTCTTTCAAGGTGTCGGCTCGATCGCCGTCCCGTTCCAGGACGGGATCCTGTGCGCAGGCGGCTCGATCAAGCGGCTCGAGGCGGTCACGCTCGACGCGAACGGCTCCGCGCAGTCCGGCGTCTCGATCGTCGGCGCCGGAGCGATCACGCCGGGCGTCACGCGCACCTACCAAACCTGGTTCCGCGACCCCCAGGGACCCTGCGGCACGGCGAGCAATCTGAGCTCGGCGGTACAGGTCACCTGGCAGTAGCGGGTCGTCGGCTTGGAATGCAGCTCCGACGTGGCACGAGCCGCGGCGGGCTGCGGCGTTTTCTGCTCACGGCGACGAGCCGACGACGACTAGCTTCTCCGCGGTCCTGAACGGGGACTCGAACGAGAGAGCTGCGCAAGATGAGCAAAGGACGACTCGAAGCGTTCAGCGACGGCGTGATCGCGATCCTCATCACGATCATGGTGCTCGAACTGCGCGCGCCCGAAGAAGCGAACCTGCACGCGTTGCAACCGTTGGTGCCGAAGCTCCTCTCGTACTTGTTGAGCTTCGTCTTCCTCGGCATCTACTGGAACAACCACCACCACATGCTGCATGCGACGCAGCGTGTCAGCGGCGCCGTCTTGTGGGCGAACCTCCACCTTCTCTTCTGGTTGTCGTTGGTTCCGTTCGTCACGAGTTGGATGGGGGAGCACCACGTCGCGCCCGTGCCGACCGCGTGCTACGGCGGCGTGTTGCTGCTCTCCGCGATCGCGTACACGATCCTGCAGAACGCGATCATCGCCGCGAACGGACCGGAGTCGGTTCTCGCGACCGCGGTCGGACGCGATCGCAAGGGCAAGCTGTCGATGGTGCTGTACGCGATCGGCATTCCGCTCGCGTTCGTCCACGCGTGGCTCGCGGTTGCGCTCTACGTCACGGTCGCGTTGATCTGGTTGGTGCCGGATCGACGCATCGAGGCGCGGCTCTAGGGTTGAGCGACGCAGCGCGCGAGACGTCGAGCGGTGAGCTCGCGCTCCGCGCCGTTGCACGAGAGTCCGAGCGAACGTTCGAGGTCCTGCGCCGCGCGTTCGAGCCGGCCCGCGCGCCGCAACAGTTCGCCGCGAACCGCGAAGAACAAGTAGAAACGCTCGAGCCTCGGATCGCCTTCGAGCGCGTCGAGCTCCGCGAGTCCCGCCCAAACTCCGTCGCGCATGGCGATCGCGACCGCGCGATTCAAACGCACCAGCGGCGAATCGCTGCGTTCGAGTACCAGGTCGTAGAAGAAGACGATGCGCTCCCAATTCGTCTCCGCGAAGTTCGGCGCGGCGGCGTGGCACGCCGCGAGGCCGGCTTCGAGGTGGTACGGACCGAGTTCGTTTGCGCCCATCGCGCGCTCGAGGTACCGGAAGCCGCGCACGATCGCCGCGCGATCCCAAAGCGCTCGATCCTGTTCCTCGAGCAACAACACGTTGCCGCGATCGTCGACGCGCGCTCGGCTGCGCGAGATCTGGAAGCACATCAACGCGAGCAACGCCTCGACCTTCGGCCCGCGCGTCGACGGATGGCGCGCGAGCAAC
>JAIOPM010000027.1 GCA_021413885.1 Planctomycetota bacterium
CTCGGGCCCGGGCGCGCGACCGAACTCGCCCAGGCGATGCTCGACGACACGGTCGAGCGTTGCGCGGCGTCGACGACGTTTCGCACCGGGCTGTGGGCGGCGGACGCGCGCGACGTCGCGTGGTTCCGCGAGCGCCATCCGGAACTCGCGCGGCACGTGGCGCAGGAAGGTCGCGATCTCGGGGAACGCATGGCGCGCTTCTTCGAACGCGAGCTCGTCGCGCGTCCGCGTCAGAGCGCGGTGATCGTCGGCAGTGACGCGCCGTTGCTCGAGCTCGAGGCGATCGACGCGGCGCACCGCGCGCTCGACGAAGGCGCCGATCTCGTGCTCGTCCCTGACGACGGCGGCGGCTACGCGTTGGTCGGCCTCGCGCGTTCGGCGCCGGATCTCTTCACGCGCGTCGCGATGTCGACCGACGACATGTTGACGCGCACGCTCGCCGTTGCGCGCGAGCTCGGCTTCTCCGTCGAGCTCCTGGCGCCGTCGTTCGACATCGACACGCCCCAGGACTTCGAGCGCTTGCGCGTCGAACTCGCGGCGCGTCTCGCGGACGGTCGGCCCGTCCCGAACGCGGTCGCCGCGACCTTGCGCCGCTGGGGCTTGCTCGCCTAACGCACGTCGCGCTTGGGCGCGAGTTTCACCGCCGTGCCGTACGCCATGAACTCGGCGGCCGCGCGCGAGATCTCGGTCGACGCGAAGCGCACGCCGACCACCGCGTCGGCGTGTTGGCTGTGCGCCTCGTCGATCATGCGATCGAGCGCTTGCTCGCGCGTCTCCGCGAGCAGCTTGGTGTATTCGTGCACTTCGCCGCCGACGAGCTGCTTGAAGAGCGCCGCGAACACGCGCAACGCGTGGCGCGAACGCACCGTGTTGCCGCGCACGAGCCCGAGCGTCTCGACGATTTCTCTGCCGGGGATCAGGTCCGTGGTGACGACGATCATCGTTCGAGATCTCGATAGGGGTCGAGGTGCAGCGTGCGCAGCCGCGCGCGCACCGTGAACGCGCCGACCAACCCCACGCCGACGCCGAGGGCGGCGAGCGCGAGCTTCGCGGCGAGGTCGAGGTCGCTCAACGCGACCTTGATCGCGGCCCACACGAACAACGCCGTGGAGCCGCCGAGCAACAACGTCCAACCGACGCCGAGGCCGCTGCGTTGGAGCGTCTCGCTCGCGAGCCGCTTCCATTCGAAGTCCGCGGGCTCCGGCCCCGCCGCGCGGCGCGCCAACACGTCGAGCCGCAGATGTTCGGCGACCTCGCGCACCAAGTCGGGCTCGCGGGCGAGGCGCGCTTCGAACGTGCGGCGCGCTTCGGCCGTGAGCTCGCCGTCGGCGTAAGCCATCGCGAGCAATTGGTCCGGGCTCGGTTCCCGTTCCTCGGGCGTCATCCTTTGCCTCCGTTTCCTTCGCGTCGCGGTTCGTCGTCGCGGATCCCGAAGTCCACTTCGAGATGGTGGCCGAGCTGCAGCGCCAAGCGTCGGCGCGCGTGGAACAAACGGGACATCACCGTCCCGATCGGGATCGCGAGTTGGTCGGCGATCGCTTGGTACGAGAGCTCCTCGAAGTGGCGCAGCGCAAGCACCTCTTGGTCGCGCGCACCGAGGCGGCGGTACGCGGTCCAGAAGAGCTGCTTGCGCTCGTCGCTCTCCGCGGGCTCGCTCGGCGAAGCGGAGTCGTCGACGATCTCCCAATCGGTCGGCGCATCTTCGTCGCGCGGCGCGACGTCGGTCGCGGTCTTCGCGCGGATGACGCCCTTGGTGCGCAAGTGGCTGAAGCACGTGTTGCGCAGGATGCGGTGGAACCACGGCAGGAACGGCTCGCCGTCCTTGAACGTGTCGCGCGCCTTGTACGTCTTGAGGAACGCCTCTTGGGCGAGCTCGAGCGCGTCGTCGCGCGAGCCGACCCAACCTTGCGCGACGCGGAACGCGCGGCCGCGCAGTTGCTCCACGAGTTCGTCGAACGCAGCCTTGTCGCCGCGCTTGGTGCGCAACATCAGTTCCGTCGAGAGGGCGGCCATGGGGTCGCCGCCGTACTCGCCGAGTCCGACCTTGTTCATCGGGTTTCGAGGTTCGCTCATCGCGGTTCCTCGAGGGCGGTCGCGAGCACCGCGCGCGCCGCGCGGCCGCACGCGCCCGCGGGTCCGAGCCGTTCACGCGCGAGCTCGAGGCCCGCGAGGCATTCCGCGCGCCACGCTCGGTCGCCGAGCGCTCGCCGCACCGCCGCGACGACTTCCGCACGGGGCCCGTCGCCGACGAAGCAGAACTCGGGGCAGACCTCGCGCGCCGCGAGCAGATTGATCGACGCGAAGTACGGCGCCGTCAGGAACCGCCGCGCCATCCACACCTCGCGCCGGTGCGCGACGCGGTAGATCACGACTGTCGGCAGGCGGTGATGGAGCAGATCGAGCAACGCGGTGCCGGAAACCGAGAACGCGGCCTTCGCTCGTCCCAGCGAACCGTGCAGATCGCCGAGCTCGACGCGGACGCGCGCGGCGAGTTCGGGGCTCGCGGCGAGCGTCGTGCGCACGAGTTCCTCGATGCGGGGCCCGAGTTCGTGCCGCTCGTGGGGGACGATCACTTCGAGCGCCGGATCCTCGCGCAGCAGTTCGGCCGCGACCGAGAGCATCCACGGCAAGTTGCGCGCGAGTACGCCTTCGCGGCTGCCGGGTAGAAGCGCGAGCGCACGACGTTCGCTCGCGTCGATCGTCGGAACGTTCGCGGGCAACGCATCGAGCAACGGATGTCCGACGTGACGACACTTCACGCCGCGTCGATCGAACCACGCCTTCTCGAACGGCAGGATCGAGAGCGACAGATCGACCGCATCGCGATACCCGTCGACGCGCCACGGCGCCCAGCCCCAATATTGCGGGGTGACGAAGTGCACGACTCGCGCGCCCTGGCGCCGCGCCATCCGACCGAGCGGCACGTGCAACGCCGGCGAGTCGACCAGCACGACGACGTCCGCGCGACGTTCGGCGATCGCGCGCAAGCTGTTGGTCAGGAGCCCGAGGTAGAACGGCAACGCACCGAGCACGTCGAAGCCCATCGCCGCGCGCTCGACCGGATTGCCGACGAGTTCGACGCCGGCCGCAGCGAGCGCGCGACCGCCGAGGCCGAAGCACTTCGCCGCGGGCGCGCCGCGGTTCGCGAGCTCCGCTTGCAGCGCGCGCACGAAGTTGACCGCGTGGATCTCGCCCGAAACCTCCGCGCACGAGACGAAGACCGACAGCGGCCGCGTCGGCGTCGGCGCGTCCGTGTCCTCGACCGGCGCGGGCGTCGCGAGCAACGCGCGGAGTTCGGCGACGCGTTCGTCGTGCTCGCCGCGATAGCTCCACGCGCGGAACGGCAACCGGACGACGTCGAGGGCGGCGCGGACGAGCTCGCGGGTCACCGCCCAACGAGGTCGCGAGGGCGAAGCGGGAAGGACGCTCAAGGCCGCACACGTTACGAAGCTGCGCGTGCGAAGGGGAGAGCGCGTTCTCCGCGCGTGCTTTTCAGGTGGAGCCGCTCCTAGAATCCCGCGGATGGCCGGTGTCGTCGGTTGGTTCCTGTTGATCTTCGGCGCGATGTTCGTGCTGTCGCTGATCCCGGGCCTCGGCGCGCTCTTCCACGGCTTCTGGGGTTTCTGGATCACCGCGCTCGTCGTCAGCGCGATCGGTTCGTGGATCACGCGGAGGCTTGTCGAACGGCGGCGCTTCGAGAGCAAGCGACGCGCGCTCGTCGGCGTCGACAGCGGACACAATCAGGGCAAGCTCGGCGCGTTGCTGCTCGCGTCAGGTCGCGCGCGCGCCGCCCTCGAGCCGCTCGAACGCGCGGTCGCAGCCGAACCGAAGTCGCCGGAGTGGCGCTATCGACTCGGGCTCGCGCGTTTGGGCGCGGGGCGTCTGCGTCCGGCGGAGGAAGCGCTGGCGAGCGCCGCCGCGATCGACGCGGAGTACGCGTACGGCGATCTGCAGCTCCGCCTCGCCGAAACGCGCACGCGCCTCGGAGATGTGGAGAGCGCGAGAGCGTCGCTCGATCTCTTCGATCGCAATCACGGACCGAGTCCGGAGAGCGCGTACCGCCGCGGCCTCGTCGAACGACGTGCGGGTCGACGCGACGCGGCACGGGCGAGTTTCGCGCAGGTCGCCGTGCTCGCCGAACGCGCCGCGCAATTCCAACGCGGCCGCAACCGCGGCTGGGTGGCGCGCGCGTTCTTCCTGCGCTGGTTCTGAGTCCTACGGTGCCCGCCGCGAGAAAACCGCGAGCGAGATCAGCAGCGAGACCACCGATACCCCGACCATCGGGATCCACAGCCGCGGATCGAGCGCGTGCTTCTGGTAGACGGCGATGTACGTCGGCACGTCGCTCATGCGGAAGAGCGACCAGTGCGTCGCCGTCTCGACCATGTAGAGCGCTAATTGCACGAGGCCGCCGAACAACACCGCGCCCGCGACGACCCACGGATTGCGCGCGCAGCACGAACCGAGGAAGCCGAGCGAGTAGATCGCGAGCAGGAAGAGCGACTGGTGCAACGCGCACAGCGCGAGCGGACCTTGGTCGAGGCTCTCGCCGACGCGCTCGACGAGCATCGGGATCGTCGCCGTCGTCAGGAACACGGGCGCGACCAACGCGAACGCGCCGAGGGAGTAGCGCTCGAGCAGCATGCGCCGTCGCGAGATCGGCCGCGCGAGGCAGAGCTCCAAAGTCCCGCGCAACGAATGTCCTGCGATCGCGGGCGACGCGAGCAACGCGGCCGCGAGCACGCCGAGCGTGCTGCACACCTTGAAGAAGTGTTGCGCGAGCACGTAACCCGCGACGCCGGTCTGCTCGATGAAGCCGAGTTGGTCCTTGAGCACCTGGATCGGCGCCATCGAGCTCAACATCTCGAGCTTGTCCTCGAAGCGCGGCCAGAACAGGATCGCCGGCACGAGCAGGAGTTCGAGCACGAACGCAATCGCGAGCGTCGCCCACAACGTCAGTCGGAACTCGCGACGCATCAGCAGGCCTCGACGCCGTAGAGGTCGCGGTAGAGCTCTTCGAGCGACAGCTCGCCGTACTCGAGCGCGCGCGGCGCGGGCACGTCGCGCAGCGCCGCGAGCGCGCCGAGGAACGGACGCGGGTCGGCGCCGTCGTGCTCGAACACCAACGCGTTGCCCACCGACTGCGTCGTGCGGCCGGGCAACGAAGTCGCGCGCGCGGCGAAGAGCTCGCGCTCGCGCTCGTCCTGGAACACGACACGCACGCGGCGTCCGGCGCGCGCGCGCACGTCGGCGGCGGAACCGCGGTAGACGACGCGGCCCTGGTGGAGGCAGACGAGCTCCTTGCACGCGCGATCGACTTCGCCGAGGTGGTGCGACGAGAGCAGGATCGCCGTGCCTTCGCGCGCATCGCGCTCGAGCATCGCGATCAGCGCGCCGCGCTTCTGCGGGTCGAGGCCTTCGGAGGCTTCGTCGAGGATGCGCACCGGCACGCGCGGACCGAGCGTCGCGGCGAACAGCAGTTGCCGCTTCATGCCGTGGCTGAACGTGCGCACGCGGGCGTCGAGCGGGAGCTCGAGTTCCTTCGCGATCTCCCGCGCACGCTCGAGGCCTTCTCTCGTGCGGCCGCGCAGCAACCATTCGAGATGTTCGCGCGCCTTCAGTTCGCCGAAGAGCGCGAGCTCGCCCGGCGCGTACGCCGCGACACGTCGCACCGCGAGCCCGTCGCCCGCGAGTCGCACGCCGTGGATCACGACGTCGCCCGCGTCGGCGCGCGTGATGCCGACCAGGCAGCGCATCAACGTGCTCTTCCCCGAACCGTTCGGGCCCAGCAACCCCGTGATCTCGCCGGGCTTGGCGTCGAAATCGACCGGCGCGAGCGCGAGCTTCGCGCCGAACGCGCGTGTCACGCCGCGCGCGACGATGCCGGAGGAGTCGACCATCGGAGTTCGAGCTTTCCTCGCTGCGAGCGGCGTGTCAATCGCCGCAGCCGAGCAAGTGCCCGTCGTCGTCGAACGTCACGGTGAATTCGCTCCAGATCGGACCGCGCCGCTCCCCGCTCGGATCGTGGACGAATGCTCCCGGCGAGTATTGATAGCGCGCGTCCATCAGGTGGACGGTTCGGCCGGTCGCGTCCTCTTCGACGCCGGCGTGCGGGAAGCGCGCGAACGAACGCCACGGCGCGGAGCAGTCGGCGAACAGCGCGCGCTCGACGAACGCATCTTCCTCGCCGCGGTCGAGCCTCCGGTACGTGCCCGGTCCGTCGCCGAGTCGCCATTCGACGACGTGCACGAACCGTTGGCTCATCACGAACACGCGCCATGCGCGCGAGTCGAGCGGCGACGGGTTGGCGGCGACGGATTCGACGACTTCGTCGGCCGCGAGCTGCGGAGCGAGCCACGCCGTGCCGTCGTCGCGCGCGCGCTCGGACGCGAGGTGCATGCCGCTCAGATAACCGCCGATCACGAAGCCCGCGGTCGCGAGTACGGTTCCGGCGCGTTGCCGCCCGACGCCGGCCCAGCGGCAGACCGCAATCGTTCCGACCGCGAGCGTCCAAGCCGCGGCGAGCAGCGGATTGCGTGTGAACCACGCGAGCGCCACGACGGTCGCGAGCGCCGCGACGCCGAGCAGGAGCGAGCCGAGCCGCGTGCGCTCGCCCGAGAGCGCCACCGCGCCGCCGAGCGCGAGCCACAGCCATGGATCGACGAGGAAAACGGTGTCGCCGTAGTACCGCGTTCCGTCGAACGGCAGGAACGGGCGCACGCCGAAGCTGTTGAGCGCGTCGAAGATCGGGTGGCTCGCGACCGCCGCGAACGCCAACGTGAGCGCGGCGCCGAACTGGGTGCCGGACCTTCGCGCGGAGAGCCAATGGACCCACGCGACCCATGGAGCGAGGAGCACGACTCCGACGATCGAGTGCGTGATCCCGCGGTGCTCGGTCAAGTAGACCGATTGGCTGTGGAAGAGCTGGAGCACGACGTCGGCGTCGGGCAGATTCGCGGCGACCATCGCGGCGAGCGCGGCGTGCTTCACGCGCGCGCCGAGGGGCGTCTTCGCGATCGCGGCGCCGATCAGAGCGTGCGTGAGGTTGTCCACTACGCCGAGAACCGGATCGTGCCCTCGAGGTACGTGTGCGCGCGGCCGACGAGGATCACGCGCTCGCCCGCGAGCTCGCACTCGAGTTCTCCGACGCGCCGCGAGACTTGGCGCGCGACGAGCTTCGTCCGGCCCAACCGTTCGGCCCAGTAGGGGACCAACGTCGCGTGCGCCGAACCGGTGACGGGATCCTCGTCGATGCCGGCGCGCGGCGCGAAGAAGCGCGAGACGAAGTCGACCCTGCCCGCTCCCGGCGCGGTGACGATCACGCCGACGTCGTGGAGCTGCGCGACGCGCGCGAAGTCCGGCGCGAGGGAGCCCACGTCGCTCGCGCGCGCGAACACCGCCATCGCGAAGAGTCCGTCCCAGACTTCGCGCGGCGCGCGGCCGAGGGCTCGCGCCCAACTCGCATCGAGCCTTCTGCGCCGCGGCGCGCGCACGGGGAGATCGAGCGCGAGGCCGCGACCTTTCTTCGTCACGACGAGCACGCCGCTCTTGGTGTTGAAACGCAAGTGCTTCGCCCGCGCGCCGAGGTGCGCGAACAGCACATGCCCGGTCGCGAGTGTCGCGTGGCCGCACATCACGACCTCGCAGACCGGCGTGAACCAACGCAGGTCGTACTCCGCGCCGCGGCGGACGAAGAACGCGGTCTCGGAGAGGTTGTTCTCCGCGGCGATCGCTTGGAGCGTTCGATCGGGGAGCCAACGACGAAGGGGGCAGACCGCGGCCGGGTTGCCGGCGAACGGCCGCGCCGCGAAGGCGTCGACCACGAAGAGGGGGAGGCGCATGGGCGAGCATCGTAGAACGCGGCGGCTCCGACTCCGAGGGCGCGTCGCGTTCGACGCGCGGACACTAGACTCGTCGCTCGTGGAGACGGTTCGCACCGAACGAGTTCTGAAGCGCGACGTGCTCGGTCGCGTCGAGCTGTTGGTCCGCGGCGACGAACGGCGCGTGCGCCGCGTCGCGTGCGGTTCGCGTTGGCCGTTGTCGCGCGCGATCGCTCGCGTGCTCGCGGCGCGCGAACGGCGAGCCCTGGAACGTCTCGCGGGCTCCGACGCGGTTCCGCGCCTCGAGACCGACCCGGCTTGGCGCGCGGCTTCGAGCGCCGACGGCTCGCTCCCGAAGGACGCCGACGTGCTCGTGCGCGGCTTCGTCGAAGGCGTCGCGCTCTCGCAGGCCGAAGCGTTGCCGTGCAACTACTTCGAACGCCTCGCGGCAGAAGTGCGCGAGCTCCACGCCCGCGGCGTTTGCCACAACGACTTGCACAAGGAGCAGAACGTCCTCGTGCGGCCCGACGGGCGGCCGGCGGTCGTCGACTTCCAACTCGCGAGCGTCCATCGCGTTGGTTCGCTCGTGTGGCGCGCGCGCGTCGCCGAGGACCTGCGCCACGTCGAGAAGCATCGCCGTCGCTACATGCGCACCGGCCGCGGGCCGGCGGGCGCGGAGATCGACGTCGAGCAGGTGCCGCGGCCGAAGAGGCGAGCGCTCGCGTGGACGTGGCGGCGACTCGGCAAGCCGCTCTATCACTTCGTGACGCGCAAACTGCTGCGCACGCGCGACGGCGCGGAAGAGCGGCGTCCGTCGAGCGGTCCGTGGCCACGTTGGACCGAGCCGCTCGCCTGAGCTACAGGATGTCGTCGCGGTAGACCCAACGCGGCTTGTGCGGCAAGTCGCGGTGGTACGTGACCAAACGCCAGAGGTCGTTCGGTCCGACGACGGTCACGTAGCGTTCGGAGTTGCCGTCGGCGTCGGTCAGTTCGAGCATGCCCGAGACCAGACCGACGAGCTTGGTCGTGCCCGCGTCCTCGTTGACGTAGTAGACGCCGGCGCCGACTTGGTCGGCGTGATCCGCGAGCGCGCGCATCGGCTTGAGCAACACGCCTTCGACACGCGGATCGGAGACGACATCGGCCTTGGTGTCCCAGCGGTCGTAACCGCTCCGACCCATGATCGTGACTTGGTCGCCGGCCTTCGGCACGCGGAACGAGAGCGGCACGTTCGGGACGCGGATCTCGGGCTCGGCGGTGTAGAGCCCGTGACCGATCGGCTCGACGACCGCGAGTTCGACCGACGGACCGTCGCCGTACCACGCGGTGATCTCGATCTCGCCCATCTGCACGGTGCGGCCGAGGAAGATCACGCCGTAGTTGGTCGCGACGCCGAGTTCGCTGCCCTTGTCGGTGCGGATCTCGAGCACCGGGTCGACGAGCTCGCGGGTTCCGATGCAGCTCGCGAGGCAGAGGACGAGGGAGAGGACGGCGAGGCGGAGCGTCATGTTTCGTGCGGCGGGGTCGGAGACGAGCGCGGCGCGAGCGTGACGAGCGCGCCCCGCGAAGTCGAGAGTCTTTTTCGACCGTCGCGACGGATCACCCAAGGAGGCGCGCGGGGCCGTGCTCGGCGTCACAGAACCTGGCGCATGTATTCCGTCCACGCCTTCTCCAGGGCGTCCCAATCGACTCCCTCGAAGGCCTTGTCGACCGCCTGATCGAGATTGCCGGTGATCGCGAGCGTGTCGAGGTACGTCGGCAGGATCGAGTTCCACGCGGGGTTCCAGCCGCGGTACTTCCCGTTCGCCGTGCGCAGGAAGTAGATGAAGCCCCAGCCCTGCGCGTAGTTCTTGCCGATGTTGGCGCCGTAGTACTCGGCCTGCGTGTAGCGCGTGAACTTCTTGAGCGGCACGTACGCCGGCAGGTCGTTGCTCTCGCGCACCATGTCGCGCACCGGCTCGACGCGCCAGTCGAAGGGCTTGAGGACGAACTTCTTGTCCTTGCCGTACTGATAACCGGCGTAGAAATCGCCCGAGCCTTCGTTGTACCAGGAGTGCGGAGAGAGGCTCCCGTAGAAGTAGAAGATGTACTGGTGGAACGCTTCGTGGTTGAGCGTCTTCCACGTGTTCTTGCGGCCGCCTTCTTGTTTGTCGTCGTACACGACGAGCTCTTCGGCGCTCGGATTCCAATAGCCCGCCGAACCGTTGGGTCCGCCGTAGCTGTGGTACATCGATTCGAGTCCGCACAGACGAACGACGCACGCGCGTGACGCTTCGAAGGAAGCGAGCAAGTCTTCCTCGGTCATCGGCGGCGCGGCCTCTTCGTCTTCCGACTTGGGCTTCGGCGGCGCGGCACCGCCGCCGTCGGTCCTCGCGTTCTGCAGCGCAATCGCCTTGCGTCGCAGTTCGAGCGCTTGCTTCGCGGTGTAGGTCTCTTCGTAGATCTTCCGGATCGCTTCGAGTCGCTCCATCATCTCCTTGACGAACGGTTCGTCCTTGCTGTCGGTGACGATGAAATAGTTGGCGGACTCGTAGAGCGCCCAACCCGGCAGTCGCGTCAGTTCGTCCTTCAACTTCGCGCGCTTGATCTCGCGCATCGAGTCGCCGACGGGACCTGTCGCGGCGCTCTCGGCCGCGAGCAACTTGAAGCTGCGCGCCATCTGCTGGAACGGACTCTCGAACTTGCTCCACTTCTTCTCGCCCGGACCGAGGCCGACGAGCGCGATATCGACGTCCGGCGACAGAGGAATCACCGCGGCGTAGACCCGCACCGGATCCTGGTCGTTGAACATTCCCGCGAACTGCAACTCCTTCGCTTCGACCTTGCCGATCTTGAGCTGCTTCACGCCGTCGGCTTTCCAATCGACGCGGTTGAAGTTCTGCTCGATGTACTCCGTCGCGTTCTCGGCGCCCCGCATGCGCGGCTTCGTCCGATCCTCTTCGCCCTTCTCGCGCCGGTCGAACTTGATCAGTTGCACTTCGTACGACAGGGTCCCGCCGCTCTTGAGCGTCATGCCCCCGTTGTGCGGCGCTACATACTTCCCGATCATGTTCGGATCGTTCGGCTGAGGCGGGACGAAGTCCCAGTCCTTCGGCACCTGGATCTTGAAGCCGAGGTCGGTCTTGTCTTCGTAGTAGGCGCCGGCCTTCGGCGCTTGCGCGGCGACCAACGGTGTCGCGTACGCCGACACGACGAGCATCGAGACGAGAACGAGCGGACGGAACATGCTGGGATCTCCGCGGGAGTGGAAATGGGCGCTGCGGCAAGGACGCGCGGCCCGAATCATCTGACCTCGCGCTCGCCGTCGCCGCAAGCTCGCCGCGCGCGAGTTGTCAGAGCCGTGTCAGAAGACGCCTTGCCTCTTGGGATTCGGTCGGTGCGTCCAACGCGCGCGAAAAGGCCCTCGTACCGGCGCGCTGAGTTCGGCAACGTAGGGCCGAACCGACCCTCGTCTTCCCCAATCGTCCCCAGACTCTCGAGGTTCGCATGCGCTCCGCGACCGTCGTCTTCGTGTTCGTGATCGCGGCGGTCGTCGCCGGTTGGTTCTTCGTGCGCTCGAAGAGCGACGGCCCGACGGGCGCCGCGTCGCCGACCGCCGCGCTGCCGACGAAGCCCGTCGCGAGCGAACGTCCCGCGTCGCTCGCAGGTCCGGACGCCGCGGCACCGGACGAACGCGCCGCGGTCAGCGCTCCGACCGCGACGGCGAAGGCTCCGACCGCCTCGGCCAAATCCGGCAACAACGCCCACGTCGGCGTGCGCGGTCGCGTCGTCGACGGAGACGGCAAGGCGATCGGCGGAGCGCGCGTGCTCGCCGCGCCGGGCCGCGAGTTCGCGCAGTGGCCGGTCGATGCGGTCAACGGCTTCGCCTTCCAAGGCGAGAAGCCGTGGAGCGCGACCACCGATGCCGAAGGCCATTTCACGTTGACCGGCGTCCGTCCGGGCGCCGTGCGACTCGCGGTGCGCGCCACGGGCTTCGCGCACCTCGACAAGAACGACGTGCCGATCCCGTCGGCGACCGATCACGATCTCGGCGACTTGTCGCTGACGGTCGGCGTGCGCCTCGCGGGTCGCATCGTCGATTCGCTCGGCCGCGGCGTCGCCGGCGCGCAAGTGCTGCGTACCGGTGCGCAGGACGATCCCTTCGGTTTCTCGATGGGTCGTCCGTGGGCGGTGCCGCTCGCGACGGCCGACGCGTCGGGGCGCTTCGTCGCCGACGGACTCGCCGCCGGGCCGTATCGCTTGCTGACGATCAGCGACACGCATCCCGATCAGGTCACGAAGGGCGCAACGTCGCGTCCGGGACAGAGCGTCGAAGGGCTCGAGATCGCGCTCGCCGACGGGCTCGACATCTCGGGCCGCGTCGTCGCGTTCCCCGCGGACGTCGCGGGCAAGCTCGTCGTCCAAGCGTGGCCCGAAGGCGCGCAGTCGGAAGGCGACGGCACCGAGGCGGAGGCGAAGGACGACGCTCCGCACTACGAGCTCCGTTCCGCGACGGTCGCGGCGGACGGCACGTTCACGCTGCGCGGCGCGCGCCGCGGCACGCGCTACTCGTTGAGCGCGACGCGCGCCGAGGGCGAGAACGGCTGGTGGGGCGATTCGCTGACGACGCGCGTCACCGTCGACGCCGGCGCGCGCGGCGTCGAGCTCGCGTACCAACCCGAAGGCGCGTTGGTGTTCCAAGTCGTCGATCACGCGACGAAGAAAGCGCTCGAGGATTTCGACGTCAGCGCGGGAGCTCAGTGGCCGATGCCGTTGACCGACGAGACGGGCCGTCCGCGCCGTCACCATCCCGAGGGCAAGGTGCGTTTCGGTCGCTTGCGTCCGAGCGGCGATCAACTCGTCACGTTGCGCATCGAGGCGGTCGGTTACGAGGTGTACGAGCGCGAGGATCTTGCGCTCGGCGAAGGACAGGAGCTCGACCTCGGCCTGATCGAACTCGCGCCCGCTCCGGTGCTGACGGTGCGCGTCGTCGATTCCGTGACGCAACAACCGGTCGCCGGCGCGCGCGTCGACCTCGCGGCCGAGGAGCCCGACAACGGAGAGCGACGCTTCTCGATGCGCATCTCGAACGACGGCGGCGACGAAGGCGATCAAGTCGAGTACGGCGACGGCAAGACCGGCCGCACCGACGCGGCCGGCGTCGCGCGGCTGGGATCGATCACGAGCAAGCGTTGCCGTCTGCGCGTCAAGCAGGACGACTTCGCGCCGTACGCGAGCGAGCTCTTCGAACTCTCGAGCACCGAGAGCGCCGAACGCGTCGTGTCGATGACGCGCGGCGGCGCGGTGCACGTCAAGTTGGTCGGCGCCGACGGCAAGCCGATGCCCGGCGCGCGCGTCGAGCACCGCGCGGGCGACGAAGCTCCGTCGGACCTCCCGATCGGACCCGGCGCGGGCGGCGGAGTCGTCACCGACGCGCAGGGCGTCGCGCACTTCGCGCACCTCGCGCCAGGCTCCCACGGATTCCGTCCGCAGTCCGCCGGCAACGGCGCTGCGTTCGGCAACGGCATGCAGATGGTGTTCGTCGGCGGGCCGGAGGAGGAAGGCGATCCGTGGACCGACGTCGCGGTCTCGGAAGGCAGCGACTCCGAAGTCACCGTCGTCGCGCCGCAGTTGTCGAAGCTCCACGGACGGATCACCGAGGCCGGCACCGCGCTCGTCGGCGCGACCGTGAAGCTCGAGAAGAAGACCGCCGACGACCAAGCGCGCATGCCCTTCGGTCCGCAAGGTCCGACCGCCACGACCGAAGCCGACGGTCGTTACACGCTCGAAGGCGTGCGCGAAGGCGAGTACACGGTCGTCGTCACGCATTCGGGGCGCGTGATGCCGTCGGAGTTCGCGTTGCGCGTCGATTCCGTGGACCAGCGTTTCGACGCCGACCTGCCGCTGACGATCGTGCAGGGACGGATCCTCGACGCGCAGAAGAAGCCGGTCGTCAACGCGGAGGTCTGGCCCGAACGTGCTCGCGAAGCGAGCACCGGTCGCCGGCAGACCGCTTTCCGGGCCGTGATGATCACCAACAACGGCTCCAGCTCAGTCGCGTCGTTCGGCGACGCTATGGGCGATCCGCACGCGCGCACCGACGCCGAAGGACGCTTCGAATTGCGCGGCGTGACGCCCGACGTCGATCTCGTCGTCAAGAGCAGCGCGACCGGCTTCCAAGAGGCCGAGTCGGAGCGCCTGCGCGTCGCGGCGGGGCAGACGAAGAGCGGGGTCGAGCTCGCGCTCGCGACCGCGGGAGCGATCGACGTCACGGTCGCCGGCGGCGATGCGGCGGACGAGAACTTCTACCTCGTCAAAGCGCTCTGGACGGGCGACGGCCAAGTCCCGGAGAAGAACGAGATGACCGACGCCAAGGGCAAGCTGCGCCTCACGGGCCTCAAGCCCGGACCGTGGAAGATCTCCGCGCGACGCATCGACGGCCCGTCGAACGGCGAGCGTCCGACGCCCGTCGATCAAGACGTCGTCGTGCCCGACGGACAGACCAAGGCGATCACGCTCCAGATGCCGTGAGCGCGTGACGTGATCGCCGCGCGCGGCGCTAGAATCGCGCGGTGATCGCCCGCCGTTACGACGCCATCCTGCTCGATCTCGACGGCACGCTCGTCGACGAGCGCGACGAGATCCATCCGCGCACGTTCGCCGCCTTGCACGCGGCGCACCAACGCGGCGTGCGCGTGTTGATCGCCACCGGGCGGTCGGAGCTCGCGACCGTGCCCGTGCTCGACAAGCTCGGCCTCGACACGCCTGCGATCGTCTTCAACGGAGCGGGCCTGTGGTGTCCGGCGAAGCGGCGGCTGATCGAGGAACGCGTGTTGTCGAAGCGGACGCTCGAGCGTGCGCTCGCGTTCGGCGAACGGCACGGCTTGCTCGCGGTCAGCATGTGCGCCGGCGCGAAGTACACGCTCGAGCCGCGCAACGAGATGGAGCGGCTCGCGCTGAAGGACATGCGCGGCCTCGTGCCGTCGACGCCCGAGGAGATGCGTTTTCGCCGCGCGATCCGCGTGACGCTCTTCTCGGAGACGCACGGGACGTCCGCCGAGTTCGCCGATGAGGTGGAGCGCGCGATCGCGCAGCCCGTCTACATGACGCACTTTCCGCTGAACGTGCTCGCGCACCATCGCAGCTCGCGCTTGCAGGTCGTCGACATCCATCCGCCGTGCCGCGGCAAGGCCGAGGGCTTGCGCGTGCTCGAGGAACTCTTCGGCGTCGCGCCCGAGCGCGTGGTCGCCGTCGGCGACGCGACCAACGACATCCCGATGTTCGAGGCCGCGGGCCTCGCGGTCGCGATGGGCGACGGGATGCGCGAGGCGCTCGAAGCCGCGGACCGCACGATCGGCAACGTCGGCACCGACACGATCGGTGCGTTGGTCGAGGAGCTCTTCCTCGACTAGCGCGGCGTCAGTCCTTCGACTTCGGCGACTTCGACTTCGGCTCCGCGGGTTTCGTCGGGGCGTCCTTCTTCGCGGGCTCCGAAGCCGGCGCGTCCTTCGGCTTCGAGTCCGCCTTCTCGCCGCTCTTGTACGAGTCCGAGCGGTAGTCGGTCTGGTAGAAGCCCGAGCCCTTGAACAGGATCGCGGCGCCCGAACCGAGCTGACGTTCGAGCTTCGGCTTCTTGCACGCCGGGCACTTGCGCTTCGCGTTCTCCGTGATCGATTGATAGATCTCGAGCGCGTGACCGCACGCCTTGCAGACGTAGTCGTACGTCGGCATCAGCGGCTCCCGTCGGTCTTCGTCGCGCCGGTCGCCACGCGCACTTGCGCGGCGCGCACGACTTGACCTTGGTACGTGTAGCCCTCGCGCAGCACGCCGAGCACGGTGCCCGGTTCGACGTCGGCGCGCGCTTCGGTCGCGACGGCTTCTTGCAGTTTCGGGTCGAGCAGCGTGGTCGCGGCGATGCGTTGCACGCCGACGCTCTCGAGGCCGCGCAGCAATTTGTCGCGCGTCAAACGGATGCCTTGGCCGAAGCCGGAGTCGGGGCGAGCGTCGGGACTCGCGAGCGCGAGCTCGAGGTTGTCGAGCGCGAGGAAGACTTGTTCGAGCAGCGGCGAGAGCGTGCGTTTGACCGCGACGTCGATGTCGCTCGCCGTGCGGCGCTTCAGGTTCTGGAAGTCCGCTTGGGCGCGTTGGAGTTGCGCGGTCAAGCGATCGCGCTCGGCGCGATCGATGCGGAGCTCGGCGTCGTCCCCGCTCTGACCTTGGGGCTCGGGTTGCGGAACGGCGTCGGGGTCGGACGAATGGGTCGTCGGTTGTTCGGTCATGGCTCAGTCGAAGTAGGCGACGATGCGGTCGAAGAACGATTGGTTGCCGGCGCTCTTCTTCTCGATCTCGGCGAACTGCTTCAAGAGCTCCTTCTGTTTGTCGGAGACCTTCTTCGGCACCTCGACGAACACGCGCACGAGCTGATCGCCGCGTCCGCGTCCTTCGAGCACCGGCAGCCCTTGGCCGCGCAGTCGGAACACCTTGCCCGTCGGAGTGCCGGCGGGAATCGTCAGCTCGGCGCGACCGCGCAGCGTCGGCACCTCGACCGAATCGCCGAGCGCCATCTGCGTGAACGAGATCGGGATCTCGGTGATCAAGTCGGCGCCGCTGCGCTGGAAGATCTTGTGCTCGATCTCGCGCACCGAGCAATACAGGTCGCCGCGCGGCGCGCCGGCGTCGCCCGCGTCGCCTTCGCCGGTGATCCGCAAGCGCACGCCTTCCTCGATGCCCGCCGGGATCGCGATCTTGACGTCGACCTTCTTGGTCTCGAAGCCCGCGCCGCGACAGCCGGTGCACGGCGACTCGACGACTTGGCCGAGGCCGGAACAGCGCGGGCACGCGGTCGCGATCGCGAACGGGCCTTGGCTGCGCATCACTTGTCCGCGTCCGCCGCAGGTCGTGCACGTGTTGCGCGAGGTGCCGGGCTTCGCGCCGGTGCCCTTGCAGATGCCGCAGTGCTCTTGGCGTTTGAGCGAGAGCGTCTTCTCGACGCCGGTGTCGACCTCTTCCATCGTCAGGTCGAGGACGACCTTGAGGTCGCGACCCGCGCGCGGTCCGGTGCGGCCGCGTCCGAAGAGGTCGCCGAACATGCCGCCGCCGAAGATGTCGCCGAAGGCTTGGAAGATGTCTTCGACGTTGGTGAAGCGCTGGCCCGCGTGGCCGCCTTGCTCGAACGCGCGATGGCCGAACTGGTCGTACTGGGCGCGTGTCTGCGGATCCGAGAGCACCTCGTACGCCGCCGCCGCTTCCTTGAACCTGGCCTCCGCGTCCGCGTTCCCCGGATTGCGATCGGGGTGGTGCTTCATCGCGAGCTTGCGGAAGGACTTCTTGATCTCGTCCTCCGACGCTTCGCGCGTGACGCCCAGGATCTCGTAGTAGTCGCGTTTGTCGCTCATGTCGTCGAGTACGGCACGCGGGCGGCGGGCATTTCGTTTCGGGCGAGGCGCGTTTCAGCGCTCGAGGCGGTCGGGCGCTTCCCTATCGGAAGCCGCCGACCGCCTCGAACGTGAGAGCCGCGCGCGACGCGCTCAGGCGATCGAGCCTTCGATGCGGCTCGCGTCTTCCTTGAGGTCGGTCACGAGCGAATCGGTCGTCAGCAAGAGGCCCGCGATCGAGCCCGCGTTCTGCAGCGCGGTGCGAACGACCTTGGCGGGGTCGATCACGCCGGCCTTGAACATGTCGACGTACTCGCGGGTCAGCGTGTTGAAGCCGATCGCGCCGCCCTTCTCGCGCACGAGCTCGGCGACCACCGCGCCGTCCTCGCCTGCGTTGTCGGCGATCTGACGCAACGGCATCTCGAGCGCGCTCGCGATGATGTTCGCGCCGAAACGTTCATCGCCGTCGAGCTTCTGCTTCTTGACCGCGTCGATCGCGCGCAGCAGCGCGACGCCGCCGCCGGCGACGACGCCTTCTTGGATCGCCGAGCGCGTCGCATTGAGCGCGTCCTCGACGAGTTGCTTCTTGTTCTTCATCTCGGCCTCGGAGTTTCCGCCGACCTTGATGACCGCGACTCCGCCGGTGAGCTTGCCCAGACGTTCCTGGAGCTTCTCCTTGTCGTAGTCGGACTTGGTGCCTTCGATCTGCGTGCGGATCTGGGCGACGCGTTCCTCGATCGCCTTCTTCGAACCCGCGCCGCCGATCAGGACCGTGCGGTCCTTGTTGACTTGGACCTTCTTGACGCGGCCGAAGTGGGAGACCGTCACCTTGTCGAGGCCTATGCCGAGGTCTTCGGTGATCGCCGTTCCACCGGTGAGCACCGCGATGTCGCCGAGGTAGCTCTTGCGACGGTCGCCGAAGCCCGGAGCCTTGACCGCGCAGATGTTCAGCACGCCCTTGAGGCGGTTGATCACCAGCGTGGCGAGCGCTTCGCCTTCGATGTCTTCCGCGATGATCAAGAGCGGCTTGCCCGTCGGCGCGGCCTTCTCGAGCACGGGCACGAACTCGCGCACGTTCGAGATCTTCTTGTCGTAAATGAAGACGTACGCGTCGTCGAACTCGGTCGTCAGCTTGGTGAGATCGGTCGCGAAGTACGGCGAGAGGTAGCCCTTGTCGAACTCGAGGCCTTCGACGACTTCGAGCAGGGTGTCGACGCCCGAGTTCTCCTCGACCGTGATCACGCCATCGTTGCCGACCTTCTCGAACGCTTCGGCGAGCAGCTCGCCGATTGCCGCGTCGTTGTTCGCGGAGATCGCGGCGACGCTCTTCTTCTCGTCGCGCTTCTTGACCGTGCGCGCTTGGGCCTTGATCGACTCGACCGCCGCGGCGACCGACTTCTCGATGCCGTTGCGCAGGGCGATCGTGTTGACGCCGGTCGCGAGGTACTTCAGACCTTCCTTGTAGATCGCGGCCGCGAGCACCGTCGCCGTCGTCGTGCCGTCGCCGGCGACGTCGTTGGTCTTCGACGCGACTTCGCGCACGAGCTTCGCGCCCATGCTCTCGAACGGATCGGCGAGTTCGATCTCCTTCGCGACCGAGACGCCGTCCTTGGTCACCGAAGGCGAACCGAAGGACTTCTGGAGGATGACGTTGCGCCCCGCGGGCCCGAGGGTGACGCGCACGGTGCGCGACAGCTTCTCGATGCCGATCAGCAACTTCTGGCGCGCGTGGTCGTCGAACATGATCTGTTTGGCCATGGCTCGTTCTCTCTTGTTCTTTGTTCTGTGGGTGTTCGGGTTCGTCCGTAGCGCGCGCGACTAGAAGTCCATGCCTCCGCCGCCCATGCCGCCCATCTCGTCCATGCCTTCCATGTCGCCGCCGGGTCCGCCCGGACCCTTCTTCTTGCCCTTCTTCTCGGGGGCATTGGCGATCAGGCAGTCGGTCGAGAGCAGGAGCGACGCGACGCTGACCGCGTTCTGCAACGCGGCCTTGGTGACCTTCGCGGGATCGACGATGCCGCTCTTCACCATGTCGGTGTAGGTGTCGGCGAGGGCGTCGTAGCCCCAGTTCGAGTTCTTCTCGCGCAGGATGCGGTGCACGACGACGGCGCCGTCCTTGCCGGCGTTCTCGACGATCTTCTCGACCGGGCGCGACAGCGCTTGGTAGAGCACGTCGAGACCCATGTTGTAGTCCTCGTCGTCCGACTTGCGCAGCTTGGTCAGCGACTCACGCGAGCGCAGCAGCGCGACGCCGCCGCCGGGCAGGATGCCCGACTCGACCGCGGCGCGCGTCGAATGGAGCGCGTCCTCGATCAGGGCCTTGCGTTCCTTCACCTCGGTCTCGGTCGCGCCGCCGACGTTGATCTGAGCGATGCCGCCGGTCAGCTTGGCGAGGCGCTCTTGGAGCTTCTCGCGATCGTAGTCCGACGTGGTCGTGCCGACTTCGGCGCGGATCTGCGCGACGCGCGCATCGACCGCTTGGCGCGGACCGGCGCCGCCGACGATCGTCGTGTTCTCGCTCGAGATCACGACGCGCTTCGCGGTGCCGAGGTCGCGCACGGTGACGCGATCGAGCTCGAGACCGAGATCCTTCATGATCGGCTTCGCGCCGGTCAGGACAGCGAGGTCCTCGAGCATCGCCTTGCGGCGATCGCCGTAACCCGGCGCCTTGACCGCGCAGCAGGTCAGGATCCCGCGCAGTTTGTTGACCACCAAAGTCGCGAGCGCTTCCGACTCGACGTCCTCGGCGATGATCAACAACGGACGGTTGGCGTTCTTCGCGGCTTCGAGCAGCGGCAGCAGCTTCTGGACGTTCGAGACCTTGTCCTCGAAGACCAGGATGAGGGGCTTCTCGTACTCGACTTCCATCGAGTTCGCGTTCGTGACGAAGTGCGGCGAGATGTAGCCGCGGTCGAACTGCATGCCCTCGACGACGGTGACGTCGGTGTCGAGCGTCTTGCCTTCCTCGACCGTGATCACGCCGTCCTTGCCGACCTTGTCCATCGCGTCGCCGATGATCTTGCCGACGCGCGCGTCGTTGTTGGCGGAGATCGTGCCGACCTGGCGGATCTCGTCGTTGCCCTTGACCGGACGCGAGGCCTTGTCGAGCGCCGCGGTGACCGCGTGCATGCCGTCGTGCAGTGCCGCGGCGATGCGCGCGTGCGAGGCGCCGGCGGTGATCGCGCGGAGGCCTTGCGTGAAGATCGCTTCGGTCAAGAGCGTCGCGGTCGTCGTGCCGTCGCCGGCGACGTCGCTGGTCTTGCTCGCGACTTCCTTCACGAGCTGCGCGCCCATGTGCTCGTACGGATCGGTGAGTTGGATCTCCTCGGCGACGCTGACGCCGTCCTTGGTGACCGTCGGCGCGCCCCAACCCTTGTCGAGAACCGCATTGCGTCCGCGCGGTCCGAGGGTGCTGGTGACGGCCTTGGCGAGCTTCTCCACTCCGCGTCGAATCGCTTCGCGGGCATCCGCCTCGAAGACCATTTGCTTGGCCATGGAATCGTGCTTTCGAAAGATGGGGGATCGGACCGGACACCTCGCAGCCGGGCGCGGCCGCCTCACTCGAATGCACGCCGACGTCGACGTGCCGGGGAGCCGGCTCAAGGCGCGAGAGGGCGCCGCGAAAGCAAGAACGGTGCCGCTGGCGGAAGTCGGCGGCGCGCGCGAACCGTCGGAGCAGGAGCGCTGCCCGAATGGCAGCAGCACCGATTCGCGTACCGAGTTTCTGCCGATTTGGCGGAGGTGCGTCGCGCGCACCGGGCGCGTCGCGTGATCGTCGGACGAAGCGCGCGGCGACGAGCTTAGGATTCGCGCCCATGTCGATCGCCGCGCTCTGCTTCTGCCTGCTCTCTCTCCCCACGAACCGTGAGCTCCAAGACGAAGCCAAGTCGACGGCGGTCCAGGCGACCGCGCGGTTGCGCGACGGCTCGCGCCGCGAGGTCGACGTCGCGACGTGGACGCCCGACGCCGCGACGGAGGCGGGACTCCTGATCCTCGACGTGCGCGCGGGCTCCAGGCCCGTCGGCGACGCGCTGCCGATGGAGAGCGTCGAAGTCGACCTGGTCGGCGGCGAGCGCTTGATCGGCGCGATCGTCGGCGGCGCCGGCGACGACTTCACGGTCCGACTCGGGCCCGCCACGTCGATCAAGGTCAACGTCGATGCGCTGGCGGGGCTGCGTTTCCCCGGTCGACTCGCGGCGGGCGAGACCGCGGCGCTCGAGCCGCCCTCGAGCGGCGATCGGCTCTACCGCTCGAACGGCGCGCGGGTCGAACGCATCGACGGGACGTTCGAGGCGTTCTCGACCGAAGGCGTCGGCTTCGAGAGCGTGCTCGGCAAGAGCGTCTTCGCATGGCGCGACGTGATCGCGCTCTACGTCGAGAACGCGGCGAAGGCCGAACGCGAAGCGCTCGGGCCGGCGAGCGTGTGCGTCGACCTGCAAGACGGTTCGCGTCTGTTCGGCCGTTGGACGAGTTCGAGCGCGCGCGGTCTCGAACTGGAGCGCGCCGCCGTCGTCGCGACGCTTCCGTGGCCGTGGATCGACGAAGTCTCGAAGCGCGCCGACGACTTCGCGTTCCTGTCGTCGCTCGCGATCGCGAAGACCGACGCGCCGTCGCCCTTCGGCGACGACCTCGGCTTCACGTTCGTGCCGCGCATCGATCGCGCCGTCGACGGCGGTGTGTTGACCGCGGCCGGACGGCCGTGGCGCCGCGGCTTCGGTGTGCACGCACCGACGCGTTTGACGTGGCGCCTCGACGGGCGTTGGAAGGAGCTGCGCGGCGCCGCGTGCATCGACGATCAAGTGTTGCGGCTGCCGAGCCGCGGCTCGGTCCGCTTTCGCATCCACGTCGACGGCAAGGTCGCATGGGAGAGCGCGGTCGCGCGCGGTGGCGAAGCGCCGCTCGAATGGCCGGTGGTTTCGCTCGCGGGTGCGCACGAGCTCGTGCTCGAAGTCGATCCGACCGAGGACCTGCACGTCGCGGATCGCGCGGACTGGCTCGCCCCCTATCTCGTGCGCTGAGTCTCGTGCGCTGACGGACGCGCGCGGTCACTTCGCCGGCGGCGTCGGCTTGTCCTCGGTCGGCGTGCGGAAGTAGATGCCGCGGTTGCCGCCGGATTGCTTCGCGAGGCGCAACGCTTCCTCCGCGTGGAGGCGCAACGTGTCGCTCGAGTCGAGATCGGTGCCGTCGAAGGTCTCGTAGCCGATGCTCGCGCTGACTTCGATCGCGCCGCGCGCGCCGGGCATCGGGCCCGACAGCGCGCGGATCGCGTCGAGCAGACGCTGCACGACGTGCGCGGCGTCGTTGGTGCGCGTGTAGGGGAGCAGCACGGCGAATTCGTCGCCGCCCAAACGTCCGGCGACGTCTTCCGTGCGCAGCGCGGCGCGGATCGAACCGCCGACCTGCGAGATCACGTAGTCGCCGACGGTGTGGTCGTTCTGCTTGTTGATCTGGCCGAAGCGATCGAGGTCGATGATCAACAACGCCAAGCTCAAGTGGTGACGTTGAGCGGCGGAGAAGTGCTCGCGCAGACGTTCTTGGAAACCGTGCGGACGCAGCAACTCGGTGCGATCGTCGTAGAGCGCGCGGTGGCGCAGCTCGCTCATTTCTTGAAGGCGCTCGTAGTGGCTCTTCAGGCTCTCGATGCGCATCACGAATTCCTCCGCGGGCGCGTCGCGGCGCACGAGATCCCACGAACCGCGTTCGAGGGAACGCGCGGCGATCACGGCGGCGAGAGCGTCCTTCGGATCGGTGACGAGCAACACCGGAACCGGCGGTTCGGCGCTGCGCGCGCGATCGAGTGCTTCGAGTTCGATCGAACCGCTCGACAGCGGATCGACGACGAGGACGCTCGGTTCGACGCGCGCGAAGAGCTCGAGCGATTGCCGCAGGTTGCGGCTCGTCTGGATGCGATAGCCCGCGGCTTCGAGCGACGGCAGCAACGCGGCGAGACCCTCTCCGCGATGGTCGCAGCAGAGGAGAACCTGAGCGTTGGGCATGCCGATGGACGGACCACGACGTACCGCGGCGACGCGTCCGGTGACGGGAGCGGGCGCAGCTTGCGGCGCGTCCATCGGCGGACGCGCGGGCGAGTTACGAATACCCTTCCCTGCACGGGCGAGACCGGGCGGGTTCGGTGTCTGTACCGGAATTATGTCGGGCGGCGGCAAGTTTAGGAACCTGCTTTTATGCGCAGGGCGCTGCCCCGGCCCGAATGCACATGACTTCGTTCTCGGCCGAACTCGTCGAGCAAGGTCCAAGACCTCGCTCGACGTCCCCTTCGACCCGAACGATCCCCACGGCGAGACGCGACCCGAAACAGCCTTCCGGCGCGAGCGGAGTCCAGCGAAGCGTCGCGCGCGTTGACAGGCAAGGGTCCACCCGTAGAATCTCCGCCCACTTCTTGCCGGGAGACGCTGGTTTTCCAGGAGCGCACCATTCCGCGCCCCGCCCGCCGCTTCCCGAACCGCAGGTCCGACCACCTAACGCGCGGGAACTTCGGGATGCTTCGGCGTCTCGTCGCCGCGTCCACGGGGCGGCCAGGTGCAGGAAGAGAACGATCTCCATGCAAAACGTCACGGTCAAAGAGCTAATCGACGCCGGCGTGCACTTCGGTTGCCCGGTCTCGCGTTGGAACCCGAAGATGCGCCCCTACATTTGGGGTCGCCGCAACCTGATCCACATCATGGATCTGCGCGAGACCATGCGTGGTCTGATTCGCGCGCAGAACTTCCTGATGCACGTCGCCGCCGACGGCCACCAGATCCTGTGGATCGGAACGAAGCGCCAGGTCAAGGGCGTGATCCGCAGCGCGGGCGAGCGCACCGGCATGCCGATCGTCACCGAGCGTTGGATCGGCGGCACGCTGACCAACTTCTCCGTGATCCGCAGCCGCCTCCGTCGCCTCGAGGAGCTCGAGCAGCTCGACGAGAACGGTGGGATGGTGGAGTTGCCGAAGAAGATGCAGTCCACCTTGCGCCGCGAGCGCAAGAAGATCGAACGCAACCTCTCGGGCATCCGCGAGATGATGACGATCCCCGGCGCGGTCGTGATCGTCGATCCCGCGCGCGAACACAACGCGGTGAAGGAAGCCCGGCGCCTCGGCGTGCCGTTGGTCGGCATCCTCGACACCGATTGCGATCCGTCGCTCGTCGACATCGTGATCCCCGGCAACGACGATGCGTTGAAGTCGGTGCGCGTGCTGATCGAGAGCCTCGCCGCTTCCGTCGAGGAAGGCTGCCAGAACCGCAAGGCGGTCGCCGTCGAAGGCAACGCCAAGGGCGATTCGGGTCCGATGGGCGACGAGCCCCGTCCGACGCGCGGCAACCGTCCGCCGCCGGCCGGCGTGCGCCGTCGTCAGACCGTGCATGCGCTCCCGGGTCTCGCCTCCGGCGCGACCGAAGAGGAGATCGGCGTGGCGCCCGAGGACGTCGCCGCCGAAGTGCTGCCGACCAAGACCGACGACGCCGCCGCCGCCGAGTGACGCACTTTTGCCGCGGCGCGCCGGAACGCGCGCCGCGGATCTTTCGGTGCTGGCGCGTCGACACGCTGTCGTCGGACGCGAGCGCTCTGCTCGATCGAACACCGTGCGCCGTGATCACCACGCGCGCCCCGGAACTCGCCTCACGGAATTCAAGGAACGCGAAACGATGGATATCTCCGCCAAGATGGTCTCCGAGCTGCGCGAGCGCTCGGGCGCACCGCTGATGGACTGCAAGCGCGCGCTGGTCGCCAGCAACGCCGGCGTGACCACCGAAGCCGCGTTGATGGACGCCGCTTTCGACTACCTGCGCAAGGCGGGTCTGAAGAGCGCGGACAAGCGCGCCGGTCGCGCGACCGCCCAAGGCCGCGTGTGCGTCAAGCTCGGCGCGGACGCGAAGAGTGGCGCGATGGTGTCGCTCGGTTGCGAGACCGACTTCGTCGCGGCGACCGATCAGTTCATCGGACTGCTTTCGGAGCTGACGGACCTCGCGCTCGCGAAGAACCCCGACAACGTCGAGTCGTTCGGCGGCGCCATGTTGCCCTCGCGCAAGGCGACGGTCGGCGACGCGCTCAAGGAGTTCATCTCGAAGTCCGGCGAGAACACGCAAGTGGTCGCAATCGCGCGCTTCGAGAACCCGGCGGGTCGCGTTGGTTCCTACGTGCACTTCAACCAGAAGGTCGGCGCGCTGATCTCGCTGTCGACGACGGCGAGCGCCGACAAGACCGACGCGTTCTTGAAGCAGCTCGGCATGCACATCGCCTCGTCGAAGCCGACTGCACTCTCCCGCGATGAGATCGCGGCCGACTTGGTCGAGCGCGAGAAAGCGGTCTACCGCGAGAGCGAAGACATGAAGGGCAAGCCTCCCGAGAAGGTCGAAATGATCCTCAAGGGCAAGCTCGAGAAGTTCTACGGCGGCATCGTCCTGAACGAGCAGCCGTGGGTGCACGACGACAAGATCACGGTCAAGACCGCGGTCGAGAAGGCGCTCGGCGCCGGCTCGAAGATCGATCGCTTCGCCTTGCAGCAACTGGGCTGAACGTGGACGTCGACGGGCGAACGCGTTAGGAAGGCGCCATGGCCTACCATCGCGTCCTGCTGAAATTGTCCGGCGAGGCCCTCGGCCACGCCGAGAGTGGGCAGGGAATCGACCCCGACGCCGTCGGTCTCGTCGCGCGTCAAGTCGCCCACGTCGCGAGCCTCGGCGTCGAGATCGCGCTGGTCGTCGGCGGCGGCAACATCCTGCGCGGAGCCGAGTTCTCGAAGCTCGGCGCCGATCGTGCGAGCGCCGACTACATGGGCATGCTCGCGACGGTGATCAACGCGCTCGCGCTCTCCGATGCGATCGAGAAGCAGGGCCGCGACACGCGCGTGATGACGGCGATCGAGATCAAGCAAGTCGCCGAGCCCTTCCTGCGCCGCCGCGCGATCGCGCACCTCGAGAAGGGCCTGGTGGTGATCCTCGCCGCCGGCACCGGCAATCCGTTCTTCACCACCGACACCGCCGCGGCGTTGCGCGCGCGCGAGCTCGGTTGCGAAGTGTTGCTCAAGGCGACGAAAGTCGACGGCGTCTACACCGCGGATCCGAAGCGCGATCGCTCGGCTCAGCGCTTGACGACGTTGACGCACATGCAGGTGCTCGAGCGTCAGCTCAAGGTGATGGACACCACCGCGATCAGCCTGTGCATGGAGTCGCACTTGCCCGTCGTCGTCTTCAACCTGTTCGAAGAAGGCAACATCGAACGCGTCATCCGAGGCGAGAACCTCGGCACGATCATTCGGAGCTCCCCATGACCTCTCCCGCATTCCAGAAGATCGTCACCGAAACCCAGCAAGGCCTCGACAAGGCGCTCGTGCACGTCACGGACACCTTGCGCGGCGTGCGCACCGCGCGCGCGTCGAGCACGTTGGTCGACAACATCCGCGTCGACTACTACGGCACGATGACGCCGATCAACCAGATGGCCGCGGTGTCGACGCCCGAGCCGCGCCAGCTCGTGATCAAGCCCTTCGACATCTCGGTGATCACCGAGATCTCGAAGGCGATCATGAAGTCGGACCTCGGCATCACGCCGCAGACCGACGGCAAGATCCTGCGGCTGACGATGCCGCAACTCTCCGGCGAACAACGTCAGAAGTACGCCGCGAAGGTGAAGGAGCTCGTCGAGGAAGCGCGCGTCTCGATGCGCAACGTGCGCCGCGACCAGAACAAGCACGCCGACACCGCGCTCAAGGCCGGCGACCTGACCGAGGACGAGAACCGCAAGCTCCACGACAAGATCCAGGAGCAGCTCAAGGACGCCGAGAAGAAGTTGGATCAGGTCCAGGAGAAGAAGGTCGTCGAGATCATGGAGGTCTGAGACCTCCGCGCCGCTCGACGGGACCACTTCCGGCCCACTTCCACCCACTTCCAATCAGGCCTTCGGACGGTATGCTTCTCGCCCTCGCGACCCTCGAATCCGAGGCCTGCGAACATCGCCCGCGTAGCTCAGCTGGTAGAGCAGATGACTCTTAATCATAAGGTCCCAGGTTCGATCCCTGGCGCGGGCACCACTTCCACTCGCAGCGCGCGCATGCGCCGCGCGATGTGTTCGGGCGCGTAGCTCAGTCGGTAGAGCAACTGGCTTTTAACCAGTAGGTCCCAGGTTCGATCCCTGGCGCGCTCACCAAAAACTCCGCACCGTTGCGCGGGAAGCTCGGAACCGATGGACCGGGTTCGGCTGCGCCGAACACCGAGGCAGTAGGTCCCAGGTTCGATCCCTGGCGCGCTCACTACTCTCTTTTCGCGCGCGCAGTTCTACGACGAGCCCGCGAGTCCCGGCACGCCGTCCGCCGGCGACAGTCCGCCGAGCGCTCGATACGCGCGCGACCAGTAGAGCGCTCGCGCGACGCCGATGAAGCCGCCGAGCGCGACGTACGCCGCGATCGCGAAGCCGCCGAGCACGGGCACGTGCCACAGCGCGAGCAGCACCCAGAACGCGATCCAATGCACGAGCGACAACACCGAGTCGCCGAGCAACGCGCGCACCGTCGCCCACGGATCGTGGCGCGCGAGGCGCCACGCGTGCACGAGCGCCGAGCCTGCGCCGCGACGATTCTGCGCGAGCGAGTGCAACGCGAGCTGGAACAGGATCGAGATCGCGAGCACGTAGACGAGCACGATCAACGCGCTCGGCCCCGACACGACCAACGCGATGAAACGCGGCAATTCTCCGGCGACCGCGGGCTTCGCCGCGGCCGGCGCGACCTCGCGCAGGAACGCGACCACCGGCGCGAGGAACACCGCGGTCGCCGCGACGACGAGCACCCAACACTGGACCCACAACGCGCCGCTCGACAACACGTTGCCGCGCCCGGCGCGCCACGCGTCGCGCAAGCGCCCGCGTGAAGCCGGCGCGGCGCCGGCCGCCCAACCCGCGAGCCCAGCGATCACGCGGAAGAGCGGCAACAGCAACGGGAAGAGCATCGGCGTCATGCAACCGATCACCACCGTGCCGACCAACAAGCCGGTCAACGGATCCTTCGCGCCGAGCCACGCGAAGCGCATCGGCGCGAGGATCGAACTCGCCGGCGCGCCGTCGGTGTTGCCGATCGAGCGCAGGATCCAACTCCAACCGAGGCCGAGCCCGAGTCCGACGCCCGGATAGAAGAAGCCCGCGAACCACAGCAGCGACGGCCGTCCCGCGACGCGCGCCGACTCGGTCAGGGCATCGACGGCTCGCGCGAGCGACCAACGTCGATCCTCGCTCCCCAGGATCTTGGACATCGCGTGTGCGTCTGCGAATCGCGGCCGCGGGGATTCCCCGTCAGCTCGCGTTCACCAGGACGCCGCGTTCGCAGAGCCGCTCGAGTTCGACCGGATCCTTCGGGATCGCGCGGGTCAGCACTTCGTTGCCGGTCGGCGTGACCAGCACGTCGTCCTCGATGCGGATGCCGATGCCGCGCCAACGCGCTTCGACGGTCTCGTCGTCCTCGGCGACGTAGAGCCCGGGCTCGACCGTGACCACCATGCCGGGCTCGAGCTTGCGCGGCGCGCCGTCGACGACGTACGCGCCGCAATCGTGCACGTCGAGGCCGAGCCAATGGCCGGTGCGGTGCATGTAGAAGCGGCGGTACGACTCGCTCTTCAACGCGTCGTCGAGCGGACCTTTCAAGAGCCCGTGCTCGATCAGTCCGGCGGTCAACACGCGCAACGCGGTCTCGTGCGCGGCGGTGAACGCTTTCCCCGGCGCGACGTCGGCGATCGCCGCGAGTTGCGCGGCGAGCACGACGTCGTAGAGCGCGCGTTGCTCGGCGCTGAAGCGACCGTTGATCGGGAACGTGCGCGTGACGTCGGACGCGTAGCACTCGACCTCCGCGCCGGCGTCGATCAGCAGGAGCTCGCCGTCGCGCAGCGGCTGATCGTTCTCGACGTAGTGGAGGATGCACGCGTTCGCGCCGCCCGCGACGATGTTCGTGTACGCCGGCCCCTGGGCTCCGCGCCGCAGGAACTCGTACTGCAGGAGCGCGTCGATCTCGCGTTCACCGACGCCGCCGCGCGCGCGCCGCATCGCGGCGACGTGGGCTTCGGCGCTGATCGCCGCGGCGCGGCGCATCACCGCGAGTTCGGCCGGGCGCTTGAACAAACGCAGCTCGTGCAGGATCGGCGCGGGATCGAGCACCTCGACCGGCACCGGCTCGACGATGCGCGACTGCATGCGCAACTTCGCGAGCACCTGCAGGAACGCACGGTCACGCGCGTCGTCGAGGCCGCTGCGGTACACGACGCGCGAGTAGCCCTTGAGGAACTCGGGAAGGCGCGTCCAAAGTTCGCTCGTCGCGAGCGCTTCATCGACACCGAGCGTCTCCTTCGCCGCCGCGAGCCCGAGGCGCCGACCGGTCCAGATCTCCTCGTCGCGCTTCTTCTCGCGCAGGAAGAGCACCGAACGATCGCTCGCTCCCGCGCGCAGCGCCGGCAACAACAGCAAGACCGAATCGGGCTCGCCGAAACCCGTCAGGTGCCAGAAGTCGCTGTCCGGGCGGAAGCGGTACTCCGCGTCGAAGTTGCGGACCTTGTGGGTCGCGGTCGGGATCAACGCGGCGGCGCCGCGCGAGCGCAACGCGTCGAGGGCGGCGCGACGGTGTTCGCGGTACATCGGGTTCATGGCGGGTTGCAGGCTAACCGGCGCGTGCGTCGGCGGAAAAGGCGTTCAACGGCCGGGCTTAGGCGCGGACGGATGGGCGAGGGCCCAACGCTCCGCGAGCGACAGGATCGAGCTCCATTTGCGTCCGTCGGCGTCCTCCGACAAATCGATGCGCACCGCGCCCGGCGTCGAACTCGCGAGCGGTTCGACGCGGCACGGCGCCTCGATCAAGCGCGCGAGTCCGTCGGTCGCCGCGCGCAGCACCGGCGCGCGCGCCGAGTGCTCGTCGAGCACCAACACCAAGCCGTCGCTCGCGAGCGCGTGCGATGCGCGAGTCGGCAACTCGGTCGGCCACGCGATGCGCCGCGGACGGAAGCGACCGAACAACGAATGCGTCTCGTCGCCCGGCGCGAGCGCGACTTGCAACGGCACGCCGACCGCTTCCTGGCGCACCCAATCGTCGTACTGGACGTAGATCTCGAAGTCGGGGAGTTCGGGCAACAGCACGCGCACCGTCGCCGCACCGCCGCTCTTGTGCGTGAGATCGATCTGCACGCCGTCGCTCTCGAGCGAAACCTGCAGCCGCACGACCGCCGCGCCGATGCGCAGCTCGTCGAGGCTCATCGCGCGCCGCTCGATCGACGCATAGCCGAGCCGCACGTCGGCCGCAGCGACGCTCGGCGGCGGCGCGGCGGGGGAGAGCAACACGCCGTCGCGCAACGGACCGACGCACGCGCCGGAATGCTCGTCGAGCGCGAGGAGTTCCGTCGCTTGCACGCCGGGGAGGAACAACGGCAAGAGCGCCGCCGCTTGCTCGGGCGCGCCCTTCAACGCAGCGAAGTGATCCCACGCGTCGTCGTCGCGGCCGGTGAGACGCGCGAAGAGCGCGAGCCGCGTCACTCGCTGCGGATCCGCACCGCGCGCGTGCGCTTCGGCGCGCAACGCCTCGGCCCATGCGCTCCACGTCGTCGCTTGGCGCCACTCGGGCGCGTCGCCGGAGAGCGGCAGGCCGCTCCACGCGAGCTTCGCCGAGCGCACGTCGTCGGGGGTCGCGGCCAACGCGACGGCGGCGGGGCCTTTCGGGAGCTCGACGCGCGGCGCCGCGGTCGGCTCCTGCAGCAACCACGCGAGAACGAGCGCGATGACCATGCGGAGAGAGTCCGGCACGCCGGCGCGCGCGTCAACCGCGGAGGCGCGCTTGCGGTGGAACCGAACCTCGGCTAAACCGGCCCGCGTGATCGACAAAGAACTGCTCGAACTGCTGGCCTGTCCCGAGAGTCACCAGCCCCTGCGCGAGGCCAACGCCGCGGAGCTCGCGACGTGGAACGACAAGATCGCGCGCGGCGGCGTGAAGAACTTGGCGGGCAAGCCGGTCGCGGAGAAGCTCGAGGCCGCGCTCGTGCGCGAGGACGCGAAGCGCGTCTACCCGATCCGCGACGGCATCCCGGTCCTGCTCGTCGACGAAGGCATCGCGGTCTAGGGTCATGTTGCTCCGCCACCCCGCTCATCCCGGGCGCGGCGTGCGCTTGGCCTACTCGCAGAACGTCCATCCGGCGGCGAGCGTCGGTGAGGTGCTCTCCAACCTGCGCGCGGTCACCGTTCCGTTGCGCGATCGACTCGGCGTCGGCGGCAGTTTCGGCGTCGGGCTCTACCTCGCCGCGCCGGTCGCGTACGAGCTCGAGAGCGAAGGCTCCGGCGGCTTGCGCGACCTCGCGGAACTCCTGCGCGCCGAACGACTCGACCCGTTCACGTACAACGCGTTCCCGTACCTCGGCTTCGGCGCCGCGGGGATGAAGGCGGCGGTCTTCGATCCGCCGTGGTCCGATCTCGAGCGCGCGGAGTACAGCTTGACCGTCGCGCGCGTCGCGTGCGCGCTCGCTCGCGAACTCGAGCCCGGTCGCCACGTCTCGATCAGCACGCACACCGGCGGACATTCGTCGCGCATCGGGCCCGACGACGGCGCGGCGATCGCGCGCGGCTTCGCGGCGACGACGACGGTCCTCGCGCATTGCGAACGCGCGTACGGCGTGCGCATCGTGCTCTCGCTCGAACCCGAGCCGCGCGCGAACCTCAACGATCTCGCGGCGCTCGCCGAGTGGCGCGCGAGCGTGCTCTCGCCGCGCGGACCGCTCGACGTCGCGCTCGCCGAGCGCCATCTCGGAACGTGCCTCGACGCATGCCACGCCGCGGTCGAGTTCGAAGAGCCGAGCGCGGCGTTCGAGCACGCGGTCGCGCACCGCGCACCGCTCGGCAAACTGCAGTTCACCAGCGCGCTCGCTCTACGCGAGCCCGCGCGCAACGACGTCGCTCGCGAGCGCTTCTTCGCCCTCGACGAACCGCGCTATCTGCATCAAGTGACCGCGCGCGGTCCGCACGGTTTCGCGCGCGCCGGCGATCTCGACGAAGCGCGCGCGGCGTGGGGCGCAGGCGATGCGCCGTGGCGCGAGGCCGACGAATGGCGTTGTCACTTCCACGTCCCGACCGACCTCGTCGGCGACGGCGAGCCCGGTTGGGGCACGACCGCGGACCACGCGGCCGAGGTGCTCGCGGTCGCCCTCGCCGCGCCGGAGCGGTGGGGGACCGACGAGCTCCACGTCGAGATCGAGACCTACACCTGGTCGATCCTGTCGCGGGCGACGCGCGGCGCGGGCGAGTTGGTCGACGGCCTGGAGCGCGAGTACCGCCACGTCCTCGGATTGGCGGCACGAGCGGGTTGGGAGCCGGTCTGAACTCGTCCGGGCGCGCGTTGACACGCCTCGGCGCCACCGGTATCGTCCGCGCGCTCTTCCATCGCCGGGTTCGCCCGGCGCTGGTCCGAACGAGGTCGGCCCCATCGTCTAGCCCGGCCTAGGACACCAGGTTTTCATCCTGGCGACAGGGGTTCGAATCCCCTTGGGGTCACCATCCAACGCGGGGAGTCGTGCAAACGGCTCCCCGCGTCCATTTCGGCTGAAGGGCGGGCGGCGCGTTCAGCGCTTGCCCGAGCGCGGGTGCGCCTTCTCGTAGACCTCGCGCAGGCGTTCGATCGAGACGTGGGTGTAGATCTGCGTCGTGACGAGGTGCGCGTGGCCGAGGAGTTCTTGCACCTCGCGCAGATCCGCGCCGCGGTCGAGCAAGTGCGTCGCGAAGCTGTGGCGCAGCGTGTGCGGCGTCGCGCGGCGAGCGATGCCGGCGCGCGCGAGCTCGGCCTCGACGATGCGTTGCAGCGAACGCGTCGAGAGGCGCGTGCCGCGTTCGGAGAGGAACACCGCCGCGCCGGCGACCGTGCGCGCCTTCGGACGCTTCGGATCCGTCAAGTACTCGCGCAACGCCGCGCGCGCGGGACCGCCGACGGCGGCGAGGCGCTCCTTGCGACCCTTGCCGCGCACGCGCGCGATACCGCGCGACAGATCGAGGTCGTCGCGTTCGAGACCGACGGTCTCCGCGGCGCGCGTGCCCGCCGAGTACATGAACTCGAGCAGCGCGCGGTTGCGCCGGCCGGACGTCGTCGATGCGTCGGGCGCGGCGAGCAGGCGCTCGATCTCCGGGAGCTCGAGGCAACCGGGCAGACGTCGCGAATCGCGCGCTTGGCGCAAACCGGCGGCTGGGTGCGTCGAGAGACGACCTTGATCGACCAGCCACTTCAGGAACGAGCGGACCGACGAGAGCTTGCGTTGCACGCTGGTGCGCGCGAGCTGCTTCTCGTCGAGGCGCACGAGGAACGCGCGCAACGCTCGCGGCACGATCTCGCGCGGACGTGCGATGCCGCGCTCGTCGAGGAAGAGCGTGAACTCGGCGAGGTCGGCGCGGTACGCGCGCAGCGTGTGCGGTGATGCGCCGCGCGCGGCGGCGAGTTGCTTCAGGAAGCCCGCGATCAGGCGCGGGATCTCGCTCTCCGACTTCGATGTCGCCGGCGCCATCGTTCGTTCGGCGACGCGCGGAGCCCTCAGTGCTTCCAGTACGCGGTGCGTTCCTGGCTGACGAGCGAGTAGCTCTCGCCCTTCGGTCCGATGTACTTGACCAGCACGTGCAACCGAGGCGGTTTGCCGTCGTCGGCCATCCAATAATCGGCCGCCCAACTCTCGTCGATCGCGTGGACGCGCAGGTGTTGGGCGTCGAGTTTGCCGATCGGCAGCTCGAGCGTTTCCTTGCCGACGTAGTCGACGCGCGCGCGGAACGGCTTCCAGTCGACTTGGTGGTTGTCCTTCTGGCTCGGGATCAAGTTGATGAACTGCGTCATCGGCCGCGTGAACGCGAAGTCGCGCAGCAAGAGCGGCAGCTCGTCGACGAAGTGCATCAACCACGCCGCGCCGATCGTGCCCGTGCGTTGACCGGAGTCGGGGAAGTAGACCGAGTCGTACCACTCGAACGCGCGCGGGCCCTTCTTGCTCGCGAGCTTGAAGCTCGCGCCGCAATCTTCCTGCGTGCTGACCGTCAACTTGAACGCGTACATCGAGAAGCACTCGGTGTGCACGCACGTCGAGAAGCGGTAGTCGTAGTTCTCGGTCGGCACGATCTCCGACCAGTGGTGTTTGAACGTCTCGACGCCGTCCTCGGCCGTCGTCTTGGTCGTGGTCGCCGCGTCCATGCGTTCCTTGTTGGTGTACGCGGTCGCGCGGTACTTGCGCTCGACGTCGTAGATCGTGCGCGTCGCGTCGTACACGCACTTCTCCGCCAAGCCGTCGTTCCACGTCGGATCGGCGGCCCAGCCCTCGTTGCCGATCTTCCACGCCTCGGGGTCGCCGGCGGTGGACTTGAAGGCCGCGCCGAGGGCGGCGGTGAACAGCACGAGGAAGAGGATCAGGCGCATCGGAAACTCCGTGGAGGCGAGCATCGTACGCTGCGCGGCGCGCCGGCGAAAAGCTCGAGCGCGCGCGACTCGGTCAACTCCAACCGAACCGCGAGAAGATCCACCAGAAGGTCCCGCCGATCAGCGCCGAGCTCGGGATCGTCAGGATCCACGCCCACAGTACGCGCCCCGCGACGCCCCACTTCACCGCGTGGATCCCGCGCGTCGTGCCGACGCCGACGATCGAACCCGTGATCGTGTGCGTCGTCGAGACCGGGATGCCGAGCCATGTCGCGCCGTAGAGCGTCAACGCTCCGCCGGTCTCCGCGGCGAAGCCGTGCACCGGTTGCAGCTTGCAGATCTTCTGGCCCATCGTCTTCACGATGCGCCAGCCGCCCATCAACGTGCCGAGACCCATCGCGGCGTGGCACGCGAGCACGATCCACATCGGAGGCTCGACGGTTTCCTTGGGCAGCCGTCCCGCGGCGATCATCACCATGAAGATGATGCCCATCGTCTTCTGCGCGTCGTTGCCGCCGTGGCCGAGGCTGTAGGCGGACGCGGAGACGAGCTGCAGGCGCTTGAAGAGCTTCGACACTCGCGACGGCGACGTGCGTCGGAAGATCCAGTAGGTCGCGAGCATGATGATGTAGCTCAACGCCATCCCGACCAACGGAGCGACGAAGATGAACGCGCCGATCTTGAGCAAGCCGCCGGAGATCAACGCGCTCGGGCCCTTCGCGATCAACGCGGCGCCCGCGAGTCCGCCGACCAGCGCGTGCGACGAGCTCGACGGGATGCCGAACCACCACGTCAGCAGGTTCCACGCGATCGAGCCGATCAGGCCCGCGGTGATCACCGCGAGCGTGACGGCCTCGGGCTCGATCGTGCCCTTGCCGATCGTCTTCGCGACGTGCAGGCCGAAGAACAGGAACGCGATGAAGTTGAAGAACGCGGCCCACACCACCGCGGCCTGAGGCGACAGGACGCGCGTCGAGACGATCGTCGCGATCGAATTCGCTGCGTCGTGGAAGCCGTTGATGAAGTCGAAGATCAGCGCCAGGCCGACGATCGACCACACGATCCAGGGATCAACCATTCTTCAGGATGATCCCTTCGATGATGTTCGCGACGTCCTCGCAACGGTCGGTCGCTTCCTCGAGGGTTTCGATGATGCTCATCCACTTGATGACGTGGATCGGATCGGCAGGCGGTTCGAAGAGTTTGGCGAGCGCGTTGTGCTCGATGCGGTCGGCCTCGCTCTCGAGCCGGTGCACTTCGAGCACCATGCGGCGCACGCCCTGCGGGTCCTTCATCTTGCGCAGGTGCGGGATCATGTCGCGGATCAGCTGCGTGCCGCGCTGCACGCAGACGGCGAGTTCCTTCGCCTCGACGATCGGCTTCTCGATCTTGAAGAGCCCGATGCGATCGACCGCGCGGTCGATCAGGTCGACGATGTCGTCGATGCGGCACGCGAGCTCGTGGATGTCCTCGCGGTCGATCGGCGTGATGAACGTCTGGTTCAAGCGCTCGATCGTCTCGTGCGTGAGCTCGTCGCCGACGTGTTCGAGTTCGTGGATGCGCCGCGTGCGCGCGGCGACGTCGTCGAAGCGCTCGAGCATCTCGACCAACGCGTTGGCCGTGTCCTGCGCGTTGGCGGCCGACTTCTCGAAGAGCCCGAAGAAGACGTCGTCCTTGGGGATCAGGTTGAACATGGCGCGCGTTGTACCGATCCGCGTTGCCTTGTCAAAGACGCCGTAAAGGAACCGGCAAGAAGCTCTGCGTCCGACGCTAGAGCAGCCGCAGCACCGACACCAACCCGCCCTTCTGGGCAACGTTCACGACCTTCCGGCGGGACGCGCGGCCGAGGATCGCGAGGCGTTGTTCGCTGACGAACAGGCCGAGCACGGTGAAGTACTCCGCGAGCGCGAGATTCCCCTCCGCGTCGATCACGGGGAAGTCCTTCTCCGCGATCGGGCTGTACGCCTGGAGCACCCAGTCGCCCGGATGCGCGACGCCGCGTTCGAGCGCGAGCTCGAAGGCGCGTTCCGAAATCTCGCGGCCGAGCAGGATGCCGGCGCCGCCGTACGCGCGGTTCGGTTTGACGACCAAGCGCTCGCGGTGCGCGCGCGCCCACGGGAGCAACTCGATGTCGTCTCCGTCCGGTCCGCTGGTGCGTCCGTCGCGGACGATGCGCGTCCACGGCAAGTGGTGTTGGAAGACGCGGCGCTCCTCGAGCGTGAAGAACTCCGCGAAGTCGGGGCGCGTGAAGATCTCGAAGACGCTCTTGTGATCGAACTCGCCGGCAAGCGTCGACACGCAACGGCCGTGCGCAAGCGCGAACTTGAGCGCGGACAGATCGTCGCCGCGTTCCTCCTTCTCGGCGAGGTCGTTGATCTCGTGATCGCGGTAGACGATGTCGATCGGGTGATCGCCGTAGCGCATCTCACCGTCCTCGAGCCGCAGCTCGCGCGGATCGACGTGCCAACACGCGATGCCGAGCGAGCGCAAGAACGCCTCGTTGTGTTCGAACTCGCCGACGCCGCCGACGAGATCCTTGTACTGCGCGAGCGCGACGTTGAAGCGCTTGAGGCGTTGCGCGCGCGCTTGGTCGGCGAGCACCTCGAGCAACACGCGCCGCGGGTCGTCGTTGGGCTCGAGCAGCAACGTCGGCGCATGGCGCCGCAACGCGGGCACGACGTGCTTCAACACGACGTCGTCGACGGTCGGGACGATGTAGGTGCCGCCCGCGCCGAGCGGATTGAACTCGAAGAACTGCGTGCTCTTCACCCAGTCGGGCGAACCGAAGTCGGTCGACGCGTCGAAGCGCCCGAAGAAGACCTCGTGCGTGCGGCCGGGGCGCGCGAGCTCGCCGATCCAACGCCGTTCTCGATCGGTCAACGGCAGGACTTCTCGCGCGGCCGGGCTCTCCAACCAAAGTTGGAGCAACTTGGCGTACGCGTGCTCGAGCGTGCGCGCCGTGCGGTGCAGGTAGTGACGTTGGTTGCCGCCGAGCACGCGCGGCCGCAGCAGGATCGGCGTCGCGCGCGGTTGGTTGTCGTCGTCGTAGTAGACGATGCCGCGCTCGAAGCCCTCGCGCTTGACCGCTTCGTCGATCGCGCGCAGCTCCTCGCGCGAAACGCGTTGCAGCAGCCCGTTGAGCGTCGTCCCCAAGCTGTCGCGCAGGTTGCCGCCGCGCAGGAAGGGGGAACCGCTCGCCATCGCTTCGCGATTCTGTCACTCGGCTCGCGCGAAACAACGGAGCGCGCCGTCTCTCGCCGAACGCCGTCCCCCGCGCGACGCTCGCGGGTAGAGTGGCCCGCGGCGGAAGGAGCGGCAGGATGATCGGAATGTGCGTGCTCGCGTCGGTGCTCGTCTGGAGCCCGTCGACGGACGAGATCAAGCTCGACTGGAAGGGCAAGCGCGTGACGCTCGAGGCTGCCGGCGTCGCCGAGCAGTCCGCGACCAAGGCGATCGCGCCGTGGGCGTACGCGCACGGCTACGCGTTGGCGTTGAGCGACGATGCGCGTTCGCTGGTCGTCTGCAAGGGTTCGACGCGCGCGAACGCGGCGCTCGCGAAGCGCGTGCAGAGCCTGCACGACGAACTGTTGGGTCCGAGCGAGGCGAAGAGCGCGTCGGTGATCGCGGAGATCGCGACCGACGAGGATCTCGGCAGTCTGTGCGACGCGCTCGCGACATCGTTCTCCACCTACGCGAGTTGGCTCGCGAGCGTGCGCGCGACCACCGGCTTCGTCCTGCCCGATCCGGGACTCGCCGCGTACCTCGCGCAACCGAAAGGCATCAAGGCGAAGGAGTGGCACCGCGAGAACGAGTTCGTTCACCGCGCCGCCGCGCTCGAACTCTACGCGCGCTACGGACGTCTGCCGTGTTGGCTCGAGGTCGGCTTCGCGTGGCGCGCGGAGGTCGAGGTCTGCAAGGACGTCTACTGTTTCCCGGGCCGCAGCGGTTTCGTCGCGGCGGGGGAGCACCGCGGTTGGACGGCGGCGCTCGCCGCGAGCGCGAAGGAACGGCTCGACAAGCCGTTCGAGTACGACGAGCTCACCGGTCTCCCGCGCGGAACCTACGACGCCGACCTCGCGCCGCGCGCGTGGGGCTCGGTCGAGTACCTCGCTCGTCATCGCCGCGAGACGCTCGCGCCGTTGCTCGCCGAACTCGCGCGCACACGCGACGCAGGCAGTCGCGTGACGCACGCCGACGGCACGTGGGAGACGATCGCGAACTACGAAGTGCCGCGTGCGAAGGAGCGCGAGCTCGTCGAACGGATCGTGCACCCCGAGTTCGGCGCCGAGGTGACGCGCTTCTTCGCGCAGGGCCAGGGCTTTCGGCCGAAGCCGCCGCCCGAGACGCGCTGATCAACCGGCGCGCGGCGGCAGCAGTCGCTCGGGGATCGGACGGCGCCCCGCGAAACCGGTCTCGGGCAAGTGGTACCACGAGACTTCGTGCTCGTCGCTGCGCCAGCAGAGCAACACGCGCTCGCCGTCGATCTCGCCCGGGAAGTCGACGAGTCCGTACTCGAAGCCCCAGTCCTTGTAGCTGCAGCCGATGCGCTCGAGCTCGATCAACAGTTCGCGGACTTCACGTTCGAGCACCGGCGCGCGTTCGACGGAGCCCGATTCGTTCGGCCTCCGCGCGAGGTCGCGCAGCTCGCGTCCCTTGTCGAGCAAGTCGCCGACGACCCGCTTCACCAGCGGCAACGTTCGATTCGCCTGATCGGGCGTGAAGAGATGGCGCACCACGGCGCCATTGTGGGGCGGCGCGCCGCCGTTGTCACCGAGCGTCTACTTCGCCGGCGCGACTTCGACCTCGACCTTGCGGCCCGGGACGTTCTTCTGCAGACCTTCGCAGAAGGACTGGAAGCCCTGCAGCAGCACGACGCGCGAGTCCGGATTGATACCGAACGTGAAGCCCTTCTTCTCCGCGTCCTTGACCGCGTCGAGCAACGCGGCGGCGGCATCCGCTTGCGCCGCGAGGTAGCCGACCGTCTCGGTCAACTTCTGGTTCGCGTCCTTCAACTCTGCGCGCAGCGACTCGACGTCGCCGCCCGCGGACTTGCGCTTCAGCTCGGCGACTTCGATCCGCAGGCGATCGAATTCCTTCTGGAGGTCGTTCTGTTGCGGACGCGTCGGAGCGAGCGAGAACGCGGCGGCGACCAGCGCCAGACACGCGACGGAGAGACCAAGGGTTCGTTTCATCGTTCGACTCTTCGGATTCGGACGGACCTGATCGGCCCTGGAAAGCGTTGCCTTATCGGCTCGGTCTCGCATCGGGCTCAAGCCCGAGAGCTCGCATCGCTATACTCCCGCGCTTCATGGCCGAACCTCGTCCCCAGGCAGCAGGTCGTTCGCCCCTGATCTTCATCTTCCTGACGGTCTTCATCGACCTTCTCGGATTCGGCATCGTCATCCCGCTGCTGCCGATCTACTCGAAGGCGTACGGCGCGAGCGAAGCTCAGCTCGGCCTGCTGTTCGGTTGCTTCTCGGGGATGCAGTTCCTGTTCGCGCCGATGTGGGGCCGGGTCTCCGACCGCATCGGGCGCAAGAAGGTCCTGGTCGGCGGCCTGCTCGGCACCGCGGCGGCCTACCTGATCTTCGGCTTCAGCGATCAGGTCGCGCTCGTCGTTTCGCGCGCGTGGCCCGGCGAAGCGCCGCCGATCGAGAGCCTGACGCTCGGCGTCCTCTTCGCGTCGCGCCTGCTCGGCGGCTTCTTCGGAGCGAACGTCTCGACCGCCAGCGCCTTCATCGCCGACGTCACGACGCCCGAGAACCGCGCGAAGGGCATGGGCCTGATCGGCGCGGCGTTCGGCCTCGGCTTCACGATCGGACCGGCGGTCGGCGGCGAGCTCTCGCAGGTCTCGATCGAGCTGCCGGGTATCGTCGCGGCGGCGCTGTCGCTCTCGGCGGCGATCTTCGGTTGGGTGAAGCTCCACGAAGTCGCCCGCGCGCCCGGCAAGAACTCACGCGTCTACAGTCTCGATCAGGTGCGCGGCGCGTGGGCCGATCCGCGGATCGGTTGGGCGTTGTCGATGGGCTTCCTCGCGGTGCTCGCGTTCTCCGCGTTCGAGGCGATGTTCATCCTGTTCGGTCTCGCGAAGTTCCCGACGTACTTCGGTATGGAGCGAGCGATCGCCCACGCGACCCGCGACGACATGTTCGCGGCGGCGCGCTACGCCGGTCGCTACTTGTTCGTCGTCGGCATGATCTCGGCGGTGATCCAAGGCGGACTGATCCGTCGACTCGTGCCGCGCTACGGTGAGACGCGGCTCGCGGTCGCGGGGCCGGTGTTGCTCGGTCTCGGACTCATGATCGTCGGGTTCGCGCCGACGTTCGTGTGGGTGATCGTCGGGTGCGTCGTGTTGCCGTTCGGGTTCGGGCTCAACAATCCGTCGGTGAGTTCGTTGGTGTCGCGCGCGTCGCCCGCGGATCAACAAGGCGCGTACCTCGGGCTGCAACAGTCGCTCGCGAGCCTCGCGCGGATGCTCGGGCCGCCGCTCGCCGGCGTCGCGTTCGTGCGCTTCGGTCCGAGCGCGCCGTTCTTCTCCGCGGCCGGCGGGTTGTTGATCGCGACGTCGATCGCGTGGGCCTACCACCGACGCTACGGCGCGAGCTTCGCGCGGGCCGCGAGCTAGGGTGCCGTCGATGGCGCCTGCGCGGTTTCGCTTCGCGCCGCGGGTGTTCGAGCTCGCCGACCGCGGCCCGTTGTCGCTCGCGCTAGCGAACTTGCGTGCGCGGCACGGCCTCGCGTTGCTCGACAGCGCCGCGGGGGAGCCGAAGCGCTTCAGCGTGCTCGGCTTCGACCCGTTGCCGCGCGCGCTCGACGCGAACGCCGGTCTTGCGGGCTTGCGCGCCGCCCTGCGCGAGCTCGAACGCGCTCCCGGCGACGACGTGCCCGGCTTCTTCGCGGGCGGCCTGCTGCTCGCGCTCAGCTACGACCTCGGCGTCGACGGCGAGGCGTGGTTGGAGTTGCCGCGCGAACCGTGGAACTTTCCGCTCTTGCTCGGCGGGCTCTACGTCGACTTCCTGGTGCGCGACGAAGTCCGCGAACGCACGTGGCTCGTCCTCGGCGACGAACCGGGCGATGGACGCGCGTCGGTCGCGGCGCGCCGCGCAGCGGTCGAACGCGAGCTCGGCTCGGAAGCGCGCGGTTCGACCGTGCGTCGCGTCGGCGACCTGCGTCGCTGGACCTCGAGCGAAGAACACCAAGCGCGCATCGAACGCTGTCGCCGCGCGATCGGCGAAGGCGAGCTCTACCAAGCGAACCTCGCGCACCGCTTCACCTGCGAAGTGGAAGGCGATCCGATCGACCTCTACGCGAAGTTGCGCGCGCGCAATCCGGCGCCGTACATGGCATTCCTCGCGTGGGACGAAGCGCACGAACGGCGCGGCGCGTTGCTGTCGTGCTCGCCCGAGCTCTTCCTCGAGTTCGACGGCGCGGTCGCACGCACGCGGCCGATCAAGGGGACGATCGAGCGCGCGCACGACCCGCTCCTGGACCGCGCGCGGCGCGAGACGTTGCTCGCGAGCGAGAAGGACCGCGCCGAGCTCGTGATGATCGTCGACCTCGAGCGCAACGACCTCGGACGCTGCGCCAAGCCCGGCCGCGTGTGGGTCGAGGATTTTCCGAAGCTCGCGAGCTTCGCGCGCGTGCACCACCTGATGGCCGACGTCGTCGCCGAGGTGCGCGCGGGCCTCGACGCGTTCGATCTGATCGGCGCGCTCTTCCCCGGCGGCTCGATCAGCGGTTGTCCGAAACTCGCCGCGCTCGAGCGCATCGCCGAACTCGAGGGCGAAGGCCGCGGCTTCTTCTGCGGTTCCCTCGGCGCGATCGGTCTCGACGGGCGCGCGAACCTCAACATCCTGATCCGCACGTTGGCGTGGCGACCGCTCGCGGCTCCCGCGCGCGGCGAAGTCTCGTTCCGCGTCGGCGGCGGCATCACGTTCGTGTCGAACGCGGAAGACGAAGAGCACGAGACGCTCGCGAAGGCCGCGGGTATCGTCGACGCGCTCGACTCGCCATGAACGCCTTCCCCGTTTGGCTCGACGGCCGTTTCGCCGAACCGTTCGCGCCCGCGATCGCCGCGGAGGATCCGGGCTTCGCGCTCGGCGTCGCGGTCTTCGAGACGTTGCTGCGCGAGAACGGCTGCACGTACTTCGTCGCGGAACATCTCGCGCGGCTCGAGCGCGGCGCGAAAGAGCTGGCGATCGCGTGGCCGCCGCCGTTCGACGTCGCGCGGGCTCTCGACGCGTACGTCGCACGCCTCGGCTCGATCGATTGCGCGGTGCGCTTGACGCTGACGCGCGGCGTCGCGGGACGCGGGCCGTCGCTCGTGATCGTCGCCCGCGAACTCGCGCTCGTCGCCGATCCGGGCGCGAAGCTCGTCGTCTCCCGTTTCGTCAAACTGCACGACGATCCGTTCGAGCGCATCAAGTCGACCAACCGTCTGCGCAACGTGCTCGCGCGCGAGGAAGCCGTCGCCCGCGGAGCGTGGGACGCGTTGCTCCCGACCGAAGAAGGCGATCTGTGCGAGGGTACGTGGTGCAACCTCTTCGCCCTCTCCGGAGGACGGCTGCTGACGCCGGCGCTCTCGCGCGGCTGCCTCGCCGGCGTGATGCGCGACCGGGTGCTCGCGGCTCTCGCGGAAAATCCGCTCGCGATTCCGTTGGTCGAGGGCCGCATCGAACCGTCGGACCTGCGCGTCGCCGACGAGGTCTTCGGCACCAACACCACCGGTCGAATCGTTCCGGTCGTCGAGGTCGAAGGCCTGCGAACCGGCTTGCCGGGCTCGGCGGGCCCGTTGGTTCGCGAGCTGCGTGCGCGGATCGCACACGTCGAAGCGCGCCATCGCGCACACGTCGTGGAAGAGCGTTCGCGCCGCTGACGAACGGGACCGTCACCTGAGCGCGTCGCGCGGGTTCCGTACGCGAGGCTCGGCAGGGCCGTTGCTGGAACCGAGCGAGCGGCTATCCAGCCGAACTCCCCCGAGAACCTTCGAAGGACCACGCGCGTCCGCTACCGTACCGACTCCTCCGCATCCGAACGAGGTGACGCCATGATCGCCAACCAACTCCTCGCCCTCTTGCTGTTCGTCTCTCCGTCGTCCGTCGCGGCGCCCGTCGAGGCGTCCGTCGCCCAGGACAAGCCGGTCGAGAACACGAACCCCGACAACCGTCCGGAGATCAAGCAGTTGATCGTCGACCTCGACGCGCACATCGACAAGCGCGGCAAGGAAGACCACGAAGCGGTCGGCGTGATCGATCAGATGCTCCAGCAGTTCCCGAAGTGCGGGCCGAAGGATCGCGTCGCGGTCGTCGCCGCGCTCGACAAGTGCTTCTCCGCGAAGCGCCAGGAGAACGCCGAGGGCGTGCGCGACAACAAGCTCTTCCTCGCGGCGGCCGTCGCGTTGCGCGACATGGCGCCCGAGAGCCCGAAGGTGTTGATGACCTGGATCAACAGCAAGGATCACCGCAAGGACCTCGTGCTGCAGGAGAAACTGATCCAGTCGCTCGGCAAGACGAAGGACGAGAACGGGCGCAAGTTCCTGATCAAGCTCCTGAACGACAAGAGCCCGCGCATCCTCGCCGCGTCGGCCGAGGCGCTCGGCGAGTACGAAGGCTCCGAGCTGAAGTACCGCAAGGAGACGTTCGAGGAGCTCCTCAAGCTGATGATGGAAGCCAAGGCCGCGAACGACGCGGGCCAGGCGTCGTCGCAACAGACCGATCCGGTCGCGACCGAGAAGTACAACACGATCGCCGCGCCGATCATCTCGACGTTGCAGAAGCTCTCGAAGCACGAAGAGCACGACCCCAACGAGTGGCAGCGTTGGTGGAACAAGAACAAGAAGGAAGATTGGGACCACAAAGACGCCTGAGCGGCGTTCGATGACCTCGTCCGCCTCGCGAACGTCGAGCGCGACTCCCTGGGTGTGGCTGGTGCCGACCCTCGGGCTCGCGCTCGCCGCGTTGTACTGGCTCGAGCGCGAGCGCAAGCCCTTCTCCTCCGACCCGCCGACGATCGCGTCGCCCGACGAAGCGATCCCCGGTTTCGCGGCGCGCGTCGAGCTCGCGCACGGCGCGCTGCGCGTCCGGCTCGCGCCGTTGCATCCCGACGTCGTGCGCCAACACTTCGACGCACTCGCGCTCGCTCGGCGCCTCGAACTCGGCGAAGGCGAGCCCTGGCGCCTGACCTGTTCCCTCGACGACGCCGATGCGCCGTTCGACCTCGACGCTCCTGCGCTGATCGTCCGCGACCGCGAAGGCATCGCGCTCGAAGCGATCCCGCTCGGCGCCTCGCGCGACGCCGCGCCCAGCGATCCGCTGCGCACATTGGTCGCCGCCCGTTCCGCGTCGCTCGCTCCGGGCGAGAGCGTCGACCTCGTGCTCTGGGGCCGCGCGCCGAAGGCCGACGCGCGCCTCGAAGGCCTCGGTGCTCTGGGCGCGCTGCCGCTCGAAGGCACCGCCTACCGCCGCGCGGACCTCGAGGTTCCCCTCGCGCGTCTCGATGTCGCGGGGAAGAGCGCGGCGAGCCGTTCGTCCGCCGGCGCGGCAGCCGAGCGCTGAGCGACATGCGTCCGGGATCGTCCGGGCCGCAAACTCAGGGGTTCGGCGCGGTGCCTTTGCGAACGGGGACACTAGACTTCGAGCTCTCCATGCGCCGTTCGATTTCCGTGCTCGCGCTCTGCGTCGTCGCTCTCACCGCCTGCGGCCGCGGGTCGTCGGCGGCGCCGGATCCGGCGCGCACCGCCGAGCTCGAGCGACGCGTTCAGGATCTCGAGCGCACCCTGCGCGCCGAACGCGAATCGCGGGAGGCCGAACGCAGCGCCTTCGTCGAGGAGCGCGATCGTCTGACGTGCGACCTCGCCGACTTGCGCGGCCGCTTGACCGATCGCGAGGAGGAATTCCTGCGCACGCTGCAGGCGGTCGGCGCGCTCTCGCCCGCCGCGCTGCCGGACGGCTACGTGATGTCGAACGCGGGCGAGGCGACGACGAAGACCGATCCGCCGCCCGATCCCGCGGTGCTCGCCGCGCGCGCGCAGAGCGCCGAGTACCTGCGTTCGCTGCGCAACCTGCTCGCGATCGAGGACATCTTCGGTCTCGACTTGCTCGAGATCGGATCGCTCGCCGAGCACGCGACCGGTCCGGTCGTCTTCCGCACGCTCGA
>JAIOPM010000028.1 GCA_021413885.1 Planctomycetota bacterium
GCGCACGTCTCCGAGAGCCTCGCCGCTGTGTTCGCGTTCCTCGAACGCGAGGGCGCTCGTCACGGCATCGACGGCTCGCGCATCGGCGTGTATGCGGCGTCGGCCAACGTGGTCGAGTCGTCGCGCTTCCTCCTGCGCGCGGACGCGCCGAAGAACGTGAAGGCCGCGGTCTTCTACTACGGCGTGCCCGACGGGCCGGAGTTGCGGCGCGACCTTCCGGTCCTGTTGGTGACGGCCGAGAGCGATCTTCCGCGCGTGCGCGACGGCGTGAACGCGGTGTGGAATCGCGTTCTCGCGAGCGGCGCGCCGTGGACGTTCGAGCTGGCGACCGGCTTGCCGCACGCGTTCGACGCGCTCGCCGACAACGACGCGAGTCGGCGCACGATTCAACGCACGCTCGCGTTCTGGAAGAGTCACCTCGAGCCGGTGCCGCAACCTTCGTGGACTCCGACCGAAGAACGCGCGATCGTCGCCGCGACGTTCGCCAACGACATGGAACGCACCATCAGTCTCCTCGGCGCGTGGATCGGCGCGCATCCGAACGAGGCCGCCGGTTACGCCGCGCGCGGCTCGGCGTTGTGCCGCATGCGGCGCGGTGTCGAGGCGAAGCCGGATCTCGAACGAGCTCTCGCGCTCGGCAGCACCGACGCGAGCGTGCACGGCTTGCTCGGCATGCAGCTCGAGAGCGAGAGTCGCTACCAACCTGCGGTCGAGCACCTGCGCGCCGCGATCGCGGGCAACTGGTTCAACAGCGAACTCTACGGCTACCTCGGTCACGCCCTGCTGCTGCTCGGCGAGAACGTCGAGGGCGTGCGCGCGTACGAGCGTTCGCTCGAACTCGGCATGCCGCCGGGTCCGACGACGTTGGGCGTCGTGAACTACAACCTCGCGTGCGGCTACGCGCGGCTCGGCCGGATCGAGGACGCGCTCGGCGCCCTCGAGCGCGCGGTCGAACAACGCTTCGGCACGCGCCACGAGTACGAGACCGATCCGGATCTCGATCCCTTGCGCGATCAGGCGCGCTATCGCGCCGCGCTCGAACGCTTGGGCGCCTAGCACGAACTCTTCTCGACGCCTTTACGCCGCGGCGCGCGGCGTCCACAATCGGGCGACGAGAGGAGAGTTCGCATGCTCGCAATCTGTTTCCTCGTCTGCGCGCCCTTGCCGGCGCAGGACGAGAGTTCGTTCCTCGCGCGGCTCGCCGAGGCTCGCACCGCGCTCGAGAAGCGCGATTGGAAGAAGGCCGAGGCCGCCGCGCTCGCGTCGATCCATGAGAACGAGCGCAAGCCCTACGTCTCGCTCCACCTGCCCGAGCTGCGCGACGTCGTCGAAGCGGCGAGCTTCGGCGCGCAGTACGTCGAGCCCGATCCGAAGACGCTGATCTCCGGTGAGCTCGTCTCGTACAGCAAGTCGGGCGCGAACCTGAAGCTGCGCTACGCGTCGAACACGCTCGACGACTTCACGACGGTCGGCGAAGGCGCGACTGCGGTTCGGATCCATCCGGTGGTCTTCGCGGGCGCGTACACGATCGAAATCAAAGGCCTGAGTTATCCCGAGGGCGCGAAGGACGCGACGATCCCGATGATCCTCTTCGGGATGGAGGAGCGCGACGGCCAAGCGGTCGCGTTCGGCTTCTCGGAGTTTCGCGAGGGCGACATGCTCTATAGCGCGCGCGCGACGATCCGCGTGCTGCACGGCTCCGAGTGGACCGACGGCGACGAGAACGCGAACGCCGCGTGCGCGTCCGGCGACCCCTACGACTTCAAGGTGAAGGTCGAGGACACGCGCGTCACGGTGACGTCCGGCAACAGGCCGCTGCTGACCGGCAAGAAGCGCAGCGACGTCCTCGGCCAATTCGGCTTCGTCGGCTTCGCGAAGTTCGACGAGCTGACGGTGCAAGGTCGCGCGCAACCCGGATGGCTCCAAGGCAAGCTCGACGAACACCTGCAGAAGGCGTGGGAGCAGCACGCCCTGAAACTGCGCAAACAGTCGCCGTTCCCCGATTGGCTGTCGTTCTCGTCGTGCGGCGCGTCGACGGTGATTCGCTTCGACACGCACGACCTGCCGGTCCAACTGAACTCTAAGACTGCGCGCACGCTGACCGAGATCCTCGACACCAAGCCCGGCAAGATGAAGCAGGCGCTCGACCGGCTCGCGGCGCTCGACGCCGAGCAAGTGCCCGACGCGTTGCGCGCGTGGGTCGCCGCGGTCGTGCACTACCGCGGCCGCCATCTCGCCGAGTCGTTGACCGACTGCGAGAAGGCCGTCGTCTCCTTCCCCGACTTCGTCGCGGCGAAGCGACTGCGCGCGCGGCTCCTGTTGCGCCTCGGTCGCGACGACGAAGCGCACGGCGCCGCGCGCGAGCTCGCCGCCGCCGCGCCCGACGACGACCGCGCCGCCGCGGATCTCGCCGAGATCGAATTCGCGACCGGGCGCTTCGACGAACTCGCCGCGCTGCTGCGTGACCGCGCCGAGCGCGGGCGCTTCACGCAAGAACTGGACGCGACCAACGCGCTCTACTCGCGCGCGAAGAACGGCCCGGGTTGGACCAAACCGATCGAGGTCCAGACCGCGCACTACCGGATCACGTCCGACATCGACCGCAAGACGTGCATCGAGGCCGGCGAGGTGCTCGAGAGTTCGCTCGCGCGTTTCGAAGCGCGTCTCGGACCGTTGCCGAAGGACCGCGTCGCGTCGTTCCGTGTCTACTTGTTCTCGGGCTTCGCCGGCTATCGCCGCTACGTGCGCGATGCGCTCGACGGATCGGCGGAACACACGCTCGGCATGTACCACCCCGACCTCCAACAACTCCTGATCTGGAACCTGCCCGATCACGAAGAGATGTTGCGCACGGTGCGCCACGAAGGCTTGCACCAATACGTCGACCGCTGCTTCGGCGAGCTCCCGCGTTGGTTCAACGAAGGCCTCGCCGAGCTCTACGCGAACGCCGAGTTCAACCGCGGACCGTCGCGCGAGCTGCACACGCATCCCGAGCATCTGCGCGAGCTGCGCGCCGAAGGCGTGAAGTGGACACCGCTCGCCGAGTTCGTCCGCACCGATCCCGAGGCGTTCATGGAGAAGGCCGAGCTTCACTACGCCGAAGCGTGGGCGTTCGTCCACTTCCTGATGACCGGGCCGCCGGCGCGCAAGGCGATCGCCGACGCGTTGCTCGCGAATTCGTTGCGCGACATGTCGTGGGAGGAATCGGTCGAGGCCGCGTTCGGCGGCGTCGACGTCGCGCTCCTCCAACGCGAGTTCGTCGATTACGTCTCGAAGCTCGAGGAGTGACGTCGACTCGCGAAGAGCGGGCGCGCCGTGCCTCGAGGGGCACGACGCGCCGCGCGGAAGCAGAGGAGACTCACTTCCTCCGTCTTACGTACTTGCCGTCGAACGCGCTGCTCCAGTTCCCTTGCGCGTCCTGGGTCTCGATGAACTGACGCACCGAGCCGTCGGGATTCGGCGTGAACGTGCAGCGCGAACCGATCCGCGTGTTCGGGCCCATCGTGCTGAAGCCGACGAAGCACATCGCGCCGTCGCGCAGCTCGCCGGAGTAGTGGCTCACGCCGCCTTTGTCGTCGACCCACTCCTGTTTCCACGCGCCGTCGAACGCATCGACGAAATTCATGCTCTGACCGGTTCGTCCCGTCGCGTCGGTCCAACTCTCGTGGATCATCCGGCCGCGCTCGGCCTTGGTGATCGAGCTCTTGCCGACTTGCGTGCCCGCGACGTCGAACACGTCCCAGTCGCCGAGCCAGAAGTCGAGTTCGCGATTCTTGCCGGTCGCTTCGCCGCTCGTCTTGACGAGCTCGACGAGCTGTTGGAAGCGCGAGTACGGACGGAGCGTCGCGAGGTCCGTATCGGTCGCGAGCATGTTCGCGTCGTTGAAGCCCGCCGCGACGGCGTGCTCGAGTTCGGCGAGCGCCACGTCCTTCTCGCCCTTCAACGCTTTCGCGCACGCCAAGTTGTAGGTCGCGGCGGCGCGCAGGGCGGGGAACGTCGCGGCCTTCGTGTGCGCTTCGATCGCTTCGTCGAGATGCCCGGTGATGTGGAGACAGTAGCCGAGCCGATACCACGCGGCGCCGTCGTCGGGTTTCGCGGCGACGCGCGCGCGGTACGCGTCCGCGGCTTCGGCCCAACGTTGCGCGGCGAAGAGTTGGTCGGCGTCGAGCTTCGCGGCGGGAGCGGCGACGGGCGTCGGCTCGCGAACTTCGGCGACCGCCGCGTTCTGCGTGGTCGAGCAAGCCGTGCACAACGACAACGCGACGAAGACGGCGGCGGCGGAGGACGATCGAGTGAACGAGAAGCGCATGGGGTTCCTTCGTGTGGGGGACGGACGAAGTGTTGCACTGCTCCTACCCGCAACGCACCGCCGTCTACGCGCGTCACGGCTGCTTGCGAAGGTCTTGCGCGCCGACAACACGGCGTTGACATGCGCGACTACTTCGGCGGAGCCGCGAGCTTCGCGCGCGTCGACTTGCGCTCGGGGTCGAAGCCGACGCTCGCGCGCCACGCCTCCTTCGCCGAATCCCGCTCGCCGCGCGCGGCGTGACGATCGCCGAGACGCTCGGCGCGTTCGGCGAGTTCGCGCCGCAGCTCGAGCGACGCGGATCCGACCGCGCCTTGCCCGCGCGCGAGCTCACGCGCGCCGAGAGCTTCCTTCGCGAGCGCGTCGTCGCCCGGCGCGAGCGTCGCCGCGAACTGCAGCTCCTGATAACCGCGCTCGCTCCGGCCGGCGACGAGGAGCGCGAGTCCAAGCTCGCGATGCACGTCGCCGAGCCTCGGCTCGAACGCGAAGAGCCGCCGCGCCTCGCGCTCCGCCGCGTCGACATCGCCGTCGCGCGCATGCGCACGCACGAGCTCCGCGCTGAACGCCGCGTCGGTCGGGAAACGCGAGAGCCACGCAGAGCCACGCATCGGCGACCGCGGTCGCTTCGCCGCGCCGCCCCAGCTCCGCCAACGCGCGCATCCGGTTGTACTGCGCCTTGCGATAGCCGGGGAACGCGCGCACGGTTCCGTCGAGGATCGTCAACGCCTCCTCCGCGCGATCGGTCGCGAGCAGACGATCGGCGAGCCCGTTCTCCATCGTGTAGTTCGCGCCGGTGTGTGCGAGCGCGTGGCGGAAGAGCGTCTCGCTGTCGCGCCACACTTGGACTTGCGCGAAGGTGAGGACGCCGAGCCAAGCGCTCGCGGCGAGCAACAGCGCGCCGACGACGCGCCGTCGACTTTCTCGCACGCGCTCCAACGCG
>JAIOPM010000032.1 GCA_021413885.1 Planctomycetota bacterium
ACCGCGACCGCGACCGACAACGCCGACCCGGCGCCGGTCGTGACCTACTCGGACGTCTACACGCCGAACCCGATCCCGAACGGCTTCGAGGGCGTGATCACCCGCACCTGGACCGCGACCGACTACTGCGGTCACGTCACCACCGGTGTCCAGCTGATCAACCTCTACTCGCCCAACCAGTCCGTCAACGCGAACTTCGACCTGAAGATCGGTTCGTGCCCGAACGTGCTCGATCGCGGAGCCCTCGGCACCGCGCACCTGAACCTGCTCGGCACCGCGAAGTTCAACGCGTCGAAGGTCGACACCAGCACGCTGCAACTCCAGCGTCGCTTCGGCACCGCGCCGGCGATGTCGCTCGCGGGCAAGAGCTACCTGATGTCCGACTACGGCAAGGTGACCGCCGCCGCGCCCGGACTGTGCAACAGCTCGGCGAAGGACAAGAAGCTCGACTTCCGCATCAACTTGCCGGAGTCGGAGTTGGTGAACGGACTCGGCCTCGGCGCGGAAGCTCCGGGCACCGTGATCGACGTCGCCATCACCGGGCGCCTGACGACCGGTGAGTACTTCTACCGTCACGATCTCCTGACGGTTCAGTAGCACCAGCGAGCAACGAACCTCGAACGGCGGGGCTCCTCACGAGAGGAGCCCCGCCGCATTTTCGTCCGTACCATGCGCGCCCGTCACACCGATCCATGAGTCCCTTCCGCATCGAAGTCCGGAGCATCCTGCGGCTCGCGCTGCCGGTCGTCGTCGCCCAAGTCGGGCTGATGATGCTCGGCATCGTCGACAACGTGATGCTCGGTCACTTCGACCTGCACGCGTTCGATGCGTCGGCCCTCGGGCGCCTGTGGATCATCGGCACGATGTTGGTCGGCATGGGGCTCGTCCTCGGCATCGATCCGCTGGTGAGCCACGCTCACGGCGCGGGCGACGGAGAGTCGGCGCGCTTCGCGCTCGAGCGCGGCTTGGCGCTCGCGCTGCTCGCGAGCGTGCCGATCGGGATCAGTTGGTGCTTCACCGAAGAGCTCCTGGTGTGGACGGGACAAGCACCGAGCCTCGCGCACGACGCCGAGCGTTTCGCACTCGTCCAACTCCCCGGTCTGCCGGCGTGGCTCGCGTTCGCGGCGCTGCGTTCGTACTCGCAAGGTCGCGGCTTCGTTCGTCCGGCGATGTGGGTCGCGATCGGCGCGAACGTGCTCAACGCGCTCGGCGATTGGATCCTGATCTTCGGGCATCTCGGCGCGCCGCGCCTCGGCGTCGTCGGCGCCGGGATCTCGACCACGGTGTCGGAGATCGCGATGGCCGGCGCGTTGTGGTGGGCCGTGCAGCGTTGGCACCGCTCGCGCGGCGAAGTCTTCCGTTGGACGTGGAACGCGCTTCGTCCGCGCGAACTGAAGACCGTCGTCGCGCAAGGCGCGCCGGTTGCGCTGATGCTCGGGCTCGAGATCTGGGCCTTCCACATCGCGAGCCTGTGGGCCGGGCAACTCGGCACGATCGAGCTCGGCGCGCACACGGTCGTGCTCAGCATGGCGTCGCTGTCGTTCATGGTGCCGCTCGGCATCTCGATGGGCACCGCGTCGCGCGTCGGCAACTTGATCGGCGCGAGCGATCGAACCGGCGCGCAACGCGCCGCGTGGGCGGGCCTCACGCTCGGCGCCGCGACGATGGCGTGCTTCGCGTTGACGTTCCTGCTCGGCCGCAACGCGTTGCCCGGGTTCATCACGAACGACCTCGCCGTGCGCGCGGCGGCGACGGCGATCCTGCCGATCGGCGCGGCGTTCCAAGTCTTCGACGGCTTGCAAGTCGTCGGCTGCGGCATCCTGCGCGGCATGGGACGTCCGCGTCCGGCGGCGGCGTTCAACTTGATCGGCTACTACGCGTTCGCGTTGCCGATCGGCGCGTGGCTCGCGTTCCGCGGCGGTTGGGGTCTCGCGGGTTTGTGGTGGGGCTTGAGCCTCGGCCTCGCGCTCGTCGCGATTGCGTTGGTCATTTGGGTCGCGCGGCGCGGACCGGCGCACGCGGCGTCGCTCGCTCCGAACGCGCGCGAGCCGGCTCGAGCCTGATGGTCGACGTACGCGTCGTCGACGTGCGCGGGAACCTGCGCAAGAGTTGGATCGACGGCGCGAGCTACATGCTGATGGTCGGCTTCGGCGAGCACTTCGTGCCGGCGTTCGTGCTCGCGATCGGACTCGGCGACGTGTTCTCCGGTTGGGTGGCGACGGTGCCGATGCTCGCGGGAGCGTTGGTGCAACTCGTGACGCCGCGCGGAGTCGAGCTCGTCGGCTCGATGCGGCGCTGGGTCGTCTGGACGGTCGCGTTGCAGGCGTTGGCCTTCGTGCCGCTCGCGTGGGTCGCGTGGCGCGGCGGCGCGCCGGCGAGCGTCGTCTTCTTGCTCGCGACGGCGTATTGGGCGACCGGACTCGCGAGTGGGCCGGCGTGGATCACGTGGATGTCGTCGTTGGTGCCGAAGCTCGTCCGCGCGCGCTACTTCGCCCGGCGCAACCGCGCGTTGTGGATCACGTTCACGCTCGCGTTCGTCGCCGGCGGCGCGTTGCTCGAGACGGCGCGCGGGCGCGATCTCGAGCTCGCGGCGTTCGCATGCCTCTTCCTGCTCGCCGGAATCGCGCGCGGTGTGTCGGCGTTCTACTTGGCGCGCCACGACGAGCCCGAGCGCCTGCCGCGCGGCTGGCGCGTCGTACCGATTCGCGAGCTCTTGCGTCGTTGGTTCCGCGAGGACTCCGGCCGCATCCTCGTGTGCATCTTCGGCGTGCAGATCGCGGTGCAGACGGCGACGCCGTTCCTGACCGCGTACATGCGCAACGAGCTTCATTTCTCGTACACGCTCTACGCGCTGCTCTACGCGACGCCGTACCTGGCGCGCGGCGTCGCGCTGCAGAAGCTCGGCGACCTCGCGCATCGCCACGGCGCGGTGCGCACGATCTGGTTGGGCGAGCTGCTGTTCGTACCGAGCCTGCTCGCGTGGATGGTGACGGATTCCGTCCCGGTGCTCGTCGTCGCGCAGCTCCTCGCCGGCGTCGCGTTCGCGGCGTGGGAACTCGGCACGTTCCTCGCTTTCTTCGAGCACGTCCCCGTCGCCGAACGCACCAGCGTCTACGCGCTCTTCAACGTCGGCAACGCCGCGTCGATGGCGCTCGGAGCGTTGCTCGGAGGCGCGGTGCTCGCGGGACTCGGAGCGGATCGCGACGCGTACCTGTGGCTCTTCGCGCTGTCGACGGTGCTGCGTGTCGCGGCGGTGCCGGTGATCGCGCGGTTGCGCATCCGCGCCTGAACGAAAGGGCGCTCGTTGTTGCGTCGCCCGCCCGCGATCCCTAGAACGCAAGCGATTCGCCGTTCCTCGGCGACCTCACACGCATGATCCTCGCGCTCGTCGTCGTGCTCGCCGTCTTGGTGTTCGTCGCGCTGACCGCCCTCGGCCGCGGTTGGCTCGGTTGGGTGCTCGGCGCCGCGCTCGTGATCGCGTGGTGGAAGTGGAAGCTCGATGCCCCGCCGACGCCGTTCTGGGTCGTCGTGGGCGTGCTCGGCCTGCTAGCCGTCGTCTTCGGCTTCAAACCGGTGCGCCGCGTGGTGATCAGCGGTTGGGCGATGAAGCTCGTCGCCGACGCGTTGCCGAAGATGAGCGAGACCGAGCGCGCCGCCCTCGACGCCGGCACGGTGTGGTGGGACGCGGATCTCTTCTCGGGTTCGCCGCAATGGAAGAAGTTGATCGACTTCCGCGTCGCGGCGCCGAGTTCGGAGGAGCGCCTCTTCGTCGACGGCGCGGCTCACGAACTCGCCGCGATGTGCCCCGAGCACGAGATCGAAGCGCGCGGCGACCTCTCGCCCGAAGCGTGGAAGTTCATCCGCTCGAAGGGCTTCATGGGGATGATCATCCCGAAGCGCTACGGCGGTCTCGGGTTCAGCGCGGCGGCGAACTCCGCGGTGATCGTCAAGCTCTCGAGCCGCAGCGTCACCGCCGCGGTCAGCGTGATGGTGCCCAACTCGCTCGGGCCGGCGGAGCTCCTGCTCCACTACGGCACCGACGAGCAGAAGAACCATTGGCTGCCGCGGCTCGCGAACGGGACCGAGATCCCGTGCTTCGCGTTGACCGAACCCGGCGCCGGTAGCGACGCGGCGTCGATCACCAGTTCCGGCGTCGTGTGCCGCGGCACGTACGAAGGTCGCGAAGTGCTCGGCATGCGCCTCGATTGGTCGAAGCGCTACATCACGCTCGCGCCGCTCGCGACCGTGATCGGACTCGCGTTCAAGCTGCGCGATCCCGAGCATCTGCTCGGCGCGGAGATCGAACTCGGTATCACCTGCGCGTTGATCCCCGCGACGACGCCCGGCGTCACGATCGGTCGACGTCACGATCCGCTCGGCGTGCCGTTCATGAACGGGCCGACTGAAGGCCACGGCGTGTTCGTGCCGCTCGAAGCGATCATCGGCGGACCGAAGCTGGCCGGCCACGGCTGGCGCATGTTGATGCAATGCTTGTCCGCCGGCCGCGGTGTTTCTTTGCCCGCGTTGTCGGTCGGCGCGTCGCAACTCGCGGCGCGGATCGTCGGCGCGCACGGCACGGTGCGCGAGCAATTCGGCTTGTCGATCGGGCGCTTCGAAGGCGTCGAGGAGAAGCTCGCGCGCATCGCGGGCCTCACCTACTTGATCGATTCGGGTCGACGCTTGACGCTCGGCGCGATCGACGCGGGAGAGAAGCCTTCGGTGATCACCGCGATCATGAAGTGCTACGCGACCGAGGCGATGCGCACGGTCGTCAACGACGGCATGGACGTGCTCGGCGGCAACGGGATCTGCCGCGGGCCGCGCAACGTGCTCGGCAGCGCCTACCGCGCCGTCCCGATCGGCATCACGGTCGAGGGCGCGAACATCCTGACGCGCACGATGATCGTGTTCGGCCAGGGCGCGATCCGTTGTCACCCGTTCGTGCAGCGCGAGATGCAGGCCGTCGACGCGCGCGACGTCGCCGCGTTCGACGCGGCGTTCTTCGGGCACGTCAGTCTGGTCTTCAAGAACAGCGCGCGCGCGTTCCTCTTCTCGCTCGGCGGCCGACACCTCGTCGGTTCGCCGGTCTCGGGCGCGGCGCGCGGTTACTACCCGCGGCTCGAACGGCTCGCGACCGGCTTCTCGCTCGGCGCGGACTTCGCGATGGCGACGTTGGGCGGTCAGCTCAAGCGCAAGGAGAACTTGTGCGGTCGACTCGCCGATGCGCTCGCGCACTTGTACTTGGGTTCTGCGGTGCTCAAGCGCTACTACGACGGCGGCGCCGCGGATCGCGAGACCGCGTGCATGCGCTGGGCGGCGGAGCACGCGCTCGAACGCACGGAACATGCGCTCGACGAATTCCTGCGCAACTTGCCGAACCGTCCCGCGGCGTGGTTGGTGCGCGCGCTCGTCCTGCCGTTCGGTCGTTGCGAACACGGGCCGAGCGATCGGCGGAACTCCGAAGTCGCGCGCGGTTTGCTCGACGATCGGCCCGAGCGGCTCTCGATCTCCGACGGCATCTACTTGCCGCCGGCGAGCGAGCCGGGGCTCGGCCGCATCGAGGACGCGTTGCAGCACGTGCTCGCGGCGACGGCGGCGCGGACGAAGCTCAAGGACGCCGCACGCGCGAAGAAGCTCGCGGCGCACGGCTCGACCGAATTGCTCGACGCCGCGGTCCTCGCGGGGATCTTGACCGAGGCCGAGCGCAAGCTCGTCGAGGCCGCCGAACGCGCGCGCGCCGACGCGGTCGCGGTCGACGCGTTCACGCCCGAGGAATACGCCGCTCGGGCGGGTTGACCGCGCGAACTCAGAGTCGGCGCGTCACGACGGCGACGAGGTCGTCGTTCGCGGGCTCGCCGCGCGCGAGCTGCTCCGGAGTCGAATCGAGCACGCCGTTCGCGCCTCGGCAGACGAGCACCAGCGCGCCGTGTCCGCTGTCGTAGCCGCGCGCGAACGAGTGAACGGCGAACGGCCGGTCCCACGGATCGACGACGCCGAGCGCGGGACCCGCGACGCCGACCTTCGCGACGCGCGCGCTCGAACCTTCGACGAAGCCCTCGGTCAGATACGGCCCGCGCCATTCGGCGACGCCGGCGGGGCGCGCGTAGAGACAGGTGTAGTCGAGCAGTTCTTCGCTCGTCGTCGCGCTCGGATCGAACGTGCCGTTCGACGGCCAGACGCCGGTGTGCGCGTGGTACGTGTTGAACGCTTGCGCGACCGTCTTCATGCGCGTGATCGCGCGCGCTTCGCGAGCCTTGTCGAACTTCGCGCCGATCGCCGGGACGACAACGCCCGCGAGGATGAGCACGATCGCCGTCGCGGCGACGAGCTCGACCGCGGAGAAACCCGAGCGAAGCGAAACACCTTTGCGCATGGAAGCCAGTCGTGACGGAGCGACGGAAGCGGTGAGCGGAACTCGGGAGCTATCGGTGCCGTGCGCGCGCGGCCTTGAGCGGCGCGGCGTCGGGCCCGAGGCGAACGCGGCGAAAGGGCTTTGACGCGGCGAGCGTCGATGCGCTAGACCTGAAGCGTGAGACTCCATCGATACCTCGCGGTTCTCTGCTTGGCCGCGCTCGCCGCGTGCGACGACTCCGGCCCGAAGGCTCGCGCCGCCAAAGTGCTCTTCATCGGCGTCGACGGCGCGACGTGGGACATCGCCGGGCCGATGATGGAGCGCGGCGAGTTGCCGAACCTGAAGGCGCTCGCGGACCGCGGCTTCGTCGCGCCGCTCGAGACCTTCCAGCCGTCGTTGTCGCCGGTGATCTGGACGACGATCGCGACCGGCAAGACCAAGGAACAACACGGCATCACCGACTTCGTCCACGGGACCGCGCACGGCACCGAGCCGGTGCTCTCGAACGATCGCCGCGTGCGCGCGATCTGGGATCTGCTCGGCGAGCGCGACGTGCGCGTCGGCATCGTCGGTTGGTGGCTGACGTGGCCGGCCGAAGTCGTCAACGGCTTCATGGTGTCGTCGTTGTCGGTGCTCGAGGCCGGCCTCTGGAAAGGCAGCGCGTACGTCGGCATGCCGCGACAGATCCACCCCGCGGCGTGGAGCGCGGACCTCGATCGCCTCGTCGAGGCGGAGCAGAAGCGCGCGCCGGAAACCGCGCGTGCGCTCTTCGGCAATCTGCCCGCGGGTTTCGGGACGGCGATGCAGAAGCGCGTGATCCTCGACACCGAGTCTGCGTTGCTCTCCGACCAGATCTTCTTCGAGTCGGCGAAGAGTTGCTCGCGCCGCGAACCCGTCGCGTTCCTCGCGGTGTACTGCGGCATCGTCGACGTCGCGTCGCACCGCATGTGGCGCTATCTGCGACCGAAGGACAAACCGCAGTGGGACGTCCCGCTCGCCGACGTCGATGCGCTCGGCGACGTGATCCCGGCGGCGTACCGTTGGGTCGATCGCAAGATCGGCGAGCTCGTCGCGCAGGCCGACGCGGACACGCTGATCCTCGTCGCCTCCGACCACGGCTTCCACGCCGAGATGCGGCCGGCGATGAGCGACGAGGAGCGTTCGGGCGGACACGAGTTCGCGTTGCTGCCCGGCATCTTCGTCGCGGCCGGGCCGGGAGTTCGCAAGGCCGATCTGCGGCGCGACGCGACCGCGAAGTTGCCGAGCGTCTACGACCTGACGCCGACCGTGCTGCACGTCTTCGGTCTGCCGCGCGCGACGGACATGGAAGGGCACGTGTACGTCGAGCTCTTCACGAGCGAATGGTCCGCGGCGCACGCGCTCGTTCCGGAAATCGCGACGTATGAAACCTCGCCTCGTCCGACGGTCGCGATCACAGCCGAAGAGCGGGCTGCGGTCGCCGGCGCGAAGGACGACATCCTGGAGCGCTTGAAGTCGCTCGGCTACTTGGGCGGCAAGTAGCGCGCGTCAGCGCTTCTCGGGCGGCGGCGACTTCTCCTCGCCGATGTAGCCGAGTTGCTTCATGCGCTCGCGCGTCGCGTCGTCCATCTCGCCCGCGGTGCCGCGTTGCTTCTCGTGGATCGCGAGCCACGCCTCGAGTTCCTTGCGCAAACGCGCCGCGACGTCGGGGTGTTCGGCGAAGACGTTCTTCTGCTCGCGTGGATCGTTCGCGAGGTCGTAGAGCTCGAACGGCTCGTACCGGAAGCCCCCACTCGCCTCGGTGTCGAACGGCGGGTTGTTCGGGCGCACGTCGTCGGGGTTGTGGATGTACTTCCAACGTCCGTCGCGCACGGTCCAGATCGCGGGATCGCCGAGCTCGCCGTATTCACCGACGAAGAGCTCACGGCGCTTCGCCTTCTCGTCGTCGAAGAGCGGCGCGAGCGACTCGCCCTGCAAACCCGCCGGCGGCGCGAGGTCGAGCAAGTCGTAGATCGTCGAGGTCAGATCGATCTCGTCGACCTGCGTCTTGACGCGGCGTTTCGCCGGCACGCGGCCCGGCAGGCGCATCGTCAGCACGATCCGCAACACGCCGTCGTACAGCGAACACGAGTGGAAGAAGTAGCGGCGGTGATCGAGCAGCTCCTCGCCGTGGTCGCTGAAGAGCACGACGAGCGTGTCGTCCCCGCGGCCGCTCTTCGCCAACGCGTCGAGGAGCTCCTTCACCAGCCCGTCGACCGACAGGATCTGCGAGTCGTACTGTGCTTGGATGTGCGCGATGTCCGCGGGCTCGATGTCGGCGTTCGACAACGTGATCTCGTCGAGCAAGCCGTCCTCGACGCGCCACGGGCCGGTGAAGTCGGGCTCGAACGCCTTCGCGAACCTCGGCGGCGGTTGATACGGCTTGTGCGGTTGCCACAGGTGGACCCACGCGAAGAATGGGCGATCGTCTTGCGGAGTCGCGAGCCAGCGCGTCGCCTCGTTCGTGATCTCGCGGTCCCACTGGTAGTCGTTGAGCAGCGGCGTCTTCGGCGTGTACTTCGTCTCGAAGCCGCGGTTCGGCGCCTCGAGCATGTTGGTCAGGAACGCGGCCGTCGCGAAGCCGCGCGAGGAGAGCTCTTCCGCCAACGTGCGCTGCGATGCGTCGAGCATGTCGCCGTTCTTGCGCACGCCGTGCACCAACGGAACCTTGCCGGTCATGATCGACGTCAGCGACGGCCACGTCGCGCCGTGGTGCGCGAAGCATTGCTCGAAGAGCGTGCCCTCGGCGGCGAACGCATCGATCGTCGGGCTCGTCGCCCGCGCGTAGCCGTAGCAACCGAGACGATCCGCGCGCAGTGTGTCGATGCTGATGAAGAGCACGTTGGTCTTCGGGTGCTCGTCGTGGCACGCGGCGACGGCGAGGCAGAGCGCGAGAGCGCGAAGGATCGACATCGAACGGACCTCAGTGCGCATCGCGCACGCGCGCGGCGAGAGCCTCGGCGCGTTGTCCGGCTTCGCCGCCCGCTTCCTCGAGGCGCGCGAGCGCCGACAGCGCCGCGGTCGGATCGTCGGCCTGCAACTCGAGATTCGCGAGAACCCAGAGCGCCTCGTCGTGCACCGGACCTTGCGCGTTGTCGACGAGCAGCCGCAAGTCGGAGCGCGCGCCTTCGAGTTGGCCGAGCTCGCGCCGCGCGATCGCGCGTTGGAAACGAGCTCGCGCGTGATCGGGATGGACGTCGAGGAATGGGTCGAGCCTCGCCGCGACGCCGCCGAACTCACCGCGGCCCCAACCGTCGAGCGCCGCGGCAAACTCCTCGGCGACCGGATCGTCGGCGTCGTCCGCGGCGAGCGTCGGGATGCTGCGGTCGGCGAACTCACCGTAGACCGGTCGCCGCGACGGTCCGAGGATTTGGTCGAACACGCCGAGCAACACGAATCCGACGACGACCGCGAACACGGCGCGCGGCATCCGCGCGCGCCACGCGTCGAACTTCGACTTGCGAACCGCAATCGTGCCGGCGCCGACGGTGACCAGGTCGGCGAACAAGTCGAGGTCGCGACCGCATGTCGCGCAGATCTCGACGTGAGCGACGAGCTCGAGCGCGCGCTCGCGATCGAGTTCGCCGAGCGCGAAGCTCGACAGGCGTTGGTGGAGCGGGCTCAGGCAACTCATGGACGGCGGCCGCCTGGGTCGACCGCGTGGCGCAGGCGTTCGACGACCGCGCGCTCGCGGGCGGCGACCGCTTGCGCCGGCTGTCCCGAGCGGGCGGCGATCGCCGCGTGCGTTTCGCGCCGTTGCAGACGCGCCTCGAACAACGCGAAGTCGTCGACCGGCAGCCCGCCGGCGGCGACTTCGAGCGCGTGCCAACGCGCGTGCGCTCGTTCGAAAACCTCGCGACCGAAGAGCGTCGTCGCGTCTTCCGCGGCGAGCGAACCCGCGGGTTCGTTCGCGAGCTCGATCACGCGCCGCAGGAAGCGCTCGCGCAGACCGGCCGGCGGTTCGCTCGCAAGCTCGACGGCGGCGCGCGCGACGACCGCACTCGCGCGCTCGCGGCAGAGGCCGAACGCGACGCGCTCGGCGAGGGCCCGATAGCGCACCAGCACGTCGCCTGCCGTCTCCTGCATGGCGCGAGTGTACGTCGCGCCGCCGCGGATTCGATCGCCGTGTGCACCGGCGCCGCGCCGCGGATCACCAGACGATCGACGTGCTGGTCTCGCGGTCGAGCGGAGCGGCGTAGAACGGCTGGCCGGCGGGAGCCTTCACGCCGCGGACGACGACGAAGAGCTCGCCGGGGTTGGCGGGGCCTTGGGCCGGCAGCGCGAACGTCGCGACCGCGCGGCCTTGCGCGTCGGTGACCGCGACCGTGTTGGTCGCGAGCGTCGACAGCGTGCCGTCGTGCGCGCGGAAGTAGACCGCGAGCGTGACCTGGTAGCCGCCCGACGACGCGTTCGGACCGGTGCGCAGCGCCACGGTCGCCGTCAGTTCCTCGCCCGTTGCGGTCGGCGCGATCGCGAGGGCGAGATCATCGACGTGCGCGGCGTCGCCGAAGACCAACGGCTTGGTCGAGGCTTGGAACGGGACGTGGACGACGTTGCCGGCGGGATCCTTGAGCTCGAAGTCGATCGCGTAGTTCGACGCGGGCTGGAGCTCGTTCAACACCACCGAGAACTCGAAGTCGAAGTCGTTCTGGAGCGGCAGACGCTGGACCGGGATGCCGCCGTTGTAGGAGATCTGGACGCGGCAGACTTCGTCGGTCTCGAACTCGAACTTGATGGTGTTGGTGGTCGCGTAGATCACCTTCGGCGCGGCGACGAGCTTCGGCGCGGTCGTGTCGGGCGAGCTCGCGTCGTCGACGAGCGGGTTCAGCCCCCACTTCACTTCGTAGCCGTCGGGGAAGCCGTCGTCGTCGGTGTCGAGTTCCTCGGGATCGGTGCCGTGGTCGAGCTCGTCCTGGTCGCAAAGCCCGTCCATGTCGCGATCGATCGCCATCGGCCGCCCCATCAGGCCGGGCACGCCGATGAACGTGATCGGCCGACCTTGGGCGACCCGCGCGAGCAACGCGTCCGACGTCAGCGGCGCATCGGCGACGCGCGCGGTGCGGAACGCGTGGATCTTCCGGTCGTAGAGTCCGGAGAGCGAGGCGCCCTGCGGCGACACGCCGTCGCGGTAGATCAGGTCGCAGTTCCCGAGCTCGGCTTGAGAGAGCAGGAACGCCAGGTGATCGGCGAAGAACGTCGGCAGGTTGCCGACGTTCGCGGTCGCTTGGTACGCGGTCGCCGGCGCGAGGCCGGTGTCGAAGACCGAGAGGAACGCGGCGAGCGCGTCGGCTTCGTCGGGCGTCAGGTCGAACGCGGGCTTGCCCGGTTGCGTCGGGTGCGGCGCGAGCAACAGGTCGCGCACGGTCGCGAACGCGCCGCCGTGCGAGAGCCCCGCGCCGGTCTCGGTCCGCGTCCCGAACGCGCCGCCGATCGCGAACGACGGCGCCAACGTGTCGACGAGGCCGCGCAACTGCGTGACGTCGGCGACGTCGAATGGGCCGGCGACATGGCTCTTCGTCACTTCGCCGCTCGTCCCGAGCGGCAGCGCATGGCACGTCGCGCACGTCGAGTCGCCGAACACGCGCTTCTTCGCGAAGAGGTCCGCGCCGCGTTGCTCGAGCGGCGACAGCGAACGGTCGAGGGCCTCGCGCGGGTTCGCCGGGATCGCGAGACGTTTGATGTAGTGCTCGAGGTAGCGGAACTCGGGCCCGAGGTTCTTCGAGACGCCGCCGACTTCCTTCTCGAGGAGCTCGACGAACGTCGGGTTGAAATCGACCAAGCGCTCGCGCTCGCCGCGCCAGTGATAAGGCCCGGACTCGGCGAGGCGGTGCGCGCTCTGCGTGACCAACGGCCCTTTGACGTCGAGCGGGAACGCGAGCGCGTCGTCCGGCGTGCCCTCGGGATCGAGGAAGTCCGAGAGCTCCCACACCAAGCCGTCGGCGCGGCCGTCGACGTGGCACGACGCGCACGAGTTGGAGAGCGACTTCGAGTTGCGCGCGTTGATGAAGTGGTTGCGGCCCTGGCGCTCTTCGCCCGACGTCGGCTCGAAGCCGAGCGTCACCGGATCGGGCGCGGTCACCGCGAAGCCCGAGCCCGCCGGCAACGCCGCGACGTCGACGCGCGAGAGCGAGTTGTCGCCCTTGTTGAAGACGTAGAGGTAGTGCCCCGCCGCGTCGACGACGCACGTCCGCGGTCCGGTGAAGCGCGGGTAGGTCTGCTTGTACGGCAACGCGACCGAGCCGGCCCACGTCGGCGTCGGCCCGGAGAGATCGAGCACCGCGACCAGGTCGCTGCCGTAGCCGCAGACGTAGACGCGCGCGCGGACCGGATCGAACGCGAGGCCGGTCGGTTGCGCGCAGCGCACGCCCGACGGCGCGAGTTGATCGAGGTCGACGACGCGCGGCGCGGTCGCACCGCTCGCGTCGACGATCGTCACGCGGTTGACCATGAACTCGCCGGCGACGAAGTTCTTCGAGCCGGTGTGCACCGCGTTCAGCGCGTCGGTGTTCGGGATCCAGAGCTCCGACGAGCCGGGGCGCGCGTGCAGGTTGAACAGGATCGTGCCGAGGCCGCGGACCGTGCGCGTCGGATCGACGGCATCGGTCGCCGGGTTCGGGCCGACCGGAATCGCGATCAAGTCGCGGTCGGGGAGCTGCGTGACGCCGACCGCGGCGATCGAGTCGACGCCCGGCCCGCTCGACGTCGAGCCAAGCGGCGCGGTGTCGTTGCCCGAGAGCAGCGGCGCGACCCACGCGACGCCGCCCGCGCACACGATCGAACGCGGTTCCTTGACGGGCACCGGGATGCTCATCACCACTCGATACGTCGACGGATCGATCACGTCGACGCGATCGACGTCCGAGCACGCGACGTAGCAACGATCGCCGTTGCCTGAGAACGCGAGTCCGTGCGGCCCCGCCCCGACGCGGATCGTCGCCGTGATCGCCCGGGTCACGCGATCGACGACGGTCACCGAGCCGGTGACGCGATCGGTGATCCAGACCTCATGGGTTCCGGCGCGTTCGGCGAGCGACGCGGCGCCCGGACCGATCGGGATCTCGAACTGCGGCGTCAGCGTCGTCGTATCGAAGGAGGCGAAGCGCGCGCCCGGTTGGTTCAGGGCGAAGAGGCTCGCGCCGAGCAGCTCGTTCGAAAGCACCAACGGCTCGATCGGGTGCACGTCCCAGTGCACGCAGCGGTCCTTCTGATCGTCGAAGACGAGCGAGACGTGACCGGCCGACGGCTCGGTGCTGCCACCACCGCCGCCGCCGCAACCGCCGGCCGCGAGCGCGATCACGCCCAACGCCGGCCCGAATGCCCAACGCCTGATCATCGAAGAAGAAAGTGCCTTCACGCCGCCCCGCCGCTCTGCCTACCTCGGAAGTGCCAGTCGGCGACCGCCTGCCCAGCGGTATTGCCGAACGAGGACTGCCGCAACAAGACTATCACGACCCGCGCGCCGCGGAGGGAAACGGAGCGCGCCCGACGCCCCCTTAGACCCTGAACACGCCGCGCGGTTGCGGGGAGGTTCGCAAATCAGTTCGCGGCAGCGGTGCGGCGGTAGAGCTCGAGGTTCTTCTCGAAGATCGCGCGCATCAGTTCCTTCTTCGCGTCGCCGACCGGATCCAGGCCGTCGAGCCCCTGAACCGTGCGGTAGATCGACTCGAGGCCGGAGTCGCTCTGCGCCATCTTTGCGACGCGCTTCAACACCTGCTCGGTCGACTCGAGCGACTGCACCAACTTCGCGATGCGTCGTTCGAGGTCCTGGATGCGCGCGCCGGACTCCGCGCGGCCGGATTCCAACGCGGAACCGCGCGCGGTCTCCAGCGTCTCGAGCGCGCGGATGATCACTTCGCGCTCGACACGCCGGAGCTCCGGCGGAAACGTCTGGAGCTTCATGAAGCACTCGCGCACGCGCGCGGCGAGTTGCTCGTTCTCTTCCTGCTCGACCTCGATCCGCTCGCGCGAACGACGTTGCTCGACGAACTCGCGGCGCTCGGCGATCTCGGCGCGGATGCGGACGAGCTCCTCCTTGAGGGCGACGCGTTGCTCGCCGATCTGCTCGCGCGTGCGATCGATCTCGTCCTGGTGACCGACGATGCGATTGAACTCGTCGTGCGCGCGCTGCACGAGATCGCGCAGCTCGCGATCGGGCACGCCGATCGTGCGCTCCATCAACGTGCGGTTGACGGCCTTCTCGATCAGCTTCGAAACCATCTCGCGGCTGACGTGCCGCACGCGCTTCACGCCCTTGGCGCGGAGCTCTTCCGGCGTCGCGGATTGCCCCATCTCGCGGAGCGCGTCGACCAACGCATCGTTCAGACCGTCGTGGGAATCCGTCACGCCTTGCACGCGGGAGCACACCGCGCGAGGCCCCCTTCATGCCTGCATGCGCGTCGGGAGTCAAGCGATCCGTCGCTCGCCTGCGACGCGTCGTCCTCCGCCGATCCCTACAATCCCAGAACCTGCGAAGGGGGATCTGGTGAACATCGTTCGACTGCCTTGGATCGGGTGCGGCGCCCTACTTGCGAGCGTCGCGTCCGCGGGCGACGTAACCTTCGAGCGCCTCCAGCTCTCGAACGCCTTCTATTGCGAGGGCGCGAGCTTCGCGGACTTCGACCGCGACGGTCAGACGGACGTCGTCGCAGGACCGTTCTGGTACCGCGGCCCCGACTTCAAGGAGAAGCGGCCGCTCTACGAGCCCAAGTCCTTCGACCCCGCGGGCTACTCCGACAACTTCTTCGCGTTCCCGCGCGACTTCGACGGCGACAGTTGGACCGACGTGCTCGTCGTCGGTTTCCCCGGCGAAGCGACGTGGTGGTTCGAGAACCCGGGGCGGAAGGAGACGTTGCTCTGGGAGAAGCATCTCGTCCTCGAGCACACCGACAACGAATCGCCGACGTTCGCGGACTTGACCGGCGACGGCCAACCCGAACTCGTGTGCCACACCGGCGGACGTCTCGGTTGGGCGGAGCCGAATGCGAGCGATCCGAACGCGCCGTGGCAATGGCACGCGCTCTCCGCCGATCTCCAACTGCAACGCTTCACGCACGGCCTCGGCGTCGGCGACGTCAACGGTGATCACCGCGCGGACGTGTTGCTCGCGACCGGTTGGTGGGAGCAGCCCGCCTCGCTCGCCGGCGATCCCGAGTGGACGTCGCACCCGTTCGCGTTCAGCGATCAGTACGGCGGCGCGCAGATGTACGTCTACGACGTCGACGGCGACGGACGCAACGACGTGATCACGTCGATGGCGGCGCACCACTACGGTCTCGCGTGGTGGCAACGCACGAAGGCCGACGACGCGGTCGATTTCGTGAAGCACGAGATCCTCGGCTCGAAAGCGGAAGACCGTCTCGACGGCGTGCAGTTCGGCGAAGTGCACGCGCTCGAGCTCGTCGACGTCGACGGCGACGGCTTGAAGGACATCGTCACCGGCAAACGTTGGTGGTCCCACGGCGCGAAGGGCGATCCGGACGGCGAGCGTTCGAAGGCGTGGCTCTACTGGTTCGGGCTCACGCGTTCGGGCGAAGGCGCGCGCTTCACGCCGCACCTGGTCGACGACGATTCGGGCGTCGGCGTGCAAGTCGTCGCCGGCGACGTCAGCAACGACGGCAAGGTCGACATCGTCGTCGGCAACAAGAAGGGCGCGTTCGTGTTGCGGCAGAAGGCGAAGAGCGACGCGCCAAGTGCGCCGTCGACGCCGAAGACGGGGAAAGGTCCGAGTGAGGCGCTGGAGCTCGACGCGGCGCAAGACGCGGGCTCGCTCCCGCTCGACGCCGACGGCAAGCCCGTCAACACCGACTTCGAAACCGGCGACCTGCGCGATTGGACGCGCGACGGCGGCGCGTTCGACGGCCAACCGGTGCGCGGCGACACGGTCACCGCGCGCGGGCGCGAACCGAGCTTGCACCAAGGCGAGTACTGGATCGGCGGCTACGAACTCCATGGCGACGGCGGGCGCGGAACGTTGCGCTCGGAGAGTTTCGTCGCGTCGCAGCCGTGGGCTAGTTTTCTGATCGGCGGCGGCGCGTTCCACGACGAGCGCGTCGAGCTCGTCCGCGCGGGCGACGACCAAGTGATCTTCCGTTCGTCCGCCGCGAACCACGAGTCGATGCAGCGGCTCGTCGTCGATCTCTCGCACGAGGTCGGCCACACGCTCTACCTGCGCCTCGTCGACGACGCGACCGGCGGTTGGGGTCACCTCAACTTCGACGACTTTCGTCTGCACGCGACGCGGCCGACGTTCGAACGCGCCGCCGGCGTGCCGGAAATCCTGCGGCCCGACGAGATCGTCAACGCGGGGCTCGAAGCGCACGCCGCCGCGGCGGCGATGACGGTTCCGCCGGGCTTTCGCGTCGAACTCGTCGCCTCCGAGCCGCAGCTCCAACAACCGGTCGCGTTCACGTTCGACGCGAAGGGACGTCTGTGGGTCGCCGAAGCCTTCAGCTATCCCGAGCGCCGACCCGAAGGCCAAGGCAAGGACGACCTCGTCGTCTTCGAGGACAAGGACGGCGACGGCGCGTTCGAGACGCGCACGACGTTCCTCGAGCGCTTGAATCTCGTCAGCGGTCTCGAAGTCGGCCACGGCGGCGTGTGGATCGGCGCGGCCCCGTACCTCTCCTTCGTGCCCGATCGCAACGACGATCTCGTCCCCGACGGCGCGGCCGAAATCGTGCTCGACGGTTTCGGTTATCAGGACACGCACGAGACGCTCAACGCGTTCACGTGGGGCCCCGACGGTTGGCTCTACGGTTGCCAAGGCGTGTTCACCGATTCGAACGTCGGCGCGCCCGGCACGAGCGACGATCAACGCGTGAAGATGAATGCGGGCGTGTGGCGTTATCACCCGACGAAGAAGCGCTTCGAAGTTTTCGCGTGGGGCACGTCGAATCCGTGGGGCGTCGATTTCGACGACGGCGGTCAAGCGTTCATCACCGCGTGCGTGATCCCCCACCTTTATCACGTCATCCAAGGCGCGCGTTACGAGCGCCAGGCCGGCGATCATTTCGATCCGTACGTCTTCGACGACTTGAAGACGATCGCGGACCACCGTCACTACCTCGGCGCGAACCCCCACGGCGGCAACAACCGCTCGGGCTCGGCGGGCGGCGGTCACGCGCATTGCGGGGCGATGGTCTATCTCGGCGATGCGTTGCCCGACGAATATCGCAACACGATCTTCATGAGCAACATCCACGGGAATCGTCTGAACAACGACGCTCTCGTGCGTTCCGGCTCGGGCTTCATCGGCGAGCACCGCGACGATTTCGTGCTCGCGAACGACGCGTGGTTCCGCGGCATCGCGATCAAGTACGGTCCCGACGGCGCGGTCTATTTCAGCGATTGGTACGACAAGCAGGCGTGTCACTGGACCGAAGTCGAACGCTGGGATCGCACCAACGGTCGGCTCTACCGCGCGAGCTACGGCAAGTCCAAGCCGGCGCACGTCGATCTGCGCAAACGTTCCGACGCGGAGCTCGTCGAACTGACGCTCGCGAAGAACGATTGGTACGTGCGTCAAGCGCGTTTGATCCTTGCCGAACGCGCGGCCGGTCCGCGGGTCGAGAGCGCGCTGCGCGTCATTCTCGAACGCAATTCCGATCCGAGTCGGCGACTGCGCGCGTTGTGGGCATTGCACGCGAGCGGCGGGCTCTCGCAGAAGCTCGCGGCCGCGCAACTTACGTGTCCGCACGAGTACGTCGCCGCGTGGGCCGTTCAGTTGTTGCTCGAGGACCGCGACGCGCCGACGTGGGTCGTCAACGAACTCGCGAGGCTCGCGCGCACCACGAAGTCGCCGGTCGTGCGCCTCTACCTCGCGTCGGCTTTGCAGCGGCTGCGTCTCTACGATCGTTGGTCGATCGCCGAAGCGTTGTTGCGGCACGCCGAGGACGCCGACGATCACAACTTGCCGCTGATGATCTGGTACGGCGTCGAACCGTTGGTGCCCGCCGATCCGAAACGCGCGCTCGCGCTCGCCGACGATTGCGCGATCCCGAAAGTCGCGCGCTTCATCGTGCGCCGTGCGGCGAACGAAGCGACGTGTCAGGATGCGCTGGTCGACGCGGTGCGCGCCGAGAAGGACGCGGCGAAGCGCGCGTGGATGCTCGACGAGCTCAGCGAAACGCTGCGCACGAAGCGCGGCCTTGCGGTGCCGAAGCATTGGGCGCCGCTATACGCCGAGCTCGCCGCCGACGCCGATCCGACGGTGCGCGAACGCGGACTCGCGATCGCGGTCGCGTACGGCGACTCGGCGGCGTTCGGGGCGTTGCGTGGACGGATCGGCGACGCGAACGCGACGCGCGAGGCGCGTGAGCAAGCGCTCGACGTATTGCTCGGCGCGAAGGACAAGGAGCTCGCGCCGGTATTGATCGGATTGCTCGACGACGAGGCGTTGCGCGGCCGCGCGTTGAAGGCGCTCGCGACGTACGACGATCCGGGCACGGCGCGGGCGGTGCTCGCGCATTACGGAAAACTCGCGCAGAGCGAGAAACGCGATGCATTGAACACGCTCTCCTCGCGCGCGGCGTGGGCGAAGGAACTCTTCGCCGCCATCGAGCGCGAAGAAGTCCCGCGCGCCGACCTCGGCGCGTTCGTGCTCCAGAACCTGCGCAACTTGAAGGATCCCGCGCTCGACGAACTGGTCGCCCGCGACTTCGGCGTCGTGCGCGACACGCCCGAGGCGAAGAAGAAACGTATCGAGGAGCTGAAGGGTTTGATCACCGGCGAGAAGCTCGAGCAAGCGTCGCGCGCGCGCGGCCGCGAAGTCTTCTCGCGCACCTGCCAGCAGTGCCACTCGCTCTTCGGCGCCGGTGGCAAGCTCGCGCCCGATCTCACCGGCTCGAACCGCGCCGATCTCGACTATCTACTCTCGAACGTCGTCGATCCGAGCGCCGTCGTCGGCAAGGAGTACCAAGCGACGATCGTCGAGCTCAAGGCGGGCCAGATCCTGACCGGCATCGTCAAGCGCGAGAGCGCGGACGGCATCGTGCTCGCGACGGAGAACGACGTGCTCGACCTCGCCGCGAGCGAGATCGAGACGCGCAAGCTGACCGAGAACTCGGCGATGCCCGAGGGCTTGCTCGATCCGCTCGCGCCCGACGAAGTCGTCGCGTTGGTCGCGTACCTCGGTAGTCCGACGCAGACGCGGTTGCTCGCGACGGCGGCGAACGCGAAGACGATCTTCGACGGGAAGACGCTCGCGAATTGGACCGGCGATCCCGCGGTATGGAGCGTCGAAGGAACGGAGATCGTCGGCAGGACCGCGGGCCTCGCGAAGAATTCGTTCCTCGTTTCCGAGCTCGAGCTCGGCGACTTCAAGCTTGCGCTCGACGTGCGCCTCGCGCACGACGCCGGCAACAGCGGCATCCAGTTCCGCACCGAGCCGCGCCCGAGCGGTGAGGTCCGCGGCTATCAGGCCGATGTCGGTCCGGGCTGGTGGGGCAAGCTCTACGAAGAGGAAGGGCGCGGGCTGCTGTGGGAGAAGAGCGGCGAGCAACACGTCCTCGTCGACGGTTGGAATCACTACGAGATCGAGGCGCGAGGCCACCACGTCAAGACGTGGATCAACGGTCAGCCGTGCGTCGACCTCGAGGACCCGACCGGAGCGCTCACGGGCGTCCTCGCGCTGCAAGTCCACTCGGGCGAGGCGACGGAAGTCCGCTTCCGCAATTTCGAGCTGACGATCCTCTGACGACGCGCGTCAACGCCTCGATGGGAGCACCGGCTCACCATCGTCGAAGGTGCGCGCGCTCATGCAATTCGCCTCAATAGACCCGGAAACCACGGCACCGGCTCGCCGAGCTCGCCCGCTTCGATCCACGCGCAGACCGCGCGCGCGTCGGCTTCGGTGCAAATGAGGCCAAACGCGCCTGTCCTGATCCCGAGCTGTTCGCCCGCCCGAGCGACGAGACCGTTGCAGGCCCACGAGTGCAAGTTGCAGCCGTACTCGACCCCGAGCAGCTCCCACCCGAGATCGATTCCGGTCGAGTCGGGAGCCACTCCGCGACGGAGACATTCGAGGAAACCTGGAACCGACTGTTCGGCGCTCGGCCTGAACTCTTCGAGCACCTGCGCCGCGAAGTCGGCCGGCACCGCGAGCTCGATCACGATCAAGTTCGTCCCGTGCCGCCCGAGCGACTCGACGAACTCTCGTGCGGCTTCGCGGTCCTGCCACACGGTCGACCACCCGAGTCGCCCGCGCGAGTGCGCGTCACGCACACGTCGTTCGACCGCCGACCGCAACTCCAATGGCAAGCCGAACGCGCGGAGCGCCGCCTCCCCCTGCGCGACTGGGTCACTCGCCGACTCGAACGCCCAAACGTCGGGAAGGAATTCAGCCAAGCAAGGACTCAGCGACAGAATCCCTTGCGACGACGACGCGGACTCGAACGCGACAGGCGGCTGAACGCAGCGCGTCACGTAGAAACCGCCGGACACCAGATCGGCACGGGCGGTGCTCATCGCTTTGCTCGGATCACGGGCTCGTCGTCGTCGAAGGCCCAACGGTCGAGGCCGTCGAGCGTGAGCGTCGGAAGCTCGCACGCCGCGCCTTCGCGCGCCGCGTCGTAGACGGCGGCGTGCAACAACGCGACGGCGTCGTGCGGAGTCCGTCCGAGTTCATCGGGTCGGCGATCACTTGCGATCCAATCTTGCCAGTGTTGATCCGACAACGCTCGATTCGTGTCGCCGGCGCCCATCCGCACACAGACCTGATGAAACCGCGTGTGAATCCCACACGAGTAGAGAGCGTCCACGGGAGGCGCAGCGAGAAATGCTTCCCAGCTTCGCGCCAGCGCGTCGATGCGTTCGCGCGGAACGCGTCCGACTTCGTACTCGCCGCGATCGAGGTTTGGATCGATCCGGAAGAGCACGAGGCCGTCATCCCAAAACGCCCAGAGCACGACATCCCTGACCGGTCGGTCGTCGTAGTACGTTTCGCCAGTGATCGTCCACGCGCTCGCGCGCGCGAACTCGTCGATGTCACGACGGTAGACGTGCGTGGACTTCGCGTTGACGCGGGGGTCGCCGCTCGCCGTGGCGCGCGTCCAGTCGTTGCTCGCCGGCGGCGGGAGCTCGTCGCGCCGTAGCACGCAGAACGAGTCGGGCTCGTCGCTCGCAGCACCGCAAACTTCCACGCGTTGGCCGGAACCGAGCGCGATACGCTTCGCGAATTCGATGCGGCGACCGTCGCGCGCCGGCCACAACGTCACTCGCGTCGCGCCATCGACCTTCAGCAGCACGGCGGCGACCGCATCGGATTCGAGGCCGATCGTCTCGACTCCCCACCGCTCCCCCGCCGGCACGACGAACGTCTTGCCCTCGTCGAGCCTCGAGACGTCCGCGGTCTCCGAGAGCGGCGAACACGCGGACACGAACGCGATTGCAGCGAGCAACGAGCGACGCAGCATGCATCCAGTGTCGCGCACTCGGCGTAGTGGTCAAGGCGCGGCGAGCGCTACGATCTCGCGCTCCCCCAACGAAGAACTCCTCCGATGATCCATCACGTCGTTCTGTTGCGCGTCAAACCGCGCACGTCCAAGGCCGCGCTCGAGAAGACCTTCACGGCGATCGGCTCGATGAAGAAGCACGTCAAGGGACTGAAGTCCTACTCGTGGGGTCCCTACTCATCGCCCGAAGGACTGAACAAGGGCTTCACCCACGGCTTCGTGATGACGTTCACGACCGCCAAGGAGCGCGATCTCTACCTCTTCCACCCCGAGCACGAGAAGGTGAAGGCGGCGGTGCTGAAGATCCTCGACGGCGGAATCGACGGCGTGATCGCGTTCGACTTCTAGGCGAGCCCCGGATTCCGCGGGACGACCTGCGGGCCGGAGCGCAGTCCGCGCATGAGGTGGATGCGCGCCGGAAGCGCGCACCCCCTCACCCCATGCTCCACGCACTCCCTTCGCTCGTTCTCTGCCTCGCGCAGGTCTCCGAAGTCCAAGTCGTCCGCGAAACGCTGCTCGCCAAGGTCGACGGCGCGTCGCTCGCGCTCAGTCCGCGCGGCGTGCGCGTCGCGGCGATCATCCCGAAAGGCAGCCGCGTCGCCGTCGTCGTCGACGGGGTCGAGGGTCCGAAGTTCGACGCCATCCTTGGTACGCAGGGCGAGCCGATTCCGGGCGCCGGCAACGGCCAACTGATCGGCTGGCAACGCCGCGTGATCTTCAGCGCCGACGGCGCGCACGTCGCGTACGCGGCGAAGAGCGGCGACGAGTGCGTCGTGCTGCTCGACGGCAAGGAGGTCGCGCGCATGCCGTACACGAGCTCGGTGTTGTCGCCGATGCCGCTCGAGTTCGCGCCGGCCGGCGGGAAACTCGGCTTCGTCGTGTTCACCGAGCAGGGCTGCCGCGCGCAAGTCGACGACGTCGTCGGACCGTGGAGCTGCGATCCGATGCGCATCGTCTTCAGTCCCGACGGTGCGCACTACGCGTACTACGGAACCGAGAAGTCGGGCGAGCGTTGGAACGTCGTCGACGGACGTCAGGTGAAGTTCCTCGGCGAGCAACTGCAATTCGCGCCGAGCGGTGCGCTCGCGAGCCGCATCTTCGACGGCGGCACGACGACGCTGGTTCTGAACGGCAAGCCCGCGTTGCGCGCGGCGAACATCGAAGCTCCCTGGTTCAGCGGCGCCGGCAATCGGATCGCGGTGTCGTTCGCGCCGACGCCGGGAGCCGAGCGGATCCTCCACGTCGACGGCAAGGAAGTTCCCGCGGCGCGCGGCGCGGACATCGCGAGCTTCTTCTTCAGTCCCGACGGGAAGCGCTGGGCCGCGGTCTGCCGCAAGTACATGCCGACGCCCGCGCAGTTCGTGCTGCTCGACGGCGTGAAGCAACAGGAGTACTCGTCGATCTTCGACGTGTCGACGCTGCCGCGCTTCAGCGCCGACTCGTCGAAGTTCCTGTACGTCGCGCAGAACGGCGCGCAGTCGTTCGTCGTCGTCGAGGACGAGGAATCGGACGGCTTCCCGTTCCTTGCGACGAAACCCGTGTTCTCCGCCGTCGGCTCGCGACTCGCGTGGGCGCCCGGTTCGAGCGACGCGAAGACGCAGCCGATCCTGGTCGACGGCAAGCCGCTCGCCGGCCCACCGCGCCCCGCGGGCGACACGTTCCGCTTCAGCCCCGACGGCGCGCGTTGGGCGTTCGTCGGCGCACTACCCAGGAGCGCGTCGATGGACCTCGTCGTCGACGGCGTCGCGCTCCCGGGCGTGACGACGACGTTCGTCGGTGCGGAAGCGGTCGACGAGGAGCCGCGGTACTTCCGCTTCAGCCCGGACGGCAAGCACATCGCGCGCGTCGCAAGCGACGTCAACGATCGAGCGCGAGCAGGCATGTGGGTCGACGAGAAGCTCGTGCGCATGACGCCGATGCCGCAGGTCAACCGTCCGACGTTCACGCCGGACTCGCGGCACTTCCTCTGCGCGTCGCTCGAGCCGCGCAACGGCGCGAACCCGCGCTACGTCGTCAGCGTCGACGGACGGACGGCGGCGGAGCACGAGATTTCGTCGCTCGACAACACGCGCGGCGCGTGGGAGATGAGCGCGGACGGAACTCTCGTGTACCTCGGCATCGTCGACGGAGCGTTGACGCGCTTCCGCATCCCACCGCCCGCCGACTCGAACGTCGAGACGATGCTCGCGGCGGCACACTGAGTTCACCGCCGCTCGGCTTCGCAAGCGACTACGCCATCTAGCTCGGACTCGATCGATCCGGGCCCGCGTCTGGACACATTTGGAGTTCGCGGTGCAGCGTCAGCTCATTGGTTCTCGAGGTGACGCACGTAGCTTCCGACCCACTGCGCCTCCATCTTGAGAGCGTCGAACTCGGGATACTCGCCCGGCTCGATCTTCGCGGTTTTGATGGTCGAGAATCCGTCGCCGGGCTCGATCGAAAATCCGAATGCGACCACTGATTCGTCTCGGCTGGTCGAGGGTGAGGCGACCCGCTCGCCCGCGGCGACGACTTGAGTCTCATATCGACCGCTAGCCATCAGCTCGGCGGAGATCCGATTGGCTTCCGCCTGCATGCGGCGGCTCAGCGCGAAGTCCGCCACGCGCAACATGTCCAGGGACCAGTCCGCGTACTCGGCTCGGAGAGTCGCTTCGTCCTTCGGGTGTTTGCCGCGCGCGGCCAACGCTTCGTCGAGGATCGCGAGCGCATCCCGCAGAGTCGGGGGATCCGGCGAATCGACGATTGGTGCATTGGGCTCCGCTGCATCCGCTTCGACCGAGACTCGGGGTGCCGCTGGCGCCAATTCGAACGCAGGGAGAACACGACTAGAATTCGTAGCCGGGTCGGCGTCGTTGGGCTGGCCGACGGATAAGCTGGCTCTGCCAACAGGCGTGCGCAGGAACCACCCAGCGACAAAACCGGAGACGGCGGCGAACAAGACGAGGGCTACGCGCATTGGCCACCACGCAGGATCTGCAGCGGGCCCTCTAGAAGTCGGTGCATTCGCCGCATGTGAGAATGAATGGGTAGTAGACGGTCCCATTGCACGGGCAGGTGCCTCCGCAGGTCGCGGCGCCACCACACCCGGTCGTGGTCGTGCAATTGAACGGTCGCGAGGTGCCGATGGGCTTGCTCGGCTGGCTGCACGCTGTCGTGCCATTGATCGTAAATTTGCACCCTTCGCAGCCACCATACGTCACGATGACTGCAGATCCGCTCGTAGTGCAGATGCATCCAGTCAATGAGCTGACGCAACCGGCCGAAGGGTCCGACGCGACGGTCGCGGGGGAACAGTGATCTTCAGGCCCATTCTGGAATACCGGCGCTGCCGTCGGCGAACCGATTCCGGACAGAACGACGACTATCGCGAACAGCGAACTCTTGAGGTTCATGGCATGGTCTCCTTCGTCGACTCTCTGCATCGGCGCGGCACGCACTTGCACCGCGAGGCACTCGCGACAGTACGCGGGCTCGCGAGAGCACGCAAGGACCTCTGAACGAAGCGCCGACGAACTTCCCGCACGCGCAACAGCAACGTCGATCAACACGCGACTCGCGCCCAAGAGAGGGCTCACCCAATCCAGAGAGAGGCGAGCCTAACGCCCGTCTTCGTGCTCTTCCGCGTAGTGGCGCGCGAGGTCGTCCTCGCCGAAGTCGTTCTTGAAGTCGCGCCACAGCGTGTGGACGTGGTTCGCGCCGTCCTGCGTGTTGTCGAGTTCGATCGCGAAGCTCTTGCCCTGCACGCGCCAGTAATGCGGCTCACCTTCCTCGAGTCCGCCGACCCACAGGAAGTGCAATGTCTCGACGCCTTCGTCGCGCGCGCGGGCGAGGGCGCTGGTCGCGAGTTCGGGCTGCAAGTTCGACGCGTAGAGTTCGACCAAGCTCGCGACCGCGATGCGCTGCGGCTCGCTCATCGACGTCGCGGGCAAGCCGCTCGGCTTCTGGAAACTCGCGCCGCGTTGGGGCCCGAGCACGACGTCGCTCGGCACCGCGAACTCCGCGGGACTGACTTCCTTGCGCTGCTCTTCGTCGAACGAGCGCACGATCGCGCGCGCCGCGTCCTCTTCCTCGCCGAGCACGCGTTTGCCGGTCGACGGTCCCTTGGCGACGCGCGCGGGACTCGCGCCGAAGAAGAACGGCGTCACCGCGACGCGGTCGGGACCGACCGACGTGAAGCTGAGCGAGAGATGATGGCCCTCGTAGCGCCAGGCCCACGGCTCCTTCTCGCTCGGCTTGCCGAAGAGCGTGATCGTGTACCGTTCCGGATCGCGGCCGAGCGCGAGATTCGTCGGCGTCGATTCGAGATCGCGCAAGACGCCTTCGAGTTCGACGATCCCGTCGACACGACGGAGCCCGCGCTCCGACAACGCGGTCGCGAGCAACTTGCGCAGACGTCCGCGCGCTTCGGGCCCGAGTTCGGCGAGCGGCAGTCCGCGCCGTTCGCGCGGCACGAAATGCCAGTCGCGGCGATAGCGATCGCCGAACGGCAACTCGAGTCGCTCGATCTGCTTCGCGTCGAGCTCGACGAGCAACGCCTGCGCGGCGCGCGTCATCTCACCGTTGACGTCCGCGCGCCGAGCGGCGAAGAGCAACCCGGCGAGCAAGACGAAAGGCACGACCGCTACCCAACGACGCATCGGTGCAACCATGGAGACCCACGCTACACCCCGGCGGGCGACGGGCGAAGCGAACCGACCGCGCCGCCGAACGTCCGGCGGAGACGACCGGGCCCGGAGTCCGCGCGCTGGTGTCCTCACTCGGACGTTCGTCGAAGAACTCCCGAGCGCGGACACGGCCCGGCCGAAGGGCCGGGCTCGGCGCGCTCGCGCGCCGTGGCGCCGCAGGCATCGTCGCGCGGTCTCCCGCGCGACTTCATCGGCGCTCCTGCGCCGCGCGCGCCCCGGGACTTCTGCCGCGTACTTCCGAATCCGGCGCTCTAGACTGCGCGCCATGGTGCAAGAAGTCGTCACGCTCGAAGGCCACATCATCGACTCGGACATCCTCCGCCGTGCGTTCGCGCGCATCGTCGAGGGCGGCGGCGAGTTCGAGGTGCTGCGCTGCGTCGTCGGCAAGACCAACGAGCAGACGTCGACGGCCGAGCTCGCGGTGCGCGCGAAAGATCCCGAGTCGCTCGATCGGATCCTCGAGCAGCTCTCCTACCTCGGCGCGGCGAGTGTGGTGAAGGACGCGAGCTTCGCGCCATCGGAAGCCGACGGCATCCTGCCCGACGAGTTCTACTCGACCACCAACCACGACACGTTCGTGCGCATCGGCGGCAAGTGGATCCAGGCACTCGAGCAGAAGATGGACTGCGCGTTGGTTCTCCGTGCCGGCGCACCGACGTGCGTCAAGCAACGGCTGGTCAAGAAGGGCGAGCCCGTCGCGCTACGCGGCGCCGGCTTGCGCGTCAAACCGCCGGAGCGGGCGCGCGGCGCGAGCGCGTTTGGCTTCATGTCGAACGACATCTCGATGGAGATCAACAAGCCGGTCGTCGTCGCCGGCGCCGCGCGCGCGATGCGCGAGGCGCGCGAACGCGGCGAGCGCATCGCCTTCGTGCTCGGACCCGCGATCATCCACTCGGGCGGCGACGTCGCGCTCACCAGGCTCGTGCGCGCCGGTTGGGTCGACGTCGTTCTTTCGGGCAACGCGTTCGCAGCGCACGACGTCGAGAAGTCGCTGCTCAAGACCAGCCTCGGCGTTTGTCAGATGAGCGGCCGCGCCGTCGAAGGCGGCTCGCGCAATCACCTCTGGGCGATCAACGCAGTCAACCGCGCAGGCGGAGTGCGGCGCGCGGTCGAGACCGGCGTCGTCAAGTCGGGCGTGATGCGCGAGCTCGTCCAGAAGGACGTGCCGTTCGTCCTCGCGGGTTCGATCCGCGACGACGGGCCGCTCGTCGACGTGATCACCGACGTGTTGAAGGCGCAGGAGGCGTACAACGCGGCGCTGAAGAACGTCGGCGTGTGTTTGATGCTCGCGAGCGCGTTGCACTCGATCGCCGTCGGCAATCTGCTGCCGGCGCGCGTGCGCACGGTGTGCGTCGACATGACCGAGGCGCTACCCACCAAACTCGGCAACCGCGGCTCGATGCAAGCGATCGGGCTCGTCACCGACGTCGGTTACTTCCTCGATCGACTCGCGGCGGAACTCGGCGTCTGACTCGACGGCCGCTGACGTTCACGGCACGCGTCGGTACGTGCGCTTCCCCTGCTCGACCCACGCGCCGTCCTTCCAGAAGTAGCCGGTCCGGGTCCACTCGTCGCGGCCGAGTTCCGTCACCGAGCGCACGCGCTCCGTCTGCGTCGCGCCGGCATGATTGTCGCCTTCGAATTCCATGTGCGCGCCGTCCCAACGCGCTTCGCCGTCGATGAAGCCGCCGGTCGCGTTCCAGTACCACGCGGCGATCTTCGAATCGCGCGCGTCCCACGCGTAGATCGTCTCGCCTTCGTAGACGACCTTGCCGTCCTTGGTCTTCACCTGGTGGACGTTGCGCACGAACTTGCCGCCGTAGACCCATTCGAACTGCTGCTCGTCGTGCACGTCGGCGTTGAACGGCGCGCTCCAAACTCCGCCGATGAGAGGCGCGAAGGGGGCGAGTTGAGCGAGCGGCGTGACGACCGGAGTAGCCGGCGCTTGCGGCGCAGGTGCGACGTGCGAAAGGGTCGAGCAGCTCGAGAGCCAACCCAGGACGAGTGCGAGCAGGATGCGCATGCGGACGAAGGCCTCCGCGCGCAATCTAGCGCGTCGTTCGCAGCGAAGCAGGCAAGGCTTGCGTGAGAGCGTCGCGCGGCGGCGCGAGCTCACGCAGTCCGCGGAGCATCTCCGGGACGTGAGCCAGAACGATCGCGGCGCACAACGCGGCCAGAACCGCGACCTCGGTTCGGCCGTAGAGCATGCGTCCGTCCTGAGCGACCTGTGAGCACAGGAACTGCGGATCGACCGCGCGTCCGAGACCGTACGCCGACAGCGAGTACGCGGCGACGACCCATCCGAATGCCAGCACGACGAAGTAGAGCACCACCGGGCGCTCGATCGCGTGCAGCATCCGACACACCAGCCGCGGCGCGAGCACACCGGTCACGCCGTAAGCGAGGAGCAGCGCGAATTGGATCGGATCGTCGTCGGCCATGAGATTGCTCGGCCGATGCGTGAGCCCGCGACCGGTCATGTAGCCGAGCCAGCACAGCGCGGCCGTCGCGACGAAGAACAACGCGACGCGCGACTGACCGGCGAGGAACGGCGCGCGCGCGAACGAGCGAAGTCTCGACTCGGTCGGCTCGGGTGCCGCGAAGCGAGGCGTGGAGAAGTCCGTCGCCACCGCGAACGTCGGGTAGGCGAAGGCTCCGCCGAGCGGGAGGCAGCTGAGCAGGGCGAAGTCGAAACCGAGCACACCACCGGCGAACGAGCCGCCGATCGCGAACCAGGCGAGCCGACTGCGCAACGTGTCGACGGCGCGCGGCACCTCGCGCTCGCGAATCGACGGCTTGTCGAAGTTCGTCGTCATGGCCAGCTGGCATCATGGTCGACGACATGAAGAGTCACCGCAAGGAGCTGTTCTTCGAGCTCCCCACTCGCCGCGGCTTCGTCAACATCACGGGCGACGTCCGCGCCGCGCTCGCCGCGAGCGCCATTCGCGAAGGGCTCTGCGCCGTCAACGCGATGCACATCACCGCGAGCGTCTTCATCAACGACGACGAAGGCGGCTTGCACCGCGACTACGAGCGGTGGCTCGAGAAGCTCGCGCCTCACGCGCCGACCACCGCCTACGACCACAACGAGACGGGCGAGGACAACGGCGACGCGCACCTGAAGCGCGAGATCCTCGGCCGCGGCGTCGTGATCGCGGTGACGAAGGGCGAACTCGACTTCGGTCCGTGGGAGCAAGTCTTCTACGCCGAGTTCGACGGCCGCCGGCCCAAACGCGTACTGGTCAAGATCATCGGCGAGTGACGTTCAATGCGCGACGACGACACGATCACCACTCTCGATCTCGATGGCGAGGATCGCGCGATAGCCCGTGACCGCGTACACGACGCCGGTGTGGTCATCGACGGAGACACCGAGCAGGGAATCGATCGGTGCTCCTCCGCCGACCCAGCCCGCGACAGGAACGCCGGCGCATTCGCCGGCGGCCCGGACCGTGCGCACCGCGCTCAGCGGGTCGACTTCGATCAGGGCCGGTGTCTTGTGGTTGGCCAACACAATTTGCCGACGTCGGCCGTCGAAATCGATCGGGAAGAGCGTATCGAGGATCGGTCCGCCGCCGATTGCCGGCGAACTCGTACACCACCATACGCCGGTGACGGCATCGACGCTCAGCAGGTAGGGCCCGCTCGCCAGATAGAACGCACGACCGCTGTCGTCTGCGCACAACGCAGTCGAATAGCCGAGCACGGGAAGCCCCGTGAGAGTGGAGACCTCGGTCGCCGAGCCATCGCCATGGAAACGCCACAGCGAACCGACCTCGATCACGGGTTCGTGAGTATCGGGATCGAACGTGACGGAACCGGGCGCGGGCCAGTCGGGCGCATGGAAGCCTGGAATCGGCGCGACCTCGAGCGTTGCCAGGTCTACGCGATACCCCCAGTCGTGCGCAGAGGACAGCGGTGTCGAGTACACCCACGCACAGCGAGCGGCGAAATCGAAGACTGCTTTGTCCGCGAACAGGTTCCCGTTGAAGTCGAATGGGAGTTTCACGAGCTCGGTGCGTTGCCCGGTGCCCACATCGAGACGACAAAGCGTCGAGCGCGGATAGGCGAAGTTCGCACGATTCAGGTACCAGATCTGATCGCCGCTCGATTCGAACCCGAGTGCACTTGGTCCGAACTGGTGGTCTCCGCGGCCGCGCGTCGCACGAGAGAGGATCCGAGTCTCTTGCGTCTCCGGATCGATTCGGAGTACGTCGTTCGGGAACGCGATCAGGTCACCCGATGACGGATCGGAGAGCACACGGATGAAGTACTCCTGGAGCGGAGCGGACGCCGGTGAGTCGGGCGGAATCAACTCCGTGCGATCTCCCGTCACGGGATCGATCGCGAGAACGACTCCGGGTGCCACGCCTACCACGGCGTTCTTGGTCGCATCGAAACCGAGCTGGAGGATGGAGTTGAACCAGGCACCGCTTCCGACTCCAGGGCTGGCGAGTACGCGTCTCGCGCCGGTCACCAGATCCACCGCGAAGACTCGCCAAGGCCCCCCGCATGTGACGAACGCCTGAGTGCCGGAGTGGTCGAGGACAGTGTCGTAGATCCTCCCGAAGCGCGGGCCAATGCCGACGTCGAGGCCCGACAAGATCGCTCGATTGCCGGTTGCAAGGTCGACCCGCATCAAGTGGTTGAGTGGATACCAGGCGTCGTTGCTGACGATCGCGTGCGCACCGTCGACCTCGAGGCGCACATCCTTCGCGTTCCAGAACACGGGTCCCGTTCCCTTGCCGCCGCTTGAAACGAGCGTGCGGACACCCGTGGTGAGATCGACGGAGTACAGCGCGTTCGCGAAGACCACCAGCAATCGTCCATTCGCCATGTCGACATCGACCGAGCGCACGTTCTTGATCGTCACGCCGCCACCGTCGTTCTCGTCGGCGACGACTCGGCGCAGGCCGGTCAAGAGATCGACCTCGACCAACGCGTTGCGCCCGTTGTCGAACGCATACGCGTGCCGGCCGTCGGGTGCGATGGCCGAATACGACCACCACATTGGATACGTCCCGTCATTCCGCACGCTCGTCGTCGCCGCTCGCGCGTCGAGGTTGCCGAGCACATCGGCGCTCGCGATCACGAGCTCACAGTCGCCTACACCGATCGGCACCTGCGCACGCCAACGCCCCTCGACATCGTCGACCTGCGCCGCGACTCCGTTGACCGTCACCGAAGCGACGCGCGATTCGTCCGCGACGCTGCCGGAGACCGTGAGGAGTTTCGCGTCGGTCAGCGTGCCGCGCGGCGGGAAAAAGACCTCGACCTTCGGAGCCTGCGTATCGCCGAACGCGGGAAGCGTCGCAGCGAGAAGCGCGAGTAGTGTTTCCATGTCTGCCGGTGGGAAGGAAGTTGCGATGGAGACGCTCCGAGCAAGGAAACGTCGCCGCGCTCCGGCCCGGCAGGTTGGGCTGGTTGCGACGGAGCCATTGGAGCGGGAGCCGCCCGATTCCGCAACCGCGCGTCGCCGCGCCCTACTTCGCGCCGCGAATCGAGCGCCACGGCTCGTCCTGCGACACATCGATCAACGCCGGCCCGTCGATCACCGCCGGCGAGAGCACCGCGAGGAAGATCACCGGCTCGTCGAAGACGTTGTACGTGCCGTGGACTTCGTTCATCGGGACGTGCGCGACTTCGCCGGCCCTCAGGATGCGCTTCTCAGGCCCGACCCATTGTTCTGCACGGCCTTCGACGAAGTAGAGCAACTCCTCCATGCACGGATGGCGATGGAACGCGTGACTCTTCTTCGGCGGCATCTTCACGCGCACGAGTTGGAGGAGCTTCGAATCCGTCAGCCCCGCGCGCGCGAGCCACGCGTGCGGGCCCCACGGTAGAACTTCGATCTCCGCCTCGGCGTCGGTGACGAAACGCAGGAAGTGCTGCTCGCACATCGCGCGCTCAGCGGCCGAGGACCCAGCGGTACGCGTTCGCGAGCAGACGCCCGAAGTTGGCGTTCTCGTGCGTCGCGCCGTCGTGGCCGAGCGTGATGCACGCGGTGCGGCCGTTCTTGCGCGCGACGGTCCACACGACGGGGAACTCTCCGGCGGAGGAACGACCGACAGCGACGACGTGGATCTCCGCGCCTTGCGGATCACGTTGGAATTCGTAGAGCTCGTCGCTGACCTTGAACGTCGCGGGCAAACCGGCCGCGAGCGGATGCGCCGCGTCGACGACGCGCACTTCGAACTCGCCGAACGGGCCGTGATTCCTCGAGCCGCCGCCGACGAGCTCGCGGTTGTACTCGGGCCAATCGGTCCAGTTGAACCAGTTCGCGGGATGGAGCACGACGAGCCCGCCGCCGGCGCCGACGAACGCGGTCAAAGCGCGGCGCGCTTCCGCGCCGATCGCCTGGTTGGTCGAGAGCACCAACGCCTTCGCCGCCGCGAGCGACGTCGCGAGCTCGGCCGTGTCTTCGGTGTAGCGCAACGAACTCGCGCCGGCCGCCTTGAACGTCGCGGAGTCGGTCGCGCCGAACCACTTCGCGAAGTCGTGGCTCGAACCGCCGCCGACCAGCAGGAGTTCGACGGGCGCGAGCGCTTTCGGAGGTTGGGGCGCGGTCGAGGTCGCGACGTGCGCGCCGGGCAATTCCGCCGTCAGCGCGACCCAGGTCGGCGCACGGTCGTTGTCGAAGCTCTCGAGCACGACGCTCGCGATCGCGACGTCGCGCTTCGGCGCGAGCGCGAACGTGCGCAGCTGTCCCGCGCTGTCGTCGCGCACGACGCTTTCGCAGAACACGGAGCCCGGCACGTCGTTGCGGCCGATCCAATCCGCGAACTCGACGCCGTCCTTCAGCACCACCTCTTCGCTTTGTCCGTCCGCGTACTTCCACGTCCACTTCGCGACCGGCACGACGTCGGGGAAGAACGGATGGCCCCACGCGGCGATGCCGCCGAGCACGTGGACTTTCGCGACCGCGTAGCCGAACGGGATCTCGACGCGCTGCGGTTGATCCTTGCTCTGCCACTTCGGTTGCGCGCCGCCCTTCAGGACGACGACGTTCTTCTCGCTCGAGTTCGCGGGATCGAGCACGTCGAACGGCACCCCGTGGATCTCCTGCACGCCCCATTTGACGAGCTCGAGCGCGTTGGTGTCGAAGCGCGTGTCGTACATCCCCTTGCGCGTCGACGCGTCGACGAACGGACGAAGATCGAGCGTGCGGAACCCCGCGTACGTCGAGCCGAGGTAGGTGAAGAGATCGCGCAACGCCGGACCGCCGAGGCTCTCGAAACCCGCCGGCATCGGCGTGCGGCCGCTCGACTTCAGCGACACGAGCTCCGCGCGCGGAACCTCGACGTCGCCGGTCGCGCTGCGCAACACGATCGACTCCGCGGTGTCGCGCGCGAGCACGCCGGTGAAGATGCGTTCGTCGTCGGTGACCGCGACGTATTCGACGTACGCGGCTTCGACGGTGCGGTTCGGATCGAGGACAACGGGCAACAGCTCTTTCGCGCCGTGCGTGCCCATGCCGGTCAAGTCGGGACCGACCTTGCCGCCTTGGCCGCGGAAAGCGTGGCAACTCGCGCAGTTCGCTTCGAACACCGCGCGACCCGCGGTCGCGTCGCCGGGTTGGAGCACGACGGGCTCGAGCTCGGCGACCAACTGCTCGATCTTCTTCGCGCTCGCGCCTCCGAGGCGATCGAAGAGTTCCGTCGCGCGCGCGGCGGTCTTCGCGTCGGGGTGGTTGCGCAACGCGGCGACGCCGCGCGGTCCGAGTTCCTGCGGCGTCAGCGCGCCGGACTCGATCGCGGCGAGCAGCGCTTGCGCGGAGCCCGCGCGCGAAACGATCGCGCTGAGCGCGAGCTCGCGCGCCGGCCCGCCGAGCGCCGGCAGTCCGCGCACCAACGCGGCGCCCGCGTCGTCGCCGGCGAGTTTCGCGAGCTCTTCGATCGCCGTCGCGCGCAAGTCCGGCGCGGCGTTCGGCGCGAGCAGCTTCTCGGCCGCCGTGATCGCGTCGGCGCGACGCGACGGGATTGCGCACAGCAAACGCAGCGAACGTTGCCGCGCTTCGCCGGTCGCCGATGCGTCGTCGAGCGTGAGCGTCAACTTCGCGCTCGCCGCGCCGAGCGCGGCGTCGAGGCGGCCGTCGTAGTTCCAACGCGCAGCGAACGGCAACGCCGCGATCGCGTCGTCGGCGGTCGGCGCCGCGGCGAGTTTCCCGAGGCTCGCGAGCACTCCGTCGCTCGCGCGGAAGTTCGCTTCGTCCTTCCAACCGCGGCCGAGCGTGAGCAACGCCGCCGGAGCGAAACCGCCGGTGCCGCCCGAGCTTTGGCTCGCGTCCGCGAGCCGCGCGAGGACTTTCTCGAGCTCGCGCACGTCGTGCGAACGCCCGACCGTCGCGCCGACGGCGCCGGCGAGGGTCGCGAGCTCCGCGCGTTTCGGCGACGCGAGCGCGGCGGCGAGGAACGCTTCGGGATCGTGGACGACCGCGGAGACGATCTCCGAGCGCGACCACGGATCGTCGAGCGTCGCGAAGAGGTCGACGAGGTACGGCGCGGCGCCGGCGGCGCGCGACGCGACTTCGAGCGCGACCAACGCGACGCGGCGATCCTTGTCGTAGATCGATTGCTGCCACGGGATCGGCGCGGAGGTCGGGTACTCGAGCGCCGCGAGCAAACCGTTGCGTCGCAACGCGGCGTCCGCGTCCTTGATGAATTCAGGATGCGCGACGCCGCGTTCGGCGAGCGCCCACAACGCGTGGACCTTCGCCGCCGGCGACTTCGCGGTCCTCAGCAGCATCTCGAGCTCGCCCTTCGCGCCGAACGCGGGATCGTCGACGATCATCCGCTGCGCGGTCATCCGCACCCAACGGTTGTTGCTCTGCAGCGACGCGACGAGATCCTCAGGATCCATGCCCGCGAGCTCCGGCGGCCGGATCTTGCGCGCATCCCTGTGTTGCACGCGCCAGATGCGGCCGTGCGTGTGATCGCGATCGGCGCGCAGCGCGGCGTTGGTCGGTCCGTGCTTCGGCCCCCGCGTGTCGTTGTGGACGCACGCTTGGTTGTAGAAGTCGAGGACGTAGAGCGCGCCGTCCGGCCCGACGCGCGTGTGCACCGGCCGGAACCACAGATCGCTGCCGGCGAGCAGCTCCTTGTCCTCCTTGCCCTTCTCCTTGGTCGCTTTGAACGTCGCTCCGTTGCGTTGGAGCAAGTCGAGGTGCACGAGGTTGACCGTCGGTTCGCACACGATGTGCGCGCCGTCGTACTTCGACGGCCACGCGCCGCCGGTGTAGAGGCAACAACCGGCCGCTCCGGTGAAGCCGCCCACGAAATCGATCTGCGCGTACGGCGAGAGATCGGAGTGGAAGAGCGGGAACACGCGATCGTGATCGGCGATGTCGGACCACGTCTCGACGCCTTCGAGGCGACCGGCGGCGATCGCGCGCTCGGGCACGACGACGTGCCGCACGTGCGCACCGTTCGCCATCGTGAAGAAGAGCTCGCCGTCCCAATCGAAGTCGAGACCCCACGTGTTCGAGCCGTAGCTCGACACCATCTCGATCGCGCTGCCGTCGGGCTTGAAGCGGAAGAGCCCGTTGCCGATGCGGCCGAAATGCTTCGCGCCGAAGTCGGGGCCGCTCGACACGTCGCTCGTGCCGCCGGAGTAGCCCTGCGTCGCGTAGATCCAACCGTCCATGCCCCAGCGCAGGTTCGAGACCACCGCGTGCGTGTCGCCGTAGCCGAAGCCGGTGAAGAGCGCCTTGCGCTCGTCGCACTTGCCGTCGCCGTCCTTGTCGCCGAGCCACCAGAGCTCCGGCGACGCGCTCGCGATCACGCCGTTGCGATGAAAGACGAAACTGGTGACGAGATCGAGCCCGTCGACGAAGTTCGTCGCGCGATCCATCGCGCCGTCGCCGTCGACGTCCTCGAGCACGTCGATGCGATCGTGCGGCGGCTTCCCGGAGAACTTCGACTTGTCGGGATAGCCCGGCGTCAGCGCGACCCACATGCGACCGCGCGCGTCCCAGTCGACCGAGATCGGCTTGTCGACGAGAGGCTCGGCGGCGACGAGATTGAGTTGGAACTCGGGGTCGAGCTCGAGCTTGCGCGACGCGAGTTCCGGTTGGATCGGCCCGCCCGGCGGGTACGCGAGCGACTTGCGCTCCTCGCCGTCGGTCAAGAGATCCGCGTCGCGTTTCCCGGCCCACGCGATGCCGCGCAAGAGCATCGCGCGCCACGCCGGATGCTCGAACGACTTCCAGAGATGGCCTTGGACCGCGACGAACGCGCGGTACGTCGGCTTCTCGACCGTCCACATCTGCGGCTCGATGTCGAAGACGGTGTGCATGCTCGCGGCGAGCACGTGCACGTCGTCCGCCATGTGCAGCTTGTAGTAGATCTCGTCCTCGAAGATGAAGTTCGACGCGCCGCGCGTGATCGGGTGGTCGAAGTCTTGGAGGTAGACGCCGACTTGACCGTTCCAGTACTTCGCGACGCCGTCCTCCCACGCGCCGCCGATCACGGTCTTCCACCACTGCGGATCGTCGCCGCACAACGCGTCGTGCAGGACGACCAAGCCGCCGCCGCGAGCGAGGAACTTCTCGAGGGACTCGCGCTCGAGCCCATGGATCGAACCGCCGTCGGCCGCGTACATCACGAGGACATCGGTGCGCTCGAGCTCCGCCGGCGTCGGGAAACGCGTGGCGCCCGACACCGTCGCGCCGCGTTGGCCGAGCAAGCGCGTCCACTCGCGGATCCAGAGCGTGTGCTCGTGTTCGTTCGGCCCGTGCGTCTTCGCGCCTCCGCGCAGGAAGATGCGCAACGGCGCGGCGGCGGCGGGTCGTTGAGCCGACGCCGCGTTCGCGAGAGAGAGGCAGAAGAGGACGACGACGGCGATCAGCGCTCGGGGACTCATATCGAGGGCCGATGCTACGCCGCGCGAGGGGGCGGATGAAGTCGGCGCTTCGGTCGAACGCGCGGTCGCGAGCGCGGGAACGCTAGTTCGAAGGCTCGCGTTCGTGGTGCTCGACCGCGCCGTTCGAGCCGGGCTCGCCCTCGGCGAGCGGAGGCTCGACGACCAAGCCGGTGAGACGTTGCCCGAGTCGACGACCGCGCAACACGAGTCCGCCCAAGCTCCGCAGTTCGAGCTTGCGGGCGATCCGTCCGGCGTGGGCCGCCAGGTTGTGTTCCGACGCCTGGAGGTTCGCGATGTGCTCGTTCAGGCGCGGGCGCTCGCGCTCCAAGTTGGCGATGTGACGCAGCAGGTGCGCGCGCTCCCACTCGCGATTCGCGGTGTGACCGGCGAGCGCATCGCGCTCCGCCTCGATCGTCCGCGCGTGGGCGCGCAACGCGACGAGTTCGGCCGCCAACGCATCGGCGTGAGCACGCAGGTCGTGCGTGTACTCGGCGACGCCGGAGCGCGCGAGCGTCTCCGCCCCGACGACTTCGGGCGCCGGCTCGAGTTCGCGCGAGCCGTAGTGCTTGCGCACGTTCGGGCTCGCGGCGAGTTCGCGCGCGGTCGCGGCGATCGGCGGCGACGCGTGGACGATCGGGCACGCGCGACAGAGCTTCGGCGCGTCGCCGGTCTTCAAGCCCGCGCGCAGATTGCGGTACGCGTGGCCGTTCCAGATCTCGGCGAAGCTCTGCGTCCGCAGGTCGCCCATCTCGAGCTTGTCGTGCGCCAGCGGATGGCGGCAGGCTTGGACGCGGCCGTCGTGGAGCACCAAGAACATCTGATTGGGCGAACGACACGGCACCGCGTAGTCCGCGAGATCGGGGTCGAGCACGCGCGTCGCGAGCGCGAGCCTCGCCGCCTCGTCCGCGAACCGCGGCGGCGCGTCGAACTCGACGCCCAACTCCTCGGCGCGCGCGGCGGCCTCGGCGTACGCGCGGTCGTAGAGCTCCGGCTCCGCGACCGACGACTCGGCGCCTTTCGTCGCGACGACGTGGCGCGCGTGCACCGCATCGGCGCCGATGCGGCGAGCGAGTTCGACGAACGCCGGGAGCTCGTGAACGTTGCCGCGCGCGATCGCGAAGCCGAGAGACAGACGACAGCCGTGCCCATCCGCCGCGCTGCGCCTGAAGTCACCGAGCTTCTCGAGCCCCGCCACGAGCCGTGTCCAACTCGCGCCGACGCGCTGACGCTCGTACGTCTCGGCCGTGGCGGCGTCGATCGCGATCCGCACGAACGCGATGCGCCGTGCGACGACCTCGGCGATCGCATCGCGCTCGAGGTGCGTGCCGTGCGTCGCGAGATGGATCTCTTGACCGGCCGCGGCCGCGCGCGTCGCGAAGTCGGCGAAGTGCGTCGAGAACGTCGGCTCGCCGCCGACGGTGAGGAAGAGTTGGGAGGACCAGGGGAAGACGTCGCGCTCGAGACGCGCGAAGACTTCGGGCGCGAGCGAGACGCTGCGTTCGCCGTGACACGCGGTCGGCGCGAGCGCGTGTTCGCCGCACAGCCAACACGGACGGCCGCAGGCTGACGCGAGCTGGAGGTACACCTGCGTCGGACGGTGCAGCGCGACGCCGGAACCGAGTCGCAGGGCGCGCACCGCCAACTCGGAGTTGCAGCGCTGCTCTACCGAGAAGTGGGGAGGTTCGCGGGTGTTCATCGAGGTGGGGAGAACTCTCCCAGGTTAGCGCGAGTTCGCGGTCTGTGACGGCGTCGACATGAAACGCAGGTCGCCGGAACGTCCACCGAAGAAAGAAGCAACCCACGAATCCTCACGGGCGAGCCCGTGAAGGCGGGTCGCAGGCGCTCAACCCGGACGGGCGGAGCGCAGGCATCGAATCCCGACGTCGGTCCGACGAGCCGAGCGCACCGCGATGAAGGCTTGGACACGGACGCAGAGGGCGGCGATCGCAATTGCGACATGCTCGGCGCTCGTACCGCGAGCACCTGGACCGCCGGTCCGTCCTGCCGAGAAACCGCGCCGCCGACCGAGGTCGCGCCCGCGCAGCCCCGCACGGGACGAGTGCGTCACCGCCGAGCTCCCGAGCGAGCTCTCAGGCGCCGTGTCTTCGCCGACGTCGCGCGGAGAGGATTGCCGGCTCTTCGCACGCGGCGGATCGACGCGAACGCCGAACAGGCGGCAACACGAGGTGACAGGAAACGCGATCCACGACGACGACGCGGCCGGCGGAAGAGCGCCGTGCCCAGTCGCGGGCGCCGCGAGCGAAGCGCCGCGAACCAGCCGTACAATCCCGCGCCCCCGCCGGGTCCCGCGCCGATGTCCGTCTACTTGTTCGCCACGCTCGACACGAAGGGCCACGAGGCGGAGTTCGTGCGCGCGGCGTTGCGAGCGCTCGACGTCTCGGTGGTGCTGGTCGACACGAGCTGCGTCGGCGCGCCGCAGGTGAAGGCCGACGTGGCGCGCGAGCAAGTGTTCGAGGCGGCAGGTACGACGCTCGAAGCGCTGCAGAAGCGCGGCGACCGCGGTGAAGCGGTCAACGCCGCGGCGCGCGGAGCGACGGCTCTCGCGCTCGCGGCCCACGGGCGGGGAACGCTCGACGGCGTCTTCGGCCTCGGCGGCGGCGCGGGCACGACGATCGGCACGGCGGCGATGCGCGCGCTCCCGATCGGCGTGCCGAAGTTGATGGTCAGCACGCTCGCGTCGGGCGACGTGCGCGCGTTCGTCGGCTCGAAGGACATCTTGATGATGAACTCGGTCGTCGACATCGCGGGGCTCAATCGCATCAGTCGGAGCGTCCTCACTCGGGCCGCGCAGGCGATGACCGGAATGGTGCGCGGCGGCGCGGCGCAAGCCGGTGACGACAAGCCGCTGATCGCCGCGTCGATGTTCGGCGTGACGACGCCGTGCGTCGAACGCGCGCGAGCGGTGCTCGAAGCGGCGGGATACGAAGTGCTCGTCTTTCACGCGACGGGGAGCGGCGGACAAACGCTCGAGTCGCTCGCGCGCGAGCGCTTGCTCGCCGGCGTGCTCGATATCACGACGACGGAACTCGCGGACGAACTCGTCGGCGGCGTGCTCTCGGCCGGACCCGATCGATTGACCGCGGCGGCCGAGCTCGGCCTCCCCCAAGTCGTCTCGGTCGGCGCCCTCGACATGGTCAACTTCTGGGCGCGCGCCACGGTTCCCGCGAAGTTCGCGGCCCGCAAGTTCCACGAGCACAATGCGAACGTGACCCTGATGCGCACGACGGTCGACGAAAACCGCGCGCTCGGTCGCGAGCTCGGGGTCAAGATCGCGCGCTCGCGCGGACCCGCGAAGATTCTCCTGCCGTCGCGCGGCGTCTCCGCGCTCGATCGCGCAGGCCAGCCGTTCGACGATCCGGCGGCGCGTCGAGCGCTCTACGACGAAATCAAACGCAGCGCGGACGCCGTGCCCGTGCTCGAACTCGACCTCCACATCAACGATGCCGCGTTCGCCGACGCCGCGGCGAACGCGTTGCTCGAAATGCTGCGCACGCGCGCGAAATGAACATGGCGACTCCGAAGCACGACAACTCCCGCACCGGCATCCTCAAACGCCTGCGCGCCCAAGTGAAGCGCGGCGAGCCGATCATCGGCGGCGGCGCGGGCACCGGCATCTCCGCCAAGTGGGAGGAGAAAGGCGGCATCGACTTGATCGTGATCTACAACTCGGGCCGCTATCGCATGGCGGGTCGCGGTTCGATGTCGGGCTTGATGCCGTACGGCAACGCGAACCAGATCGTCAAGGAGATGGCGTTCGAGGTGATCCCGGTCGTCGAGCACACGCCGGTCCTCGCCGGAGTTTGCGGCACCGATCCGTTCATGCTGCCGAAGCTCTTCCTGCGCGAGCTGCGCGACCTCGGCTTCTCCGGCATCCAGAATTTCCCGACCGTCGGCCTCTTCGACGGCAACGTGCGCCTCAACCTCGAAGAGACCGGCATCTCGTACAAGCAAGAGGTCGAGATCGTGCGGCTCGCGCGCGAGATGGATCTCTTGACGACGCCGTACGTCTTCACCGACGAAGAGACGCGTTGGATGGCGGAAGCCGGCGCCGACATTCTCGTCGCGCACATGGGCACGACGATCGGCGGTTCGATCGGCGCGCACACGGTGTTCGGGCTCGACGACTCGGTGAAGAAGATCAATCGCATGGTCGAAGTCGCGCGCAAGGTCCGCAAGGACGTGTTGATGCTCTGCCACGGCGGTCCGATCGCCGAGCCCGAGGACGCGCGCTACATCCTCGAGCGTTGTCCAGGCGTCGACGGTTTCTACGGCGCGAGCTCGATGGAGCGCTTGCCGACCGAACGCGCGATCCTCGCTCAAACGCAGAAGTTCAAGGCGTTGCGCCGCAAGCGTGCGAAGAAGGCGTGATCCGAGAGGCTCGCCGACGTCGCTTCAGACGATCGGACCCGCTGATTCCATGAGGCGCATCAGGCCGATCGGTAACAGCGCTACGACCGCGACGCTCACGAGCGCGAGGGCAACGAACGAGATCGGTCGCTTGGGAAACGCGACCGTGCCTTCGAACAACGCAAGGACGGTCCAGAACGCGCATGCGCTCGTGCTGATCGCGAGCCATGCGAGCATCAGCAAGAACTCGGTGCCGTCGCCCATGGCCATGAAGGCACTCCACGAGTACTCGCCGAACACCAGAACCAGCGCGACGCTCTGGAGCGTGCAGAGCATGCCCGCGACCCATACTGCTCGAAGCCTTCGAGTCAACGTTCGCCGCCCTTCGCGCGCATGCTAGCCCTCGACGCTACGATCACGCGCCCCGAGGTTCCCACGATGAAATCCCCTACCGTTGCGTCGGTCGTCTGCCTCATGTTCGCGCTGCTCGTCGGCTGCTCCAAGGAAGAGAGCGCGACGCCGACCGGATCCGCCGCGCCCGCCGCTAAGACGCTCGACATCTGGTGGTTCCAATGGGATCCGGCGACGGGCCTGCAGGAACTCGGGCGCGAGTACGAGAAGGCGACCGGCGTGAAAGTCACGGTCCATCAGATCCCGCTCTCGAGCTACCAGGAGAAAGTCTTCCTCGAGTTCGGCAACTCGCGCACGGCGTTCGACATCGTCATCGGCGACAGCCAATGGATCGGTCGAGGCGCGGAGAGCGGCAGCTACGTCGAGCTCACCGACTGGCTGCCGACCGTCGTCGACCTGAAGACGATCCACGCGCGCGCGGCGAAGTACTTGTGCGAGTACCCGGAGAACAGCGGCAAGTGGTACGCGGCTCCGTGCGAGACCGACGCGGTCGGGCTCGCGTACCGCAAGGATTGGTTCGACGATCCGAAGGAGCGTGCGGCGTTCCAAGCGAAGTACGGTCGCGAGCTCGCGGTGCCGACGACGTGGGACGAATTCGAACAGGTCGCGACGTTCTTCTTCCGGCCCGACGACAAGCGTTACGGCTGCGCGTTGCAAACCGGCCGCGCGTACGACGCGTTGACGATGGGCTTGCAGAACTTGTTGTGGGCCAACGGCGGGATGTGGCACGAGGAAGGCTCGTTCCGCGTGAAGGGTTTCCTCGACACGGCCGGCACCGTCGCGGCGATCGAGAAGTTCAAGGCGCTGATCAAGCTGGGTCCGAAGAAGTCGGAGAACCTCGACTACGGCGAAGTGCTCGAGGCGTTCAACAACGGCTCGTGCGCGATGATGCTCAACTACTTCGCGTTCTTCCCCGGCGTGCTCGCGAAGTTCGGCGACAAGGTCGGGTTTGCCACCGTGCCCGCTCAGGACGGCAAACGCATCGCGAGCCTCGGCGGCCAAGGCCTCTCGATCTCGACGCGCATTCCGAAGGAGCAACAGGAGCTCGCGAAAGCGTTCATCGCGTGGTTCCTGAAACGCGAGACGCAAGAGCAGTGGATCACCAAGCCCGCGGGCTTCACCGCGAACACCGCGATCCTCGGCAGTGCCGAGTTCCGCGCGAAGACTCCCTACAACGCGCCGTTCGCCGACTCGATCGACACGATGCGCGACTTCTGGAACGTGCCGCAGTTCAACGAGCTCCTCAACGTGACGCAGAAGTACGTGGGCCAAGCGGTCGACGGACAGATGGACACCCTGGAGGCGCTGCACAAACTCGCCGACGAGAAGGAACGCATCCTGCGCGAGGCGGGGTTGCTCAAGTAGCGCGCGTGGGTTCGCGATCCGCGAGCATCGCGCGGAACGTCGAGCCTTCGAGCGTGAAAGCGAGGCGCATCTCGGCGTGTTCGGCCAGCGCGTGGGAGAGCGCGAGACCGAGGCCCGAGCGCGCGCGGTCGGCGCGCGCACCGTCCTTGCGCCAGAACGGTTCCGCGAGCGACGCCAGGTCCTCCGGCGCCAGATCGACCGGGCCGTTCTCGACGACGAAGGCCGTGCCGTGTTCGTCGCGTTCGACGCGGCAGCGCACGAAGCCGTCGCTCGGCGTGTAGTGCAACGCGTTCGAGATCAGGTTCGAGATCACGATGCGCAGGACGTCGCGGTCGCCCTGCATGCGATCGCCGGCAGCGACTCGATCGTCGACGCGCGGCGCGTGCGCGACGCCGTTGCCGGAACGCAGCGCTTCGGCGACGAGGTCGGCGAGCTCGACCTCGACGCGCTCGAAACGCTCGGACTGCGTCTGCAACCTCGCGAGACGCAACAGCGTCGACACCGTGTGCCCCATCCGCCACGCGACGTTGCGCGCGGTCGAGAGCGCGCGACGTGAGCCCTCGGGATCGCTTCCGTTGCGCAGCGCGACTTCGGTGACGGTCACCAACTCGCTGATCGGCGTGCGCAGCTCGTGGGCGATGTCGGCGGTGGTCCGACGCTCGCGCTTCAACGCCGCGTCGACGCGGCGGATCAACGCGGCGCTCTTCTCCGCGACCGGTGCGAGTTCCTTCGGCACCTCGCCGACCTCGAGGCGATCGGGCAGACGCTCGACGTCGAGCGCATCGAGCGCCGCCGCGAGCCGGTTCGCCGGCTCGAGGCCGCCGTGCACCGCGGTCCACGTCACGAACGCGATCAACGAACAGAGCGCGACGCACACCAACGCGCACCACGCCATCGTCTCCTGCTCGGCGACGACGAGGTCCTCGCGCCCGCGCGCGATCGTCACCAGTACCGTCGCGGCGGTCGGCCGATCGGGGCCTTCCTCGGGGAAGACGTGGTGCACCTCGACGATCTGCGCAACGAACCTGCCGGTGCGGCCGTCGGGCAGCGGCGCCGTCCAATAGATCGGTTCGGGGCCGGGCGTACCGACGACCGAGAGCTCGCGGCCCGCCAGCGACTCCGAACTCTCGACCACGGCGCCACCGACGACGCGCAGCTCGAAGTACGCGGGGGCGTTCGCTCGCTCGTACTCGGGCATCAGCTCACCGGAAAACTCGAACTCGAGGCCGTCCTTGGTTTGGAAGAGGATCGACGCGAAACCGAGCACTCGGTCGGCGAGGTTCTCGTCGAAACGCCGCGCGTGCGAACGCGCGACGGCGAAGTAGACGGCGAAACCCGCCGCGACCAGGATCACGATCGAGCCGCCGAGCAGACGCGAGAGCAAGTACGCGCGGATCGACTTCACGGCGAGCGCTCTTCGAGCACGTAGCCGCGCCCGCGACGCGTCTGGATCAGGTGCTTGCCGCGTTCCCCGAGCTTCGCGCGCAGGATGCACACGGCGGAGTCGACCGCGTTGCTCGACGGCAACTTGTGGACGCCGTAGATGTGATCCTCGATCTCCTCGCGTGTCACGGTGTGGCCCTTGCGCAACGCGAGGTACTCGAGCAACGCGAACTCGCGCGCGGTCAGGTCGATCGCGGCGCCGGCGACGCTCGCGCGGCGCGCGACGACGTCGATCGAGAGCGCGCCGACGTCGATGCGCGACGAAGGCTCGGCGTAGCGACGTCGCACCAGCGCGTGGAGCCGCGCGAGCAGCTCCTCGAACGCGAACGGCTTGACCAAGTAGTCGTCGGCACCGGCGTTGAGGCCTTGCACGCGATCCTCGACGCGATCGCGCGCGGTGAGGACAAGGACGTGCGGCCGATCACGCACGCTCGAGAGCGACGCGAGCACGCCGAGCCCGTTCAACTTCGGCAGCATCCAATCGAGGACGACGACGTCGTACGGATTGTTGCGCGCGAGCGCCGCGCCGGCCTCGCCGTCGGCGGCCGCATCGACCGCGAAGCCCTCGCGCGCGAGCCCCGCACGCAGCGAATCGCGCAACGCCTCCGAGTCCTCGACGATCAGGACACGCATGATGCTTCCACTCTACGGCATCGACGCGCGGCGAGGAGCGTTCGAACGACGCGACGCGGGCGCTGACCTCGAGCCGCGATTACGGTGCGATTATCGCGCGGGCGGCGGTGTGTTCGCAGTCGAACGTCGAGCGAGCGCTCGCGATCGGGCGCCGCGCCGCGTCGAAGCGCGGCGGGTTACCGACGTATGACCGCGACGACGCGCGAACCCGCGCCGCGCCCGCGACGACGGCCGATCATCCCCGCGTAACTCCGCGCGCCCCACGAGGAACGTCGCGCGCAGTACACCTCGATCGAAGCGCGGCGTCATCGGATGGGGATTCGAGTCGACGCTCGCGCTCGCGATTCCACAGAGACACACATAAGGAGCCTAGATCATGGTCACACGTTCGTCCTTCGCTCTCGGCGCGACGTTGGTCGCTTCCACCGTCGCGTGGTGCTCACCACTGTTCGCTTCGAGCGAGAAGTCCAACCCCTGCAAGAAGACCGCGGCGTACGCCGACACCGCGTGCCGCAAGGAAGCGAGCTCGGCGTACTGGACCGAGCGGGCCAAGTGCATCAACCTCACCGACGTCACGGCGCGCGAGGACTGCATCGACGCGGCGATCGGCGCGTTCGACGAGGCCCTCGACGACTGCAAGGAGCAGTACGCCGCGCGCATCGATCTGTGCAAGGCGCTCGGCAGCAACGCATATGATCCGTTGATCGACCCCGCGGATTACGTCGTCGGGATCTCCAATCCGCTGATGCCGCTCGTGCCGGGCACGACCCTCGTGTACGAAAACTCGACACCCGAGGGACTCGAGACGATCAACTACATGATCACGCACCAGACGAAGACGATCCTCGGCGTCGAGTGCATCGTGGTGCACGACGTCGCCGACCTCGACGGCGTCGTGATCGAAGACACGTTCGATTGGTTCGCTCAAGATGTCGACGGCAACGTCTGGTACTTCGGCGAGTTCTCGATCGAGTACGAAGGCGGCGTGCTCGTCGGGTTCGGAGGCTCGTGGGAAGCCGGCGTCGACGGCGCGAAACCCGGCATCGTGATGCAGGCCTCGCCGATCGTCGGCGAGGTGTATCGCCAGGAGTTCCTGGTCGGCGAGGCGGAGGACGTCGCGGGCGTGCTCGGCCTCGCCGCGAACGCGGTCGTGCCGCTCGGCAGCTATGCGAACTGTCTGCAGACCGAAGATTACACGCCGATCGAGCCCGGCCACGTCGAGAACAAGTACTACGCGCCGGGCGTCGGGCTGGTGCTTTCGACCAATCCTGAGACGGGTTCGCGCGAGGAGCTCGTCGCGATCACCACCAACTGAGGCACGCGTGCCCGTACCGGTTTCTGCCGAGGTTCGCCCGAAGCGTCCGGAAAAAAACTGACTCGGCGCGCCCCGATCGCTACATCTAAAGGGAAGTCGTCGGGGTGGTTCCGACGATCCGAACCAAGAACCGAACCCAAAGAAACGACCATGAAGAAGACGCTCTCCGCCCTGGCGATCGCCGCTGCACTCATGTGCGGCAGCTGCTACGGCCCGAACAAGACCTGGAACAACCTGCACGACTGGAACGGCAAGGTCACCGACAGCAAGTGGGGCAACGAGGCCGTCTTCCTCGGCCTCAACATCATCCCGGTGTACGGCGTGTGCTACCTCGCCGACATCCTGATCTTCAACTCGATCGAGTTCTGGAAGGGCGAAGGCAAGTAGAGCTTTCGCTCGCGAAGCACTCGCGAGTTCACATGCGGGGATCGCGCTTCCGGCGCGGTCCCCGTTTTCGTTTGGGCGGCAACCTCGGCGCACGCGACGCACGAATCCCGCGTTGCGAAGCGCTCGACACGGACTTTCAGCCTGCGGACCCAACGGAGACCGCCATGAAAGCCGCACACCTGTTCGCCGCATCCGCTCTCGCCGTGCTCGCCGCCTGCAACGGAATCGAGTTCGAGTTCCCGTCCGGCTACCCGACTTCCGCGCCGACCGAGAACCGCTCCGTCGCGATCAACGGTCGCGAGCTCGACGCCGACGACCTCGCGGGCTTCACCGCCGCGTACGGCACGACGCTGCCCGCCGGCGCGTACTGGTACGACACGCGCTCCGGAGCGATCGGCGTCGTCGGCGAATCGGTCGGCGGCTTCCTCCGTCCCGGTCACGACTTGGGGTCGATCGATCCCGCCGCGTCCCGCGGTGACACCGGAGTCTTCGTCAACGGCCGAGAGTTGCCGATCGTCGAGTGGACGTGGGTGTCGAACGTCGTCGGTTTCGCCGTGGCGCCCGGCCGCTACTGGATCGACCACCGCGGCAACTACGGTTACGAGGGGCGCGAGTTCGCGCTCGGCAATCTGGCCGCGAGCGGCGCATCGAACTCCGCGGGCGGCGGCGACGGCTTCTGGTCGTCGCGCTACGCATCGGGCAACGCGAACGCGGACAATTCCGCCGGCTACGTCTACCTCCCGGGCACGGGTTCGGTCAGCTACGGCATGTGAGCGCGACGAGCTGGCGCGACTCCGAGCGGGACGATAGGAGTACCGCGTGGCGAATCACGAGCGCGCGCCGATCCGTTGGGCCTTCGTGGCTCCGACGTTGATCCTGTTGATCGCGTTCAACGTCTTTCCGCTCGTCTACAACCTCGTCCTTGCGTTCACCAACGCGCAGCTCGTCGGCGGAACGACGCGCGGCATCGGCGGCGCCAACTTCGCGCGCGTGTTCGCCGAGCCGGAGTTCGCGGGAGCGGTGCGCCTGACCGCGCTCTTCGTGTTGCTCGCGGTGTCGATCGAGCTCGTGCTCGGCTTCGCCGTCGCGCTCGCGCTGCGCCGCGACTTCCGCGGCAAGACCGTGGTGATGACCGCGTTGCTCGTGCCGATGATGTTGTCGCCCGCGGTGATGGGCCTCTTCTGGAACCTGATCCTGAACGGCAACTACGGGATCTTGAATCAGACGCTCGCGGCGCTCGGCCTTCCGCAACCGGAGTGGCTGACCGTCGGCGCGTTGAAATTCACGTCGATGTTGATGATCGACGTGTGGATGTGGACGCCGTTCATGATCCTGATCGCGCTCGCGGGACTGAACGCGATCCCGCCCGCGATCTACGAAGCGGCCGAGATTGATCGCGCGAGCGCCTGGACCGTCTTCCGGCGCATCACGTTGCCGCTGTGCGCGCCGTTGCTCGGGCTCGCGGTCCTGCTGCGCACCACCGACGCGCTCAAGCAATTCGATCTCGTGATGGCGATCACCGGCCCGAACGACGAGAACACGCAGACGCTCTCGACGTTGCTCTACCAGGTCACGTTCCGCGACGGAAAGATCGGGCTCGGGAGCTCCTTCGCCTGCGTCGTCCTCGTGATCGTGATCGCGGTGGCGACGGTGTTCACGCGCTACATGGAGCGGATGCAACGGAGGCCGGCGTGAAGCTCGCGCGACGCCTCGTGATCGGCGCGTACCTCTTCGCGGCGATGCTACCGCTCGTGTGGATGGCGCTGTCGTCGTTCAAGACGCGCGACGATGCGATTCGGCCGCATCCCAACTTCGTGCCGGCGGCGACGGCGAGCGCCGATCCGCGCGCCATCACGTTCGAAGCGACGCTCGAGAACTACACCGAGCTCGCCGACGTCCACGTCGGTGCGCAAGCGAGTTTCCTCGAGCACTTGGGCAACAGCCTGATCGTCGGACTTTGCAGCACGCTCGCCGCCGTCGCGCTCGGCACCGCCGCGGCGTACGGCTTCTCGCGCTTCGAGTTCGCGGGCAAGAAGGACTGGCTGTTCTTCATCCTCTCGACGCGCTTCATGCCGCCGCTCGCGGTCGTCGTGCCGGTGTTGATCATGTACCGCACGCTCGACCTGCAAGGCACGCATCTCGGATTGATCTTGCTCTACACCGTCTTCAATCTGTCGCTCGCGGTGTGGTTGATGAAGGGCTTCATCGACGAGATCCCGCGCGCGTTCGAGGAAGCAGCTTTGGTCGACGGCTACTCGCGCCTCGCCGCGTTCCGGCGCATCATCCTTCCGGAAGCGCGCACCGGCATGGCGGTCACTGCGGTGTTCTGCTTGATCTCGGCGTGGAACGAGTACGGCTTCGCGATGACGCTCAACGCGTCGGGAGCGATCACGGTCCCCGCCTACTTCGCCGGACTCCAAGGCAACATCGCCGGCATGCCGTGGCCGCAGATCGCGGCGGGAGCGCTGATCTTCGTCGCACCGATCGTGCTCTTCACCGTGCTCGTCCGCCGCCACCTGCTGCGCGGCATGACGTTCGGGACGATCAAGCAGTAGCGCGCGTCTACCGCGGGTTGACCGCGAACGCGCCGTACCAGAGGCAACGCGCGTCGAGCGTCGCGAACTCGCCTGTGCGGAGGTCGCAGATCTTGATCGTCGAGAAATCCGGCGGAGCCGTCAGGCCCATGCGATGGCGATGTTGCGGCGCGCCTTCGGTCGGGAGCGCTTGGTAGACCGCGAAGTGTTCGTCGTACACCCCGAGCACCCGACCGGCGAGGCCCGTCAACTTCGCGGCGTCGAGGACGATCGTGCCGTCCGACACGCGCACGCACTTCACGATCGCTTTGTCGCGCACCAGAGCGATGCCCACCGAGCGATCGAGCGCGAGGAACTCGCCCGGCGCGAGCTTGCGGTCCTCGGCTCCGTCGAAGCTGCACACGCGCGTCGAGAAGCGCTCGCCCTCGAGCACAGAGAAGCTCACGAGCCGCGTGTCGTCGACGATCGCCACCTCGCCGACACATCCGGTCGGACGGTTCCACACGATCTGCTTCCCGTCGAGCGAGACGAGAGCGACGCTGCCGGCGTACGTCGGTTCGCCCTTGGAGCCGAAGCGCCACGATACGGCGGCCCAACCGTCTCGGTCCGCGATCGCCATGCGAGCCCGGCTGTCGATCGCGTCCTTGCCGCTCACGATTTCCGACGATTTGTCGACATCGCTCAACGCACTCGAATGGATGGCCCAACGATTCCACTCAGGTCTCGAGTCGTAGTCGCGGGTCACGCACACGAGCTCGCCCGCGACTTCCGAAGCGGCAGCGCAGATCGCGTCGTCCGGCAAACACACGGTTCGCCTCGCCCGCGCGGGGAACGCGATCAGCTCGAAGCAATCTCCGCGGACGTCGTCGGCCGTCGCGAGCGAAGCACGCATGTGCTCGACCAACTCCGGCTTCTCGGGGCCCCGCACCGTCGGCAGCAGTGGCGACATCTTGAACCCGAGCGCGTCGAGCACGAAGCAACCAGACGTCACGAACGCCAACGCGATACCGAGCACCGCGACCGCCGCACGCCGGCCTCGAAGCGCACGAGACGATTCACTCGGACGTACGTGGCGCATGCGCGAGCGTGACCTCGCGCACGAGTCTACCGGCGCAACTCCGCCTCACGCCTCGGCGAAACCGCGCAGCGTCTGGTCGGCCCACGAGATCGCGGCGACATACGCTTCGTTGAGTTCGACGAAGTCGAAATCCGCGAGCTCTTCGCCCTGCCAATCCGCGCGTTCACACGCGAGCGCCGCATCGAGCACGACGCCGAGTTCACCGGTGCGCTTGGTCAACGCGGCGCCGATGTCGTCGGTCAACGGGAGCTTCGCGATCACGCGCTCCATCGGCTCGTCGAGGAACGCGTCGAGGACCGAGAAGAGCCCGACGAGGAAGTGCTTCTGCGGATCGCCGTCGCGCGTCGCGCCGAGCAACTGACAGTACCGGGCGCGGACCAGCGCGGTCGTCGACAACTCCGCCGGCTTGTCGGACGCCGCCGCGAGGATCATCAGCGTCGCGCAGGTGCGCACGCGCTCGACGCCGAGCATGTGCACCGCGTCGCGCAGACGCGAGATGTGCGCTTGCCGACCGATCGCGGCGGAGTTGACGTAGCGCACGAGTCGGTGCGCGAGCGTGATGTCCTTCTGCACCAACGCCGTGATCCGTTCGGGCGTCGCCTTGGGATCGTTCAACTCGGCGAGCAGCATCATCAAGCGCGCGCGATCGCCGGAGAGCGCTCGTCCGCGCACCGGCGACGGACGCGCGAAGAAGTAGCCCTGGAAGAGCTCGAAGCCCGAGTCGACGCAGGTGTCAAAGGTCTCTCGCGTCTCGACCTTCTCGGCGAGCAAGCGCCGGCCCGTCGGCCGCAACTGGGCCGCGACGCGCTCGATCTGCTCGCGATCGCGGCCGTAGACATCGACCTTGATCATGTCGCACTCGGCGATCAGTCCCGCGTTCCGTTCGTCGAGTTCGAAATCGTCGAGGGCGATACGGAAGCCGCGCTGACGCGCATCGCGCATCGCCGCGAGCACCGGCTCCTCCGCCGTGACGTCCTCGAGGACTTCGATCACGACGCGCTCCGGCGGCAACGAAAGGAACGCGCGCGTCACGAGGAAGTCGCGCGAGACGTTGATCCACGCGCGGCTCGAACCGATCAACGTGTCGAGTCCGACGTCGAGCAACGCGCGCACGATCACGCTCGCGGTCGCTTGGTCCGCTCCGTCGACGAGCGCCGCATGCTCGTCGGTGCCGCGGAAGAGCAGTTCGTACCCTGCGACGCGCAGATCCCGATCGAGGATCGGCTGACGGGCGAGCAACAGCGGGAGCTCTGACATGCGCAACGCGCGACGCCCGGAGACGAGCGACTGCGCCCCCTTCTCGACCACGACCCGGCGCCGCCTTCAACCTAAGATGCCTCGGAATCCGCGCGCGCAAGCGCGTCGCGAAACCTGCCGCGCACGGCACACTCGCCCGTCCGGGCGCGCGCGCCTCTTCACGAATCCGCACGAAAGTTCCAGTCGGGCGCTGCGCGAAGGGCGGAGACGCGGACAATCCGGCCGGTTCGCGGATCGCGGTCGCGATTCCCGTAAGCTCCGCGGTTCATCCAACCCCATTTCCAAGGAATCCAGACATGAAGTTCTCCCACAGTTTCCTCGCACTCGCCGCGTTCCTGCCGTTGGTCGCCTGCTCGAAGAGCGGCGCCGAAACCAAGAGCCTCGCCGACCAAGCGAAGGCCGGCATGGACGCCGCCGCGGCGAAGGTCGACAGCATCGACTTCTCCAAGTTGACGCCCGAAATGTTCAAGACCAACGCGAAGTCGGCGATCGACGACCTCGCGAAGAAGCTCGGCGAGTTGAAAGACGCCGCCGGCGCGAGCAACCTCACGGCGAAGTTCGGACCGATGCTCGATCAACTCGTGCAGTCGAAGGCGAAGTTCGCCGAGCACCTGCCGGACATGAGCAGCCTCAAGCAAGCGATCACCGACTTCACCGCCAAGTTCCAAGGCAACGGCGACGTGATGAAGGCGATCCAGCCGCTGCTCGACAAGGCGAAGGCCTTGATCGGCTGAGCGAACGCTTCCGCCGGTTCAACGCACGCCGTTCCGCCTCGCGCGGCACGGCGTGCGTTCGTTCGCGGAGAGCCGCGGCGCGAGCGAGCGTCGTTACACTCGGGCGGCGTGCGTGTCGCGTTGGAGGAATCGATCATGCTGTTCAAGACTCTGAGTGGAAGCGCGCTGATCCTGTACGCCGCCCTCGCTTGCCAAGTCCCGACGACGCAGACCGAAACGAGTCGCGAACGCGTCGCTCCGCAGCCGCAGGCCAAACGGCCCGCGGATCTGGTGTCGAACGTCGCGTACCCGATCGAAGCGCTCCAGACGACGCAGCTCGGAGACGGCTACTTGATTTCGTCGCGCGTGTGGGTCACCGGACGAATCACCACCGTCGACGGACTGTTCGGTCGTCCGCCGGGCACGACCGTCGTCGAGGTCATTACCTTCGTCAAGTTCCTGCGCGACACCGGGCCGGACACGACCGAGTTCCTCTGCTCGTGGGCGGATTTCCAAACCGTGGCGCCCGACAGCCGCGACAAGCACTCCTACTCGTCGTTGGAGGATCCGCATCCCGTGGAGGTCGTCGTCATGCCGCGCGGCACGCTCACGTGGGGCGCCGTGAAATCGAAGGACGACGTGACGATCGTAGCGCGGAACCTCGACTCGAAGTGAGCGCGCGAAGTGCGGCGCGCGGAGGCCGCGTCGCCCGCTAGACTCTCGCGCCGATGGGCGTTTCGGTTCAACGGTCGCGCGGCGCGCGCTTCGATCGGCTCACGCTCGTCGGCATGGGGCTCGGCGTCGCAATCCTCTTGCAACCGTGGTGGAGCGGCGGTTTTCGCGTCGGTTTCTTCGTGACGCTCGCGTCGACGTTGGCGCAGATCGTGGCGGCGCACCTGCCGCGCGGGGCGGACGAGTGAGTTTTCTCGCGCTCGAACGCGTCGAGAAGACGTACCCCAACGGCACGCGCGCCGTGAAGGGCGTCGACCTCGCGATCGAAGAAGGCGAGTTCATCGTGTTGCTCGGTCCGTCGGGTTGCGGGAAGACGACGACGCTGCGGATGATCGCGGGGCTCGAGCTCGCGACTGGCGGCTCGATCCGGCTCGCAGGCCGCGAAGTGACGCTCGCGAAGCCTTCGGAGCGCGACGTCGGTTTCGTGTTCCAGTTCTACGCGCTCTACCCGCACCTCGACGTCGCGGCCAACATCGGTTTCCCGCTCGAAGCGACCGGTGTCGGACGCGCCGAGCGCGAGAAGTTGGTGCGCGAGGTCGCGGAGGAACTCGATCTCTCTCACCTGCTCGCGCGCCGCCCGCGCGAACTCTCCGGCGGCGACCAACAACGCGTCGCGCTCGCGCGCGCGATGGTGCGCAAACCCGCGGCGTGGTTGATGGACGAGCCGCTCGGCACGCTCGACGCCGATCGCCGTCTCGAGATGTGCGAGTTCGTCCGCGCGCGGCAACTGCGCGCGCGCGTCACCACCGTCTACGTCACGCACGATCAAGAGGAAGCGATGCGCCTCGCCGATCGCGTCGTCGTGATGTCCGACGGCCTGATCCTGCAGGACGCGCCGCCGCTCGATGTCTACGACGAGCCCGCGTCGCTCTTCGTCGCGCGATTCGTCGGCAGTCCGGGCATGAACTTCGTCGAGGGCGAGGTGCGTGAGCGCGACGGCACTGTCCGATTTCGTCCGCGCGGCGCGGAGCTCGAGCTCGCGGTCCCGCGCGGCGCGAAGCCGGGCCCGGCGACGCTCGGCGTGCGCGCCGAGTTCGTCGGCGTCGTGCGCGGCGACGGACGCGCGACGTTACGCGGACGCGTGAAGGTCGACGAGTACTTGGGCTCGAGCCGCTCGCTGCACGTCGACACGCCGCTCGGCCGCGTCGTCGCGCGCGGCGACGCGGATGCGCCGAGCGCGGTCGGCGAAGAAGTCGGGCTCGAGCTCGCGCTCGACCACGTCCGCCTCTTTGATCCGGCGAGCGGTCGGAGGCTCGCGTGAGCCACGCGCTCGAACTGCGCGGCGTCGTCAAACGCTTCGGCGCGACGACGGCGCTCGACGGCGTCGATCTGGTGCTCGGCGCCGACGAGATCCTGGTCGTGCTCGGGCCGACCGGCGCGGGCAAGACGACGTTGCTGCGCACGATCGCGGGGCTCGAAGCGCCCGACGAGGGTTCGCTCGTCTTCGCAGGCCGCGACGCGACGCACGCGGCGCCGGCGGAACGCGACATCGCGCTCGTCTTCCAGAACTTCTCGCTCTACCCGAGCTGGACGGTGCGCGAGAACCTCGCGTTCCCGCTCGGCGCGCCGGGCCGCGCGCTGAATCCGAGCGAGATCGAAGCCCGCGTGCAAGCCGCCGCCGCGACGCTGCGCATCCCGCACTTGCTCGACCGCGCCGCGCGCCATCTCTCCGGCGGCGAAATGCAACGCGTTGCGATCGGCCGTGCGATCGTCCGGCGACCGAAGCTCTTCCTGATGGACGAGCCGCTCACCAACCTCGACGCGAAGTTGCGCGAGGCGTTGCGCGTCGAGCTGGTCGAGCTCGTGCGCTCGCTTCGCCTGCCGATGGTCTACGTCACGCACGATCAAGCGGAGGCGCTCTCGATGGGCGACCGCGTCGCGGTGCTCTCCGCCGGCCGAGTGCTGCAAGTCGGCGACGCGAAGAGCGTCTACCTCGCGCCCGCGTCGCCGCTGGTCGCGCGCCAACTCGGCTCGCCGCCGATCAACCTCTTCGAAGCGCGGTGGAGCGACGGTTGGTGGCGCGCGTCGGACGGCGTGCCGCTCGCGCCGGCAGAGCGTCCGAACGCGCTCGCCGCGACGCTCGGCGTGCGGCCCGAGCACGTCCTTCCGACCGGCGGCTCGGCTCCAGCGCGCATCGAAGTCGTCGAGGACACCGGGCCGACCCGCGTGCTCCTGGTCGCGTGCGGCGCGAGCCGGTGGCACCTCCTGGTCCCGCGGCGTTTCGAAGCGCGCGTCGGCGACGAGCTCCGGCCCCGAATCGACCCGGCGCGGGTCGTCGTCTGGCCGGCGAGCGCCTGAGTTCGCGCCGTCGCCCGGGATTCCCGAAGGAATTCCGACGGAGCGCAAACCGCCGGCGCCCGACGCGACACCAGCAGGCTGAGAGCCTCGGACTCCAAGGCGTCCGGCGCGTCGCGAAGGGTCACGCGCCTGATCGTGCCCGCTTCGTCGACGCCGCGTCCCGAGCTCGCCACGCACCATGGATCCGCACCAAGTCGACGTCCCCCACGACGACCTCGTGCAGCACGAGCGTTTCCTCCATGCGCTCGCGCGCAAGCTCGTCCACGACGAAGACCTCGCCAACGACGTCGTGCAGGACACGTGGCTCGCCGCGCTGCGCCATCCGCCGCGCGCGCGGGAGACGGTGCGCGCTTGGCTCGCGCGCGTCACCTACAACCGCGCGATCCAGTCGTTCCGCACGCGCGAGCGGCGGGAACGACGCGAGCTCGCGAACGCCCGCCGCGAAGCGTTGCCGTCGCCCACCGAAGACCTGGAACGCGAGCAAGCGCGCGCGTTGGTCGTCGAAGCGTTGGACGCGACCGACACGACGTACCGCACGGTGCTCTTGCTGCGTTACTACGAAGGCCTCGAGCCGCGCGACATCGCGAAGTTGCTCGACTGTCCGCTGGAGACCGTGCGCACGCGTCTGAAGCGCGGGCTCGAACATCTCCGCCGCCGCCTCGACCGCACGCGCGGCGGCGATCGCTCGTGGGCCGGAGCCTTGATGTCGTTGATGCCCGCGAGAGCGAACTCACCCGCGCACACGCCGAAGTTGGACGCCGAACGTCGCGCGCGCGAAGCGAATTGGATCCGCTCGGGCCGCGTGGCGCGGTAGACGCGCTCAGCGCGAGAGCTTGCGCAGGAGTTCGTCGAGCTCCTGCTGCATGAAGCGGTCGGAGATGTGGAACGCGCCCGGCAGCGGCTCGAAGATGTTCGCTAGACCGACGACCTGTCCGTCGACGAGGATGGCGAGCGGCCGGTCGACGTTGCGGCCCGTGAAGGCCTCGAACCGACGGGCGTCGTCGGGTTGAAGCTCGACCACGAGCGTCGGGTTTCCATTCTCGTTCTCCGCCCGGTCGACGCGCTTCGGCGGCGCATCGAACTAGCCCGGCTCGCGAGAGATGGTCGCGTTCTGCCGCGCCGCCGCGTAGAACCGATAGGGCCCGTCGCGCGACGACTCCGGCGTGCTCGCGTCGGCCTGGATGCCGAGGGTGATCGGCCGGTAGACGATCGCGCGCGCGAACCAGGCGAACGCGAGCAGCGTGACGAGCACGAGGACACCGAGGATGTACTTCACTGCGGAACGACGCCGAACGGCGGATCCGATTGAACCACCCGCTCCCCGACCGGCGATACTGGGAAGTCGGGACGAAGAGAGCCGTCTCGACACCTGATGGAACTCGAACCCACGCCGGGTCGCAGCCCCCTCGACGCAATTCTCGCCGAGGAAGGGTTCATCCGGGCGTTGGCGAAGAAGCTCGCGCGCGACGACGAGGTGGCGAACGATGTGTTCCAGGACACGCTGCTCGCGGCGATGAAGCGGCCCGCGAGGCCCGACGTGCCGGTCCGCTCGTGGATCGTGCGCGTGATCCACAACCGCGTCGCGCAGAGTCATCGCCGGCGCGTGCGACGCGAGCAACACGAAGCGTTGCACGAGCCCGAGCACGCCGACCTCTCGCCCGCGGAAACGGCGGAACGCGACGGCCTGCGCGTCCACGTCTTGCGCGCGATCGAGGAGATGGACGAGCCGTATCGCTCCGCGATCGTGCTGCGTTTCTACGAGGACCTCGAACCGCGCCAAATGGCGGAACGCCTCGGCGTGCCGGTCGAGACGGCGCGCACGCGCGTCAAGCGAGCGCTCGCTCAACTGCGCGCGCGCCTCGATCGCGAGTACCGCGGCGACACCGCGCGTTGGGCGACGGCGTTGTGGATGTGGACGTTGCCGGCGCGCAGCGGAATCGTCGCGGCGCCGACGGGAACGAGCGGTGCGCGTTGGGCGAGCGGACTCGTCGCGGTGATCGGCTGCGCGCTGCTCGCGTGGTTCCTGCGTTCGCGCGTCGAGCCGCCGAACGAGGACGTCGCGTCGGTGTCGGGCGTCGAGAGCCGCGCGACGGAGCTCGCGCCGGCCGCGAGTCCATCGAGCGGGTCTGAGCGCGCGCAAGATCCGCCGCAAGCGCTTCCTGCCGTCGTATTGCGCGTCGTTCGCCGCGACGACGGCGGCGCGGTCGCCGGAGCGCGCGTGCGTGCGCGCGACGCGGACGGACTCGAACGCTCGACCGATACAGCCGGCGCCGCGACTTTGCCGTGGCCGATCGACCGCGAGCTCGACGTCGAGATCGACGCGACGGAGAGCACGCTCGCGAGCCGGGCGCATCTCGCTCCGGCCGAGCGCGCGACGCTCGCAGGTCCGTGGACGATCACGGTCGAAGGCTCGAGCGAAGTCGCGGGCCGCGCGATCGATCGTTTCGGCCAGGCTGTCGCGCTCGCGAACGTCACGGTCTTCGCGCTCGACGACGAAGACGAGCCCGATCTCGTCGCGCCCGTGCTCGCGAGCACGACCAGCGACCGCACCGGTCGCTTCCAGTTCGATCACTTGCCGCGCCGCTTCGCCCTCGCGGTCGAGAGCCCCGAGCGCGTCGCCGCCGACCTGTGGCTCGCGAGCTTTTCTCGCGCGCGCAAGCTCGACGGGCTCGAGCTGGTCCTCGACGATCCCGCGCCCGTCGCCGGCACCGTGCAGGACGGCGACGGCAACGCGATCGCCGGCGCGAAGCTGACGTTCGCGCGCGTGCGCGGCGACGCCGACTTGCGCTCGAGCGCGTTCGCCGAAACTTGGTTCCGCGCGCGCGACGAGTTCGAGGCGGAGAGCGAGTACGACGGCCGCTTCGAGCTCGCGCGCCTGCCCCGCGGTCGTTATCGACTGACGTTGCGCAAGGACGGACTCGCGACGTTGACGCGCAGCGTGCTCGCGCCCGACTCCGCGGTCGCGATCGAGTTGGAGAGCGCGATCGCGACCGAGTTCGTTGTCGCCGACTCCGCGGGCGAGGCGGTCGCGGGAGCGCGCGCGACCTTGCGTCACTCGGCGAGCTCGAAGCGCGGGCTCGGCGGCGGCGAGCAGCACGCGACGTCCGACGCCGAAGGTCGCATCGTCGCGAGCGGCGCGGGCGCGGAGACGTCGGTGTGGCTGCACCTCGACGCGGCCGGCTTCGCGAGCGCGCTCTACGGTCCGTTCGACGTGTCGAACGACGCTCCGACGCGGCGAGTCGCGCTCGACGTCGGACGCACGCTCGACGGCAGCGTCCGCGACGAGTCGGGCGCGCCGCTCGCGGGCGTGCTCGTCCTCGCGCGCGCGGTCGCGGCGACCGCGGACCTCGAGGACTTCGGCTTCGGCCATCAGCACGCGTTCTTCGAGCTCGCGCGCACGCGCGCCGACGCGAACGGCGAGTTCCGTTTCGACGCGTTGACGCGCGAGGACGTCGAGCTCGAGGTGCTGCCGGCCGAACGCGCCGCGCCGATCCTCGCCCAAGTCGTGCCGCGCGGCGCGGAGCGCGCGGACCTCGTCCTGCGCTCGACGCGCGCCGGCGGCGTCACGTTGGTCGGTCGCGTCACCGCGCGCATCGGCGGCACGGCGCTCGAAGACTTCACCGTCAGCGCGTTGCCGAGCGACACGCCCGAGCGTTCGAGCCGCGTCACGACGCACGCCACGCGCTCGGACGGCCGCTTCCGACTCGAGCTCGATTCGAGCGGCGATTGGATCGTCACCGCGAGCGCACCCGGCTGCGCGAGCGAGTCGCGCGTCCTGCTCGGCGTCGAGTCCGGCGTGCGCACGTTGGTCTTCGAGCTCGCGCGCGCGCGCACGCTCGACGTCCGCGTCGTCGACGCGCGCGGTCGACCGGTGCCGTACGCGACGTTGGCGATCAGCGACGACGAGGATCGGCCGGTCGCGGTCGCGCTCGCCGCCCATGAACGGCGCAGCGCGTTGCAGGTCGGACCGCGCGGCGAAGCGCGCCTCGTCGACGTGCCCGCAGATCGCATCCACGTCGACGTCACGACGCCGTTCCTGCGCGAGGCGACGCGTTTCGAACTCGAGCTCGCGCAAGATGCGTCCGAGTCGCGCACGTTGGTGCTCGAGCAACACGACGTCGAGCTCCCCCGCCGCCGCCTCGCGTTCGCCGTCGTCGCGGCGGAAGGCGAGACGAGCGCGTTGCAGCTCGGAGCTCCGCCGTCGGATGCGAAGGCGTGGACCGGTCACGTCGCGCTGGGCGTGCGCGACGCGGCGGGCCGCGTGCAGCTCTCGTTCGCAGGCTGGTTCGAGAACGGGCGTCTGCGCTCCGACGCGAATCGTCAGGCGCTCTACGTCGTCGACGGCGAGTTGGGCGCGGTCGACAACGCGTGGACGCAGGAGCTGCGGCCCAACTGGGGCGCCGCGTTCGGTCGCGATTTCTTCGGGGCGACGTCGCCGTGCGACGCGCTGCCGATTCCGGCGAGCGGAGCCGCGGTCGAGCTCGAACTCGAAGGCGGCGAGGTTCTGCGCCTCGACCTGCCGGACGACGACGGCTCGCGCGCGGTGGCGGTCTTCGCCGCGCTCGCGACGCCAACGCGTTGAACCCCTTGCGCGACCGGTCGGTCGCGGCGGACAATCCGCCGACTCGTGTCCGCACTCTCGCAAACTCCCGACGGCCGCCGCGTTCGCCGTTGGCCCCGGATCCTCGCGCTGCAGCTCCTGGTCTGGCCGCTCGCGCTCGTGGTCGGCGAGTTGGGGTTGCGCGGCATGCTCGCGGTGCGCGGCACGCCCTACGCGGCCGAGGTGACGCTCGAGACGCTTGCCTCCTTGCAGAAGCAGAACCGCGACTTCGTGCCGCGGCCCAACTCCGACCTGCCGTGGAATCCCGCGGAGTCCGAGCGCGCCGAGCGCGTGCTCCATCCGTACGTCGGCTTCGACATCGTCGGCGGGCTCGAACTGCTCGACGATCAGATCCGCCAGATCCAAGCAGCCCCGGTGGGCGAGAAGCACTTCCGCATCGCGCTGTTCGGCGGCTCGGTCGCGCAGATGTTCGGCGACCTCGGCGTGCCGACGCTCCAGAAGCTGCTCGAGGCCGATCCGCGCTTCGAAGGCGTGCGGATCGATTTCCTCTCGTTCGCGCGCGGCGGTTTCCGTCAGCCCCAGTTGCAAGCGTTCCTCGGCTACTTGTTCTCGCTCGGCATCGCGCCGAACGCGGTGATCTGCCTCGACGGCTTCAACGAAGTCGCGATCGGCAAGCAGAACGCGGTGCTCGGCACGCACGTGTCGTTCCCGTCGGTGCCGCACTGGGCGCAACTCGTCGCGCGCGGAACCGACAGCCCGAAGGCGATCACGGTCGCGGCGACCGTGCGCTCGCTGCAGAAGGAACTCGACGCGTTCACCGCGTGGGCGCTGGAGTCCGGCGTCGAGAAGAGCGCGATCACGGGCAAGCTCGCGTTGCTCCACGCCGCGCGCCTGCGTCGCCGTTGCCAAGCGGGCTTCATCGAGTACACCCAGTTGTTGCGCTCGCCGCAGTTGCGCCGCGCGCTCGCCGGGCCGGTGCTGGCGACCGACGGCGCCGATCCCGTCGCGATCTCGGTCGCGTTGTGGCGTGAGTCGTCGCGCAACATGCGCGCGCTCTGCGAAGCGCGCGGCATCGTCTACTTCCACGCGTTGCAGCCGACGCTGCACGACGAAGGCGCGAAGCCGATGGATTCGCACGAGGTCCGCAACGGCCGGATCGACGCCGATTGGCTCGTCGGCGTGCGCACCGGCTATCCGGCGATGCGTGCGGCGGGCAAGGAGCTCGCGGCCGAAGGCGAGCACTTCTTCGACGCGTCGCGCATCTTCGAGCACGTCACCGCGCCGCTGTACGACGACGCGTGCCACTTCAACGCGGACGGCAACGTGTTGCTCGCCGAAGCGCTCGGCCCGGAATTCCTGAAGGCGCTGCCGTGAGCGACACGACGTCGAACGGTCGCCGCTTCTTCGAGCGTTGGCTCTTCTGGCCCGGCGCGCTGCTCTTGGTGCTCGTCGGCCTCGAGCTCGGCTACCGCGTGCAGCGCATCCTCGGCGGAAAGCCGTACCTCGATCGCCAAGCGAAGAGCCGCGTCGCGCTCCTCGACCAGGAGAACGCGCGGATCATCCACGCGCACGAGGAGAGCGCGGGCCGAGTCACCGGCGCCGACGACGAGCTGCTGCCGCATCCGTACCTCGGGCTCGTCGCGCGCGGAACGTTGCGCACGCTCGAACGCGCGGTCGATGCGATGCGCGAGCCCGGCGAGACGCGCGTCGACGTCGTCTTGGTCGGCGGCGGCGCGACGCGCATCTTCCCGGTCGCGCGAGAGAGCCTGATCGACGCGCTCTCGAAGACTCCCGCGTTCGCCGATCGCAAGATCGTGTTGTGGAACTTCGCCGAGGAATCGACGAAGGCGCCGCAACAGCTCGAGCTCCTGCTCTACCTGACCGCGCTCGGCGTCGCGCCCGATCTCGTGATCGACATCGCGGGCCGCAACGAGATCATGATCGGTTGCGCCAACGCGCTCGCCGACACGCATCCGGTCTACCCCGTTCGCAAGAAGTGGGAGCCGCTGGTCTTCGGCGGTGGGACCGATCGCATCTCGATCGACTTCCTGGTGAAGACGTGGACCGCCGGGCTCGAGATCGACGAGATCATCCGCCACTTGAACGCCGGCGGCATCCATTGCGCGCTGTGGGCGAGCGGCGCGATCGAGCGCGTCGAGACCCTCGCGATCGATCGCGACCTCGCGTTGAACAGCTATCGCCGTCGTTCCGAAGCGTCGCGTCGCCAGATCGTGTTGCGCGGTCCGTCGCCGCCCGTGGGGCCGAAGCTGACGCTCAACGCCAGCGCGACCGCGTGGTACCAAGCGACGCGCGACCTCGGCGCGGTGTGCGCGGCGCGGCACATTCGTTTCGTCTCGGTGCTCGAACCGTTCGGCGAGAACGCGGTGCCCGGAGCGGAGGACGAACCCGACGAGAGCGAGAAGATCGGTCTGCCGCACGCGCGCCGCGTGTTGGTGACCGCGGCGTCGGGACTGGTCGCCGCGGGCGTGACGTGGATCGACGCGGCCACGGTCGTGCCGGAGAAGGCGACGCCGAAGGAAGCGGCATTGCTGCTGGTCGCCGAGATCGCGCGTCGGCTCGGCGCACCGTAATCGTTCAGCGCGACGAGAAGGCGAGGCCGTCGGGCTCGCGTCCCGCGCGGAAGCGTGTCGCGATCGCGAGCTTCTCGAGATCGAGCACCGTCACCACGTCCGCGTTGGTGTTCGCGACGAACGCGCGCTTGCCGTCCGGCGTGATCAGGATCCCGACCGGCACCGGGCCGTCGCCGAACTGTTGGTTGAAGAGCCGCTGGTCGACGTCGTCGCCGGCGCGCACGCCCATCGCGATCTTGGCGAGCTCCTTGCGCGTCGCGACGTCCCACACCGACACGTCGCCGCCGCTCGCGTTCGAAACCAACGCGCGTTTGCCGTCGGGCGTGACCTTGATGCGGATCGGGAACTTGCCGCACGGAATCTCCGCGCTCTCGGCGAGCTTCGCGGTGTCGACGATCGAGAGCGTGTCGCCTTCGCGGTTGCCGACCCAGACTTCACGGCCGTCGGGCGTGACGTCGAGACCTTCGGAACCCTTCCCCGTCTCGATCTTCGCGAGCAACTTGCCGGTCGCGAGGTCGAGCGCGCTCAGCGAACCGGAACCGATGTTCGCGACCCACGCGCGCGAGCCGTCCGGCGAGAGGACGACCATGTGCGAGAGCGCTTGCTCGGTCGCGAGCGCGCGCACGACCTTGCGCTCCGCGAGATCGATCTCGATCAACGACTGGTTCTGCTCGCACGTCACGTACAGGCGTTCGGCGCTCGCGAACGCGATGCCGTGCGGCCGCCGGTAGTCGCCGAGATCGATCTTGTCGACGGGCACGCGGTGCTCGAGGTCGATGACGGTCAGCGTGCGCCCCGGGATCTTCGCGCCGTAGTCGCAGACGACGAGGAACTTCTCGTCCGGCGCGACCGCGCACTCGTGCGGTCCGATGCCGGTGCCGACGACGGCGCGGCTCGCGCCGGTCGACGCGTCGAGGAACGAAGCGGTCGCGTCGGTCTTGTTGAGGACGATCAACGTGCCGGTGTCGGAGGTTGCGGCGAGCGAGGCGCCGAAGAAGGCGGCGAAGAAGAGGCTGAGCATCGTGGTCTCCTTGGGGGCCGCGATTGTCGAGCGCGAGCGAGTTCGCGCAAGGCGCGCGCTCAAGCTTCGACGGAAGCCGAACTCGGCGACACGGATCTTGCCTCCGGACGGACGTGCTTCGGCGAGCCGCGCCGCAGGAACCACACGCCGAGGATCACGGTCGGGCCGCCGACGAGCGCGTGGCTCGTGATCGTCTCGCCGTCGAAGCTCGCGGCCCAGAACATCGTCACGAACGGCTGGAAGTAGAGCATCGCCGAGATCTTCGCCGAGCCTTCTTCGTCGAGCGCCTGCATCCACAGCACGAACGAGACGCCGTTGCAGAACACGCCGAGGAAGAGCGCGGCGAGCCACGCCGACGTCGTCGGCGACGCGACCGTCCATCCGGTGGCGCACGCGGCCGCGGTGTTCAGCACGCCGGCGACCGTCATCGCGAAGAGCGTGACGCGCAACGAACCGCTCGACGCGGTCGGCTGCGCCGCGAGCACGGTGAACAGCGGCCACGTGAAGCACGACACGAAGATCAGGAATTCGCCGAACGACGCGCCGTTCGGCTCGAACGGGTGCGCGAGCGCGACGATGCCGACGCCGACGCTCGCGACCGCCATGCCGAACCAGCCGAGCGCGCGAATGCGTTCGCCGAGGAAGAGCGCGCCGCCAAGCGCGAGTACCACCGGATTGAACGCGATGATCCAACCGCTCGAGATCGACTTTGCGTGCGTCATCGCGAACGCTTGGATCAGCAAATGCGCCGCGAGGATCGCGCCGAGCAACGCCGAGCGGCCGCGGTCGCGCGGCTCGACGAGCCAACGCTCGCGCCGCACCACGGTGAACAGCGCGAGCACCGCGACGCCGAGCCCCATGCGCACCGCGATCAACCCGTTGGGATGGAACGCGACCAACGCCGCGCGCGTGAACGGGAACGAGATGCCCCAGAACACGACGGCGAGCAGCACCTTCCAGGAGAAGAAGTCCGCGAGCCGCGCGACGAGACCGTCGGGCGCTTCGCCCGCCGCTTCTGACTCCGACGCCGCCATGGGCGCGGGATTCTAGACGCGAACGCTCTTCGTCGCGCTCAGTACGAGATCACTTGCACGTCGCCGGGAGCGAGCGTCACGGCGCGGCGTTCGATCTCGACGTCGCCCTCGGACTTCAGGACGAGCGTGTACGCGCCTTCGACGACGCTGTGCACCTGCGAACGTCCGGCGGTGAGTGGGACTTCGAACGAATTCCACCAGCCGCTGGCTTCGAGGCGATAGATCGATTCGGGCTCGCCGTCCGAGCGCAAAAGCTCCGCCGACGACGCGACGGTTTCCGGCGGGCGCGAGGTCTCGATGCGGAAGTGCACGCGGCGGCCGACGCGGAGTTCGACGTGCTCGCGATCGACGTCGACGTCCAGCGGAACGGTTTGCGGAAGGATCACGTCGCCCGAGAGCGAGAACATCGCCTCGCGCCACGCGACGCCCTCGAACGTGAAGCGTCCCTCGGCGTCGGTGGTGACCTCTTTGCTCGACATGAAGCTGCGAGCGTAACCCTCGATCTCCAGCACGACGGAGATCGCGACCTGCACGCCCGCGATCGGCGCGCTGTCGAGTCCGACGACGCGGCCCGCGAGCTTGGGCCAGAGCGCATCGGCGGGCGCGACGAGATCGACGCCGTGCGTGCCCGCGGCGATCGGGTCGGACTCGAAGCGGATCAAGCTCTTCGGATCCGAAACGAGCACGCGATAGTCGCGATCGACGAGCCCGCGCAGTTCGAAACGGCCCGCGGGATCGGTCGTCGCCTTGACGCGGTTGCCGCCGGCGATCGACTCCGCGAGCTCGGACGGTATCTGGTTGAAGCTCAGCCTGGTTCCGTCGAGCAGCTGCACCTGCCACTTGGCGGCGGGCCGCAATGCCGCGTCGAGCACACGACCCGAGATCGCGAGCGCCGCGGGACCGAGCACGACGCGCAACGGCGGTCGGTCCTCGTCCTTCTTCGCGATCAACGCGTCGATGTCGGGCACGACCGCGGGTTGATAGCCCTTCAACACCGCGATCAACGGAGCGCCGACGCGCACCGCGTATTCGAGCGGCAGGTGAAAGGCTCCGTGCTCGTCGGTCTTTGCTCCGAGCGCATCGATGCGCACCGTCGCGCCCTCGGCCGGCGCGCCGTCGCGGTGAACGACGATTCCGTCGAGCCCCGGCGTCGCAGGATCGGGGCGTTCGAGCTCGATCACGACTTCGTGGTCGAAGCTCGCGTCGTCGAGGCGCTGCGTCTTCGGACGGAAACCCTTCGCTTCGACTTCGAGGAACACGCCGGAGAGACGCGGTAGAGCGATGAACGCGAAACGTCCGAGGCCGTTGGACTTCACGACGCGCTCGGCGTCGAAGTCCGAGCTCGAGTGATCGAGCGGGAACGGCAGCCCCGCGAACAACAGGTCGGGAACTTCGCGCGAGACCAGCGCGCCCTCGACCGGCGCACCGGTCGAATCGACGACGCGTCCGGCGAGCGCGACCTGCGGCGCGACGACGATGCAGAGCTCGCTCGCGGCGGCACTCTCGTTCGCGCGCGCGGCGCGGACGGTGACGTGGGTCTTGGGGCGCGCGACGAGCAACACGTCGCGGCCGGCCTCGAACTCGAGCTCGAACGTGCCGTCGGCCGTCGACTGCACGAGCGTCGAGCCGTGATCCGCAGCGACGGCGACGGAACCGATCGACGCGCCGACGACGTCGCACACGCGGCCGCGGATGCGGAACGTCTTCGGAGCGACCGCCGCGGCTTTCGCGCCGGACGCGGGGGTTTCCGCGACGGGAGCGTTCGCCGCCGTGCGCGCCGATTCCAGCTCGGCGCGCGGCGTGTCGAGCGGCGTGCTCTCTCTCGCGCGCGGCTCGGCGACCGCGGGCGGCGCGACCGCCGCGACCGACGGCGAGGCGTCACCGCGACCGAAGACGAACCAACAGACTGCGAGGACGAGAACGGCGAGCGCGACGAGTGCGAGCGAGCGCTTCATGCGCGTCCTTGTACACGCTGTCGAGCGCTACGGTCTCGCTCGATCCGCGCGCAGGCCCGAATCCCGGAAAAGGAAGCCGCCGCGCACCCTTCCGATTTCTCGGTGGGGCGCGCGGCGGCGTTCGATCGAGCAACGTTCGGGCTACTGAACCAGCGGTTGCAGCAGACCTTGGGCGAGGTCGTATTCGTCGCTCGCCCACGTTTGAACCAGCGTCGCTGCGTAGCGCTCGAGCTCGGTGCGGTTCTTCACCGGCGCGTCGGTAGACCCAAGTTGCTTCGCGGCGATCACCTTCTGCGCGGTGAACGGCTTGATGCCGACGCGGCGCGCGCCGGCGATTTCATCGACCACCGCGACGGCGTCGACTTGCTCGGGCAATCGCGGCGTGCCGAACCAGATCGGCGCGGCGAGCAGATCGAGCGCCGGCAGGCCGGTCGCGGGATCGAGCTCGGACGGAACGATCACGACCAAGTGGCCGGAGCCGTCGCCGTGGTTGATGCGTTCGGCGGTTTGGTTGCCGACGAAGAGCACCGGCTCGTAGCCCTGGCGCGGCACGACGAGCTCGGGCTCGACGTCGAGCACCAACAACCAACCGGCGCGCACCGACGGACGCTCGGCGCGCCACGTGTGTTCGTACGGTTGATCGAGGACGAAGGGCTGCGCGAAGAGCAGGCCGCGCACGCCGCTCGACGCGGCGGAGACGACGTGCTCGGTGGTCGCGGCCGGCGTCGAGCCGGCCTTCATCCACGCGGTGCCCGCCGCGGCGAGCACGACCAGAGCGACGAAGGAAGTCAGGAGCCAACGAGGTGCGCGCATGGTTCAGAGTCCCTTTCCGATGATCTCGATGTCGTCCAGACCCACGCGACCGGAGCTCGGCCCGATCGATCCGAACAGGAAGTGGATCCGCACCACTTGGGTGAGGTCGAACACCGGCGTGTAACGCGTGAACGCCTCGAGCGGGATGCGGACGGACACGAACTCGTTCGCCCAACCCGCACCCGTTCCGGTGCCGGTGCGCGGATACGGCCGCGTCAACTTGCCGTACTCGCCGAAGTCGATCGCGGGCGAGAAGAAGCCCGACACGTCCTCGAGCTGCACGCCGAACGAGAGCGGCGCGTTCCACGCATCGGTGTTCGGGTGACGCGTGCCTTGGCAGGCGCGGAACGAGAGGAAGTCGTCGTCGCTGAAGTCCGTTTGAGCCGGCAAGACGTCGATCGAGTAGGTCGACGGCGCCGTCCAATCGAAGACTGCGCAACGGTGGTTGTCGCCCGAGATGCCGCGGCACATGCCGTTCATGGGCACGCCGGCGCTCCACGAGAACGAGCTGTCGAGGTCGGTCATCACGCCCTCGACCAGGTTCGACACGTTCGAGAAGACCGCGGTGCCGGAGCTCGACGTCGTCGTCCCGGTCTGCGTCTGGTAGTTCTCGACGACGAAGTTCGGCGCGACGAGCGCGTTCTTGTGCTCGGACGCGACGATCACGTTCGACGGGATCGACGCGGAGTGGAAGTCGTCGTAGCTGCGCTCGAGGTAGTCGCGCGCCGCAACGTTGCCCTCGATGTAGTGCTTCACCAACGCGAGGTAGTTGCTGAGCATCACCGGGTGCGTGCCCGGCATGCCGATCAACGCCGGCCCGGTGCACCAGCACGTGCCGCCGTTGTTGTGGAAGTCCGCGTGGCCGGCGCCCTGGATCGAGTTGTAGTTCTTGTTGCCGTCGCAGCGCTCGTAGATCGGCGTCGATTGCACGATCTGGTTCTGCGGACTGCCGTTGACGTCGGAGTCGGACGCGCCGACGAACATGTGGTAGTTGACGTCGAACGGATCGATCTGGCCGACGGTGAGGAACTCGGTCGGCGCGATCGAGCTGATCAAGCGGATGTCGCTCGCCGTGTAGTTCGCCGGGACGAACACGCCGGTCGCGACCTTGTTGTACGCACGCACCACGCCCTCGCCGCCGCGGCTGTGGCCGATCCACACGATGTTGTCGGCGTCGATGTGGCCGTTGAGCACGCCGCCGTTGATCGTGCCCTGGTTGGTCAGGATGTAATCGGTGTTGGTCAACGTCGTCACCGACGCGGTCTCGATGCCGGGGCCGGTGTTGTTCTGGTGGCTCATCACGATGCAGCCCCACGACGCGAGGTGGAAACCGATGTGGTCGTACCAGCGATAGTCGTGACCGTTGCCGTGGCTGACGACGACGAGCGGGAGCTTGCCGAGGCTCGCGATGTTCGACGGGTAGTACGTGTCCTGGCCGAGGAACGAACCGCCGCTGTACTGGATCTCGGTGACGGCGTACGGACCGGGTTGGCCCGGGTCCTTGCAGACGAAGAAGCCCGGCTCGCCATAGAACCCGTCGACGCCGTCGCCCGAGTTCAGGATGCCGTTCTTGTTGAAGTCGATCACGACGTCGTATGGCACGCCGAAGCCGGCGCCCGCGTCGCCGTTCAGCGCTCCGGCGGACAGCAACAACAGGTTCGAGCCCATCGTGCCCGCGGAGAACGTGAAGTTCTGCGGCGCGCCGCGGACGTCGACCAACGTCTGGTTCGCGACCCACTGCGGGATCGTCTTGTGCGCGACCACGTAGACGTCGACGTTCTTGCCGACGAAGCTCGGATAGCGCGTCGGATCGATCGAGAACCAGATCCTCCGTCCGACTTCGAACGAGCGCACGTAGTGGAAGTCCGGGAACCCGCTGAGGCCTTCGCCGGCGAGCTCGAGGTCGAGCACCTTCAACGGGTTGAGCCGCACGACGCCGCCGACCGGCGGGACGACGACTTGCGCTGCGACGGGCAAGGCGAGCGCGAGCGGTGCGGCCGCGCGAAGGAACGCAAGCACGAGGGAGGATCGAACGCGATGCATGGCGGGTTCCTGCTGGCGCGGGACCTCGCTTCGAGTGTCGACTCCCCGGGGATCCACCGGGCTGAATCGAGACCTGCGCGAGGCCTGCCTACGCTCGTGAAGAATGTAACCGGGCTCGCGAGGAGCGTGTCGACCGCGACGGGATTCCACGCGCGATCCGAAGCGCGCGCCACCGCATGGAGCGAGCGCCGCCGACTTCTCGCCCACGGCGGTTGCCGGTGACGCTCGCTCGCCAGTAGCCTCTGCCGCCCGTTCGCGACCGGTGCGTCGCGGACGCCCTCGACCGAAAGGCAAAGATGAACGCGGTGTATCGAACTTGGCCGAGCTTGCTGTCCGCCGCGCTGTGCGCGTTCGGTGCGTGGGCGTGCGAATCTCCGAAGCCGCCGCCTGAGCCCGCGGCGCAGCCGACCGAAGTCGTGATGCTGAGCGACGACGAGGAAGAGCCCGTCCACGACGGCCGTTGGGTGTACGAGGGCAACTGCGCGGGCTGCCACAACGAGAACGGCGACGGTCAAGGCCCGACGATGCTCGCGCTCGGCCTGAAGGCGCGCAGCTTCGCGCAAGGCGGCTTCGCGTTCGGCAACACGCGCGAGGCGATCTTCCGCACGATCAGCGCCGGCATGCCCGGCAGCTCGGTGATGCCGTCGTTCAAGGCGACGTTGACCGACGACGAGCGTTGGCTCGTCGTCGACTACGTGTTGACGCTCTGCCCGCGCGTCGACGAGAAAGCGAGCGGCACCGCGCTCACCGTTCGTGATCGCCCGCAGATCGCGCGCGGTCTGTTGCCCGCGGTCGTCGACGGCCAACCGGAATGGCCGCGCGGCATCCTGATCGGAACGCCGGAGGGTTTGACGTTCGAGTACCGCACCGACGACGTGCGCTTGCTCGCGGTGCGCCAAGGCGACTTCGCCGACCGCACCGATTGGAACGAGCGCGGCGGCGGCGAGCTCGTCCCGCTCGGCAAGGCGTTCTTCACGATCGGCGGCGGCAACCCCGACGCGCCGATCTCGATCCTGCGCACGGGCACGATTCGTCCCGGCCGCGCGCAGTTGCGCGCGACGATCGCGACCAAGGACGAGGTCGGCCTCGACTACGACATCTACGACTCGAGCGACAAGCGCGCGGCGATCGTCAAGGAGCGCGTGCGCGTCGAAGCGTTGCCGCTTGGCGGCGTCTTCACGCGCTCGTGGGAGATCCGCGGCGATCGCGAGGCGAACAACTTGATCATCGACGTCGGCGCGCCGGCCGGCGATTGCGAATGGGTGCGCGGCGTGCCCGAGACGTGGCAGCAGATCGGCCAGCTGTTCCGCACGCCGGTGCGCCAGGACGGTTGGATCGTCGCGAAGCGCGGCGATGTCTTCGAGTGCGTCCACGTCGCGGCGGACAAGAACACGTGGCTCGTCAAGGACTCGAACTCGGTGCGCCTCTACGTGCCGGTCTTCGCGGGAGCCGAGCATGTCGGCGCGAAGGTGTCGGCGACGATCGTGATGACGACGGATTGGTCGGAAGAGCTGCTCGCCGAGCTCGGCAAGGAGATCGCGCGATGAGAGGTTTGCTCACCATCTTCGGAACGCTCGCGCTCGCGAGCCTCGCCGCCGCCCAAGTCGCGACCGTCGACGAGAGCGCCTACTACCGCGTCGACTACCTGACGCCGCCCGACGGCGCGCGCGTCGAAGTCGGCGGCATGGACTTCCTGCCCGACGGGCGTCTCGTCGTCAGCACGCGGCGCGGCCAAGTCTGGCTCGTGTCGAATCCCCTCGCGGCCGATCCGCGCGACGCGAAGTTCCAGCTCTTCGCCGAAGGCCTGCAAGAAGGTCTCGGCCTCTCGGTGATCGACGGCGCGATCTACTTGCTGCAGCGCAGCGAACTCTCGATCCTGCGCGACACCGACGGCGACGATCGCTGTGATCGCATCGACACGGTCTGCGATCGTTGGGGCGTCTCCGGCCACTACCACGAGTTCGCGTTCGGCCTGCCGCGCGACGCGGCGGGCAACTTCTTCGTCTCGCTCAACGTCTCGTTCGGCGATCCGCAGTGGTGGCACGGACGTTCGACGGTCCCCTACCGCGGTTGGGTCGTGCGCGTCGCGCCGGACGGAACGCTGACGCCGTGGGCGTCGGGCTTCCGCAGTCCGTGCGGCATCGGCACCAACGCCGAGGGCGATCTCTTCGTCACCGAGAACCAAGGCGATTGGATGCCGGCGTGCCCGCTCTTCCACATCGAACAAGGCGGCTTCTACGGACATCCCGCGTCGTTGAATTGGACCGACGAGTACCGTCGCGATTCGAAGAAGGCGAGCGACACCGAGCCGCCGACCAACCCGCGCAAACCCGCGGCACTCTGGATTCCGTACGACTGGTCGCGCTCCGCCGCGCAGATGGTGCCCGACACGACGGGCAAATTCGGACCTTTCGAGAAGCAACTCTTCATCGCCGAGCTCACCAACGGTCTCGTCTTGCGCGCGGACCTCGAAAAAGTCCAAGGCGTCTACCAAGGCGCGGTCTTCCCGTTCCGCCAACACGTCGGCTCCGCGGTGCGCTTGAAGTTCGCGAGCGACGGCACGCTCTTCTGCGGCTTCACCGATCGCGGCTGGGGCGGTCAAGCTCCCGGCGACGGCGTCGCGCGCGTGCGTTGGACCGAACGGACGCCGTTCGAGATCGAGCACGTCAAGCTCGCCGCCGACGGCTTCACGTTGACGTTCACCAAGCCGCTCTCGCTCGCCGCCGGTCTGATGCCCGGCGCGTACCACATCCAGTCGTACGACTACGACTATTGGTGGGAGTACGGCTCGCCGGTGCGTCGCGCGAAGGCACATGTACCGAAGACGATCGCGATGAGCGCCGATCGCAAGTCGTTGATCCTCGGCGGACTCGGGCTCGAGCCCGGGCGCGTCGTGCGGATGTCGATCGATGCGGTGACGGACGCGGACGGCGCGCCGCTCCTGCACAACGAATTCGCGTACACGATCAATCAACTCGTCGACGGACCGAAGAGCGACGCGCTGGTCGCGAAGCGCGTCGATCCGCCGGTGGTGCGCGAGCGTTGGGAGGAAGGCATGCTCTTCCTCACCAGCGGCGACGCGCTCGATTCGTGGAAGGGCGCCGGCTGGAGCGCGGTGCACAAGCTCGAGCTCGACGCTTCCGCGCCGAGCAAGCTCGTCGCCGAACTTCCGAAGCCCGATTCGAAGGAACGCGCCGAGATCCTGACCAACGCCGGTGCGACTGAGATGCACGACCTCGTCAGCCGCTATGCGTTCGGCGACATCGATCTGCACGTCGACTTCCTGTTGCCGCAGGACGGAAACTCGGGCGTGTACTTGATGGGCCGCTACGAAGTGCAACTGCGCGATTCGGCGAACAAGAAGGAGCTCGCTCCCTCCGACTGCGGCGGCATCTACGAAGGCGAAGGCTTCCCCGGCTCCGCGCCGCTCTTCCAGGGTTATCGCGGCGCGGGCCAATGGCACGGTCTCGACATCCGCTTCCGCGCGCCGCGCTTCGACGCGAGCGGCAAGAAGATCGCGAACGCGAAGTTCGAACGCGTGATGATCGACGACGTGCTCTTGCAGGAGAACGTCGACGTCCCGGGTCCGACGCAGGGCGGCGACGCCGTCGAAGTGCCGTTCGCTCCGTTGCGTCTACAAGGCGATCACGGCCCCGTCGCGTTCCAAGGCGTTCGCGTGCGCGCGAAGGACAGCCCGCGCGACGACGCCGGTTGGAGCAAGGTCTTCAACGGCCGCAACCTCGACGGCTGGCGCATCTCCGACGACGGCAAGTGGCGCGTCGAGAACGGCACGATCGTCGGGTCGGGCTCGGCGAGCCACCTCTTCAGCCCGAGGAGCGACTACAAGAACCTCGAGTTCCGCGCGAAGGTGAAGATCTCCGACGGCGGCAACTCTGGCATGTACTTCCGCGCCGCCTACGGTCCGGGTTGGCCGGCCGGTTACGAGGCGCAGATCAACGCGACCTACCCGCCGGATCCGCAGCGCACGGGCTCCTTCTACAACTACGACTCGCTGAAGACGCGCCTGGTCCCGCCCGACATCTGGTTCACCGAGCACATCACCTGCCGCGACGAACCCGAAGGCGTGCACGTGACGATCGCGCTCAACGACATCGTCGTCGTCGATGCGTTCGACAAGGAACGCAGGTTCGCGTCAGGTCATGTCGCTCTCCAACAACATCACGACGGTTCGACAGTGACGTTCAAGGACGTCGAGGTGAGGGAGCTGCCGTAGTTAGACGCGTACCGGCGTACCGAGTCAGGTGACGTTCCACCGGGTTACCCGTCCTGGGCGTGGGTGATGCAGGGCAACGGAGGTGATCGGGGCGCGTCGCGGTCTACCCGGTGGAAAGTCACCTGACTCGGTACGCCGCGAGGCCGGTCGCCTCTCGGCAACCGGCCTCGCGAGTTTTCAGCAGCGAGTCGCGTCGCGTCAGGGAACGATCGTCACCTGCGTCGCATCGGACAGGTCGAAGAACGCTCCGCCCGCGGCGAGGTCGCGGAACCAACATTGGAAGCGCCACACGCCGGGCGTGAGCCCGAGCGCGACGAGGTCCGGTGTGATCGTCGCGACGTTCCCGCTCGCCGCTTGCGGCGGCGGAATGCGCTGGATGCCTCCGCCGACGCAGAGCGTGCCGTTGCCGAACGGCAACGAGACTTTGCCCGGTCCGTAGAGGAAGAGGCACGGCGCGTTCGGCACCGGCCTCGCCGACAACGTCAACGCGTTCTGGGCGAGGCTCTTCGAGCCGCTGAAGCTGATGTGCGCGCCGCTGCCGGTCGAGTTGACGTGCGCGACGCAGTAGTTGCCGTCGCCGGTCGTGACCTTGCTCTCCCAAATCGATTCGCCGGGGCTGAAGCCGCTGCCGCCGTTCTCGAGGATCACGTCGGTCGCAACCAACGCCCCCACCCCGTTCTGCCCGGCCGAGTACGCACGCAACTCGTCCGGCACGTCCGTCAGAACGACCGCCTCGCCGAGCGCGTCGCACCACACGCCGCCGTTCAGATCGATCGCCTGCGGATCGGCCCACGTGTTGTACGCGAGGGTCACGGGATCGAGCTCGCCCAAGCGATGCGTCGGACCGAACGCGCCGGTCGCCATCGTGAGCAGCAACTTGCCGTTCGGCAGAGTGTCGAGGCTCATCACGTCGTGGAAGCTCGACGCGAAACTGTTGCACTCGATCGGACCGGCGAGTTTCGTCCCGTCGGCGGTGAGCGGCAGACGAAACGCGCTCGGGCCCGAAGACGCGCAGTGGTGCGTCGACCACCACGGACTGGTCGTGCCGATCAGCGCGTTGGTCGGCGCGTGGTAGACGATGTGCTCGAGCTGGCAGTCGAGCGGCACGCCCGACGCGTCGAGCAACGTGTGACTCACGCCGTTCGCATCGAGCCAGCGGATGTACCAAGGACCGCTGCCGGTCAGGCTGTGCTCCTGGAAGAAGATCCGTCCGTCGCCGGTCGCGCAGAAGGCGTCGAGGTACTTGCCCTCGAAGCCGGGCAGGTGCTCGGTGGAACCATCGTGGCGGAGCAGGCGAATCTTGTAGGCGCCCGGAAGTTCCGACGCGAGCGAGAGGCAAGTGATGAAACCGCCGCGGTAGGAATCGAAAGCCATGCGGCCCCAGAGCGTGCCGTCGGTGAAGCCCGACAGGAGCTCGACGCCGTGACCGGTCACCGGATCGATGCGGAAGAGCGCATTCTGGTTGGTGCCCGGATGCGGCGCGCGGACGAGGAGTTCGCCGTCGGCCCAAGGTCCGGTCTGAGCGAAGGTCAGGCTCGCGCAGGCGGCGAACGCGGCGACGGCGTGGACGAAGCGGAAGGGTGTCGACATGGTGAAGGCTCGCGAAGGGTCTTTGGTGAGGAGGGACACCCTTGCCATGCGGAGCCCGGCCGGAGCGTTACAGGACGAGCGCGATTTCGGCGCGCGGCGACCACGGAATGGGTCAGGCAGTTCCCGGTCCGACCGCAAACTCGCGCGCCACGATGTCGATCCTTCCCGGAACGGCGAAGCCGAATTCGAAGTGTAGGAACCCGTCGAGCGAGCCCCAGCGGTTCTTCACGGCCATCGACCGGAACCAATCGGGCAGAGCGGTGTGGCACTCTGCGTCGGACACGTGGTCCGAGCCATAGCGCTTCTCCACGAGATCCACGTCGACGTGCACATAGTGCGCGTCACTGAACACGACTTCGATAGGTTCGAGGTACTCACCGGTAGGAGCCTGGAATCGTGTCACGAGACACACCTGCTCTTCCTCGCCTCGACGTCGAATCGACACTCCGATGAGCTTCGAGTCGTGCCACCCCAAGGCATCGAAGCGCTCGACAATGTTGTCGTTGACCATCGTTGGACTCAGCCCTCGCCGCTCTCCTTGAGCAACGTCGACAACCGCGCCATCGCGCGGAACAGAAGGGCGCGCACGGCCTCCTCCGTCTTCCCCATCTGCTCGCCGATCTCGGCGCGCGAGAGGCCGACGAAGTGCGCGAGAGCGACGACCTCGCGATGCTCGGGCGTCAGTTGATCGAACGCCGTCTCGACGCGACGAATCTCTTCGGCGCGAGCGACGTGACGGCTCGGCGTCGAAACGCTCTTGTAGCAATCGAAGAGCGCGTCGATCCCCGACTCGGGCGCGTGCTCGACCGCCGCGCGTTTCTGCGCGCCCCAGTACGCAAGTCGGTTCGCGATCTTGCGTTCGGCGGTGATGAAGAGCCAATGCTTGAACGCGCCGTCGGTCGGGTGCTGGAAACGCTCGCGGTGCGTCAGGATCTCGCGGCACACCGACTGCACGAGATCGGACGACGATTCGTGCGCGCGCAGCGGCGCGCCCATGCGAACGCGCACGAACGCGCGCAACGCGGGCAAGTGGAGCTCGAGCAGCTCCTCGATCGCCCGCTCGTCCCCCGCCGCCGCGCGTTCGGCCAACGCGCGGATGTCGAGCTTCTCCGTCATGGCAGCGCGTCCCTCGTCGTCATTGTAGGCTGAACGCGTCCCGCACCCGCACGTTCGAGATCCGCGTGAGCCCCGATCCCAGACCGTCCGACTCGAACGAAATCGAAGACCTGGTCGTCGAGTGCTTGGGCCGCCTCGAGGACGAAGGCCCGGCCGCGATCGACGCCCTCTGTCGCGCGCATCCGGCGCTCGCCGACGAATTGCGTTCGCGCGTCGAGCTTCTCGCTCGCGCCGGCCTCTCGCCGCTCGCGCGCGGCGCCGACGAGTTCCCCGCGACGCTCGGCGACTTCCATCTCGAACGCCGCCTCGGCGCCGGCGGCATGGGCGTCGTGTTCCGCGCGACGCAGGTTTCGCTCGGCCGCGCGGTCGCGCTCAAGTTGATCCATCCGACCGAGCTCTACTTCCCCGGCGCGCGCGAGCGCTTTCGCCGCGAGGTCGAGACCGTCGCCCAGCTCCAGCACCCGAACGTCGTCCCTATCTACGCGGTCGGCGAGGAACGCGGCGTGCCGTACTTCGCGATGGAGCTCGTCGAGGGTGCGTCGCTCGCCGATGTCATCGAGGCGTTGAAGGGTCGCAATCCGAGCGAGCTCGAAGGCGCGGCGATCGGACGCGTGCTCGCCGAGCGCGCGGGTGCGGAGCCCGAGAGTTCAGCCGTCTGGAGCGGTAGCTGGATCGACGCCGTCCTGCGCATCGCGCGCGAAGCGGCCGAAGCGCTCGAGTACGTCCATCGCCGCGGCGTCGTGCACCGCGACATCAAGCCGTCGAACGTGATGCTGACGCGCGCGGGCCGCATCCTGCTCGTCGACTTCGGGCTCGCTCGCGGCAAGAGCGACGCGAAGCTGACGCGCACCGGCTCGCAACTCGGTTCGCTCGCGTACATGGCGCCCGAGCAACTCCAAGGCGCGGAGGTCGACGCGCGCGCGGACGTCTATGCGCTCGGCGCGGTCGTCTACGAGCTCGTCGCGCTGCGCCCCGCGTTCCACGGCGCGCACCTGACCGAGCTCCAACGCGCGATCGCGGCCGGCGAGAAGGCGAAGCTCTCGACGCGCAACCGTGACGCGAGCGACGCGCTCGAGACGGTCCTCGCAAAGGCGATGGCGGTCGAGCCCGAGCGCCGCTACGCGTCGGCCGCGGACTTCGCGCGCGACCTCGACAACTTGCTCGCGCGCCGCCCGATCGAAGCGCGCCGCGCCGGTCCGGTCGAACGTGTTCGTCTGTGGGCCGCGCGGAGTCCGGCGGAGGCGACCGCGGCCGCGCTCGGCCTCTTGCTCTTCGTCGGCGCACCGACGGTGATCGCGTGGCGCGAAATTCGGGCTCGCGGCGCGTTGGAGGAGAAGCAGACGCAACTCACCGGCGCACTGAAATCGGCCGAGACCGCGAACGTCGCGCTGCAAGAGAAGCAGACCGAATTGACGCAGGCCTTCGAAGCAACCCAACGCGAACGCGACGTCGCCGAAGCGAACTTTCGCGCCGCGATGGACGCCGTCGATCGCATGTTGACTCGCGTCGGCGATCGCGTGTTGCGGCAGGTGCCACAGATGGAGCTCGTGCGCCGCGACTTGCTCAACGATGCGCTCGAGTTCTGCCAACGCTTCCTCGAGACGCACTCGGGCGACGCGGCGTTGCGTGTCGAGACCGCGATGGCGCGCGCGCGCGTCGCCGACATCCACGCGTCGCTCGGCGACTACGACCGAGCGCGCGACGAGCTCACGGCCGCCGTCGCCGAGTACGACGGCCTGCTCACCGAAACGCCCGACGACGACATCGTCCTGCGCAAGTCGATCGAGGCGCGCACGTTGCTCGCCCGCCTCTTGCGTATCCGCCGCGATGGAGCCGGCGCCGACGCGGCGATCCGCCGCGCGCTCGACGATCTGCCGAAGTTGCGCACGGTCTCCGAACGCGACCGACACTTGCTCGCGGCGCGCTTGCAACTCGAGGTCGCGCAGCTCGAGATCGCGAACGGCAAGGTGATCGAGAGCCGCGACGCATTCGCCGCGGCGGCGAAGGAGCTCGACGGCCCCGACTCCGATCCGAACGATCGCGTCGCGCGCCAACTCCTGGTGCAGATCCACTCGCGCTCCGGCGGCGCGGCGAGCGACCTCGCGACCCGCGCCGATCCCGAGCAATGGTTGGAGATCGCGCGCACCGAGATGAAGGCCGCGGTCGAGCTCGCGGAAGCGCTGATCGCCGAACACGGCGACCTGCAGATGCGCTCTGACCTCGTCGACGCGCTCGGCGACATCGGCCTCACGTACGTGCGTCAAGGTCGGCCTGCGGAAGCGGAGCCGTGGCTCGCGCGCGCGATCGCGGAGGGCGAGAAGCTCGCGCGCGATTTCCCCGGCATCGTCGACCACGCGTCGGATCTCGCGCAGGCGCTGTCGATGTACGGCTACGTGCTCGGCGAGTTGGGCCGCAACGACGACGCGCTCGCCGCGTTGCGCCGCGGCGTCGACATCGGCGCGCGGCTGGTCGACGACCATCCGGAGCTCTTCCAAGCGCGCGTGCGTTCGGCGAGCCAACGCGCGAACCTGGGTTGGCGCGAGCTCGAGCTCGGTCGCAACGACGACGGCGTGCACGACATCGAGACCGCGGCCGAAACGATCCGCGCCGCGCGCGCCGCGCAACCGAACGACGAAGAGACGCGCGGCATCGCCGCGACGCTCTTGTTGATGGTCGCGCGCGCGGAGCTCGCGCAGTCGAAGCCCGAAGCTGCGGTCGCCGCCGCGCGTGAAGCGCAGCAATGCGGCGTCGGCCCCGTGCAGATGCCGTACTTCTCGCAGTACCTCGTCCAAGCCTCCGACGCGGTGCGCGCGGATGGAGAGCGCGACGCGGCCGAGCGCGAGCGGCTCGCCGATCAATGGCTCGACGAAGCGGTCGACGCGTTGGCCGCGGTCGCCGGGCACGGGCTCGATCCCGCGGTGCTCGACGATCCGGCGCTCGCGCGCTTGCACGACCGCGAAGGTTGGAAGCGGCTCGAGAACGCGCTGGCCGAGACGTCACACTGACGCGAGCCGCGCGGCGCGTTCGAGCGCCAGGAGCTCGCGCTTGCGCTCGAGCCCGCCCGCGTAGCCGGTCAACGTGCCGTCGGCGCCGATGACGCGGTGACACGGCACGACGATCGCCCACGGATTGGCGCCGTTCGCCGCGCCGACCGCGCGCACGGCCTTCGGCCGACCGATGCGGCGCGCGAGTTCGGCGTACGTCGTCGTCTCGCCGTACGGGATCGCGACCAGCGCGCGCCACACGTCGCGTCGGAACGGCGTGCCGCGTTCCGCGAAGTCGAGGTCGAAGCCGACGCGGCGGCCGGCGAAGTAGGACTCGAGTTGTTTGCGGACGGGATCGAGTTCCTTGCGCGTCGCACTCGCGCGCTGCTCGACGAAGAGCAACTCCCACAACCGTCCGTGTTCGTCGAGCGTCGCCGAGAGCGTGCCGAGCGGAGTCGCGAAAGTTCCGGTGACGTGCTTCATGGCGTTCTTCCCAGTCGTTTCCAGAGATGGAGGCTCGCGAGCGAGCGGTAAGGCGCGAACGGAGCGAGCAGTGCGAGCGTGCGTTCGTCGTCGGGGCGTGCGTCGAGCTCGAAGAACTCGTGCAGCGAACGCGCGAGCCCGACGTCGCCGAGCGGCACGCAATCCGCGAAGCCGCAGCCGAACATCAGCAACGATTGCACCGACCAAAGCCCAAGACCGCGCACTGCGCCGAGTTCGCGCGCGGCGCGTGTGAACGACGCGTGCGGCAACGCCTCGAAGTCGAGCGTTCCCGCGACGAGCGCGCGCGACGCGTCGATCAGGAATTCGGCCTTGCGCCGCGAGAAGCGCAGGCGCTCGAGCTCGGCGTGCTCGACTTCCGCGAGCTGCGCCGGCGTCGGATGCGCGGCGCGTGTGCCGTCGAGCTTCGTGCCCGCGCGCAACACCAGGTCGCGGCGACACGCGAAAGCGAACGCGAGGTTGACCTGTTGTGCGACCACCGTGCGCACGAACGCCTCGAAGACGCTCGGGCTGCGCGGCACGCGCATGCCTTCACGGCCGCCGATCAGCGGGACGAAACGTCGTTGGCGGCGCACACGGCGCTCGAACGCATCCGGCGGCGCGCCGAGCGCGAGCAAACGCGCGGCGAGCGCGTGCACGGTGACCAGCGCTTCGCGCGACGGAGCTCGCGAACTCTCGACGCGCACACGGACGCGACCGCCGGCGTGTTCGAGCACGACCAACGCCGGACGTCCGTCGACGAGCTCGACGCGTTCTAGCCGCGCGCCGATCAAACGCTCGGTCGGACTCTCCGGATCGCGACACGCGTGCGCGAACGCGAGGTCCGGCCGCGCGCCGGCGTCGAGGACGAGCTCGAACTCTCGCTCGCCGACCATGCGCCGGTACTCGCCCGGCGCGAGGCCGGTGCGCGCGCGCAAGTTGTCGTGGAAGGCCGAGAGGCTCTCGAAGCCGACCGCGAAACCGATCTCGGCCGCGGAAGCGCGCGTGTCGACGAGCAACGCGCACGCACGCTCGACGCGGGCGCGCGCGAGCAACTCGAGCGGCGACGCGTGGTGGTGACGGCGCGCGAGCTCCACCAACTTCGTGACGCCGACTTCACACGCCTTCGCCAACGCCGCGACATCGGGGAACGCGCTCGGATCGACGGCGAGACGCGCGACCGCAGCCTCCAACCGCTCGCGATCCGGATCGTGTTCCTTGTAGAAACGATCGGGCCGACAACGCCGGCAAGCGCGCAGCCCCGCGCGTTTCGCCGCGTCCTCGCCGTCGAAGAACACGACGTTTTCGGGCCGAGGCTTGCGCGCCGAGCACGAAGGCAGACAGTAGATGCCCGTCGTCGTCACTCCCGTGACGAAACGGCCGTTGCAGCGCGCGTCGCGCGCCAGGAAACGTTCGAGCATCCAATCCCGCGAGAGCTTCACGACGTGTTGTGTGATACCCCCTCGGCCGCGCGGCCGTCTTCCGGATTCCTTCGCCCGTTCTCGGTTTTCGCGCTGACTGCGGCGACGCTCGTGTCGAGCGTGCGCGCGCAAGACGAACAGGACGATCAAGGTCAAGGCGGTTGGGAGCCGCGGGATCCGCTGGTCGAGCTCGTCGAGAGCTGTCGCTCCGCGTTGACCGGCGAAGTCGGCGCGTTCGTGCCGACATCGGTGTTCTTCAAAGGCGAGGGCTCGGTGTGGGGCGCACCGTCGACGGCGACGTTGCTCTACCGACCGCCGGGCGGATTCCTGCTCGAGTTCCAAGGGTCGCTGCCGTTGAAGTTTGCGCTCTTCCCTCACATCGGGCAGACCGTAGAAGGCGGTTGGGAGATCGACGCGATGGGCGCGCCGTGGAAGAGCGACCTCAGCGACCTCGAACGACGGCGTTGGTTGTTCAGCGTGATGAGCGGCGAGTGGCTCGACGATCCCGACGTGAAGATCACGATGCTCGACGAGCCGGAGGACGCCGAGTTCCGCGGCGTCACGTTGACGCGGCCGGGCGCGATCTTCGACGTGAAGCTCGAACTGAATCGCACGTCGTTCCTGCCGATGCGTTTGACGTTGGTCGACGGCGCGCTCGCGACCGTGACGGAGTTCTCGAAGTGGACGGAACGGCCCGGCCATCTCTGGCCGATGCGCGTGGTGATCGACGGCGCGAGCTCCGGCACCGTGTTCGAGATCACCGGCTTCTCGCCGCCGCCGCAGTACCTCGTCGATCCGCTGCAATTGCGCGCGACGTTCACCGACACGACGTTCGATGCGAACGCGCCGAAGGCGTTGGAGTGTCGGCGCTCGAAGTCGGGGCACTTGCTTGTCCACCCGCGCGTCGACGGCAAGGACGTCGGCTGGTTCGTGTTCGACAGCGGCGCGTCGAGTTTCGTGCTCGATCGCAAGGCCCGCGCGAAGCTCGGGCTCGAAAAAGTCGGCCAGCGCACGGCCCACGGCGCCGGTCGCGAAATCGAAGCGCCGGTCGTGCGCGCGACGACGCTCGCGCTCGGACCGATGACGATCGCGAAGCCGCTGTTCCTCGAGCTCGACCTCGCGAACATCTCGGCGGGGCTCGGCGAAGAACTCGCCGGCCTCGTCGGCGCCGACGTGTTGCGGCGCGCGGTGGTCGTGATCGACCGCGAGACGCCTTCGCTCGAGCTGCACGCGCCGACCGGCTTCGAACTCGCGGGCGCGACTTGGACACCGTTGCGTTTCGATCGTCGGCTCGCGTGCGTCGAAGCGCGCTTCGAAGGCGATCGGCACGGGCTCTTCCGGCTCGACACCGGCGCGGGCACCAGCCTCGTGATCCACGCGTCGGCGGTGCAAGCGCTCGGCCTGCTCGCCGGACGCGAGGTCGACGAAGACGAAGGCAGCGGCGTCGGCGGCGACTTCGCCATCCACTCAGGCGAGCTCGCGTGGTTCGAATTCGGCGGCGTGCGCCGCGAGCACGTGCCGACCCAGTTCTGCTTGCCCGGCCAGGGCAACCTCGACTCGCGCGCGACGATCGGCATCCTCGGCGCGGATCTCCTGGCGGCGACGCGCGTCGTCTTCGACTACGGTCGCGAGCGCATCGCGTTCGTGCCTCGTTCGAAGTGATCGACACGTCGCCGGCGCGCGCTGACGACGCTTTGCTCGCACTCCGCGCGGAGGTACGCTCGACCTCCATGAGGACGGCGATCGGCGTGGGAGTGTGCGTGGTCTTCGCGGCGTGCGGCGCAGGCGAAACGGAAGTCGGCGCCGCGGCCGGCGGGAAGTTGGAGTTCGTCGACGTCGCGCGCGAGGCCGGCCTCGACGTCGTGATCGAGTGCGGCGATCCGCGGCGTTGGTACATCCCGGAGAGCAACGGCTCGGGCGCCGCGTGGCTCGACTACGACGGCGACGGCGACATCGATCTGTTCATCGCCAACGGCGCGAAGCTCGTCTACCACGAGGACGGCAAGCGGCTCGAGCTCGCGTCGACATGGAACGGTCCGCGGCTCTACCGCAACGACGGCAAGCTGCACTTCACCGACGTGTCGAAGGACGCGCTTCCGACGCTCGCGATCGACCTCGAGAACGCGGTCGCGACCGGCGACGTCGACCACGACGGCGACACCGATCTCTACCTCGCGAACTTCGGGCCCGACGTGTTGCTCGTCAACGAGGGCGGCAAGTTCGTCGACGGGACGGCGAACGCGGGGCTCGGTTGCGAGCTCTACGGTGCGTCCGCCGCGTTCGGCGACGTCGACAACGACGGCGACCTCGATCTCTACGTCGCGAACTACGTGCAGTTCGACCTCGCGCACCCGCCGCTCGACGGCAAGCGCGAAGTCCTCGGCGGCGTCGAAGTCGGTTGGGGCCCGATCGCGGAGAACAAGCAGGGCCTCAATGCCGGCGCGCGCGACGTCTTCTACTTGAACGACGGTAAGGGACACTTCACCGACGCGACGGCGAGCGCGGGGCTCGCGCTCGAAACGCCGCTCTGTTCGTACGCCGTCGTCTTCAGCGACGTCGACGGCGACGGTTGGCAGGACATCCTGGTCGCGAACGACCTCGAGCCGTGCAACCTCTTCCGCAACCAAGGTCACGGCAAGTTCGTCGACGAAGCGGTCGCGCGCGGCTTTGCGTTCAACGCCGACGGCAAACCGACCGGCGCGATGGGTTTGTCGGTCGAGGACTTCGACGGCGACGGTGACATGGACGTCTTGCGCACCAACTTCGACTTCGAAGCGAACTCGCTGCACGTCAACGACGGACATGGACGCTTCACCGATCGCGCGGCGGCGCTCGGGCTCGCCGAGCCTTCGATCGACAAGCTCGGTTGGGGCGGCGGCTTCTTCGACGCCGATCTCGACGGCGATCTCGATCTCCTCGTCGCGAACGGACACGTCTATCCGCAGGCGAAGGAAGTCCAGATGAGCGGTTGGGCGATGCCGACGCAGCTCTACGAATGCACCGCCGACGCGGCTGGCGTGATCGCGTACCGCGACGCGACGGCGCGCGCCGGCGCCGGACTTTCCGCGAACCACAGCGCGCGAGGAATCGCGTTCGGAGATCCCGACGACGACGGCGACGTCGACGCGCTCGTGATCGACCTCGACACGCCGCCGCGGCTGCTCGAGAACCGGAGCGAGCGACGCGGACATTGGCTCGCCGTGAAGACGATCGGAACCGCGTCGAACCGCGACGGCTTCGGCGCGTGCATCAGCGTGCAAGCCGGCGCTCGGACGTGGACGCGCGAGATGCGCGCGACGCAAGGGCTGTATTCGTCCCACGACACGCGGCTCTCGTTCGGTCTCGGTCGCGCGGAACGCGTCGACACGTTGACCGTGCGCTGGCCGAGCGGCCGCACCTCCGTCCTGAACGACGTCGCGCTCGACCGCGTCGTGACCGTGACCGAACCCGAGGAGATCAAGCGATGAAAGTCATGCTCGTCTATCCGCCGCAAGGTCACTTCACGCAGCCGTACCTGTCGATTCCGTCGCTCGCGGCGTATTTGCGCGCGAACGGCGTGAAGGACGTGAGCGTGCTCGACCTCAACATCGACGCGTACGACTCGTTCCTGACGAAGGCGCGGCTCACTCGTTCGCTCGAGCGCGTGCGCGCCGGCGAAGGGCTCGCGAGTCTCGAAGCGCGTGAGAGCCTCGGCTTCAGCGAGATGGAGCGTTATCAACTGCTCTCCGAAATCGCGCTCTCCGGCGACGAAGTCGCGAGCCGCATCGAAGAAGCGAAGACGGTGCTGCGCGATCGCAACCAGTTCTACGACTACCAACGCTACCTCTGGGCCGGTCGCACGCTCGAGCAAGGTCTGCGCCTCTTCTCCGCCGAGTACGCGCCGACCAAGCTCAGCGCGCACGGCTTCGTGATGCGCAAGCGCATCGAACGCTCCAGCGACATCGTCGCGGCGATCGACGACGAGCTCGAGAACCCGTACCTCGAGTACTTCCGCGAACGCGCCATGCCGCGCATCCGCGAGCTCGACCCCGACGTGATCGGCATCTCGGTGACGTTCCCGAGCCAAGCGATCCCGGTGATGACGCTCTGCAAGTTGCTGAAGCAGTGGAAGCCGACGGTGCACATCACGCTCGGCGGCGGTTTGCTCGCGTACGTCGCGGAGAAGCTCGCGAAGCGGCCTGAAGTGTGGAGTCTGATCGACAGCTTCGTCCTGCTCGAAGGCGAGGGTCCGCTCCTGCGTTTGATCCAAGAGCTCGACGCGAAGAAGAACCTGTCGAAGATCCCGAACCTGCTCTGGTGCGACGAGCACGGCTCGGTGCAGAAGAACGATCAGACGGAGCCGCTCGACATCAAGACGTTGCCGACGCCGGACTTCGGCGATCTGCCGCTCGAGAAATACTTCTCGCCGGAGCTCGTCCTCCCGCTCGCCGCGACGCGCGGTTGTTATTGGGGCAAGTGCGTTTTCTGCACGCTCTACACCGTGATCGGTCCGGGCTACCGAGGGCGCACGACCGAACAGACGGTCGACGACATGCGCATCTTGAAGGAGCGCCACGGCGTGAAGAACTTCTACCTCGCGATCGAGGACCTGCCGCCGAACATGGCGAAGGCGTTCCCGCGCGAGATCCTGAATCAGAAGCTCGGCGTGCACTGGTGGGCCGATGCGCGGTTGGAGCACGAGCACTTCACCCGCGACGTCCTCGACGACATGCGCGGATCGGGCTGCGTGCGCCTCGCGTTCGGTTTCGAGAGCTCGAACAACCGCGTGCTCGATCGCATGTGCAAGGGCATCGACGCGGCGAAGTCGGTCGAGCTCATCCGCCGCGTCCACGACGCGGGCATTTCCGTCACGCTCTACGTGATGATCGGTTTTCCGACCGAGACGCGCGAAGAGGCGCGGGGCACGTTGCGCACGATCGTCGAGAACGAGCGCTGGATCCAAGAGGTCAGCGTGCGCGTCTTCTACCTCGACGAGCGCTCGGAGATCTTCGCGCGCCGCGCCGAGTTCGACATCGCCGAGATCTTCCCCGACGCCGACGCGGACCTGCAGGTCTACTACGACTTCCGCACGTCGAGCGGCATGAGCCGTCGCGAAGCGCGCGACGCGTACCTCGAGTTCACGCGCACGTTGCGCTCGCACTTCCCGGTGTTCCAGAACACCAACATGCTCTACCACGAGTTGAAGAGTCACTACTTCCTCTACCTCGTGCGCCACGGTTCGTGGCAAGCGCTGAAGGATGAAGTGCTCGATCGTCCGGCGACGCCGAACGTGCCGGCGGTTCCGCAGCGCAGCACGCGCCTCGTCACGCGCGAGCTCGCGTTCGACCGCGGCGAGATCGATCGACGCCTCGGCGCGATCGACAGCTTCACGCTGCGCCCCCGCTATCAATCCGATTTGATCGACGACGATGACCGCGCGCGCCTCGACGGCGAGCTCCCGCGCGAAGCCCGCTCTCCGTCGACGTTGATCTACGACCGCGCGAGCGGCGAACTGCGCGCGATCACGCCGGACGTCGCCGAGCTGCTCGATCGCTGCGACGGAGCGCGCACGCTCGAGCAAGTCGTCGAAGTCGTTCCGCAACCCCACCGCGACGCCGCGCTCGCGTGCGTTCGCGAGATGGCGCAAGCCGGTATGCTGGAAGCGAAGGAGCTCGTGCGATGAAGGAAGAGAAACGCAAGGACGACGCGCCGAAGTCCCCCGCCACGCCTCCGACCGACGCATCGAAGTCGGAAGCGCCGACCGACCCGGCCGCGCCGAAACCGAAGTACGTCTTCAAGATCGTTCCTGCCGACCCGAAGAACACGCTCGACTTCGAGGACACGGCGGACAAGTAGCGGTCAGCGTTCGAAGATCGCTTCGCGTTCGACGTCGACCGTGCGTCCGCCGCAACGCACCCGCGCGTCGCCGAAGCCGTGATAGACACGCACGCGCCGCGAGCGATCGAGCGGCAAGCCGTCGAGACTGGTCAACGTGAAGAGCGCACCGTTCGGGTAATCGATGCCGCCCCAACGCAGCGCGTGGAAGGCGACGAACGTCGGGCTCTCGATCAACACGCCGTATTGCGGCAACAGCGCGTCGCCCACGGCCAACGGCTCCTCCGCGTAGTTGGCGACGATCGTCGCGTCGCCGAAGCGCGTGCGTTCCGCGGCGAGGCTCTCGTTGAGGAAGCGGTGATCGGTCATCGGCATGTCCTCGGTCAAGCGCGCGAGCGGCGAGAGCAGCTCGTAGACGTTCTTGATCGAGCGATCGGCTCGACACAGTTCGCGCCCCCAGCCGTCGGCGCCGCGCGCGAAAGCGGCGGAGGCCTGACTCCACGGCGACAGTTCGAAGTTCCACCGTCCGTCCTCGCGTCGCAGAACTCCGATGCGATGCCGACCGCGTTGGGACGGGAGGCCGAGCACGCTGCGCCGCGCGCCGTCGAGCGTGAAACCGACCAGGACTTCCCACGTGCCGTCGTGGAGTGCGCCGACGTCGAGTTCGCGCGCGGGAGTCTCGAACACGTCGCCGCGTCGCCAACGAGCCGTCGCGACCGCGGGCCGGAAGCCTTCCTGGAATTCGATCAGGCCGTTCCGCGGCGCATCGAGGGCGCGAAAATGCGCGAAGAACTCGTGGTTCGACGCGACGTCCGCTCCGACTCGGAACCTCCACTTCAACGAGGGCCGGCCGGACGGCGCCGTGTCGCACGCGGCGACCTCCGGGAGAACCGCGAGCTCCTCGCCGCGCGCGCCGCTGAAGTAGTCGCGGTCGTCGACCCAGAACTCCGGCGCTTCGGCGTAGAGCGCGTGGTCGAGCACGCGCCGCGCGTCGCACGCATCGATGCAATGCTCCTGCATCGACTGCAAGTGCACGCAGTCGCCGTACACCAACTCGAAGAGCGGAATCACCGTCTGCGGCGTCCGCTCGGAGAGCTTGTGCGACAACAGTCCTTCGAAGACGTCGAGCAGCGGAACGCCCCACTCCTTGCCGCCTTCGCCTCCGACCGACGCGAAGCGTTGGTGCGCGAGTTCGCAGAGAGCACGCTTCGCTTCGACGTCGTCGGTGCGGTCGACCGGATGCTGCGGTGAACTGCACCCGCCGAGTTTCACCGAGAGGATCGTGTCGGCGAACAGATGATCGAGCCCGTAGCGCGTCGCCATCTCGAACCAATTGGGCTCCGCGAACAGCGCCTGCCTCGCGGAACAGATCCGATAGGCGCGGCCGCCCTCCCACAGTCCCGCGCTCCGCGGTGCTCCGTCGCGATCGAGTTCGAGCACGCACTCGTCCCACGACGGCGCGTCCTCGTACATGTCCTGCGAGTTGTCGTGCAGCCCGAAGAGGAAGCCCTGACGTCGAACGCGCTCCGCGCACGCGGCGAGTTCGCGGTCGCCGCCGCACTCTTCGTTCGCGGGCAACACGTCCGGCAGACCGTTGTCGTACCCGCGTCGGTTCCAGCCGCGGACGATCACGAGCGCGCGATCGAGATCGAGATCACGGCGCCAATGCTCCGCGGCGTTCGCGATGTCCTCGAAGCGATTCTGGACGCCGACCACTTCCGCGTCGCCGAGACCGCGCACTCCGCCCGGTTGCGAGCGCATCAACGCGGTGGTTCGAAACAAGGCAGCCCCGCTGAGCCGCGCCAGACCGGGCGAACGCGCGCGCTTCGCGGCGAGCGTGTCGAGCAATCCGCGTCGCGCCGCGATCCGACGATACGCCTGCGCGATCTCGACGTAGCCGCCCTTGCCGAGCGGCTGGAGCTCGACGGCGCCGACGCCCGCCGCCAACTCGAGGGAGAAAGAGAGAGAGCGACCGCCCGGCACCGTCGCAACATCGACCGCCTCGAGGTGCGTGCGCAGCACCGTGCTCACGTCCTCCCACGCGACCAAGATCGCGCTGTTGCCCTGCGTCGCGCCGAACATCGCCATCGACGTGTCGTCATAGGTGTCGTACCGACGTTCCTGCGGCAGTCCGCGCGTCACCGGCAGGAGGTAGCCGTTGTCGCGAGGCAGGACTCCGTAGCCGCGCTGCGCGCCGGTGGTCGTCAACGCGCGATCGAGCACCGCGAGCGACGCAAGCCGCCACGTCGAGTTCGAGCTCGACTCCGCGCGCATGCGCAACGCCTCGCGGCCGGGCGCGACGTCGAACGTGAGACGCACGTCGATGCCGTCGACTCCGCTCGCCGGCGGCGGCGACCAAGCGCACACGAGCGCACCGTCGATGCGCTCGACTCGATCGAAACGTCCGACGTCCAGATCCACGCCGGTCCCGTCGGGCCGCACCACGCGCGCGACGCCGAAGCGCGGCAGCGCGGGATTGGAAGTCCAGAGCGCATCCGTGCGGTGATCGACGATCATCCACGCTCCGCTGGCCGGATCGAGCGCGAAGCTCCAACCGTCGCCTTCGAGGGTGATCGGAGTTCCGAGACGTCCCGCGAGCCGCGAGCGCCGAAGCTCGCACTCCTCGGCCGACAACGGCGGCGGTTGCCATTCGTCGGACGGCGGCGCCGTGCGCTCGACGCGCAACGTGCCGACGCCGGCCTCGGCGAGCAACGCGCCCGCGACGTGCGGGTCGTACAGGCCAACGTGCACTCGATAGTCGCCCTCGGGCAGATCGCGCGGAACCTGGATCGTGCGCGGTCCGATCTCGACTCGCCTGCCGGCGGACCAGGTGCTCGTCGGCGGTTCGGGTGTGCGATCCTGTTGGACGAAGATGCGCACGCAGCTCGGTGCGTTCGCTTCTTCGAGGTGCACGAACGTCGTGTAGTCGGCCGGCGCCGGACGAGTGCCGCGGTTCTCGAAGGAGAGCGAGTAGACGAACTCGTCGCCGGGCCGAACCGTGGTCGGCACGAGGCGCGCGCCGAGAACGACGGGTACGAATGGCGCGGCCGCCGGCTCCGGGGAAAGCGAAACCGACGCTTCAGGCGCCCTGTCGCACGCGGCGAGGGAAACGGCGAATGCGAAGAGGGCGCGGCGCGCGAACGTGGCGAGCATGCGTGCCGAACTGCGGCGCTACTCTACCGGCCGACCGGAATCTCGCTCGCGATCTCGAGCTCGGAGCTCGCGACGACTGCGGCGACGCCGCTTCGCAACCGCTCAGCGCGCGTAGATCCCCGCCGGCGACCAGACCGCGCCCGGGCCGCCCGACAAGCCGATCGGCGGGATCGTCAGCGCGATCGGTTTGCCGTCGATCTTCACGCTCGCTCGCGCGGCCGGCACTTCGACGCCTTGCTGTGCGAACGGCAGCGGCTCGCTCGCCGCGCGGTGGACGAGCTCGGTCGAGCCCAACTCGGTCAACGTCACCTCGAAGACGTGGCCCGCGACTTCGACGCGGGCGGTGACGCTGGTCGGCAACTGGAGGCGCACTTCGATCCGCGCGCCGAGCGCGGGCAACTTCTCGAACGGCGTGCCCGCGAAGATCTTCGGACCGAAATACGCGCCGACCATCGAGTCGGGGCACACGAAGCCCGCGACGACCGGCGCCGACTTCGGCTCCGGTTGCCAGAAGATCATCCCGGCCTGTGCGGAACCGACCGGCGTGTGGACGCTGCGCGCGACGTGCACGATCAAGTTCGGGAGCTCGAGCCCGCTCGCCGTGAAGCCCGCGACGTCGACGCCGCCTTCCCACGCCATCCATTCCTTGATCGCCATCGTTGACACTCCCTTCGAGTGACGTTCGCGTCGGCGATGTTACGCCCGCGGCGTGCGCGACCCGCGAAGCGAAGAGTGAATCGGAAGAGCGCGCGCACTTCGTCGTTCGCTCGCGTGACCGTCGATGCACGCGCGGTCTAGGAAGCGCAGAGGTTTCGCTCGTCGGCTCGCGCGAGCACGCCCGTCTTCCTTCAGGCCCGCGGCGAGTTCGCCGCACGGAAACGACTCGCGCGACCGACGGGCGAGGCCCGTTCGCGCTCGGTGCAAATGGGTAGCGAGCGAGTCGTCGTCAGGCCCTGAGCGCGGTCAGTTGCTCGCGGCCTCGGGCTGCATCCACAGGATCGAATGGACGAGCCCGTACTTCGCGATCTTCTCGCCGTCGTCGAAGTCGCGCATCGGTTCGGGATCGATCCCGAACGCGTTGTGGCCGATCAGGATCGTGTTGTTCTTCGTCCATCCGTCGGCGTCCCAACGGAACGCGTAGAGCGCGCCCTGCGGTCCGTTCGCGGCGGCGACGGCGCGACGCGAGCTCGTCCACACGTCGTACAGGAGCGACGTGAGCCAACCTTCGTCGAGCGCGAGGTTGCCGATCCGCCGTGTGCGCCATCCGGTCATCAGTCCGTTGCCCGCCGGCATGCCGGTGTGGAAGACGTTCAGTTGCGCGTCGCCGTCGTACAGGACCGTCGGCCGCGTCGTGCAGTTGGTGCCGCTCGCTTCGCCGCGCACCCACTTCGTCTCGGCTTCGACGAGCGCGTCGCCGCTCGACTTGTACCAAGTGACGCGCAGGCAGAGCGGCGTGCCGTTGGAGTTGGTCATCGCACTCGCCATCGCGACGCGGTCGGTGCCGGGCTCGGCCGCGAAACCGGGCGCGACCTTCGAACGCAGCTCGAGCGACTGCGCAGCGCGCGCGATCGCGGTCTTGCCGTCGTCCTCGAACCAGAACGTGCGCAACGCATCGTCGTCGGAGCGCGCGACGAGCAACAAGCGCCCGCCGATCACGCCGCCGCCGAGGTCCGCGACGTTCGGCAAGCTCGCGACCGCGAGCGGTGCGTCGAGCGTCGCCGCGTCGAAGCGCACGACCTGCCAACCGGTCGCGCGACGGAAGAAGAGGAAGCCCTTCTCGCGGGTACCGACGAGCAACGGATCTTCATTGGTCGCGGAGTCGGGGACGTTGCGCGGCTCGCCCCACTGCTCGGCGCCCTTGTAGGCGACCAGCGCGATCGAGCCCTGCTCGGGCGCGACCCGCGCGAGGAAGCACGCATCGCCAACGTACGCGAGCGCCGGCGCCGCGGAGGTCGAGCCTCCGTCGCGACGCGTGCCGCAGTGCGTCGAACTTCCGTAGTTGACGTCGGCGCTGACCGGGCCTTCGTCGAAGCGACCGTTCTGGTTCCAGTCGATCAGCGTCTCGTTCGGCCCGTTCTCCTTCAGCGTGAAGCGGAACGGCGGCGCGGCGAGGTAGGCGAGTTCAGGCAGCGGATACGGGAGCTTCTCGAGCACGCCCTTCTCGTCGAGCGTCGTCGCGCGGAAGCGTCCGTCGGAGAAACGGATCGCATTGCCGTCGCCGGCGAGCGAGTAGCTGAACGCGTAGTTCATCAACGACGGGTAGAGCGGACACCACGGCGGGCCAGAGTCGCCGGTGTGCGACAGCGAGAGTTGGTGGCCGAACTCGTGCGCGAACACGGCGAAGCCGGCGCCCGCGCCGCCCATGTCGCCGGTCTCTTGCGATTGACCGCCGCCCCACGGCGTGAGCTGCATCCAGTGCAAGAGCCCGCGCTCGCGCCCCGGGAAGTACGCGTTGCCGCACTGGCCCCAATCGCCGCCGAAGTTCTTGGCGTTCGGAATCGTCGCGTCGAGACGGAAGTGGACGCCCACGCCGGTCGTGCCGTCGGGGTTGGTCGTGTTCAACGCGGCGTAGAGCTTCTTTGCGCGCTCGAACTCCGCCGGCAGAGCGTTGAGATCGACGCCTTCGTACGGAGCGATCGCGCAGATCACGTCTTGATGACGCGGATCGAGTTCGTTCGTTGCGCCGATCGCGATCCCGCGGGGAAGGCCGAGCACTTCCCAACCGTCGAGCAGCCCGTCGTCGTCGCTGTCGCGGTCCTCGGGATCCGAACCGAGCGCGATCTCCTGGGAATTCGGCAACCCGTCGCCGTCCTGATCGTCTGAGTTCGCATGGACGCCGAACGCGACGCGCAGGTCGAGGAAGTCGCTCGGCTTCGAGCAACGAAAGACCGCGACCGTGTCCGCGACGCCGTCGCCGTCGAGATCGCCTTGGAACGCGCGCAACGGCTTCGACTCGGGCTCGTACGGCGGAGCGCTCGGGAGCCGCGTCGGCGCGGGCTGCGCGCGAGCCGCTTGCTCGAACGCGTCGAGACCGCCGGGCCACACGCTCGCGTCGAGCGCCTTCCACGGCGCGGCCTTCCAACCCTTGACGCTCTCGGCGACGAGCAACGTGCGCCCCGGCGTCATCACCACGACATCGTCGAAGCCGTCCTTGTTGGTGTCGAGGCAGGCGAAGAGCTCGTACTCACTCCCCGCGGTCGCCCACGTCGTGCCGGCGACGAGCGTCGGATCCTGCGAGAGCACGCACCACAACGCGATGATCATGTGAACGCTAAGCATTCTCCGCGCCCTCGTTGAGAATCGCCAGATAGCGATCGTAGACGAAGAGTCGGTTGCGACGCTTGCCGGTCAACTCCCGTGCGATGCCGAGTTCGGCCAGCAGGCTCATGGCGGACGACGCGGTGGGGAACGACAGCTGTGTCGCCGCGCAGACGGCGGACATCGAACGCATCGGACTGACCTTGAGTGCGTCATGCACGCGCAGCGCCGAACTCGCGCGCCGGCCGGAACTTTCGATCCGCGCGCGATCCTCTTTGAAAACTGAACTGAGACGCTCCGCCGTCGACACGGCTCCGGCCGCCACCTCGCGCACGCCTTCGAGGTAGAAGGTAACCCACGCTTCCCAATCGCCCTCGCGGCGGACGCGATCGAGCAACTCGTAGTAGGTCGCGCGGTTGCGCTTCAAGTAGAGGCTCAGGTAGAGCAGCGGCTCGCGCAACGCGCCCGATTCGCAGAGCAGGAGCGTGATCAGAAGTCGCCCGACCCGCCCGTTGCCGTCGAGGAACGGATGGACGGTTTCGAACTGCACATGCGAGAGACCCGCGCGCAGCACCGCCGAAAGTCCGTCGTCCTTCGCGTGCCAGAAGCGCTCCAGGGCCGCCATGCACTCGATCACCGCCGTGTGCGGCGGCGGCACGAACGCCGCGTTGCCGGGACGCGTTCCGCCGATCCAGTTCTGCGAACGACGGAACTCCCCCGGCTCCTTGTCGCGACCGCGTCCACGTGAGAGCAACACGCCGTGGATCTCGCGGACCAGTCGATTCGAGAGCGGCAGGCCCTCGCGCATCCGCGTCAGTCCGTGCTCGAGCGCCGCCACGTAGTTGGACACCTCGACGACGTCGTCGAGCGGGACACCGGGCGCCTCGTCGAGTTCGAACAAGAGCAGGTCGGAGAGCGACGACTGCGTGCCCTCGATCTGCGACGAAAGCACGGCCTCCTTCCGAACGTACGTGTAGAGGAAGAGCGACTTGTCCGGCAGCAGCGTCGAAACGCTGTCGAGTCGACCGAGCGCGAGCGCGGCGGACTCGAGCAGGGCTTCGAGGCCGCCGCTCCGTACGAGCGGCGGATCCGGAGGCAACGGCGTCGGCACGAAGGCCCGCACGCGCTCCCCTCCGAGCTGCGTCACCTCGTGGTGACCGGTCATGCCTCGCTTCACGCCGTCGGGACTCCGAGCTCGGGAACCTTGAATAGCGCCGAGCCTTATTCAGACTTCGGGCCCCAAGTTTGAATAACGACGCCTCGAGGCGCAAGGCAGCGCACGTCCAGGCCACCGTGCGCCGACAGCACGCGCGCGAGCTCAGGTCTCGGCGGTCAACGCATCGAGCACGCGGCGGCGCAAGCGAGGCTCCTTCTCGCGGAGCACGACGCGCGCGGTGTCGGAGTCGATCTCGAGCCACAGCTCGCCCGCTTCGCCGCCGTCGAGTCCGACCGGGAAGAGCAACAGGAACTTCGCTGCGCCCTCGACCATGTCGCCCGGGTTCTTCCACGGCGAGAGCGCTTGGACGTCCACCGCCTCGACCATCGTCGGCGACGCGGAATGCGTCGCGTAGAGCTCGTCGAGCAGCCGCAGGAGTTCGTCGCTCGGCGCACCCTGCGAACGCAACGAGGCCCGGCTCTCCCACGTCGACATGTTGATGTAGCCGGGCGGATTTTCGCGCCACGGCCCGAGCACGAGATCGAAGCCAACGGGGCGACCTTGGAGGCGAGCGGCGGCGGAGAGGAGCTGTGTTCCGTCCGGAAGCCGGTCGTGCCGTGCGAGTTGGAAGACGAGCTCGGTCTTCTCCTTCTCGCGCGGATCCCGCACTTCAGGCGGCGCGGTGAGCCGCCCTCCGCAACTCGCGACGCTGCACAGGACGAACGAGAGAAGCAGGCGGGAACGCGGGTTCATCGGGGAGGCGGCGTGAGCTCCCGTCATCGGCAAACGCGCCTCGGGATCCGAAGCGACCGGCCGGAACCCCAGGGAACGCGCGAGCGCGGCGCCCGGAAGAACTCCGAGCGCCGCGCTGCGATCCGTCGCGCCGCGCCGAACGCGCGCGTTCGGAGCTCGACGACCTAGAGGTACTCCGCCGTCAGATTGCTCGAGACGAACGTCGCGCCGTTGAAGGTGAACACCTGCTGCGTGAAGTAGGTCGGCAGGTTCGGCGTGAGGGTCTCGTCGACGGTCCACCGGAACGTGTTGAACGAGTGCATCTGGCCGGACTCGAGATTCACCCACGTGGACGGCATCGTCGAGAAGCTCCCCGCGTTGATCGCGACCGTCGGCAGGTTGGTGAAGACGCCGAACATGTCGAGCCAGAACTCGATGCCCGGGATCCCGACCGGCGCGCCCGGCGCGAGATTCGGCGTCCGGAACGCGACGCTGCCGGGCATGTGCGTCCAGAACCCGGTCGTCGTCCACACCTGATCCAGACCCGGCGGCAAGCCCCAGAACGCGCGCAGTGTCGCGAAGTCGATCAGCTGCGTCACGAACGCGAACGTGGTCGGCGCGGCGAAGATGTAGTCGCGCTGCGGAGTGCCGGTCGGGATCCGCGGGATGCCGACCGAGTCGACGCCCATCGTCGTGTCGTACGGCAAGTGGTGGCTCTTCGTGTCGTTGCCGTAGCAACCGGAGACGACACACAGGTCGATCTCGTCGAAGCCGATGTCGACGTCCGCGCCGACGACGCGCGGGTTGCCGAGCCCGTCGCCGTCGAAGTCGAAGCTCGACCTCGCCGAGGCGCGCGTCACGTCGGTGTAGATCCGACCGTTGCCCGCGACAAACTGCGCGCTGCATGCTCCGGCGGTCCAAGCGGGCGAAGCGCCGAGATCGCGCAGCACGGAATCCGGCAACAGACGCGCGTCGCGTTGGCGCGATCCGGGGACGCCCGAGCTGCTCTCGAACTCGCCGACGAAGCCGGGATCCGGAGCTTGCATGTCGAGCACCGGCACCGGCGCGCCGCCGACGATCGCCGATGCGAAGGTGCCCGCGGCGTCGATGCTCACTCCGCCGACGAGCGGTGCGTTGAACGCGTTCGAGTTGTACGAACCGGGCCGCGACGAGACGATCACCCGCGTGTCGTCGCGATCGATGCCGAGCATCGCCGTACGCGGCGCGTTGTCGAGCACGCGGATCAAGTTGTTCTGCACGTGCAACGGCGAGACGCCGCGGATCGTCGTGTTCGGATCCCAGTTCGGGATCGGAAAGGTCGTCGGCGGAGTCGGATCGTTGCAGTTGCAGATCGCGACGCTCTCCGGTCGCGCCGTTTCGGTCACGGTCGTCGAGTAGCGCACGCCCTGCAGGAACGTGTTGTTGAAGAGATAGAAGGGCATGTCGTGGTAGGTGATGTGGTTCTCGCCGAACCAGATCGCCGCGACCAAGACGCCGAAGTACGGCCCGTCGATTTGCTCGTAGCCGTGGTGGCGCATGTCGAACACGCAGTTCGACACGATGCCCGAGCGCGGTCCGAACTCGGTCTCCGCGTACACCTGAATGTCGGCGCCTTGAATGGTGAAGCCGTCGAACATGCTGGGTTCGGCGCCGCTCTGCTGCGTGAAGTCGACGGCGATCGACGTGCTCGGACGTCGCACGAGACCGGTGCGCAACGGCCAGTACGGACTCAAGAACGAGTTGTGGCTCCGCACGCGGAGCACGCACTCCTTCGCGCCGACGCCTTGGACGTCGACAGCGGGACGCATCCGGATCGGGAACGTCTGCGGGATCGGGTTGTCGTCCGCGTAGAGCCCGGGCAACGCGTGAACGAGACCGGTCTTGCCGGAGCCCGTCCCCGCGGTGACCGCGCTGCGAACGTCCGAGATCGCGCGGTTCAACGTCGCGTACGGGTGGGTCTTGTCGTCGACCACGGCCGTGCCGTCAGCACCGTGGAAAGGATCGACCCAGGCTTCGAAGTACTTCGAAGTCGGACAGTTGGTCCCGGGTCCGCCCTGCGCGGCGGCCGGATGGGAGTCCGCGAAGGCGATCGCGAGAGCGAGCGCGGCGGAGAACGTTGCGACGACTCGATTGCGTTTCATGGAGCGTGTCCTTCAGGCGACTCGCCGAGCGCGATGCGCGCGGCGGAAGCGAACCTACGTTCGGGTGCTCCGACACTCCGGCGTGCACGAAACGGTCGCGCGCAAGAGCCAAGCACCTCGACACGTTTGCCCGCCGCACGCGCGCGAAGTTGCAGGCGCTCCGCGATTCGCGGCGTCGCGCGTCAAATCCGCAACTCGCGCGCGCGCGGCAAGCAGAGTTGCGCGAAGAGCCAGAGCTCCATCGCGAACGGCAAGTAGCCGAGGTAGCCGAGCGCCGGCATCTCGAACAGCTTCCAGAACTCGACGCCGGGCGTGTGGTAGATCCACTTCGGATCGCTGCGGAAGTTCCAGAGCTCCCAGAAGAAACCGCAGAGCAACCCGCCGAGCCACAGCGACATCCACGTCCGCCAATCGCCGCGTTCGAGGTCGCGCGAGAACGAACGACGGCCGAGGACGTGAGCGAGCGGCTCGAGCAGGAACACGAGCGACATCCACTCGAAGACGTAGAACACGCGCGGCTTCGCGAGCATCGCGACGATCATCGCGAGGCCGACGATCGCGTAGACGGCGAGGCGCGCGTTCGTCGCGCGCCAACGCGGGCCGTTCGCGAACCGCTCGACGAACGCGACGCCGCGGAAGAGCTCCGCGCTCTCGAACACCGCCGGCATCACCGTCGAGAACGAGATCGTCGAGAGGACGAAGTACTCGACGTCGCCGAACGCTTCGCGCGAGAGGTACTCCCAGTTCCCGAGGCGCGCGTTGACGAGCTCGAACAGCCACCAACCCGGCGCCGAGAGCAGGAAGAGCTGCGCAAAGAGTCGCGGCGAGCGCGTCAGGATCGACGAGCCGTTGCGCGAGACACAGAGTCCGTCGACCGCGAGGACGTAGCCGACCCACAGCGGCGCGAAGAGCAGATGCGTGCGCAGCCCGTCGAGCCCCCAGTTCAACGGCCAGACGATCGCGACGAGCGCGAGCCCGAACCAACCGTGCTTCGGGAACTTCGCGAGCCGCTCGCTCATCGCGGCCACGATACCGGATCGCCGTCGCGTCGATCGCGACGACGAAGCGCTAGGCTTGGCGTCGGTCGGATCGGAGGGGAAGTCATGAAGCATCTCGCGCTCGCGGCATTGGCGGTGGTTTCGTCGACCGCATGTTTTTCGCTGCCGGATTTCGGGCGCCTTTCGACGTCGGAGATCATCAGCGACTGCGCAGGCGACTCACCTCTCGGCGCTGAAGTCGACGGTGCACGCTCGCGCTGCGTGCTCGTCCTCACCGACGACGCGGCGAAGAACGCGGCCTGCGCGGAGAAGATCCGAGCGAGCGGCGCCGTCCTCTCGTACTGGATCGACGTCGCACGCGCTCCCGCGCTCGCCGATGCGCATCCCGAGTGGATGACAACCGTTTACGAGCGCCACGGCGAGCGCCCGGTCTTCGCCGACGCTCCGCTTCCGGGCGAAGGCGAAGTGCTGAAGGTGCGGCCGTGGGTTCCGGTGACGACGGCCGAGCGCTTCAAGGCCCAGCTCGAACGCGTTCGCGCGCTTCTCGCGGAGTTGCCGCCGCCGACACGGATCTACTTGAGCGGTTTGCAGGACGCGCCGTGGGGATCGGAGCGCGAACCGATTCATGAGTTTCCCCACGTCGCGGCCGACGACCCGAGCTCGGGCGCGCGCTTCGTCGCGGCCGTTCAAGCGCTCGAACCGTGGGCCGAAGTCGTGCCGGTGCTGCAGACGATGTGCGCCCATGGAATGTCGGGCGACGACTTCGGCTGTCGAGATGCGGTGATCGAGTTGGCCCGACCGCTCGTCGACTCGGTTGCGCACGTCGCGATCGAGATCCCGTTCGCGCCCGAGGTCGATGCACACGATTTCGTCGATGGGTTTCGGCACGAGCTCTCGGAGCGCGGGCACCGCGAACTCGAGATGGACCGCGTGGCGCTGGTGCTGACGCTGCCTTCCGATCAACCGACCGCAGACGAGTGGACGGCCTGGTCGGATCGCATCGCAATGGGAGTCTGCCTGACGGTCAGCGACGGCGCACTCGAGACGATGTATCGACAGCCGATGAGCGTCGCCAAGTACGAGCCGCGCGTCGTGAAGCTCGCGCAGCCTGAACGGAGTGAGCAGCCATGAAGAACGTCGTGCTCGCGGTGGTGACGGCGGTCGGGCTGTCGAGTTGCTTCAGCTTCGACTTTCGAGTCCCGAGTCGTTTGGAGTTGATGGCCGATTGCCGACGCATGGACGAAGCGTGCGACGAGCTCACGATCGACGGAGTCCCGGCCGCGCTCATGCTCGACGACGACTGTGAGCGCTGTTGCGCCGTTGCGGAGCGATTGAGCTCCGGGGGAGTTCGTGCGAGCTACTGGATCGACGTGGCACGGGCTCCGACCTTGGCCGACGCTCATCCGGAGTGGATGCTCGAACCAGGGCCCGCGAATGAACAGCAGACGTCTAGAGGTTGGCTACGGGTGCCGCGGACCTCGAACGAAGTCGTCGAAGCGCAAGTCGAACGAATGCGCGATCTCCTGGCCGGCCTGCCGACACCGGAACGGGTCTATCTCAGCGGACTGCAACGGACATCGCCGCGCGCCGACGGGTCGACCACGATCGGTCCGCGCCGTAGTGCGGCCGATTCGTCGGGGCCGGACGATTCGGCGATGCGCGTGCGGTTCGTCGAAGCCGTCCGCGCGCTCGCACCGACGAGCGAAGTCGTTCCGGTGCTCACCTACGACTCCTTCGCCCAGGACGCGACGGAACCGCCCGAGTGGATCAGCCTCGCCGCGGCGCTCGCGAACTCCGGCTCGCGAATCGGCGTCGCCGTGCCGTTGAACAGTCCGCTCGGCGTCGAGGGCAGCTTCGATCGCCTGCGGAGAGACCTCGGCGCGTACTGCGCGGCGTCCGTTGCGACCGAGCGCTTCGTCTTCGTGCTCGAGTTCCCGACGGATGCACCGGAAGGGACCGAGCTCCCGTGGCAAGGGCTCTTCACCGTTTGGAACGCCGGCGTCGAGGAGTGGGTCTTCGCGTTGGGGCCGCTCGAGCGTCCGATCGAAGCTCGCCCCGCACCGCTCGCCGGACCCTGAGGCAAGACGTCTCGACGCCGCATGCGCGCTCGCGCATCGGGGTCGACCGCGCGGTCACGCGCGCGGCGGGCCGCTCCGGTCGCGCTTGCGCGGCGGGTGCTCGACCTGTTGGTGCAGCGCCGGATAGACGTCGCGCGCCCAGCTCTCGAAGTCGCGCTCGCCGCGCGTGGCGCGGAAGAGTTCGAAGAACAAATCCATCGCGCGTTCGCGACCGAGCCCGACGTGGCCGGTGCGCCACGAGAGATCGTCGTGCAGCGCGAGGTCGAGGTCCTTGCCTTCGATCACGAGTCCGTACACGACGCTCGCGAGGCCGGTGCGATCCGCGCCGTGCTCGCAGTGGATGAGCAACGGATACGGGCCGCTGTGGAAGCATGCAATCAGGTCCTCGAGCGACTCGGGCTCCGGCAGGTGGCTCGGGCTGAACGGCAAGCCGACGAACTCGACGCCGAGCTCGGCGCACAGCGCTCGTTCCAGCGGATACTCGGGCGACGGATCGCTCGCCTTGCGCAGGTTGAGCACGCGTCGGATGCCGTGCTCGGCGACGAACTCTCGGAGATCGACGGTCGAGAGTTGCGCGGTGCGGTACACGCGCCCGGCGTCGACGACGTGGCGGTTCCCGGTGAACACGCCGACGCGCAACGCGAGCGCGAACACGACGGCGATGATCAGCGCGGTCGCGCGCGCGAGCACGCGCACGACGCCGAACCGCGTGAAGAGTCCTTGGGGAAGTCCGACGAACCCACTCATGGCAGGCCCGCCAGCCTGAGGGGCCAAGTTTCGAAGGCCGTCAAGAGCGTGCGAAGATCCCACGCGACGCGGGCGGGCTCCGCGAGAGCACGGTGGAGCGCTGCGTTCGCTGCGCGTCGGGTCGTCGCCCGGCGATCCCGACCGCCGAAAGAGAAACGATCCGACGCCGCTCGCGACGTCGGATCGTCATGTCATCTCTTCAGGGTTGCACTCCGTCCTCCTCTGCGCGGGGTGTACGCTCCCCGCGCCGGTTCGAACGCAGCGCACGAGCCCTGTCGGCCGACGGCGCGCGCGGCTTGATGCGCCGAGCCTCGATCGAGCGCGCGAAAACGCCTCGACCGCGCGCTTCGAATTGCGGCTTCGCGCGCGGTCGCGGCGCGGCGCAGTCGCTCACGAACTCCCTTTTCGCGCGGCCGCTCTCGACGCGGCTCGTTTTCGAGCCTGTCAGCGCTTGCGCACCAGCTCGAACTTCTCCGCCGCGGTGCTCTTGCCCTTCAGCATCGGCGCCCACGACGAGACGAGATGGTCGGCGTCGATGCGCTTGACGCGACCTTCGTGCATGTGATCGACCGCCGTGCAGTCGGTGAAATTCTCACCGCCCTGACAACGCCACACGACCTCGCCGGAACGCGCGTCGAGCTCGGCCTTCATCCGCGGATGGTTGCCGAGCATGCAGAAGTGCGCGAGCCACAGTGCGTCGCCTTCGGTGAAGTACACCGAGATCATCTCCATCTCGGTCTTCGGGAAGAGCGTCTCGATCACCGCGCTGCCGCCGGCGGTGACACGGTACTCGGCGACGACGCGGTCGGTCGTCTTGCCGTTCTCGACGGCGTACCAAGTGCCGACGAGTTCCTTGATCGAAGCGAGCGACGGCGCTTTCGCATCCTTCGCGGTCCCGTCGGCGACGGGGATCGAGCAACACGCCGCGCGCGTTCCGTCGACGGACGACGCGGGCGGAACGACGGCGAGCAGGGCGAACAGAGCGAGGCTCTCGAGCTTCATGGCGGACTCCTAACGGCGGACGAGGTCGCTACACGAGCCCCGACGCGGAGCCGATCGGCGCTGCGAGTCGGAGACGAACTCGCCCGCGCGGAATCGACCGCGAAATCCGAACGCGCCGCGAAAACTACTTCCGCGCGTCGAGGCGCCGGTACGCGTCCGCCTGTTCGAGCAGCCAATAGAGGTTGGCTCGCACCTGCTCGCCGTTCTGGTCGAGCGTGTAGCGCCGGCGAATGCCGCGCAGCGCGAGCTGCTCGTCGGTCTTCACCTGGCTGGTCAGCTTGAGCAGGAAGTCCGACCACTTGGCGTCGTCGGGCAAGAGCACCGCGAGGTCGGCGGGATTCGACGAGACCGACTCCCACAGCGACTGGAAGTTGTCGAAGTGTTGTTGGTATCCGTCGCGCAACTCGGTCGTGCCGCACACGAACGTCCGCGCGAGATTCTCGCGCAGACCGCGGAAGTGGAGCGCGGGGGTGAAGAGCTCGCCGATGCGCTGATAGAGCGCTTGGTGCTGCTCCTCTGGCACGACCGACTTCCACGTCGTCCAGTCGTTCGACAAATCGTGGATGATCCCGAGCGAGTCGACGTCGGGCACTTCGAGATCGGTGCGCGAAGCCCACGCATCGTAGAGCGTGATGCCGGGATACACCGCGCCGACGCGATCGGTGTAGGCGTGCGCGAACGCAGTGAACGTCGCTTGGAGCGAGCCGTCGTCGAGTTGCTTCTCCACCAACGCCTCGACGAGATCCCAGTGCGGCGGAAGACCGGCGAGCGCGTTTTCGAGCACGCGCCACGGATCGCGTTCGTTCGGGAGGCGCACGACTTCGCGCGGTGCCCAGTCGTAGGCCCAACCGCTCTCGGCGCGACGCGGCGCGATCGCGCCGAGGATCTGCTCGCGAGCCGCGACCGCGAGCGGATCGTCGATCGCGAGCTCGTGCCGCGCGATCGGCTGCGCCGGCGCGTGCTTCGCGGGATCGAACCAAGTCGCGGGTTGCGCGTCCGGTCGCAGGCCGAAGTCGGTGTCGTCCTGCGCGAGCACGAAGCGCATCAACTGCATTTGGAACGTGTCGAGCTTCTTGCACTCGATCGCGAGTGCTTCGACCAGGCCGACTTGTTCGTCGGCATCCAACGTCGCGAAGGCGGCGCGAGCGCGCTCCTCTTTCTCCCACGGCAGGAGTTGGCCGCTCGTGCGCGCGATGCGGCGCGGCGGCGGCTTCGGAGCTGCGGTCGTCGGTGTCGGAGCGACGGGCTCATCCACGATCTCGACATCGGGGTTCGCCGCAAAAGACGGCGCTTCCGCGGGCTTCGGTGACGAACAAGCGCCGAGCACAAGAGCGACGGACAACATCTGCATCGACTTCATGGAGCAACTCCCGCGCGAGAGTTTGCCAACAGGCCTCGGCGAAGGGCAGCGGTCACTTCCCCGTCTCGCGCGGAACCCTCCCCGGTCCCGCGAAGACGTACGCGGTGTTCAGGTCGGTCACGAGGATGTCGGGCATCCCGTCGCCGCTCAGGTCATCGACCGCTGCAACCTGGAGCCCGAGCCCTTGACGACTCCCCGCGCGCGCCCACACGCCGAAGATCACCTTGCGAGTGCGGCCCGAGTACACGACCGCGCAACCGGACTCCGCCCCCGACCCGGCATCGAGCGCAACTGCGCGCTCGAGCGGAAGTCGCGACACATCGAGGACTTGCTCAGCGGTCATCCACGCCTCCGGTCCGCTGAGATTGAAGTGCGCTTCGCCGAACGCGATGTCGTCGATCCCATCCGCATCGATGTCGCCGAGCGCGACGGTGACGCCTTCGCTGGACTGCCAGACGGGGTACGCGAGTCGGAAGCCCTCCGCGAACGTGGACCTCGTCAGGAAGCGCGCGCCGAACATGCGGGAGTCCAAGAACTCCTCGTCGCCCGGATCGAGATGCACGTCGAGGCGACCGTCGCCATCGATATCACCGCTCCAGTTCGCCGAGCCGAAGCAATGAGGGAAGGAGCCCAGCGCAGCACCGTCGATGCTGCTCAAGACGCGCACGGGTTCGTCGGACAGCAGGCTGGACTGAACCAACAGTTCTCGGGTCGACGCGCCGAACGACAGCGACGGTGCCGCGACGCTGGCGCCGAAGCTGTCGCCTTGCTTCTCGCCTCGAACACGCCAGATCTCGGAACCGTCGCAACCCGAGCGCGCGCTCACGTAGCCTGCACCGACTGCCCGAACGGCCAAGCGCCCCTGCAAGTACGGACGCTCCTCGACGTGCCGACCGTCGGCGAAGATCACGTAGTTTCTGGACCGACCGCCCTCTTCGAGGGATTCGAACGAGGTCGGCTCGCTGTCGAACAGACTCACGCTGGAATCGAACTCGGAAGCTCCGACGACAAAATCGCCTCGGCCGTCGTCGATCACGTCGCCGATGAATGCGACCGAGGCGCCGAGGGACTCGTGCGGACGAACTCCGCGGATCTCCAGCAACGTCGCGCCGCTCGCCCCGGACACGACGAGTACGACGCCGGAACCCGTCGCCCCGCCATCCACACGAGGCCGACCGATCAAGAGATCGCCGACGCCGTCGCCGTCCACATCGCCGCCCGCGTCCCAACAGAGTTCGACTCGTGAGCGTGGATCCAAACGCCAGAGCGTGCGAATCGTCGCTCCGGAGGAACCCGAGAGGATCTCGATGCGCTCCGGCGACCACCACCTCCCGCCGCGTTCGACGAACAGATCTCGGTGCCCGTCCCCATCGATGTCGCCGACCGCAACCACTCGGCCGGTGACGTCGGGGATCACGAGCAGCGCGTCGTCCGGTGTCAGAGCCCAACGCCGCGGATCGCGATCTTGTGCGCCGAGGATCGGCGACAGGGCGAGGACGAAGGCGAGCGAGATCGGTTCCATGTCGGGCTCCGACGTCACTTGTCCCCGCCGCGCGGAACGTCACGGGAATTCGAGCGGTATGCTCTCGCCCGCCGATGCTCCTCGCCCTGCTGATCGCCGGCGTTCTGTTCCAGGATCCCGCGCCGGGCCTGAAGGTCGGGGAGACGACGACCGGTTCGATCGCGGCCGACGCACCGGTGGTCGTCACCGAACGGATCGCGCGCGCGGCGGCGAGCGCTTTTCCGACGCGCGGGCGCACGTTCGCGTTCGCGCCGGAGAGCTCCGGCCCCCGTCGCGTCGAGCTGCGCTCGTACGAATTCAAACCCTACCTCGTCGTGCGCGACGAGAAAGGCGCGGTCCTCGCCGAGGACGAGTATTCGCTCTTCGGCATCCTGCCGCGCGTCGTCGTCGAGCTCGAGGCCGGGCACGCCTACTCGATCGATGCGGCGTCGCGCTGCGGGCAACCCGGCGAGTTCGAGCTCGTCGTGAACGTCGGCGCGCCCGAGGAGAGCACGAACGAGCAACGCGCCGCCGACGCGCTGACCTTCGCGCGCGAAGGCGTCGCTCGCCTCGAAGCGCGCAACGTTCCCGCCGACACCGCGCTCGGCACCGCGCTGCATCGCCTCGCGTACGCGACGCTCGTCGGCGGCCAAGTTCCCGAAGCGATCGCGCTCTTCCGTCGCGCGCTCGAAGTGCGCGAGAGCGTGCTCGGCAACCATCCGTTGACGTCGGAGACGTGTCGCAGTCTCGGCGGCGTCCTCGCGCAGACCGGCGATGCCGCGGGCGCGGCGCCGCTCTTCGAGCGCGCCGTGCGGATCGACGAGCTCGTCTTCGGGCCCAATCATCCGGTGACCGCGAGCAGCCTCGTCGGTCTCGCCGGTGCGAAGGAAGCGCAGGGCGAACTTGCGGCCGCCGAGCCGTTGCTCCGCCGCGCGCTCGCGATCGACGAAACGACGCTCGGGCCCGACGAGCCGACGACAATGGCGCTGCGCGCGCGGCTCGCGCTCTTCCTCCACCGTCAGAGCAAGTTCGCGGACGCGCTCCCGCTCTACGCGCGCGAGCTCGAGCTGCGCGAAGCGAAGAGCGGTGCGAACGATCCCGAGTCCGCGCGCGTGCTCGAAGCGATGGCCGCCATTCACGAACAACTCGGCGACACGAAGACTGCGCGCAGCGAGCTCGAACGCGCGCTCGCGCGGCGCGAAGCGACATCGGGCGCGAACTCTCCGGCGACCGCTGAGACGATGGCGCACCTCGGCGTGCTGCTCCAAGCGCTCGGCGAACACGACGCCGGCAGCGAACTCGTCCGCCGCGCGACCGCGATCGACACGAGCGTCTTCATCCCCGAGATGACGCTCCAAGAAGGCAAGGCGTCGTGGTGGAACGAGCGCACCGCGCGTTGGTGGCGACTGCTCTGGGCCGCGGCCGTCGCGGGACTCTTCGCGTGGAGCCTGCGACGCGAACGCGCGACTTCGACGAAGAGCACGACACCGTTGCGCGGTCTCTTCGCCGCTTCGCTCGTCGTCTCGGCGCTCACCTACACCAACTTCCTCACGTTCAACTACGGCACGTTCGTGCACCGCTGGGACGAGTACCACTACTTCGTCGGCGCGAAGTACTTCGACGAGCTCGGCTACGACGGCCTCTACGACTGCACGGTGATCGCGGACTCGGAGACGCCCGGTTGGAGCGAGCGCGTCAAGACGCGTTGGCTGCGCGATCTCCGCACGAACGAGATGGTGCCGGCGGAGCAGGTGCTCGCGAACGGAGCTGCGTTGAAGGCGCGCTTCACGCCCGAACGTTGGCGCGCGTTCAGCAACGACGTCGCGTGGTTCCGCGAGCGCGAGTCGGCCGATCGTTGGGAGCACACGACCGCCGACCACGGCTTCAACGCGACGCCGGTGTGGACGCTCGCCGGTTCGTGGATCGCGCAGCGTTTCGAGGCGAGCGACGGTTCGGTGCTCGCGCTCGCGTTGCTCGATCAGTTCTATTTGGTCGCGCTGATCCTGGTCGCCGTGTGGGGCTTCGGCCTGCGCATCGCGGCAGTCGCGATCGCGGTGCTCGCGACCAGCCTGCCCGCGGAGATCCAATGGACCGGCGGGAGTTTCCTGCGCTGGGATTGGCTCTTCTTCACCGTCGCGTCGTTCTGTTGCCTGCGTCGCGACCGACCGTTGCTCGGCGGCGTCGCGCTCGGGTACGCGACGTTGTTGCGCGTCTTCCCGGGCTTCGTCTTCGTCGGGCCGGTGTTCGCGTGGGGCGCGCACTTGATGAGCGTTCGTCGCGAAGGGCGCGGCGTGTTGCCGCTCGACGCGCACTCGAAGACGTTCGCGCGTTTCTTCGCAGGCGCGGCGCTCTCCGCCGTCGTGCTCTTGCCGCTCAGCCTCGTCGCGCGCGGCGGCGTCGCGACGTGGAGCCATTTCGCCGCGAACTCGTCGAAGCACATGACCACGCCGCTGACCAATCACATGGGTCTGCGCACGGTCGTCAGTTGGCGGCCCGACGATCGGCCGATCGCGGAACGGGATCACGACACCGAGGAATGGATGGCGTCGTTCCGCGCCGCGCGCGCGCGCGGGTGGAGCGAATCGAAGCTGCTCTACTGGATCGTCGTCCTCGGTTGGCTCGCGCTGCTCGCGTATGCGGTGCGCGGGCGCGAGCTCTGGGTCGCGGCGGCGCTCGGGGCGACGCTGATCGCGGCGGCGGCCGAGTTGACGTCGTACTACTACGCGTTCGTCGTCGTCATCGCGTTCCTGTGCGAGCGACGGCCGCGCATCGCTTTCGTGTTGCTCGGGCTCGGCGTGCTGTCGCTGTTCGTCGCGCTCGCGCCTCTGCCGGGAATGAGCCCGTGGCTCGAGAACCAATTCGCGTCGATCTCGTGCCTGACGCTCGCCGCGTTCGCGTGGATCCTGGTCGGCTTCGCGCGCGAACGACGCGAGCTCGCGGTCTAGCTTCGCGCCGGCGCCGCCGCGCGATCGACGAACCACGCTCCGTCGCGCAGGAGTTGCGCCGGACACGCGACCGGATCGACCGGGCCGTGCAACGCGCGCTCGACGATCGCCGCCTTGTCGCGGCCGTACGCGTAGACGATCGTCGCGCGCGCGGTCGCGAGCGCGGCCGGCGTCATCGTCACGCGGCGCTTCGGCTTGTGCGCGACTTCGACGGGCACGAGCGGACGCTCGGTCTCCTCGAACGCGGCCGAGCCCGGATGGATCGACGCAATGTGTCCGTCGAGACCGAGTTCGAACAGCATCACGTCGAAGCCTTCGTCGGGCAGCTCTTCGGCGTAGCGTTCGGCGGCGAGTTCGACGTCGAGGCTCTCGGCCTCGATGCGATGGATCTGGTGCGGCCCGATGCGCAGGTTCTTGAGCAAGATGAGCTGCGCCGCGCCGAAATGACTCGCCGGATGTCCCGGCGGCACGCTGCACTCGTCGGTGAAGAAGAACTCGACCTTCTCCCACTGCAACGAGAGTTCGACGAGGTCCTCGAAGATCGCGCGCGCGAACGAGCCGCCGGGCAACGCGACGAAACCCCAGTCGCGCGCGCGGATCGCGAGCTCGAGCTCGCGCGCGGTCCGCAACGCGACCTTGCGCGCGAGATCCGCCGGATCGGCGGCGAGGACGAGCTCGGACATGGCCGACGCGCTGCGTTCTAACGCGCGACGCCGGCGAGCTTGCGCAGCACGTACTGCAGGATCCCGCCGTGGCGCATGTAGACGACTTCCTGCGGCGTGTCGATGCGCACCAGCGCGCGGAACTCCTTCGCGCTGCCGTCGTCGGTCTTCGCGCGGACGACGAACTCGCGGCCGTTCGCGAAACCCGACGCGAGCGCGTCGCCGAGGCCGACGAAGTCGAAGTGCTCCGCACCGGTGAGCCCGAGCGACGCCGCCGATTCACCGGGACGGAATTGGAACGGCACGATGCCCATGCCGACGAGGTTCGAGCGGTGGATGCGCTCGTAACTCTCGGCGATCACCGCGCGAACGCCCTGGAGCAACGGACCTTTCGCCGCCCAGTCACGCGACGAGCCCGAACCGTACTCCTTGCCGGCAATGACGATCAGCGCCGTCTTCTCGGTCGCGTAGCGTTGCGCCGCGTCGAAGATCGACATCTGCGTGCCGCTCGGCAGGTGCTTGGTCTCGCCGCCTTCGACGCCGTCGAGCAACTTGTTCTTGATGCGCGAGTTCGCGAACGTTCCGCGCGCCATCACTTCGTCGTGACCGCGGCGCGCGCCGTAGCTGTTGAAGTCGGCGGGCTTCACGCCGTGCTCCTGCAACCACTTGCCGGCCGGGCTCGACGCCTTGATGTTGCCGGCGGGCGAGATGTGGTCGGTGGTGATCGAGTCGCCGAGCAACGCGAGCACGCGCGCTCCGCGGATCTCCTTGAACGGCGCCGGCGTCTTCGGCATCGCGTCGAAGTACGGCGCGCGCTTCACGTACGTCGACTTCGCGTCCCACGCGTACGTGTCGCCCTTCGGCACGTCGAGCGCACGCCACTCGTTGCTGCCCTCGAAGACGTTCGCGTAGTTCTGACGGAAGTGTTCGGGCCGCACCGAGCGCGCGACCGCTTCGCGGATCTCGGCTTGCGTCGGCCACACGTCGCGCAGGTAGACGGGCTTGCCGTCCTTGCCTACCCCAAGCGCCTCGGTTTTCGGATCGAAATCGACGCGGCCCGCGAGCGCGTACGCGACCACCAACGGCGGCGACGCGAGGTAGTTCGCGCGCACCTGCGCGTGCACGCGGCCTTCGAAGTTGCGGTTGCCGGAGAGCACGGCCGCCGCGACCAATTGTCCGTCGTCGATCGCTTGTCCGACCGCCGCCGGCAACGGACCTGAGTTGCCGATGCAGGTCGTGCAGCCATAGCCGACGGTATAGAAGCCGAGTTGCTCGAGGAACGGCGTCAGGCCCGCCTCCTTCAAGTACGCGGTGACGACCTTCGAGCCCGGCGCGAGGCTGGTCTTCACCCACGGTTGGCTGCGCAGGCCTCTCTCGACCGCCTTCTTCGCGACGAGACCGGCGGCGACGAGCACCGAGGGATTCGACGTGTTGGTGCAGCTCGTGATCGCCGCGATCACGACCGAGCCGTGGCGCAGGCGGAACTTCGCGCCGTCGAGCTCGCACTCGACGCCGTCGTTCTCGGAGAACGGTTCGACGAGCGCGGCGGCGGTGTGTCCGCCTTCGCTCTCCATGCGACCGACCGCGGCGGCCTTCGGCTTCGAACCGCCGGACGCGCCCGCGACCATCTCGTGCAGCGAGTTGCGGAAGCCCGCCTTCACGTCGCTCAAGTTGACGCGATCCTGCGGACGCTTCGGACCGGCGAGCGCCGGTTCGACGGTCGCGAGATCGAGCGCGAGCGTGTCGGTGTATTCCGGCGTCGGCGTGCTCTTCGTGACGAAGAGCCCTTGCGCCTTCATGTACGCCTCGACCAACGCGACTTGGGCTTCGTCCCGGCCGGTGAAGCGCAAGTAGTCGAGCGTCACGGAGTCGACCGGGAAGATGCCGCACGTCGCGCCGTACTCGGGCGCCATGTTCGCGATCGTCGCGCGGTCGGCGAGCGACAACGCCGCGACGCCGGAGCCGAAGAACTCGACGAACTTGCCGACGACGCCCTTCTTGCGCAGCAACTCCGTGACGCGCAGCACGAGGTCGGTCGCGGTCGAGCCTTCGGCGAGCTCGCCCTTCAACTCGAAACCGACGACCTGCGGCAACAGCATCGACACCGGCTGTCCGAGCATCGCCGCTTCCGCTTCGATGCCGCCGACGCCCCAACCGAGCACGCCGAGCCCGTTGATCATCGTCGTGTGCGAATCGGTGCCGACGACGGTGTCGGGGAAAGCCTCGAGCCCGTCGGGACCTTCCTTGGTCATCACCACGCGCGCGAGGTACTCGAGGTTGACCTGGTGGACGATGCCGGTCGCGGGCGGCACGGCGCGGAAGTTCTTCAGCGCTTGTTGGCCCCAACGCAGGAAGAGGTAGCGCTCGCGATTGCGCTCGAACTCGATGTGGTTGTTCTGCGCGAGCGCGTCGGACGTCCCGAAGTAGTCGACCTGCACCGAGTGGTCGATCACGAGCTCGAGCGGCACGCCCGGATTGATCTTCTTCGGATCGCCGCCGAGCGCGACCATCGCGTCGCGCATCGACGCGAGGTCGACGACGACAGGCACGCCGGTGAAGTCCTGCAGCAGCACGCGCGCCGGCGTGAACGCGATCTCCTGATCGGGCTCCGCCTTCGGCTTCCAATTCAGGATCGCTTCGATGCTCGGCGCGGTGATCGCGACGCCGTCCTCGTTGCGCAGCAAATTCTCGAGCAGGATGCGCAGCGACCACGGCAAGCGCTCGAGGCGCCGTCCTTGTTGCTCGAGAGCCTTCAGGCTCGCGATGCGGTACTTCTTGCCGCCGACTTCGAGTTGAGTGCGGGCACGGAACGAGTCGTTCACGGGGAGCTCCAGTTCGCTTGTGAAGGGCGAGGATCCTACTCGACGGGGCCCGCCTCCGCCCGCGCGGAGGTCGAGCCCCGTAGAGTCCGCGGCGAGCGCCGACGGCCGTTCGCTCAGCCCTCGGAATGCCAGGAGCCTTCGAACGCCGGGCGCGCGCCCTTGCGCAGCAGCAACTTGCCGCCGACCGGATCACGCGTCGGCAGGTAGAAGCGATCGATGCGACCTTCCAACGTCATCGCCAAGTCGAGCGCGAACGCCGGATCGCCGATGTGCCACGAGTGCGCGAACGTGCCGAAGAACGTCGCCTTCTTGGGGTCGATCGTCTGGAAGTAGCGCGAGCAATCGACGTCGACCGCCTTCGAGTGCGCATCGACAGGCAACCCGACGCGTCCGGCGCGCGGCGCGACGCCGAGGCGCTTCGCGTTCGAGATCGCGAGCACGTGATCGAAGCCGTTGGCGTAGTTCGTCAGCCGCATCGAGCGCGCGAACATCGGCCGCGCCCACTGCGAGTCCGCCGCGAGCGACGACGACGACACGTCGCCGCCGATGAACGCGACTTGGGCAACGCGCCAGTCGCTCTTGAAGAGCGCACCGTGCTTCTCCGCCTCCGCGAACGCCTCCATGATCACGTATGCGCCGGTGCTGTGACCGATCAGGTGGATGTTGGTCTGGCAACCCGCGGCCTGACCGCGCGCGAGCACCGAGATCCCGCCGGTGACCATCGCTTGCGCGACTTCCGCGGCGTCCTGACGATCCTCGTAGTAGTTGAGGGTCGAATCACCGCTCGGCCAGTCGAAGGAGATCACGATCCCCTTCCAACCGACGTTCTGCATGTCTTTCTGCAAGCGCATCTGGCGCCTGCGGATCACGTCGGCGTCGTTGTTGTAGCCGTGCACGAAGATCAGCACGTCGCCGCTCTTGCCGATCGTCTGGTCGGCCATGCCGTCGGCGATGTCGCGCACTTCGGTGACCCATTGTTCGACGGGGAGCGCGTGCTCGGGCGCCGCCAGGGTCTTCGCGGGCACCTTCAGGTAGCGCAGCTTGCCGGGCTCGGCGACGAACGCGCCTTTGCTGACGTCACGGGCACAGATCACGTATTGGTCGGCCAAAGTCTTCTCCTGCGAACGCGGAACGGATGGGGGCGGACACGTTAGCGGAGGGACGGACGCGGGCAATCAGCACGCGCCTCGTCGAGAATCTCGGCCGTCGCTCGCCCCGGATTCCGGTCGAGCCGTCGACGGACGACATGGAGCAGCTCCTTCCACGGCCCAGGTCGCGACGCTAGGATCCCCGCCCTCGTTCGGGGGCTTAGCTCAGCTGGTAGAGCGTCGCGTTCGCAATGCGAAGGTCGAGGGTTCGACTCCCTTAGCCTCCACCACCGATCAGGACGGGCCCGGGCCTCGAGCTCGGGCCCGTTCGCCGTTCGGGCGTCCCGCGACTCGACCGACTCCCGCGCAAATGTCCATCGGCTCGTTTCCGACGTGCTGAGCAGGCCCTAGCCGGTTCGACGGACGAACGCGCCCTCGTAGATCACGGGCGGACCGCCGACGCGGATTTCGCCCGGTCGCGGAACGTTGTACTCCGTCAGCGGCCCAGACGCGTCATGGGCGAAGCCCGCGCGCGCGAGCTCGGTGACGATCTCGTCCTCGGTGAGGAAGCACTGCGGCTCGCCGTTCCAGGACGAGAACGCGAACGTCTCGCCCGGATCGGGCTGCGCGCCGGGTGCAAGCGTCCGGCGCGAGAACGTGAAGAGGAAGAGCCCCGCACCGGGCCGCGCAACGCGCGACGCTTCCGCAACCGCCGCGCGGAACTCCTCGCCCGACCGAGCGAGGTTCCAAATGCCGTGCGCGACGACGAGATCGAACACGGCATCACGGAACGGCAGCGGCCTCATCGGCGCCCGCACGAGTCCGATCGCGGTCGAGTCGGACGCGGCGCGGACGCGGACCATGGCGGCGTCGAGCATCGGCACCGAGAGATCCGTCCCCACGACGCGCAGCCCCAGCGACGCGAGCGGGATCGCGTTGCGTGCGGCGCCGCACCCGATGTCGAGACAGAGGGCTCGTCGAGACGGATCGACGAACCGTGACGCGAACGCGAGCAGCTGCAGGTTCGGTGGACTGGCAGTGAAGCTGGCCACGGTGCGCGGATCTCGCCAGCGCGGGCTCGGGCCGCTCATCTCGTCCCTTTCACGAGCGCCTACGTTACCTCGCCCGGCTCGCGCCGCGCTGGACCTCCGTCACTCCCGCGACGAGCCGACGTGTAGACTCGTTCGCGTAGGGAAGGACGTTGCCCATGAAGACCAGCGCTGCAGACGTGAACGCTCCCGGCTCTCCGCAGTTGCTGCGGCTTGCGGAGTTCGCCGCCTATCAAGACGGTTCGATCGTGAGCCGCCAGCTGCTCAAGAAGGACGTGGGCAATGTGACGCTCTTCGCGTTCGCGGCGGGTCAGGGGCTCTCGGAGCACACGGCCCCGTTCGACGCGCTCGTGCACGTGATCGACGGCGAGGCGAAGGTCGTGATCGCAGGTCAGCCGTTCCGGCTCTCGGCAGGGGACGCGATCGTGATGCCCGCGAACCGACCGCATGCGCTCGAGGCCGTGACGCCGTTCCGCATGCTGCTCACGATGATCCGCTCGCCCGCGTGATCGCGGACCCACGCGCTGCCCGATGCCGGACTGGCGAACGCTCCCCGTTCGGTGGGTAAGACGTCCCGGCCTTCGACCCGCTCAGCGCGTCGTCGCGGCGCGCACCTTCGCCTTCGGGACCGGCGGCTCGCCGCCGCGGTGCGCGAGACGTTGGAGGTGCGCGGTCAGCAGCATCGACGTCACCACCGCGCCGCCGAAGACGTAGATGCCGTACTCGGGCGTCACGTCGGCGACGGGGCCGAGCTTCGCCGCGACGATCAGGACGGCGACGATGTAGACGTCGAGCATCGACCACTTGCCCAGCGTCTCGAGGCGATGCAGCGTGCGCTCGCGTTGCCCGGGATCCATCTTGCCGAACCAGATCCAGAACAAGAGCGCGAGCTTCGCGATCGGGAACGCGACCGACCAGAAGAAGACGATCGCCGCGAGCAGGAACTGGCCGTCGCCCCACAGACCAAACACGCCGGTCGCGACCGAGTACTCGTTCTCCCAGAAGATCATCTTCTCGATCTTCAGCAGCGGAACGTAGAGCCCGAACGCGAGCAGGATGCTGACCGCTAGCAGCGCGAGCGGTTCGCCGAGACGACGCGGGTGGATCTCGCGCAGCGAGTAGTAAGGGCCGCTCGGAGCGTCGCCCTTCCGGTCCTTGGCTTCATCCATTTCGGCCACGGCGAATCACGCGTCGGGCGCTCTTCGGCAAGCCCTGACTCTCGAACTCGCGCAGCGTAGCGTCGATCCGCGCCACGATCTCCTCGCCGAACGCTTGCGCCTGCCAGGGCTGGATGCCGTCGACGCGGTCGAGTTCGGCGCGCGTGCGCGGCTTCTTCTCGGCGAGGCGCAAGAGCCCGTGGCGATTGAGGACCAACGACGCGTCGTAGCCTTCGACCCTCGCGCGTTCGGTGCGCCACAGCTTCAGGCGTTCGTGGAGCTCGAAGTCGGTGTCCGAAAGACCGCTGGTCCCGTCCTTCGCGGGCAACGTCGGCGCCCGACGCAACGGCCCGAGTTCCTTCGCGCGAGCGAGCGCATCGAGCACCGCGTCGCCGAGTTTGCGCGCTTGGCGCGGCGAGAAGCCGGGCACGCCGGAGAGTTCGCGCAAGCTGCGCGGGCGGCGGCGCGCGATCTCGATCAACACTTCGTTGTTCAGGATCTTGAACGGCGGCAAGTCCGCGGCGTCGGCGGAACGATGGCGCAGGACGAAGAGCTCGCGCAACGCCTGTTGCCCGTCGGGATCGAGCGCACGCGCGCCCTTCAGACGACCGTACTCGTCGGGATTGAACTCGGGTTGCGGCGGGACGAGCTGCTCGAGCCGCGCGCACTCGCCGTCGACGATCATCGTGCGTTGCTTCGAGGCGAGCTCGAGACGTTGCTCGTGCATCAACGGGATCAAGTAGTGCGTGTCGAGCCGCGCGTAGCTCAGTTGATCGTCGGTCAACGGTCGCGCGCCCCAGTTCGAACGCTGCAGCGACTTGTCGAGCTCGACGCCGAAGTGGTTCTTCAACACCGTCGCGAGCCCCGGATTCGGTTCGCCGAGCGCCGCCGCCGCGACGCGCGTGTCGAAGAGCTGCTTGAACTCGAAGCGGAAGCCGCGCTTCAACATCAGGATGTCGTACTCGCCGTCGTGGAAGACCTTGAGTTTTTTCGGATCGGCGAACATGCGGCCGAGCGGTTCGAGCTCGATCTGCGCGAGCGGGTCGATCAAGTAGTCGGACTCGCCGACCGTCATCTGCACGAGGCACACGCGCTCGTGGAAGTTGAAGAACGAGTTCGCCTCGGTGTCGACGGCGATCTCCTTCGCGCGGTCGAGGTCGACCAAGAGCCGCTCCATCGCCCGCGCCTCCTGCACCAAGACCGGCGGCGTCAGTTCGGGCGTCGTCATCGTCGGCTGGCAGCGTGGGGTTTCGAGGTTGCGCGGGTGAGCCGCGCCAGACTACCGGGCTTCGGCGCCCCGGCAAGGCGGCCGAAATGGCCGACGGCCCCGCATCGTCGCGGAGCCGTCGGTGTGCGGGTGGCGAGGATGACGGGACTCGAACCCGCAACCTCTGCCGTGACAGGGCAGCGCTCTAACCAATTGAGCTACATCCCCGCAGTTGGGGGCGGGGACTTTAGCGAGCCGAGCGAGCTTCGCCAACTCCCGTCTGCTTGGTTTCTAGCCGGGCGCGCGAACCGCTGCCGCGACGCTCATCCGCCGGATCCTGGAGATCGGGTAGAGGGCGGCGAGCAGGGTGACGACGACCGCCCCGACCCACGCGAACGCGAGGTGCGGCCCCGGACCGGCGACCGGCAACGGCAGGCCGGAGATCACCACGAGCGACCGCACGATCACCGGCGTCACCGCCCAGCCGAGCAGGGCGCCGAGGGCGCCGCCGACCGCGCCGATCACCGCCGCCTCGAGCAGGATCGAACCCGAGATCTGATGGAGGCTCGCGCCGAGCGCCTTGAGCACGCCGAGTTCCTTCGCGCGTTCGAGCGCGGAGAGCAACTGACCGTTGAGGACGCCGATCGCCGCGAGCGCGATCGTCAGCCCGACGATCACGTCGAAGAGCACGAAGTCGCGCGCGATGTCGGTGGTTTGCCACGTGTAGATCGACGGACCGCTCTCGACCGAAACCTGCGCGTTCGGAAGGAACTCGCCGATCGCGGCGCGGATCATCGGCTCCATGTCGCGCGGCGCGACGCCCGGCCGCAGACGGACCGCGATCGAATCGACGGTCGCGTCGTCGATGCAGAAGATCTTCTTCGTGTGCCGGTCGGACGTGACGGCGTAGAGCCGCTCGTCGGGATGCGGGAAGTAGCCGTACTCGTCCGAGATCGCGACGATCGGCCAACTCTGGACGTCGCCGCGCGACGGCGAGACGTGGATGAAGTCGCCGACTTCATACTTCTGTTGGCCGGCGAGACGCTTCGAGACGATGACGCCGTTCTCGCGGCGCATCTTCTCCATCAGGATCGGTTGCGTGCGACACGGGCCGTACTGCGCGAGCTCCTCGGTGCGCAATCCGAGCAACAGGAACGGCACGTACGTGCGCGAGTCGCCGGGCTCGACGCCGAGCACGTCGGGATAGCGGTGCAGATGCTTCGCGAGCGCGTCGAAGTCGACGCCCGGCAAGTTGCGCACGAAGACCTTGTCGTAGAAGGCCTCGCGGCCCCAGACCGCGATCTCGCTCTCGAGGCTGCGCGTCATGCCGCGCAAGCCGACGTAGCCCGAAGTTACTAACGCCATCGCTGCGACCGACGTCGCGATCCGCGTCGGGTTCTGCAAGAGCGAGCGCGCGGCGAACATGCCCGAGAACGGCCACACGAGTTCGAACGGCCCCGCGAGGCGCGCGCAGACCCAAGCGACGAGAGCGGGCGCGATCAACGGCACGCTGATGAACAACGCGACCACGCCGAGGCCCATCATCAACACGCCGACGAGTTCGGCCTGCGCCTCGCCGATCACCGGCACGAGTTGGAAGTAGACCAGCGGCAATACGACGGCGAGCAGCAGAAATGCGAGCCACTGGAACCCGCGCGAGACGCTCGCTCCGCGCCGCGCATCGTCGCCGCGCAACGCCGCGACGACGTTCGCGCCGCGCGCGCGGACCAACGGATAGATCGAACCGACGAGCGCGATCGCGACGCCCGCGAACACGAGCGGCAGGATCGTGCGCCACGGCACGTCGAAGACCGAGATGTGCTCGCCCGCGCCAACGGTCGTGATGCCGTGCATCAGCAGGAAGCGCGCGCCGAGCAAACCGGCGACGAGCCCGACCAGTCCCCCGCCGCCGGCGATCAACGTCGCTTCGGCGAGGAACGCGCGTCCGATCTGCGCGCGCGTCGCGCCGAGTGCATTGAGCACGCCGATCTCGCGCACGCGCTCGACGAGCGACATCGAGAGCGTGTGGAAGATCACGTACAGCCCGAGCACCATCGCCAGCAATCCCGCGAAGCGCACGCCGTTGCGGAACGCGCGCTCGTCCGCGGCTTGGCCGACGATCACGCTCTTCTTGAGCTGATAGGACCACGCTTGGCCGAGGCTCGATTGCAGGTGCTCGAGATCGACCTGCGGATCCTTCTTCAGCCAATAACGCGTCTGGACGTGCGCGCCTTCGTAGAGCGAAGCGCCGTAGCGATAGTCGACGATGCAGACGTCGCCCGATGCCTTGCGCCCGAGCCCTTCGCGCGTCAACACGCCGACGACGACGCACGTCAACGGATCCGACGGTTGTGCGCCGAGACGTTCGCGATCGCGCCACTCGCCGTCGACGCACTCGCGCGCCGGCGCGCGCGCGGGGCGCGACACGAGCACCGAATCGCCGAGGTCGAGCGAGAGCCGCTCGGCGAGATTCTGGCCGAGCAACACTTCCGCGACGCGCGCACGCGAATCGATCAAGCGACCGAGCGACACGCGCATCGCGCCGAGTTCGCCCGCGTGCTCGGCATCGAGCGCGACGAGATGGATGCGTTCGGGCCGATCGCCGGCGCGATCGCCGGGGATCAGCAACGCGTCGCTCTGGAACGACGCGGTCACCGCCTTGACGCCGGGCACGCGCGCGAGCTCGGCCTTCGGATCGGTGACGAGACCCGACGGCGCGACCTCGATCTCGGCCTGCCAATCGGGATCGGCGGACAGCGAACGCCCGAGCACCGTGTTGTGGTCGAGCGTGAACACGCACACCGAAGTGGCGATGCCGACCGCGATGCCGAGCACCGAGAAGAACGTGCGACTCGGTTTGCCGAACAGGCTGCGATACGCGAGCGTCGTGGCGAGGCCCATCAGATCGCGAGCTCCGCGAGCGCCTCGTGGACGTCCTGCACTCCGATGCCCGGACCGCGCAAGGTCCGCGGCGAGAGTTCACCGTCGACCAGGAAGAGCACGCGATCCGCGAACGTCGCGTCGCGCGGGTTGTGCGTGACCAGCAAGACGGCGCGACGGTCTTCTTCGCACACGCGGCGCAGGAGCTGCATGATCTCGAGCCCCGCCTTCTGCGAGAGATTGCCGGTCGGCTCGTCGGCGAGGATCAGCGGCTGACCGCCGGCGAGCGCGCGAGCGATCGACACGCGCTGCATCTCGCCGCCGGAGAGTTGGTGCGGGAACGCGCCGCCGCGTTTCTCGAGGCCGACGCGCGAGAGCAACGAGTGCAGGTACGGTTCCTCGAGCGACGGACGTTTGCCGGCGATCGAGAGCGGCAGCCCGACGTTCTCGAGCACCGTCAAGTTGTTCAGCAGGTTGAAGAACTGGAAGACGTGCGCGATCGCGTCGCGGCGCAGGCGCGTGCGTTCGCTCTCGGCGAGCTTGCGCAGATCCTTGCCGCGCAGCTCGATCGCGCCGGCTTGCGGCTGGTCGAGACCGGAGATCAGGTGCAGCAGCGTCGACTTGCCGGAACCGCTCGGCCCCATCACGCACACGAACTCGCCTTCGTCGACGTGAAACGAAACTTGCCGCAGCACGGGCGAACTCCGGTCGCCTCCGTCGTGGAACTTGAAGAGATCGTCGACGCGCAGGATGTGGGCCATCCCCCCACTGCACTCGCTCGCGGCACACGACGTCAAGCGCGCGCGTCGACACTTCGTCGCGCCGAAATCGCGTTCACGTGTTGCGTTTCGACGCGCCGCGACAAGCACAGGAGCGGCGCTCTACTTGTCGGCGCAAAGCGCTTTTCACCTGCGCCGCACGAGGTCACCGAGTCGAGTGCGGACGTCGTTCACGAGCGTCGCGGAGCCTTTGCGCGAGACGCGCGTTCCGTCGAGTCGAGTGCGTTCGTCGGCGCTCGCGCGCCTCAACGCTCGATCGTCAAACCCACGAAAAGTCCCTCGCTCGCCCACTCGCGGAACCAATCGCCGAGGGCGGAGAGCTTCGCGGTGTCGAACGTCGGATCGAGCGTGCACGCGGTCAACGCCGCTTCGAGCGTCGCGCCGCACATCAACTGGCCGAGCAACGCGTGCTGTTCGCGCGTCAAGTTCGCGCGCCACACCGCAAAGTCCTTGCGGTAGACGGCGACCCAACTCGGCGCTTCGCTCGGCGCCTTCGGACGACGGTCGTCGCGGAAGGCTTGGTAGTAGCGATTGATCGGATGGCGGAACGCGAGCAAGCGCAGCGCGGGAGTCGTGACGAGGCGCAGGCTCGGCCAATCGCTCTGCGGCACCGCGTCGAGTTCGGCGCGACCGACCGCGGCGCTCGCGTGCGCGTCGAAGACCTCTTGGATCGCGCGCTCGAGCGCGGCGAGCTCCGAGTAGAAGACCCTCTTCTTGACGTTGGTCGTCGCGACGTGCGCGGAGAGCTGCGCGCCGAGTTGATTCAGACTGAAGTGCGTCGACGGATGCGCGGCGACATAGGCGCGCGCGAGCTTCGCGAAGCGTTCGTCGCCCAGCGTCCACGCGAGCGCCGAAAAGTCCTCGCGGAGGCAATCGACCAGCCGCAGGTAGTACATGTCCGCGTAGATCTCGACGCGCTCGACCGCGGAGAGGTGCTCGGACGGCAACACGACTTCCTCGAGCGTCGCTTCCTCGACGGCGAGCTCGGCGCGCGTCGCGTCGCTCGAAAGTCCCGCGCGCACGCCGTCGGGATGCGTGATCACCGACTGCATCCAACGTTCGAGCGCGAGCAAGTCAGCCGTCACGCGCGCACCTGCTTCGAGTCTCCGACGGGCTTCGAGTCTCCGACGGGGAGCTTCGACCGGAAACGCGCGGCCTTCTTCACCTCGGCGTGGACGACGTCGAACTCGGGGATGTCCTGATCCCACTCGAGCAACGTCGCGCGACCGCCCGCGCGGCGCATGGCTTCAGCGTAGAGCTTCCACACCGGATCGACGACCTCACCGGTGTGCGTGTCGATGCAGTGCGTGCCGTGATCGGTGTGGCCGGCGAGGTGGATCTGCACGACGCGCTCCCACGGCACCGTCTTCAAGTAGTCGAACGGATCGAAGCCGTGGTTGCGCGAGCTGACGTAGATGTTGTTGACGTCGAGCAGCAGCGCGCAGTCGGATTCCTCGGCCATGCGCGCGAGGAACTCCCACTCGCTCATCGTCGACGACGCGAACTCGAGGTAAGTCGACGGGTTCTCGAGCACCAACGGCCGCTCGAGGAAGTCTTGGACCTCGCGAATGCGGCGCACGAGGTTCGCGAGCGCCTGCTCGGTGTACGGAATCGGCAGCAAGTCGTGGTTGTTGCGGCCCGCGACGCCCGTCCAACAGACGTGATCGCCGAGCCACACGGCCTTGACGCGTTTCGCGAGCTCCTTGAGCTCGCGGAAGTACGCCCAGTCGAGCGGATCGGTCCCGCCGATCCCCATCGACACGCCGTGCATCACGATCGGGTAGCGCTCGGCGACGGAGTCGAGCACCCACATCGGGCGCCCGCCGGTCGCCATGAAGTTCTCGCTGATGATCTCGAACCAGTCGACGCTCGGACGCTTCTCGAGCACATGCCCGAAGTGCGTCGTGCGCAACCCCACGCCGAGACCGAGGTCCGGCAGGTTCCAACGGTTCGCGATCGTCATCGTGGAAGTGAACGAGCGAGCGGCCCGCGTGATGCACGGGCCGCTCGCTCGTCGGGATCCTAGTGCTTGACGGGAACGGCGCAGCCGCCCTTGCCCTTGCACGAGTTCTTGCCCGCGCAACCGGCGTCGCCGGTCGAGCAGCCGCCTTGACCCTTGCAAGCATTCGCGCCCTTGCAGGAGTGCTTGGCCGCGGAAGCGCAGCCGCCCATGCCCTTGCACGAGTTCTGGCCGGCGCACGCGTTGTTCGCGGTCTTGCACGCGCCCATGCCCTTGCAAGCGTTCATGCCCTTGCAGGCGTGCTTGTCGGCCATGGCGTGCATGCCGCCGGAGTCGTGCTGGCTCTTACAGGACGAGGTGACGCCGGCGACGAGCCCGGCGACGGCGAGCGCGATCAGCGCGCCCGAGGTTCTGACGTTGACGTTCATCGAAAGGTCCTTGATGGGGAAAAAGGGAAGTGTCAGGTCTTGCGCGACAGTACGGCGCGCTGGGCCCCATTGGATGCAAGGTTCCGCCGCGCCTTTCAAATGCCAAGGGCGGATTCGCGCGTTTGCTTACCGTCCGTGAGACTCGGGGCGGGAGCTCTCGGCCGCCTTCGCGCGCGCCCAGGCCGCCATCAGCGCGTCGAGCGCTTGCCCGCCGACCGCGCCGCCGAACTCACCCTCCACGGCACGGAAGCGCCGTTCGAAACGCCGCAACGCCTCGCGGGTCGCGCGTTCCGGGTCGATCTTCAGGTAGTTGCCGAGGAAGGCGGCGGCGAGCAACACGTCGCCGAGCTCCCACTCGAGCTCCGCGCGCGCCGCGTCGTCCGGCGACTCGCCGGTGCGCTCGAAGACCTCGGTGAGCTCGCTCACTTCCTCGCCGACCTTCGCGAGCGCATCGGTCGCGTTCGTCCAACGGAAGCCCGCCGACATCGCCTTCTGGCCGACGCGTTGCGCGCGTTGCAACGCGGGCATCGCGGCGGGCACGCCGGCGATCGCGCTCGAGTCGGTCTTCTTCTCCTCGCGTTCGGTGCGCTTGATGCGCTCCCAGTTGTCGAGCGCTTGCTCGGCCGAACCGACCGTCACGTCGCCGAAGACGTGCGGGTGACGGCGCACGAGCTTCTCCGACACCGCGTTCGCGATGTCGGCGAGCGAGAACTTGCCCGCTTGCTCCTGGATGCGCGCGAGCAAGCAAATGCCCATCAAGAGATCGCCGCTCTCCTCGATCACGTCGGCGTCGGTCTTCGACTCGACGGCGTCGACCACTTCGTGCGCTTCCTCGACCAAGTGCGGCGCGACGCTCTTCGCCGTTTGCTCGCGGTCCCACGGACAACCATCGGGCGCGCGCAGACGATCGACGATCGCGAGCAACCTGCGCACCGCATCGGTGCGCGGCTCGCCGAGCGGCGCGGGGATCTCGAGCGGACGCGGGTTCGGCTTCGCGGTCGTTTCGGAGCTCATCGCGAAGATCCTACGCGCTCACGCCGCCGCGACGCGTTTCGGCAGACGTTTGCTGCGCACCGTGCCGTGCCAACCGCGCAACGGTCCGAGCATCGCGTACCACCAACCGGCGACGCCCGCCCAGTCCTGACCGCCGATCGAGACGATCGCGATCGAGCTCGCGGCGACGCCGGCGTCGATCCAATGGGCTTGGATCTCGTCGACGGTCAAGTGGCGCTCGACGGCGTCGAGCTCGAGCTCGTCCGCGCGCGCCAACGCATGGCGATAGAGCACCGCGAACACCACCGACACCGACAGGAAGCCGGCGCCGTAGATCACCATCAACATGCGGCCGTCGACGTTCTCGAACGCGAGGCGACACGAGGCTTCGAGGCGCTCGCGCGTCGCGCCGGAGACCAGGCCGAACTTCAGGAAGAGCAGGTCGAAGAGCGACGTGAAGAGGAACTTCATCGGGTAGATGAAGAACAGCACGAGGAACAGCAAGACCGCGTTCCAGATCATCACGAACCCGTCGCTCAAGCCGTAGCGCCGGAAGAACGTGTAGTGGCTCCACCAGAGTTTGTAGAGCACGGTGAAGCACACGCCGAACGCGAGGAAGCCGCGCATCGTGTCGATGAGCTCGGCGTACGTCCTCGGCACTTCGAGCGCGACGACCAGCAGCGTCAGCGCGAACGCGAAGACCGCGTCGCTGAAGCCTTCGAGGCGGCTGACCTCGTGCCCGCGCCAACGGAAGTCGGTGTCGCCGCCGAAAGCGTTCGCGACCAACGATTCGCGGATCAAGGCTTCGGCTCCAGCTCGATGCGCAGCAGGCGGTGCTCCGAGAGCGGATGATCGGTGCGCTCGCCCGTTTCCGTCCAATCACCCCAACCGCTGACCGCGTTGACGAAGAACGCGCCTTCGGCGAAGACGCCGAGCGTCGGATCGTCGAGCGGCGGACCTTCGACGAGCACGTCGATCTTCTCGACCGCGTCGTGCGCCGCGTTCAACGTCACGCGCAACACGCGCGGAGTCTGCGTGCCGTTCTGGATCGCGTAGAGCGCGCCGTCGTGCCAGTAGATCCCGTCGACACCGCGCAGGCGGTCTTCGCTGCCGGGCAGGACGAAGCTCGAGCCCGCCTTCGTATCGACGCGCAGGATTCCGCGCGGATAGTCGGATACGAAGAGCTCGCCCCCGTCGTCGAACGCGAGCCCTTGCGGGTTCTTCCAACCTTCCCCGACGTTGACCGGAGCCAGACCGCGGCTCAAACGATAGATCGCAGGCGTCTTGCTGTCGGTGATCCAGATCGCGTCGTCGGGACCGACGACCAGATCGCCGAACACCCAATCCCCGTTGCCGCTGACGTGACCGTTGAAATCGACGTGCGCGTCCTTCAGGGCGAGTCCAAGCAGCCCGCCCGCGGACTTGCCGACCGATGCGTGGCCTTCCATCTGCGGCACGCTGCTCGATGCGACCCACAATTGCCGCGCGCGCGCGTCGATGCACATCCCGAACGCGCCGAAGAGTCGCTCATCCGGACCGAAGAAGTCGTGGAACTCACCGTCGGGAGTCACGCGCCAAATGCGGCGTTCGCGCACGCTGCTGACGAAGAAGTCGCGCATCTCCGGATCGAACGCGACGCCCTCGGCGATCACGCCCTTCATCGGCCACACGAAACCGGCGAGCGGCTTCGTGGAGTCGGCGAGCTTCGGCGCACTCGCGCACGAAGCGACGAGGAACAAGACGAGCCAACGCTTCATGCCGTCACCTCCGCATACGCGATCGGATCGCGCTTCCCCGCCTCGCGAAAACCCTTGAGCCGCAACACGCACGCATCGCATCGTCCGCACGCGAGCACCGCGCCGCCGCGCGCGCTCGGGTCGTAGCAACTGTGCGTCAGCGCGAAGTCGACGCCGAGCTCGAAACCGCGCGCGACGATCTGCGCCTTGCTCAGCTTCAAGAGCGGCGCGTGGACACGAAACCGAGCTCCGCGTTCCGCTCCCGCCGCGGTCGCGACGCGCGCGAGCTCCTCGAACGCGGCGAGGAACTCCGGCCGACAATCGGGATAGCCCGAATAGTCGAGCGCATTGACCCCGAGAAAAAGATCGCGCGCCTCGACGATCTCCGCCCAACCCAACGCGACGGCGAGGAACACCGTGTTGCGCGCCGGCACGTACGTCGCCGGCACGCCGACGCCGATCGAGCGCTCGTCGCGATCCTTCGGCACGTCGATCGCATCGGTCAACGCCGAGCCTCCGAGCGCCGAGAGATCGACGGTGACGACGCGGTGCTCGCTCGCGCCGAGCGCACTCGCGACGCGCGCCGCAGCTTCGAGTTCGACCGCGTGGCGTTGCCCGTAGCGGAACGACAACGCGAAACAGTCGAACCCGGCCGTTCTCGCTTCGGCGAGCGCGACCGCCGAATCCATGCCGCCTGAAACCAAGCACACCGCGCGCGCGGAATCCGTGGGCCGAGGCATCGCGACAGCCTACGGAACGTCCGCGCGCGCGGCGAGCCGGCGCCCGTCTCGCGATTCATCGCCGCCGATTCGCGCCGCGCTGCATCCTTACCTGCGACGCCATGAACGGTACGAACCCGCCGACCGCCGAGCTGCTGCTCCAGCACGTCGAGTGGATCCGTCGGCTCGCGCGCGAGCTGGTCGCCGACGCCGGCGCGGTCGACGACCTCGTGCAGGAGACGCTGACGACGGCGCTCGAACGTCCGCCGCTCGACGCGCGCGGCTTGCGGTCGTGGCTCGCGCGCGTGACGCGCAACCTCGCATTCGAACGAGCCCGTGGCGCACGCAGTCGCGAAGCACGCGAACGCGTCGCCGCGCGCGACGAAGCGTTGCCCGACACCGCCGAGCTCAGCGCGCGGATGGAACTCGAGCGCAAGTTGGTCGAGCGACTCGCTTCGCTGCCCGAGCCCTACCGTACCGCGTTGATCCTGCGTTTCTACGAAGACCTTCCGCCGCGCGCGATCGCGCAACGCACCGGAGCTCCGGTCGCGACGGTGAAGAGCCGGCTGCTGCGCGGGCTCGAGCTGCTGCGCGCAGCGCTCGATTCCGATTCACCCGGCGGACGGCACGCGTGGCTCGCCGTGTTGGTTCCGCTCGCTCGTCCCGCGCCGGTGGCGCCGCTCGTTTGGCTCGGAGGTTCGCTCATGGTCGCGAAGATCGTCGCCGCGTTGGTGTTGTTGGTCGGCGTCGGCTTCTGGCTGAACGCGCGAGGTCCGACGTCGAGGGATGGCGCGCCGAGCACGAACTCGACGAACGTCGCAACGCCGCGCGGTGTCGAACGCGAGCTCGAGCGCGAGTCGCCGACTCGAGCGGCCGAACGCGAGAGCGTCGCGTCGCGAGCGCAGCTCGCTCCGAACGCGGCGACGTCCGTTGCGGCGACGACCAGCGAGCCGTCGTTCTTCGTCCGCGGTCGCGTGCTCGACGGCAACGGCTTCGCGCTCGCCGGCCGAACGCTGAGCGTTCGCGGCGACGGAAGCGTCGACGTCGCGAGCGCGAGCGACGGCTCGTTCGAGTTCGAGACCCGCGTCGCGAGCGGTGAACTCGCGGTCGCCGACGCCGCGTGGGTCACCGTGCGCCGCGGCGCGTGGTCTCGCGACGCCGCGCGGCCGAGCGTCGTGATCGCCGCGCCCGCGATCGACGTCTCCGGTTCCGTCGTCGACGTCGACGGCGCGCCGCTCGCGGGCGCACGAGTGCGGCTCGGTTTGCCGCGCGACTTCGCCGCGCGCTTCCGCGACGCGCTCGACGGCTCGCCGGATCTCGCGTGGTCGACCGAGAGCGACGCCGACGGCACGTTCGCGTTGCGCGCGGCGCCGGCGATCGAAGGCGCGAGCTTGCTCGCGACCAAGGAAGGCTTCGACACGAGCGCGTGCGAAGCGCCGCTCGGCTCGCTCGCCGGTCTGCGCCTCGTGCTCGTCGCGCACGACGCGCTCGCCGCGAACCTGCTGCGCGGACGCGTCGTCGATGGGCTCGGCGCACCGGCGGCGGACGCGCGAGTTTCGCTCGGCGCGCGCTGCGTCCGCGTCGACGGCGACGGACTCTTCGCGCTCGACCTGACGCACGCGCTCGATACGAGCGAGCTCGTCGCCGCGCGCGCCGGTTCGTTGCCCGCTCGACTCGCGCGACCGAAGGATCCGACCGCGACCGAGAGCGGTTGGCCCGCGTTGGTCGAACTGCGCCTCGGCGACGCGACGCTCTCGATCCGCGGACGCGTCGTCGAAGCGAACGGCGCGCCCGTCGCGAACGTCAAAGTCTGGCTCGCGGAGCCGACGCCGTTCGGCGCGGTCGGCACGGCCCCGTTGCGGCTCGAAGCGTTGCTCGCCGGCGGCGCGGTGCCGGAGCGAGCGATCGAGTCGCTCGCCGCCGCGCCCGACGCCGACGGCGAAGCGGACTTCGGTTCCGCGGGCCCGCTGCGCGAAGCGAACGCGCAGCTCTACTGGGTCGCGACCGACGGCGATGGCCGCTTCGAGTTGCCCGGGCTCGAACGCCGCGACTACACGCTGCGCGTCGTCGCGCCCGATCTGCGCTTCGACTTCCAGAGCCGCCCCGTGCGCGCCGGCGAGTCGATCGAGCTCGTCGTCGCGGAGCCCGACGCGTACCCGCGCATCGAGGGCCGCGTCGTCACGCGGCTCGGCGATCCGGTCGCGGGCGTCGAGCTCCAAGCGTGGACCACGGCGCTCGAACTGGACGAGCGCGTCTTCGGTGGCCGCGCCCACGTCTCGCGCTTCCTCGCCGGACCGACGACGCGCAGCGACGCGAACGGCCGCTTCGCGCTCGAGCGCGTGCGCAGGAGCGACGTCTTCTTCGAAGTCTCGAGCGATGCGATCCTTCCGCTCTACGTCGACGTCGAGTCGCTGCACGATCCGCTGCACGTCGAACTCGTCGTCGCCGCGCGTGCCTACCTCGACGTGCGCGGCTCGGCGACGTCGCGCGCCGACGCGTTCGAACTGCTCGACCCGCGCGGCGAACGCGTGAAGATCCTGTCGATGCGGAAAGACGGCTACTCGGACTTCGAGCGCTTCGCGTTGGTCGACGGGAACTCGGGCGTCGTGACGACGAATACCGACGCGGCGACGCTGCGACTCTTCGTCGCCGACGAGGTCACCGCCGAACTTCCGCTCGCGCTCCGCCCGGGCGTGGTGACGTCGATCGACTACTGAATCGGCTCGGTCGCTCCGACGTGCACGATCGGAACGGCGAAATCGCGCCGAAGTCGAGTTCTCGCCGTCGAGGGCGACCCGTCGAGCGCGAGGCCTTGTCGCTCGAACGCGCGGGCCTACAGTAGTCGCCCCTCGCTTTCTCCACGCACCGAAGAAGAGCCGCCGTGAGCCCCATCGCAGAAGTCACCAAGGAGTCCGTCCTCGAAGCCCTCAAGCAGGTCATCGATCCCGATCTCCATCAGGACATCGTCACGCTCGGCTTCGTCAAGAACGTCGCGGTCTGCGACGGCGTCGTGAAAACGACGATCAACCTGACCACGCCGGCGTGTCCGGTGAAGGATCAGTTGAAGGCTCAGGCCGAGCGCTTGATCCTCGCGTTGCCCGGCGTGCGCGAAGCGAACGTCGAGATGACCGCCGAGGTGCGCGCGCAACAAGGGCCGCCGCGCGAACTCGCGAAGGGCGTCAAGCACATCGTCGCGGTATCGAGCGGCAAGGGCGGCGTCGGCAAGAGCACGGTCGCGGTCAACCTCGCGGTCGCGTTGCGTCAGACCGGCGCGCGCGTCGGCTTGCTCGACTGCGACGTCTACGGTCCCGACATCCCGATGATGATGGGCCTCTCGGGCGAGCCCGAACAAGTCGAGCGCAAGTTGATCCCGAAGGAACGCCACGGCGTCAAGACGATGTCGATCGGCTACTTACTCGCCGACGATCGTCCGGTGGTGTGGCGCGGACCGATGGTGCACAAGTTGATCGAGCAGTTCCTCGGCGACGTCGTGTGGGGCGAGCTCGACTACTTGCTCGTCGACATGCCGCCGGGCACCGGCGACGCGCAGCTCTCGCTCGCGCAGATCGTGCCGCTGTCGGGCGCGGTGTTGGTGACGACGCCGCAAGCGGTGTCGACGTTCGACGTCACCAAGGCGATCGCGATGTTCAAACAGGTCAACGTCGAGATCCTCGGCCTCGTCGAGAACATGGCGGGCTTCGCGGTCGCGGGCCGCGTGCCGAGCGCGCCGAACGCGACGATCGAGATCGAGACCGGCGTCGGACCGCGCGAATTACAGACCGACGCGCAAGGTCGCTTCCACACGATCGTCGACGTCTTCGGCGCGGGCGGCGGCGAGCGACTCGCTCAACGCTTCGGCTTCCCGTTGCTCGGTCGCATTCCGTTGAACCCGGTCGTGCGCGTCGGCGGCGACGCGGGCGATCCGGTGGTGATCGCGCAGCCGAACTCGCCGATCGCGCAAGCGTTCCGCGAGATCGCCGGCCGCACCGCGCAACGCGTCGCGATCAAGGCGCACCAGGCGTTGCCGATCTTGCAGTAGGAGCGCGACGGCGCGCTCACGGAGTCTCGTCGAGGCGGAATTCCAGGACCGCGTCGAGCTCCCAAACAACCGTCGCGGGCCGACAACGTCCTGCGAGCGCGACGCCGGCGACTTCGGCGAGCGCGAGCTCGACGTCGCCGCCGTTGCGATCGAACGGCAAGCACAGCTTGCTCCGCCCCGCCTCCATCGGAACGCTGACCGAGCCGAGCGAGTAGAGCCCCGACGCTTCGCGCCGGAACAAGTGGAACACCGCCGCGCCGTTCAAGCTCGCGCTCGCGGCGCCGGTCACCACCACTTCGCTGAGCACGGTCGGCACCACGCGCACGATCGCGACCTCGTCCGCCGACGCGCCGGCGACGTCGAAGTCCGCGCGACCGACTTGCGGCACCTCCACGGTCAGCGTTTCGAATCGGCTCGAGATCCAACCGCACCACGCGTCGCCCTCGACCTCGAGATCGAACGCGCCGTCGCGCGAACGCAGACGGAAGCTCTCGACCGGCAAGCTCGAACTCGCTTCGCGCACGCGCAGGCAAATCCGCTTCGGCGCCGCGACGGTGACGACGTACTCGTCCTGCTCGGCGCTCGAGTCGAGCTCGGAGGATTGCAGCAACAGCGTCTCTTCGAAAGCGTCGCTGCGATGGATCGCGGGGAGCAGCACGTCGAGCTTCGCCTTGCCGCCCGCGACGCCGTCGAACCACGCGCGCCCGTCGGCGTCGGTGGTTTGCAGCGACGCGCGGCGCGGCACGGCAGACCACGCGCTCGACGCGCGCACGTCGTCGGCGGAAGCGCCGACTCCCGGCCACAGACGCAGCCCGAGTCCCGCGAGCGGCGCGCCGTCCGGTCCGATCGTGCGCACGCAGAAGCGGCGCGCGCGGCGCAACACGATCTCGGCGTGTACGGAGCTCACGTCTTCGCCGAGTGCGCGTGCGACGCGCACCGGCACGTAACCCGTCGCACCGACTTCGACGATCGACGTCTCGGCCGCGAGCGGCACGACGAGTCGGCCCGAGGCGTCGGCTCGCACGCGGACGGAACCGCCGGATTCCTGTGGCGTGCGCGCCCAGGCTTCGGGAAGCGGCTCGCCCGTTTCGCCGACTACGTGTGCCGTCCACGTGTCGGAGCCCGAGCCGAGTGGCAAGTCGACGCGGCATTCGTCGCGCCCGACCTCGATCGTGCGTTCGGCAAACGAGCCGTCGGCGCCGCGCGCGCGCAACACGAGGGTCGTATCCGCCGGGCACGCGATCAAGAATTCCTCGTTCGTGCGCACGGACTTCGACGGCGCGAAGTTCGGCGTCGCGCAGGCCGGATCTTCGCGCGGGCACCACGCGGACATCCGCACCGAGGCTTCGATCGACGCGGAGCTCGTCACGCGCAATCGCAGCTGCGTGACACCGTGCACCGCGACGCGCTCGCCGACGTCGGCGAGTTTGAAGTCTGAGCGGAAGCAGGTCGGCGACTCGACAACCAGCGCTTCGTGCGCGTCGACCCACGCCGGGATCGCGACCGTGCTCGGCGTCGCGGCATCGGACGCGAGCAACGAGCCGACCGTCGAGCGCACGCTGACCGACGTCAACGGTTCACCGTCGCCGCAGCGCACGAACGCGACCACGCGCGGCGGACGGTGCGAAGGCTCGAGCGTCAGCTCGATCGTGCGCGGCTGCTCCGACGAAACCCAATACGTCCGACGCGCGAAGTCCGGGTGAACGAACACCGCGACGCCGGAGTCGATCGGGCAATCGCCAAACGTCAGCGCGCCGCTCGAGTTCGAGCGCGCGGTGAGAGTCGGCGCGCGCAGAGCCTCGGTGCTCGACGCGAACGCGTCGGCTTCGCCGCCGCGATACGGGAACCACTCCGCGCGGACGTCGGCGATCGCTCGACCGCTCGGATCGGCGAGTTGGAACGCGAGCGATCCGCGACGTTGCACCCAAACCGTGCGCGGCTCGTCGGCGGTGAGCGCGAACGCGTCGGCGGCGACGCACCACTTCGTGTCGCGGCACTCCAAGTTCCACGTTCCGACCGGGAGCCGCGCCGAGCCGGATGCGTCGCTCTCGAGCGCGAGCGGCCCACTGTCGTCTCTCGCACCGCGAGCAAACCACTTGCCGGCGACGGGACGTCGATCGAGCGCGCTCAGGAAACGCAGTTCGCCGCGCGGCGTCTGCGCGAGCGACGCGGCCGTGGATTCGGCGACATCGGGCGCTCGCTCGCGCCGCTCGACGGCGAGCGCATTCGCCGCGGCGAGCTCGACGCGCGCGGACTCGCCTTCTCCGCGAGCTTCCGCCGAAGCCACGCCGCGATCGCGCGCTCCGGGCCGCGACACGACGAACGCGCCGACGCAGAGCGCGAGCGCGACGAGGGCTGGCAGCAAGGGTCGACGACGGAACTGCATGGAAGAGTGTCGGAATGGAACGAGTACGTGAGAAGCGGCGCTACGAGCACGGTCATGGGGCGACGCGCTTCGTCGCTCGTCGCCCCACGTTAGACGATCAGTTGACGGTGAACTTGCCGCCGCCTGAACCGGCGTCGTCCTTGACCGTCGGCGCCGTCTGCTTGCCCGTGTAGTCGTGATCATCGACATTGGCATGGCCGCCCTTCGGCACGGTGACCGGATTGCTGCCGCCGGCTTCGATCGTGATCCAACCGAGGATGTTCTCGTCTTTGTCGTAGACCACGGCGGTGAGCGTCTCGCCGTTCGTGCTCGTGTTGGAGATCTGGACCGTGTGGTCGCCGCTACCGGTGTTCTGGTACGCGGGCACCGACTGATCGTCCTTGACGGTGTTGTCCGCGAGAGCTGCGGAGCTGAGGGCGATCGAAGCGAGAGCGATGGGAAGGAGTTGCATGGAAGTGCCTCTGAGAAGACGGAACGCCCCGAGGTCGAGGATCGCTCGTGCGCATGCGCAGAGCGCGACCCGAGCGAGTGCGTCGCGCGGCGCGACCGGGGCAGGTCGTGCGCAGGCGACTTCGAGCGCGCGGGCGCGTGCGGATCGAACCTTCGAACGCCATTCACGGCGTCAGTCGAGTTCACTTGTCCGCACGGAGCTCGCGGGCTCGTGCCATCGATCGTCGTCGGCCTGAACATGCCGACAGGTCTGCACCCTTCGTGTCAGACGGTGCCGCGCGCGTTCTCGAAATCGTCGATCCGCACGCGGCGATTCGCTCGCGATGAACTTCGCTCACGCCGTGAACGCGAGCGAGCCGCGCTCCGACGATCGGAGGCGGCTCGCGTGGTCGCAGCGAACTGCGGCTCGGTCTACTTCGTCTTCACGTGCACGCAGTCCTCGGCGACGAAGTCGCGTCCGTCGAGGAGTTTGCCGCGCAGGGCGAGCTTGACGTCCGCGCCGTTCTTCTCCTTGTCGAGATAGAGGTCCTTGACGACCTTCGAACCGGAGAACGTCACGACGAGGTCCTTCTTGCAGTCGCCGTTCTTCTTGTGGCAGCCGCACAGACCGCCCACGTACGGCGTCGCAACGTCGCTGATCTTCACGTACCAAGGGACGACGATGGCGCCGACGCCGTCGGGGCGGAAGAGCTCGAGCGTCTTGATGTCGACGTCCTGCGGATTGAACTGGCCGTCGTAGACCAACGCGACGGTCACCTTGCTGCTGCCGCAGCCCTTGGTCTTGATCACGTTCGGGCAGCAACCCGGTTCGATGTCGAGCGGCGGCGTCAGCGGCCCGGGCTCGACGGTGACGAACAGACGACAGAAGGACTTGTCCTTGCCGTCGGTGACGACCAAGCGCACGCCGCACAGGTAGGTCGTGTTGGTCGGCGTGTCGAGCGTCAGCGTCGTCACCGGCGTCGTCGCGTCGCTGAACGACGAACCGGGGCAAGCGGTCCATTCGAAGAGCAGCGGATCGCCGTCGTCGTCATAGGAGAAGCTGCCGTCGAGTTGGATCTTCGTCGTCGGACCTTGACGCGTGACGGTGAAGTCCGCGTTGGTGACGCAGACCGGAAGCGCGTTCTGCGGCGCGCTCGGTGTTGCGAGCACGGAGAGCAAGAGGAGCGAGAGCATGGTGTGGTTTCTCGGGGGTTGGGATGCGCGCTGAGACGGGTTCGCAGGAAACGTACCCCGCTCGCGCGCCGCGCGTCGGCGCGTCGAAGCGCCCGAGAAGTTCCTTCCGAGCTCGACCGAGCTCGACGCTGCGGCGCCTACCGCACGCGCCGCATCGGCCGCACGCCGAGGATGTAGTTCTTCGAGTCGCCGGCGAGTTCCGCGCGCAGACCTGAGCGCGCGAAGACCGCCGGATCGCCGAAGCTCCCGCCGCGCATCACGCGCGAAATCGTCGCGAAGCGCGGATCTTTCTCGCCGGCCGCGTCGATCGCCGCGGAGTCCGCGGCCAGCGCATCGCGGCACCACTCGAACACGTTGCCGTGCACGTCGAAGAGGCCGAAAGCGTTCGGCCGGAACGAACCGACCGGCGCGTGCACGACGTGGCCGTCGTGCAACCACTCCTCGGCCGGTCGCCACGGCACGCCGGCCGCGACGGCGTCGGCGTCGCACAGGTTCGCGGAGCCTTCGAGCGCATGCAGGTCGGAGCCCGTCGACCACGCGGTGCTCGTCCCCGCGCGCGCCGCGTACTCCCACTGCGCGCTGCTCGGAAGCTCGAATCCGAAGCGTCGCAACGTGTTCCACGTCTCGAGCCACGCAACTTGTTCGACCGGATGGCGCTCGTCGACAACGCCGCTCGGATCGCGATAGCCGACGGCGAAGTAGCTCGGGTTCGCGCCGACGAGGCGCGACCACTGGCCCTGCGTCATCTCGTACTTCGCGAGGAAGAACGGCTCGATCGCGACTTCGCGCACCGGCCCGTCGCCTGCGCGCGCGGCGGGATCGTAGTTCGCGGCGGCGGGATCCTGCGCCTGCGCGCCCATCGAGAAACTCCCGCGGGGAATCAGCACGAACGTCAACGCAGCCTTGCCGTCGACGACGAGGCGGCCGTTCGGGGCGCGGGTCGGGATCTCGCCGCTCGCCAGATCCGTGAACTCCCACAGGCCCGACTCCGGATCGCGGCCGAGCGGAACGAGGCCGAGCTGCGGCGCGAGCGTGAAGCCTCCGTACCGCGGCGACGCCGCGCGGTCCGCGATCGAGGCGAGCGCCTCCTTCCAACGCGCGGCGACCGCGGCGCCGTCGAGCGAACGCTCGCGCAACTCGCGCGCGAACGCGGCGCGCCGCGCGACGCCCCACGCGAACTCCGGCGCGAGGCCGTCGATCCAGCCGGTCTTCGGATCGGCGAAGGCCTCGATCGCTTCGATCAAGCGCGTGAGCTGCGCATGCCACCAACGATCTTCCTCGTCGGCGAACGTCCACTCGCCCGCGGCGTTCTTCGTTCCGCGCGCGCGCAGCTCGGCGAGACGCGCTCGGTGGCCTTCGTCGTCGCTCTTCGGATCGGGGTCGAGGCCCGCGACCAGCGCATGAGCGCGCGCGAGCCACGCGTCGAGTTCTTTCGCGAGCTCCGGATCCGCCGGCCAGAGCCGCGCGGCGTCGGCGCGCAGATCGTCGAGCTCCTGGAACGCGGAGAGGCGCAACACGTTGCTGCGTTCGCGTTGCGCGCGATGCGCGGCCGCGTTCGCCGCCTCGGCGTTCGCGTCGGCGCGCGCTTTCTCACTGAGGGCGAATCCGAGTCCGATCGCGAGCGCGAGGACGACGGCGACCAACGCCGCCGCGAGCGCTCGATTGCGCCTCATCCACTTGCCGAGCTCCGCGATCGGCCCGGTGGCGTACGCGCGGACCACGCGCGTCTCGACGTACGCGCGGAGGTCGTCGGCGAGCTCCTTCGTGCTCGCGTAACGCCGGTCGGGCTCGCGAGCCATCGCCTTCTCGCAGATCGCCGCGAGCTCCGGCGGCGCGTCGGGCGCGAGCGTTTGCAACGCTTTCGGCGGCCCCTCGAGCAACGCGATCAACACCAAGTCCTGGCGCATCGGGCCCTCGGCGGTCGCGTACGGCGGACGACCGGTGAGCAAGTGGTAGAGCATCGCGCCGATCGAATAGACGTCGGAGCGAACGTCGAGGCGCTCGATCTCGCCGCGCGCTTGCTCCGGCGACATGTACGCCGGCGTGCCGACGACGTCGCCGTCGAGCGTGTACAGCTCGGGATCGCTGACCAAACCCTCGGCCGCGCGACGTCGATCGCTCTGCACCAACGTGCGCGGCGCGGCGCCGACGTCGTGCAAACGGATGTCGCGCGCTTCGGGTCGCCCCATCACGCGCGCCAAGCCCCAATCCATCACGTACACCTCGCCGAAGTCGCCGACGCGGATGTTCGCGGGCTTCAGATCGCGGTGGAGCACGCCCTTCTGGTGCGCGAACGCCATCGTGTCGCAGACCTTGAGCAACACGTCGATCGCGCGCGTGCGCGTCCAACCGGACGCTGCGCTCTTCGCGAGCGCGAACATTTCGTGCAGGTCGCGGCCCTTGACGAGCCGCATCGTGAAGAACGGCCGACCGTTCGCGTCGGCGCCGAGTTCGTGTACCGGCACGACGCCCGGGTGATCGAGTTGGCCGGTGATCTGCGCTTCCTCGAAGAAGCGGCCGAGCAACTTCGAATCGGGCGGCGGCGTGTGCTCGCCCTCGCCGACCGCGAGGATCTTCATCGCGAGCGTGCGTCGCAGCTCGTCGTCCCACACGCGCCGCACGACGCCCATGCCGCCGCGGCCGATCTCGTCGCGCACTTCGTAGCGCGTCACGCCCGCACCGCGTTCGCGAATGCGGCGCAGCCAATCGCTCGGCGCGCGCGGCGCGGCGGCATCGCCGTCGCTGGGCGGAATCGGGTGTTGGTCGTCGCGAGACAACGGGCTCTCCCCGCGCGCGAGTGTAGCGCCGCGGGAGCCGACGTCGCCTAGAAGCGTTTGATCGCCGCGAGGATCGAACGCGTCGCGTGGCTCTTGTTGAGCGTGTAGAAGTGGATCCCCGGCGCGCCGGCTTCCAAGAGGCCGCGACATTGACGGATCGCGTGCTCGATGCCGATCGCCATCACCGCGGTGGGATCCGTTTGCTCTTCGCGCAGGTTCTCGAGCAGTCCGTGCGGGATCGACGCGCCGCACATCTTGGTGAAGCGCTCGATCTGCGACACGTTGGTGATCGGCATGATGCCGGGGACGATCGGCACGCGGACGCCCATGTCGCGCGCGCGCTCGACGAATTGGAAGTAGTCGCGGTTGTCGAAGAAGAGCTGCGTGATCAGGAAGTCCGCGCCCTTCTTCACCTTGTGGACGGTCCACTCGAGGTCGCTGCGTTTGTCGGACGACTCGGGGTGCCGTTCCGGATAACACGCGCCGCCGACGTCGACGTCGAAGCGGCTCTTGACGAACTCGATCAGTTCGCTCGCGTGCGCGAAGCCGGTCGAGCCCGCATCCGCCGCCGCGTCCTTCGGTCGATCGCCGCGCAGGCCGAGCACGTTCTCGATCCCTTGCTTCATGAGCGCGCCGACCACCGCCTCGATCTCCGTCGGCGACGAACCGACGCAAGTCAAGTGCGCCATCGCGGTCAGGCCGAGCTCGCGCTGCACGCGCGCGACGACGTCGAGCGTCCGTTCGCGCGTCGAACCGCCGGCGCCGTACGTCACCGAGATGAAGTCGGGCGCCATCGCCTTCTTCAAGCTCGCGACCGTGCGCATCAATTGCTCGGCGCCCGCGTCGGTCTTCGGGGGGAAGAACTCGAAGCTGAACACCGGCCGACCGCGGCCGAACTTGTTTCCGATCCTCATGGACGTTCCAGGAGCTCCTCGAACTTGGACCGATATTCGTCCGGGATCGGGCGGCTCTTGAGCGGATTCAGGTCGACGCACACGGTCGTCATGCGCGCATCGACCGCAACCTGGTCGTCGACGGTGTAGACGTAGCGGAGCTTCAGGGAGCTCGTGCCGAGCGCGAGACACGTCACGCGCACGATCGGCCGATCGCCGAAGTGCAACGGTCGCTTGAAGTCGACCTCGGAGTGCACGAGCGGGAAGCCGATCTTGCGGTCGAGCAAGAGGTGGTCGTAGCGCACGCCGACGTGCTCGTGCCACAACTCTTCGAACGCCTCGTGGATGTAATCGTAGATGCGCGGGAAGTACGCGATGCCCGCCGGATCGACGTGGCCGAAACGCACGCGCAGTTGTGTGACGAAGGCTTTCACGCGCCGAGGTCGGGCCAGGTTTCGCGGATCGATTCGACGATCAGGTTCCCGAGCGTGTCGACGAGCGCGCGGCCTTCTTCCGCGCTCGCCGCGGCCGGATCGCCGCAGTACGCGGCGTCGGCGCCGGCGTCGAGGAAGCTCAACACGCCGCTCTGCATCTTCGCGAGCAGTTGCACGTCGACCGGCGCGAGTTTGCGACGCTCGGCGTCGCGCACCGACGTCGGATCGGCGGCGAGCACGAGGCTCGATTCGTAGCGACCGGCGTGGCAGTCGCCGCTCTTGAACTCGTCGCCGAGGCGCTCGGCGAAACGGCGGCGCGTCACGTCGGGGTAGAGCACCTGCGCGCGCTCTTTCGAGAGCACCGCGTGATCGCCGGCGACGCCGCGCAGGATCTTGACGTGCGCGGGCTCGAGGTGCGCGTTCGAGAACACGATGCGCCGCACGCCGTCCTGCTCGAAGGCGTTGACGATGTCCTCGATCAACGCCCACAACGTCCCCGGCCGCAACGTCACGCGCCCGGCGAAGCCGTCGGTGTACATCGTCAGGCCGTAGTTGATCGGCGGCGCGAGCACGCAACGCACGCCGCGGGCTTCGAGCAGCTCGGCCGCGCGCTTCGCCTGCGCGAGCGCGATCGTGACATCGGTGTCGAGCGGCAAGTGCGGGCCGTGCGGCTCGGTGCAACCGATGGGCACGAACACGACGGCGCGCGCGTCGAGCGCTTGCTTCGCCTCCGGCCACGTCGACTTCGCGAGTTCGAGCATCGGGGCGAAGAGCCTAACAAGCGAGTACGGAGCGGAGTACGGAGCCAGCCTCGCTTCGGCCGTTCTCGCCCGGCAATACGGTGGTGACCTCCACGTCATCGGCGGGCGAGAACGGCCGAAGCGAGGCTGGCTCCGTACTCCTACATCGGCACGAGCGCCAACACCCACGCCCCCGCGATCGCGACCAGCGCCAGCGCTCCGCACAAGATCTGCACGCGCGGTCCGGCCTGGACGCCGCGCGGTCCGGCCCCTAGGAACCACCCGACGACGAGCCCCATCACGAAACCCGCGGCGTGTCCGAGCACGTCGATGCGCGCCGCTTCGCGCGCCATCCACTCCGGCGATTCCTTCGGATCGCTGATGCCGAGGTAGCCGAGCAACACGAGCCCCGCGAAGACCGGCGCCCAACGGCGCCACGCGACCGCGCGCACGACTCGCCGCAAGCGCCACTGATGCGCGACTTGCACGCCGAGCGCCGCGAACACGCCGGTCGACGCACCGATGCTGGCGAAGTCGCCGCGCACCAAGGCTTCGAGCGCGAAGCCGAGCGCGCCCGCGAGCACGATCGCCGCCCAACCGAGTCCCGCGCCGAGCGACTGCGTCACGACGAACGCGAAGAAGCTGCCGAAGATCAAGTTGCCGAGCAAATGCCCGACGCCGGAGTGCAGCGTCAACGCCGTGATCGCACGCCACCATTCGCCGCCGCGCATCGCGGCTCCGTCCGCGGCGCCGGCGCGGTACCAGTCGAGGCCGAACGCACCGCGTGTCGCCGCGACGTGCAGGACGATCAGCAGCGCGATGAAGATGCCAACCGACGTGACCCAATCGCTCTTGCGCGCCGCTTCGTCGGAGCGCGGCGGCCAGCCGCGGTTCTCGAGCTCGTAGCGCTGCACCTCGTCGAGCGCCCGAGCGAAGTCGTGTTCGAGCACGACGATCGCCCACATCGACGGTCCCTCTTGACGGATCGCGTTGTCGATCGACATCGCGCGCAGGACCAGGGCGAGCTCGTGGATCTTCCTGTGGGAGCTCGCCCGCAAGAGCACGACTTCGCTCGGCGCAGTCGGGAAGTCGGTCATGCGGGGGCGTCTCGAAGAGAGCGCGCGATCTCTAGAACGACCTCGATCGAATCCAAGTCCGAGCGCTCGCTTTCGAGCCTATCGCGCGACTCTCGCGCACGCATGCACGCGGAGCGGATAGTCTTTCCGCCCATGTCCGTCCCCGACTACGACGCGCAGAAGGACGTCACGCGCGCGAACCGCGAGTTCTACCGCGCCTTCGAACGCCTCGACCTCGCTGCGATGCGCGCCCTTTGGCTCGACGACGAACGCATCCAGTGCATCCACCCCGGCGGCGAAACGATCGTCGGGCCGGAACGCGTGCACGCCGCGTGGGACGCGATCTTCCAGAGCACGACGTGGATCCGTTTCGAGCTCGTCGACGCGACCGCGCAGATCTTCGGCGAACTCGCGTGGGTCACGGTGCTCGAGCGCATTCATTCGAAACCGGACGAGCAGTCGGCGGAGACCCTGGTCGCCGAGGCGGTCGCCACCAATCTCTTCATCCGCCGCGACGACGCATGGAAGATGCTGCTCCACCACGCCTCGCCGCTCGCGCGGCGCATTCTCAGCGAACCGTGAAATTGCGAAGAACTCCGAACTCGCAGCGAGCCCCGCGGGATGGAAGCGATCGCCGCACCAACCCTCCGAAAGGACCTCTCATGCGTCTTTGCGCACCCCTGCTCGTCACCTTCCTCGCTTCGACCGCCCACGCCGGCAACACCTGGTACGTCGACGTCAACGCCGTCCCGCCGGGCAACGGCAGCGCCGCGACGCCGTTCACCGCGATCCAACAAGCGATCGAGCAGGCGACCACCGTCAACGGCGACGCCATCCTCGTGTTGCCGGGCGTCTACAACGAGGTCGTGGATTACGGCCCGAAGCAGCTCGAGGTGCGCAGTACGGCCGGACCGCTGCAGACGCGCATCGTCTCGCCGACGATGCAGTCGGCGGTGAGAGTCGACGGGCCGCAGGGCGGCACGCTCGCGGGCTTCCACGTCCGCACCCACCTGATCGGCGTGAGCGCCGGGAGCCTCACGATTCGCGATTGTGTGATCGAGCGCTTCGAGCCGCTGGCGATCGACGGTTCGTCGGGCGTCGAGTTCTCGAAGGTGCTCGTGATGGATCACTGCACGATCGTCGGATTCGACAACGGAATCGCCCACACCGTGCTCGCGTTCGAAGGGCCGTCGACGGTCGACAACACGTTGTTCTTCGGCAACCTGCGCGACGTGCAGATGAGCCCGCTTTCGCTCGGCGGCTCCACGCTGAACCACAGCTACTGGAGGACGGCCAACGCGCCGACATGGACGATGTCGCCGCCTTCGACGGCCGCGAGCCCCGGACTCTGGAGCGTCGCGAACTCCGACTTCCACCTCGCGCCGCTTTCGGTGTGCATCGACGCCGGCAATCCCGCGTCGCCGCTCGATCCCGACGGTTCGATCGCGGACATCGGCGCGATTCCGTACGACGCGACGTACGCTGCAACGCCGACGGTGTACTGCACGCCGAAGATCAATTCGAAGGGTTGCGCGCCGAGCGTGAGTTCGAGCGGAACCGCGAGCCTCTCCGGCCCCGACGATTTCGTGCTGACGACGACGTCGTTGCTCAACAAGAAGAACGGCAGCTACATCTGGAGCTACGCGCCGAAGGCGACGCCTTTCGCGGGCGGGACGTTGTGTATCAAGTTGCCGCTCGTGCGCGGCACGCAGCTCAACACCGGCGGCAATCCGACCGGCCTCGATTGCAGCGGCTCGCTCGTCTGGCCGTTCACGCAAAGCTACATGGCGCAGAAGAACGTCCCGGCCGGAGCCGTGATCTACGCGCAAGCGTGGGCCCGCGACTCGGGCTTCGCCGCGCCGAACAACTCGCAGCTCTCGAACGCGATCGTGTTCGGCGTCGCGCCGTAGCGTCGCCGTTCACGGCCCGGGCACGAAGCGCATCCGCAGGGGTCGACTGCCGATGCCGGCGCGGTCGTAGACGACGAGGCGCAGCTCGTTCGCCTTGCGCGTCCGCTTGCGATGCTTCGCGAGCGCGACGCGCAGCGGCTCGCCGTTCACGTCGAGCGACGCGAAGAGCTCGCGCAGTTCGTCGATCGGCTTGCCGTCGAGCTCGCCTTCGCAATCGCCGAAGCCGTCCGAACTCGTGAGCTCGACCTCGAACGCGACGGTGTCGTCCAACGCTCCGATCGAGCGGATCGGTTCGCCGACCGCGCGCACGGTCGGCGGAGTTCCGAGCTTCACCGGCCGCACGTTCACTCCCGCCGCCGCGGCGCGCACACGCTTCGGATCGAGCAGCTGCGCCGCGAACGAAGCGAACGGATACGTCTCGTCGCCGATGACGACGACCGCCCAACGCAACGCTTCCGCCGTGCCGGCGCAGTGCAACGACTCCGCCTTCGCGATCCATCCACCGTCCTCGAACGGAATGTAGGTGTAGCGCGAGTCGAGCTTCTCTCCGAAGACGCGCACCCCGTGCTCGACGGTCCCGATCACCCACCGATCGTCACGCGTGCCGTCGGCGAACCGCACCGACCCTCCATGCAGAACGAGCAACGCCGCCCCGGTCCATGCATCTCGTACGGGTTCCCCGCCACCGGAGTTGCCGTAGACGTACAGCCGCTTGCCTGACGCACTCAAAGGCGCCATCAACGAACTCGGATTGCCGCCGCCGAAGTCGTAGATCATCTTTTCGACGCCGGCCTCGACATACAAACGTCGGATCGAACCGCTGTCGCCGGTCGTGAAGACGAGTGTGTGCGCGTCGGCCTCGAAACCGACATCGCGGATCGTCACGGAGTCGTCGAACATGTCCGACTCGTCGCGGACCGACTTGAAGTCGTCGAAGATGCCGAACGCTTTGTGCTCGCGCAGCAGCGCTCCATCCGCGACGCGCCACACGAACACGCCCCCACCATCGGTGCCGCACGCGAGCAACGCTCCGTCCGCACTGAACGCCAGGGTTCGCACAGCGTGACCCGCCGCGAACTCGCGAGCCTCCGGCTCGCCGCTGTCGACGTTCCAGATCCCGATGACGCCTTTCGTGCGCTCCGCGGCAAGACGTCGCGTGTGCTCGTCGATCACCGCGGTTCTGCCCCAGCCGCCGAGACCGATCTTGGCGAGGACGCTGCCGTTCTCCGCATCGAGGAGCTCGCAGTCGCCCGGCCCGGACCACGCGACGATGCGTCGACCGTCGTGCGTCGCGCTCGCCTTCGTCCAGTCGGCGTCGAGATGACGCTCGATGCTGTGCAGCACCGTGCCGTTCCGACCGTCGAGGATCGCGACCGTGCCGTCACGCCAGCCGACGAGCAGTCGGTCTCCGTCACCAAGGAAGGTGCAGGTATCGATGCAACCGCCGTGCACTTTCCACGTCGCTGTGGTCCGCGCGCTCCCGAGCTCGATCACGCGCAGCTCGCCGCTGTCGCACGGCACGATCATGTACTTGCCGTCGGGATCGAGCGCGGGTTCCGCCACGCCGAGCGACGGCGCGCCGAGCTTCCTCAACTCCTTGCCTGTTCGCGACTCGTAGACCCTCAACGCGTCGCCGAGCGGAAGCACCAGACGCTCGCCATCACCGCTGAACGTTGCGCCGAAGGACCAACTCGACGAGCGGGTCGCGTCCAAGTGCCAGAGCTCGACGCCTTCTCGCGCGTCCCATACGCGAATGGCGTCGCCCCAACGGCTCGTCATCAGGAACCGCCCGTCGGAACTCGTCAGCATCGAACCGTAACCATCGTCGTCGAACGCGACGGTCTTCACGGGCTCGCCGCTCGTCAGATCCCACCAAGTGAGTCCACGTCCACCACCCGCAGTGACGAGCACATCGCGATCCGGCAACGCGATGACGTCCGAGAGGATCCCGTTGGAGCCTTTCAGCACATGTCGCTCGCGACCATCGGTCGCGTCGAACACATGCACCTCCCCAAATTCCACGGAGCAACACCACACGAAACGCCCCGACTCGCTGAAGCCGCCTTGGAACGCAGGCGTGCCTGCGACATCGAAGTGAAAGAACTCGTTGCCCGTCGCTGCGTCGCGCACGGATCCGACGGCTTCGCGACTGCCCGATCGTCGCAGGGCGAGCACTCGAGTTCCGTTCGGGCTCAACCATGCACCCAACGGCGCGAGACCGAAGTCGGAGATCCTCGCGCCTCGTTCGACGTCGAACAGAACACAGTCGCCACCTGCGCCGTGAGCGAGCAATCGCGCGCCATCGCGACTCCATTCCGAACCTCCGCCGGAGGTGTGCGTCCCGAAACGCCACGCAGGCTTCCCATACAACGCGTCCCACATCACGGGACCAGGATCCAGGGACACGAAGAACCGCAATCCGTTGGGAGCGAAGCCTCTCCCGCTGATGCCGCCTCCCAGTTGGGTCGCAACGGAGACGAGTTCGTTGGTGTTCGCATCGAGGATTGCGCCCTCGCCTCCGTTGCCGGCGAGGATTCGCGTGCCGTCCGCGGACCACGTGGGAAAGTCGTTCGGCGTTGAGCACACGAGCCGAGCGTCGGGCTTCGGCGCATCTGCCTGCGCGCGCATGGCAGCGACGAGAACTTCGAAGCGCTCCTCGCCGCGCAGCGCCTTCAGATCTTCATCCCACACCGCGACGTCTGCATCAGCCCAACCCAACTCGACGGCTTTGGCGAGCCAATCGAGCGCGGGCGCGACGTTGCCGCTGCGCGCTTCGACGCAAGCCAGAGCGTAGGCGCTGTTCGCGTGGCTCGGAAAACGTTCGAGGTTCGCCTCGAAGAGCTGCTTCGCGCGCGGCAGCTCGCCGTGGTCGAGCGCCTCGTACGCTGCGATCGTGCGCTCGAGGAAGCGCGGAGGAACGTCTTGGGGCGCGGGGCAAGGGAAGGCGAGCGAAAGCAGGGCGGAGCGGAGCATGTCCGTTCCTTGTCGCGGGCGCGGCGAGCGCAACAGGGAATCCCGAATCAACCGAGTGTCCCAAGCCTCATCTTCAGTTCCCTCGCGCCACTCGACAAACGCGGGAGCCTCCACGGCCGGCGCTCGCTCTCCATCAACGCCTGAAGCTCGCCGGTGAACTCCCTAGCAACGTATGACCCGAAAAGCGCGGGCCTCACCGGGTGCAGCGATCAAGAGCGGCATGTGCCACACGATTCGCGCCGGATCACGGACCTCGGACAACACCCACACCATGAGAATCCGCGACGATAAGCATCGCGACGCAGCCCTCTACCACGCCGTAGCGTCCCCGATCACTGGGACGTGAATCCACTCGGTTTGTGCCGGCAGAGTCTGATCACCGATGGTGAGCCTCCCGAAGTTGGCAATGCGGATCACCCTGCCGTTCGGGCCAATGAGTTGCCCGGTGGGACCGACGCTTGCTCGGTAGAAGCTCTCAGCGAGTTCAGATATTGCGTCGTGCATGAGTCGAACCGGCGCCGACGCGTACTCCACTTGCACCAGCTCGATCGCGAGGTCGTCGAAGTCCGAGCCTACTGGCTGATTGATCGTTGCCACACAGCCTGCGTGGACCGTCGCATCGTGCTCAAGCTCAAACATCAATTCGGCCCGCAAGAAATCGCGGCTACGATCCGCGGCGGTTACCTGTTGTTGCTCGATTCGTAGTCCGGTGAACCTGATCCGTGTCATCCACGATCCCCACTGGCTTGATGCACTTCGGTTGCCTAGGACGGCGGGCGATCTACCCGCGGCGAAACACTCAGCACGCGCACGAAGCATAGAGCCCCATCGGTAGATCGTCCAGTTGATCACGCTTGCGTCGACCGAGCCTGCATAGCGTCTCCTTCCGTCGTCGAACGCATCGCACTACTTTCCTTCAATTCCTTGCGCGCCACCTTGCCGCGGTCGTTCTTCGGGAGGCTCGTGCGCCACTCGAACCAGCGCGGGTACTTGTACGGCGCCAGCTTGGTCTTCACGAACGCCTTCAGCTCGGCGGCGAGCGCGTCGTTGCCGGTGAAGCCCGGCTTCAGCACGACGAACGCGAGCGGCTTGATCAAGTGCTCTTCGTCCTCCTTGCCGATCACGCAGACTTCGGCGACGGCGGCGTGCGCGAGCAACGCGTTCTCGATCTCGAGCGGCGACACGAAGATGCCGGACACCTTCAACAGATCGTCGTCGCGACCCTCGTAGTAGAAATAGCCGTCGCCGTCGCGTTTGAAGATGTCGGCGCTGGTGCACCATTCGCCTTGGAAGGTGTCGCGCGATTTCGCCTTGTCGGCCCAATAGCAAAGAGCCGTCGAACCGCCGCGCACGCGCAAGCGACCGGGCTCGCCGTGCGCGACTTCACGACCGTGCGCGTCGACGACGATCGCCTCGTAGCCGGGCACGACAAGCCCGAGCGAGCCGAGTTTCACGTCGCCCGGACGATTCGAGATGTAGATGTGGAACATCTCCGCCGAACCGATGCCGTCGAGGATCTCGACGCCGGTGCGCGTCTTCCATTCCTGATAGAGCTGCGCGGGCAGCGCTTCGCCGGCCGAGAGGCAAAGGCGCAGGCTCGACAAGTCCGCGTCCGCGACGCGCGGCGATCGCAGCATGTTGTTGATCATCGTCGGCACGCTGGTCAAGAACGTCGGACGGTGCGCGGCGATCTGATCGAAGAGCTCGTCGGCGGTCGCGCGGCCGGCGAAGAGCACGACGCTCGCGCCGACGCGGAACGGGAACATCAGATTGGTCCCGGTCGCATAACCGAAGAAGAGCTTAGGCACCGACAGACACACGTCGCTCTCGCGATAACCCGCGACGCGCAATGCGTACGTCTCGGTGTTGAACGCGAAATCGGAATGCGCGTGGACGCACGCCTTCGGTTTGCCGGTCGAACCGGAAGTGAAGAGCCAACCCGCGAGATCGTCGGGGCCGGTCGCTTCGAGTTCGGCGAGCGACGAACGCTCGTCCTCCGCGCCGAGCGCGTCTTCGTACGCGCGAAAACCTCCCGCGTCGGCGCCGACGACGATCACCGTCTCGCACAGACGCGACGCGCGCACGGCCGGCGCGAGTTCCGGCAGCACTTCGCTCGCCGTGATCACGATCCGCGCCTTGCTGTACTCGAGGTAGTAGGCGAAGTCCTCGCTCTTCAGGAGCGGATTGACCATCGCGAACACGCCGCCGGCGCGCAGCACCGCGAACCATGCCTCCGCGAACTCGAAGCCGTCGGGCAACACGATCAACACGCGTTCCTCGGGCCGCAACTTCGCGCGGCGCAACGCGGCGGTGAGTTTCTTCACGCGCGCGTGGAGCTCGGCGTACGTCCGCTGCTCGCGCCCGACGATCAACGCCGTCTTCGCGCCGCGACCTTCCTCGAGGTTGCGATCGAGGTAGTACGCGCAGAGATTGAAGCGCGCGGGAAAAGTCGGGGGCGGAGCGTCGAGAGGCACGTTCGACATGGCGGTGCGCCATTCTTCCCGCGGAGCGTGCGCTCGGGAAGTGCTCGTGACGAATCAGGCGTCAGTCGAGCGCGAGCACTTCGCGCCACGTCTGCGCGGTGCGCGGCAGCGAACGGCCGGTGATGTCGCGCAGCGCGAACCACGCGGCGTCGCGGCGGGCGTCGTCGCCGGTTTCGAGCACGCGCAGCAACGCCGGCGCGGCGACCAACGACCGCAGTCTGCCCGCGGTCTCGCACGCGAGCAGCGCGACCGGCTCGCGCGCATCCTCGACGAACGTCGCGACCGTCAGCGCCGAAGCGTGGCGCACGAACGGGTGCAGCGCGAGCTCCTCGAGCGCCGTCTTGACGACCGACGGATCCTCGGAGTCGAGCACGTTGAGCAGCAAGCCGTGCCGCGTGTTCGCCCACTCGGATTCCGTCGCGTACCAATCCGCCCACGCCGCTTGGTCGTCGCCGATGTCGAGGCTCCCCGACAAACGTTGCAGTCCGCCGCGCGCGGAGACGCGCACGAGCTCCTCCGGATCGTCGAGGCCTTCGAGCAGGATCGGCGCCGCCTCGGAATCCGCGAAGCCGCCGAGCGCGATCATCGCGTCGGCGCGAGCGATCGTGTCGGGCCCACGCGCGAAGCCGCGCACCTTGGCGGCGCCGTCGGCGTCGAGCGCGAGCTGCGTGTGCCGCGCGATCGACGCGAGCGCGCGCAGCAAACCGCCGTCGAGCGCGCGACTCTTCCCGAGCAACGCGATCGCCGGCCCGAGCGCCGGCCCGTCGTCGCGCTGCGCGAGAGCGCGCGCGACCAACGTCAACGCGACGCCGTCGAGCGCGTCGGTCGGCACGCACGCGCGGCTGCCGACCAAGCCGTCGAACAGACGATTGAATGAACGCGCAGCCGCCGCTTGGAAGCGATCGTTGCCGGCGGTGACGGGGTCGGCGCTCGCCGCGACGTCGATCCAGAGCTGGAGCGCGCGCGGATGGCGCAGATCGCCGAGCGCGCGCAACGCGATCAACTCGTGACCGCGCAGGCGCCCGGCGTGCAGCGCATCCTCGATCGGCGGCAACACGCACTCCGGCGGTAGACGATCGAGCGTCGCGAGCAACACGTCCTCGATCTCGCGCGTCGAGACGCTGAGCGCAGGACGATTGCGATCGTTCGTGGGCGGCTGCACTTCGCCGAGCAACACCGCCAACGCGACCGGCGCGATCGGCGCACCGAAGTCCGCGAGCTCGCCGACCACGTCGCTGAATTCGCGCGGTCGCGTCGCGCCGAGAGCGCCGGCGCGGACCCAGATCTCCCGCTCGAGCGCGCCGCGATCGGAGATCGCCGGCACGCTGCTGCGACCGGTCTTGACGCCGGCGCGGTCGCGCTTCAAGCCCGACTTCGGCACCGCGAAGAGACCGATCGCGACGGCGAGCGCGAGCACGACCACGAGAACGGTCGAGCGTTCGACGGAGAGTCGGCGGCGTTGGGCGGGGGACATCGGAGACGGCTCGAGCATCGGCAAGACGGGCCGCGCGACGGCGCCGCACGTTCCTCGCGTCCCCTACCGGTGAGGCACGCGCAGAACGCCGGATCGCCGATCACGCTCGCCCGACACGAGCGGCTCTCATCGGCCCGCGCGCGCGGAGAACTCGACCGCGCCCGGCGGTTTCCGGCGGGCTCAGTGCGAGCCGGCGCGCTCGAGCGCGCTCTTGAACTCGTCGACGGACGAGTAGCGCTCGCGCCGATCCGCGATCAGGCCGCCAGCGATCGCGGTCTCGAGGCCGGAAGGGATTTCCAGGTCCGGCGCGCGCTTCGACATCGACGGCGCGTGGCGATCGAGCTTCGCTTGGAAGACCTCGAGGTAGCTCTTGCCCGGCCACGGCAGGACGCCGGTGATGAGCTCGAACAGCACCGCCGCGACGTTGTAGACGTCGGATTGCACGTCGGGCGACTCGCCGCCGAATTGCTCGACGGGCGCGTAGAACGGCGTGCCGATCAACGCGGTGCGTTCGCCGAGGTGCTTTGCATTCCACAGCCCGGGCGTGATGCCGCCGTCGACGAGCTCGACGACGAGCTTCTTCGACTTCACGTCGTGGTAGACGGTCTGGGGCTTGATGTCGCCGTGCACGAGACCGACGTGGTGGATCGCCGCGAGGCCGTCGAGCAACGCGAGGCCGAGCTTCACCGCCTTGGTCGCGTCCATGCGCTTCTTCTCCTCCATGAAGCGCTTGAGCATCTCGCCGCGCGGCACGTCGCAGACCCACGCGACGCCCGAGGGCAGCGCGACGATTTCGCGCACCTTGGTGACGTGCGGCGACTTGACGCGCGTCCACGCCTGGCACGACACGCGGAATTCCTCGGACTGCGCGGAGCTCTCGAACATCGACGGCGCGAACACCGTCAGGCAGACCGCTTCACCGGACTTCTCGTCGGTCGCGAGGAACGTCGGCGCGAGGCCGTTGTGACGCTGCACCTTGTCGATGCGGAAGCGATCGGCGAAGAGACGACCGGGGGCGAGATCGAAGAGCGAGAACGATTCGGTGGGCATGGAGGGAAAACGACGCGCGATGGGACGAGGCGGGCGCGCAGTTTAGCGGAGCTTCCTCGCCGACGCGAACCGACGCGGCCGCTTGGCCCTTTACAGGGACGCGGCGACGGCGCTGAAGTAGCGGAGCTTGGCGCTCGCCGATCCCGATCTTTCCCTGGTGCTCGCGACCACGTTGCGCATCGCGGGCACGGCGACGTTGCTCGTCGCGCTGCCGGCGATCGCGCTCGGCTTCGCGCTCGCGCGCGCGAGCTTCTTCGGGAAGAGCGTGGTCGAGACGTTGGTCGCGGTGCCGCTCGTGTTGCCGCCGACCGCGATCGGATACCTGCTTCTGCGCGCGTTCGCGCACGACGGGCCGTTCGGGCCGAGTGTGCTCGGCTTCGATCTCGATGTGCTCTTCACGTGGCGCGGAGCGATGCTCGCGTCGGCGGTCGTCGCGTTTCCGTTGGTGACGCGCGCGGCGCGCGGTGCGTTCGAGGGCGTCGAGCCGCGGCTCGAACTCGTCGCGCGCACGCACGGGCTCTCGCGCGGCGCGACGTGGTTCTCGGTCACGTTGCCGCTCGCGCGGCGCGGTTTGCTCGCGGCGCTCGCGCTCGGCTTCGGACGCGCGCTCGGTGAATTCGGCGCGACGGTGATCGTCGCCGGCAACATCCGCGGGCACACGCAGACGCTCGCGCTCGCGATCTTCGAGGACATCCAGCTCGGGTCGGACGAGCACGCGCTCTTGCTCGTCGGCGTCACGCTGGCGATCGCGTTCGTGTTGATGTGGAGCGTCGAATGGTTGTCGCGGCCGCGACGGACGCGGAGCGCCTGATGGCGAATTTCGACCTTCGCGTCGAGCTCGCGCTCGCCGACTTCGCGCTCGACGTTTCGATCGCGACGTCGGCGCGGATGCTCGGCGTCTTCGGCGCGTCGGGTTCGGGCAAGACGAGTTTGCTCGAAGCGATCGCGGGCTGGCGGCGGACCGCGCGCGGTCGCGTCGCGATCGACGGGCGCGAGATCTTCCGTCTGCCGCTCGAGGCGCGCGGCATCGGGTACGTGCCGCAGGACTTGTTGCTCGTTCCGGGTCGGAGCGTGCGTCGCCAGATCCTCTTCGGCCCGCGCGCCGATCCGGCGTCGTTCGAACGCGTGGTCGCGATCCTCGAGCTCGGGCCCCTCGTCGAACGCGACGTCGACGCGCTCTCGGGCGGCGAACGTCAACGCGTCGCGCTGGCGCGGGCATTGTGTTCGCGGCCGGAACTCTTGCTCTTCGACGAACCGCTCGGTTCCCTCGATCTCGCGCTGCGCCGCCGCATCCTCCCCTACCTCGTCAAGGTGCGCGACGCGTTCGCGGTGCCGGCGATCTTCGTGTCGCACGATCCGCTCGAGGTCACCGCGCTCTGCGACCAGACCGCGATCCTCGAACGCGGGCGAGTGACGACGCTCGGACCGACGCAACGTGTGCTGCGCGAACACGCGAGCGAGCTCGAGATGCTCGAGAACGTCGTCGCCGCGTCGGTGGTCGCGTTCGAAGGCTCGATCGCGCTCGTGCGCCTCGCGAGCGGAGCCACGGTGCGTGTGCCGAGCCCCGGCCTCGCGGTCGGCCAATCGATCCTCTTCGCACTCGCCGCGGAAGACGTGTTGGTGACGACGCTCGAACCGACCGCGATCTCGGCGCGCAATCGTTTGCCGGCGCGCGTCACCACGTTGCACCGCGAGGGGCCGATCACTTGGCTCGAAGCGCACATCGGCGAGACGTCACCGACACCGATCACCGTCGCGCTGACTCCGGCCGCGATCGACGAACTGGCACTCGCTCCCGGCCAACCGGTACACCTCGTCTTCAAGACGAGCGCGTGCCGCGTGCTCGCCGTCTGATCGGCCGCGCAGGTCAGCGCGTGGCGTCGAAGCTCGCCTTGCCTTCGGCGTCGAGCACTTGCACGCGCGCGTCGCCCGTCGTCGGCGCCTCGACCTGGAAGCGCGGACGCGCCGCGCCGTCGGAGAGTTCGAACGTCGTACCGTTCGGCGTGGTGAGCAACGCCGCGCGCTGAGTGTTCTCGCCACTCGGAGCCTGCAAGACGAAGCCTGCGATCTTGCGCTCGGGATCGACCAACGCGACCAAGCCTTCGCCGCCGTCGTAGTCGAGCCCCCACCCGGCCTGGCCGTTGTCGAACACGCCGATGCCTCCGCGTTCGTTGCCACGCGCGTCGGCGAACGTCAGTCCGGTCGCCGGGCTCATGCGCGGCTGCACCTTGCCGCCCATCTGCGGTCCGCCGACGCGGCCGAGTTCGAGCACGTCACGGCCGTCGGGCGAGAGCACGATCAGGCCGACGGTTTCGTCGCTGCGCGCGCGACCAGCGAGTTTGCCGATCGGCGCGCCGAGCACCACGCGCGGACGACCGAGCTCGTCCTCCACGATCACGCCGCGCACGTGCAGCCAACCGTCGTCGCTCGCCGTGCGAGAACGCGCGCTCGCCAAGCAACCGGCGATTCCGATCGCGCCGAGGAGCAGCAGTCCAAAACCCAGTCGCTCGAGGCGACGCACCCGTTCCGTGAGATCGCGCGATGTTTCCATCGATGCACGATGGCGCGAGCGCGCCCCGCCGTACATCCGCCGTTCGTGTCCGCGCGTTCGCGATGGGTAAGCGCGAGACGTCGCGCGACCCAGCCGATCAGTAGCTCTTCTTCGTCTTCGCGAAGTCTTGCCACTTCTTCGTCGTCCGCAGTTCGGTCAGCGCGTCGGCGAACGCCGCGAGTTCCTCTTGCTGCGTGTAGAAGTGCGGGCTCACGCGCAGGCCGGCCTCGGGGCGATGGTCGACCAGGATGCCGCGCGCTTCGAGCGCGCCGACGAATGCCGGGCCGTGTTCTTCGGGCGCGAGAGCGACCGTCAACGTGCCGGCGCGCTGCGCGACGTTCGTCGGGCTCGTCACGCGGAAGCCTTTGGACCCGAGCTCGCCGCGCAGCCATTCGGTCAATTTGGTCGAGTGCGCGCGAATTGCTTCGACGCCGCACTCCTGCACGATCTCGTAGCCCGCGCTCGCCGCGTAGAGCGACGGCACCGCCGGCGATCCGTGCAGGAGACGCCGCGCGTCGCTCGCGTAGCGCTGCGCGCCGAGTTCGAACGCGAACGGCGCGGCATGCGCGGCCCAACCGGTGATCTTGGGCTCGAGCTTCGGCTGCAAGCTCGGCTTCACGTACAGGTAGCCCGCGCCCGGTCCGCCGCACAGCCACTTCACCGAACCGCCGCAGACCATGTCGACGTCGAGCGCCTGAACGTCGATCGGCACGCAGCCGAGCGACTGATACGTGTCGAGCAACACCCACGCGCCGACTTCCTTCGCTCGCTTGCAGATCGCCGCCGCGTCCTGCATGAACGACGTGCGGAAGAAGACGTGGCTGATCGGGACGATCAACGTCTGCTCGTCGATCGCAGCGACGATCGCCTCGGTCGGCACGCCGATGCCGTCGGGGCTCTTCACGACGTGGATCTTCGCGCCGAGCTTCTTGAAGCCCTCCCACACGTACATGTTGGTCGGGAAGTTTTGGTCGGTGTAGACGACCTTGTTGCGCTCGCCCGTGAAGTCCAACGCGCTCGCGACGAGCCCCTGGATCACCGAAACGTTCTGGTGCATCACCACCGAATTCGGCGGCGCGTTCAGGATGCGGCCGAGCAGATTGCCGACCGCGATCGGCGCGTCCCACCAACCTTCGGCCCACGCGCGCACGCCGCGCGTCGCCCATTGGTCGGTGAAGAGCTTCAACTTCTCGTACACCGTGTCCGGCATCGCGCCGAGCGAGTGCGTGACGAGATAGTTGGTGTTCGCGAGGATCGGGAAGCGCTTGCGCCAACGCGCGGCGTCGTGGAGCGGAGCGGTCGGCGTTCGTCCGGCGGTCGTCGGCTGGTTCATGGAGGGCTCCCGGGAGGCCGAGTGTACCTGGTGGTGCGTGCGGAGAGACGCTCGGCCTACGAAGCGTGCGCGCTCGACGGATTCAAGCGTTGCGAGTCAACGCGTGCTGACGCGCTTCTCGCTCGGGAACTCGATGCCGATCGCGCTCGCGTCCGGCCACGCGAGATGACACTTGCGGCGGAACGGTTCGAGCTCGTCGAGGAACGACCGCGCGATCGTCTCGACGTGCGTCTTGCGCAAACCGAGTTCGACCGCCCGCGTGTCGCCCTTGCTGCCCGGCCGCCCCATCGCGACCAAACTGATCGCGAGCCAGCGCTGGAACATCTGCTGCGCATGCGGTCGATTCGACGGATCGGCGCAGAACTCGACGAAGCCCGAGCCCTCGGGCTCGGCGCGATCGGGAATCGATTCGAGGCGCGAGAGGCACAGCGCCTCGAGCTCGCGACACGCGCCGCCGCGGTACGCCGTGAGCGTCGTGCGCGACGTCTTCTCGCAGAGGAAGAGACAGAGATCGAGTTCGAGGCGCGAGCTCGGGTACGGAATGCGCTCCATCCGATCGCGCACCGCCGAGATCACGTCGCGCGAACCGAGAGCCGCGTAGAGCCGTTCGATCTCGCGGAAGAGGTGCAGCGCGGTGTCGAGCTCGCCGACGAGACGCAGCTTGTCCTCGACCGAGTGCGCGAACTTCAGCCCGTGGCCGCGGATGTTCGCGAGCATCAGCTCGCGGTACGCGAGCCCTTCGACGATCTTGAGCAGCAGGTTGCGGCTCTCTTCGTCGAGGCGGTCGACCGCGGTCATGCCTTGCCTCCGCCGGACTTCGAGGTCGGCGCGAGGCCGGTCAATTTCTCGTCGGGGATCATCAAGCGCTCGACCGGCTTCCCGCCGACGATGTGGCTGTCGATGATCTCGTCGACGTCGGCCGGCGTGACGCGGCCGTACCAAACTGCGTCCGGATAGACGACGACCGTGCAGCCGTGCGCGCACTGATCGAGGCAACCCGATTTGTTCGGCCGCACGATGCGCTTCAAGCCGCGGGCATAGAGCTTCTGCTTGAACGCGTCCGCGAGCTCTTCGCCGCCGGTGCGCGAGCACGAGCCGCGCGCGTCGTCGGCAGCACGCTCGTTGATGCACACGAAGATGTGGTGCTGGAACTTCGCCATGGGCGAGGATTCTAGCGAGGAGACTCGAAGTCCGCGCCGAAGCCGCCAACGCAGCATCGCGCGAGCGGTTCACGGCGATCTGTGCGGGAGCGGACGCTCGCTCGCGCCGCGCGCGACGCGCGCCGAGCCGCTACACTCCGCGCGACGTCAACCCGTTCGGAGCGCGACCACCATGACCACGAAGAACTACGACAAACCGGCCGTCGTCCGTCTGCTCAACAAGATCCTCGAGATGGAGCTCGCCGGCGTCGTCCGCTACACGCACTACTCGTTGATGGTGTACGGCTACAGCCGCATCCCGATCGTGTCGTGGCTGCGCGCGCAGGCCGACGAATCGATGGGGCACGCGACCCAGGCGGGCGAACTCGTCACGCACCTGGGCGAGCACCCGTCGCTCGCGATCGGTCCGTTGCTCGAGACGCACAACCACGACATCGGCGGGATCCTGCGCGAAGCGATGGAGCACGAGCGCGCGACGTTGCTCGGCTACCACGAGTTGCTCGCGTTGGTCGAAGGCCGCTCGGTGATGCTCGAAGAATACGCGCGCGAGATGATCTACGCGGAGGAGATGCACCTCGGCGAGGTCGACAAGATGCTGCGTAATCCGGGCGACATCGCCGCGTTCGACGCGGACAAGAGCAAACCGAAGCCGAAGCGCTGAGCTTCGCACGGGTGACCGCCGTCGTGGCGGAACCGTCGGATTCTCGGATTCCCGTCACATCGGCCGCGGGTTCTTCCCTGAAGCGCCTCGAACGGGGCGCATCGATCGGCGAGCGACCCCACGTCCATCCCCGACGAAGAACCCGAGGCCACCATGCATCTCCGCACGCTCCCCCTCCTGCTCGCCGCTCTCAGCGGCGGCGTCGTTCCGACGTTCGCGCCAGTTTCCGCCGCGCAGAGCGGTCCGCCGACGATCGGCGCATCCACGTCGTTCGGCGGCGGAACGGCGATCGCGCCCGGAGGTCGACGCCGCATCCTGACGACCTATGTCACGGGCGCCACGCCGACCGCCGAGGTGGTCTTCCGCGTCCGCCTCGATCCGGCGATCGCACTCAGCGGCGTCGTCACGATCGCGGTGACGGATCCCCGGGGCATCACGCTCGACGGAATCGACTTCGTTCCTGGCACCCATGGCACCGAAGTCGTCGTCGGCTCTCCGAGCAAAGTGATCGCGCACTACGACGTGGTCACCGGGGCCGTGCTCCCCGACTACGTGCCGCACACCGATCTGATCGCGGCGCCGCCGGCGGGCGCGGGCACATGGCCGTCGACGGTCGTGAGCACTCCGACGCACGTCTACTACATCGAGAATCAGTTCGGCTTCGGCGCGACGGCGTCCCACCGCATCATGCGCAAGCCCTTCGGGGGCGGGCCGGAGTCGATCGTATTCGACGGCGCGTTCGCCGGCGGACTCAAGAACTTCGAGGGACTCGAAGGCGTCGCCGGACGACTCTTCTTCTTCGGCGCGGATCCGGGCGATCCGGGCGCGCGCGCGTTGTTGAGCATCGGCATCTCGATGACCGGCGTGTGGAACGGAATGTCGCCGCTCGTGGAGATCGGCGGACTGTTCAAGAGTCCGATGTCCAAGGACGGCTCCGACGAACTCGACTTCGACCCGGTGACCGGGCTCTTGTTCGGCACCAACATCATCAACGGCGAAGTCATCGCGTTCGACCCATTCCTCGGCGTCGAGGTGTCTTCGCCGGGAGCGATGCACTTCATTGACGGGATGCAGGTCGCCGGGAGCACCGGCAATCTCTCCCTCCTGGGCTTGGCGATCGACGGGATCCGCTCCGCCGGCGAGGGGCACCTCGTGGTGTCGGGGAAGGGCGGAGTGATCCTGTCGATCGATGTGGGCGGAGTGCTCGGCGACGGCGCGGACGACGGCGATGTGCTGCCGATCGTCTATGCGCCGGGCGTGTTGGATTTCGACGACCTGACGGCGCTGCGCTAGCGCGTTCGCTCGACACCGCTCACACGACGGTCCGCCCGCGCGATCGGGGTGGGCCGTCGCTTCGTCGCGAGAGTGCCTTGCGCCCAGGCCGCGCGCAGGTCCGTGCTACGATCGCTCGCGAGGCCCATGGACGGTCAGCCGAACGAACGCAGCCGTGAGTTCAGCGCGGAAGCGATCGAGGGTTGGGTCGCCGAGTTCGCCGCTCGGCGCGAACGCGGCGAAGCACTGACGGCGCGAGCCTTCGCGACGGAGCGACCGCTCGGCGGCGAGCGACTGCTGCGAGCGCTGCTCGCCCTGGAGCACGCTGACGCTTTGCTCCCCGGGGTGTCCTCCGACGTGCCGGACCGGGTTGGTCCGTACGCGGTGCTCGGCGAACTCGGACGCGGCGGCATGGGACGGGTGTTCCGCGTCGAGCACCACGCGCGGCCCGGCGAAGTGCTCGCGTTGAAGCTCCTCCACGATTCGCTCCAGCACGATTTGCGAGCCCTCGAACGCTTCCGCCGCGAAGCGCAGGCTCTCGAACGCGTGCGTCATGCCGGAGTCGTGCGTTCGTTCGAGAGCGGAGTCGACGCCGGTCGGCCCTATTTGGTGATGGACCTCGTCGACGGCGTGCCGCTCTCGCGGCTGCTCGCCGAAGCGCGCACGAACGGTGCGGCTCAGCTTGCGCTGCCAGGAGCGCACGATCGCTACCTGCGTGCGGCGGAGCTCGTCGCTCGTGCGGCGCGCGCGGTCGCCGCCGCCCACGCCGAAGGCGTCCTCCACCGCGACCTCAACCCGCGCAACGTGATCCTGCGGCCCGACGGCGAACCCGTGCTCGTCGACTTCGGCCTGGTCCACGCCGAGGGCTCGAAGACGTTGACCGGCACCGGCGATCTGATCGGCACGCCGCAGTACATGGCGCCGGAGCAAGCGCGCGGCGAGCGCGTCGACGAACGTGTCGACGTCTTCGGTCTCGGCGCGATCCTGTTCGAACTCACGACGCTCGAGCCGCCGCGCAGCGCCGAAGAGACCCTCGCGCTCCTGCGTCAGGCGAGCGATCTGCCGCTGCCGTCTCCCCGCTCGCGCAACGCCGCGATGCCTCCGGCGCTCGCGCGCATCGTCGCCGACGCGACGGCGTTCCGTCCCGCATGGCGCTACTCCGACGCCGGAGCGTTGGCGGAGGACCTGGAAGCGTTCGTCGCGGGCCGACCGATCGCGGCGCGGTCTCCAGGGCTCGCGCGCACGGCACAGGAATTCTGGCTGCGGCGACGCAGGACCCTGGTGTTCGCCGGGTCCGCCGCCGCTGTGCTCGCGGTGCCGTTGGTGTTCTGGCTCGGCGGCGTGTTCGCTGCGGCGCCGCCCGACGCCGAGCAAGTGCGCGCGCTACGCAGTCGAGCGATCGTCGGCCTGCTCGACGGCGACCTCGCGACCGCCCGCGACGCCGAGGAGGAACTCGCGCAGCTCTTGCCCGACGACGCACGCGAAGAAGTCTTGCGCGCGCTCGTGAACGGGAACCTGCCGGCGTCGTCGAGCGATCCAGCGGTGAACGCGCTGATCGAGGGCGAGCGTCTGCGCCGCGCCGGACGTCCCGCCGAGGCGATCGCGCAGTTCGACGTCTCGTGGAATCTCGCGCCGGGATCGTTGCTCGTCGCAGCCCTCCGCGGTCTCGCGCGTCTCGAGGCGGGCCACTTCGTCGACGCCGCCGGCGCGTTCGAGCCCCTCGCGTACGACTTGGGCGCATCGCTGACCGTGCACCGTTCGCTCGGTCGCGCTTACGAGGGACTCGGGAAGACGGCCGACGCGGTGAAAGCGCGCGAAGCGGCGCGAGCGCTCGCTCCGAACGATCCGGAGGTCGGCTTCGACCTTGCGCGGGCCTTGCATGCCGACGGCCGCCGGGACGATGCGTTGCGGGAAGCGCGGCGCGTGCTTGCTCTCGACGACCCGGCTGGGAGGAGCTCGTGCGCGGAGTTTGCGCGGCAGCTCGAGGCACGCGGACTGACCGGCGACGCGGCGGCCTACGAGCAGCTCGCTCGCGACTGATCGCCGTCCGACCGCGCGCGGGTCCGTACAATCGGAGCGTGAGCGGATTCCCGAGCGAACCGGACGAGAGCGCGTCGTTGGAGCTCGTTGCGCGCATCCAGGGCGGAGACTCGCGCGCGTGGGACGAACTCTACCGGCGTTACCACGACCAGCTGCTCTTCACCGTGCGCATGCGGCTCGGCAGCGGATTGCGTTCCGTGCTGCAAAGCGAAGACGTCTTTCAGAGCGTCGCTCTCGACGCGCTTTCAGCGTTGAAGCGCTTCGAGTACCGCGGGCCCGGAAGCCTCGAGCGCTACCTCAAGCAGATGGTGCTCAACAAGATTCGTGATCGCGCCAAGGCGTTCGGCGCCGCGAAACGCGCCGGGCAGCTCGTCGGCGCGGAAGCAGCCTTCGACGACCTTGCGGCGCCCCGCGACGCGGAGGTCGGCTACTACGAAGCGGCGGTGTACGTTCGCCTCGAGCGCGCGATCGCCGGACTTCCCGACGAGATGCGCGAAGTGTTGCTCTTGCGACGCATCGAAGGTCTGTCGAGCCTCGAAGTCGCGGAACGACTCGGCAAGTCCGACGCGTCGGTCCGCCAGATCGCCTCGCGCGCGATGGCGCGACTCGCGACGAGGATGGCGGAGTCGTAGCTCGCGTCAGTCGACGAGTTCGCGCGCCAGGATCAGCTTCTGGATCTCGCTCGTGCCTTCGTAGATGCGCAAGGCGCGCGTGTCGCGGAAGAGCCGCTCGACGACCGTCCCCTTCTTCACGCCGAGGCCGCCGAAGTGCTGCACCGCGCGGTCGCAGATCCACGACGCGGTTTCGGTCGCGATCAGCTTCGCGCGCGCGACTTCCTTGACCGCGCGTTCGCCGCGGTCGACGGCGTTCGCGGCTTCGTCGACGAGGAGCTCCGCCGCGCGCAGCCGCGCGTCCATCTCGGCGAGGTCGAAACGCAGGCCTTGGTTCGCCGCCAGCGGTTTGCCGAATTGCGCGCGACCTTTCAGCCGCGCGATCGATTCGTCGAGCGCTCGTCGCGCGAAACCGTTCGCGGCGGCGGCGACCGACGTGCGGAAGCGGGCGAGCGTCGCGAGCGCGAGCTCGAGCCCTTCGCCGACCGCGCCGAGTCGCTCCGCGTCGTCGACTTCGACGCCGTCGAAGCGCAACTCGCCGATCGGGTGCGGGCCGATGACTTCGAAGCGTTCCGCGACGAGCCCGCGCGAACTCGCCGGCACGTGGAACATCGTCAACGAGCTCTTGCCGCCGTCGCCGGCGTCGCCCGACGTGCGCGCGAGCACCGAGTAGAAGTGCGCGATGCCGGCGTTCGAGATGAACGTCTTCGCGCCGGTCAGGCGCCAACCGCCGGCGCGTTTCTCGGCGCGCAAACGAACGCCGCCGAGATCGGAGCCCGCGTCGGGTTCGGTCAACGCGAACGCGGCGATGCGCTCGCCCGCGGCGACGCGCGGCAGGAGCTCGGCGCGCAACGCGTCGGAACCGCCGCGCGCGATCGGGTACGAGCCCAAGCCCTGCATCACGAACATCACGTCGAGCATGCCGGAGCGGTACGCGAGCCGTGATCGCGCGGCGCACAGCGCGCGCACGCTGACGTCCTTCGCATCGCTCAGCCCGCCGGTCTTCGCTCCGCCGAACGCTTCGGGCACCGTCCAACGCAAGAGCTCCACCTCGGCGAGGATCGCGAGCGCCTTCTTCGCCGCCGCGGTTTCGTCGAGGCCTTCGAGCATCGGCTCGCCCGCGCGCGCGACGCGTTCCGCGAGCGCGTCGAGGTCCGCGAGCACGCTCGGATCGAAGCTCATCGCACGCTCCGCTTGCGGTATTCCGGCGGACGCTTCGCCGTCGCGGCGTCGAAGCCTTCCTTGTAGTCGGGGTGCTTCATGCACTCGGCCTGGATCCAACCTTCGGCCTGCATCGCGGCGCCGAGCGTCATCGACGCCTCCGCGTTGAGCATGCGTTTCGTCACGCGCATCCCCATCGTCGGACCGTCGGCGAGCTTCTGCGCCCAACGCTGCGCTTCGCCCGCGAGTTCGGCGGCGGGCACGACCTTGTTGTAGAGCCCGATCTCGAACGCGCGCTTCGCGTCGATGAACTCGCCGAGCATCAAGAGCTCGCTCGCGTGCCCCATTCCGACGATGCGCGGCAACAGCCACGCGGCGCCCATGTCGGCGCCGGAGAGTCCGACCTTCGTGAAGAGGAACGCGATCTTCGCTTCGTCGCACGCGAGCCGCAGGTCCGCCGCGATCGCCATCACCGCGCCCGCGCCGCACGTCGTGCCGTTGAGCGCGGCGACGATCGGCTTCTCGAGGCGACGCATGTTCTCGATCAGGTCGCACGTCATGCGCGTGAACGCGAGCACGTCGGCGTCGCCCATCCCGAACATGCGGCCGATGATGTCCTTGACGTCGCCGCCGGAGCAGAACGCGCGGCCGGTGCCGGTCAGGACGACGGAACGCACGCTCTCGCGCTCGTTCAACGCCGCGAACGTGTCGCGCAACTCGGCGTAGGAATCGAAGGTGAGCGCGTTGAGTCGCTCGGGCCGATCGAGACGGATCGTCGCGACGCCGTCGGCCTCGCTGTAGCGGAAATGCTTGGGGTTCATGGCAGGTTCTTGCCGCGCTTCTTCTCGCGCACGGCGCGCAGGTGCTCCTTCGCGCGGGCGAGCACTTCAGGCGTCGCCGTCGGTGCGGGTGCGGGCCTCGCTTCGCGGGCCGTCTTCACACGCGCTCGCGCGCGAGCCAAGACGTGCGGAGGCGGGCTCTCGTCGTCCGGCGTCGGCGCACGCTCGATCTTCGTACCAGGGACGACGGCCTTCGGATCGATCGCACCGTCCGCGACTCCATCCTCGAGGTCCGTGCGCTCGATCGCGGCGAGCAGCTCTTCTTTGGTGAGAAGCCCTTTCGCGATCATCAGATCTCCGAGGGCCCGAGTGACGAGCGCGACGCGTCCGAGGTCGCGTTCGGCGTCGGACAAACGGCGGCCGCGCGCCCGACCGAAGGAGCCGAGACGCGAGAGCTGCTCGTCGATGCGCTGCAGCTCGTGGTACGTCCATCCGTAGAGCATGGATCTCATGTGGACAGCCTCAGCTGATCGCGGCGACGCCTTGGATCTCGACCAACGCGCCGGGCTCGAGCAACGCCGCCACTTGCACGAGCGCCATCGCCGGGTAGTGACGGCCGACGACGCGCTTCCAGATCGAGCCGAGTTCGCCCGTCGCCGCGCGGTACTGCGCCGCGTCGACGACGAAGATGGTCAAGGAAGCGAGATGATCGGGCCGACCGCCGGCCGCGCGCAACGCATCGACAACGTTCGACAGCGCCCGATCGAACTGCTGCGCGAAATTTCCGGCGCCGACGAGCTTCTCGTCCGCGTCCCACGCGATCTGCCCGGCGAGGAAGACGAGCTTGGCGCCCGCCGGCACGACCACGGCGTTGGAATAACCCTTCGGCGACTTCCAGCCGAAGGGGTTGACGGTCTCGAGCGGCATCGCGGCAGTCTAGCGTTTCTCGATGACGCGGCTCGCGCTGCCGTCGAGCTCGACGATCCAACCGTTGCGGCCCTCGCCCATCAGATCGACGACTGCGTCGGCGACGGCCTCGACGGTGACCAAACACCCGCCCGGATTCTGCGCGGCGAGCAAGGCGCGAGCGTCGCTCTCGTTGCGTTTCGTCTTCTCGACCAGGCGCTTCACCGACGCATCGGTCATCGGTGAATCGACGTAGTGCGGACAGACGCACGCGATCGAGACGCCGCTCTCGGCGAGCTCGTCCGCCGCCGCGCGCGAGTAGCCGACCAACGCGTGCTTCGACGCGCAGTACGCGCTGACGTACTTGTAGCCGCGCAGGCCGGCCGACGACGCGACGTTGACGATGCGGCCGAACTTCTGGCGCTTCATCTCGGGCAGGAACGCCTCGATCAAACGCCGCGGACCGTGGAAGTTGACGCGCAGGTGCTTCTCGACCAGGTCCTCGCTCGGGTGGACGAGCGGCGCGGAGATCGCGATGCCCGCGTTGTTGACCAGGCCGTCGAGCGCGAGCTCGCGATCTTTCAACCGATCGAGCGCGTGCGTCAACGACGTGACGTCGCCGACGTCGAGCGCGAGGCCTTCGGCCCGGCCGCCGGCCTTGACGATCTCGCGCGCGACCTCATCGCAACGCTCCTTCGAACGCGCCGCCGCGAACACGAACCAACCCGCGCGGCCGAGGGCCTTCGCGATCGCCTCGCCGATGCCGCGGCTCGCACCGGTGACGAGCACGCTACGGATCTGGGCCATCGCCAGAGTGTGCCGTCGCGAGGGCGCGACGGCGAGCGAGCGGTTTCTCGACGAATCCCGGTGGTCGCCGGGCGCGGTCCGCGCGGACCTCTCACCGGCTCCCCACCCACGAGGACTCCATGCACCCCACGACCCGTTTCGTCTTCACCACCACGTTGCTCGGCGCCGCGTGGACCTTTCCCGCGCACGCCCAAGTCACGTCGGCGGCGTACGACGTGCGCCTGGCGGCGAACACGGGCATGACCACCGGCGACGGCGTCGTGCTCGCCGACATCGACACGCAACTCTCGATCAACGACAAGGGCGAGATCGCGTTCACCGGTGTCGACGCGGGAGGCAGCAAGGCGTTCGCGATCCGCAACGGCGTCACGAAGGGCATCACGTTCTTCAGCGCGACGCGCGTCTTCAACGGAGCCGCGATCAACAACGCCTCGCCGATCGCCCAGGTCGCGACGCGCGATCGCTTCGCCGGCGCGCCGCCGCTCACTTTCGAGCGCAAGTGGCCGGTCGACGGTTCGCAAGCGTTGGTCAAGGTCGGCGAGTCGCCCGACGACTTCGATTCGGGGCTCTTGTTCGTCGACCTCAACGATTCCGGCGTGATGGCGTTCACGGCGCTGACCGCGGGCTCGTCGTTGACGACGCTCTTCGCCGGGAGCTCGCAACCGCCGACTTCGTTGGTCTCGTTCCCCGGGGTGCAGACGATCCGGCCGCAGATCTCGAACGACGGCCGCGTCGTCTGTCGCGATCACCTCGGCCGCATCCGCACGTTCCCGTTCCCGGCGGGCTCGCCGACGACGATCGCGGATTCCGTGAACGGCTTCACCGTCACCGGCACGCAGCCCGGGATCTCGTCCGACGGCAACGTCGTCGCGTTCTTCGGCAACCGCGGCAACGGCGAGGGCATCTTCGCTTCGTTCTCGAGCCCGTTCGGCACGCAGCTCGTGCGCATCGCGGGCGAAGGTTTGGACGGCTTCACCGACTTCGACGACAACGATCGCGTCGGCGTGACGAGCCAGGGCGTGCTGCCGAGCGTGCAAGGGACGACGGTGGTGTTCGACGGCACGAACGCGGGCAAAGCGGGCGTCTACACGGTCACGTTCAGCGTGTTCGACGTCGGAGGCTCGCTCAACTTCCTCATGGGCGCGCCGAAGTTCGTCGCGGGAACCGGCTCCGCCGTTTCGAACGTCACGGTCAGCGGCGGGACGACGCAGGCGCTCACGAAGACGATCTCGAGCGTCTCGCTCTACGACCCGATCGCGAACAACGGGACCCTCGCGTTCCACGCGAGCTTCAACGACGGGAGCGAAGGCATCGTGCGCGCGAAGCCGGAGGTCGACACCGACGGTGACGGGCTCTACGACTCGTGGGAGACGACCGGCCTCGACTTCGACGGCAACGGAGTGATCGATCTCGACCTCGCGGCGCTCGGCGCGAAGCCCGACCACAAGGACGTGTTCGTCGAGGTGGACGGGATGGTCGCGCGCGCGCCGCTGCCCGCGGTGCTCGATCGCGTGGTGCTCGCGTTCTCGCTCGCGCCGAATGCGCTGGTCAACAATCCCGACGGCCAGGACGGCGTCACGCTGCACTACCAGCTCGATGCGACCACGCTGCCGATCGTGAACTTCCCGAGTCCGTGGATCGAGTTCGACGCGTTGAAGGCGGCGCAGTTCGGCACCGCGACCGAACGTCTCTCCGCCAACGCCGCGAACATCCTCGGAGCGAAGCGCTTGGCCTTCCGCTACTGCATCTTCGGCGACCAGATCATGAACACCGGCTTCTCCGGCATCGCCGAACTTCCCGGCAACGACTTCATCGTGTCGCTCGGGACCTTCACGATCGCGGGCGGCACCGACGATCAGCAGGCGGCGACGTTCATGCACGAGTTGGGGCACACGCTCAACCTCGGCCACGGCGGCAGCGACGGCGTGAACTTCAAGCCCAACTATCACAGCATCATGAGCTACACGTGGCAGATGCCGAAGCCGTTCCTGCCCGACTGGGGCCTCGTGTACTCCGTCCGCGCGTTCAACACGCTCGACGAGGCGAACCTCGACGAGCACGTCGGGATCGGCGGGACCGCCGGCGTGCTGACGTGGGTCGGGCCTCCGGGACCGATCGGCGGCGGACGATTCCTCGACGAAGCCCGCAAGGCGAACTGGGACGGCGACGGCACTCCGAACGAGGTCGGCGTGACCGCCGATCTCAGCCGAGTCTCCACCCCCAAAGCCGCGGGGATCCAGCAGCTCGATCCGTTCGTCGACTGGCCCGCGCTGCAGTACGACTTCCGCGGCAGCCCCGACTTCGCCGACGGCGATCACGCGACGTCGAACAACGTGATCGAGATCACGTCGGCCGAACACGCGCAGGACGAAGCGAGCTGCCCGACGCCGACGACGTATTGCACGGCGAAGGTCAATTCGCAGGGCTGCACGCCGAGCCTCACCTTCAGCGGGAGCACGAGCCTCTCCGGCCCCGACGATTTCGTCGTGCGCGTCGATCAGGTGCTCAACCACACGCGCGGCGTGATCCTGTGGAGCAAGCAGTCGGCGATCCAACCGTTCGGCGGCGGCTTCCTCTGCGTCGTCGGTCCGAAGTTGCGCTCGCTGCCGATCGGCAAGTCGGGCGGCACGCCGCCGCCGACGATCGATTGCTCCGGCAGCTACACCGCGCCCTTCACGCACGCCTACATGTCGAGCAAGGGCATCGCGGCCGGCGAAGTGATCTACGCGCAGTGTTGGAGTCGCGATCGGGGCTTTCAGAAGCCGGATGACATCGGACTCAGTGAAGGCCTCGCGTTCTACGTCTGTCCGTAAACGGACGTACGGAGCCAGCCTCAACTCCGCCGCTTTCGCGGGAGGGAAGCGCTTGCAGCAACTCCGAGTGTGGGGCCCGCGAAAACGGCGGAGTTGAGGCTGGCTCCGTACGTCCGTTCATCAACGCTTCGTCGTCACGAGATCGGCCTCGCCGTCCTCGCTCACGAGACCGACTCCGGCCGCGTAGAACTTGCGCTCCGTCCACTTGCCCGCGACGTCGCCTTCCTTGACGACGAGCACGTGCTCGAACTTGCCCGCCGGAACGGTGATCGTCGCGTCGACGGCTTCGACTTCGTCGAACTCCTCCGCGTCGGGCGGAGAGTTCTCGGGCTTGAAGCGGAAACCGACCGTCGGGTGCGCGGGCAGGAGCAAGCACGGCTCGCTCGCGTCGCGTCCGACGAGCCACGAGCCGCCGTGGCCCGCGACCTTGCCGCCCTTGTACTCATCGACGTCCTCGCCGAAGTACCAGACGTTGCCTTCGGCGTCCTGCGCGAAGTAGTTGCGCGAGATCTCGGCGAGTTCGCCGTCCTCGTACTCCTTCTCGGCGAGCACCAGGCATTCGACGCCGGCGACCGTCTGGGTCGTGTCCTGGACTTCGCGGACGATGTGGTCCTCTTCGCCCTTCAACTCGGCGTAGCGCACGGTCGAGAGCGGCAAGTACGGGTGCGAGATCGTCGCACTGAACTTCGCACCGTCGTGCAACGGGGTCGGGACGATGCAGAAGGCTGCAGGCTTCGCCACGGCGTGGCCCTCGTCGGCCTCGTCGGTTTCCTCTTCCATGCTCTCGGAGGCTTCGTCTTCCTCGTCGTCTTCTTCTTCCTCGACCGCCTCGCGGCGCTGACGGTGTTCGGAATCTCGGCGCTCGCGGTGCTCGTCCCGCGCGGACGAAACGCAGGACGCGACCGCGACCGAAAGCAGAGCGGCATGGAACGAACGGAACAATCGACTCACGGAATCTCCTCGCTGCAGGTGGAGCCGCGCTCGAAGCGCGGCGGGTTCGTGGGAAACGTCAACCGGTCGTGAACGCGCGCTCGACAATCGTGCGGTTGCCATCCGCTCCGATCGTTCCGATCTCGACGTGAGTGTCGGTGTTCGGCGCCAGGAAGTGTGACGGCACTTCGAACGACTTCGCGCCCGCGGGCAAGCGGATCTTCAGGCCGTCGGTCTCGCCTTGCTCGAGCAAGACGTCGATGCCGACCGCGCTCCCTTCGGCGCTCCAGCGAATCACGAGACCCTCGGTCGGCACGCCGACCGCGCCTTCGAGCGGAAACTCGACGCTCGCCGCGACCGGAAGCGCGTGCGACAACACCGCAGTGCCGAGCACCGACGAGCCGTCGGTTGCGCGACCGCGCATCAGGTACGTGCCCGGCGGATGTTCACCTCGAAATTCGTCGAAGGTCATCTCGCGCGACTCGACCGCGAAGCTCGACAACGCGAGCGTCGCGCCGTGTCCACCCTGGAGCCGCATCACCGGCGTGCCGCTCGGATCACGCACTTCGAGAGCCGCCAAGTCGGCGCCCTCGACGTCGGCTTCGACCATCAACGCGACCTCGTCGAGCGTCGCGTTGTACTCGATGCGCAGGCGCTCCTCCTTGAACGACAAGGTGCGCGTCGGCGTCATCGCCTGTGCATCGACGAATCCGAGTGCCAGCACCGCGCCACCGATCCAGAGCTTGTTCATATAGGACCTCCAACGGACTGCCGCCGCTGCACGCCCGGCGAGGCGAAGGGCCTCGGATACGGACGTCCCTTCGAGCCTACCTGTTGCGGCGCGGCCAGGATTACCGGTGGGTTATTCGCTTGAGCGGGCGCGCTCGAACCGCCGTTCCGCGCGGCGGCGGACGACGTCGAGGATGTTGTCCTGGATGCTCGCCATCACGCGATCGGCCCAGGCACCCGCGTAGACGTTGAAGTGCGTCGAGACGCGCAAGCGGCTCTTCAGGTGGAGCACGACGCCGTTCGCGGTCTCCTCGATCTCGTACTCGCCCTCGAGCACGTCGAAGTACGGCCCGCCGATCGTCACGTGCGGATCGAGCGTCGTCGGCGGGATCAACTCCTCTTGCGAATCGATGTCGAACGCGAGCGCATGCTTCGGCTCGAAGCGCGTGATGCGCTCGAGGAACAACACGCCGCCTTCGAAGCGCGCTTCCCGGACGCCGCCGAGTTCGCGCCGATCGACGACCGCGGAGAGCGGCGCGGGGAAACCGATCGACGTGAAGAGCGCGGGCCGTCGTTCGTCGGCGCCGATCGTCGGGACTTCGACGATCTCCTCCCACACCGCGGCCGCGTCGGCGGAGATCGCGATGTCGGATTCGACGACGCGCATGTCGATCGGCGAGTCGAAACGATTCTCGATCGGCGCGACGACGAAAGGCAGGAGCACGACGGCGTACATGCGCTTGTCGCCGCGTTCCGTCTCGCGGCGCACGCTCCACGTCATCACTCCGCCGAGGACGGAGAACACCAAGGCGATCGGCAGTGCGAAGACGATGCAGATCGCGCCCTCGACGCGCAGCAAGAGCGAGAGTCCGAGCGTCAGCGTCGTCGCCAGCGTCGGGAGGAGGAACGCATGCGCCAAACGCGGCTTGATCACGGGCAGGAGACTCAGGGCTCCGATGACTATCGGCACCACGCAAATGAATGCGAAGGTCATCACGCCGCCGACCATCGAATGCCGCGACGTCAAACGCATCGCGACACCGTAGAGTCCGCCGAACAGCACGCCCAACGCCACGCCGGCGAGCGGCGTGTACAGCCAATCTCGGAGCGAGGCGCGAGTCACGGCGGACATTGCAGCGCACGACGGCAGTACGGAGCCAGCCTCAACTCCGCCGTTTTCGCGGGCCCCACGCTCGGAGTTGCTGCAAGCGCTTCCCTCCCGCGAAAACAGCGGAGTTGAGGCTGGCTCCGTACTGCGCGAGAAACACGACGACCAACGGCACGAGAAGGCGCGTGTCCTCTCTGTTCACGGCCGAACGAATCGCAACACGAGTCCGCCGATTTTGCGCCGTCGTCGAACCGCTCTAACCTTGCGCCCATGTCCGGGCGCGAGAGTTGGCACGAGGAGAAGCAATCGGCCTATCTCTACCGAGTCCTCGCCGAATCGGAGGGCGGCAACGCGCGCGCGAAGTTGTTCACGCAACTCGCCGAGAACGCGGAGAAGCAAGCCGGCATGTGGGCCGAGCGCCTGGCCAAGTCCGGAACTCCCGCGCCGCCCACGTTCACGCCGGAGACGCGCGCGAAGATCGCGGCGCGGTTGATCGGGGTCTTCGGCGGCGGCGCGATGAAGCCGATGCTCGCGGCACTCAAGGTGCGCGGGCTCTCGCTCTACTCGCTGCCGAGCTTGAGCTCCGGCCACGCTATGCCGACGACGCTCTCGCCCGAACGGCGCCACCGCGCGACGTCGAGCGGCGGAAGTTTGCGCGCCGCGGTCTTCGGCATGAACGACGGGCTCGTGTCGAACACGAGTTTGATCCTCGGCGTCGCCGGCGCGGCGGCGACCACGAACACGATCCTCGTCGCCGGCCTCGCGGGTCTGCTCGCCGGCGCGTTCTCGATGGCGGCGGGCGAGTACATCTCGGTGCTCTCGCAGCGCGAACTCTTCGAGCACCAGATCGCGCTCGAGAAGGCGGAGCTCGACGAGTATCCGGAAGAAGAGGCGGCGGAGCTCGCGCTCGTCTACCGCGCGCGCGGTCTCGACGACGAGGAAGCGAAGCGCCTCGCCGATCGCGTGATGAGCGATCCGAAGAGTGCGCTCGACGCTCTCGCGCGTGAGGAGCTCGGCCTCGATCCCAACGACCTCGGTTCGCCGTGGGGTGCCGCGCTCTCGTCGTTCGCGGCGTTCGCGGCCGGCGCATCGATCCCGCTCGCGCCGTTCCTGTTCCTCGCGGGCGATCGCGCGGTCGTCGCGGCGGCGGTCGTCGCCGGCATCTCGCTGTTCGGCGTCGGCGCGACGCTCGCGCTCTTCACCAACCGCGGCGCGTTCGTGAGCGGGCTGCGCATGCTCGCGATCGGAACCCTCGCGGGCGGAGCGACGTGGCTCGTCGGTCGACTCTTCGGCGTCGGGCTCAGTTGACGCCGAAGATCAAGCGCCACCCGATTGCGAGCAACGTCGCGTCGACCAACGCGTGGCTCGCCCACGCCGGCCACACCGATTCGTAGCGCGCGTAGAGCCACGACCAGAACGCGCCGGCGATGAACACACCGACCGACGCGACCAGCGCGAACGAGAGCCCGAACTGCGCGTTCAGGAGCAACGTGTGGTGCAGCGTGAAGGCCGCGGCGGAGAGTACGACGGCCGTCCCGCGCGACGCGAGCTTCGCGCAGTGCGAGTAGACGAACCAACGCCACGCGTACTCCTCGATCAAGGAGTTGAGGAGCACGGTGTACGCCGCGATCGCGAAGTAGCTCCCGCGCTGGCCGATGCCGTTCGCGATCGCGAGCTCGCGCAACTTCGCGCCGTCGATCCAACGCCCGTGCGTCGCGATCCAGAACGCGAGCACCGCGAGCGAGAGCACGACGCCGCTCGCCACTCCGAACCCGAAGCCGCCGCGGCGCGCGGGTGAGAGGCTCAGGCGCCCGCCTTCGACGAAGAGCAGCCACAAGAGCGGCGCCGCGACGAAGAACACCTTGGTCGCGACCCAAACGCCCGCCCCGATCGGCCCCGGCGCGACGTACATCGACGCGAGGACGCCGAGCGACGGCAGCGGAACGACGAGCAGCAACGCGGCGAGCGAACGACGACGGTCCATTCGAGCGCGAGCCTAGCGCGAAGACCGCCGCGCGCCGATCGAGTAACGTCGATCGAAGCGCTCCGTCCCGCGAAGCGACGCGGCGAACCCTCGCGCCTTCGGAATGCTCTCGCGGTCGCCGCGCAGAACCGCGAGACTGTTCCGACGCTCGCTCGTCCGCCCCATGACGCTGACCTCGATCCTCTACACCCTCGGCAGCGCGCCGATGTTCGCGGCGCGGCCGTTCCTCGCGGCGTTCGTCACGGCGTTGCTCGCGCGCTTCGGTACGCACTTGCCGTGGCTCGGCGACAAGGAGGTGATGCAAGTCCTCTCCCACGCGCCGTCGTGGTTCACCGGCAACCTCGCGCTCGGGATCTTCGGCGCGTTGGCGGTCGCGGAAGTCGCGTCGGCGAAGTCGGCCGAGCTGCGCGACCTGATGCACGAGTTCGACGCGCTGATGAAGAGCGTCGTCGCGTTGGTCGTCAGCCTCGCGATCCTCGATCCGGAAACGACGAAGGTCGTCAAGACGATCGACAAGCTCGGCGTGTTCGCGTGGAGCTTCTCCGCGCTCGCCGCGAGCACCGTGTTCGGCATGACGATCTTGCGCAACAAGGTCGTCGAGGTGCTGAAGGAGCTCGACGAGGACGACGACATCGGGTTGCAGACGTTGCTCAATTGGATCGAGAACATCTGGACGGTGATGGGGATCCTCTTCCTCGTCTTGCTGCCGATCGCGGCGGTCGTGTTGTCCGCGTTGACGGCCCTCGGGCTCTACGTCGCGCGCAAACGCGCCGAACGCAAAGAGGAGGAGAGCAAGGTTCCGTGCGCGACGTGCGGCACGCGCATCTTGCCGCACGCGACGTTGTGTCACTCGTGTCGCACGCCGCTCGCCGCGCCGCGCAAGGTCGGAGTGTTCGGCCAACCGAAGGCAGAGGCCGCGCCGGATCTCGCGTTGCATCGTTTCGAGCTCGTCGCGCGCAAACGTTGCCCCGATTGCGCGACGCGCCTGCAGAAACGCCAAGTACGCCAACCGTGCACGACGTGCGGACGCGTCACGTTCCGCGACGAAGCGGAGTTCGACGCGTACCTCGCGGCGCTGAATCGACGCCTGCCGCGCACGCTCGCGATCTGCACGCTCTTGAGCGCGGTGCCGTTGCTCGGCGTGATCCCCGGCGTCATCTACTACCGTCTCACGATGATCACCGGCGTGCGCGGTTACATCCCGCCGCTGCGCGGCTGCACGACGAAGTGGATCGTGCGCATCGTCAACTGGGGCGTGATCGCGCTGCAACCGGTGCCGCTGCTCGGCGCGACGATCGTGCCGCTGATGGCGTGGTCGAACTACACGATCTACAAACGCTCGCTCGCGGGCCGCGCGACGACTGAGTTCGCTACGGCGCAGATGAAGGAGCTCGGAGCCTGAAGGCGCAGGTCACACCACGATCGGCGTCGCGCCAACCGGAAGCGCTTCTTCGGCAGGGTCCGCGAAGTCAGCGGCACGGAAGCAAACGCAGCCCTGCGGTCGCCGCCAGTCGGTCCGGCGGCGGAAGGCCGGGGTCGCGGGCGATCATGTGCAAGGAGGTCGTCGAAGCCGCTCCAAGTCCGAGGCTCGACCAACCGGCGTCCGCGAGTGCGATCTTCAATGAACCGGAGCCCGGTTCACTCGACTCGACGCGACCTACTCGTCAGAGGACGCTCACCTCCAGGGCTGTGGACGTGCTGGGCACACAACAAAGGCCGACCGCTCTTTCGAGCGGCCGGCCTCCCACAATTCAGATCAGAGAGTCCTCACCGGCGCTTGGCCGGTCCGTCGATCACGGGCAGATGATGAACGTGACGCCGTTCGTCAGAGAGATCCCGCCCGGCGACGGAAGGTCGCGGTGCTGAGCTTGCGCCCAGACTTGCTTGCCGGCGGTGAGTTGCGGATCCGTGCCGCCACAGATGCGCGTGTT
>JAIOPM010000036.1 GCA_021413885.1 Planctomycetota bacterium
TTTCTGGAACGCCGAACGCGGCGCGCTCTTCGACGTCGTCGACGTCGATCATCGCTCAGGCGTCGACGACGCGACGCTGCGCCCCAATCAGATCTTCGCGGTCGGCGGTCTGCCGCGCGCGTTGCTCGAAGGCGATCGAGCGCGCGCCGTCGTGCACGTCGTCGAACGCGAACTGTGGACGCCGCTCGGGCTGCGCACGCTCGCACCGAGCGAGCCCGGCTACCGCGGCCGTTGCTTCGGCACTCCGGTCGAGCGCGACGAGGCGTATCACCAAGGCACGGTTTGGCCGTGGCTGCTCGGCGCGTTCGTCGAAGCCTGGGTGCGCGTGCGCGGTTCGTCGGCGCAGGCGCGTAGCACGGCCAGAGAGCGTTTCCTCCCGCCGCTCCGTGCGCACCTCGCGGTCGCGGGCGTCGGCCACGTCAGCGAGATCGCCGACGGCGACGCGCCGCACACACCGCGCGGCGCGCCGTTCCAGGCGTGGTCGCTCGGTGAGCTCGTGCGCCTGGAACGCTTACTCGCCGAATGACGGCGGCGCGCCGTCCCCAAGGATTTGGGGGACCGGCGCGCCGCGTTTCGTCGAGCTGGGATCAGTAGAACTCGACCACCAAGCGAGGCCGCTGACCGGAGCCCGAATCACCGGAGTAGAAGCCGAGCAGGTCGGTCGCCGCGTCGAGTGCCGCCGTGCCGGTGAGGAAGAGCTTCACCTGCGTGCGCACGTTCGGGCCCGGCGTCACGCCGAACAGGATCTGCGAGCGGCCGTTCGCGTCGAGCGGCACGACGTAGTTCGTGAGCGGCACGGAGGTCAACGCGAGTTGTCCGCCGATCGACGTGCTCGAGCCCGTCGCCTCGTAGTCCGCGTTCTCGATCAACGGCACGCCCGTCGACGGATCGAGCGACGTACCGAACGACGTGTTCGACACGTTGCACGCGAGCGCCAAGCTCGGCGGCACGGTCGGGAAGCCGGTCACGACACCGCCGGTGAGTTCAATCCGTGCTGCGACGATCGTCGAACCCGAAGGGATCGACGTCGTGTCGAACGAAAGCACGCTCTTGAAGTAGCGATCCGTCCAGTCGTCGCCCGCGCGCAGCGCCCAGACGTCGTTCGCGTTGGAGTTGAAGCTCCCGCCGACTCCGGAATGGGCGGCGGACTCCCGCGTGCGACCGTCTTCCGCGGCGATCGACTCGAACGTCGACGTCTGCACGAACACGGCGGTGACCGTGCCCGCATTGGCGCCCGTCACGGTCGTCGAAGCCGCGAGCGGATTGAGGACCGTCAGACCCGAAGTCACCTCCCAATGGTGGAAGGTGCTGCCCGGACCCGCGATCGCTTGGATCGCCGCGCGTTCGTTCTGGATCGCGACGAACTTCGGACTTTGCACGACCACGCCGTAGCCGTGCACCGCGGTGTAGATCGTGACGGTGCGAACGATCCGCGGCTCGCCCCACGCCGACTTGTCGCCGGTGGTGTTGGAGATGCCGTGCACTTCGAAGGCGAGGTCGACGACCTGGCCGCGCCATGCGTCGAGCGACACCAGTTGGAGCGGCGACCAATCACGCGTGCGTTGCTCGCGATCGAAGATCGTGAACAACTCGCCGTCGGCGGCGCGCAGCAACACGCGGAAGCGCACGCCGTCGCCGCCGGCCGCCGCCGTGTCCTCGATGCCCGTGCGGAAGCTCAGGTGCAGATCGGTGACGTTGGGCAGCAGGAGCGAATGGAACTTGCCGGTCTTGTGCAAGCCGAGGTACGTCGCGGCGGGGGAGCGCAAGCCGGTGTGTCGAGAGCCGCCGCACTGGATGCCGCTGTTCGGGACCTGCGTGGCGAACTGCGGTTCGAAATTGCCCGCGACGCAGAAGTCGCCGAACGTCGGGCTCGCCATGCCTCCCGTGCAAATCGGGCCGACGGTCGGATCGGTGCCGTAGACCGTCACGCGTCCGTCGCCCTGATCGCACTGCGTCGGCGAGACGAGCGTGGTGAGCGCGAGCGGCGTCGTGACCGACAGCGACGAGGCGGGGAACTTCGGTCGGACCACGCCGGACTTCGCGGTCAGCGTCGACTTCAGCGCCGTCGTCATCTCGTTGCTCACGGGCAGCACGATCCGCGCGACCTTGAACTGCGAGATCGGACTCGGCGCGACGTAGACGCGGAGCCCATCGATGGTGCCCGTCCAGTTGGGATTCGCTCCGAGATCGATCGTGAACCAGCGGTAGTCGAGCGTGTACGTGCGGAGCACCTTCTGCGTCTCGGTGTGCCACACGCCTTGCTTGAGGAAGTCGACGCGCAAGTCGACGACCTTCTCGTTGTGCGGGTTCAGCGTCACGTCCCACGACGCCGTCAGGATCGAGAGGTATCGCGCCAGCGTCGCATCGATCGGAGTGTTGAGCAGCGTGTAGCTGGCGTCCGGACTCGACGCATCCATGACGTCCAGATAGGCGGGCGTCATCTTCGCCGTCGTCCAGCTCGAGTTCAGCGAGTTGGTGAAGTTCCACGCATACCTGTAGGAGAACAGCGGCTCGCTCGGCGCATCCCACGCATGCGGCCACAGGATGCGCGCGCCGGCGTCGAACGCTCCGTCGACCGCGGGTTGCACGCAGTTCGGCACGCCCTGACATCCGGTGACCGACGGGTTGTACTCGGGAGCTCCCCACCAGTCGCCGCGCGCGCGGACGTTGTCGAGGAAGAAGTCGTCGCAGTTGACGCCGCCCCACGAGTAGATGCTCGAGCCCATCGAGCCGCGCGAGACTTCCATCGTCACCCAGTCGTCGAGCCACTCCGAGTTGTGGAACGGAGAGGTCGGGTCGAGCGATTGCCCCGCGCGCGTCGAACTGACCGACGAACCGGCGAGGACTTGGTGCGTGAACACGCGACCGGCCGGAACGCCGGCGTCGGCGACGGTGGAGACGAGGTCTTGCACGTAGCCGTCGAGGACCGACACGCGGAAGTTGATCCACTCGTGCCAGTAGGGCGTTCTCGTCGAGCTCACCAACTCCGGATACAGGCGCGGCGGATCGATCAGATCCCACGTCGCGGGCACGCCGCTGTGAGCGTTGATCCCAGGCCAGCCGGACGTCACGTAGTCGCTGCCGAAGTCCGCGGCGAAGTACTTCCCGTCGCCGTTGTCGTCCGCGAGCGGCGTCGTGTCGCCGTAGCGCGCTTGCTCGTAGCGCGCGAACTGCAGACACATCGCCGGGTTGTAGTCCTCGATGAAGGCTCGGTGCGCCGGGGCGCCGCCGCCGTAGCTCGGGTGCGACGCGAGCGGCGGATTCGTGGGCACGGCGCCGCTCAGGTGGGCGGGGTAGTGGACCTCGGGATCGATCGCGAACGCGACCACGTGGCCCGCGTAGCGCGGATCACTCGCGATCAACAGGAATTGACTCACCGCATCGAAGAGGTTGCGTCGGACGTACGCGCGATGGCCAACGCTCGCGGAGAGGCCGGTGAGCTCCTGAACGATCGCCGGATCCGCGAGGCTCACCGATGCGAAATCGAACGGATAGCCCGGAGCCTGCGGATCGGCGGTGCCCGGATCGTCGTCGATCGGATCGGTGACGTTCGACACGTCCCACATGCACTGGCTTCGACGCGTTTGCTGCGTGGAAGGCGTCGGCCCGAGGTCGCCGCGTTCGAAGGCTCGATCGAGGTCGAAGATGTCGTCGCCGGGCATGTACTCGATGACGCCCGACTGGCTGACGGTCGAGAGCAGTTGCACCGACACCGGCAGATCGAGATAGCGAGCCCACTCGAGCACCGCGATCGGCGACGGCATCTTCGACGTCGTCGCCCACGCGCCGAGATCGTCCGACGTACCTTGGATGAGATCGGGCCCGAAGCGGACGATGTCCGGCAAGTCCTTGATGTCGGTCACGTCCGGCGGGAGCGGCAGCGAGAACACCTCCTGCATCGTGAAGTTGCCCGCCGTCGCGGGCGGCGTCGACGACCAGAGGTCGTACTTGAAGTCGTTGGTCTTGCCGTCGGTGTGCTGCGAGTACCAGAGCGACGCGACGAGTCCGACCTTGGTCCATTGACCTCCGCCCGGTAACGCGGCGCCGCCGCCGACCATGTTCAGCGCGACGGGCCCGAACATCCCGGGGTCGGCGTTGGGTGTGACGAAGAACGTCTTCTCGTAGTCGACGTCCGACGTGAACGCGGCGGCGTACGGCGACTGGGCGCTCGCCGTGGCGCAGAGGAACGGTGCGGCGAGGAAGAGCGAGCGAACGTGACGGGAACTCATGGCGTACTCCTGAGGACGGAACCGCGGTCCGCGCGCGTCGCGGTGCGACGCTGCCAGCGCGCCGCTCGATCGGCGATCGAGCGAGACTCGGTGAGTGTCGCGTGTCGCGTCGACGGTTCTCGGAGTCGAAGATTCGGCGCGATTCCGCGGGCGTGAATCGCGCCGATCTCCGTCACGGTCGTCTGCTCACGGCACGAACTGGATCGCGAGCGCGTTGCTCGTGTTCGAGTCCTTGGTCGGGCACGCGCCGTTCGGATCGCGGAACCACGTCTGGAACTTCCAGTTGGAGCCCGCGATCAAGTGGAAGCTCGACGCGAAGTGCGTCGCGGCGTATGCGCCGAGTCCCGGGCCGTGCGCGAAGGCTCCGCTCGCGCCGGAGTTCTTCACCGCGAGTCGGCGCAACGGCGAAGCGACGCACAGCAAGCCGCTCGAGAACGGCGTGCCGCCGCTCGAGTTCGCGCCCATGAAGACGATGCCGCTCTTGTTCGGCGGGAGGTTCGCGCTCAGGAGCACGAGATCGTCCGCGCTCGCCGACGCGGTGCCGGTCGCGCGCAGCGTCGCTCCCGCGCCGGTCGAGTTGCGGCAGCCCGATTGGGAACCGCTCGCGGAGGGATTGCCGCACGGGCACGCCGGGCCGGAGCCGTCGCCCGAGCACACGACCGTGCCCGGAGGTCCTTCGTGGATCGAGAGCACGGCGAGACCGCGGCTCTTGCAGCTCATCCAGAGTTCGTAGCCGCTCGCGGTGTCCCGCACCTCGCAATCCGCGATCTGCGCGTGCGGTAGGCCGCCCCATTGCGGTTCACCGCCCGGAGGCGCGGGGTAGACGCCGACGTTCGTGCCGTCGAACCAGCAGAGCCCGCGTTGTGCCGTGAGGAAGTCGGTGTCGTAGCTCATCCACACCCGTCCGTCCGGCGTGACCGCGAGCGGCGAGACGTAGAAGCCCGGCAGCGCCCAGCCTTGGTCGTAGCGCCACATCGTGTAGTTGCCGGTGTTCGCGTCGAGTCGGATCAACGCGCCGCCGGTGCCGCCCGCGCCGTACATCACGGTCGCGCCGATCCAGGCGACGCCGTTGCGATCGACCGCGAGGCCGGAGAATTGATCGCTCTGCGTCGTCAGCTGCGGGAAGTTCGCGATCGTGCGCGAGAAGGAATAGGCACCGTCGGTGCGCTTGATCTCGTAGCCCGTCGTGGCCCAGATGGTTCCCGGGCGATCGGGATCGACCTGGATCTTCGAGCCCCACGCCGTGATGCCGACTTGGGTCCAGGTCGAGCCGTTGCGCCACGCGAGGTCGAAGTACTCGCCGAGCTTCCAGAGACGGCCGAGCGAATCCTCGACGTAGCCGATCGCCTTGCTGCCGCCACCGAAGTTCTGCCAGCTCGTGCCGTCCCACTCGTGCGTGCCGTTGAACATGGGGTTCACGACCACGTGGCCGTTCGACGGTCGCACGTAGACGGCGTTGCTGCTATCGGTCGGGAACGGCCACGCGACGCCGAGTCCGTACTGCTCGTTGTTGAAGCCGGTCCAACGCGTGCCGTCGAAGCGTTCCATGCCGCCGACGCCCGGGCCCGCGTTCGCCGTGGCGTAGATTCCGCCGACGGGGTCGAGCGAGAGATCGTTGTTGAACGAGTCGTACTGGCTCGTGTTGCTCACGCGATAGCGCTGCCACGTTGCCGTCGCGACATCGCGTTTCGCCGCGCCTCCCGTGCCGCACACCCAGACATTGCCGGACGCGTCCGCTTGGAAGTCGTACGTGTACGCGCCCGAGCGCCAGATGCCGAGGTCGTGCCACACTGCACCGTCGAAGCGCCAGATGCGGCTGTTGCCGTCCGCGAGGAGCGCCTGCTTGTCCCCGAAGGCGCGGAAAGCCCAGATCGCCGGCGTGATCGCGGGAAGCGGCACTTGCGGCGGAGTCACCCACGTGCCATCGGGCTTCTTGTAATCGAGCGAGTAGACGGCGTTGCTGCCGCTGAACTGCTTGAAGCGGTACGCCCAGACGTTGTCCGCGTCATCGACGCAGTCCTTGCCCGGGAGCTCGAGGATGCTGCCCGGCGTGTACGCGAATTCGGAGTACGTCCAGAGCTGGGTGTCGCTGTCGAACGTGACGATCGAGGCGCCGTTCTCGCTGTCGCACCAGACGACGTAGCCTCCGCTCGGCTTGCGTTGGATGGAGACCGAGCTCACGCTCCATACCAGGGTCGGCCAGTTGTTGCCGCCGATCGGCGGGTTGCCGCCGGTCCAGTACTTCCAAGCGCCGGTCGCCGGCGTGTAGCGCAGCACGCCGCCCATGCTGCCGCCCCAACCGATCAGGCCGAACCACACCGTGCCGTCCGGCGCGACGTCGAGATCACGCGAGCCGCCGTTCTTCAGCGTCGCGTTCACCGCGCCGAAGTTGACGAGCGACGCAGCGCCGACCGCGGGATCGAAGTACAGCGCACCACGCCAGGTCGACATCCAGAGCTTGCCGTTCGCGTCGGCGACGATTTGGCTGACGCGCGAAGTGCCGGTGAGGTCGGGGTGCCCGATCACCGGGTAGTCGATGTTGGAGAAGTTCTCCCAGCGGTTCTCGCTCTGCACGAACTTCGCGAAGCCGCCTTCTTCGAACGACGCGTCGTAGCCGCCGATCCACGGGTCACCGTCGGGGCCGACGAAGACCGCCTCGTTGTAGTCGCCTTGGATGCCCGTGTTCCCGGGACGGTAGTAACGCCACGAATCGCCTTGGGCGTGCGCCATCGCGGCGAGCATGAGCGCCGTGCAGATGAGATGGATGCTCTTGGAGTTGATCGTTTTCATTGAGGTGTCTCGAAAGGGGTTCACGGCGACTAGGGCAAGTCGTGTTCCCGCGCAGCGCGTGACGTCGGCGCACGAGCGAGTTCGTCGCTCCGTGGATTGCGCCCGAGCTCGGAGAGCCCGACCAGCGATCTACCTGGGTAGCTCGCTCCGAATCTGTGCGTACGCACGCGAGCGGTGCGATCGTCCACGGGTTGGACGCGCGATTCGTGGCGTGGATCGACCGCGTACGTCGTGACCACGCACACGTTCCGCGGGCGACTACGCCGGTCGGCGCACGGCGTCGGAGAGGAGCTCGGCGTAGCGTCGACTCCCTCGCGGCGTCGTGCCGCGGGACATTCCCCGGAGGCGACCATGAACGTCGGCGAACTGATGACGAAGGACGTGGCGACTTGCGCGAGTTCCGACTCGCTCGAAACGGCGGCGCGGATCTTTTGGGAGCGCGACTGCGGCGTGTTGCCGGTCGTCGACGATGCCGGGCTCGTGATCGGGATGTTGACCGATCGCGATGCGTGCATGGCGGCGTACCTGCGCGGCGCGCGGCTCGCGGAACTCCGCGTCGGCGACGCGATGGCGAAGCATGTGTCGACGTGCTGGCCCGAGGATTCGATCGACGTCGCGCTCGCGCGCATGGCGGTCGAGCGCGTGCGACGCATCCCGATCGTCGACGCGGAGCGCAAGCTGCTCGGCGTCGTCAGTCTCTCCGACGTCGCGCGCGCCGCGGCCCGTGAAGCGCGACCGCCGCTGCGCGAACGCAGGCTCGCGAACGTCGGCAACGCGCTTGCGCAGATCGCGCGGCCGCACTGCGAGCTCGCGTTCCGGCCCGAACGGGCCTCGACTCCTTTGCCCCGCGCTCCGCTCGCGCTCCCTTCCGTCGCCGCCGGCGCGCGCGAGCCGATTCTCGGAGGTGCGCGATGACCGTCGCACGTCTCTGTCAACGTGCGGTCGACGTCGCCGACGCCGGCGAGTCGGTGCAGGTCGCTGCCGCGCGCATGCGCGCCCGCAACGTCGGTTCGTTGCTGGTGCTCGACGCGCGTAAACAACCGATCGGGATCGTCACCGATCGCGATCTCGCGCTGCGCGTGGTCGCCGAGGGCGCGTCGCCGCTCTCGACGCGCGTCGCCGACGCGATGACTACGTCGCCGGTGCGCGTCGACGAACAGACGCCGCTCGAGCAGGCGCTCGGTCGGATGCAGAAGCACGGCATCCGCCGTCTGGCGGTCGTCGCCGAGGACGACGTCTTGGTCGGAGTGCTCACGCTCGACGACGTCGTCGCGTGGCTCGCTGCCGAGTTCCGTTCGGTCGGTGCTGTGCTCGAACGCAGCTCGCCCCGCGCGCTGCTCGGCGAGACGCCGACCCGACCGCGGAAACGTCCACGCGCGAAGGCTAGGCGCTGACGGCCGAGCGCGAAAGACGCGTTCGGTACCTCGCGCTCGCTCGACCCGCCGTTATCCTCTGCGACCCGTTCGCGGCGCGCATGGAGCGCGCGCAACGGAAGAAGCCATGCCCACGACCACCGCCGCCCTCGATTCGAAGAAGGTCCAGAAGTTCGTCGATCAGGTTTGGGACGAGAGCATCGTTCCGAAGCTCGTCGAGTACATCCGCATCCCGAACAAGTCGCCGCACTTCGACAAGGAGTGGAAGGCGAACGGGCACATGGACAAGGCGGTCAAGCTGATCGCCGACTGGTGCGGAGCGCGCAAGATCAAGGGGCTGAAGCTCCAGGTCGTGCAGAAGGGCAAGCGCACGCCTGTGATCTTCATGGAGATCCCGGGCGAGCTCGACGACACCGTGTTGCTCTACGGCCACCTCGACAAGCAACCCGAGATGGTCGGTTGGTTGAAGGGCCTCGGTCCGTGGGAGCCGGTGATCAAGGGCGACAAGCTCTTCGGTCGCGGCGGCGCCGACGACGGCTACGCGGCGTTCGCTTCTCTCACCGCCATCGAAGCGTTGCAGCAACAAGGGATTCCGCACGCGCGTTTCGTCGTGTTGATCGAAGCCGGCGAGGAATCGGGCAGTCCCGACTTGCCGTTCTACGTCGATCTGCTCGCGAAGAAGATCGGCACGCCGTCCTTGGTGGTGTGCCTCGACTCCGGTTGCGGCAACTACGAACAGTTCTGGGGCACGACCTCGTTGCGCGGTTTGGTCGGCGGCGAGCTCTCGGTCGAAGTGTTGAAGGAAGGCGTGCACTCCGGCGACGCGAGCGGCATCGTTGCGAGCTCCTTCCGCATCCTGCGCAAGGTGCTCGAGCGCCTCGACGATCCGGCGACCGGCAAGGTGTTGTCGAAGGACTTCCACGCCGATGTGCCGAAGGATCGGCTCGTGCAGGCGAAGAAGACTGCGCAGGTGCTCGGCGACGCGGTGTGGAACAAGTTCCCGTTGGTCGAGGGCATGCAGACGATGCACAAGGACAACGTCGAGTTGATCCTCAACCGCACGTGGCGTCCCGCGTTGTCGGTCACCGGCGTCGCCGGCATGCCGTCGGTCGAGAGCGCGGGCAACGTGCTCCGTCCGCGCACGACGGTGAAGCTCTCGCTGCGTCTGCCGCCGACGAAGGACGCGAACGCCGCCGTCGCGAAGTTGAAGACGTTGCTCGAGAGCGATCCGCCGTACGGCGCGAAGGTGCGCTTCACGTCCGACACGCCGGGTTCCGGTTGGAACGCGCCGGCGATGGAGAAGTGGCTCGACGACGCGGTCGAGCGTGCGTCGCGCGCCTTCTACGGCAAGTCGGCGGTGTACATGGGTGAAGGCGGCTCGATCCCGTTCATGGGGATGCTCGGAGCGAAGTTCCCGAAGGCTCAGTTCCTGATCACCGGCGTGCTCGGACCGCAGTCGAACGCGCACGGGCCGAACGAGTTCCTCCACATCCCGTACGCGAAGCGCCTGACCGCGTGCGTCACGTCGGTGCTCGCCGATCACGCTGCGCGCAACGGCTGAGCTCGGGCTCGATGCCGAATGTGGGAGCGCGGGCTCCCGCCGGTCGTCGCCGCGGCGCGCCTTCGCGCCCGGCGCGGAGCGAGCGTCCGCGCTGACTCAAGCGGCCGACGGGCCGGGCTCGATGGGTGGACTCCACGCCTTCCCCGTGGACTCGAACCCCATCCGTTCGCCCCGCATGTCGCACTCGCACACCAGCCCTTTCGAAACGCAGATCGAGCAAGGCGAAGCCCTGCGCCGCATGGTCGGCGGTCTGACCGCGCGCCTCGGCCGCCGCGCCGACGACCTCGATCGTCCCGAGATCGTCGCCACGAGCGAGTTGTGGAAGCGCCTCGCCGAATGGGATCGCGCCAACGTCGAACGCATTCGCGTCGCGTTCCCCGAGCGCGCCGATCTCGTCGCGCGTTACGTCGGCGGCGACCGACTCGATCGACAGCTCTTCATCACCGACTTCGGCTCGCACCGTCAGCGGATCATGAGCGGCGTCGTCGACAAGCTCGCGCTGTTGCGCGCGCTCGAGGACGAGCTCCTGCGCCCGAGCCCCGTCGATGCCTCTGGTGCGTCGACGCTTCGGCCGCACCGCGTGTTCCTCGGCCACGGTCGCGATCTCGCGTGGTTGCTCGTCAAGGATTTCGTGCACGAGCGTCTCGGTCTCGCCGTCGACGAGTTCGACCGCGAGCCGGTCGCCGGTTCCACCGTCGCGCAACGCCTGGAGACGATGCTCGAGCGTTGCACGCTCGGCGTGCTCGTGATGACCGCCGAGGACGAGCACTCCGACGGTTCGTGGCATGCGCGCGAGAATGTCGTGCACGAGATCGGTCTGGCGCAAGGCCGCTTCGGCGGCGAGCGCACGATCGTGCTCCTCGAAGCGGGTTGCGAGACGTTCTCGAACCTCGACGGCAGATTGCAGCTGCGCTTCCCGCGCGGTTCGATCGGCGCCGTGTTCGAGCCGCTGCGCCGCGTGTTCGAACGCGAAGGTCTGCTGCGCAACCCGGCGGCGTAGCCGCTCGCCGCGCGCTCAGTCGCCGACGCGGCGGTCGCGGACGTACGTGCCGGTCAACTTGTCGTCGACGGTTCCGTCGACGTGGAAGTAGTCGAAGCGGCCCTCGCGTTTGCCGCTCTTGTATTCGCCTTGGGCGGCGATGCGGCCGTTGACGTGCCACTGCGTGTAGATGCCGTTGCGCTCGCCGTCCTTCCAGTTGCACTCGAGCTCGCGTTCGCCGTCGTCGAACCACGCGCACTCGGAGCCGTCGAGCTCGCCGTCGACGTACGTGCCCTGCCAGCGACGTTGACCGTTCTCGTGCCAGAAAGTCCAAGGGCCGACGCGGTTGGAGTCGACGTAGCGACCTTCGCCGCGCTTGGCGCCGCTCGGGTACCAGAGCGTCACCGGGCCGTCCATCGCGCCGTTCCACTGGGGTGCCGTGCGTTCCGGTCCGGCGTGCACCGCGAGGTGGGCCCAACGCGCTTCGAAGTCCGCGCCCGACCGATCCGGCGTCGCGGAGGCGTCGATTCCCGAGCTCGCCTCGGCGGCGATCGGATGCACGGCCTCGGTCGCCGACGCCTGCACGCCGGCGTTGCAACCGCACCCGAGCAGCAGGAGCGGAAGGGCGAGGCACAGCCCGAACGCGGTTCGAGCTTGCCCGACGTTGGAGCGGGGGAACATGGTGCGGAGAGGACGATGGCTGGCCCGTGGGCGACGCGGCGGACGGTGTTCCGCGACGGCGCACGCCGCGGTTCGAGCCCCATTACTTTACCCGACTGCGCAAGCCGTTCACGGTTGCGACCGAGTCGCCGCAAGCGCGTACCCGCGGTCTACACGTCGCCGCCGACGCTTTCCGTTCGACGCCGCGCCGGAATTACTTGCCCGCGCCCGCTTCGGCCGGCTTCGCGACCGGCTGCATCGACTTCAACGCTTCGACGACCAACGCCGTCTTCTGCGCGTCGTCGGTCGGCGCCGCGATCACCGTCGCGGAACCTTGGATGCCCCATTCCTTCAAGCGCTTGTCGAGCGCGCCGGCCAACGCGGCGATGTCCGGTTGTTGCGCGCCTTCGGGCGTCGCCTCGGGGTAGAGCATCACGCGGACCTTGAGGCCCATCTTGCCGGCGTTGGCGGCCTTGCCGGCGACGAGCTTGTCGATTGCGAGTCCGTTCAACGTCACCGAGCCCTTGTAGAGGCCGGGCGCCCCGAACGCGATCGTGTTGGCGACCATGCCGCCCATGCCTTCGCCGGCGAGGAAGACCCGCGCGCGGTCGTACTTCTTGGTCTTCGCGAACGTGGCGAGCGCGGCGTCGACCGGCTTCTCGTACGGCCAGTTGCGCGCGACGTACGCGTTCGCGTCGTCGAACCACGCCATGCCGTCCTCGGGCTTGACGCCCATCTGGATGGTCCCCGACGGCGCGATCAGGACGAAGCCGAGCTCGTCCGCAACCGACTTCCACCAGCCCGCGACCACCTTGTCCTTGGTCGAGCCGGCGTCGTGCAACACGACGAGCAACGGCATCTCGGCCGCGCCCTCGAGCGCCTTCGGCACGTAGATCGCCGGCGTCGCGAGGTACTCGTCGAGCGCCTTCTTCATCGCCTTCATCTTCAGGACGAGCGCCGCGAAACGCGGATCGGCGCGCAACGAGGCGAGGTCGGTGTCCTTCTCCGCCGCGAACGTGATGTTGTCGACGGGATTGCCCGAGGCCTGGTTGCCGAAGCCGAGATCGATCGCCTTCGTCAACCATTCGAACGCGGGCTCGATCTCGTTCTTCTTCGCGAGACCGCACGCGACGTTGTAGGAGCTGACCGAGTCGGTCGGGTTGACTTCGACGAGCTTCTTGAAGACCGCGATGCCTTCGTCGTTCTTGCCGCTGTTCAGCAACTCGACGCCGCGCTGCGACTCGCGCGCGTGCTCGGCCGTGCCGAGTTTCTGCGCCCAAACGCCGGACGCGAGCAACAGGGGCAGGACGATTCGGAGCACGTTGCGCAACATGAGCTTTCCTCTGGCAAGGCGACGTTCGACTTCGACGACGCCGGGATTATGCCAGATCACGCGCTCTACGGAACGGGCGGCGAATGCTCGGCGAGAGGTGCCTTCCCTGTCGTCGCCGAGTAAGTTGCGCAACGTTCGGGCCCTTAGCTCAGTCGGTCAGAGCAGGTGACTCATAATCGCTTGGTCGCAGGTTCGAGTCCTGCAGGGCCCACCCACCGCAACGCGCGTGTCCTTCGTCGACGTAGGCCGAAGCGCTCGGCTCCATCAGGCTATGGGTGGACGTGTCACTCGTCGTCGCGTTCCATGTCGAGAGACGATCAACCCATCCAAGGAGCTCCTCATGCAGAAGATCATCCCGTGTATCGCGTTCGCCAGCCAAGCTGAAGACGCGATGAAGTACTACCTCTCGATCTTCCCGCGCTCGAAGATCGTCAACGAGCTGCGCTACACCGGCGACGGTCCGATGCCGAGAGGCACGTTCCTCGGCGCAACGATCGAGCTCGACGGCTCCGAATTCATGCTGCTCAACGGGCCGGACGAGAAGCCGTCGCTCGCCACGTCGTTCTTCATCAAGTGCAAGACGCAGGAGGAGATCGACCACTACTGGAACGCGTTGCTCGCGGGCGGACAGCCGATCCAGTGCGGATGGTTGAAGGACAAGTACGGCGTCGCGTGGCAGATCGCACCCGAAGAGCTTCCCAGCATGCTCAAGGACAAGGACAGCGCGAAAGCGACGCGCGTCATGGACGCGATGTGTCGGATGGTGAAACTCGACTGGCCCGCGTTGCAGCGCGCCTACGACGGTAAGTGATCGACGCGCGTTGCGCAGGTTGCAGCTCCGTCGGAACGTCGTCATCGAAGCATGAACTCGAAGTTCACATGGACCGCGGTCGCGATCGTCGTCGCCGTCGCGTGCTTCTTCTGGTGGCCGCGTTCGACCGCGATCGAAACGGCGCGCGGCGCCGACGCCGTTCCGTCGCACGCGGCGACGACGGAGCGCGCGCTCGCCGACGAAGCGCCGACGAGCCGCGAACCCGCGTCGAGCGCGACCGTCGCGACGCCCGACCCGCGCGCGGCCGCGCCGCGAGTCGCGAAGTCGGTCGGCGGCCGCGCCGTCGATCTCGCCGCGCGTCCGATCGCGGGCCTGCGCGTCGAGGTCGAGCCCGAGAACCTCGCGCGGTGGGAGGGTGACGTCTTCGTGTGCGGCGCGGACGCCGTCGGCATCAAGCCCAAGTTGCGCGAGGCGTTGAAGCTGCAGCCGGCGATGGCCGACGAGATCCTGCGCGCCTTTTGCGGCCAGTGTCGCGACTGCGTGTTCGCGCGCGAAGTGCTGACGGGCCAACCGGTGCCGCGACCGAGTACCGTCACCGACGACGCGGGCATTTTTGAACTCGCCTTCGACGGACCGGCGAGTGAGCCGCGCTTCCTCGACGACACGCTCTGTTTCGTCGCGACCGCGAAGTGCGACGACGATGCGTCGACTCACTTCGTGCTCGCGCCGTCGGTGCGTCTCGCCGGCGACGTCGTCGACGCGTCCGGCGCGCCGCTCGCGGACGTCCAGCTCGAGCTCGGCGTGTTGCCCGAGTTGCTGACTCCGCCGGCTCAACCGCCGAACTCGATCGACCTCGAGCCCATACCGAGCATCCAAACCGATGCGCTCGGTCGCTTCGAGTTCGCGCGCGCGCCGGGGATTCGCGGGCAGTTGCTGACGGCGGAGCGTTGGGAGCCCGACGGCAGTTTCCTCCACGCGCAGCGCACGCTCGACGGCGGCGCTCAGCTCGATCTGCATCTCGTCGTCGACGTGCAAGCGCCACAACGCTTGGGTTCGATCCGCGGCATCGTCGTCGACGAGCACGACGCGCCGATCGCGGACGCGTGGGTGGAGTTCGGTCAGGACGCGGCGTCGAGCGACGAACGCGGCGAGTTCGTGATCACGCTGACGACGACGCCCGACCCGCAGCGCGCGTTGACCGGCATCTTGAATCACGAGCGCGCGGGGCGGATCGCCGACGTCGGGCTCGAGCTGCAGACGCAACGCGATCTCGTCGGCGTGCGGCTCGTGCTCGCGGCGGCGAGCGCTCCGATCCGCTGCCGCTTGATCGACGAGCGTGGCGCGCTGACGGAAGGTTGGCTGGTCGACTTGGCCGATCCGACGCCCTCCGGGACTTCCGACACGTCGCTCGAGGGCGCGATGCGCGGCGTGACGAAACTCGGGCTGCCGGTCGGCGCGGACGGACGTTTCGAGCTCGGCGGTCTGCTCGAGCGTTCGTATCGAGTGCGGTGTTGGCGCAGGGACTCGTTGGTCGCGATCGAGAGCGAACCCGTGCGGCCCGGCGAGAGCGAGCTCGTCCTGCGCGTGCCCGCGGATGCGGTCGCGCCGCGCATCGCCGGACGCGTCGTTTCGATCCACGGCGAACCGCTCGCGAACGTGACCGTGCGCGGCGAGCTCGACACGTTCGAGAACGGGAACGTGCGGAATTTCATCACGCGCATCACCAACACCGATGCGCAGGGTCGCTTCGAGTTCCTCGAGCTCGCGCGCAAGTTGCGGCTCTCGACCAACGGTGACGACCTCGAGTGGCGCACGAGCGAGATCGCGCCGGGCGCGGATCTCGAGAACTTGACGCTGGTCGCCGCGCGCGAGATGCGCGTGCAGGTCGAGCTCGCGCCGAGCGATCCCGCCGATCGGCTGTCGATCGTCGCGGGCGACGGCTCGGCGCGCGCGATTCGCATCCAGACGCCCGAGGTCACGAGCTACGGCCACCCGCGCGTTCGCCGAACGGACGGTCTCTTTCCGATGATCGTCGTCCCGGAGGACGCGGCGACGCTGATCCTGTGGCGCGGCGACACCGAATTGCGTCGTTTGCAGCTCGCCTTGCGTTGGCGCGAGCTCAACGTCGTCGGTCCCTGAACGTCGCCTTACACGAGTCTCGCGCGTCGAATCGTCCACTCGCGAGCGAAGCGGTTACGCTCGGCCGCATTCGAGAGTACTAAGGAGACCCAATGAGCCAAACGATCCAGCAATTCCCGCTCGCGATCATCATCACGGTCAAGGACATGCAGAAGAGCCTCGCGTTCTATCGCGATGCGCTGGGCTTCGAGATGAAGGAAGCGTGGCCCGATCGCGAGCGTCCGATGTGGACCAATCTCTTGCTCGACCGCCAATCGGTGATGCTCGGCGTTGCGATGCGCGCCGAGGATGTCAAGCAATGGTGCGGTGACGATCCGGAGGAGCTCGCGTCGAAACTCGCGGAGTGCGACAGCTTCGCGAAGAACAAGCCGGGCGTCGGCATCACGACGTACCTCCGCGTCGACGACGTCGATGCGTACCACGCGAAGGTGAAGACGAAAGGCATCCAAGCGCGCGCGCCGAAGACGCAGTTCTACGGACAGCGCGATTTCACGCTGCAGGATCCCGACGGCTACAACCTCTGCTTCTACACGCCCATCGCGATGCAGAACTGTCAGTCGTGCGGCATGCCGATGACCGACGCCGCGTGCGGCCAGATGTTCTGCGCGTACTGCGTCGACGAGAAGGGCGAGCTCAAGCCGTACGAGGCGGTCCTCGAGGGCTGCATCAGCGGCTACTTCATCCCGATGCAGAAGCTGTCGCGACCGGAAGCCGAGATGGCCGCGCACGCGTTGCTCGCGAAGCAACCGGCCTGGGCCGCGCGCAAGAAGTAGGCGTCGCGTCGCGCCACGCTTCCGACGGAGTCCGCCGCTTGGCGCGCGCGGGCCGCCGGAGTATCGTTCTCGCCCCCTTTTTGCCAAACACGCGCGAACGCGCATTCGGAGCGACCATGAAACGCATCCTTTCGTCCGCGGCGAGCTTGATGTTGCTCGGCGCTTGTCACGTCGGCTTCGACGCACGCCTCGAGCCCTCGCCGGCGCACAACACGGCGGTCGCCGCGAGCTCTTCGTCGACGAACTCGACCGCGAAGTCGAACGCCAAGGCGTTCCCGTACGACGTCAAGCGCTTCGCGCTCGAGAACGGTCTCGAAGTGCGCATGATCCCGATGCCGTCGGAAGGCCTCGCGTCGTACTGGACGATCTGTCGCACGGGCAGCCGCGACGAAGTCGAGCCCGGCGTCACCGGCTTCGCGCACTTCTTCGAACACATGATGTTCGCGGGCACGGAGAAGTTCCCGAGCTACGACCAAGTCGTCGTCGCGATGGGCGCCGACTTCAATGCCTCGACCACCGACGACTGGACGCAGTACTACCTCAGCGTCACGCGCGACGACCTGCCCAAGGTGATCGAGGTCGAAGCCGATCGCTTCCAACACCTTTCGTACACCGAGCCCCAGTTCAAGACCGAGGCCGGCGCGGTCTACGGCGAGTACCGCAAGGGACGCACGAGTCCGTTCGAGGTGATGTTCGAAGCGGTGCAGAACGCCGCGTTCGATCAGCACACCTACAAGCACACGACGATCGGCTTCGAGGCCGACGTCGCGGCGATGCCGACGCAGTACGCGTACTCGAAGACGTTCTTCCAACGCTTCTATCGCCCCGAGAACTGCGTGATCGTCGTCGCCGGCGATTTCGATCCGCAGACGATCGAGCGCGAGATCCGCGCCAACTACTCCGGTTGGAAGCGCGGCTACCAAGCGCCGAAGATCAAGGCCGAGCCGGTGCAAACCGCCCAACGCCGCATCGACGTGCCGTTCGACGGCGAGACGACGCCGATCCTCTCCGTCAACTTCAAGGGAGAGCGTTTCGAACCGGGCGATCGCAAGATGATGGCCGCGACGCTGCTCGACGATCTGGTCTTCGGCGAGACGTCGGCGCTCTACAAGAAGTTGGTGCTCGACGAGCAACGTCTCGACGTGCTCGGCGCGAACTTCGGCTACCAACGCGATCCGGGTTTGTGGTCGGTGTTCGCGCGCGTCAAGGACATGGGCGACGTCGACGCGGTCGAGGCCGAGCTGTGGGGCGCGATCGACCATCTCGTCGAACACGGCGTGAGCCAAGCGGATCTCGACGCGGTGCGTTCGCGCACCAAGTACGCGTTCCTGTCGAACCTCTCGACGCCCGCGAACGTGTGCGAGTCGATGGCGCAAACGATCGCGCTCACCGGCGACCTCACTGCGGTCGACGAGTCGTTCGCGACGCTCGATCGTGTGACGACCGACGACGTGCGCGCGGCGGCGAAGACGTGGTTGACGCGCGAGCGTTCGACCGTCGCGCTCGTCCACTCGGCCGCCGCGAAGGCGATCGAGAGCGCGGCCGCGGTCGTCGAGGCTCCGGTGCTCTTGCCGGTGCCGGCGGATCCGAACGTCGCGTTCAAAGTGTGGTTCAAGGTCGGCAGCCAGAACGATCCGGTCGGCAAGGAAGGCCTGGCCGAGCTCGTCGGCCGCATGCTGTCGGAAGGCGGCACGCGCGCGAAGAGCTACGACAAGTTGCTTGCCGATCTCTTCCCGCTCGCCGCGGGCTACGGCGCTTCGGTCGACAAGGAGATGACCGTGATCTCCGGCGAAGTGCATCGCGACAACGTCGCGAAGTTCTACGAGACGTTCTCGGGCGTGCTGACCGCGCCCGGTTTCCGCGAGGACGACTTCGCGCGCCTCAAGGGCGCGATGATCTCGGAGATCGAGACGCGCCTGCGCTTCTCGTCGGACGAGGAGCTCGGCAAAGCGACGCTCTACAACGCGGTCTTCGACGGCACGCCGTACGGACACATCGAACTCGGCACGGTCGCGTCGCTGAAGTCGATCACGCTCGACGACGTGCGTGGGTTCTGGAAGAGCCACTTCACCGCCGGCAACGTCGTGTACGGACTCGGCGGCGCGTACGACGAGGCGTTGCGAGCTCAACTTGCTCGCGATCTGACCAAGCTCGGCGCGGGAGTACCCGAACCGGTCGCCGCTCCGAAGGCGAAGGCGCTCGACGGCCGACGCGTGACGATCGTCGAGAAGCCCGGCGCTTCGACCGCGATCAGCTTCGGCGCGCCGATCGACGTGCACCGCGGCTCGCGCGAGTACTACGCGCTCTGGATCGCGAACTCGTGGCTCGGCGAACACCGCAACAGCGCGTCGCACCTCTACCAAGTCATCCGCGAAGCCCGCGGCATGAACTACGGCGACTACAGCTACATCGAGGTCTTCCCGCGCGGCGGTTCGCGTTCGATGCCGCCGACCGGCGTCGGTCGGCGCCAACATCTCTTCGAGGTCTGGGTGCGCCCGGTGCCGAACGAGCAAGCGCTCTTCGCCCTGCGCGCCGCGTTGCGTGAAGTCGACTTGCTCGCCAAGAACGGCATGACGCGCGAGAACTTCGAGTACACCCGCAAGTTCCTGAAGAACTACGCGCTGCACTTCGCGGAGACGACGTCGGAGCGCCTCGGCTACGCGCTCGACGATCGTTACTACGGCGTCGACGGACACCTCGCCAAGTTCCGGCGCATGATGGACGAGGTCACGTTCGAGGAAGTGAACGCCGCGATCAAGAAGTCGATGCAGGCCGACCGCTTGCAGATCGCGATCGTCGCGCCGGACGCGGAGAAGCTGAAAGCCGCGTTGGTCTCCGACGCGCCGAGTCCGATCGACTACAAGGGCATCCCGAAGTCGGCGGAGATCCTGGCCGAGGACAAACAGATCGAGAGCTTCCCGCTGAAGCTCCGCGCCGAGGACGTGACGATCGTCCCGGTCAAGGAGATGTTCGCGGGCTCGAGCGCCAAGCCCTGACGGCGGCGTAGCGGTTCGAACGCGCGGCGACGGTCCGGCGACCGTCGCCGCGCTTTTTTCGAGGTCGGGCTTTCGTTCGCGGGCTCCGTGCGTTTCTCTTGGCCGCGCGAACCGCGCGTCGATCGACATGAGCCCCACGAGTCTTCTGCATCCCGCCGTCGCCGCGCTCCAAGCGCGCGGCGAGTCGCTCGGCGTGTCACTCGAACTCTGGACCGTCGTCCCGTTCGCGCTGCTGCTGCTCGCGATCGCGATCCTGCCGTTGGTCGCCGCGCATTGGTGGGAGCGGAACGCGAACAAGGGCAAGGTCGTCGCGCTCTTCGGGTTGCCGGTCGCGGCCTACCTCGTCTTCCATCACGGCGAAGCGGGCTTTCACAATTTGGTCGAGAAGGGCGAGGAGTACGTCTCGTTCCTCGCGCTCCTCGCCGCGCTCTACGTGATCTCGGGCGGCATCTACATCAAGGGCTCGCTTTCCGGAACACCGCTGGTCAACACCGCGATCCTGGGGCTCGGCGCGATCATCGCGAATGCGATCGGTACGACCGGCGCGTCGGTGCTGCTGATCCGGCCGTACCTGCGCGCGAACGCGAAGCGCCACAAGCAGACGCACCTCGTCGTCTTCTTCATCTTCGTCGTGTCGAACTGCGGCGGGCTGTTGACGCCGCTCGGCGATCCGCCGCTCTTCCTCGGCTTCCTCAAGGGCGTGCCGTTCACGTGGACGCTGCACCTCTGGAAGGAATGGTTGTTGGTCAACGGCGTGTTGCTCGTCGTCTTCAACCTGTGGGACCAGGTCGTGCTCAACGCCGAGGAGCTGAAGTACCAGGGTTCGCAACTCGCCGAAGTCCAACACCACGCCAAGTTCGGCATCGAGGGCGGCCACAACTTCCTCTTCCTCGCCGGAGTCGTCGCAGTGATCGTCGGCTCGGGCGCGGGCTTCGGGAACGGCGGGAACCCGTGGCACTTCGGAGTGCAGGAGAGCGCGATGCTCGGCCTCGCCGGTTGGTCGTACGCGATGACGAAGGCGACGGTGCGGCACCACAATCGCTTCACGTTCGGACCGGTGATCGAAGTCGCGGTGCTGTTCGCCGGCATCTTCGTGACGATGGGGCCGGCGCTTCTGATCCTGAACGCGTGGAGCCAAGGCCAACGCGAAGTGTTGGGCGCGGCGTTCACACTCTCCGAGCCGTGGCAGTTCTTCTGGGCGAGCGGAATGCTCTCGAGCTTCCTCGACAACGCCCCGACCTACCTCGCGTTCTCGGCGACCGCCGCGGGACTCGAACACGTTCCGCTCGAAGGCGCGTTCCTCGGGAAGTTGCTCGCCCAAGGAGGACCGAGCGAGCTCCTTCTCGCCGCCGTCGCGTGCGGCTCGGTCTTCATGGGCGCGAACACCTACATCGGCAACGGCCCGAACTTCATGGTCAAGTCGATCGCCGAGGAGAACGGCGTGAAGATGCCGAGCTTCTTCGGATACATGGCGTACTCGGTCGCGATCCTGATCCCGCTGTTCGTGATCGTGACGTTGCTCTTCCTCGTCTGAGGGCGCGCATGAAGTTCGCAAACCGTCTGATTGCGGCGCTTTCGCTGTCGACTCTCGGATGCCGGACACCCGACCCGATTCAGAGTGGTCCCGAGCGCGTCGCGCTTCGGACCGTGATCGAACCGGAGGCCATCAGCATCGTCGTGGCCCCCGTGTCCATCAGACGGAATTGGATTTCGTCCGGACAATTCCGCCTCGGTGCGGCGGACGAGGCGCGAATCGAGACGGTAGTCGAATCGGAAGGCGTCCTTCGTGTCGTGTTTCCCGTATTCGAAGGCGACTACGTCAAGCGGCTCGAGCTCGTGTTCCGTGCAACGGAATCCGGTACGACCGTCGAAGCGACGGCTCAGTGGGTGGGGCACCTCAATGTGCGCAAGCCGCCGTGGAACCATGGATTCCTCGACCAAATCCGTGGAGTCGTCGTGATTCCGTCGCACAACTGGTGGAGCCAGCGGGCGCTGCGCGCGTCCTTCTTGCTGGTTGGGGAACGTGATACGCGCGGCTCCGAACAGATCCTCGGCGAGTTCGTGATTCCAAAGTTCTGACGAGCTTCGGAAGCCTCGTTCCACTCACTTGCGATAGTCGAGAGGCGGCGCGCGGTCGCCGATGCGCGATTGCCACTTCCGGCCCGCGCGGCGTTGATCGAACTCGGCGCGTGCGGCGGTGACGAGCTTCGGATCCGAGTACAAGTCGAAGAGCGTCAGCGCGAGCGTCTTCGCCGCGACCAACATGCCCTTCTCGCCGATCGTCGTGCCGCCGGCGGCGACCGCTTGCCACGAGTGCGCCGGCGTGCCCGGCACCCACGTCGCCGCGAAGAACTGCGTCGTCGGGACGACCCACGACACGTCGCCGACGTCGGACGAACCGACGCCCGCTTCGGGATCGGGCGGTGCGATCGTCGCTTCGGTTCCGAGCGCGAGTCCGCCCGGCTCGAACGACGTGCGCAACTTCTCGGCGAACGCGCGCTCCTTCTCGTCGTACTTCACGCCGCCGACGCGGCGCATGTTCGCTTCTTGCACGCGCGTCAACGTCGCGTTGCCGAGCATCGGGTAGTAGGCGCTGACGATCTCGTGCTCGACCGTCGTGCCGGTGCCGAGCGCGGCGCCGTCGGCCGCTTTCAACACGCGTTGCCACAGATCCTCGAGGACCTCGAGCTTGGGATGGCGCACGTAGTAGCTGACGGCCGCGGTCGCCGGGACGATGTTCGGCGCGTCGCCGCCGTTCTTGATCACGTAGTGGATGCGCGAATCCTGCGGGATGTGCTCGCGCAGCATGTTGACCATGAAGTCGAGCGCTTCGACGCCGTCGAGCGCGGAGCGACCTTTCTCCGGCGCGGCGGAAGCGTGGGCGGCGAGCCCGTGGAACGTGAAGTCGACGGCGACGACGGCGAGCGAATGAGGCTCGCTCGGATCGTTGCGGTCGCGCGGGTGCCACGTCAGCACCGCGTCGACGTCGTCGAACAGCCCGGCGCGCACCATGTAGCACTTGCCGCCGCCGCCTTCTTCCGCGGGAGTGCCGTAGACGCGCAACGTGCCGCCGGTCTTCGACGCGCGCAGCCAGTCGGCCGCGGTCACCGCAGCGGCGACGACCCCGGGGCCGAAGAGATGGTGACCGCACGCGTGGCCGGCGTTCTGACCGACGATTGTTGAGCGCTCCGGGCTCGCCGCTTGCGCCATGCCCGGCAGCGCGTCGAACTCGGCGAGCAATCCGATCACCGGCTTGCCCGAGCCGAACGTCGCCGTGAACGCGGTCGGCATCCCGGCGACGTTGCGTTCGACGTGGAACCCTGAGCGTTCGAGTTCGGCGGCGAGCAGGGCGCTGCTCTTGGTCTCGAGGTAACCGAGCTCCGGCGCGCTCCAGAGTTGGCGGGCGAGCGCATCGAAGCGGCCGTGGGACGCGTCGAGCGCGGCGACGAGCGCGTCCTTGTCGTCGGGGGCGCCGACCAAGGACGACACGCAGAGCAGAGCGGCGAGGATGTTCATGGGCGAGATCGTACGGACTCGCCGCCCGAAGATCCGTCGCTCGCTCGGACCGGAATCGGCCTTCCGACGCCCGTCCGTGCGCGTTCATCCGCGTTCCTCTGGCAGGTGGAGGCGCCGGGCGATACACCTCTGCGCTCGCGGTATGTCGCTCCAGCCGCCAAACGGGATCCCGAACGCCGCCCCCGCTCCGAAGTCGGGCACGGACCACCACCTTCGGCAGCTGTCGCCGCTGCTGGTCTGGGCGGTGGTGTTCGCAGACATCGGCACGTCGATCTACTACGTGCCGGGGATCCTGTACGCGGAGCCCGCGGTGCGCGACCTCGCGCCGTTCTTCGTCGCGACCGCGTTGCTCGGGTTCGTGCTGCTCGCCAGCAAGTACACCGAGATCTGTTGGCGCAACCCGGACGGCGGCGGCGTCGTCACGATCGCGAGCCAAGCGTTCTCACCGACGTGGGGCGCGTTCGGCGGGCTGCTGATCTGCGTCGATTACTTCCTGACGGCGGCGATCTCGTCGGTGTCGGGGCTGCAGTATCTCGGGAGCGTGTTCCCGGTGCTGTCGGAGCACGTCGTGTGGTTCGCGATCGCGGTGCTCGCGGTGCTCGCGCTCGTCAACATCATCGGCATCCGCGAGAGCGCGACTCTGTCGCTCTTCATGGCGGTGTTGGCGTTGGTCGTCGACATCGTCGTGATCGTCGTCGTGTTCGTCTCGGCGACGCCCGAGCAGTGGGCGCAAGTCCGGCACACCGCGACGCTCGCGAAGGACATCGACCTCTCGACGTTCTTGATCGGGTTCGGCGGCGCGTGGCTCGCGTTCTCGGGGCTCGAGAGCATCAGCCAGCTCTCGCCCGCGATGCGTCTGCCGATCAAGCGCACCGCGGCGCGCGGGATGACGCTGGTCGTCGCAACGATCCTGTTGACCGTGCCGGTGCTGACGTTGTTCGCGATCTCGCTCCTGACGCCGGAGATCAAGACCAACGAGAGCGAGCGTTTCCTTTCCGAGCTCGCGTTCGTCGGCGGCGGCACGCCGATCAAACTCGCGGTCGTCGTCAGCGCCTCGGCGCTGCTGCTCTTCGCCGCCAACACCGCGATCATCGGTTGCTACCACGTCTTCATGGCGCTCTCGGAGCGCCACTTCATGCCGTCGGGCATCCTCCGCCGCAGCCGTCGCTTCCGGACGCCGCACATCGCGATCCTGATCGCCACGGTGATGCCGATGGTCGTCGTCGTGATGACGAGGGGCGAGATGAAGCTCCTCGGCGACCTCTACGCGTTCGGTCTGCTCGGCGCGTTCGTGTTGTCGTCGGCGGGCCTCGACATGGTGCGGTGGCGCGAGGGCAAGCGCGGTTGGACGTTCTGGCTCGGGCTCTTCACGACGTTGCTCGTGTACGTCGCGTGGATGGTCAACCTCTTCCACAAGAAGGACGCGACGATCTTCGGCGTGTTCACCGTCGGCGTCGGGATGTTGCTCGCCGTCGGCACGCACCAGAAGTGGTTCACCGATTGGCTCTACCAACTGAAGTTCTTCCGCACGCGCGTGGAGAACCGCATCGAGGAGCACGCGGAGGGACTCGAGCTCTCCGATAAGGTCGAGTTGCTCTCGCTCAGCCAAGCGGAAGCGATCGCGCCGCTCTACCCGTCGGGTACGTTGGTCGCGATGCGTTCGCACAACCCGCAGCTCTTGTCGGAAGCGATCGCGCGCGAACGCGGCCGCGGCGGTTCCAACGTCTACGCGCTCTTCGTCGAAGAGCGCACCGGCCTGTTCGTCGGCACCGACGTGCCCGAGATCGATCGTGAAGCCGCCGACGCGCTCAACCAGGCCGCGAAGGTCGCCGAGCGCGAGGGCTTCAACCTGATCCCGATCTGCACCGTGTCGTACAATGCGGTCGAGGGCATCGTGCGCGCGGCGGATTCGCTCGGCGTCAGCGCGGTGATGGTCGGCGTGTCGAGTCGCAGCGCGATCTATCACTTGCTGCGCGGCCACGTAGTGAGCGGCTTGACCAAGCGCCTGCCGAACAGCGTTCGACTCTTCCTGATCTCCTGAGTCTTCGCGTCACCGATGGACCACTGGCTCTCCTGGGTCGTCTTCGCCGCCGTCACCGGCACGATGATGGTGCTCGACCTGCGCGTGCTGCAGAAGAAGCCGCATGCGATCTCGTTCAAGGAAGCGATCCGTTGGACGCTCGCGTGGATCGCGGTCGCGGCGGCGTTCAACGTCTACCTCTGGTACTCCGAGGGCGCGCAGGCAGCGGGCGAGTTCCTGACGTGTTACCTGACCGAGTACGCGTTGTCGGTCGACAACATGTTCGTGTTCCTGGTGATCTTCGGCGCGCTCGCGGTGCCGGCGGAGTCCCAGCGACGCGTCCTGCTGTGGGGCATCGTCGGCGCACTCGTGATGCGCGGCATCTTCATCGTCGCGGGCGTCGAGCTCGTCGAGCGTTTCAGCTGGACGACGTACTTGCTCGGCGGGTTCCTGGTGCTCACCGGCATCAAGCTGTGCTTCAAGAGCGAGGAACAAGTCGATCCGCAGCACAACTGGTTGCTGCGCTTCTGCCGCAAGCGTCTGCGCACGACGCCGGACTACCAGGGCAAGCACTTCTTCGTGCGGCTCGACGGCAAGACGTACGCGACGCCGCTCTTCATCTGCTTGTTGGTGATCGAGTCGAGCGACGTCCTCTTCGCCGTCGACTCGGTGCCCGCCGCGCTCGCGATCACGAAGAACGCCGCGGTGCTCTACACGTCGAACATCCTGGCGATCCTCGGCCTGCGGTCGCTGTTCTTCGCGGTGTCGGAGCTGATCAAGTACCTGCGCTTCCTGAACTACGGCCTCGCCGCGATCCTGGTGTTCGTCGGCGCGAAGATGCTGGTCGCGAACTGGTGGCACGTCTCGATCGGCGTGTCGCTCGCGGTCGTCGGCGGGCTGCTCGCGCTTGCGGTGATCGCCTCGATGATCGCCAATCGCCGCGTGCTACCTCCCGAATGAGTCGCCGCCGCCGGACTCGTCCGGCACAAAGCGCGACGGACGAACTCCTGGGAGCTCGTCCGTCGATCCAGGAATCCGAGTTCGGCGTTAGCCCGGGCAGCAGCCCTTGAACCCACCCCACGAGTACTCAGTGCATGTGATGGCGGTGGTTGCGACGCCGCAACCGCAGGCCTTCCAGCCCTTGAACGACCACTCGGTACAGGTGAGTGCGGTGGTCTGGGGCGGCGGCTTGCCGAACAAGCCATTCGCGGCGCGGAGTTGATCGTCGCTGAGCTCGACGAGACCCGCCGGGTGTTCCGGAAGCGCTCGACGTTGCTCGGCTGTGAGGCTGCGACGGTACTTTGCGTCTCTCCAGGCGCGGACGATGTCGACGTTCATGTGACCTCCTGTTTTGGGTTGACGTCGGAACCGATGGCGAACGAAGTTCGCACGGACGCGGACTTCTCGCGCCGATCGTACTCGCTCCGTGATCGGTGCGGACGGAGCGAGTGCCCGGGCTCAGAGCTTTCCTCCACTCGGGAATCGGCCGGCTGCCATGGAGCCGAAGGTTGTCGCTCAACCCGTAAGCTGCTGCTTCACGAGCTCGGCGTAGATGCTGTTGCGCGCCAGCAACTCCCCGTGCGTTCCCGACTCCGCGATCGCACCAGCCTCTAGGACGTGTATCTGGTCGGCATTGCGAACGGTGCTCAAGCGGTGGGCGATCACGATGCGAGTGCAGCCCACGCGATCGAGGGCGGCGTCGACCTCGGCCTCGGTGCGCGCATCGAGGTGACTGGTCGCCTCGTCGAGAATCAAGATCGCGGGCCTGTGCGCGAGAGCACGCGCCAGTGCAAGTCGCTGACGCTGGCCACCGGACAGACCCGAGCCGCCTTCTCCGAGCACCGTGTCGAAACCGAGCGGTAGAGCCTCGATCTCCCCCCGGACCGCCGCGAGGCCCGCAGCTTCGACGATGCGCTCGAAGTCCAGCTCGCGATCGAAGAGCGCGATGTTCTCGCGGATCGTTCCGCCGAACAGGAACGGCTCCTGCAGGACCACCCCGATGCGTTGGCGCAGCGCGGTGAGGTCGTATTCGCCGACCGGCAGTCCGTCGACGGTGACGCGGCCCGCGCTCGGCGCGTGGAGGCCGAGCAGCAGTTTGGCGAGCGTGGTCTTGCCCGATCCTGAACGCCCGACCAGCGCGACCTTGCGACCGGGCTCGACGGTGAACGAAACCTCACTCAACGCGAGCGGCGCCGCAGGATCGTAGCGGAACGAAACCGCCTCGAAGGCGACCCGGCCAATGAGCTTGCCGACCGCACGCGTTTCCTCCGGCACCTGTTCGGCGCGTGAGTCGAGCACGTCCGCGATCCGGTCGAGGTGCGCGCCGAAGAACTGCAGGCTCTGGGCGCTGGACACCAGAGCGCCGAGCGGCACGAGGAACGAAGCCGCGAGCGCGTTGAACGCCAACATCGAACCGAGGCTCAGCTCGCCGGCGAGCACCGCATCCGCGCCGATCCAGAGCAGGGCGAGCGGCGCGAGCACGCGCAGCGCTCCCATCGCCGCTTCGAGCGCGCCGGAGAGTTGTCCTCGACGCAGCGTGATCGCGAGCTGCTTGTGGAAGAGATCGGTCCAGCGATCGAGCGCTCTTCCTTGTGCGCCGCTCGCCTTCAGCGTCGCGATGCCGTTGAGCGCCTCGACCAGGCAGCTCTGGGACTCGGACTGCGCCGCGAGTTCGGCCTGCATCCAGCGAAATACACGCCGCGAACTCGCCACCACCAAGACGACTTGCAAGAGACCGGCGAGCACGGCGACCACGCCGAAGCGCGGCTCCCACGCAAGCAACAGACCGAGATAGACGATCACCATGGTCCCGTCGAACACCGCGGACACCGTTTGACTGGTCACCAGCTCGCGCAAGAACGCGTTGCTCGAGAGGCGCAGCACGAGATCTCCCGTGGTTCGCTGCTGGAAGAACGCGAAGGGCAGCGAGAAAAGGTGCTCCACGAAGTCGACCATCAGCCGCGCATCGACCCGTGCTTGGACGTCGACCAAGAGCGACGCTCGCAGGTACGTGACCAACGCCTGAGCCACGACCCAGATCAGCATCCCGCCGGCGAGGATCGGCAGCACCGCCCCGGAGCCCTCGGGCACGATGCGATCGACCACCAGTTTGGTGAGGAGCGGCAACACGAGCGACAGCGCTTGGATCACGAGCGACGCCGCAAGGACTTGCCAGAGAGCGAGTTTCACGCCGGGCGCCGCCAAGAGCTCGCGCGCACGGGCCAACCACGCTCCGCGCGTCGTCGCGGTCCTGCGGCGGAAGCTCTCGGTGACTTCGAAGGTCAGCGAAACTCCGGTGAATCCCTCGTCGAACTCCTCGCGCGTGATGCGGCGGCGCCCCGCGGCCGGATCGAGCACGTCGATCCCGCGCCGACGGATGCGCTCGACCACCAGATAGTGATCGAAGTTCCAGTGCACGATCGCCGGTAACGGCACACGTGCGAGGTCGTCGGGCTCGAGCTTGTAGGCGCGGACGCGCAATCCAAGGTGTCGTGCTGCGTCGGCGAGTGCGAGCGCCGAGGTGCCGTCGCGGCCCGGGCCGCAAAGCTCGCGCGCTTCGTGCAACGCGGTCGCGCGTCCGTGGTAGCCGAGGATCATCGCGAGGCAGGCCGCTCCGCACTCGTTGGCCGCCATCTGCCGCACCAGCGGAACTCGACCGACGGTGCGCGCTTCCGCCGCCGTGGCGGGTGCGCTCACGGGCGGCTCCCGGGAAGCACCAGCGCGTCGACCGCGTACGCGAGGACGCTCTGAGTGCCCGCGCAGAGTCGAACCGCGAGCCGAACTCCCACGACCGGACGCGCGAGACCCACGAGTTCGTCCGCCTGGATCTCGACGACGATCGGCGCGCTGCCGTCGCTGCTCGCAACCACTCGGGCTTCCCTCGGTACCGCGTCGAGTTCGACTCGTGCGGGATCGCCGACGCGCACCGTCGCCGCGTCGATCTCGCCGGTCGCGAACACCGCGACTCGCAACCCCGGACCGGAGTCCAGGAGTTCGCCTTGCACACGGACGAAGCGTGGCACCGGGGCGAGCAACGCGAGCACGCCGAGGGCGACGACGAGCGCCGTCGCGCTCCAGAGTCGCCACCACACGCCGGTCGCCACGGCCGGCGGCGGTTTCGCGCGGCTTCGTTCACGGCGATGATGGTCGAACGCTCGGGCGCGGAAGATCGCGTTCGTCGCCGGAGTCTCGGAATCGGAAGTCACAGCAAGCCTTCGTTTCGCCGAACGGTGCGCAGTCTACATGGTGCGCCACTCGATGCGCGCGACGAGGTTGCAGGCTGCTGCTAGACTCGCAGCGACGGTCATGACCGATTCGATCTTCGACGATGCAGGTTGGTATCGCGCTACCACACTCGACGAACGCATCGCGGACTGGAAGGCCGCGGGCGGACGGAACGCGGACGCCGTGTTCGACATCGAGTTGGGACGTGCGGAGCTCGAGAGTTGGCGGTCCCAGGCGCCGTTCGACGATGGCCCGTGGTTCGAACGGCGTTGGAGGCTCGCCGGCATCGGGCTCGATGACGCGATCCAGTTCCTCGGCGAGCCGATCGAGGCGGTCCGCGCCCGGGCCCGTGTCCGGCCGGAGTGGCTCGTCACGCTCGAACGCGCATTCGAGCGGGCCCCTCGCGACGCGCGGGATCACGTGGCGACCTCCGACGATCTGCGCAAGCTTTCGACCGCCGGTTTCCTTCACGCCCAGGAACCCCTGGTGCGCGACGCGCGCGAGCGTCTGGCCGCCGCGCTCGACGCGTTGGCCGCCCGTTTCGCGACCCCGCCCTTCGACCGCGCGTCGATCGAGATGGTGCTCTTCGGCGACCTCCCGTGGCAGCTGCTGTCGATGTCGATGCGCGCCATGGTGCTCGAACTCAATGTCGCGCGGGTCGAGGGTCGCCTTGCAGGCGACAGCGGCGAGCAACGCTTCCAGAGCTTCATCGAGCGCCTGCGCGAACGAGAGGGCGCGTTGCGCTTCTGGCTCGAGTACCCCGTGCTCGCGCGCAGCCTGGTGCGCCTGCTGGACGATTGGGTGCGCGGGAGTCTCGAGTTCCTCGAGCGCCTGTGCGCGGACCACCGCGACCTTGAACGGACGTTCGGCGGAGGTCGACCGCTCGGACCTCTCGTCGCGCTGCGTGGCGGCGCGGGCGACAGCCACGGCGGCGGGCGTGCGGTCGCGATCGCGACGTTCGCAAGCGGCGTCCGCGTCGTTTACAAGCCGCGCTCGCTCGCGATCGACCGTTGCTATCGAACGCTGCTGGAATGGCTCGCGACGCGCGCCGATCTTCCGCCGCTCGTCGGACTCGAGGTGCTCGACCGCGGCACATGGGGTTGGGCCGAGTTCGCGCCGCCGGCGCCGTGCGCGGACGCCGACGCGGTGCGGCGCTTCTACCGACGTCAGGGCGCGCAGCTCGCGTTGCTCTACGCGCTCGAGGCGACCGACTGCCACTTCGAGAACCTGATCGCAGCGGGTGAACAACCGGTGCTCGTCGATCTCGAGTCGCTCTTCCACGCGCGGATCGCCGAGGTCTGGATCGAGCAACCGGAGCTGCGTCTCGTTGCGCAGTCGAACTACCACTCGGTGTTGCGCATCGGCCTCTTGCCGCAGCGCGCGTGGTCCTCGGAGGGCTTCGCGGGCGTCGACCTCAGCGGACTCGGCGGTGAAGCAGGCCAGATGTCGCCGGACGCGATGCTCAACTGGGCGGGGATCGGCACCGACGAGATGCGTGCGGTGCGCGAGCGCGTTGCTCTGCCCGGCGCGGAGAACCGCCCACGGCTCGGTGACGTCGAGGTCTCGCCGATCGATTGGGCCGACGACATCGTCGCGGGATTCGCGGGCGCGCACCGCGCGATCGCGGCGCATACGGACGAGCTGCTCCAGCTGCTTGCCGGTATCGAGCAGGCCGAGGTCCGTTCGGTGCTCCGCGCAACGCGCGCCTACGGGATTCCGTGGCTCGAGAGTTTTCATCCGGACTTCCAGCGCGATGCGGTGGAACTCGAACGCTTCCTCGACCGCCTGTGGATCGGCGTCGACGAGTGCGAGCAGTACCTGCGCGTGATCCGTGCCGAACAGCGCGATCTCCTGCGTGGCGACATCCCGAAGTTCACGACTCGGGTCGACTCGCGCGACCTCTGGACCAGCGACGGCGAGCGTGTCGAGGAGTTCTGGCCCGCCTCGGGGCTCGAATGCGTGCGCCGTCGGCTCGCCCGCCTCGACGAGAACGATCTTGCCCGGCAGATCTGGTACGTGCGCGCATCGATCGCGACGTTGACAATCGAGAGCGACGCGCTGCGTTGGCCTTCGTACCAGCTGGTGAAGTCGACGCGGACCGCGCAGTCGGCGGACGTGCGCGCACGAGCGCTCGCGCTCGCCCTGCGGGCCGGCGATCGACTGGCGGAGACGGCGCTCCGCGACGCGACCGACGTCGCGTGGGTCGGCCTTAGTTTCAGCAACCGTCAGTGGGGACTGGTGCCGTTGCTCGACGACCTCTATGCGGGCGTCTCGGGAGTGATCCACTTCCTGGCATACCTGGGTCACGTCGGCGGCGCGGCTCGGCATCGCGATCTCGCGCGCGCGGCGCTCGCGACGTGGCGCAAGCGTTGGCCTGCCATGTTCGAGCAGACGCACGGACTCGGCGCGTTCAGCGGCCAGGGCGGGATCGTTTACGCGCTCGCGCACTGGGGCCGCATCTGGAGCGACCGAGAGTGCCTCGACCACGCTCGCGCGATCGTCGCGCGAATCGCCCCGTCGATCGAGTCCGACGAAGACTTGGACGTCGTTGGCGGCTGTGCGGGTCTGATTCCATGCCTGCTCGCCCTCGATCGCGCGCTCGGCGGGAACGAGCACCGTCCGCTGGTGCGACGCGCCGCCGAGCGCATCGCCGCGCGTGCGAAGCGGCAACCGGTCGGTTCCGGCTGGATCACGCGACTCGAGACGGAACGACCGATCACCGGCTTCTCGCACGGTGCGTCCGGGCTTGCGTGGGCGTTGGCACTCGCCGCGCACGAGCTGGACGAGCCGCGGTGGCTCGAACTTGCGCTCGACGCCGCGCGTTATGAGGCTTCGCACTTCGATCGCGACGAGGGCAACTGGCTCGACGTGGCGCAGCGCGAGCGCGACATGCCGCAGTCGCGCGCATCGAAGGCGCTCTCGCTCGCATGGTGCTACGGAGCGCCCGGCATCGGCCTCGCGCGAATCGAACTCGGCCGCCGCGGCGACGCCGCGGCGCGTGAGGAAGTCCGGCTCGCGGTCGGCACGACCCTGGCGCGCGGTTTCGGACACAACCACAGCCTCTGCCACGGCGACCTGGGCAATCTAGAACTCGTCCGAAGCGCCGCCGACCATGGTCTCGACGAACGCGCCCAGCCCGCGTTCGACGAACTCGCCGATGCCGTTCTCGCGTCGATCGAACGCGACGGATTCCTTTGCGGGGTACCGCTCGGTGTCGACTCGCCCGGCTTGCTGAACGGGCTCGCCGGGATCGGCTACGGGCTCCTGCGCATCGCAGCGCCGGAGCGCGTGCCCTCGGTGCTGACGCTCGAACCGCCGCGTTGAGCGCCGCTACGCCGCCGTCGGCTCGGTGCGCAGGAAAGCCAGCAGCTCGGTGAAGCTGCGCAGCTTCAACGCGCGTTCGCGCGCCGCCGCCTGGACGAACGTCCGGCCGATGTCGGCGAGCAGTTCGAGCTGCGTCGAGTGGTCGCTCGCCGGCGTCAGGATCACGAACACGATGTGCGCGGCCTTGCCGTCGGTCGCGCCGAAGTCGACGCCGGCCTCGGAGAGACCGACCGCGATGAAGGGCTGCGTCAAGCCGTCGATGCGCGCGTGCGGCACCGCGAGGCCGTTGCCGATGCCGGTCGGCGTCGCTTGCTCGCGCTCCCACACCGCGGTCGAGATGCGCGCGTAGTCGAGACGCGACGTGGCGGCGAGCGACTGACAGAGCTCGTCGATCGCGCTCTTGCGGTCGATCGCACGCAGGCGGGGGACGAACGTGCGGCTGTGGATGAAGCGTTCGATGCGCGTCGCGCGTTTCGTGCGCAGGAGGCGCTGCATCATCGGCCCGCTCATCATCGACGTCGCGAGCGCCATGAAGACCAGCGCGACGAACATCGGCTCGCGGATGATCCCGTACTGCAACGCGAGCGTGCCGAGGATGATCTCCATCGCGCCGCGGGCGTTCATGCCGAAACCGATCGCCCACGATTCGCGCCAGCTCAGTTTCGTCCAGCGCGCGCCGAATCCGCACCCGACGATCTTCCCGAGGCACGCGATCGCCAACACGAAACCGCAGAGCACGGGATCGAAGTTGGTGATGAAGTTCACCGACAGACCGATCGAGCCGAAGAAGAGCGGCGCGAAGATCGACGACACGAACTCGGTGATCGTCGTCCGCGTTCGCTCGCGCAAGTGCGCCGAATCGCCGAGCGCCACGCCGACCAGGAACGCGCCGAAGATCGCGTGGATGCCGATGAACTCCGTGAATGCGGCGCCGGCGAGCGCCAACGCCAACGCGAAGCCGATCACGCCGGTCGGGAAGCTCGCGTGCGCGAGGATCCACGGCAACGTGCGGTGGATCAGCCAGCGCACGGCCGTCAGCATCAACGCCGCGAAACCCGCGGTGACCGCGAGCGTCACGCCGATCGGCATGTGGTGCGTCGGCCCGTGGGCGTACTCGATCTGCCCGAGGATCACCGCGAAGATCAGCCAGCCGACGAGGTCGTTGAAGACCGCGGCCGCGATCACGGTCATCCCGAAGTCGCTCTTGTAGAGATGCAGGTCCATCAGCGTCTTCGCGATCACCGGCAGGGCCGAGATCGAGAGCGCCGTGGCGAAGAAGAGGGCGAACGTCTCGGGGCTCACGCTGCTCGTCGCGCCGAGCAAGTCGGGTGCGAGCCGCGCCGCGCCGAAGCCGAGCGCGAACGGCAGCGCGATGCCCATCAGTCCGACCGAGAGCGCGGTGCGCCCCTGCTTCCACATCACCGAGAGTTCGACCTCCATCCCCGCGACGAGCAGGAACAACGCGATCGCGAGCGTCTTGAACGCGTCCTGCGAGAGCGCGACCGCGCCCTTCGACGGGAACAAGAACTGGTGCAGTTCGGGCGCGATCGAGCCGAGGACCGTCGGTCCGAGGAGGATGCCCGCGAAGATCTCGCCGAGCACCACGGGCTGCGCCAGCCGTCGCGCGATCTCCCCAAAGATCCGAGCCGCGACGAGGATCGTCGCGATCGCCACGAACATCCTGACGATGTCGTCGCCGGTGAGTTTGTCCACGCGGTCGGGGTCGGTCGCAGTCGGAGAGGTGGGTCGAGGGCTCGAGGACGCGTCCGACGTCTTCGCAAGGCGCTCGAACGGCGCGCAAGTATGCCGGTTCGCAGGTGGCCCCGACCACACGACGGAAGCTCGTCGTACGGAAAGCGCGCGCTCCGAAGGACTACGCGTCGGTTGCGATCGACGGACGGCGGCTACGGGAGCTCGACGCGACGCTCGCCGATCGTCAACCGATCGACGGTGTCGAAGAACGAACCGGCCCACGTGATGCCGAGCTCGTACCCCGACCCCTTCGGCACGTCGAACACCACCGTGGTCATGCAGGACTCGGTCGGGTGGAGCATTTTCGGCGGCGGCGCGGCGAGCGCGGCGTCTAGCGCCGCCTGCGCGACCGCGTCTACGTCGTACCGGCCGCCGTGCGCGTCGAAGAGCACGACACGCTGGCTGGTGACGTCGTAGTCGACGCGCTTGGCGTCGTTCGCGACCTTCACCTCGATCACTTTGAAGACGCCTTTCGGAACCAGCTTGCCGCCGAGCAGCGAACTCTCGTCCCGCGCGCCGACCACCGTGAACGCGAAGTCGTCGTAGACCAACGTCGTGCCGAGCGGCCCGCGCACGTCGTGGCGGAAGAGACTGATCAAGGCCGCGAGTCCGACGAACCCGCAAATCACGATCACGGCAATCCAACGCAACATCGTCAGCCTCAGCGCTTGCGTACGGCGCGGATCAGTCGCTCCATGTGGTCGAGGTGGCGTTCGAGCGCGCGCTTCCCCGCCGCCGTCAACCGATACTCGGTCCGCGGCACGCGGCCGTCGAAGCCTTTCGTGCACGCGATGAGGCCGGCGTTCTCGAGCTTGCGCGAGTGCACCGACAAGTTGCCGTCGGTCGCGCCCACCAGCTCCTTCAGCTCGACGAACGAGAGCGCGTCGTTGACCGCCAATGCGCCGACGATCGCGAGCCGCATCCGTTCGTGGAGCAACTTGTCGCCCTCCGCGTCGTCGGTCGACAGGCCGGGGACGTGCTGCAACTTGCCGCGTTCGCGCGACTTCTCCGCCTTGCGCTCAGCCACGGCGACCTCCCGCGATCCAGGTTCCGAAGATCACGTGCAGACCGCCGAAGCCGGTCGCGAGCCACACGTCGCCGAACTCCGCCGGCGTCAACAACGCGGCGAGGCCGAGCAGTTGGAACGTCACGCCCATCCACACGACTTCCGGGAGCGACACCAAGCCGCCTCCGATCACCGCGGTGCCGTAGCCGAGCAACCACACCGCCGGCAACCAACCGTGCAGCCCCGCGTTCGCGAGCGCGAACGTCAGGATCCCGGTCGCGACGAAGCTCGGCGCGAGCGCCGCCGCGAAGCGTCCGAACTGCGCGCGCGCCGCGTCGCCGCGGCTCGACATGCGCTCGCTGATCTCCGCGGCGCCGATCAACGTCGCGACCGCGGCCGCGACCAACCACGTCGCGAGCCACGGAGCTCGGCCCGCCGTCAACGACGCCGCGCCGGCGGCGGCGAAGCCGACCAGGCCCATCAGGACGCCGCTCCAGGACGGCACTTCGCGGAAGCGCGTCGCCCGCCGCAACGTCTGCTCGAGGACGACGAGGTTGGTCTTCGCGCGCTCGGCGACGCCGAACGGACGGGGAGCGACGGTGGGGAGGAGGCGCGGGCTCATGGTCGGAGTCTCGCCGACCCCGTTGACCTGTCAAGTCCTTTGCATAGCAAAGACAGGAGCCGAACGAGCGCCTCGTCCCTCCTCCACGTCGAGCGCGGTTCCTAGGATGCGGGGGTGGAGCTACCGATCCTCGCCCTCTCGTTCCTGGCGTTGTTGGTCCTCGGTTACCGCCTGTACGGCGGGTGGGTCGCGAAGCAGTTCGTCCTCGACGACGCGCGCGCGACGCCGGCGCACACGCGCGAGGACGGGATCGACTACGTCCCGACCAAACCGTTCTATCTCTTCGCGCAGCACTTCTCCGCGATCGCCGCCGCCGGTCCGATCGCCGGCCCGATCATCGCGTGCCAGAAGTTCGGTTGGTTGCCGTGCCTGCTCTGGATCGCGCTCGGCGTCGTGTTGATCGGCGCGGTCCACGACTTCTCGTCGTTGGTCGCGTCGGTGCGCCACGGCGCCGTGTCGGTCGCGGAGATCGCGCGGGAGCGCCTCGGCGGTCCCGCGGGCCGCGCGATGATGGTCTTCATCTGGCTCGCGCTCGTGTACGTGATCGTCGCGTTCACCGACATCACCGCCGGCAGTTTCGTGCGCGGCACCGAGGAGCTCGAGGGCACGCGCGGCTCGTTCGATCCCGGCGGAGCGGTGGCGAGCGCCAGCGTCTTCTACCTGTTGCTCGCGATCGTGATGGGCGTCGTGCAGCGGCTCTTCCGGCCGCCGCTGTGGCTCGTGACCGTGATCTTCGTGCCGGCGACGTTCGCGCTCGCGTGGCTCGGGACGCACGCCTCGCACTTCTTGCTCTTCGATCACCGCACGTGGGCGCTCGCGATCCTCGCGTACTGCTGCGTCGCGTCGGTCGTGCCGGTGTGGGCGTTATTGCAGCCGCGCGGCTACCTCGGCGGCTTCGTGCTCTACAGCGCGCTCGGCCTCGGCATCGTCGGTGTGCTCTTCGGCGGCTACGAGATCAAGCAGCCGGCGTTCAAGTCGTGGGACGACGGTCTCGCGGGCGGACAGCTCGTTCCCTTCCTCTTCGTGACGATCGCGTGCGGCGCGTGTTCCGGTTTCCACGGCCTCGTGTGTTCGGGCACCACGTCGAAGCAGGTCGAGCGCGAGTCGCACACGCGCTTCGTCGGCTACGGCGCGATGCTCGCCGAGGGTTTCGTCGCGTTGATCGCGCTCGTCACGGTGATGATCTTCACCAACGATCAGTTGAAGGGCTTGAAGCCCGGCGTGATCTATGGCCGCGGCATCGGCGAGTTCTTGACGATCCTGATCGGCAAGGAGAACCTGCCGTTCGCGATCACGTTCGGCGCGATGGCGTTCTCGACGTTCGTGTTCGACACGCTGGACGTCGCGACGCGGCTCGGGCGTTATCTCGTGCAGGAGATCTTCGGTTGGCGCGGGCGAGCGGGAGCACTCGTCGGCACGCTCATCACGATCGGGCCGCCGGTGTTCTTCCTCTGCTACGCGGGCGAGAACTCGTACCTGAAGTTCTGGACGCTGTTCGGCGCGTCGAATCAGTTGCTCGCGGCGTTGACGTTGATCGTGATCAGCGTCTGGCTGCGCAAGAACGGCAAGCGCGCGTGGTTCACGCTCTTGCCGATGGCGTTCGTGTTGGTGATCACGCTGTGGGCGCTCGGCACGCTCGCGTGGAGCAACTTCGCCGCGAGCACCGGCTTCGACGTCGCGCTCGCCAACGGTGTCGCGGCGGCTGCACTGGTGTTACTCGCGCTCTTCCTGCTCGCGAGCGGCTTCAAGGCGTTGGCTCGCGCTCGCGCGTGAGCGGCGTGTCATCCGCGCGGGGCGCGACGAACTCGCGAACGCTGCATGCGCTCCGTTTCCGCGGTTGCTAACCTCTTCGCCCCCCAAACGAAACGACGCGTTCCGGCGAGCCTCGTCCCGGCCGGCCAGGAGCGCGAAAAGGAGCAACGCATATGAAAGTGGAATCGATGATGAAGCGACCGGTCGCGACCTGTCGCGCCGACCAATCGCTCAACGACGCGGCCCAGGTCTTCTGGGAGAACGACTGCGGCATCGTGCCGGTGGTCGACGAGGACGAGAAGTTGGTCGGCGTGTTGACCGACCGCGACGTCACCGTGTCGGCCTACTTCCGCGGCGGGAGCTTGCGCAACCTCAGCATCGCCGACGCGATGGCGCGCAACGTGTTGACGGTCGCCGCCGGCGACGACGTCGAGGACGCGCTCGAGCTGATGCGCACGCACCAAGTGCGGCGTTTGCCGGTCGTCGACGCCGAAGGGCGCGTCGAAGGCATTCTCTCGCTCTCGGACGTCTGCCTCGCCGTCGCGAAGGACGAAGGTCCGAAACCGCGCAAGCTGGTCCGCGCGTTCGCCGCGATCTGCGGTTGGCGCGAGGACAGGCGCGCGGTCGTGCTCGACCTCGTGCTCGAGCCGAAGGCAACGCCGGCGCCCGCGCCCAAGCCCAAGGCCAACAAGGTCAAGGTGAAGGCGAAGAGCGCCAAGACCAAGGCGCCGAAGTCGACCAAGACCAAGAGCACGGCGCGTTCGGCGCGCTGAGCTCCGCGTTCAGTCCGTTCGCTCGAGGAACGGCGTCACGCGCGCGCGCAGGCTCGGCGGCAACTTGCGGTCGAGCAGTTCGAGCACTTCCCGCGCCTTGTAGCGCGCGGAGAAGTGGCTGAGCACCAACGCTTCGTTCTCGAAGAGCTCCGCGCGCTCGACGATCTCGTCGAGGTGCGTGTGGCCCTTCGAGCGGCACTCGGCGACCGGCACGCGGTCGTCGAGGAACGTGCACTCGAGCACCAGGATGCGCGCCTTGCGCACGACTTCCTCGTTCTCGACGAGCTCGATCAGCGTGTCGCCGCTGAACGCGAACTCCGGCGTTTCGACGAGCTCGGTCATCTCGGCGTTGCGCTCGCGCACGGAACGCTCGAGCTCCGCCTGCGGCAAGCCGGCGAACTCGCGCTTCAACTTGCGTTTCTTGCTCCACAGCGCGTAACCCTGCGTCGTGACGCGATGCGGCGAGCGGAACGGCCGCGCGATCAACTTGCACGGCAACTCGAACTCTTCGCCCGGAACGAGAGGCACGACGCGGTGCTCGAGTTCCGAGTTGTCGAGCTCGCGCCACGCTTGGAACAACGCGCGGAACGCCCGTTCGTTCTCGCGCGGGATCACGTACGTCGGCGCCGGCGCGCGCCGCAAGTGACGCATCGCCGCGTGGGAAACGACGGCGCCCATGTGATCGACGTGCGCGTGGGTGAAGAGCAACGTCGGACGCTGCACTGCCGCTTCGGAGAGGCGCCCGAGATCGAACCCGAGCTTCCACCCCGGCAGATCGATGAAGGTCTCGGTTCCGCCGATCGAAACCCCGCCGATCTCGATGCCCAGGACTCGCACGCGAACGGAAGATACGCGTGCCGCACCGGTCCGGCCAGGTCGCGGGCCGCACCGCGCGTCGCAATCGAAAGGCGGATTCGACCGACACCCTGCGATTCCTCTAGGGTTTGCAACGCGTCACGTTACTTCGAGGAGGTTCCACAATGATGTTGCGCACGATTCCCTTCGCCGCCGCGTTGCTCGCCGTCGGCGGCACGCGTCTTTCGACCCACTACACGGCCGAGCACTCGGTCAAGGTCACCGTCGAGTCCAAGTTCTCGATGGAGACCACCAAGTTCGACATGACCCGCGACGGCGAACCTGTCGAAGGCTTCGGCGGCGGCTCGTCGTCCGAGACGACGCGCAAGGTCGTCCACGTCGACAAGTGGACCGCGGCCGAAGACGGCAAGCCGACCAAGGTCGAGCGCACGTTCGAGGCGCTCGAGAACAAGAGCGTGATGCGCTTCGGCGAGGACGAGCGTGAATCGTCCGTCGATTCGCCGCTCGCGGGCGTGACGCTGGAGCTCAGCGCCGACAAGGAAGGCCGCGTCGAGGCGAAGGTCAAGGAAGGCAAGGAGCCTTCGCACTCGGAAGCGCTCGAACATCACCGCCTCGAGCTCGCGCTCGACGCGTTGCTCCCCGGCGAAGCCAAGGAAGCCGGCGCGAAGTGGGAGCTCGACAAGGACGCGGTGCGGCGCATGTTGCTCGCCGACGTCACGCCGTCGCTCTTCCCGCCGCCCGAACAAGCGGACGACGGCGGCGGTCAAGGCGGAGGACGTCGCGGTCGCGGCATGCGCGGCGGCGGCTCCGGTCGGCTCTTCGACACCGCGGAGTGGACCGGCAAGGCGACGTACACCGGCGACGAAGAACACGACGGCGTGCAGTGCGCGGTGATCGAGCTCGCGATCGAAGCCGAAGGCGAGATGCCCGAGCCGCCGCCCCGTGCGCGCCGCGGAGGCGATGCGTTCGGGATCGAGAGCGCGGCGACGTTCGCGCCGAAGTACGAGATCAAGCTCGAAGGCAAGCTCTACTTCTCGCTCGCCGACAAGCGTCCGGCCGGGCTCACGCTCGAAGGCACCGCGAAGATCGAGACCAACGACGACCGCGAAGGTCGCGACGGCGGCACGATGCACATCTCCTCGACGCAAGAAGGCAAGTTCGAGCAGAAGGTGACGATCGCGAAGGCCGAGTAGTCAGCTTTCCTTCCAAGGCGGCGCGTTCAAGCGTCGCTTCGCATCCGACGAGCGGCGAGGTTCCTCGCCGCTCGTTCCTTTTCCGGCGTCGGGCGTCGCGAAGTCGTGGTCCCACAGCTGGCAGGTCACCTGCGCGTGGCGTTGGTCGAGTGCTTCGCAATAGTTGGTGAACTTGCAGCGCCGCACTTCGTCGCCGCGGCCCTGCTCGACCTTCTTCCACCAATCCGGATCGGCGAGCGACTGCCGCGCCGCCGCGACGAAGTCGCAGTCGCCTTCGACGAGCGCGCGCTCCGCGAGCTCGAACGAGTTGACTCCGCCCGAGCCGACGATCGGCGTATCGCCGCCGGCGGCGCGGACGTCTTCGCGCACCGCGCGCGCGAGCGGAAGATTGCGTCCGAACGGTCCGCGCGCGTCGCGCGCCTGCGGCTCGTCGATGCGCACCGTCGGCATGCACTCGTGACCGCTCGGGCCGGTGTACGGATAGACCGCCTCGCCGACCTTCGGCTGCTTCGCGTCGTCGAACTTGCCGCCCTTCGAGATCGAGAGGAAGTCGAAGCCGGCGCGCGCGAATTCCCGCCCGAAGAAGCACGCGTCGTCGACGCGCGAGCCGCCGTCGATCACTTCGTCGCCGAGGTAGCGACAACCGACGACGTAGTCCGAGCCGACGCTCGCGCGCACCGCGCGGAAGACCTCGAGCGGCAAGCGCGCGCGATGTTCGAGCGAGCCGCCGTAGCCGTCGGCGCGCGTGTTGGTCCGCGAGAGGAACGAAGCCAACGTGTACGCGTGCGCAAAGTGCAGCTCGACGCCGTCGAAGCCGACCGCTTTCGCGCGCGCCGCGGCGTCGGCGAAGAGTCGCGGCAACACGCGCGGCAGTTCGGCGATCTGCGCGAGGTGGGTGTCGGTGACGCGCTCGCGGTAGCCGTACTCGAGGTCCTCGCGCTCGCGCAAGTCGAGCAACGCGAGCAACGTCGGATGGGGGAACCGCGCCAGCAACTCGCGCACTTCGGCGTCGTTCGCGTGGACCGCGCGCCCGTCGATCGCGGCGAGACGCTCCCGATGCTCGTCGCGCAGCACGAGGAAGCGTTCGAGGAACTTCGCCTTCTCCGGCCGACGTTTGACCGCGAGGAAGTCGATCAACTGCACGAAGAGCCGCGTGCGGCCGCGCGAATGTTCGCGGACGGTCGCGACGAGCTCGGCGAGTCCCGCCTCGAAGCGCGGATGTCCGATGCGCAACAGCGGCCCGCTCGGCACGTCGCGGATACCGGTCGCCTCGACCACCAACACGCCGGGCTCGCCGTCGGCGAAGCGGCGATACCAATCGAGCACGTCGGGCGTGACGAAGCCTTCGTCGCTCGCGCGCCACGGCACCATCGCGGGCACCCACGTTCGCGTGCGCGTCTCGAGCGCGCCGAGGCGCGCGGGGGAGAAGAGCCGGCTCGCGGCCACCGCCTCGCGCGTCGGCCAGCGCGTCGGTTCGATCGGCCACGCGCGGCGCGGTTTCGGAGTCGAGTCGGCGTCGGTCACGGCGCGCACGATAACGCGCGATCGCGCGCTATTCTCACCGCGATGGCGCGTTCGAAGTTGGAGCGGGTGTTGGCCGAGCTCGAAGTGCTCCACGGCGCCGTCCCGAAGCCGAAGGTCCGCGAGCCGTTCGCGCTCGCGCTGTGGGAGAACGTCGCGTACTTGGTCGACGACGAGCGGCGCGCCAAGGCGTTCGCGGCGCTCGAGCAGCGCGTCGGCCTCGACCCGCGTTCCGTCGCCGCGGCGCGCATCGACGTGTTGCTCGAAGTCGCGACGCTCGGCGGGATCCACGCGGCGAAGCGCGCCGAGCGACTGCACGAATGCGCGGAGCTCGCGCTCGACGTCGGCGACTTCGCGCGCGCGTTGCGCGGCGGCGGCGCGCCGGCGCGACGCATCCTGAAGCGCTTCCCTTCCATCGGCGAACCGGGCGCGGAGAAGATCCTGCTCTTCAGCGGCATCGAGCCGGTGCTCGCGCTCGAGTCCAACGGTTTGCGCGTGCTGCTGCGGCTCGGCTACGGCGAGGAATCGAAGAACTACGCGCGTTCGTACCGCACCGCGCGCGACGCGGCGTCGAACGAGCTCGCGGAAACCTTCGCGGCGCTCACGCGCGCCCATGGGTTGTTGCGACGCCACGGACAACGGCTGTGCAAGAACGCGGCGCCGGACTGCGACGCGTGCCCGTTGGTCGAGCGCTGCGAGTACGGCTCGAAGCGCGACTGAGTCGCAGCGCGTCGCGTCGAACTCGCGCGCCGCCTGGCGGCTTCGGTGTCGACGGTGCAGAATCGACGCCTCGCTCGAGCCGTCGCTCGACGCATCCCCATCGAGGAAGAGCCATGAAGTTCGGATTCGCAGCGTCCTTCGCGTTGATCCTTCTCGCGCCGTCGTCGTTCGCTCAGACGTTGAAGCGCGTCGCGGTGCAGACGCCGAGCGCGCACGACCTCGCCGACCGTTTGACCGAGCAAGGCTTCGACGTGCTCGAAGGCTCGGTGAAGGCGGCGTCGCTCGAGCTCGTGGTCAGCGACGCGAGTCTCGTCGAACTCGAACGCATGGGCTTCGCGCCGACCGTGCTCGAGATCGGTCGCCCGTACAGTGAGATCCAAGCCGCGCAATCGCCGAACGACGTCGTGCCCGCGGGCTATCCGACGGGCGCGCAGATCCTCGCGTCGATGACCGCGTCGGCGAACGCGTTCCCGGCGATCTGTCAGCTCGTCGACCTCACCGTCACGCTCGGGATGCCGACGACCGTCGAAGGTCGTCACCTGTACGCGTGCAAGATCTCCGACAACGTCGCGACCGACGAGGACGAGCCGACGGCGCTCGTCCTGTGCGGCTCGCACTGTCGCGAGCTCGCCGTCCACGTCATCGGCCTCGACACGATCACGAAGTTGACGACGCTCTACGGATCGAACCCGTCGATCACCGCCGCGGTCGACGGCTACGAGATCTGGGTGCTCCCGAACGCGAACCCGGACGGCTACGACTACGTCTTCAACGTCGACAACCTGTGGCGCAAGAATCGCCACGTCTTCGGCGGCGGCACCGGCGTCGATCTCAATCGCAACTACAACTTCGGTTGGACCTCGGCGTGCGCCGGCTCGACGGTCGTCTCCGACGACACGTACAAGGGACCGAGCACCGCGTCGGAAGCCGAAGTGAAGACGATCAAGGCGCTGCAGGATCGCGAGCGTTTCACGAAGGTCCTCGACTACCACTCGTTCGGCAGCGAGACGTTGTGGGGTTACCTGTGCTGGACTCATCCGTGGGCGTCGACGCTGCAAGCGGAAGCGATCCAGATCTCGCTCGCGTCGAGCTACGGCGGCGCCGAACGCGCGCCGAGTGCGCACGGCGAGCAATGGATGGATCCGCTCGCGAACCACGGCACGTCCGCGTACCTGACCGAAGTCGGCGCGCAGTTCCAACCGACGTTCGCGAGCGCGCAGGCGAACGAAGTGCCCGACGCGTGGGGCGGAACACAGTACGTGCTCGCGCGGCCGATCACGCTCTCCGGTCACGTCACCGATTCCGTTTCGGGCGCGCCGCTCGCGGCGAAGGTTTCGTACCCCGGCACCGCGTTCGTCAACGGCGAGAAGAACGGCGCCGAGGCGGCGTTCGGGCGTTATCAATCGTTCCTGCCGGCGGCGACGACGCAGGTGCTCTTCTCCGCGCCCGGTTACGCGAGCCAACAGTTCGGCATCGCCGCGACCGCCACGAGCGCTCAAGTCCTCGACGTCGCGCTCGTCAAAGTGACCAACGCGACCTTCTACTGCACGTCGAAGATCAACTCGAAGGGTTGCGCGCCGCAGATGGACGCGTTCGGCAACGCGAGCGCGAGCGCCGGCAGCGGCTTCACGTTGAGCGCGTTCGACGTGCTCAACAAGAAGACCGGTCTGCTCTTCTACTCGACCGTCGGAGCGGCAGGCATTCCGCTGCAAGGCGGACACCTGTGCGCGAAGTCGCCGACCAAACGCACCGCGGTCCAGAACTCCGGCGGCTCGCCGACCGGCACCGATTGCACCGGCACGTTCAGCTTCGACTTCAACGTGCGCATCGCCGCGGGCACCGATCCGAGCCTGACCGCCGGCGCCAACGCGTGGGCGCAGTACTGGAGCCGCGACGGCGGCTTCGCGCCGCCCAACAATACGAGCCTGACCAACGGCGCGACGTTCACGATCCTGCCCTGACCGCGGATCGTTCGCGGAATTCCGCGCGAGCTGCGTGAAGCTCGCCCGGAATCTCCGCCTGCTCCTCGGGGCCGCTCGGGCCTCGGACCCTTTTCCTAGAGGAGCAGACCATGCAACGTTCGTCCTTCTGGCTCACCGCGCTTCTCGCCGGGCTCGGCTCGGCCTCGACCTCCGCGCAATCCAGCGGCTTCTCGCCCGGCGAGATCCTGCACTACAGCCCGATCGTGCACGGCACGGGCTCGAGCGCGGGCGACGGCGCGATCCTCCGTCTCGACCCGTTGACCGGCCAGGTCTCGATCGTTCACGACCTGACGACGGCCCAGTTTCGTCCGGGTTCGATGTGCTTCGACGCGTTCCGCGATCGCGTGCTCTTCTACGGCAACCCCGCGGGCGTCGGCGCGCAGTTCATGCGTTTGTACGAGCTCGACGGCAGCGGCAACGTGACCGACCTGGGCTTCGAGAACGAGCGTCTCTACCTCTTCGCTCCAGGCGCCGGCGGCAAGATCTACATGCACGACGAAGCGAGCGGCTCCGGCTTCGTCGCGTTCCGCTACCTCGACGCGAACAACGTGCGCCACGACTTGCTCGACGCGAGCGGCACCGCGCCGTTCGACGCGCCCGGGGTCGTCTACACCACCGCGCTCGCCTACGATCCGAGCCTGAACGCGCTGCTCGTCGCGACCAAGAGCAACACCGGCGTCATCGCGTGCGCGGGCGGCAGCGACTTGAACCTCACCGTGCTGCGTCTCGATCTGTCGGCGGACGGCACGCGCGTGGTCTCGAGCACCTGCACGCAAGCCGCGCCGGATCCGAACGGTTCGAACCTTCCGGTCGGTTGGAGCCGCATGCCGGACGGGAATTGGTTGCTCGCCGTCGACACCAACTCGAACGCACAACAAGCGCGGCTCTTGCGCGTCGCGCCCGCTTCGCTCGCGATCTCGACGTACGCGATCAACGGTCCGTACATCGGCGCCGCCGTCACGGACTCCGCGTGCTTCTCGAGTCTGCGCGGCGAGGCGCTCTTGTTCGACGACTTCGAGGGCAAGCTGTTGAGCTTCGCCCCGCTCGGCGGCGGGTCGGTCCTCGCGACCTCGATGCCCATGACCTTCCCGAACTACTACGGCACCGACATGACGACGCTCGAAGTACCGAGCGCGAGCGGTGGGAGCACCGTCGGCTTCTACTGCACCGCGAAGACGAACAGCAAGGGCTGCGTGCCGGCGCTCTCGACGTCCGGCTTCGCGACGCAATCCGGTTGCGGCACCCAGGTTTTCAACCTGACCGCTTCGAACCTGATCGGCGCGAAGAACGGTCAGTGGTACTACAGCACC